>NZ_CABVHY010000024.1 GCF_902497875.1 Pseudomonas fluorescens
CTTGCTCGCGAATGCGGACTCACATTCACCCCTTGAGTCGCCTGATACACTGCATTCGCGAGCAAGCTCGCTCCCACAAAAGCGGGTTCCCGTACATGCCTGCTTTCACAAGCTGCACACGACAAAACCCCACGATCGCTCATGGGGTTTTGTTTTTTTTTGCGCTATCGGATCACGCCGGCGCAGAAGTCCGAATCAAGTGATCGAATGCGCTGAGGGAAGCCTTGGCGCCCTCGCCCACCGCGATCACGATCTGCTTGTACGGCACGGTGGTCACGTCACCGGCAGCGAACACCCCCGGCAGTGAAGTCTCGCCTCGGGCATCGACGATGATCTCGCCGCGCGGCGATAGCTCGAGGGTGCCCTTGAGCCAGTCGGTGTTGGGTAGCAGACCGATCTGCACAAAGATCCCTTCCAGTTCTACAGCGCGCTCCTCGTCCGACTGGCGATCCTTGTAGCGCAGGCCGTTGACCTTCTGACCGTCGCCGGTGACTTCAGTGGTTTGCGCACGGGTGATCACCGTAACATTCGGCAGGCTGTGCAACTTGCGCTGCAACACCGCGTCGGCGCGCAACTGCACGTCGAACTCCAGCAGTGTCACGTGGGACACGATACCGGCCAGGTCGATGGCCGCTTCAACGCCGGAGTTACCGCCGCCAATCACCGCCACGCGTTTGCCCTTGAACAGCGGACCGTCGCAGTGCGGGCAATACGCCACGCCTTTGTTGCGGTATTGCTGCTCACCCGGGACGTTCATTTCACGCCACCGGGCACCGGTCGCGAGGATCACGGTCCTGGCTTTCAACGAAGCACCGCTGGCGAATTTGATTTCGTGCAGCTCGCCGTTCTTGCCCGGCACCAATTTATCGGCGCGTTGCAGGTTCATGATGTCGACGTCGTATTGCTTGACGTGTTCTTCCAGCGCCATGGCCAGTTTCGGCCCTTCGGTTTCCTGCACGGAGATGAAGTTCTCGATGGCCATGGTGTCGAGCACCTGTCCGCCGAAACGTTCAGCGGCGACACCGGTGCGAATGCCTTTACGGGCGGCATAGATCGCCGCCGCGGCACCGGCCGGGCCACCGCCGACGACCAGTACGTCAAAGGCTTCTTTGGCGCTGATCTTTTCGGCCTGACGCTCGATGCCGCTGGTGTCGATTTTGGCGAGGATTTCTTCCAGGCCCATGCGGCCCTGGCCGAAGTTCACCCCGTTCAGGTAGACGCTTGGCACGGCCATGATCTGGCGGTCATCGACTTCGGCCTGAAACAGCGCCCCGTCGATAGCGACGTGGCGGATATTCGGGTTCAGCACCGCCATCAGGTTCAGCGCCTGGACCACGTCCGGACAATTCTGGCAGGACAGCGAGAAGTAAGTCTCGAAGCTGAACTGGCCTTTGAGCGAGCGGATCTGTTCGATCACGTCACTACTGGCTTTCGATGGGTGGCCGCCGACTTGCAGCAAGGCCAGTACCAGCGATGTGAATTCATGGCCCATCGGGATGCCGGCGAAACGCAGACTGATGTCGCTTCCCGGGCGGTTGATCGAGAACGATGGTTTACGTGCATCGTCACCGTTGTCGAGCAAGGTAATCTGGCTGGAAAGACTGGCAACGTCTTTCAGGAGTTCGAGCATTTCCCGGGATTTCGCACCGTCGTCGAGGGAGGCAACGATCTCGATCGGCTGGGTGACCCGTTCCAGGTATGACTTCAACTGGGCTTTAAGATTGGCGTCCAACATACGGGCGATTTCCTTGATTGTGTAGAAAGTCGAATCATAAAAAAACGCCCGAGCGAATCTCGCCCGGGCGTTTTTCAAGGGCGGTGCAGCTTACTTAGCAGGTGCGCAGTTCCGCCCTGATGTAGCGCGTCACAGACTTAGATCTTGCCGACCAGGTCCAGGGACGGAGCCAGGGTGGCCTCGCCTTCTTTCCACTTGGCCGGGCAAACCTGGCCCGGGTGAGCAGCGACGTACTGGGCAGCCTTGATTTTGCGCAGCAGCTCGGAAGCGTCACGGCCCACACCGCCGTCGTTCAGCTCGACGATTTTGATCTGGCCTTCAGGGTTGATCACGAAGGTGCCACGGTCAGCCAGACCGGCTTCTTCGATCAGCACGTCGAAGTTGCGGGAGATAGCGTGAGTCGGGTCGCCGATCATGGTGTACTGGATTTTGCCGATGGCTGGCGACGTGTTGTGCCAGGCAGCGTGGGCAAAGTGGGTATCGGTGGAAACGCTGTAGATCTCGACGCCCAGCTTCTCGAACTCGGCGTAGTTGTCAGCCAGGTCTTCCAGTTCGGTCGGGCAAACGAAGGTGAAGTCAGCCGGGTAGAAGAATACGACAGACCACTTGCCTTTCAGGTCAGCGTCCGACACTTTTACGAAGTCGCCATTTTTAAAGGCGTCAGCTTTGAATGGTTTAACTTGGCTGTTGATGATAGGCATCGATGACTCTCCGTCAGTGGTTGTAAAGTTGATGGGGAGAATCCTACCCATTCAAACCACTGATGGCTCATTGGCAAAGCTCATGCAACCGATTGGCTTTGGCTATTAGCAGATACTTTTAATAGAGGAAAGCTCTAAGCAACAGGCTTCCTTTCAGCCGACATAACTCATCAACGACTTCAAGTCCCAGCCGCTGCGGTGGGCCCAGGTGGCGAAACCCAACGATAACGCGGGGAGCCAGATGGACCTCGGTGCTCTCGGGTTTTTCGCGAGCAAGCTCGCTCCTACGCCGGGCGAATAGACCCGCAATACAGTATGTATATACATGGTACATACCACAGTACGAAATCAACGGAGAGAGCTTCGCACGTGGTGGCGCAAACAAAGCGGTGGTGCAAACGGCACCTCTGGCAATCCTCGCCCGTGGCGAGCATCCAAGCATCGACGCAGTACGGCCAGCTCCAGCATACCGTCGACGAGCAGGCCCGAATCAACCAGGCGCTGGAGCTTTCCCTGAGAACAACCGAAGCCGCCCTGGCCCTGCACCTGGCGTCCGCGGCGATCACGGAGCCAGTTGCCGAACCAGGCAAAGAGGATTAGCTGGCGACCGGCGTGCGCATGGTGACGAATTCTTCGGCGGCCGTCGGATGCACGCCGATGGTTTCGTCGAAGTCGCGCTTGGTCGCGCCTGCCTTCAAGGCAATCGCCAACCCCTGAACGATTTCACCAGCGTCCGGGCCGACCATGTGGCAACCCAGCACCTTGTCGGTCTTGGCATCGACCACCAGCTTCATCAGCGTGCGCTCCTGACACTCGGTCATTGTCAGTTTCATGGGCCGGAAGCGGCTTTCGAAGATCTGCACGCTGTAGCCTTCTTCCCTGGCCTGCTCTTCCGTCAGCCCAACCGTACCAATATTCGGCAGGCTGAACACCGCCGTCGGGATCATCCGGTAATCCACCAGACGGTACTGCTCCGGCTTGAACAAGCGGCGCGCCACGGCCATGCCTTCAGCCAGTGCGACCGGTGTCAATTGCACGCGGCCAATCACATCACCGATCGCCAGAATCGACGGCTCACTGGTTTGATACTGCTCATCGACTTCCACGAACCCGCGCTTGTCGAGCTTCACCCGGGTGTTTTCCAGCCCCAGGTTGTCCAGCATCGGCCGGCGACCCGTGGCATAGAACACGCAATCAGTCTCCAGCTGGCGACCATCCTTGAGCGTCACTTTCAAACTGCCATCGGCCTGCTTGTCGATGCGCTCGATGTCCGCATTGAACTGCAGATTCATTCCACGCTTGGTCAGTTCTTCCTGCAAATGCGTGCGCACCGCGCCGTCGAAGCCGCGCAGGAACAGATTGCCGCGATACAAGAGTGTCGTTTCCGCACCCAGGCCATGGAAGATTCCGGCGAATTCGACGGCGATGTAACCACCACCGACCACCATAACGCGCTTGGGCAACGCTTTCAGGAAGAACGCCTGGTTGGAGCTGATGGCATGCTCGTGACCCGGAATATCCGGAATCTGCGGCCAGCCACCGACGGCAATCAGAATGTGTTTGGCAGTGAAGCGCTCGCCATTGATTTCAACCTGGTGCGACCCTGTCAGCGTGGCATGGCCTTCATGCAAGGTCACCCCGCTGTTGACCAGCAGATTGCGATAGATGCCGTTCAATCGATTGATTTCGCGGTCCTTGTTGGCAATCAGCGTCGGCCAATCGAATTCGGCCTCGCCGGGCGACCAACCAAAACCCTTGGCCTGCTCAAAGTCTTCGGCGAAATGCGCACCGTACACCAACAACTTTTTCGGCACGCAACCGACATTGACGCAGGTGCCACCCAGATAGCGGCTCTCGGCTATAGCCACTTTCGCGCCAAACCCTGCGGCAAATCGCGCAGCACGCACACCGCCGGAACCGGCGCCAATCACATAAAGGTCAAAATCGTAGGCCATTTCAATCTCCTCGGCAGGCCACAAGCATAACCGCTTCGGCTTTTTTGGGCAGCGCTGCGAACCCCATGGGGGCGGAAAATAAAAAAGCCACCCGAAGGTGGCTTTTCAGTACAAGAACGGCGAAGCGCTATCAGTAAGCCTTGCCCGTCTTGTAGAAGTGCTCGAAGCAGAAGTTGGTGGCTTCGATGTAACCTTCAGCACCACCGCAGTCGAAACGCGTGCCTTTGAACTTATAGGCAATCACACAACCATCCTGCGCCTGTTTCATCAGGGCGTCGGTGATCTGGATCTCGCCACCTTTGCCTGGCTCGGTTTCTTCGATCAACTTGAAGATGTCCGGAGTCAGAATGTAACGACCGATGATCGCCAGGTTGGACGGCGCATCTTCAGGTTTTGGCTTCTCGACCATGTTCCGTACGCGGTACAGGTCATCGCCGATCAAATCGCCGGCGATCACCCCGTATTTATGGGTTTCCTGCGGGTCGACTTCCTGGATCGCCACGATCGTGCAACGGTACTGTTTGTACAGCTTGACCATCTGGGTCAGCACACCGTCACCTTCCAGGTTGACGCACAAGTCGTCCGCCAGCACTACCGCGAACGGTTCGTCACCGATCAACGGGCGGCCAGTCAGAATCGCGTGACCCAGGCCCTTCATTTCAGTCTGACGGGTGTAGGAGAACGAGCACTCGTCGAGCAGTTTACGGATGCCGACCAGGTACTTTTCCTTGTCGGTGCCCTTGATCTGGTTTTCCAGCTCGTAGCTGATGTCGAAGTGGTCTTCCAGGGCACGCTTGCCACGACCCGTAACGATGGAGATTTCTGTCAAGCCAGCGTCCAGCGCTTCTTCTACGCCGTACTGGATCAGTGGCTTGTTCACCACCGGCAGCATTTCTTTAGGCATGGCCTTGGTCGCTGGCAGGAAGCGAGTGCCGTAACCGGCTGCTGGGAACAAGCATTTCTTGATCATATGAGTCCTTAAAAGGGCTGTACGTACGAATTTGGCGCAGTCTAATCAGGCGGCGGACACCTTTCAATGCCCGCCACGGGCTAACCGATGCCATCATAGAGAAATATTAAGACCGATAGTTCCGCAGCATCTTATATATCGAGCCCGGCGTAAATCACCTTCTTGCCTCCAGCCCCGCTTTTAAAGCGGATGGAGGCTATTGAGCGGATTTACCTGGAAAATGGCGAGAAACAGCCAAACACGCTATTCAAGGGCATTTGGCGCTATCATTGCCCCTTGACCCAGCCAACGAGACAGATAGATGTCGGCAGTAAAAAGCGTGAACGGTTACCTGATCAATCAGGCAAAAGATGGCCAATGGTGGGTAGACAGCGCCAGCGGCGAAAACGTCGCCGGACCTTTCCCGTCCGAAGCCTTGGCCTGCGAAGTGGCTGAGGTGCTGCAGGACCAGCCGGCGCCCCCCGCCCGGCGACGCAACGCCAAGCCCTGAGCAATATCCAACCTCACTGACCCTGCGGTAGTAGCTCTAGCGCAGGGCTTTGGGGTGTTTATCTGTACGAAAATGTCCTTTCGATATAATCTCTCGGCCTTGGCCTGACCGTACCGCCCTCTATTTCGACACCTCGACGACGACAACCCACATGAAAAAAATCCTCTTCATCAGCGCGGCACTGGCCGCTCTCGGCGGCTGTGCCAGTGCCGAAAAGATTTATCTGAACGACGGCCAACAAGGCCTGACGATTGACTGTTCCGGGGAGGCCAACTCCTGGGCCACCTGCTATGAAAAAGCCGACAGCTCATGTGCCGGCACCGGCTACAACATCATTGGCACCGATGGCACGCCAGCACTCACGCAAAGCGACAAGACCCTGGGGGCCGATGTGGGCAACTACAAGAGCCGCAGTGTGGTGGTGGTCTGCAAGTAAGCACGCACCCAGGCTCGGCGTGATTACATATGAATTTCCGCAAATTTGATCCCGAGCCCGCGCACGGTCTCGACCAGATCATCCAGACGCCCGAATGATTCGACTTCATCGCTGTCATCCACCAGGAAATAGCTGCGCCCCGCACTCTTCTTGAAGAACACGATCCACTCCCCCGGATTGGCCGGATTCTGAATCACATGGGTCGCCGAGATATGCCCCTCGGCATGCCGCTCCCTGACCTGTTCACGCTTCATTAATGACTCCCGAAATAACTGTGCAACACCACTGCCAGAGTTGAGGGCATCGGTGTTCTATAGCGGCAGTTTATCGGATGTCCTGGCCTGGCGGGGCTCGACGTTGCCGGCAGCCCATCGGGCTCGCCAGAAATCCGCCGCAAACCAAACGCCTGCCGAGCTACAATCAGGCGTCTTTGTAGCGCTTCAGGCAGTAAAAACCTCGGACGCCGCCAGTTTGCGTGACAATCCGCCGGAAATGCATTCGTTGGCGGCATTGCCCACATCCGCGGGTCGCAGCGGCATGTGGCCCATCCGCTCATACAGCTTGATGCTGCTGCCGCCGGAGCGTTCGTCGATATCAAAAATAGCGGCCGGGCCCGACGAGAGCTTTTGCGGAACAATCACCCGCACTCCCTCCTTGACTGGCTCGATCTGTAAGGCGCCACGGCTACTGGCCAGTTTATCGACCACACACTGGGCATAGTCCTGCGGATTTTTCCCCGAGATCACGCTCATGGTCGGCGGTGTCTGGCGGATATCCGAGACGGTCGCACAACCACTCATGGCCAAGGTCAGCACCCACACGACTCGCTTCATATAAAACCTCCGATAAAGACCCTCCGACAGCGCAAATACGGTTTTTCTCCGGGGCGCATGGGTTTATCTCGTATAAAAAACCGAATAATTGTTTTTTATTGTCAAAGCCCCCGGCGTCGGCCCGATAATAATCCGTTCGGGCTGATAAACTGCCCCATAGCCCATGCTATCGTTTTGATTTTGTAGAAAAAGCCCTTCTGGAGGCGCCCATGAAATTTATCCACCAGCGCGAGCACCTCAACGAAGACGATATCGTCGTCATCGAATGCTCCCAGGTATGCAACATCCGGCTGATGAACGATGCCAATTTTCGCAGTTTCAAAAATGGCGGTCGTCACACCTATCACGGCGGCGCGTTCGACAAGTTTCCGGCGAAAATCACCGCACCCAGCACCGGTTTCTGGAACATCACCATCGATACGGTCAACAACCGCGCCATCAGCGTGACCCGTAAACCGACCCTGACCCACTCGATCAAGATCATCCGCCGCTCCAGCTCGAAACTGCGCTGAAACCTGCCCCATACCGCCGACCCCACGACTACAGGAACAGGAAACGACCGTGACCCAGACGACCAAGTACGTGATCAAATACAAACTCAATGGCGAGCGTCGTTTCGAATTCGCTCAGCTTGAGTCTGGCACCGTGGATGAAGCCAAGGCCGCGCTGGAGGCCATTCATGGCCAAACCGACGACGTCATCAGCGATATCAATGTGAGCAAGGCGCTGTAAAGCACACTGGAGCAACAGGGACGCTCCTGCAGATTGTTTGATCGATCACTCCCGCGCATTCACCCACAAGTTCGACCGCAAGCGCCGGAGTGTCGGCAGCAGCAACGCTCCCTAGACTGGCAAACCTCAACCTCTGGTTCAGGAGTCAGACATGTCCCTTGCACATACCACCTCAACATCCCCCCTCGCGACTGTTCGTTACACCTGCGGTCCGTCCAGCCTGGGCCTGGTACTGTTGGCATATAGCGAGCACGGAGTCTGCGCCTTGCTGCTTGGCGAAGACCAGGCAACTCTCGAATCCGACCTGAGCCAACGCCTGTCGGGGTTGCCTCGTCCGGTACGCGATGACCGCCTGCGCCCGCAACTCGCCCGGGCAGTGCAACACCTGGAGCACCCGGACCGCCCTTTCGATGTGCCGCTGGATCTGGCCGGCAGCGCTTTTCAACGGCGCGTCTGGCAGGCATTGCGCCAGATACCCTCCGGTGAAACGGCGAGCTATAGCGAAATCGCTCAGCGTCTCGGCCAGCCAAACGCCTTTCGCGCGGTGGCCAGGGCCTGTGCCGCCAATCCCCTGGCCGTGATAGTCCCTTGCCACAGAATCGTGCGTCTGGACGGTGGTCTCAGCGGTTACCGCTGGGGCGTCGAGCGCAAACGGGCGCTGCTGGAACGCGAGGCGCGGCGATGAGCCCGGAGCTTCTTGCGCAACGTCTTGCGGCGTTGGACTGGACCGCTGTCGAGCAAAGCCTGGACCGCGACGGCAGCGCCATCCTCAGCGAACTGCTCGACGCCACTGACTGCGACAATCTGAGTGCCTTGTATGAACAGCAGGCGCTGTTCCGTTCCCATGTGCTGATGGCTCGCCACGGATTCGGACGGGGCGAATACAAATATTTCCGCTACCCACTGCCGGACCTGGTGGCGCATTTACGCGGCGTGTTGTATCCACGGCTCGTCGGGTTGGCCAACCGCTGGAATGAACAGATGAACCTGCCCGTTCGCTATCCGCTGGAGCACCAGGCGTTCCTCGAACGCTGCCATGCAGCCGGACAGCAACGACCGACGCCGCTGTTGCTGCAATATGGGCCGCAAGACTACAACTGCCTGCATCAGGACCTGTACGGCGAGCATGTCTTCCCGTTGCAGGTGGCGATCTTGCTGTCCGAACCTGGAAAAGACTTCACCGGTGGTGAGTTTGTCATCACCGAACAGCGCCCACGGATGCAGTCGCGGCCGCAGGTTATGGGTCTGAATAAAGGCGACGCAGTGATTTTTGCCGTGAATCAGCGGCCGGTACAAGGTGTTCGGGGCTTCTACCGAGTCACCTTGCGGCACGGCGTAAGTCGACTGCATTCTGGAAAACGGCATACCCTTGGAGTCATATTTCACGATGCGCAGTGATGACATGAAGCCGATAACCCTGGATCTGTTTGCCGATGCAGAGGTTCAGCAACCCGCCACAAGCCAACAGATCGGCGAGCAGTCCTTCGTGCTCAGAGGCTTTGCCCTGCCCTGGCTGGATCGCTTGTTGCCGGCGCTGGAAACGGTTCTGCGGGCTGCGCCGTTTCGACAGATGATCACCCCTGGCGGCTTTACCATGTCGGTGGGCTTGAGCAGTTGCGGTGCGCTCGGCTGGACCACCGATCGGAGCGGCTACCGCTACACCCCTACCGACCCGCAAACCGCCCGCCCATGGCCGGCAATGCCGGTGGTGTTCCTCGAACTGGCCCAGGCCGCGGCACTGGCCGCTGGATTTTCTGACTTCATGCCGGACTCCTGCCTGATCAACCGGTATGTGCCGGGGGCGAAAATGTCCCTGCACCAGGACAAGGACGAACGCGACTACAGTGCTCCGATCGTTTCGGTGTCCCTGGGTTTACCAGCGGTATTCTTGTTCGGCGGGCATCAACGCAGTGAGAAAAGCCAGAGGGTGCCGTTGTTTCATGGAGACATCGTGGTCTGGAGCGGCGTGGATCGCTTGCGCTATCACGGCATACTGCCGCTCAAGGACGGCCAGCACTCGCAACTTGGCGCGCAACGGATCAATTTTACCTTTCGCACCGCTGGTTGAAAAAACCGACAGGAATTTGACCGCAAGACCCGGAGTGCCTTTACCTTTCTTGCTGGCTAACCTGAGCTGAACCCGTACCGAGTGGAATACCATGACCTGCGTTTGCGCAAAAACCACCACAGAGAACGATCCACGCTGGTCAGCGGTGCTGGCCCGCGATCCGCGCGCGGACGGTCAATTTGTCTACGCGGTGAAAACGACCGGAATCTATTGCCGGCCAAGCAGCCTGGCGCGTCTGCCCAAGCCGGAAAACGTTGAATTCTTCGACACTGCCGAACAGGCGCAGGCCGCTGGGTATCGCCCGAGCAAACGCGCCGCAAAGGACCAGACGGAGGTCGCGGCGCAACACGCGGCGCTGGTGGCAACAGCCTGTCGGCAGATCGAGTGCGCCGAAACCCTGCCCAGCCTGAAAGAACTGGCACAGGTGGCGGGGATGAGTAGTTTTCACTTTCATAGGGTCTTCAAGGCGCTGACCGGATTGACCCCCAAGGGCTATGCCAGCGGTCACCGCTCACGCAAGGTCCGCGAGCAACTTGAAGGCGGCAGCTCGGTGACGGACTCGCTGTATGACGCCGGCTTCAATTCCAACAGCCGCTTCTACGAGTCAGCCGATAACCTGCTCGGCATGAAACCCAGCGATTACCGCGCCGGCGGGCAGAACACCGACATCCGCTTTGCCGTCGGCCAGTGCTCGCTGGGCGCGATACTGGTCGCACAAAGCAACCGCGGAGTCTGTGCAATTTTGCTGGGGGATGATCCCGATGCCCTGGTCCACGATCTGCAGGACAAATTCCCCCGCGCCAACCTGATTGGCGCCGACCATGATTTTGAACAACTGATCGCCAAGGTCGTGGGTTTTATCGAAGCACCGGCCATTGGCCTGGACCTGCCACTGGACTTGCGCGGCACGGCCTTTCAAGAGCGGGTGTGGATGGCGCTGCGGGAGATTCCGCCAGGCAGCACCGCCAGCTACGCGCAAATCGCCCAGCGCATCGGCGCACCAACATCATTCCGCGCCGTGGCCCAGGCCTGCGGCGCCAACAGTCTGGCAGTGGCGATCCCCTGCCACCGGGTGGTGCGCAGCGACGGCAACCTCTCGGGCTATCGCTGGGGCGTGGAGCGCAAACGCCAGTTGCTGGAGCGGGAGAGCCAGGTTTAAAAGGTCCTGTGGCCGGACGATCATGTGTGATGAGCGGCTTACTGTGGCGAGGGGGCTTGCCCCCGTTCGGTTGTGCAGCAACCGCAAAACCTGTGAATGCGGTTTGCCTGACAAAATGTGATTGCAGGTTTTAGGGCCGCTGCGCGACCCAGCGGGGGCAAGCCCCCTCGCCACAGTAAGCTCCCTCGCCACAGGGGTGCGATGCTCGCCTCAAAATCCTGGCCCGGGCTCCGCAATTTCTCGATCAACGATTCACATCCACCACCACCCGCCCCCGCAACTGACCGGCGAGTAACCGCGGCGCAGCCTCTATGGCTTCGCTCAAGGCTATTTCATGACTGATCAGCGGCAACAAGCCGAAGTCCAGATCCCTGGCCAGGCGATTCCAGGCAAGGATGCGGTTGGCCTTGGGTTGGGTCACGCTATTGATTCCGGCCAGGGTGATGCCGCGCAGAATGAACGGCGCCACCGATGCCGGGAAATCCATGCCCTGGGCCAGACCACAGGCCGCCACGGTGCCATTGGCGCGCGTACTGGCACAGGCATTGGCCAGGGTGTGACTGCCCACCGAGTCGATCACCGCCGCCCAGCGTTCCTTGACCAACGGCTTGCCCGGTGCGGACAGGGTGGCGCGGTCGATGATTTCGTCGGCGCCCAGTTGTTGCAGATAAGCATGCTCCGAAACACGCCCGGTGGACGCCACGACCCGATAACCAAGCCGGTGCAACAAGGCGATGGCAAAACTGCCGACTCCGCCATTGGCACCGGTGACCAGCACTTCGCCCTGCTCCGGGGTCACGCCATTGCGTTCCAGCGCCAGGATACAGAGCATCGCCGTATAACCGGCGGTGCCGATCGCCATGGCCTGGGCCGGAGTGAACGCTGCCGGCAGGGGAATCAGCCAGTCGCCGTCAAGTCGGGCCTTCTGCGCCAGACCACCCCAATGGCTTTCACCGACACCCCAGCCATTGAGCAGTACTTTGTCCCCGACCTGGTAATCGGGATGACTGCTGATTTCTACCGTCCCGGCCAGATCGATCCCTGGCACCAAGGGGAATTTACGCACCACCGGGCTGCTGCCGGTGATGGCCAGGCCGTCCTTGAAGTTCAAGGTGCTATAGGCCACATCTACCGTGACATTGCCTTCAGGCAACTGATCTTCGCTGATTTGAGCCAGATTGGCCCGATAACCCTGCTCATCGTTTTCGATCAAAATACCCTTGAACATAGCGCCTCCCGGTAGAGCGATGGTGGGTGACGAACGCGTTGGCTGATGTAGCATTCATCGTCATGACAGGGACATTAGACTTTTCATCTCTCAAGTCAATTGAGTCAAAGGCATAATCGACAACCCAGCGCAAAGTCGAGTGGCCCTGGGCCAATCACTCCTGATACAAACGTCCTGTTGCCGTCCTAATCGTGTTTGACGCCGGAGAACATCCAGAAATGAGCCAGTGGCCTGATACCCGAATTCTTGACCTGCTAGGCATCGAACTGCCGATCATTCAAGCGCCCATGGCAGGCGCGACCACTTCAGCCATGGTCATCGCCGCCAGCAATGCCGGGGGGTTGGGTTCCTTGCCTGCGGCGATGTTGAGCATCGAGCAGTTGCGCGAGGAGCTGACGTTTATCCGCCAACACAGCCAGCGCCCGCTGAACGTGAATTTTTTCTGCCATCAGCCACCGACCGCCGATACCGGTCGCGAGCGCGACTGGAAGAACCTGCTGGAACCCTACTACCGTGAACTGGGTGTCGATTTCGACGCACCCACACCCGTCTCCAACCGCGCGCCCTTCGATAACGCCGCCTGTGAGGTGCTCGAAGCCTTTCGCCCGGAAGTCGTCAGCTTTCACTTCGGCCTGCCGGAACAGTCGCTGCTGGAGCGGGTCAAGGCCACCGGCGCAAAAATTCTTTCCTCGGCCACCAGCGTCGATGAAGCGATCTGGCTGGAACAGCACGGTTGCGACGCGATCATCGCCATGGGCTATGAAGCCGGTGGCCATCGAGGGATGTTTCTCAGCGATGACCTCAACACTCAGGTCGGGACCATGGCCCTGGTGCCGCAGATCGTCGATGCCGTCAGCGTTCCGGTCATCGCGGCGGGCGGGATCGGTGATGCCCGAGGGATCGCCGCGGCTTTTCTGCTCGGCGCCTCGGCGGTGCAATTGGGTACGGCCTATCTGTTTACCCCGGAAGCGAAAGTGACAGCGTCTCACCATAAAGCCTTGCGCAGCGCCAAGGAAAGCGAGACGGCACTGACCAATCTCTTCACCGGTCGCCCGGCGCGGGGGATTCTCAACCGGGTCATGCGCGAACTCGGCCCGATCAGCCCGGCGGCACCGGCCTTCCCGCTGGCCGGCGGTGCCTTGATGCCGCTGCGCGCCAAGGGCGAGGCCGACTTCAGCACCCTCTGGTCGGGCCAGGCGCTACGCCTGGGCGTTGAACTGCCGACAGCGGAGTTGACCACACTATTGGCCGCGCAGGCGCTGGCTAAATTGACTGCGCGTTAAACCTGGTCGGCAGCGTGCATTAATTCGGTGTGCGCTGTGAGCACCGGGTTGTTGCAGCACGATGATCACCAGGAAAAAGCATAACGGCGTCGAGGGCGCCGTTGGGCCTTATGGTTCGCTTGCACATAAGCGATAACATCCTGCACGGTATTCATGTACGGAATTACATAACCTGGAATGAAGATGCCAAATTCATTCTCCAGCGCGGTTGCAAGGTCCACCCCATCCAGGAAGTTCGCGTAAAGCTCCTCAACAAGTGGCATTTCGCCCGCGATTTGACACTCTTCCACGCCCAGCTGTTCGGCAACCATTTTTTTAACACGCGCGTCGATATCACTCATCCTGACCACCTCGCTGACTGAATCCTTTCGCGAAAACCCTACACCGCCTCCCTGCCCTCAAGACAGGCGTGCCCTTACTTGGGTGTTCTCTATGAAACGAACAGCATCGGCAACGGTAAAGATGCGATCAGCGACATCTTCGGCAGCTTCAGCTGGAAGCTCAATACCGAACGCGCCTCCAAGAGACCTTACAAGATCCACTGCATCCACCGCGTCCAGTCCAAGATCCACATCAAGTTTCAAATCATTGGTAACTTCATCATTACCCAGGTCACGTCCTGGCAAACCCGAAAATTCGGCAATTATTTTTTTAACACGCACTTCTATATGACTCATCTTGACCACCTCGCTGGCTGAAGTAACGAGAAGCCCTCCACTGCTCAAGACCAACACTGCTTTGCTTGTGCTCTCGCTATAAACTCCACAGCATCGCCGATGGTGAGAATGTACTGCGCGTCCTCATCTGGAATCTCAATGCCAAACTCCTCCTCAAAGGCCATTGCAAGCTCGACCGCATCCAGGGAGTCCGCCCCCAGATCAGCCAAGGACGCCTGCTCGACAACCCATCGCGCTTCGACTTCCAGATATTCGATGACAATGCCTTTAACGCGCTCTTCGATGTCGTCCATCCTCACCTCCTTATGCCCGTCTTGAAGAATGCCTGGAAACCACCAGCCGGAACTGGCACGCCCGTGCACAATTTCAAAATACCTGCCCCTCCCACGCTCGCCTACTGTCATAAATGACAGCCAGCTATAACTATTTGCGATAAGCACTGTCTGCTTATGAAAATTGGTTTTGTTTCACCCATGCTCGCCGGTGCGATATCGGCAGCAACAGCGGCTACTGCGTCATCACCCTCCCCGGCGTCCACAGCCAATGCCAGTGGACATTGCTGTTTGCCAACGACACCGGCGCCACCCAGGCCCCCAGATCCCCTAGATCCCCTAGATCCCCTAGATCCCCTAGATCCCGCGCAACGCTAAGAGCCTCCACCCCTGCGTCAATGCTTCCAGTTCCGTTCGCTGGCGATTCGCTATATATTCAACTATATAGCGTTCAAGCCATGCCCCAATGTGGGAGCGAGCAAGCTCGCTCCCACAGGGTTCTGCGCCATGTCTGATTGCCCTGGCCCAGTCGAATTCCAATAACAACCAGCCCACCACACTCGTCCCAACGGAGCCGCTACATGACTATTCGTGCCTCACGTTTTGCCCCTGCCTGCCTGGCATCCTTGCTCGCCGTCTGCATTTTCGGATCGGCTCAGGCCGATGAGGTCCAGGTGGCGGTAGCGGCCAACTTCACCGCGCCGATTCAGGCGATTGCCGCCGATTTCGAAAAAGACACCGGGCACAAACTGGTCGCCGCTTATGGGGCGACCGGACAGTTCTATTCCCAGATCAAGAACGGCGCGCCGTTCGAAGTGTTCCTCAGCGCCGATGACACGACGCCGCAGAAACTCGAGAGCGAAGGCGAGGCCGTCAAAGGCTCGCGCTTTACCTACGCCATCGGCACCCTGGCGCTGTGGTCGGCCAAGGACGGTTACGTCGATGCCAAGGGCAAAGTGCTCACCGACAACCAGTACCAGCACTTGTCCATCGCCAACCCGAAAGCTGCGCCTTACGGCCTGGCCGCCACTCAGGTCCTGGCGAAGCTGGGACTGACCGACAAGGTCAAAGCCAAGATCGTCGAAGGTCAGAGCATCACTCAGGCCTATCAGTTCGTCTCCACCGGCAATGCCGAACTGGGTTTCGTCGCCTTGTCGCAGATCTATAAAGACGGCAAAGTGAGCAGCGGTTCCGCGTGGATCGTTCCAGCAGAAATGCACGAGCCGATCAAACAAGACGCGGTGATCCTCAACAAAGGCAAAGACAACCCCGCCGCCAAGGCATTGGTTGACTACCTCAAGGCGCCGAAAGCCGCAGCCGTCATCAAATCCTACGGTTACCAACTCTAAATGCCGCTATCGAGTGCAGATTTTTCCGCTATTTGGCTGACCCTGAAACTGGCGTCCCTGACCACGGTCATCCTGTTGCTGATCGGCACTCCGATTGCGTTATGGCTGTCGCACACCCGCTCGTGGCTGCGCGGGCCAATCGGCGCGATAGTCGCCCTGCCCCTGGTGTTGCCACCGACCGTGATCGGCTTCTACTTGCTGCTGGCCCTCGGTCCTCACGGCTTTGTCGGGCGCTTCACCGAGTCTCTCGGGCTGGGCACTCTGACCTTCAGCTTCAGCGGCCTGGTGATCGGCTCAGTCATCTACTCGATGCCCTTTGTCGTGCAGCCATTGCAGAACGCTTTTTCCGCCATCGGCAGCCGGCCACTGGAAGTCGCCGCGACCTTGCGCGCCAATCCTTGGGATACCTTCTTCAGTGTCATTCTGCCGATGGCCAGACCCGGTTTCATCACCGCATCGATCCTCGGTTTCGCCCATACCGTGGGCGAGTTCGGTGTGGTGCTGATGATCGGCGGCAATATCCCGGAAAAAACCCGGGTGGTCTCGGTACAGATCTACGACCGTGTCGAGGCCATGGAATATCTGCAGGCCCATTGGCTGGCCGGCGCCATGCTGGTGTTCTCGTTCCTGATTCTGCTCGCGCTCTATTCGAGCCGAAAAACCCAAGCCGGCTGGAGCTGATTGATGACGTCCCTGATTCACGCTCGCCTGCAACTGAGCTATCCCGACTTCTCGCTGGACCTCGACCTGCAGCTACCGGGGCGCGGGGTCACGGCGTTGTATGGCCACTCAGGATCGGGTAAAACCACCTGCTTGCGCTGTATCGCGGGCCTGGAAAAAGCCGACCAGGGTTTTATCCAGATCAACGACGAAGTCTGGCAAGACAGCAGCAAAAAAATCTTCCTCGCCCCGCATAAACGCGCGCTCGGCTACGTATTCCAGGAAGCCAGTCTGTTTCCCCACCTGTCGGTGCTGGCCAATCTGGAATTCGGCCTCAAGCGCATCCCGCGCCAGCAACGGCGAGTCAACATGGCCCATGCCACTGAACTGCTGGGGATCGGCCATTTGCTCGACCGTCACCCGCAGCATTTGTCGGGGGGTGAGCGTCAACGCATCGGCATGGCTCGCGCCCTATTGACCAGCCCCAAAATACTGCTGATGGATGAGCCATTGGCGGCACTGGACACTCAGCGTAAAAACGAAATCCTGCCCTACCTCGAGCGCCTGCACGACGAACTGGAAATCCCGGTGCTGTACGTCAGTCACTCGCAGGATGAGGTCGCGCGGCTGGCCGATCACATCGTCCTGCTCAGCGAGGGTAGAGCCCTGGCCAGCGGCCCGATCGGCGAAACCCTGGCGCGCCTCGATTTGCCCCTGGCGCTGGGTGACGATGCCGGCGTGGTGATCGAAGGCAAGGTCAGTGCCTACGATGCCCACTATCAACTGCTGACCCTGCAATTGCCGAACAGCCAGCTGAACGTTCGAGTCACTCATTCGCCGCTGGCCAACACCAGGACTCTGCGCTTCAAGGTCCAGGCGCGGGACGTCAGCCTGAGCCTGCAGGATGCCGGGCACAGCAGCATTCTCAATCGCTTGCCGGTCACGGTGATCAGCCAGATCCCCGCCGATAACGCCGCCCATGTGCTGGTACGCCTGGACGCCGCGGGCACCGCGTTACTGGCGCGGATCACCCGTTATTCCCGCGACCAGCTGGACCTGCAACCGGGTCAGCAACTCTGGGCGCAGATCAAGGCGGTGGCGGTCCTCGCTTGAATGGCGGGCACGTCTGCAACCCCGTGCGGTCAATGGCATAACAGGCCCTGATTTGCTGCTCCGGATGACCGCCATGTCAGATTTTCTGCTCGATCTACCTCGTGACCTGCATTATGTCGATGACACTCAGCCGGGCATTCGGCGAAAACTGCAGCGGGGTAAATTCAGCTACTTCGACACCCAGGGCCAACGCATCCGCGACCCGCAGGAAATCCAACGCATCAACGCCCTGGCCGTACCACCCGCCTACACCGATGTCTGGATCTGCGCCGACCCGTGCGGACATCTGCAAGCCACCGGCCGCGACGCCCGCGGTCGCAAACAGTACCGCTATCACCCGCGCTGGCGTGAAATACGGGATGCCGACAAGTATTCACGCTTGCTCGAGTTCGGCCTGGCTTTGCCAAAACTGCGCAGACAGCTTGAAGCGCTGCTGGCCGCCCCGGGGTTCAGCCGCGACAAGGTCATGGCCACCGTGATCACCTTGCTCGATGTCACGCTGATTCGCGTCGGCAACACTCAATATGCCCGCGACAACCGCTCATACGGGCTGACCACCCTGCGCACCAGGCATGTTGAAATCAAAGGCAGCGCGATTCTTTTCCAGTTCCGCGGCAAGAGTGGCATCGAACACCAGATCACGCTCAAGGACCCGCGCGTGGCGCGTATCATCAAGCGCTGCCTGGAGCTGCCAGGGCAAAACCTGTTCCAGTATCTGGACGAGAATGGCGAACGGCGCAGCGTCAGTTCCTCAGACGTCAATGCCTATCTGCAGACACTCACCGGCGCCGATTTCACCGCCAAGGACTATCGCACCTGGGCCGGCAGCGCCCAGGCATTGGCGGTACTGCGCAAACTGCATTGGCAGCCCGAATCGGATGCGAAAAAGCATATTGTCGAAATGGTCAAAAGCGTCGCCAGACAGCTCGGCAATACCCCGGCCGTGTGCCGAAAATGCTACATCCACCCGGCGCTGCTGGAGGGTTTCCTGTTGGGTGCGCTGGCCGATCTGCCCCGGCCCAGGGTGCGCAAAGGTTTGAAAGCCGAAGAAGTCAGGCTGGCGATGTTTCTCGAACAATGGGCGAACGCTGCACCGAGCGCCTGAAGGCAT
Organism: Pseudomonas fluorescens; assembly: GCF_902497875.1. Classification (GTDB taxonomy): domain Bacteria; phylum Pseudomonadota; class Gammaproteobacteria; order Pseudomonadales; family Pseudomonadaceae; genus Aquipseudomonas; species Aquipseudomonas fluorescens_BR. The sequence continues at coordinate 18,773 of NZ_CABVHY010000024.1, forward strand.
GCCCCTGGATACATCGTGGATCCTTGGACTGAAAAAGCATCATGGGTTAGGCTAGCCGACGCCCCCTTACGCCGGACGACCGCCGAAGTGAACAACTAAGCCTTCCAGAATGTACTCGCAACAAGCCGCCATCGGCGCTTGTTGGCCTTTCCGACATTTTTTGGAGGTGCTGATGACTCACGTCACCCGGCTACCCGCACTCGTCTCCCTGAATCAGGTGGGCTTGCAGTTCGCCAATGGCGAAACACTGTTCGATTCACTCACCCTCGGTTTTGATCATGGCCCCACTGGCATCGTCGGCCGCAATGGCATGGGCAAAAGCCTCCTCGCTCAATTGATTGCCGGCCAACTGGCGCCGTCATTCGGGACAATCACCCGCTTTGCCGATGTCGCCTACGTCGCCCAGGATCACTTCGTCTTGAACGGGCAAACCGTCGCCCAGGCCGCCGGCGTCGCCGAGGCGCTCGATGCCTTGCAGCGACTGGTGTCGGGCACCGCCTCAGCCGAAGATCTGGAGCGGGTGGATGGGCGTTGGGATTTGGCCGAACGCCTGCGCACGTTGTTGGACGAAGCCGGTCTGCCAGACCTTGACCCGCAGCAGCCAACAGCTCGACTCAGCGGTGGTCAATTGGCCCGCGTGGCGTTAGTCGGTGCGTTCCTGGCAAGCGCGGCGTTGTTGGTGCTGGATGAACCCACCAATCATCTGGACCAGCAAGGTCGGGCCTGGCTGCTGAACAGGCTGGAGAAATGGCGCGGCGGCCTGATTGTCGTCAGCCATGATCGACAGTTGCTCAGCCGCATGCAGCGAATAGTCGAGCTGACCGCCCTCGGTCCCCGCGTCTATGGCGGTAACTATCAAGCCTACCGTGCTCAACGCCAGACCGAGCAGAACGCCGCCCAGGCCGCCCTCGAACACGCCCGCAGCGAACGCACTCGCGAACGAAAACGCCAGCAACGCGAACACGACACCCTCCAGCGCCGCGCCGCCGCCTCAGGTAAAAACGCTGATACCGCCAACGTTTCGCGCTTCGAGCGCGCCGACATGAAAGGTGCCGCAACGCAAATAATGGGGCATGTCCGTCAGGCCCATCAAACCCGCAAGACCGAGCTCGATGCCCAGGTGCGTGATGCCCATGGGCGGGTGCTGGCACACCGTCCGACCCTGGTATCGCTGCCGGGAACCGCCGTACCGGCCAATCGGCAAGTCTTCACCCTGGTTGATGCGCAACTGCCCTGGTTGCCCCCCGACGAACCGACCAGCTACGTCAGCTGCTCGGCAATCGGACCGATGCGTATCGCGCTGATTGGACCCAATGGCTGCGGCAAATCGACCCTGCTGAAAATGCTCGCAGGCGATCCCGCCTGGACTCCCCGCAGTGGCATCTGTGCAACTCACGTACCCTGCGCCTATCTGGATCAGCGTCTTGAACTGATCGACGATGAACGTTCGATCGTCGAGCAATTGGGTCTGCTCGACTCACCGCTGACCGAAGCTGAACTGCGCGGCCGCCTGGCTTTGTTGCAGCTTGACGCCTCGCGGGTGGTTCAACCCAGTGGCCAGCTGAGCGGTGGCGAACGTCTCAAGGCGGCGATTGCCGTCGCGCTGTGGAAAGCGCCTGCCGCGCAGCTGCTATTGCTCGACGAACCGACCAATCACCTGGATCTGGAGTCAGTGCAGGCCTTCGAGCGTGCATTGCGCGATTTTCCGGGAACCCTGGTGGTAGCCTCCCATGATGCCGACTTTCTGGCCGCGCTCGAGCCCACTCACTGCTTGAAGTGGGAGGCGGCGCGATGGTGTTTCCAACGGCTGCATGAATAGCCTCGACGCTTCAATGACAAGACCGCCCGGCGCCGGGTTTTGCAGGATTCATACTTGCTTCTATAGTTGTCCTGACACAAATCATACCGGTGACGCCATGGAAGACATTTTCGTTGTGAAGCGTTGCAATAAGATCATTATCCAGGGCCGCAGAGAGGGCGAAGTTTCCCATAGGGTTCCGGCAACCGACTGGTACCGGATCGCCGACACCCGCACCGGCGGTTTCATAGGCGATGGTTATGATCGCCAAACGCAAGCCGAGCGTGAGTGCCAGCGACTGAATGCGGTCAGCAAGCGCGTTACATCTCGTCAGTGGTGAACCACTGGCGTTTACCGGGTCTATACTGATTCCAGCTGAAGGATCAGCCCCATCGGCAGAAAGCTCGCTCCTCGCGGGCTTTTTGTTAGTCCAGGCAGATTCTCACTCAATGGAGGTGTTCCACATGTCCGAGAAAGAGTCCATCACCACACTGCTGACACTCCTCGACTCGCGCCAGGTCCGACTGGCCGCTGCCTGCAAGGAAATCGCAGACTGGGTCGACCATCAAGGTGGCCATCCCACCGCACTGCGCATACGTGACCGCCTGAGAGAGATAGAGACCGAAGAGCCGCTGGTTAAAAGTGCGTTGACCTCTTTGAAGCCTGTCGAGCCGCCTCTTCCTCGATTCAGATAGCGGCAAGCACCCCGAATCGACCCAAGGGCCTGATGAGGATTGCGAGAGCCAGGGAATTCGCTGCGCCGACACTATGATTGATCGCGGAGAAGTCCATTATGCCGAAAACACACTAAAGGCTTGAGTGAGTATCTCACCCAGGCCTTTCTAGTATTCGGCCTCCCCTTCAGTTCTGAAATGATCGACCCAGCCCAGCAGTGACACGCATGTCGTGACCCTCGGTAGCGGCAAAGAACCCACGACAGCCATCTTGATCAACCCGTTCATGCTCACCCCCGGGCAACGGTTTCAACTGGGACAAGTCATAGCCGACAATCCGCATCCCGTCCAAAAATGCCGACGGTGCGAGTAAAAACCTGCGTCATGTCTGGTGTTGCCCACCGCGCCGTCAGCGGGTGCTCGAGCGGATTACAGGCAAGTAGCGAGTGCGGCAAGTCTTCGCCTGGCGACCGCGGTATCCGACTTGGCGTAGTAAGTGGCGACTGTTCCGGAGTCAGTACTCTGCACATCGACAAAGTACTCGGCTGCGGTGGTGTAAACCGTATAGCCGGCAGTGTTGCCCGGCTGCAGGAACGCCCCGGCGTCGACACCGAACACCGCCTCCTCCTGCCAGGCTGCCTGCGTGCACTGGGCAATGACTTTGTCCGGCTTGTTCGAATTCAGGGTCTTGTATGGGCTTTTCGAGCGAGCCTCGTTCATCGCGGGCGTCGTGCACCCTGCCAACAGCATCAGGCCAAGAGCCCCTATCAAAATCCGCATGACCTAGCCTCAAGCTGAAAAAAGGCGACTGTACCACCAGGCCGGCGCGGATGAGCGATTGGCAGCAATGCCTGATGCGGATTCGGCTTCTCGAAGACACTGCGCCCGACTGGTTTTCGAAGACATGCGCCGTACCGAGCGAGCCGTTGAACGGATCTTTCTGACAAAAACCAAGGCTCGGTAGTCGAGGATTTTTCTGACCTGAGTAGCTTCGCGGATCAAAGCCAGAGATGAAAAAGCCTCGTGCTGTGACGAGGCCTGTCGGCGATTCAACCGTCTTTTCGACGGTCGATTATCTTCGGAAGAAACTTCGCTTTACCAATTCCCGGCGTCTTACCAGACTTGTTCTTGCGTGCTAAATCGTCGATTGTCGCGCCTTCGAAATCAACCTTGTAAGGCGTTTGACCGCACCCTATGCAGCTGTTGATCGGATACTCGTCTCCATTGTCCTCAATGTACGGTTCACTCATCAATTGGTTCCCCTCTGAAAGCTGATCAATACCAGCAAGCGCCTGATTGCCCAAGAAATATTGACCATCAAGATGCTTGAGCCTAGCTGGATATTTGCCGCTGTGGGGGTGCGAAGGGAAAGCCCGACCAATGGCTTGGGTCGGCGCAGCCTGCGATCTTTTAGCGGTTCTGGACAGTGCCCCAAAAGATCAAAAAATCGCAGCCTGCGGCAGCTCCTACGGAGGAATGCGTACACCCAGGCCAGCAAGCACGCCACTCGCCTCGAATGATGCACACGAGGTATTAAATCAAAGCCCACGAACGAGCCGACGCATAATCGCGCAACGCTATCAGGAAACAAGAAAAGGAAGAAGGATAAAAGCGATCAATGAGCCCTATGCACAGGTGCGCGAGCAGTTGGCCAGATGGCGCAGCGATTTTACCCGAAGGTCGGCATCAGACTCATTGATCATTGCCCAACTCAATGTTGGACTGTTTCCATTTTATTAATGGAGGTCTTGCAGCCCGCTCTCACCCCAGCCTGTTTCCTTCAAGGTGGGAGCCGTGCAGTTACAGTTCTAGCAAAGCCTCCCTTGGTGGTCTAGTAACGTTTTGTCCTAGGGATATACGTTCAGGAAATAACCCTATGCCCAGCAAATTCAGGGCCTGCCAAGGGACTGCCAGCGAGAATCAAATCATTCAGACCGACGGCTACAGCTATTACTCCTTATCCGGATTAGGGTTAGTGGCCACTAGCCAGTGGCTTAGGGAGCGAAACCATGGATCCTGCAGCATTTACTATTGGCTACAGCTTCCAGGGCGCCCGTTTTATATTCAGCTACTTATCATCGAGCCTCACTGACACTGATGCCTGCTACCTGGCACTGCTGCATGCGGGCTGCATTCCGGAACAGGGCATGGCCTGCACGGGTGAATTCCGCTCCATGCAGGACTATGTCGGGCGTAGCGGGGTCACCGACGTGAGCTGGCACAAAACCTCTAGCTCGATCCAGCCATAACCGCCAGCACTCATCCGCAGGTCTGCGAGCTTGATCTGGCCCTGATCGGCGCACTGGGCGGCGGCGATGTGGATCACCTGGAATGCATGGTGCGTGGTGGTGAGGTCTGTCGTTTCCAGCTGACCCGTCTCGACCGTGGTCGCAAACCCATCCGTTCATAAGAACATGGCCACCCACAGCCAAGCTGTTGCGATTGCGCGCATCGCGCCATGCCTGGCGAACCAAAAAAAAGCCCCGGCATGGCCAAGGCTGGAATGTGTTTTGAAAGTCGAGCTATTGGCTGGTGGTCGGGGGTTTCGACCTGGCTTTGTAAACGGGCAAAGTGGCCGCATAAGCCACCGCTTCCTCCCGAGTGCCGAAGGAGCCGAATCGGTCACCTTTGGTACACACTTTCCACGGGCCACTGTTTACGCTGATCAACTCATAACCATTGACTTGAAACTTGCTCAGCATCGGAACGCTCATAAACACCTCCCTATCGCTAGCGATGATCCAGGGGTTGCCCGAACCACCATACACCCTGCCCGCCCTTGATGACGACCCTTGCGCAGATGGCCGGCAACCGAGGTTCTCCCGGTCCGGGTGCTGTGAGTAACAAAGCCCCGCACAAGGGCGGGGCTGATGAGTGTCAGGGCTTCAGTGGCCGATCTTCATCGCGCTCGGACAACTCTTTGCCATCGTCCGGATGTTTCCAGGTCTGTGCACGATGCCGCTCTTCCTCGATTTCTTCCGGCGTAGGTTCGTCTTCCGTATCTGATTGATTCTGCGGTTTTCGTTCAGTTGCCATGCCCACCTTCCATCCTTAAGAATTGGTCTTCGCTGTTTAAGGATAGAACAAACTCATCGGTTCGGTTTGGATCACAAGAACTACCCGTACCCGCGCAGGCTGGGTCCGTTCGATGTCAATCGTTTGGCAGCGGCATATCCTCGTCATCTGGAATGCCGTCCCCGGCACTGCGGTCCTTGCGCTCCTGCGGGTGCTCCCGGGTGACTACGTCCGGCCTGGCCAGCGGATCGGATTCGCCTGGGGCATCGGGGTCCATCGTCGGTTCGTCCGTGCCGGGTTCAGGTTTGGATGGAACACTGCCTTGGGTTTCGTCTTCAAAACTCGAATCGGTAGACATACTCACCTCGCAATGAGGTCCAGCGAATCTGGGCCTTATCGTTTGGAAGTTGGCCCCGGGCCAAGGTGCTATCAAGTAGACGAACGGCCTGACTGCCGGGCATCTCAACGAACAGATACATTCGATCGAGGCCAAGGGCTTCATCTTGCAAGGATGCCCCGCTGCCGCAATCGGCTCCGAGTCGCAAACCACGACTGTCTACACTGACGCAGAGCGACTGTACTCAGTGAAAGCCATGAAATTCACAGCCAGAATGGCCTTTATCAGTGTGGCGGCGACCCTTGCCTATCTCGGGCTGGCGATCCTGGGCTGGGGCGTCGCCTTCTTTTCCCGGCCGGCACTGGTGGTCATTGCGATTTCGACCCTGGCGATGGCGATCGTCGCACTGTTCACCGAGGGCAATCTGAGTCCGGGAGAACGTGAAGACAGGGGCAACCGCTGGGTTCTTCCGGTCTTTGGCCTGATCGGCCTGCTGAGCGCCTTTCTACCGGCCTATACCGACCGGATCGGCTTCTGGACAGTGGGTGGCGAGGGGCTGCGCTGGGTCGGCGTCGTCCTCTTCATCGCCGGTGGTGCACTGCGGATCTGGCCAGTCTTTGTGCTCGGCAAGCGTTTCAGTGGCCTGGTTGCCATCCAGCCTGGGCATACGCTGGTCACCGATGGCGTCTACAAGATCCTGCGTAACCCGAGTTATCTGGGACTGCTGGTCAATTCCCTGGGCTGGGCCCTGGCCTTTCGTTCGGTGGTCGGGCTGTTGCTCACGGCACTTACGCTGGTTCCGCTGATTGCCCGCATACGCGCCGAAGAGGCGCTGTTACGCGCGCAGTTCGGCAGCGAGTATGACGCGTACTGCGCGAGCACCTGGCGGCTGATACCTTGGATTTATTGATAGCGTCGATGCTAGCCAGAGCGTTTCGGCGCCTATGAGATTGCCAGGATCGCAGCCTACGACAGCTCCTACGCCGATCGGGACGCAAAAACTGTAGGCGCTGCCGCAGGCTGCGATCTTTTACGAACACCAGGTGCTCGAATGACTGGCTACAATCGGTCCGCTTGCTCGATCATATTTTTCGCCAGCTTGAGGCCCTGGTTTTTGGCATCGTCGAAGCTCTTGTAATTGGCCACTTCATGCAGGTTCTGAACATAGTCTGCGGAGTGCTTCACATTGATACGAAGCCCTTTCGGGGTCGGATCAGCCGGGTCGCCCCATTCGAAATCAATAGTCGCCTCTCTGCCGTCCGGGTGGACGTAATTAACCGGTTGCGGTCTGTCTACGGATGCCATTTCGCTCTCCCTGATATATCCAGTGATGTGCCCTGACTTAAGCATTAGTTTAAAACCAGCAGTCACGCCACACCCTGGCGTCAACATCGCTGCGCCATAGCGTTTCCCGCATCAGCTGGAAATGAGAGCCTCCTCAATCCACTTGTTTTTGTTCTGAATGCCCGGCCCATCAGCGCAGCCGGCCAAGGCAAATGCTCGCCAGGGCAATACCGAACCGCAGTGCGTCGCCATAACTGTTCCACTCGCCCAACTCCTCGCCGAGCTTGACCCGTCCATCGCCTTCCTTGAGCCAGATGACAATTCCGACAGGTGACCGGTTTTCGGGATCCCCCCATAAGAAATCAATCTTTGCCTGCACTCCGTTTGGATGGATGTAATCCACGGGATAAGGTCTTTCCACAGCCAAATGCATGGAGATCTCCTTGATCCGGCCCCGCGCCGGGATAATAGAAATAGCCCATGCACTGAGACCCTGCCAGTGGTCGCGAACGGTCATTTGCCTAACGTAAATCCAAGACCCTGCACAGTTCTGACTGGCTCTGCGATGAAACCCATTGAGCATGGTTTTTTTTGAAACACGCTCGTCATAAAGCTCATCCAGACTCTGCTGATTGGCGGCATTCGGTTTTCTCTATTAGCCTCTTCACCACCTGGAAACTTGCCGCTGTTTATTGGCCGACACCTGAGTGAGGGTGAAATCAATGAGCGCTGTACATATCGCCGAACAGACCTATCGCAACTGGTCCAGTCCGATCCTGCTCGAACTCAAGGCCCGTGAACATCAGCTGACCCCTTCAGCCCGCCAGGCACTTGAAAATATCCTGGTGGAGAGGAAACTTCTGAACTGGCCCAGCCCCACCGGCAAGCTATCTGATAGATCGGTGTAGCGCCGGATCGCCGATAAGGGCTGGCCTTGATAGGGCCTCGATGTACTCAGGTCGCATTCATTGCAGCACGCAAGCTACGAGCGCTCATTCAAATATTCCACCCAGCGCTCATAAGCCTCATGTTGCCGCTTGCTGGTTTCGTCCCACTCCGGCCCACTCATTTGATGCGCCGATATCAGCTGCATCATCTCTGACGTCGCCGCATCCAGCTCGACTAGCAGCCTGTGCGCCTTGATCCTGAACTCGTCTTCGGTAGTCATTGCCGTTCACCTTGCCAAGTTGATCGAAAACCAGCTTTTTCCAATGTATTGAGCACACCCATGCCTGACTGGAATGAAAAAGCCCTGCATGGATATACCTGCAGGGCTTCTCGGCCAGGCTGACTAATCATTTCGCAGATTGGCGAGTGGATCATAGGGTTTAGGCACGGGTCTCTGCCCATCGGCACCGTGATCCTTGCCGGGGATTTTCGCCGGCCCTATGGGATCGACTTGCGGATCTGCGAGGTCCGGCGAGTCAGGATCGAAACCCAGCTCCTCTGCGGCGGACGGTGGTTCAGAGGGTCGTGGGTCTTTTGGGAGATCCGGAGTTTTAACCATATGCACCTCTTGCCTGCGACCCAAGTGTTTGGGTTTGTATGTAAGATCCTGGGCGGGCTCAAGAGTGCAAAACGGCTGACGAATGGACGTAGGCGCTGCAATCCTGCAGGCATCGACACGTCATGACTGCACACCAGGAACATAATGTTAAGCAGGAAATTCGCCCTGCAAGTTATTGATATACCTAGTACCTGGAGCACTTGCCACGGCATCCTGCCGACCGAACACGATTCCATCCAGCGCAGGGGACAATCCCTACTAATATAAATCTGGCACTCTCAAGAAAGTGTAGCTCTCTGCTGTCAACAGGACTGCCATGGACGACAGCCAGAAACCTCATGAACAGGGGAAATGGAATGTCCAGACAAGCACCACGAAAAACCAGGCTTCTGGTTTTTCTCTCCGTTTTGGCTGTCAGTCTTTCGTTTATTGCTGGCTGCGCGAATAAACATGGCGAGGGGCGCTCTTCAACTCCCACCGGGGGCTCCAGGTGCTTCGCCAAGGCAATGCCCACTCTCGGAGAGGGAAGCCTGGCATGGGGTCCCAATCTGCAAAGGGTCCGCAGCTCTTCAATCAATAATTGCCGACGTTATGCAGGCCGATCCGGTGGCACGCCCAATACCTGCAAGGTAGTGCTGGCGCAGTGCAAGAATTGATCTGGCGTTGTGGGTTTCGCTACTGGGCACAGGCTTGATCAGTCACGAAAAAGTATCGCCAACAAAGTGAATTGCCGACCAACTCTATTTTTTCGGACCGGAAACGAATAAGGGTTTGCGTTAGCTTTTGCCCGCAAACCCTTGATTTTAGAGGATTACAGAAGCCAAGAGGCGTTCCCTGGATTACTCCGCCGCGAAGTTGCAGCAGGCTCCAAGCTGCGCTACCGATACCAAGGTACTGATCTAAAGGTGGCTTGTTACACTGGTTTTGACAATCGCCAGTTCAGGGTGAGCAACAAGTTTATCAATATGCAATTGGTCGTTGTTCAGCCAAGTCTCCGTCACAACACGGTAGTGTTCCATATCCTTGCAACGCATACGCAGACTGTAGTCGAACGGCCCCGTGATCAATTGGCAATCGAGCACTTGTGCACTCGTTTTTACGGTTTTTTCGAAGGCTTTCTGGGCGCTGCGTCCGCTTTGATTGGACAATGCCACCAGCACCAGCAGCGATAACCCTGGCGAGACCGCCTGCATATTGATGATCGCGCTGTAGCCCTGAATAAACCCTTGCCGCTCAAGCTTGCGTACTCTCTCCAGGCAAGGTCGGGGCGTCAGATGCACTAAGGTCGATAGCTTTTCATTGGTGATCCGACCGTCATGGCGTAACACCTCTAAAATGGCTTGGTCGATACGATCCAGCGCATAGGGGACAAGCGGATTTCTTTCTTTGGTGTTCATCTTTGATTCTTGTTCACTTGCTTACTTCAGAGCACCGCAGAGAAATTGGCGCAGGCGTTCACTTTTGGTCTGGCCGAAAACTTGCTGGGGAGTACCTTGCTCCTCTATAAGGCCGTTGTGCAGGAAGACCACCTGAGTCGATACCTCACGGGCAAAGGCCATCTCATGGGTCACTACAATCATGGTGCGGCCTTCGGCGGCCAGGCCCTGCATAACCTTGAGCACCTCGCCGACCAGTTCCGGGTCTAGGGCTGAAGTCGGCTCGTCGAACAGCAAAATGTCCGGCTCCATGGCCAGCGCGCGAGCAATTGCCACCCGCTGCTGCTGGCCGCCGGACAAGTGCGCCGGATAGACATTGGCGAACTCACCAAGCCCCACCTGCTGCAGATACTTCTGACCACGGTTCAATGCTGCGGCGCGACTCAGGCCAAGCACATGGATGGGCGCCTCGATAACGTTCTCAAGTACGGTCAGGTGCGACCACAGATTGAAGTGCTGAAACACCATGGCCAGCTTGGTGCGCATGCGTTGCAGTTGCGGGTGATCGAGCACCTGCAACTCACCGCGGCGATCAGTGCCCAGGCGAATGTCTTCGCTGCCTAGGCGAATCGCCCCGGCATTGGGTTTTTCCAGGAAGTTGATGCAACGCAGGAAGGTGCTTTTACCCGAACCCGAGGAGCCGATGATGCTGATCACATCGCCCTTTTGCGCAGTCAGCGAAACACCCTTGAGGACTTCCTTGTTACCGTATCGCTTGTGAATGTTTTCTACGACGAGGGTTGTCATTGTTATTCCTCTTGAACGGTATAGGACGACTCAATTGGCCGTGCGTGGCGCCAAATAAGCCAGGTATCGCACTTCCAGTAACCTGAAGAGGCCTACCAGAGCGAAGGTCATGACCATGTAAACCAGGCCGATAAAGAGAAACGCCTCGAACGGTGCGTAGTAGTCCGAGTAGACACTGCGGCCTGCCCCTGTGAGGTCCATGAGGGTTACCGCACTGGCGATGGATGACCCCTGCAGCATCAAAATCACTTCATTGCTGTAGGACGGGATGGCGCGCCGCAAGGCCGACGGCAGGATTATCCGACACAGCAGTGTCATAGGGCTCATCCCGTAGGCACGCGCGGCCTCGATCTCACCCTGTGGAATGTTGCGCATGGAACCGGCAAAAATTTCAGTGGTGTAAGCGCAGGTATTCAGCGCAAAGGCAATCAAGGCACACCAGTAAGGCTCGCGCAGGTAAGGCCAGAACAGGCTGTTCCGTACCCATTCGAACTGTGACAAACCGTAATACAGCACCAGCAATTGCAGCAGCATTGGCGTACCGCGGAAAAAGTAGGTGTAGGCCCAGACTGACTGACTCAACCAGCGATTGCGCGACACTCGCAGGCGCGCCAATGGCATGGCCAACAGAAGGCCAATCAGTAAGGAGCAGCCGGTGAGTTTGAGGGTCATGAGCAAACCGGCAAAAAACAGTGGCAAGTTGTCGAGGATGATCTGCGGTTGCAGGTCGATCATGATCAAATCTCCGCGTGCCGAACGCCAAGGGAATAACGTTTACTCAAGGTGCCGAGAGCATATTGAGAGCAGGCCGTCAGGGTCAGGTAGAGCAGGCACACCAGCATGTAGAAAAGGAACGGTTGACGAGTGGCCCGACCCGCCTGATCTGCCATCCAGGTCATGTCCTGCAGGCCGATCATGGTCACGATTGCAGTGCTCTTGAGCAGCACCAGCCAGTTATTGCTCAGACCGGGCAAGGCAAAGCGCATCATTTGGGGGAACAGCACACGGCGAAACACCTGGGCGCGGCTCATGCCATAGGCAACCCCTGCTTCCAGCTGGCCTGCCGGCACAGCAAGAAAGGCACCGCGAAAGGTTTCGGAAAAGTACGCGCCGTAAATCAGCGCCAAGGTAATGACTCCGGCAACATAGGGATCGATATCCCATTGCGCCAAACCGTAAGTCTCGGTGAAGACGTTGCAGAAAATCTGCATGCCGTAGAACAGCAGTAGCATAGCCACCAGGTCTGGCACGCCCCGCATGATGGTTGTGTACAGATGCGCCGGCCAGCGCAGCCAGGCGAATGGCGAGAGCTTGAGACAGGCACCCGTCAACCCCAGCAAAATGGCTAGCAGCAACGCCAACAGCGCCACCTCAAGGGTTGTAAGCACGCCAGCGAGAATCGCCGGGAGGTATCCGTTAAACATGTTTCCTCCGGGGCGTGCTGACGCGTAAGTCTTCGCCAGTGCGGGTGTCCGCCAGCATGTGCTTGCCGATCAGTACCAACGGGAAACGTAATTTCATGGTCATCTTATTGTTATTCCTGTTACCTGCCCTGCTTGACTGAGGGATTAATCCTTAGGCACCGAGCAAACATCCATTACGCACCGGCACTTGCCCTGCGACGAAGGTCAGCTCGGTATTGGCTTCGGTGAAACGCTCTAGAACCCGCGCGTAGAACACGCCGGAGATATTGCTGGTGAGGGTGCTGACCCGATCAGTCAGCGGATCGATAACCTCGGCCAAAACGGTGCCCGGCTCGACCCAGCTGCCGATCGGCGCACGGTAAGCCACCAGCCCGGAGTGCGGCGCATTTAGCACCTCGACCCCGGCCAGCGGCGTCGGCTCGTGCATTGGCGGCGGCACCACCGGCTGCGCATCGGCGATCAGACCCAGGTGACCGAGGTAGGCGAGCAGCGCCTCGGCATCGGCCTGAGCCAGTTCATGGCTGACATCACTGGTGCCGCGCAGCTCGACCGTGGCAGCGAAGGTGGCCATGGGAATCGGCTGCTGCGCAAACGCCTGACGCAGGTCATACCAGGCAGCGGTGAAGGTTTCGTCGAAGGAACTGCCGCCCTGCTTCAGGGCATGCAGAGTCGCATGCGCGCCGGTCAGTCCCGCCAGCACGCGGGCATCGGCCTGCTGCTCGCTGTGCACATAGAGATGCATCATGGCCTCGCTGTCGCAGTGCAAATCGAGCACGCAGTCGGCATCGCAGGCCAGACGCAGCAGGGTCAGTCGCATCGATTCAAGCTCGGTGAGGGGCTGCAATGCTTGCAGGCTGCTGCGTATGCACTGGCGAATCAGTGCCACGTTGGCGTCGACATCCTTTCCTAACTCGTCGGCCACCTGCTCACGCACCAGTTCGGCCAGGTCAAGGTAGTGACGATTGAAGTTTTCCCGGCTGGACAGCTCGAAACGCCCCAACTGGCGGCCGAATACGTAGTTGCTCAGACCAATCGGGTTGGCGATCGGTACCAGCACCACTTCACCGGTTAGCCGGCCAGCGGCCTCGAGTTCCAGCAGGCGCAGTTTCAAGTGATGCAGCACCAGCATGCCGGGGTGTTCGTCGGCATGCAGGCCAGCCTGCAGGTAAGCCTTGCGCCCCTGCCCTTGCGGGCCGAAGTGCAGGCTGATGATTTCGCGCGGGCTACCCACGGTTTGCACTACAAGCGCATGTTGCTGCTGTTGCATGGGGATATCCAAATTGAAAATCCGCCTGGCGTGACAAAGCCGACGCCAGGTGAGGCATCACTCGTACTGGTTGTACGGGAAGTATTTGTCGTTTATCTGCTTGTAGGTGCCATTGGCGAGAATGGTCTTGAGCGCCTGATTGAATTGCCCAAGCAGGGCCTGATCCCCCTTGCGCATGGCAATCCCGGAGCCTGTGCCAAAGTACTTGGGATCATTGAACTTCTCGCCGAAGGCATGGTAGGCGCCCAGGTTCGGGTCTTTCTGGGTGTCGTAGATAATCCCGACTTCCAGCACCACGACATCCACCCGCCCGGCGTTCAGATCCATCAGCGCGGTCTGCGTATCCGGGTAGCGCTGTACCCGGATGCCGGCCTTCTCGTAGTAATCCTTGGCGAAGCTCTCCTGAATCGAGCCTTTTTGCACGGCGATGATCTTGCCCTGTAGGGCCGCGGGGCTGCTGTCGGTCAGACTCTTGTTGCCGAACAGCATGGAGTAGCCGCCCTCATACTTGTCCGAGAATGCGACTTTTTTCTCGCGCTCCGGGGTAATCGCCATGGAGGAGACAATGGTGTCGTACTTCTTCGCCATCAACCCGGGAATGATGCCGTCCCAGTCTTGCTTGATCAGCTTGCACTGGACTTTCATCTGCGCGCACAGGGCGTTGGAGATGTCGACATCGAAGCCACCGAGGCTGCCGTCCGGATTGACGAAATTGTACGGAGGATAGGCCCCTTCAATGGCAATCCGGACGATTGGGGTTTGTGCCTGGGCAAAACTGCAACTGGCGAAGATGAAAGAGCCGATGAGTATTCTTTTTATTGTGCGCATCTGGGGTGTTCCTCTGATGAGTGCTGGTAACACCCCTCCACGTTATCTCTTCTGCGTTCAGGCTCCATACACAGCAGACCCTAAATGGACCGCACCTGTATCGGTTGAAATACCTGTACAGGGGGCGACGAAAAATCGGGGCGCACGACTACCCTGCACAGGCAGGTAGCCCCCCTGGCGACTGCACCGGCAACTTCCTTTCCAGGGCCAGCGCTCCTAAAATGGCGGCCATTGCCCCTCAGTCAGCGGAAGCCTCCCCCAGCCAATGGAACTTGCTCGTAAAACCTCACTCATCGGTCAACTGGTAGAGCACTTTTCCCAGCGCATCGAACACGGCCAACTGGCCCAGGGCACTCGCCTGCCGTCTATCCGTTCCGCGGCCAAGGAGTTCGATGTCAGCACCTTCACCGTGGTTCAGGCATACGACCGCCTGGTTGCTTTGGGCTATGTCGAGGCGCGCAAAGGCGATGGTTTCTTTGTCGCGCAAACCACCCTTAGCGTCGAGCAGCAGCGCATCACAGCGCCGCTCAGCGATGTTTACTGGCTGCTGGATGACGCCTTTCACCCAGATGCGGATGCCCTGCAACCAGGCAGCGGCGGTCTGCCGCACACATGGCTGGATGAGCCAGGCCTGCACCTGGCGATGCGCGCCCTGGGCCGCTCCAGCGGGCTAATTACCGAGTATGGTGAATCCCGTGGCAACCTTGGTTTGCGAAGCTGGATCCAGCGCTACCTGAGTGATCGCGGCGTTCCCGCGCACATAGACCATATTGTGCTCACCAACGGTGCCAGCCAGGCGCTCAATCTGGTGGTCCGCGCCCTGCTGCAACCCGGAGACTGCGTGCTGGTGGATGACCCCGGCTACATCAACCTGCTGGCCAACCTGCGCGATCACAAGGTCAAAGCCATCGGTGTACCCTGGACACCGCAGGGGCCGGATGTGGAAAAACTCGACGAGCTACTGGCGCTGCATCAACCCAAAGCGTTCTTCACAAATCCCTGGCTGCAGAACCCAACCGGGGCCAGTTACAGCCCGGCCGTGGCGCATCGTGTGCTGCAACTGGCCGACACCCATGACTGCTGGATCGTTGAGGACGATGTGTCCGGTCAGTTGGTCGGCGACAATCAGGCACCGCTGGCGGCCCTGGACAATCTGCAGCGGGTTATCCACATCGGCAGCTTCTCCAAGACTCTGGCCGCCTCGCTACGCGTCGGCTTCATCACTGCGGAACCGGCGGTGGCCGAAGCCCTGCTGCATTACAAGATGACCACCGGGCTGTACAGTTCGCAACTGAGTGAACAATTAGCCCTGCAGATGCTCAACGACGGCACCCAGCGCAAACGCTGCCAGAAGTTGAGCGCTCGGCTGCTCAACGCGCAATTGTCCGCGCGACTGCAACTGCAACAACTCGGCTGGCAATGCTGGGCGCCCGCCGCCCCCACTCCTTACCTGTGGATCGGCAGTAGCAAGGCCGATTTTGATCCAGTGGCTCTGACGCGTGCCGGACTCAAGCAGAACATCCTGCTGTCACCCGGCTGTATCTTCCGCCCTTCCCTGCAAGCCACGCCTTGGCTGCGTTTCAACGTGGCTTTCGGCGAGAACCCATCTGTCTGGAGCTTTCTCGCCGAAGCCCATCAGAACCAGGCATGATCCAAGGTCAGAGTGTCTACCTCAAAAGAGCGTTTGTCTGCGCGGGCCAAGAGCTACACCCCACCTCTGGAGTGTTGTTGGCCCGGCTTTGGCTGCTATGAATGGCATTGACCGCACGCACCGCACCCGATTGTATGCCCGCGATCATCGGCCCTATCTCTTTGGTCGACTCCTGGGTTCGGTAGGCCAGAGCACGCACTTCATCGGCAACCACCGCGAAACCACACCACGCATCACCGGCACGGGCCGCTTCAATAGCGGCGTTCAGTGCCAGCAGATTGGTTTGATCGGCGATAGAGCCCCGCACAGAGACAGACCAAGACACTAAAGCCTTCCACGACATTGTTGAGAGCCCGCGGTATACAGGCGCGCAGCATTTTGATGAGGCTGTACACTCAAATTAATCAACCCTCAGAAAAAAGGAGGCTATATGAGCGATATGGGTGCCAGATTGAAGGAAGAACGAAAACGCCTCGGGCTTTCGCAGCATGAATTAGGGGCTCTTGGGGCAATCGAGGCGAACGCCCAAGGCATGTATGAGCGCGGAACGCGGTTCCCGAATGCCACCTACCTTTCCTCAATCGCCAAGGCGGGAGTGGACATTTTGTACGTGGTGACAGGAGTCAAGAAGGTCCTCGCAGCTGACAGCATCAGTGAAATGGACACAAAGGTGTTGCATGAGCTGGATGGTCTGCCGAAAGACGTGCAGGAGGACATCAAACAGCTGATTACGACGCTCTTCGAAGGCGACGAAAAGTAATAGGGCTCAATCCCGTCAATAACTTAGCGTTGTATATTGCTACAGTAGTTCCCCTTCTACGGCGTTCTACCGACCTCAAACTCCCGCTGCTACGCTGACCTCATAACCGAGGATTTGCGGCGCCCAATTCAGACCTGCTCCCTTCAGTAAAAAGGCCTCTTTCGAGACCTTTCTTCTGAACCTGGCTTTTGATTAAACGATGAAATCCCACTGCGCTGCCGATTGTACGTTTGCGCTCATTTCGATGGCGGCAACGAACGCGCTCGCCACATCCTTCAGGCTCATGCCATGGTCTTGAATCTGCGTGATCCAATACGCCTTGCCAGCGGCTTCGGCGTTGCGATTGAAGATGGCGTGGTACAGCACTTCAACATTGTTGCCGATGTCATTGGTGATGACATTGCCATGGGCTGTGTTTTCCGTAGAAGCGATCATGTTCAAGGCGATCTGGCCCAGGTTCTGGATGCCGCTGCTTTGTTGTTGCCCCCAGTACTCAAAACCGCTGACGTCGGCCTGACGACCCAGAATGTTCTGATAAAGACCGGCGAGTACGCTCAGTTCTGAACGTGACTCGACGCTGACGTTGCCGTCGCCAAACTGAAGGGTTTCGACGTTGATCAAGCGGGTCTGTTGCGATGGATCATCGACCCGCGTCACCAGCGTGTGACCGTCTTTTTGCTTGATGACATAGTCGGAACGCGCGCCGCTGAACACCAGGGTGTCGGCATTCGTACCGCCATGAATCAGGTTGAGCTGGCCCGCTGTGCCGCCGGAAGCCGCAGCGGCGTGGACTTCGATCGTGTCATTGCCGCCACCAGCGTAAACCTGGCTGTGGCTATTACCCGTCAGGACGAATGTCTGGTTCGCGGCATCACCACTGAGCAGTTGCCCGGACTGATTGCCAATCACCTTCACTGCGCCCACAACCGAGGCAAAGTCAACATGGTTCAGTTGCAGCGCGCTGCCGGCCGGCAAAGAACTGGCATCGATGACCAGGGCCGTGTGCTGGCTAGCATCGGCTGAACCATTGATCACCAAAGGGGCCGTCGGCGCACTGCCGCTGGCGGTCACCGGCGTGAGGGTTTGCACCATCAGCGCCGCATCGCCCACCAGACCGGTGAGAAACGCCAAGCCGTTACCGGTCAAGTGCGCCTGATCGTGGCTGTTGTTGCCAGCGCTGACGGCCTTGATGGACTCGATCAGGGACGCCAGAGAGTTACCGGCTGTGCTATTGGCGCCACCCTGCGCTTTAAGGCCGAAACCGATCGGTAGCTGAGCGGAAAGCAGCGTCGTGTTGCCGTTCTGCGCCAACGGAATGTCGGCAACCCCGGCAGCCCCGGTTTGCTCGACGCGACCGTCGCTGACCACGGGAATGTTGATTTGCTGGCCCAGACCGCCGCCGGGCAACCCGGTACCCGAGGTAGAAACCGCGACACCGTCGATCGAGACTGCCGAGGAAGCCTCTGGCGCCTTGTTAACCGTCAGTTCGTACAGCGTATTGACCGCCGTGTTGGTTTCGTCGGCAACACTGACCTTGATACTGGCTTTGCCCTCTTTAGTCGCGACGAATGTGGCGCCCGCCAAATCCGCGTTAAGTACATCGGCAGTGGCAATCCTGGACCAGACACTGCCCGTGTGGGTCCAGCCGTTGAGGCCACCAATCTGCCCGTTGACGGCAGTGAGGCTAACCGTCAGATCGGTGGTGTCGACGTCCCGCACGGTAAAGTTATCCAGGGCCGCCGTGCTACCCGCGGTAATGACCTGACGCGAACCCGGCACGCCCTGAATCGTCGGCAAGTCATTACTGCCGTTGATGACCAGCTGCAGGATGGTCTGGTTGCTGCCGCCGTTTCCGTCATCGGCATTGAGGGTGTAGCTCAGGACCAGTTGCTCGCCGGCTTTGAGGTACTTGAAGGTTTCGCTGCCCGAATTGAACGACCAGGTCAGGCTTCCCTGGGTTTGCGTACCATCGAGCGCTGGCGTCGGCGACAGGCTGATCATCGCCAGCATATCGCTGTTGGTCGGCTGTCGGCTGTTGGAGGTCACTACCACGCCGCTGCTGTCTTTCTGCTCGATCGTCAGTGCCGTTGCGGTAACGGTGACGATGTCGCGGTCGGCATCGGAAATCGCCAGTTTGTTGGTCGATTGCAGGCCGGTACTGCCCTGATTGAGGGTATAGCCGGATGACAGTTGAGTTGAGTACTGCATAGCACGCGGGATGATGTCGGTGACCCAAGCGTTCGTGCTGCTTGAGCCAGTCGTCACATCTTGCAAATACTGGGGCGCTGCAGTCTGGAATCCAGTGCCGGCGATGCCGGCACCGTAGTAATCGAAGCCGAGGACAATGACACTGCCGGCGCCATGAGTAATCACCGCAACCACGGCGTTGTCGTCCTTGCCGTAAATGGCCTTGAAGTTGGAGACAGTGCCCCTGCCGATAGAGTCAGTCGCATCCGTATTGCCCAACGTGGCCGGTCCTCCGGCAAAAGGCGTACCTGATGCATTGGCCATGTTGAGCGACCAACTGCTACCGCTCTGGCTGGTCAGATCCCAGCCGAAAACTGAATTCAGGAAGACGGTGTCTGGGGAACCACTCGTGCCTGTCATCATGATCACGCCGCCTTTGCTCACCCAATTCTCGAGGGCGGCTTTGGCATCTGCCGGCAGGAATGTGAGACTGGAAGGATTACCAGCCTCCATGTCGGTCATGAAGAAAAACCCGCTGGCGGCCAGCTTGGTGGCGAAATCCGGATCAGCAAAGCTCTTGATGGACGTATCAAGGTTATAGTGGCCGCCCTTATTGATGACCGACTGAATGATGCTGGCCAGGTTGGCGTTTTCAGTTCCAACACCCGGTATGGCATCCGAACCGTTGAGATTCGGTTGGCTGTAAACGGAGACTTGGGTGGTGGTCGACAATGTTGCGAACTTGGGTGCGCTATTCATTGGAATCAAGGGAGGCCTGCCTGCTTTATAAATTAGGGGCCCAACCCTGCTTTCCCATACTTGTCAAAAAAATCAGGGAACGTCGAGAGGGCGAGCCGAACTGTCGACAATTCGCACTTAATACATGCCCGCCCAGATAAAGGCAAGTGGCCACCATTGCGACCGCTGGAAAAACGATGACACCGGTCTATTGAGGCCCCCTCTCGCGTCGGGCACACTTCCACGGACTATTTAAAAAAGGAATTTACGGATGCCATTCTCATTGGAAGAAAGAACCGCGTTGCTCGCGCTCAAGGGTGTAGGCCCTACCGTCATTACTCGGTTAGAGCAGATGGGCATCGAATCGCTGACTGAACTCAGAAAATCGGATGTTGGTGACATCTTGGCCCAAGCATCCGCAGCATTAGGTTCGACGTGCTGGAAGAACAGCCCTCAAGCCAGAGCAGCTATCACCGCAGCCGTCGAGCTTGCGCGTCAATTAACGCAGAGCAATCCAGTCCGGTAGGCGCGTTCGATTGCCTCCCAGTCGGGTTGCTTGGGGTCATCGAGTTATTTTTACCTTGGCAGATGACTCTACTTTTGCGGACCAGAAACGAACAAGGGTTTGCGTTAGCTTTCGCTCGCAAACCCTTGATTTTAGATGGTGCCCGAAGCCGGAATCGAACCGGCACGCCCTTACGAGCGGGGGATTTTAAGTCCTCCGACAAACCGAGGAAATAGAAGGCTCTGACTGGTGTTCGCGTTCCGCAATATTTGCTTTTCTGCTTCCATGTGAGCCTTTGTTTGCAAGACCCTCAAAATAATTGCGGAACGAAAAATCCAACGAATTCGCAGCCTGACCCAGCTCCGGAATATTTCATTATTATGCATAATCGGCATAGCGCACGCTGCGATATTCTCTAGAAAACATCATCCCGCCGTCCCGCCAGAGCAGTTGCACCCCATGCTGGGGGCTAAACACACCTAACCTATTGTTTTATAAAGGATACATATCCTATACCGGGTGGAAAACCATACGCTTTTTTGCGCTTATGCAAACGGTAAACCGTGGCCTGCAGCGGTGGTTTTGCGCACGCACCTCTGGTTATCTCATCGATGAGCAGGTGATCCCGCCCTCGACGATTTGTCTGCATAAGCCTTACACGCTGGATCAGTTAGAGACGGCCATCGCCACAGCTCTTCAAATGCAATGCCACTCTAGGAATTTCAAAATCTAGACACGCGCGGACCTTATCTGGATGAGATGTTACTCACCATCTGAAAAGCCGAGCAGGCTGTAAACCCCATGAAACAACGGCTTACATAAGAACATCAATTACTGGATATTTTACAGTTTGTACCTACGCTCTTCGCGGGGGATCCAATTTTTAAGGACGGTCGGGGGCTCGTCTCAGGGTACTCACGCAAGTGCGCAGGAGCTCGACATGAACCGGACAAAGTTATCAACGGCGTTCGTTGTATCAGTACTGTTGTCTGCAATGGTTTTCCCCGGCCTCTCTCAAGCAGCCGACAAAACAGTCCCCAACATTGTGGTCATCATGGGTGACGATATTGGCTGGTCCAACATCGGTGTCTACAACCAGGGCATGATGGCCGGTCGAACCCCCAACCTCGACCAGCTCGCGGCTGAAGGCATGCGTTTCACCGACTACTACGCCGAGGCCAGTTGCACCGCAGGGCGGGCCAACTTCATTACCGGCGAACTGCCGATCCGTACCGGGATGACCACTGTCGGGCAGGCCGGCTCTCCCATTGGTATTCCCGCCGAAGCGGTCACCATCGCCACCACACTCAAGTCCATGGGTTACGCCACCGGTCAGTTCGGCAAGAACCACTTGGGCGACTTGAACGAATTCCTGCCGACCGTGCATGGTTTCGACGAGTTCTTCGGTTATCTCTATCACCTCGACGCCATGGAAGATCCGGCGCACCCCAATTATCCGCAAGATCTTCTACCCACCGTCGGCCCGCGGAATATGGTTCACAGCTGGGCCACGACGACTGACGATACGACCGTGATGCCCCGCTGGGGCAAGGTCGGCAAACAGAAAATCGAAGACGCCGGAACGCTCTATCCGGAGCGGATGAAAACCGTCGACGACGAGATTCGCGACAAAGCTTTCACCTTCATCGACAAGGCCAAGCAGGACAACAAACCGTTCTTCCTGTGGCTCAATCCGACCCGCATGCACATCGTCACGCACCTGTCCGACAAGTACGAAGCCATGCGCAACGCGCAAAATGGCTGGTCGGAGCAGGAAGCCGGCATGGCGCAGCTCGACGACATCGTCGGCGACGTGATGGCCAAGCTGAAAAAAGACGGCATGGATGACAACACCATTGTGTTGTTCACCACTGACAATGGCGCGGAAAACTTCACCTGGCCGGATGGCGGCACCACGCCGTTTGCCATGGGTAAAGGAACGGTAATGGAAGGTGGTTTCCGGGTGCCGGCGATCGTTCGTTGGCCGGGCAAAGTACCGGCAAACACGGTGGCCAATGGCATCATGTCCGGAATGGACTGGTTCCCGACCTTCGTCGCGGCGGCCGGCAACCCGAACATCAGCGCCGAACTGCTCAAGGGTAAACAACTGGGCGATACCACTTACAAAGTGCACCTGGACGGCTATGACCAAACACCAATGATCACTGGCAAAGGTCCGTCGAACCGCCATGAGATCTTCTACTTCGGCGAAAGCACGCTGGGCGCAATCCGTATCGATGACTTCAAGTACCGCTTCATTGACCAGCCTGGTGGCTGGCTAGGGGCAAAAACCACGCTGGACATGCCGATCCTGACCAACCTGCGTCTCGACCCGTTCGAACGCGCCGGATGGCCGGAAAACATGGCGGCCAATGGCTCGTTGGAGTATTTCGAGTGGTTCAAATTCCAGTTCTGGCGATTTGTGTTTGTGCAGCAGCAGGTGGTCAAACTGGCTGAAACCGCGGTTGAGTTCCCGCCCATGCAAAAAGGCGCGAGCTTCAACCTCGAAGCAGTCAAAGCCAAGATCGAAGCGGCCCGGGCGGCCATGGGCAAGTAAGCAGTTGAATTCGCGGGTGGCCAGCGCTCGCCACCCGCGTTCATGACGGACATTTGCTGAGGTGACCCCATGCAGATAAAAACATCCGCCCTGCCCGCCATTACCCTGTGTGCCCTGTGCAGTCAGCAAGCAGCCTCGCATGCCAGGCCAGCTAATCGGGATCGAGTCATACAGCGTCGGCGGCATGGTCGACATCCACGACCGTCGTCCAGTGGCGTTGTCACCGGAACTGGCCCGGGAATGGCTGGCCCCCGCTACACCGAAGGAGCGCGCTGAACAAATGGTACTTCTCTAGGGCGAGTCGGCCGAGGCTTTCGAGTGGTTTAAGGTTGATCGGGCGGTGGGTAATGTGCGAAATCTTGGGTCGGAGCTGATTGAGCCAATCAGTGAGTCGATGTTCTGGTGATACTGGGCAGAACTCATACTGAACTGGACTCGCTCATTGTCCACCAAGCAGTGATACAAGTCAGTGCCACCATTTCATCGAAAGGAAATCGATGCCTTAGCGACCAAGAAGGGTTACAGCGTCATCATTAAGGATGCGCAACGCCGTGTTAATAAGCTATACCCAATAGTCCCCCACCGCACTTCTTCCATTATTGGAGGTTGGCAATGAAACCCTGTATCCCCATGGCAACGCTATTGATCACCGCGAGTCTCTTTGGCTGCACCAACTCATCAAACCAATCAATGAACTTTCCTTTGGCAGCGACCCACAAAAATCCGGGTCGAATTGCCAATACCACGTTGACCGGCGCGGGCAATCAGACCAACTTTGACTTCTACATTAGCGGGGTTCCAACCGGGACTATCTTACCCCCGCGTTTATTCACGTTCATCAATAAAGGCAGCTGCCAGCAACCCGGACCAGACGCCTACGCAATGAACGACAAGGTCAACACTGAACCCAATGCGGGTACCGGTGGCTGGACCTTTTACAGAAGCGCGCCGATGCCCATGTCAGACCTGCTCTCCGGCAAGTACTCCGTTGTCGTGCGTACCTCACCCGAGGATGGCAACGTCGATATTTTCTGCGGCGATATCGCGCAAGCGACTCGATGAATGGCCCTGATTATATGTGAATCGAGAAGCACCATATCTGGCGATTGCCTTGCTGTTTATCGTATTGATGATGGGTGCACATACAGTTTGTAATCCTGGCGTTACATACACCAGCGAAAACATTACAATCGCCACGCTCACTTGACAAAACCGCACTAGACTCTTTCCTGCGCCTTAACCCGTGCATGGTCATGCAGTAAGGGGAAGTGATTCTGTACGCAGTACCTTAGGCTAATGACTCGGTGGTCAATGCACCAAGGGACAATGTTGATGTGCACTCATCACCTGGTTGCTAACACCATGAAACAACGAGGATTCCTGGTATGGAACAGCTATCGGATCGTTTCAGGCTATCTATAGTGTTTGCTGCACTTTTGTCATTGAACGGACTTGCCCACGCGGCTCAAACGGAAAAGACCAATATTCTGTTTATCGTCTCCGACGATACTGGCTATGGCGACCTCGGCCCCTATGGAGGTGGGATCGGTCGAGGCATGCCCACGCCCAGCATCGATGAGCTGGCGGCAGAAGGGGTCACTTTTTACTCTTTTTATGCCCAGCCAAGCTGCACGCCTGGTCGGGCGGCCATGCAAACCGGTCGGATCCCCAATCGTAGCGGCATGACCACCGTGGCATTCCAGGGCCAGGGCGGTGGCTTGCCGGCAGCTGAGTGGACGCTGGCATCGATGTTGAAAACCGGTGGGTACGATACCTACTTCACTGGCAAATGGCATTTGGGCGAAGCTGATTATGCGCTTCCCAATGCGCAAGGTTATGACGTGATGAAATACGTCGGTCTTTACCACCTCAATGCCTACACCTATGCGGACCCAGAGTGGTTCCCGGACATGGACCCGGAGACCCGCGCGATGTTTCAAAGCGTGACCAAGGGCGCTTTGTCCGGCAAGGCGGGCGAAAAACCGGTCGAAGAATTCAAGGTCAATGGCCAGTACGTGGACACGCCTGTCGTAAATGGCAAACCCGGCGTGGTCGGCATTCCATTCTTTGACAACTATGTCGAGAAAGCCGCACTGGAGTTTCTCGACACAGCGGCCAAATCGGACAAGCCATTTTTCATCAACGTCAATTTCATGAAAGTCCACCAGCCGAACATGCCGGCACCGGAGTTCATTCATAAGTCCATGTCCAAGTCCAAGTACGCCGACTCGGTGGTCGAACTCGACACCCACATCGGTCGCATCATGGACAAACTCAAGGCACTCGGCCTGGATAAGAACACCCTGGTGGTTTACACCACTGACAACGGGGCTTGGCAGGATGTTTATCCGGATGCGGGCTATACGCCGTTCCGCGGGACCAAGGGCACCGTCCGTGAAGGCGGTAACCGGGTACCGGCAATTGCCGTCTGGCCAGACAAGATCAAGGCGGACACGAAAAATCACGAGATTCTCGGTGGCCTGGATTTGATGGCGACGTTCGCCTCTGTTGCTGGCGTGAAGCTGCCCGAGAAAGATCGCGAGGGTCAGCCGATCATCTTCGACAGTTACGACATGACGCCCGTGCTCACCGGCAGTGGCCCTTCTCCGCGCAAAGAGTGGTTCTACTTTACCGAAAACGAATTGTCCCCGGGTGCGGCCCGTGTTGGAAACTATAAGGCCGTGTTCAACCTGCGGGGCGATGATGGCGCGCAAACCGGTGGTCTGGCCGTGGACACCAACCTGGGATGGAAAGGCGCAGAAAAATACGTGGCCACCGTGCCGCAAGTCTTTGACTTGTGGCAAGACCCGCAAGAGCGCTATGACCTCTTCATGAACAACTTTACCGAGCGTACCTGGACAATGGTGCCGATCACGGGCGCGATCATGAAGCTGATGAAAACCTACGTCGATTACCCACCGCGCAAATTGCAAAGCATGGGTTATGACGGGCCGATCGAGCTGTCGCAGTACCAGAAATTCCAATACGTGCGTGATGTCCTGAAAAAAGAAGGCATTAACCTGCCGATGCCAGCCGGCAACTGATCAGCCGAAAAAAGGCGGTCTCATCAGAGGTCGCCACTTCGCAATTTGAGGTGGGCGGGTATCCACCACTCGTGACCAGCAAGGCCGTGAATATTTAATGGTCCAACTTCTCGCCCGATTTTTAAGGGGAGTAAATCTATGAACGACATCTCGTTGGTTCGTCCGTCAATGCGTTGGCTTTGGCTTATCCTGTTGTGGCCGCTGCTGCTGCAAGCAGCCGAACCCTTACCCTCCTGGCAAGAGGGCACTTCCAGACACGCCATTGTAGAATTCGTCCAGGCAGTGACGACTGAGAGTTCCAAAGACTTTGTGCCGCCGGCAGAACGCATTGCAGTGTTCGATAACGACGGAACGTTGTGGAGCGAACAGCCCCTGTATTTTCAAATGATGTTCGCCCTTGAGGAGGTCAAGCGCCTGGCGCCACAGCATCCAGAATGGCAACAGCAGCAGCCATTCAAGGCAGTGCTGGACAACGACCACAAAACCTTGGCAAGCAGCGGTATGGAGGGGCTGATGAAGATCATCGATGCCACCCATACCGAGATCAGTACTCAAGCCTTTTTGGCCAATGTCCGGGCATGGTTGGCCAAGGCCGTTCATCCCAAAACCCATAAGCCGTACACCGAGATGATTTATCAGCCGATGCTCGAACTGCTCGCCTATTTGCGCGCCAATGGATTCAAAACCTACATCGTGTCTGGAGGCGAAGTGGAGTTCATGCGCGCCTGGACGGAGGAAGTGTATGGCGTTCCACCGGAGCAGGTAATCGGCACCACGTTCACCGGTGAGTATCAATATAACGCGGGCAAGCCGGTGATCATGCGCCTGCCCAAGCTCGCCCATTACGACGATGGCCCAGGCAAACCCGTCAGTATTGAAGGCGTGATAGGCCGTCGACCGATCCTCGCTTTTGGTAACTCCGATGGCGATCAGCAAATGTTGCAGTGGACCGCTTCGGGCGACGGCAAGCGCTTCATGGGCCTCGTGCATCATACCGATGCACAGCGTGAATGGGCCTATGACCGGGAGTCGAAGATCGGCAAGCTGGACAAAGCCCTGGATGAAGCCCGGGCGCAGAACTGGACGGTGGTGGATATGGCCAAGGAGTGGCGCAAAATCTACCCTTTTGATAGTGCGGCACCTTGAAACCAGCGCCTCTATATCGCCACTGAGGCATGGGCTTTGGCGGTTCTTTACACAATTTCACGAGTCACGATCGTGGCGAAGTAATGGACTGTGTGGAGATGGAGAAGCGGGGTTGGAATCACTTGGGAAACAACAGCGTAAATGCTACCCGAAATCCCCAGCCCTCCGCGCCATCTTTCGGGCTATCAACCCAGTAGCGCGGGCCTGCTTGCAGGCTCATGGGTTGATGACCCGCTACGCTAATTCGAAAATGGATAGTACCGAGGTTAACCATGCCAACCAGAACCACTGCCCTGCCCGCCTTTACACTCCTCGCGCTGTGCTGCCAGCAAGCCTGGGCCGGCGGTATCATGCTCTACGAAATCGGCACCGATAACGCCGGCCTAGCCAATGCCGGTGCAGCCGCCCGCGCCCAGGGCCCATCGACCATCGCCAGTAATCCGGCGGGCATGAGCTATCTGCCGGGCACGCAAATCACCGGTGGTTTACAGGTGCTTTATGGCGACCTGACCTTCGACCGCGATTCCGATACCAACGGCACGGGCAGCGGTAGTGGCAATGCGCTGGACCCGATTCCCGGCGGCAGCTTCTTCATCAGCCATGAACTGGATGACCACTGGAGTGTCGGCTTCGGCCAGTACGGCGACTTCGGGCTGGCGGTCAATTACGACAACGACTGGTCCGGGCGCTACTTCGCGCAGAACGCCAGCCTCCTCGGTGTGTCCCTGGTACCCAGCGTGGCTTACCGCTTCAATGAGCAATGGTCGGTCGGCCTGGGCGTGAGAGCCATGTACGGCATGCTGGAAGCGCAGACTGCCATCGACCGCTCGCCTTTCGGCTTCACTGACCGCAGCGACGGCCAGTTCAAGTACAAAGACCAGGATTGGGGTTTTGGCGCGAACGTCGGGGTGATTTACGTCCCGCAAACCGGAACTCGCATTGGCCTGACCTACACCAGCAAGGTCGACCTGGAATTCGAAGACGGGCTGGACGTCAAGGGCGATGGCCGGTTGCTGGAGCGAGTCAACGGCACCAACACCCAGCTCGATATAACGGTGCCGCAAACCGTGACCCTGAGTCTGTTCCAGCAACTCGACCGGCAATGGGCGTTACTGGCGTCGGTCAACTGGCAGGACTGGTCGGAGTTCGGTGACATCGCCGTAGAGGTCGATACCACGGCGTTCGGATCGCAATCGAGAACAGTCGACGCTGGCTTCAAAGACACCTGGCATCTCTCCCTTGGCGCGCAATACCAGGCCACCGAACAACTGCTGTGGAATGTCGGCGTGGCTTACGACAGCAGCGCCGTTTCGGACAGCAATCGCACCTTCACCGTGCCGATGGGCGAATCCTGGCGCATTGCGACGGGAGCCACCTACGCTGTGAACAAGGATACTGATGTCAACGTCAGCTGGGCCATGATTTGGCTCGGCGAAATGCCAGTGGACCAGACCAAGTCCCTGTCGGGAAATCGAACTTCCGGCCAGTTCGACAACGCCTGGATTCAAGCCTTGACCGGAAACATGACATGGCGATTCTGATGTCCAGCCTACGAAATAGAAACTTCAACCAAGGAGCACCAACCACTATGAACTTGCCCCGAAAATTGCTCGTCGGCGCCACACTGGCCGGTCTGTTGCTTGGCGGTTGTACCTCGAAAATCACTGAACAGGACCAATATTCAGGCTTCCTGCCCAACTACAAGAACCTGGAAGAAGTAACGACCACCAGTGGCGAGAAGGCCATGCGCTGGGTGAGTCCGTCGTGGAACGCAAATGCCTATGACACGGTGGTGTTCAACAAGCTGGAACTCTATCCGGCGCCCAAACCCAACGAACGGGTCAACCAGCAGACGCTGAATGAGTTGCAGAACTACATGACCAGCAAAGCCAAAGGCGTGCTGGGTCAGAAATATCGGGTAGTGTCCAATACGACCGCCGTACCAGCCGGGTCAAAACCCCTGATCCTTCGCGCAGCGATCACCGGGGTGAGTGCTTCCAACGAAGGCATGAAGTGGTAGGAAGTAGTGCCGATCGCGGCCGTGGTCGGGGCGACGCAAGCCGCGACCGGTCACCGTGATCAGGACACTAATCTGTTCATCGAAGCCGAGTTCATCGACGCGAAGACCAATCAGACCGTGGCCAAAGTGGTACGCAAGGTGTTTGGCACCCAACTGTCGAACGAGAGCCAGACAATCACCACGCAGGACTTCAAAGCCGCAATCGATAAATTGAATGCTGATCTCTGGGCGTTCATCCGCAGTTGAGCTCCGTCTCAACCGCCAACCCAGGTTGTCGGTTGAATAAACCTCAAAAGAGGACCGCTGCTATGTGGGCTTGTTCGTTTCTATTTTCAAGATTGCTGAGGCCGTTACTCACCGCCGCGCTCATCGCCAGTGTGCTAGCGCTAGGTGCCTGCGCGACGGTCGATGCCCAGACGACCGCTTACGTCGGGGTCGAGCATCCTGCGCCGACGCTGCCCAGCGAAGTCCAGGTGTTACGCACAGAGCCGACGCGCGCCCATGTGCGGTTGGGTGAAATCCTGATCGATGCCAGTGTCGACCCGGCGCCCCCCATCACCCAGGTCGAACAGAAACTGCGTGAAGAAGGCGCCAAGCTTGGCGCAGACGCAGTCGTCGTGGTTTACGACCATATCCAGCCCGTAGCGGCCTACGTGTCCGGCCCACGATGGAGCCGTGACATAGAAACAATCCAGGGGCGCAAGCTCAAAGGCATTGCCATCAAGTACCAGTAATCAACTACCAATAAAGAGGTACACAGCATGAAAGCTATTCTGTCCTGGATGACCCTCACGTTGGCGACTGTGTTGATCAGTGCCTGCTCCGCTGTGGGATCGACCGATGGCGGTGCTGGTGAAACCGAGATTCGCTCCGGGAAGATCGAGCAGATATCGCTGACGCAGATGCAGACTAATCACGACAGTGGCGTCGGTGCCGTACTCGGAGGCCTTGGCGGTCTCGGTATCGGCAGCCTGATCGGCAAGGGCACGGGACGCGATGTCGCCATGGTTGCCGGTGCGCTCGCCGGTGCGGTAGGTGGTAATTACGTAGAAAAGAAAAAGTACGACCAACCGGTAGAAGCGCAACAGATCATCGTGAGGGTCAAAAGTGGCGTGCTGGTATCGGTTACCCAGCCGATCAATCCCTCCTTGGGTAAAGGCATGAACGTATATATCCAAGGCTCAGGTAATGATGCCCGAGTGGTACCGCAAGGCGGTTAAGCTTCATTCAGTCTTCGGCATCAACCTAGCCGGTAGGCTTTCAACATTAATCCTCGGAAGCCGCTGTATGAGCTGCCACAGCAAGCAGCCTCCGAAGACTCTCGACACCGCCTGATGGACAGCTCTGTCCGCTTTGGGTCGGGATCGCGACCACCACGCACGGTGCCTGATCCACCCTTGTCCTCCCTCAACGTGGAGGACAAGCCATGAACACTACTGCTACATACAGCCATCAACCTTGGAACAAGGGAAAGCTTGTCGGGCAGAAAGCCCCGCTCCGAGTCAGAGATATCTGGGCCATCCGGGTCAGACTTCAACTCGCGGAGAAGACACGGGATCTGGCTCTCTTCAACTTGGTTATCGACAGTAAGCTGCGTGCCTGTGACTTAACCAAGCTGCGAGGACGAGATATAGCCCATGGAGAACTTATGTCGTCACGGGCCATCGTGATGCAGCAGAAAACTCAGCACCCAGTGCAATTTGAAATCACTGAGCAAACCCGAACGGTTCTGGAGGCTTGGATGCATCAGGCCCACCTCTATGGTGAGGACTTCTTGTTTCCGACCCGGTTGCATGGTTCAGATCATCTCTCCACCAGGCAATACGCTCGAATAGTCAAAGCGTGGGTGACAGCCATTGGCCTTGACCCAACCATGTACGGTACTCACACGCTACGGCGAACGAAGGCATCGTTGATCTATCGTAGGACGAAGAACCTGAGAGCTGTCCAACTCCTGCTTGGTCATACAAAACTTGAAAGCACCGTCAGATACCTGGGAATCGAGGTCGATGACGCCCTGGAAATAGCGGAACAGACGGAAGTCTGATCACCCTCTGCGACGGTCGATGCTAGACCGTCGCTGTCTGGCCAGAAGCCGTCATTCGATATGAGCAGCGCAACGACAATGCGTACCTCATGATGCCATCCTAATGGCACGCCGGGATTCAAGACGGGCGTGATTGGAAGGGTTAGCTGAAAACTTGAAAGGAAATGGTGGATTCGATGAGTAAGGATAGGGATAGGGGTAGGGATAGCGAGGAAGACCAGAGCTTGGGTGAAATGATTGCCGGCACTCAGGAAGCCAGAATCTTCAATCGTTCCTCAAGCGCCGACTCGAACACCACATAGAGGTTCTCGGCATCACCAGCCCTCAGCGCGCCAGCCGCCTCAAGCCCCAGCACAAAGCCCTCGGCTCGCACACCGGCCTTCACCGCGACAATCATGGAATCAGCCCACCCGATCTGCGCCAGCAACCGGTCAGCTTCCAGCTTCGTTTTTGGCCCCAACACTACGTCTTCCACACTACCATCCTGTCTATGAGCCCTCTCGAGGTTGACCAGCCAGGATGGGAGCAGTTCAAAAAAGCACCTCAATGAAGTATCCGATCCGGACCGACCAGCGACCGAGATACATACTCCGACATCGCCGTCATGAGTGCTTCCGCTTCGAGGCGCAGGCGTTCGATCTCCTCGGCCGGCTTAACGCCTCTTGCGTCGTTGTACCGGCGCAACGCCTGCAGGGCCTGCTGCATTAGCGGCTCCCCTGCAGCTATCTTCTCGTCAAGATCTCCCATGCCAGCCTCCGTTGCCGACTATTTAATCAGGGAGTACAGGCAGGGTCGCACGCCTTCCCTGGCGTCCTGCCGATCTTCAGCGTCAGTGCTTGCCCTGAAAGGACAGTAAACGACCCTTTGCAGGCACTCATAACGAATGACAGGCGCAGCCATAAGCCGGCGCCTGGAAGGAATGGTTAGGTTTCTGGCGCACGATCAGGGGCGCTTTACATTCGAAAGCGGCTGACCATGACTTGAAGCTCGTTGCCCAAGCGAGCCAGCTCTACGCTAGAGGCGGCCGTTTCATCACTGGCGCCGGCAGTTTGCTCAGAAATATCGCGTACGTTTAGCACGCTGCGATTGATTTCCTCAGCAACTGCGCTCTGCTGTTCGGCGGCGGTCGCAATCTGCTGGTTCATCAATTGGATGGTCGACACTGTGCGAGTAATACTTGTCAGTGATGCCCCGGCGCGACGTGTCAACTCAACGCTACTGTCCGTCAGGGTGCGGCTATTTTCCATCGCCTCGGACACTTGTTGAGTACCGTTTTGCAGGCCGACAATTAAGCCTTCGATTTCTTCAGTAGATTTCTGAGTACGCAGGGCCAAGTTGCGGACTTCATCGGCGACCACGGCGAAACCACGACCTGCCTCGCCGGCGCGAGCAGCTTCAATAGCCGCGTTGAGGGCCAATAGATTAGTTTGTTGCGCGACCGATTTGATCACATCGAGCACACCCCCGATTTTGTCACTTTCATCTTTCAGGTGGTTCATGGCTTCAGTGGAGTTGCCGATTTCGGCAGCCAAACGGTCGATCTGAGCAATCGCCTCACAGACCACCTGGTCTCCTTCGCGGGCTTGCTGATCCGCAGCAACAGCAGCTACTGAGGCTTCTTCGGCATTACGCGCGACCTCCTGCACGGTTGCGGCCATCTCATTCATAGCGGTAGCTACCTGATCGGTCTCGACCTTCTGACTGTGGACGCCGACGCTGGTTTGCTCGGTCACCGCCGACAATTCTTCAGCGGCGCTGGCTATCTGAGTGATACTAGCGCCAAGACCGCCAATCAGCTCACGCAAGCTAATGGTCATTTGCTGCATGCTCGCCTGCAGTTTACCCAGCTCATCGCTGCGCCCCACGTCAACATCCTGACTAAGGTCACCGGCGGCAATACGATCAACATCCTTAAGAGCCTGCTGCAACGGTATAACGATCTGCCGGGTGATGGACCAGGCAGCAATAGTGCCTAACAGCAGAGCCAGCGCCGTAACGATACCGAGCATGGATTTTGCTCGAGACGAGTCCGCATTGCGCTTGGCGATTTGCGAAGACATCAGCTGATCACCTGCCTCAAGCAGGACATCACCCTGTTTTTGCAAGCGCGCAAGTACCTGAGTCGAAATAGCTCCGTCCTTACTCATGCTCTTTTCACTAGCCATATCGCTAAAAGCATCGCGATAGTCGCGCGCGGCAGATCGCTGTTGTTCAACCAGCGCGATATCACCAAGCTCTACCAGCTGATTTCGAGCGATTTCCAAGACTTTATCGAGTTCGTTGAGAACAACGATTACCGATTTCCCAGCTGCGCCATCTGGGTGTAGCTCAATTGTCAGACGATTAATTCGTAGGTCTCTTGTCAGATCACCGACACTAGAAATACTCGCTAATTTATCGCTACGGTCGGTGAGAGCGTTGATCGCTATCCAGCCCGTGATAGCAATCAAAGACGTTAAGCCCAACACTAGGCCAAAGCCCAAGGCAAGTTTTGCGCTGACGCGAATGTTGCGAATCCAGTCAAACATAAACACTCCATGTTTTGAATTATGTCATCGAAGAGGTGCTCATCAGCTTGTTCGGCGGAAGTGGGCGAGAACCTTCACGGCTTTGCTTCCAGCACCTCGAGCCCCTATTGCTCCTAGCCGGCACTCGTTACCGAGAAAACGCTGGCACAGCCAGCGGCAAGCAGGACGGGAAAATCGCTAGAGCCTTATGCATGGGAGTCACCTCACTGTCTGTGGTTGTATCAGAGTAGATGCTGGCAAGGTGATATCAAGTTGCCATTACTCAAAATAGTGCGAGCCCTTTAAAGCGTTCTCCGGCGTTATGCACGGACTTCACTTGGTCCACATCCTCGTGGCTGTACCACCCTCCTCCGGCGTCCTGCCGACCGAACGCAATCCCTATATCCCAAGTCCGTGGTACGCCTGCTCACACGTCACCCCCCTACCCCGGCCTTGATCAGCATCTGCCGCCAGGTCTCCCGCTCTTTGGTCAGCGCGCTTGAACACGTCGGCAAACACCATGACGGCGCGGGTAGCTGCCTGGCTTGCGGCGGTGGTGCAGGAATGGCCGCCGCTTTGACTGGCTGCGAGGCGACGGGCAAGGTCGTCAGCGGTGTCCCGCAGGCTGCCAGCAGAAGCGCGAGCGGCATCAGCATCAGTGGTTGCTTGGTCGATGATCTGTTGGCCATCCTGAATCGCCTTGTTGATTGACTGTTGGCGGGCTTGTTCTTTGACGCGCTCAGCGGCTTCGTTGGTCAGTGCGGCGGCTGCGTCCCAGGTGTCGCGAGCATTCCACTCTTCCTGCCACTCGGCATCCTTGACCGACAGGCCGTGGTGATAGGCGCCAAACAGTGCGCTGATGGCGAGCGCGACCAGCAGCAGGATAGCCCCTGCCTTCATGTAGGCCGTCATGCCTCATCATCCCAATCAGGCAGGTCGACGGTCTGGCCGGCCAGCGCATGAGTGCAGTCGCCCAAAAACTGAATGCGCCCATCGGTCACGAACGAATGACACACACGCTCTCTTTTTCCCACGCGGTTCACGGTCCAGTTGTAGTGGACCAGAATCGAAGGGGTGAACGTCGGCGCTTCCAGGTTCCCGTTCCAGCCCCACCGCGGGCCAGGGCCGGATCCATGCTGAATGCTATGCAGCATCTTGCAGCCAGGGCACTCGAACCACAGGGTTCCTTCGGCGCCAGTGGCCAGCGATCGAGACAATCTGCAGAAGGCTGTCATGGCACATCCCTGAAAAAGATGTGGTGCCCGAGCTTCAGCGTCAGCTTCGCTCCCACAGTCCAGACCGGAGCCTTCGGCATGGTGGTCGCGTAGTAGTGAGTCGCGCCACCGGTGGGATCTGGTGCGGTACCGGCGATCACCTAGTCGGCAGCTCGCTGCGCCTGGGCGAACTGCCCGGCCGGGATCGGCTTGCTCCCACTGAGGTAGGCATAGTTTGGGTCGTTCTTGTTCCAGCAGCTGAACTGCCAGGCTTTCAGGCACACGCCGGCATAGCCCTCGCCCCACCAGGACTTGGCCTTGCCATCGTTTACCCGGTTGCGGATCGTCCAGGCGACGGCGATCTGCCCGGCCAGCCCTTCCCCGCGGGCCTCGCCCCACAGCGTGCGCGCAAGGATGTCGCGGTTTTTCTCTGTGACGGTCATGCTTTTCTCCAGACGAAAAAAAGCCCGCACAGCGGCGGGCGTCTTTTCGCAATATTTTTAAGAGGCTATATAAGGCGCCCATCCAGGCGAGAACAATAAACCGGAAGGCGCAACGTGCCAGACAACGACATATCCGGCGATCAGCAGCACGGAAGTCACCATGACAATAAATCGATGCATCCTCACTCCTTGAGTTTCGACAGCTTTTTTCGGCACGGAAATATAGCAGTGTGACATCACAGTCACTCCTCGTCCCTATTCGATTGTCTGGCCAGGATCCGCACCCCGCTCTTCTGTCATAAATGGGCCAGGAGCTTTGATTTTTTACTCACGCTGCTAGCATTGGAGGGTAACCGTCCGGCACCCTCTCTTGGATAATTGATCCCCTAGCTCGCGTTAGATCAGGCGGAAGCCCTTTGGCGTCTAGCCCTCAATAAAACGACAACCCCAAAAATAGCGGAAAGGATGGAGCCCAAAAGCACCCCGACCTTTACCTCATCTACCAGATGCGGAGCATTTGGGAATGCCAGCGCCCCTATAAAGAGGCTCATCGTGAATCCAATTCCGCACAGCAGTGCGACTCCATACAGCTGAAGCCACCCACAACCTTCGGGTAGTTTTGCCAAGCCGAAGCGAATGGCCAACGCAGCTAGACCGAATACCCCTAGTTGTTTGCCCACCAATAGCCCCAAAGCAACGCCAAGTGGTACTGGATCGATCAGATTATTTGGCGAAATACCAGCAAGGGATACACCTGCATTGGCAAAGCCGAAGATTGGCACAACCGCGAACGCTACCCACGGATGCATTTTTTCTTCGAGGTAAAGAAGTGGTGACCTATGCTCGTTGTTCGGATCACCCAGCGGAATGCAAAGGGCAAGGATGACGCCAGTCAAGGTCGCATGGATACCAGATTGAAGCATGAAGAACCATAGCAGGCCGCCTGCTGCCAAGTAGGGGAAGAGTCTTTTCACGCCGCAGCGGTTGAGTACCATCAGAAAAACAACAACCCCCAGTGAAGCCAGCAGCATGCTGATGGACAGACCACTGGTGTAAAACAGGGCGATGATGAGCACTGCCCCAAGGTCATCAAGAATCGCCAGTGCGGACAGAAAGATTTTCAATGAGATGGGAACACGCTTGCCGAGTAGCGACAGCACGCCTAAGGCAAACGCGATATCAGTTGCTGCGGGAATGGCCCATCCATCAATGGTTTCCGCGTTACCCCAGTTGACGACGATGTAGATCAAGGCAGGTAACAGCATGCCGCCAAGCGCGGCGAAACCTGGAAGAGAGCGTTGACTCCAGTTCGATAACTGGCCTGCCAGCATTTCACGCTTGATCTCTAGGCCGACTAACAGGAAGAAGACAGCCATCAGGCCATCGTTGACCCAATGCTCAATCGAGAGCCCCAAGACTTTAATTTGCAGTGTCGAGAAGTAAGCGGCTGACCAAGGAGAATTCGCCACGACGAGCGCTGCCAGAGCAAAGGCCATCAGGATCAAGCCACCTGCTGATTCAGCGGCGAAAAATCGAGAGGGAAAAGCTAGAGCGAAAGGTGACTTGCGATGGTCATGGGTTTTATCCAGACGCGGCGGATCTAAGCTCATAGGCACGACAACTCCGCGCTGGCGGCCCGACCTGCGCTGAATTAAACCTGCCCTACCGCCTTTTGCGGTGACACCCAGAGCCGTATTCTACACAAAAGGTATACCGCTAGGTGGCACAGAGCTATGTGCCCGGGTGATCAGTGATGCCGAGCCGGATTATCGCTTATCTGAAAGGTGGATTGCCCAGACGCATACAAGAATAGTGTCCACAAAAATAAGTGGATACCATCACCCTCCTAGGCTTCGTCTTATCGATCCCCAGACGAAGAAAACCCCGAGCGTGTCGGGGTCGTGGTGTATTGCTTGGCGCGCCCTAATGCTTTGCTATCCAGCTACAGTTGTACTCGGGTCGATATCTGTGCCGCTGGTTTTAATAGGGGCGCCCACTTTACTCGAAGTATCGAGCTGTTCATTGGCGCTCAAGATAGAACTCCCCTCATCGGCATGGTTGATTTCGAACGAGCCCATTACCTGCTGCTTCCAGCCAGAAGACACTGTCCATACGCACGCCAGCGCAAATAAAAAAATCATCTGTATCGCCACTTTTGAAATGCTAGGCATGGGTTCACTCCTCGACCGTATTATTTTTATTTGAGCATAGAACTATTTCAGCGTGATGGCAGACAAGGGCAGCATGAGTCACCTACGCACAGCGTAGTGCTTGGCGCCGCCTATCGGCATGACTCAGCTCAAGCCGTCACGACGTCAAACCGCTCCATGTACCGGCACGCATCGGCCAAAGTTTTCGGGCTGTGGATTGAGGGGTTGGGAATACCCACTGCGGCTGCACACCACTCGGAACAGAACTGCGAATCGCCGTCCGTTTGGTTGCGGTTGAACAGCTGGCTGAAGATCATGGAAAACCAGCCATAGCTGAAGCCGTCCGTCTTGGCGAAGTACTTCAAGACGGTGCCCGCATCCGCCCACGGCAGATCGATCACGTCCCACTTCTCCGGCTCCAGCTCGATCACCTTTGCTCGGACACCTTTGTCCATGATCGAACTCGAGTAGCAGACCCCGGACACCACCAATTCGCAATGTGAGTACGGCGAGCCCGACCACCACTGAATAAACCGCGCGCCGATCCGCTCGTCATCTTTACGCAAGGCCAGTTGCACAGACATGGTTAGGCTCCCGGAAGGGTGTAGTCGATGGCGACGACAGCCAGTTCCTCAGCAGTCGTCGCCGCGCGGAGCTGATCGTCGATACCCTGGCGCCGGCCGGTCAGGTAGGCCGAGACGTTGGCGAAGGCGGTGACCTTGGCCAAGGTGCGCGCCAGGTATTCGTCGCGCTCCAGGCCACGGGAAGCGGCCGCGATATCGATCCACGGGGTACACATCGCTGGCCAACCCTTGCTCAGGGGTGAAGGGAAACCGCGAGACCGGGCGGGACGTATACATCGAGGACGATCTACTGCTGCAGGTTTGGGAATGCGCTGAGCAACCTCTGCGCGATGCGCTGGATCTGTTCTACCTGACAGGCCAGCGGATCGCCGACACGCTGAAGATGGACCAAAGCCATATTCGGGACAAACAGCTTTGGGTTCAGCAAGGGAAAACCGGCGCCAAGCGTCGCATCGAGCTGGTGGGCGAGCTGAAAGCTCTTATCGAACGCATCGCTGCCAGGAAGGAGCTCTGCGCTATTAAGTCAAACAAGCTGATCATCATGGAGGACGGCAGTCCGATGACGCCGCGGACCTTGCGCACCAGGTTTGATAAAGCGAGGGAAGATGCCGGCATCGATAAAGCGCACTTTCAGATGCGCGATTTGCGGGCCAAGGCGGCCACCGACAAAGAAGAGTCAACGGGGAATATCAGGGAGGCGCGGGACCAACTCGGACATACCACAATCGGCATGACAGAGCAGTACATCAGGATGCGCAAGGGGATGAAGGTCACGCCAACAAAGTGACCGATTGCGGAACTAGTTAAAAATTGCGGAACAAAAAAACGAAGGGCCTGCATGAGAAGTATCACGCAAGCCCTTGATATGTATGGTGCCCGAAGCCGGAATCGAACCGGCACGCCCTTACGAGCGGGGGATTTTAAGTCCCATGCGTCTACCAGTTTCGCCATTCGGGCGGTAGCGCGGTTAAGCGGTTTGCAGCCACTTTAAATAACGATTAAGCAGCTTAAACGCTTGTGCAGCAAAGGAAGAAATATATACATCCCTTCCCTTCGAAGCAAGTTCGTCGACGTCAAATACGAGACAAAATCTTGCGCCGAAGCTTAAATAAAAAAGCTCCGTAAATCATAGATCTACGGAGCCTGTTTATGATGGAGGCCGAGGTCGGAATCGAACCGGCGTAGGCGGATTTGCAATCCGCTGCATAACCATTTTGCTACTCGGCCTCAAACGTTTGATGTCATTTCCATCTACATCAAACGTGTACACATTAGAGCTGAAAACTAGACTCTAATCTAGCTCTCAACCCTTTGAAATCTAAGGGGTTTTTCTAGTTCCTGTATCAGGAATGGACGCAATTCTGGACTTGTTCGCAGGACATGTCAAGAACCGTCAGAAAAAAATTAACAATAGGTCAAACGGTGGCGCCTCTGTCCTTGCGTCAGGCCACCGCTGGCCCTTTTGCGCCAGCCAACAGCTGATCAATGGGGAAATACCGACGCCCCGAAGATAACACTACACTTGCGCTGCCAGCGCCAGCTTTTACTGTGGATCAGGCTTTGGATGGACATCCTCTGGAAGAACTCAATCCCATGCCACGAACCGTCGTTTTACTTCTCGCCGTGATTACAGCCTTGTACCTCGGGCTCTGTGTTGCCTTGTTTGTGTTTCAGCGTGCGCTCATCTATTTTCCGCAACCTCGAGCCCCGGGCATCTCTGCAACGATTCTCACGCTGCCAGTGGCCGACGCCCAGGTGCTGGTTTCAACCAGGCCCCACGATGGTCCGGATGCGCTTATCTATTTCGGTGGCAATGCCGAGGATGTTTCGCGGAACCTGCCCGAGTTTTCGCAAGCTTTCCCGAATCAGGCGATCTACCTGCTGCACTACCGAGGGTTTGGCGGCAGCTCCGGATCCCCTTCCGAGGAGGCACTTGAGCGTGATGCCCTGGCCTTGTTTGACAGGGTCCACGCCGAGCACCCCAACACGGTGATTGTCGGCCGCAGCCTGGGCACCGGCGTCGCCATTCATCTTGCCAACCAGCGGCCGGCATCGCGGCTGATCCTGATCACGCCGTACAGCAGTCTGGAAGACCTGGCCGCGATCAAAATGCCGTTTTTCCCGGTGCGCTGGCTGCTCAAGGACAAGTTCGAATCCTCGAAGTACGCCCCGCGCATCCGCATCCCGACGCTGTTGATCGCGGCTGAACACGACGAAATCATACCGCGGGCCAATACCGAGAAACTCTACGCGCAGTTCTCCCCTGGCGTGGCCTCGCTCAAGGTGATTGCCGGTGCCGACCACAACTCGATTTCGCAAAGCCCGGAATACTTGAAACTGCTCGCCAGCGGGATGTGATCGACAGCAAGGCGCCCGGCCGCAATCCGGCATGGCAGTCTGATCAAACCGGACGGGGACCTTTCAGGCATTTGCCGGGTCGCAGTTGACCATCCAGCTGATGCCGAACTGGTCGACCAGCATGCCAAAACCTTCGGCCCAGAAGGTCTTGCCAAACGGCATGCTGACGGTGCCACCGACCGCCAGCGCATCGAACACCCGCTGCCCCTCGCTGGTGTCCTTTACCCCAATGGAGAGGAACACCCGGGTTGTCGAGCTGTTGTCGCCACAGCCATCGGAGGCATACAGCAGGCTATCGCCAAGACGGAAACTGGCGTGCATGACACTGTTCGGATCGGGCATCTGCTGCCCTTCAGGAGCTTCCCGGGAATGGAACAGGAATTCGATTTTGGCGCCAACGGCGGACTCGTAGAATTTCAACGCGTCTTCACAACGTCCGGCGAAGAACAGGTAGGGAGTGATCTGCATGACGAAACCTCCACTTGAGGCGCACGTCTGGCTCGCGCCCGTGCCTGCCCACTATAGCAACGCTGCGGATGCCGTGCCGATGCCACTCCCAACGGTACACCACAGGTTCGGCCTGGGTCATTAATCCGAATTAGCCTTCCACAACCAGTTCCAGAACCCCGGCAACTGAACGGGTTCGGAACTGGCACTGACCGTGCGGGCCATGGCGGCACGCTGCAACGCTGATCGATCGTCGTAAAACGGTTTGGCGGCAGTGGTCACCCCCGTCTCGCGCGCACTGTCTAGCAGGATCTGCAGATACTCCTGCATATGCCGGGAGGTGTAGCGGTTGAGATCGTGAAAGGTCACCACCACCGGAATAACTGCATCGACTACCGGCAGCTCGCCAGCGGCGATTCGCTCGCGGACCTCGGATAATTGCCTGAGCATGTTCGAGCGTCTGCGCAGGCTGAAATTGTAGCCCCAGATCTTGCCGTCATTGGCGCTCAGGTCGGTCAGCAACACATGCAGGCCGTGGCGCTGATACGCGGCGAAGGTGCGTTTGTCGTAATTCCAGAATGGCGGGCGCACCAGTGTCGGCGCCGCTTCGGTGATCGCGGCAATGTCCGCGCTGCCATCGGTGAGCGACTGTTCCAGCGCCTCCGGGCTCAGCGAACGATGATTGGTGTGCCCCGACGTCGCCGTATGCAAGCCCAGCACATGACCTTCAGCCTGTTCACGGCGCATGATTTTTCCGCCCAGCTCACTGCCCCCCGCCCGCGACGCGCGAGTCTGCACAAAAAACACCGCCTTGATCCCCGGTTGCAGCGGATTCTCGGCAAGGTCGTCGAGAATCGACTCCGTCGGATTGTAAAATCCGGAGGCGCTTGGGCCGTCGTCAAAGGTCAGCAGAAAACGGATCGGTGGCTGCGACTGCAAGCGTTTTTCGGTTTGCGGCGTCATTGCGATCGGCTGGCTGATGCAACCGGCGAGTGTGGTTGCGATGACGAGCGCTGATAAAACGGTGACTGTCTTTTTCATGTGTTCTGCCTTGGTCCAGGCGCAGACAGATACAGACCATGGACAATTCAAGCAACAAAAAATCAACTCTATCGCCATCTTTTCGACCGCCCGGCTTATCCCCGCCGCGGTCTAGCAATTGTTGATATAACTGAACTGACCCGCCGGCATTCAGGCGCAGGGACGATTCAAGCGGTGATGTCGGGTAGCCCTCTCACGGGGATGACGCTCATGAACTCCTGCCAGGATTTTTTGAAAAAACGCTACGGTTCCCACACCAATGGTGCGTCGACCGCCATAGTCCCCTTATTACGCCAATACGCCGAGCCGCTGCCGGAACGGAGCTCAGCGGCCTTCGGCGAAATGTTCGACCGTTATGCCGATGCACGAGTGGTCATGATCGGTGAGGCCAGCCATGGTACCGCCGATTTCTATTGTGCCCGTGCCGCCATCACCCGTCGGCTGATCGAGCAGCATGGATTCAACATCGTTGCCGTCGAAGCGGACTGGCCGGATGCCGGCCAGGTTGACCGTTATGTCCGCGGGCTGGCGCCTACGGCCTGGAAACGCCACATCTTCAGCCGATTCCCGACCTGGATGTGGCGCAATACCGATGTGCGAGCGTTCACCCACTGGCTGCATCAGCACAACCGCCAGCAAGCGTCAGAGCTGCGTGTCGAGTTTCGCGGGCTGGACGTTTATAGCCTGCACAACTCCATTCGCGAGGTCTTGAATTACCTGGACCGGGTCGATTCTCAGCTCGCCCATGAAGCACGGCAGCGCTACGGCTGTCTGACGCCCTGGCAGGATGATCCGGCGCTGTACGGGCACTTTGTCGAACGCGGCGGTGCGATGCCCTGTGAGCAGGCGGTGGTCGAGCAGCTCGACATCATGCTGGCGGAACAGTTGGCGGGCCGTACCCAGGACGATGAAGCGGTCTTTAATGCCACGCAAAACGCCCAGGTCGTTCGGGCCGCCGAGCAATACTACCGAGCCATTTACCAAGGCTCGACCGCTTCCTGGAACCTGCGTGACCGGCACATGTTCGACACCTTGCGTACGTTACTCGAACATCGAGGGCCTCAGGCCAAGGCAGTGGTGTGGGCGCACAACTCGCATATCGGCAATGCCGCCGCCACGGAAATGGGCTGGAAGGGCCAGTTCAATATCGGTCAGCTGTGCCGTAGCACCTACGGGCGCGACGTCGTGCTGATTGGCATGAGCACCGACCGTGGCCAGGTGGCGGCGGCCGATGACTGGGATGGCGAGATGCGCATCAAGACCGTCCTGCCCTCTCGTGAGGACAGTTGGGAGCATCAGTTCGCCCGGGCCGGCGTCGCCGCGTCGCTGACCGACTGGCGCGATCCCCAGCGCGAAGCGCTGCGCCTGGCCCTGTCCGAGCCGTTGCTGGAGCGGGCCATCGGGGTGATTTACCGGCCGCAAAGCGAGCGCAGCAGTCACTACTTCGAGGCGGTGCTGGCCGAGCAGTTCGACGCCATGGTCTGGATTGAACAGACGCACGCGGTGACGGCATTGCACCTGCCGAAAAGCCAGGAGCTGGAACCGGAAGACGAAACCTTTCCGTTTGGCGTGTGATACCGGCAACGGATCAGTGCTTCATTCGCGCGGTGTTTTTTTTACCGGTGTGTGCAGATGCCCCTCAAACCAGTCGCCCGCCAGTCTGGCAACTGCCTCAAGGGTCCCTGGCTCTTCAAACAGGTGGGTGGCACCGGCTATGACCTCCAACTGCTGTTCACACTGCAGTGCCTGGGCGCTTTGGCGGTTCAGGCCGAGCACCGTCGGGTCCTGGCCTCCGACGATTTGCAAGGTGGGTGCCTTGACCAAGGCCAGCGCGGCTCCGGCCAGGTCGGTCCGCCCTCCCCGGCTGACCACGGCGTGCACCACGTCCGGGCGTAGCGCCGCTGCCATCAACGCCGCCGCAGCCCCGGTGCTCGCGCCGAACAGTCCGATGCGCAACGATCGCAATTGCGCGCTGCGCCCGATCCAGTCGATCACCTCCACCAGCCGTCTGGAGAGTAGAGCGATATCAAAGCGCAGCTCCCCGGTCAGGTGGTCCACCCGCTGTTCCGACTCGGTGAGCAGATCGAACAGCAACGTGCCCAGCCCTCGTTCGGCCAGAGACTGGGCAACCTGCTGGTTACGTGGGCTCGAACGACTGCTGCCACTACCATGGACGAACACCACCAATCCGCTGGCGTAGGCAGGCAAACGTAAATCAGCGGCTAACTCGACGTCGGCCAGATCCAGTATTCGATTCTGTGAATTCAGCATTGGATCTACCTCAAGGGACTGCCCGTCCCGCCTGGGCTTCGCGTTGCCAGGCG
Source organism: Pseudomonas fluorescens (assembly GCF_902497875.1). GTDB lineage: Bacteria > Pseudomonadota > Gammaproteobacteria > Pseudomonadales > Pseudomonadaceae > Aquipseudomonas > Aquipseudomonas fluorescens_BR. The sequence goes on from NZ_CABVHY010000024.1 coordinate 62,813, forward strand.
CGCTGCAGCAGATCAACGACCTCTTGGTCCGAAGTCTGGGTGAAATCCAGATACCAGTGTCCGATCGACATCATCCATTCCGGGATGAGCGGACACACCAGTTCATCCACTTTACGGCGTAGCGCCGCCACGGTCTCGGGCGGCGCCACCGGTACGGCGACGACGATGCGTGATGGCTGTTGCTGGCGCACGGCTTGCACCGCCGCCAGCATCGTAGAGCCGGTGGCCAGCCCGTCGTCGACCAGAATCACCACCTGGTCCCGCAGCTGCAGCGGTGGACGCCCTGCGCGGTAGACGCTCTCGCGACGCAGCAGCTCCCGGGTTTCCCGTTCGACCACTGCTTCAAGGGTGCGCTGGTCAATCGGGTGAGCCTGCAGCGCTTCCTGATTGAGGACCCGTACACCGCCACTGGCGATGGCACCCATGGCGTATTCCTGATGAGAAGGCACACCGAGCTTGCGGACCAGCATCAGGTCCAGGCGTACCTCCAGCGCGGTGGCGATTTCATAAGCGACCGGAACACCGCCACGGGGTAAGCCGAGGACAATGACATCGGCTCTGTGACGGTAATCGAGCAGTGGCTGTACCAGGGTTTGGCCCGCCGCCCGCCTGTCCCTCAGAGCCGCTTGTGAAGAAGGATAATAGGACATGTGATGACCTCCTGAAGCGGGTAAAGCCGATCGATTCGCGCCGCAGAAAGTAGCTCTCGCTGCCGCCGGGTTGTTGATCGGCCTCCCTGTCGAGCAGTGCCGTGAGCCAACGCATCTGCACACTTAACCTCTGCCGCGGCTCCCCACCTTTGATACCATCCAGCACATCTGTATTACATTTTAATGAAGAGCAGGCTTTTTGTGAATTTCACCCAGCGCTGGTTACGACATCCCATGGCCTCCCTCGTGAGCCTGACCGGGCTGGTTCTGCTGGTGCCGCTCGGCACTCGAATGGCCCTGGGCTGGAACAACCCGCTGGGTTATCTATCGGACCTGGGCATTGCCGGCTTGCTTATCGTACTGCTGTATCGGCGTCCATGGTGGCTGGCGTTGCCGGTGCTGATGGTCTGGTGCCTGCTGAGCCTGGCGGCAACCGAACTGGTCAGCGCGGTCGGCCGGCTACCGACCCTGGCTGACGTTAATTACCTGATCGATCCGCAGTTTCTGGAGAACTCCACCGGCGGCGACGGCCTCGGGCATCCATGGCTCGCCGGGGCGCTGCTGTTTGGCCTGCTGATCTGGCTTTGGACCCAATGGGGCGCCAGTCGCCGCAACGCGGCGGCCTTGCCTCGACATGCCTGGACGCTACCGCTGCTGCTATTGCTGGCCCATGGCGGGGTGCAATACCTGCATCCCAGCGAAGCGGATCAATGGCGCCAGTTCAACCTGCCGCACCAGCTGCTGATGGCGGGACTTGGAGAGGGCCAGGACCGCGCTCGGGCATGGTTGGGTGACCCTGAAATTGACCTCCCACCGCAGATGGCCGGCCTCACCCAGCTTGACCTCAATGGACAAAAGTTGCTGCCAGCCCCCGGGCGCGCGCGCAATGTGCTGATCGTCGCCCTGGAAGGCATTCCGGGCGCCTATGTCGGCGTCGACCGCCAGGCGTTGAACAGTGACTATCAGGAAAACCTGATGCCGCTCCTGAGCCGCTGGGCCGAGCGCGGCATGAACACTCCTGACTATGTGTTGCACAGCCACCAGACCATCCGCGGCCTCTACTCCATGTTATGCGGTGACTACGACAAGCTCGACAACGGCACCCCCAAGGGCGTAGAGATGCTCAACCTGACCCAGCGCAACCAGGCGTGCCTGCCGGCCCAGTTGCGCCAGCACGGCTTTGCCACCCACTATCTACAGGGCGCGGGCCTGCGGTTCATGGCCAAAGACAAGATCATGCCGCACATTGGCTTCGACACCACCTCAGGCCTGGAGTGGTTCAGCAATCCTCGCTACCTGGATTTCCCCTGGGGCATGGACGACAAGGCGTTTTTCGAAGGCGCACTCGACTACGTCGGGCAACTGCAGCAGCAGGATCAACCCTGGATGCTCACCTTACTGACGGTGGGCACCCATCAGCCCTACTCCGCCCCCGAAGACTATCTGCAACGCCATGCCACGCCCAAGCAGGCGGCGGTGGGTTATCTGGACGATGCTCTCGAACAGTTCCTGGCGGGGCTGGAGCGCCAGGGTGTCTTGCAGGATACGCTGGTGATCATCACCTCCGACGAGTCCCACGGCATCGATGACGTGCGCCTGGCGTCGGCCTGGGGGTTCAACCTGCTCCTGGCGCCGGAGCAAGCTCAATTGCCGAGGGTCAAGTCCGGGGTCTACGGCCATGTTGACCTGAGTGCGTCGGTCCTCGATTATTTCGACTTTGCGGTGCCTTCGACCCTGAGTGGCCGTTCACTGTTTCGCGATTACGCGCAGGGTCGGGAAATCATGTCCTTCACCAACGGCATGCTGCGTTACCACGATGGCCAGGGGACCTTTACCGAATGCGACTTCCAGCAACGCTGCCGGCACTACGCCAGTGAGGGTTTTCTCGGCGAGCGCACGGCCTTCCTCGGGCAATCCGGCAGCCAGCGCGCCCGGCAGATCAGCGCACGCGCCGCGGCGCTGGATCATTCGCTGTTGCGAACCCAGCTGAACCAGCGCTACCAGTTTGGCAGCACCGAGCAGATCCCTCTCCACGAGCGGATCAAGGACGACTGGGCCGACAACCTCATTGGCGCGCAATACCTGGAGATGCCCAAGGGCTCGCAGACCCGTGTGCGGATCAAGGTCCGGTCCGTCGGTACCCAAGAAAATGCCTACCTGCTGCTCAAGGCCAAGGAACTTGAGCAGGACGTGATGCTGGACTTCCCGGCAGAGATCGTTCTGACGCCCGACCAACCGCTGGAAATGGACTTCGCTTTCGACAATCCGCAAACCCGCAAGGCCTTCTCCTTCCACCTGCTCGGCCATGGGCTGGGCGCCATCGAAGTGAGCGAATTCAGCGTGACTACCGAATCGCCAGAGCAACCCGAGCCACTGCAAGAACGTGACGAGGACGAGAGCGCTCAATCAAGCTGAGTCCAGGGCGTTCAGTCTCTGACAACGGGATGAACAGGTCGCTGTCCTGGATTTTGAGCACAGCGAGTCACTCTCATGCAACTACTCGGGATGCCTGGGCAATGCCATGGAGATCAACGCTGCCAGCAACACAAAAGCGCTCGAAATCCACAAACATGCCACCAGCCCATGAGCCTGGTAGATCCACCCGGAGAGAACGGTACCCATCAAGCGCCCCATGGCGTTGGACATGTAGTAGAAACCCACGTCCAGCGACACACCGTCTTCCTTGGCGTAGGAAACGATCAGGTAGCTGTGCAACGAAGAGTTCACCGCGAACACCCCACCAAAGACCAGCAAACCCCCCATAAGCACCACCGGCCCGGACAGCTCCGTATTCAACCCCAGGGCGATTGCCGCTGGTATCCCGGCCAGTGCCAGCGCCCAGACGCCAGCGGCGCGACCGTCAGGTAGCTGCCCTCTGCGCTTGCCGGTGATCCTCGGCGCGAGGGATTGCACGATGCCGTAGCCAATCACCCACAGCGCCAGAAACCCGCCGACGCTTAAGAAATCCCAGCCAAAGACGCTGCTCAAGTAAACCGGCAAGGCCACCACGAACCAGACATCGCGGGCACCAAATAGAAACATTCGTGCCGCCGAGAGGATATTGATCGCCCGGCTCTTGGAAAGGATTTCACGAAACCTGGGTTTGGCCTTCGCCTTGCCCAGATCCTTCTTCAGGAACACCAGGCTACCGATCCAGATCAGCGCCAGAACCGCGGCCATGACCAGCACCGCCCCCTTGAAGCCCAGCAACGCCAGCAAGGCCCCACCGAGAAAGAACCCGACGCCCTTGAGTGCATTTTTCGAACCGGTGAGGATCGCCACCCATTGATAAAGCTTGCCTTGCTGTCCATCGGGCACCAATAGCTTGATCGAGCTTTTGGCGCTCATCTTGTTCAGGTCTTTGGCGATGCCCGACAATGCCTGGGCGCCCATCACCCAAGGGATGCTCAACCAGGTCGCCGGAACCGTCAGCATCAGCAAGGCCAGGACCTGAATCGCCAGGCCGATATTCATGGTCCGGTTCAAGCCAAGCCGGGCCCCGAGATAACCGCCAAGCAGATTGGTGATGACCCCAAACAGTTCATAGAACAGAAACAGCGCGGCAATTTGCAGCGGGCTGTAGCCGAGGGCGTGAAAGTGCAGCACCACCAACATGCGCAAGGCACCGTCGGTGAGGGTGAAGGCCCAATAATTACCGGTGACGAGCAGGTACTGCCGCACTTCTGGAGCGAGGGATGACAACACCTTATCGGCCGCTCCCTTCGCCCGCCAGACCGACCATTCTGGCCAGCTCGACAGTACGGTTGGCGTAGGCCCATTCGTTGTCGTACCAGGCGTAGAGTTTGACCTGAGTGCCATTGATAACCATGGTCGACAGCGCATCGATGATCGCCGAACGCGGGTCGGTACGGTAATCGATGGAGACCAGCGGCCGCTCCTCGTAGCCGAGAATGTCCTTGAGTTCGTTTTCCGAGGCGCTCTTGAGCAGTTGATTGACTTCCTCGACGGTGGTGACCCGCTCGACCTCGAACACACAGTCGGTCAGCGAAGCGTTGGCCAACGGCACTCGTACGGCATGTCCATTCAGGCGTCCGCGCAGCTCCGGGAAAATTTCCGCAATGGCGGTAGCCGAACCGGTGCTGGTCGGAATCAGGCTCATCCCCGACGCTCGGGCACGCCGCAAATCCTTGTGTGGCTGGTCGAGGATACTCTGGGTGTTGGTCAGGTCATGAATGGTGGTGATCGAGCCGTGGCGGATACCGAGCTTCTCGTGGATCACCTTGACCACGGGTGCCAGGCAGTTGGTGGTGCACGACGCGGCAGTGACGATCGGATGAACAGCGGGATCGAACAGCTGTTGATTGACCCCCATGACGATATTCAACGCGCCCGCTTCTTTGACCGGGGCACTGACCACCACGCGCTTCACGCCTTGGTCGAGGTAGCTCTGGAGCACCGCAACAGTCTTCATCTTGCCGCTGGCCTCGATCACCAGATCGCAGCCTGACCAATCGGTATCGGCAATCGCTTTATTGGCACTGACCTTGATCCGTTTGCCGTCGATGACAATGCAGCTGCCTTCGGCGCTGGCCTCGTGCTGCCAGCGACCATGCACCGAGTCGAAGTTCAGCAGGTGCGCATGGGTCGCCGCATCACCTGCCGGATCGTTGATCTGCACGAATTCAAACTCCGGCCAACCCCAGGCTGCACGCAGCGCAAGCCGACCTATGCGACCAAAACCATTGATGCCAACGTTGATAGCCATGTTCTGCGCTCTGTATCTGTTGCCAGTGGAAGTTCGACCCGGGGGCGAAGGGCCGTGATTCTTGATTATGGTTCAACAGCAAGCAGCGGCTCGCTGCGGACGGTCGCCCATGTCTGCAAGGCGTTTCGCGTCGGGACTTAACCAGTGTTGGTTGGCCGCAAGCGTACTGCTTAGAACGCCGCGCACCCAATCAGGCAGATTCGGATGCAGTCGGTAGTAAACCCATTGGCCTTGCCGACGATCCATCAGCAAGCCGCAAATGCGCAGTTGGGCCAGGTGCCGGGAGATCTTGGGCTGGCTCTCACTCAGCGCACAGGTCAGCTCACAAACGCAGAGTTCTCCCTCAAGGGTGATGAGCAACATCATGCGCACCCGGTTGTCGTCGGCCAGGCATTTGAAAACGGTAGTCGGGGTCAGGTGGTCAGCCATCTCGGTTCTCGGCGTCTGGATTGCATCAGGAGAAACATTCCGATGCCTCCGTGCATATACGAAAATCCGAATATATGATTTTTCGCATGCAAGGTAAAGACATCTGGGCATTAACGGGCCGTTGAAAAAAGCCAGATCGAATCAGGTTCCGGCAATCTACCCGTCATGCTCTTCAATGTCAGCGCAACACCCTGCCGATGCGTGGACCCGATACCTGTCCAGCTACACGACGCTGGAGCAGCGCATTCAATGGGCACGCAGAAGTGGGTTCAGCCTTGACGATGCTTGAGCGCACGGCCAAACCGTGGCAGCACGGTGGGTGCAGACAAGAGCTACGGTCAGAAATTATTTGTCCAGTTGGCGCGTGATTTAAAGGTGATGCCGCATGTCTCGAGGATGGCCATAAAGAGCGCGATCGATCGCCGTACGACGCCATCCGGGTTATGGCGTCAGCGTGAAAATACGTAAACGTATCGAGTAAGGATTTGGCTGGGCGCCAAAAACGCGAAGGAAGAACGAATATTAGCGCCAAGCCCGAAAGGCTAAAAACTTCAAACTTGGCGGGTGGGGGACGTTAGCCGTATCTACGAACTCTCGAGACTGCTGTTTCAAGGTTATCGATCATGTCATGAACGTGTCTGAATTTAACATGTACGTCTTGAATTTCCCGGAAAACTCCCAATGAATCTTCTAGATGTTTTATTCTTGATGCCCTGCTGTTGTCTCGGAGTGTTTGACGGTGAAGATTATGCACTTGCCCCACCTTAGTTAGTTTATTTGTTGCGCGCTCCATCGCTTTTTCTATAGCTGGTGTACTCGGGAGCCTTTCCATTCTCGGGATTTCTGCGGCATGCAAGTTAGGAATATTCTCATTAATATGCCTCGTGTTGCGGGAGTCTAATGCGGTGGCAATTCCAGAAATGAAAACGTCGTCGTAAATGTCGATATCAATAATTGGGTTACTGGCTTTAGACACTTGCAGGGATGTTTTACCGTTGACAACCCCATAACCTCTAAGTATTTTATGCATTGTTATATTGGCTTTTATTGTTGAAAGGTGCTCCTTCTGCCCCAAAGCGAACAAGTATTTAAGAAAATGCCCCGTCGGATCTACCCGATTGCGCGGATCGCCTTCGCAGTAGGCGTAGGCATTGATCCCACCTTTTCCAAACGGGCTCATATTGTCCGGGCTGTTAAACCGCATCAACAGCGGATTGAACTGCCGATACCCATTACCTAAATGATAATGCCCGGTCACCGGGTCCGGGCGTTCGCCGTTGAAGCCGAGCAGGCTGAGCAGGCCGTTTTCCGGAGGGCGATAGCCGTAGGGAAGGTAGGCGAAAGGGTGTGGCCGGGTCTTATCGAGAGCGCTCAGTACCGAGCGCTGCAGATCGGTCGCCACCAGGGTGGTGTCGAGCCTGGCGCCGTGGCGTTGCTGTTGCGCCAAGAGCTGATCGTCGTGTTGGACAATGCTGGTTTGCACCGCCCCTTGCACTTCAGTGGCCAAGCGGCTTTTGCAATAAAAACGTTGGATGACAGACTGCGCCAATAGCGCGCAGCCGGTCTGGCGATCCAACGGATCGTATTGGTAGCGGCACAGTACGGTTTCGCGAGGGGACGTGGGCATCGACTGAACTCCATGCAAGGTCTAAAAAACCGGACCTTTAGCATCGGAGTTTTTTTAAGTGTTGCCTACTAGCAGAACTGCTAGGTACCGGGTCTTGTTGGTTTCACACCTTCAGTACGGTCGCTCGGTTCTCGGCGTCTGGATTGCATCAGGAGAAACATTCTAATGCCTCCGCAAATATACGAAATCCGAATATGTGTTTTTCGCACATAAGGTAAAAGACATTACATCAGTACAAAGTCCGGTCTTCCACGTGTAGGAGCGAGCTTGCTCGCGATGGACGTTAACAATAACGCGTATTTCTGAATAAACGCGTCGCCCTTGAGTCCATCGCGAGCAAACGGAACGCCGCCCGGCTGCTCCTACAATAGAGGGGTAGGAAAGCCCTTCAGCGGACGGGTTGGCGCACGCGACGGCGCTGGTCGAGCAGGTGGACCATCAGGCAAGCATATAGGGTGACCAGGATGAACAGGCCCATGCGCACCGCGAAGGCGGTATAGACATCCTTGCCGGCCTCGCTGTCCTGTACTGACTGACCGAGCAGGATAATCAGGGTGATCATGCTGTTAAGCCAGAATCCCGGGCTTTGCCGGGTCGGGCTCAAGGCATACAGCTTGCGCGCCAGCAGCAGCCCGAACAGCAGCATCCACAGGAAGAACATCCACAGATGCACAAACAGGCTGAGGGCACACCAGAACAGGATCGCCAGCAGGCCGCCGAGCAGGGTTGAACCGAGCAGCTCACGGCCGGCATTGCGGGCGGTCGTCGTGGAGCTTTGCTGGCCCAGACTGACGGCCTTCAAGATGATCGGCAGGTAGCTGGCCGGATCGATCAGCGCCAGCAAGAACGTGGGGAGCACGATCAAGGTGGCACGCAGCGCCACCCTGCCGACCTCTTCCGCTGACAGGGTTGGGGCGGCGGGTGGCGACGGCGCATTGGCCGGCTCGGGAAACAGCCAATGGCCGAGGGACAACACCACAACGGCGAGGAGCAGGCCTTTGACCAGAGCACTGATAACCATCACCGCCAGGCCGAAATCGGCGATGCCTGCCGAGGAAATCATGGTCAGGCCAATCACCAGAAAGGTCACGATCAGGTTGCTACCGCCGCGCAGACCAAAACCGAAGGCCAGGAATAGACTTGCGCCGATCAACAGCACGCCGCTGACCGGGTAATAACGCAGCATGGGGATCAACAGCAGGCCAACGCCGGTGGTCAGCATCGCGACCAGCGCCAGGCCCAGCCCGGCCTTGAATGACAGCGGGCGGTTGACCGTGGCCAGGAGCATCAGGCCCAGCACCGGCGCGATAAAGGGAATCGGCAGTTCCAGCCCAAAGCTGGCGGCCAGACACACCGCAGTACCGCTGGCCAGGCGCAATGCACGCTGAACCCGGGTGGTGTGTTTAGTAGGCATAGGACAGCCAACTCATCAGCCAGAGAAACCCGCGACCGAGCGGGTTCAGCGGATTGCCCGGGCTGGGAAAGGCCATGACCTCGGCCTGCCCGCCGGCGCGGATTCCGCGACTGTCACGCAGCGTGGCCAATGACTGCGCAGATAACTCGATAATCACCGGGAAACGCTGGGCCGGGCGCAGCCAGTCGCGACTGTTCTCCACACTGGGCAAGGTCCCGGGCGCCGGCGCCTGCCCCACGCTGACGCCGTAGCCGACGCTGCGCACGCGCCCCTCGAATACCTCGCCGGGCAGCGCGTCCAGCACAATCGCCACCGGGGTTTCAGGTTTGACCAGGCCCAGGTTGTTCTCGGTCATTTCCGCACTGATCCACACATCATGGATGGCGATCAGGGTCATCACCGGGCTGCCGGCCGCGGCATACAGGCCGACATCGGTGCGCAGGTCGGTGATCAACCCGGCGGAACGTGCCCGGACCTGGGTGTTGGCCAGGTCCAATCGGGCTTTTTCCAGGGTGGTGGTGGCACTGCGCAGCAGGGCGTTGTCTTCCTCACTGCCGCCTTCTTGCTCACGTGCCCGTTGAACTTCGGCCCGCGCCGCGACCACCTGGCTGAGCGCCTGTTCGTGGTTGGCCCGCGACACTTCGAGCAGGCGCACGGAAATGGTGCCCCGATCTTCGCGATACAGGCCTTCCAGGCGCTGATTGTCCTGGCGCGTCTTGAGCTCATTGGCCTGGGCGGCCCGCAAGGACGCTTGCGCCGAGGCAATCCCGGCGGTGCTGGCACCGATCTGGCGGCGGGTCGATTCGAGGTCGGCGCGCGCACGGTCGACAGCGATCTGGTACGACTGCGGGTCCACCTCGAAGAGCAGCTGCCCAGCCTCGACGTCCTGATTGTTGCGCACCTGCACGCGGGTCACCCTTCCTGCCACCTCCGCCGCCACCGGAATGACAAAGGCCTGCACCCGCGCCTGTTGTGTATAGGGGGTAAAGCGGTCAGCCAGCAGGTACCAGAGCAGGCTGAGGACGATCAGCACCACCACCCACTTCGTGCCCTTGCGCACCGGGTCGGCGGCAGGTTCCGGCGCTTTATCGGCGGGCACCTCGGGGACGGACTGCGAGGCTTCACTCATCGTTTTTTACCTTGTGTGGAGTCGGGCTGAGGCTGGCCAGGAGGTGCGGGTTCATCCAGCAGGTCGCCCCAGTCCGTGCGTTGCTGCATCTGCTCGCGGGTGGCCTGATCAACTCTCGGCTGGGCGCTGTACCAGCCCCCCCCCAGGGCCTTGTACAGGGCGATCAGATTGCTGACGGCATTGCTGCGGCTGAGCAGGTAGTTGTCCTGTTGCTGGAGCAGCGCGCGCTGGGCATCCAGCACCCGCTGGAAGTCCGAGTAGCCTTCGCGATACTGGGCACTGGCCAGGACCAGCGAACGCTGGGCGGACAAGGCCGCCTCGCGCAGGATGCGTTCGCGCTCCAGTGACTTGATCAGGCCGCTGGCGGCATCGTCGGCCTCGCGCGCTGCCTGGCGCACCTGGTCACGGTAGACCTCGATCAACTGCTGCAAGCGGGCATCCTGCACCCGTACGTTGTTGCTGATGTTGCCGTGATCGAACAGATTCCAGCGCAGGCTCGGGCCGCCGACCAGGTCAAGGGTGTTGGAGGCACCGCTCAATGAAGTGGTGGACCAGACGATGCTGCCGAGCAGGGTCAACGACGGGTAGAAATCGCTTTCGGCGACGCCGATGAGCGCGGACTGGGCCGCGACATTCAGTTCGGCGGCGCGGACGTCCGGCCGCCGCAGCAGCAGATTGGCCGGCACGTCCTGCAGTACGGAGCGGTCGACCAGCGGGATCAGCCCCTCCTGCTCGGCGAGCTGTGGCAGCGGACCGGGCGGTCGGCCGATCAGCACTGCCAGGGCATTACGGGTACGCAGTACCTGGTCTTCGAAATCCGGAATGGTGCTCAGGGTGCCCAGGTACTGGGTCTTGGCTTGTTGCAGGTCGAGCTCGGCCGTCTGCCCGCTGTTGAACAACTTCTCGGTGATCTCAAAGCTGCGTTTTTGCTGCCCGGCGTTTTCGCGGGCGACGCGCAAACGCGCTTCGGTGGTACGCAGCACAAAGTACGTATCGGCGACCTGGGCCCGCAGCAACACCAGCACGTCCTCATAATTGGCCTGGGCGGCGAAGTAGCTGGCATCGGACGACTCGATGGCCCGACTGAAGCGCCCCCAGAAATCCAGTTCCCAGCCGATGTCGAAGCCGGCGCTGTGTTGCCAGAAATGGCTGTCCACGGGGTTACGCCCACCGGATTGATTGCGGTCGAAATACAGACTGTCGGCGCTGGCCTGCTGCAGTTGCGGATAACGACCGCTTTGGGCGATGCCCAACTGGGCACGGGCTTCCATCACCCGTAGGCCAGCAATTTTCAGGTTGGAGTTATGGGCATCGGTTTCGGCAATCAGACGGTCGAGGACCGGATCGGCAAAGACCTGCCACCACTCGCGTATATCGGGCTGTCGACGCTGCTGGCTGGCCTGCTCGAGTGCCGGGCTGTTCCAGTGTTCGATCCAGGCCTCGCCTGGCGCCTGGAAATCCGGTCCCAGGCGCACACAGCCACTGAGGCCCAGTCCCCCTATCAGGAGTATCCCCATCAGGGGTAACCGGCCTCGGTGAAATGCCAGGAACATAGGCCCGTCAGATCTTCGGCTGGTCGTCTGGCACACCTTGCGGCTGGTCTTGCACCCACTGCCAGAACAGCTGATAGCCGACCGCAAGCACCACCGGGCCGATGAACAGACCGATGATGCCACCGGTGACCATGCCCCCGAGGGCCCCGATCAGCACCACCGGCATCGGCACATCGACGCCGCGCCCCAACAGCAGTGGCTTGAGCACGTTATCCACCAGGCCGGCAACGAAGACATAAATGGAAAAGACGATGCCCGCCGTGCTGACCCCCTCGGTGGCGAATACGTAGACGATCACCGGAATGGTAATCAGCGTCGCGGGTAACTGCATGATCCCCAGCAACAACACCGCCAGGGCCAGCAGCCCGGCGCCGGGGATGCCCTTGAGGACGAAGCCGACGCCCACCAGCAGCATTTGGATGAAGGCGATGCCGACCACCCCCAGCGCTACCGCACGAATGGTCGCGGTGCACAGCGCGGCCAGTTGCGGTCCCTTGGCCGGACCGCTGATACGCGAAGCGATCTGCACCGCACTGCGGCTGCCACCCTCGCCATAAGCCATGAAGATCCCGGCGATGATCAGGGAACAAATGAAAATCAGGAAACCCATGCCGACCCCGGCGAGCTTGCTCAACAGGGTCAGGCTGATCCCTTTGATCTGCGGTATGTACTTCTCGGTCAGCCCCGGAAGGTCGGTGGCCGCCTGCAGCCAGACGCCATGCACGCGCTTGCCCACCAGCGGCCAATCGGCGACTGCATCGGCCGGCGGAGCAATCTGGAAGCCACCGTCCTTGAGCAGGACCATAGCGCGCTCGACCGAGTCGGCAATCGAGGTGCCCAAGAGGTAGATCGGCACCATGAGAATAACGATGGCAATCAGCACGATCAGCGTCGCGATGAGTCCGTCCTTGTAGCCCAGCATGCCCTTGAGCCGGCCTTGCAGTGGGTAGAGGGTGATCGCCAGGATCAGCGACCAGAGCAACAGATCGCGGAACGGGCGGAATATCTCGAAGCAGAACAGCACCAGAACGACAATCAGCCCGGCACGAATCAGCACATCGAGCAGACCACGGGAAAACGTTTTCTCGGAAGTGGACGTGGGCACCATTGATTGCCTCCTTGCAGATCGCTGCACAGGAATGAGGGGGTAAGCCCAGCATAGACGGTCAATGGGACGTCATCTTTGTGTACCCCGCAAAAAATCGCAGCCTGCGGCAGCTCCTACGCCGACCGCGTACATCCGCAATTTTGCGGGTGTACAAAAATCCCTCTGTAGGAGCTGCCGCAGGTTCGGGCCGCGTTCGGACGATCTCTTGATCTTGCTTTTCTGATTTGTACCCCAGGACAGCCTTACCAGATCGGCAAGCTGTAGCTGACGATCAGGCGATTCTCGTCGATTTCACTGGCGAAGCTCGAGCGATAGGTCGCATTGCGCCATTTGATGCCGAGGTTTTTCAGCGTGCCACTCTGGATCACGTAGCCGATGTCGGTATTACGCTCCCACTCCTTGCCGGTTCCCGAAGCGGCCCCCAGGTCGACCTGGTCGCCTTTTACATAGCGGGTCATAAAGGTCAGGCCGGGAACGCCCAGGCCGGCGAAGTTGAAATCGTAACGGGCTTGCAGGGAGCGTTCGTCCTGATTGCCGAAGTCGTTGATCTGCAGCAGGTTGATCAGGTACGGGTCGGTGCCGTGAACGTTGGCGAAACCGGTATCGCCGTTCATTTTCTGGTAGCCGAGGCCAAAGGCGTGCGCGCCCAGCGAGTAGGTGAACATCGCGCCGAGCATTCGGTTGTCGACATTGCTGCTGCCGTCATCGGTCGAACGGGCCCAACGCAGATCGGTTTTCAGCGCCTGCCCCTCGGTCACCGGCAACACATGCACCAGCGTCAGGTAATGCTGCTTGTACAGATCGTCCAGCTGCGCATAGTGGTAGCCCGTACTCAGCGCCTTGCTCCACATATAGTTGCCACCGACAAAGTCGAACTGGTCGGTGGTCGACTTCGCCCCGGTCACGATGTTGCGCCTGGGGCCTTTCATCAGCGTCATGTCTTCGCGATTGGTCGAATCGCGCTGGTTCACCTGAGTGAGGCGACCGGCGTCGAAGGTCAGACCCGCGAGGTCCGTCGAGCTCAGCCAACCTCCCTGGAAAGTCTGCGGCAGCAGGCGCGAATCGTTGGGCTGCAAGACCGGCAGCTTGGGAATCAGGGTCCCCGCCTTGAGAGTGGATTTGGAGACCCGTAGCTTGGCGGTCAGGCCAAGCTCGCTGTTTTCATCGGGAGCCCTCCTGGACTCGGCGCCACGGGGCAGCAGGCCGGTGGCACCGGCGCGATCGGGGCTCGAATCCAGTTTGATGCCGAGCAGGCCGAGGGCATCGACCCCGACGCCCACTGGCCCCTCGGTGTAACCGGATTCGTAGCGCAACAAGAACCCTTGTGCCCACTCCTCGCCCTTGTTTTGTGGGGCCGCTGGTTGGCGGAAGTCGCGGTTCATATAGAAATTGCGCATATCCAGGCTGGCCTTGCTGTCGGCGAGAAACTCGGCAGACGCGGGTGAACAGACCCCAATGGCGCCGGCAAGGCCGGGCACCAGAAAAACACAGGCAGAACGAATGACGTGCATAGGTCTCTCTTCTTATTAGATAACTGGATTTGTGTCGGTGGTGTAGGAGCGAGCTTGCTCGCGATGGACCCAAGGGCGCCGCGTGTATTCAGAAAGCACGCGTCATCGTTAACGACCATCGCGAGCAGGCTCGCTCCTACAGGGCAAGCCTTAGAAATTGCGCCGAGCCAGCTTCAGTACCCAGCCGACGATGCCGACCCGGAACAGCAGCACGCAGATGACGAAGATCATGCCGAGGATCACGTGCACCCACTCGCCCAGCGGTCCGTTGGACAGGTAGCTCTGCAGGGTGACTACCACTGTGGCGCCAACGAACGGGCCGAGCACGGTGCCCACACCGCCAAGCAGGGTCATCAGAATCACCTCGCCGGACATGTGCCAATGGGCGTCGGTCAACGACGCCAGCTGGAACACCACCGTCTTGGTCGAGCCGGCCAGGCCGGTCAGCGCGGCGGAGATGACAAAGGCCAGCAGCTTGTGCGCATCGACGTTGTAACCCAGGGAAATCGCCCGCGGCTCGTTCTCGCGGATCGCCTTGAGCACCTGACCGTAGGGCGAGTGGATGGTGCGCTGGATGACGGCGTAACCGAACACGAACACCGCGAGGACGAAGTAGTACATCGTCAGGTTGTTGTTCAGGTCGAACAGGCCAAGCAGCTGACCACGGGGCACGCCGTGCAGACCGTTCTCACCGCCGGTGAAAGGCGCCTGCACGTAGATGAAGAACACCAACTGCGCCAACGCCAGGGTAATCATCGCGAAGTAGATGCCCTGGCGCCGGATCGCCAGCAGGCCGAACAGCAGGCCGAGCACGGCGGATGCCAGGGTCCCGGCGAGAATGCCCAGTTCGGTCCCCAGGCCGCTGTAGTGGCTGAGCAGGTAACCGGTGACATAACCGCCGCTGGCGAGAAAGGCGGCATGCCCGAAAGACAACAGACCGGCGTAGCCGAGCAACAGGTTGAAGGCGCAGGCGAACAGCGCGAAGCACAGCAGCTTCATCAGGAACACCGGGTACACCGCCAGTGGCGCGGCCAGTGCTATGGCAAACAGTGCCAGATAGAACCAACGCTTGCGCCGTACGGCAGCCTGACGCCGCTCCTGGACCACCTGCGGTTGCAGAACCGGAGCGCCCTGCTTGATTTCCAGACTCGTCATGTTTACGCCTCCTTTCCGAACAGTCCCGCGGGACGAACCAGCAACACCAGCACCATGACCAGGAACACCACGGTGTTGGCCGCCTCAGGATAAAAAACCTTGGTCACGCCCTCGATCAGGCCCATGGCCAGACCGGTAACGATGGCGCCCATGATCGAGCCCATGCCGCCGATCACCACCACAGCGAACACCACGATCAGCAGGTTGGCGCCCATGGTCGGCGTGACCGAGTAGATCGGCGCAGCCAGTACGCCGGCGAACGCCGCCAGGGCTGCGCCAAAGCCATAGGTCAGAGTGATCAATAACGGCACGTTGATGCCGAACGCCTGCATCAGCTTCGGATTCTCGGTACCGGCCCGCAGGTAGGAACCCAGACGAGTGCGCTCGATCATGAACCAGGTGGCCACGCACACCACCAGCGCGGCCACTACCACCCAGGCGCGGTAGGTCGGCAGGAACATGAAGCCGAGGTTATAACCGCCCTTGAGCAGCTCCGGCATCGGATAGGAAGACCCGGAGACGCCGAACAGTTTGACGAAGGAGCCCTCGACAATCAGCGCCAGGCCAAAGGTCAGCAGTAGACCGTAGAGGTGATCCTCACCGGCAATCCGCCGCAACAGGCCGCGCTCGATGAGCATGCCGAGGACACCGACCACCAGCGGCGCCAGCACCAATGCGAGCCAATAATTCACACCCAGGTAGTTGAGCCCGAGCACGGCGGTGAAGGCGCCGAGCATGTACTGGGCGCCATGGGCGAAGTTGATGATCCGCAGAAGCCCGAAGATGATCGCCAGGCCCAGGCTGAGTAAGGCATAGAAGGCCCCGTTGATCAGCCCAAGGAGCACCTGGCCGAACAGTACGCTCAGGGGAATACCGAATACGATAGTCATGATTTACCACCCGCTGAAAGTCCGTGACACCCGGCTGCCGGCAGCCGGGTAAGTAGCTGGAGTCACATGCCGATCAGCTTTTGGTCAGCAGCTTGCACTTGCTTTCGGCCAGCGGGCGGTAGGCTTCTTCCCCCGGAATGGTCCGCACGATCTTGTACAGGTCCCACTCCCCTTTCGATTCGGCCGGGGTCTTGACCTGGACCAGATACATGTCGTGGACCATGCGGCCATCGGCGCGGATCGTGCCGTTTTTTGCAAACATGTCGTTGACCGGGGTCGCCACCATCTGCGCACGCACCGCCTTCGCATCGTCGCTGCCGCTGGCCTTGACCGCGTTCAGGTAGTTCATGGTCGCCGAGTAGATGCCCGCCGGCACCATGCCCGGCATCTTGCCGGTCCGCTTGAAGTAGCGCTGAGCCCAGGCGCGGCTCTCGTCGTTCATGTCCCAGTACCAGCCGGTGGTCAGCATCAGCCCTTGGGTCACTTCCAGGCCCATGGCATGAATGTCGTTGAGGAACACCACCATGCCGGCCAGCTTCTGCCCGGACTGGGCAATGCCGAACTGGCTGGCGGTCATCAGCGAATTGACGGTGTCGGAACCGGCGTTGGCGAAGGCGATCACGTCAGCGCCAGACCCTTGCGCCTGCAAGATGTAGGAAGAAAAATCGCCGCTGGGGAACGGGTGGCGAACCTTGCCGACCACCTTGCCGCCATCGGCCTCGACGACCTTGGTGATATCCGATTCCATTGCATGGCCGAAGGCATAGTCAGCCGTCAGGATGAACCAGTTCTTGCCGCCGGAAGCGAGCACGGCTTTGGCAGTGCCGTTGGCCAGTGCGTAGGAGTCGTAGGTCCAGTGGATGTGATTGGGCGAGCAGAATTCGTTGGTCAGGCTGGAGGCCGCCGCGCCGGAAATCAGCGCCAGTTTGCCGGCCTGCTCCACCACCTTGCTTGCCGCCAGCACCACCGACGACGCAACCATCCCGGTGACCATGTCGACATTGCGCTCATCGACCCACTGGCGCACGGTGTTGGCGCCGACATCCGGCTTGTTCAGGTCATCGGCACTGAACACCACGATTTTCTTGCCGTTGACCTGACCGCCGAAGTCCTCGACGGCCATATTCAACGCTTCCAGGCCACCGGGGCCGGAGAGGTCGCGGTAAGTCCCGGACATATCGGCCAGGTAGCCGATTCGGACCTCGTCGTCGCTGACCTGTGCCTGAGCGGCGCTGACGAGCAGGCTGGAGACGAGAATGGCGCGTGCAGTCTTCTGAAAAACCTTCATCTAGTTCACCCATTTTCCACAGTTATTGTTGTTCCGGGCAAAGCAACCCCGTGCCGGCAGCCCTGGAGCCGCGCCGACATCGATCTAGCCAGGGGTAAAACGGGTCTCAGACGCCGAGACAGTTCTGCAGGAGCTCTTGTTTGGACTCCAGTTCAGCGGCGCTGATTTCCTCCACGATCTGACCGTGGTCCATCAAGTAATGGCGGTCAGCCAGAGGTGCGGCGAAGCGGAAATTCTGCTCCACCAACACAATGGTCAAACCCTTCTTCTTGAGCTTGATCAGCACCTCGGCCAGCTTCTGCACGATCACCGGGGCCAGGCCTTCGGTGATCTCGTCCAGCAGCAACAGATTGGCGCCCGTGCGCAGGATCCGCGCCATGGCCAGCATTTGCTGCTCGCCGCCGGACAGGCGCGTGCCCTGGCTGAAACGCCGCTCGTAAAGATTGGGGAACATCTCGTAGATTTCATCGAGGCTCATGCCGTCGCTGCGCACCATCGGCGGCAGCAGGAGGTTTTCCTCGACATTGAGGCTGGCGAAAATGCCGCGCTCTTCCGGGCAATAGCCGACGCCCAGACGCGGGATCAAATGCGCGGCGAGACCAATGGTCTCGTTGCCGTTGACCACGATTGAACCGGTGCGGCGGCCTACCATATTCATGATCGCGCGCAGGGTGGTGGAACGCCCCGAGCCGTTGCGTCCAAGCAGGGTGACCAGTTCACCGCGCCGCACCTGCAGGTCGATGCCATGCAGGATGTGCGATTCGCCATAGAAGGCATGCAGGTCGCCGACCCGCAGTTGCTCGAAATCCGGGGTGTGCAGACTGCTCATGCGTGTGCCCCCTCGAGACTGACGGCTTCGCTGCCCAGGTAGGCCTCACGCACCTGCGCATTGGCTGAAACGCTGGCGTAGTCGCCTTCGGCGAGAATCGCCCCCCGGGCCAATACGGTAATCCGGTCGCACAGTTCACTGACCACCCCGAGGTTGTGCTCGACCATCAGCACCGTGCGCCCTACAGCGGCGCGGCGCACCAGGCCAATGACCATGTTCACGTCCTCGCGGCCCATGCCCTGGGTCGGTTCGTCGAGTAATAGCACCGTGGGATCCAGGGCCAGGGTGGTGGCCAATTCCAGGGCGCGCTTGCGGCCATAGGGCAGCTCGATGGTCAGGGTGTCGGCGTAGTCGAGCAGACCGACCTCCTCCAGCATCTGCAACGCCCGTTCATTGAGTGCGTCGAGGCTGCGCTCGGACTTCCAGAAGTGGAACGAGTTGCCCAGCTTGCGCTGCAACGCCACACGCACGTTCTCCACCACACTCATGTGGCCGAACACCGCGGATATCTGGAATGAACGAACCAGGCCCAGACGCGCGATTTCATTGGGTTTGAAACGGGTGATCGGCTGGCCAAGGTAGAGGATCTCGCCACGAGTGGGCGGGAGGAACTTGGTGAGGAGGTTGAAGACGGTAGTTTTGCCGGCCCCGTTGGGTCCGATCAGTGCGTGAATATGCCCCTTCTGCACACGCAGATCGACCGAATCCACTGCGGTGAAACCGCGGAATTCCTTGGTCAAGCCACGCGTTTCCAACACGATCTCTGGTGACATGTGGAGCCCTCTAACCTTGATTTGTTTTTATTGGTTATGGCGCTGCGGACACTATTACGTTTACGTAAACGACAACACTATACGAAAGTCTAAGACGGACCAGCGGGTATAAATACGACCAGAAATATCAGACAACCCCGGCGTTGGTGCCGGGTGACAAGCTTCAGACGGCGCAAGCGCCGGAACGGGTGGATGGGTTCATCCTGTGTACCCATTGTTTATTCGTGCGGGCTTGGCTCAAAGCAGACGAGGCCGAGTATAGGTGGGTGCTAGCAAAATAATACCGCGCAAAAAAGACGGTCCGTTGTGCAAAAAAACATGTGTGTGGCTTACCCGCGAAAAACCATGGAATTCACCCATGTAAACGTGTGTGGGCAAAACGGAGCTGCCGCAGGCTGCGATCTTTAGGGGTATCCAGTGCTTGACTGACTGGCATTGGGGCAAACCCGCTCCCACAGCGGGGCCGTCAACACGGTTTTGCTTTGTCCGGCGTAGCGATAAAGGGACGCAGACTTATGGTCGAGCCTGGCCAGATAAAAAAGCACCTCACTCATGAGCTGCTCCCCGGCGCCTCAGCCTGTTGAGCTCGCACCAGTATTACTTGTATCTTAGGTTCAAGCACACTCAGCGCCTGACGCAACAAATCGGTAGCGGCCTGCATTTCTTGCGCACGTTGCGTGCTGATGACCAGCGGGCGATATGACCGAGACGCCGTAACAGAATCTTCAATAAATCGCTTGAATACAAAACAAGCACGCATCATGTCGCCCATCGCCAAAATATCATCAACAACCATTTTTCACCCCTCACTTATCCCTATTGGCTGCGGCTTGTTTGCACTGAAAAAAAACTGATAGCGAAGCTGATTATCCATCAGCAAAAAATACACAATGAGGCCTGCTACCCCCTGCGCATTAATGCCCTCGGCCTTAGTTCGAAAACCTGTTGTCGCTCCGTTTCACACTTGCAGATTCCCGGAACAAGCGTTGATTGTCTACTGTCAAGTCTGACAGGTACCCCGTATTATTTTTTGAGCGTTACTTTAGATCGACAACGCCAGCCGATATCGCAATGACATCACTGCACGTGTATTGAAAAGTACAGTACAGATCGCTATTCCCTTATTTATAAGCGCTCCCTGAACCTCACATTTTAAAGGTGGGGATCTATGGCTATCCTGGAATTTGCGGGTGCGCGCGGATTTGAACATTGAGTTGCCACCGAGAACGTCGAACGGGTCGGTGGGGGACTTTGCCTGTTGGGGCCACCCGTCAGGGTGCTTGACCCACATTTATAAACCCTTGGACAGCTAACCACCTGTTATTTCTGACAGTAGACAACCACGAATCCACAAATTAGGTTAGATCGTGCTCGGGCCAAACAGGCCTTCGAATCAGGTGAACGGTATGAAAACCAGTCAAAGTGTTTTGCTAACACCCCGACCCATTGACCTTAGTCAGGACAGTGTTTGGGTGAAAAACGAGCTTTGCGCAAGCGGGCTCGATTCCAGGGATGACATGTGCATACCACTGACACGCCCTCCTGTCCCACGCTCCGTCCACCGCACCTCAATACAGAAAAATGACAACATTCGCGTTCTCGCAGAAATGCTCCATGGTTGTTTGATCAGGAGCCAAGGTGACTTTGAACGAGGGGCCCATGAACGCGTAAAGGCGCAGTCTTCCAAACATATATAGGCAATCCTGTCCCC
This sequence comes from Pseudomonas fluorescens, assembly GCF_902497875.1. Classification (GTDB taxonomy): domain Bacteria; phylum Pseudomonadota; class Gammaproteobacteria; order Pseudomonadales; family Pseudomonadaceae; genus Aquipseudomonas; species Aquipseudomonas fluorescens_BR. The sequence goes on from NZ_CABVHY010000024.1 coordinate 83,606, forward strand.
TGCCATACTGATTGGAAACCTTGCCATGAACATGTTTGCCTGGCTTGCGCTCGTCAGCTACTCGCTAGCTTTTCTAATCGTTTTAGCTTTCTCAATTGCTTACTTGAAGCGGTCTGACTTCATGCCCTACCACGGTATCGCCATTGGCCGTCGTTGGAGCGAAGTCGAACCCCGTACTCAGGTACTGCTCCTGGCGCTGATCAAGGTCACCGGGGCGGCTTGGTTGGCATTGGCGCTGGCGGGATTTTTCCTCCTGTACTTGTTGTTCCCCGGTAATGGAGAATTTGTCCAACTGATCGTATTTCAATTGTTCTGCCTGATTGCGCTTTCCCCTGCTGTAGGGGTGGCCACCTATGTGCGAAAGAAAACCAATGCACCGACGCCTATCCGAAGCGGTGTTTTGCCAGTGATTCTGTCATTACTTGGATTCACGTTTGCCGTACTTTCAGGTCGGTACATGTAGCACCGGCGTAAGACACCCCAATACCCTACAGTCGCAGGTCGCCAACCATGAATCGCAACGCATTATTCTGGAAAATTGTCACTGGTGAACTTCCGTTGCCGAATGCCGCCATCTTGTTGGGTTGGAAGTTCGTCGATTACGATGAAGACCAATGCGAAGCGCATATCGAGTTTGACGCCACGGCGTCGTTGACCAATCCAATGGGCAATATTCAGGGCGGAATGCTCTCAGCCATGCTGGACGACTGCATGGGCCCTGCCATCTACGCAAACTTGCCGAATAACCAGATCGCCGTGACGATCGAATCGAAAACCAATTTCGTCAGTCCCGCATCGCCAGGTCGAATTATCGGATGGGGTCGGCTCGATCATGCAAAGGGCACGATTTGCTTCACCTCGGGTCGGCTGATCAATGAAGCCGGCGAGGTTCTGGCAACGGCGACAGCCACCTACCGTATCTGCAACTTCCGCTGACACGGACTTTGCGTCCCGAATGTCCTTGCCAAGGGCATTTTGAAGCGGGAGATGGCCAAGCAAGCGAAGTAGTCACGGGGCGATTGCCGGACGCTCACCCTTCGCCGGAACCGACCGGGGATGTGGCAGCCAGCCTCAGCAAAAACTCCTCCCGGCGAACCCGGTCCATTGTCTCTTTGGCCAAAAGCTCGGGAAATAAAGCCTGGGCCTGCTGCGCATCGAGGATAAACCCCCCGTCATCGTCACCAATGGCAATGTCCCCGGGCTGCACCCGGACCTCGCCGACGCTGACCGGCTGGTTGACCTCTCCTTGCAAGCCGATGCTGCGGGTAGTGAAAGCGCTGACCTCGCGGCAAAACACTGGAAGCTTGTGCAGACGCAATGCACTGACGTCGGTGACTGCACCTGACACCACCACCCCGGCCAGCCCTTTGATCAATCCGGCCAAGGTGCGCAACTCGCCCCAACAGGCACATTCAGCATCGCCCACGCACTCGATGACCAGCACGTCACCCGGCTGGCTGAGCAACAGTGCCTCACGCAGGACGCTGCCGTCGGGGGTAAAGACTTTAACCGTGACCACATTGCCGACCATGCGGATGTCGTTGAACAGCGGTTTGATGCCCCGCAGGTAACCACTGCCGGTCAGATGACCGATGGTCGATGAAGCGATCTTGCGGTACTCGCCCAGCACCTCATCACTGACCAGCTGGCGGCGCGGCGCTATCCGGTCATTCATCGGCATTTCCTCGGGCGTAACAATGGGCAGGTCGAACAGTATTCAACCGGCTCGCTGGCTTGATAGTAGAAGCAACAGGTTCGACGAAAGCGAATGCTGCGCTGCCCATCGTCAACCAGCGTGGGAGGAAGTCGAAAATGGCTCAGCGGATTGTAATCAAGGCCGAACAAGGCCGGCTGTGCCTGGGTCAGCAGCCAGCTGAAATCCGCTTCATAGCGTTCACGTATCGGCGGTTCCTCGATCTTTACCATGCGCTTTTCATACAGCGAATACACCCGAGCTGCAGTGTTATCCCACAAAATACGCCGGGAAATGCCGCTGACGCTGTAAAAGGTTTGCCAGAGCGGTTGCAGCACTCCGGCAAACAGTGAGTGCACAATGGTCTCGCGCCAGGCATCGCGTTCACCGGTCGCATAGGCAAACGGCAGCTCTTGATGGAGCGGCAGAGAGGACGTCCAGAGGCCCTCGTCGTGCCCGTATTCGATTACCGTGTTGTCCAGCGATAGCAGCAGCCCTTTGTCGTACACCGACATGGCGTACAAACAAGCACCGGTTGCCAGAAATGACAGCCGTTTACCCAGCAACGAAGCGGTAATCTTGCGCGAAGGTGAACCGATGACTGGCGTCAGCTCATCCAGCAGACGTTCGCAGACATCCTCCTGCAACAAGGCCCGTGCCGTCAGCGAGCGTAGCGGATCGCGCTCTGCCGATTCCTTCAGACGCAGCCCTGCGCTAAGCACTGCCCACTCCTGCGCAGTGAAATGGTGGGCCAGACTCATTGCGGCAGTTCCCTACCAAACGGAATGCACATCGGCGTACCGAAGAATGGATCGGGGATAATCCGGCAATTGAGGTCGAACACCGTCTTGACCAGCGCCTCGGTCAAGACCTCCTCGGGCCGACCCTGGGCAAAGGCGCCGCGGTTATGTACGGCGACCATATGGTCGGCGTAGCGACAGGCGAGATTGAGGTCGTGCAACACCATGACGATGGTTTTGTTCTCGCGCCGGTTGAGGTCGCGCAGCAGATCCAGCACTTCGATCTGGTGCGCCAGATCGAGAAAGGTCGTCGGCTCATCCAGCAGCACGATGCCGGTATCCTGGGCCAGCGTCATGGCGATCCACGCGCGCTGACGCTGCCCTCCGGAAAGCGCATCCACCGGTCGATCAGCCAATGCCTCCAACCCGGTTTGGCTCAGCGCTCGATTGACCATGGCTTCATCTTCAGCCGACCACTGTTGCATCCAGCTCTGATAAGGGTAACGGCCCAGGCCCACCAGTTGGCGGACGGTAATGCCCTCGGGCGCCGTGGGCGTCTGCGGCAGAATCGCCAACTCACGGGCCACGGTTGCGGTGGATTTCTGGCGGATATCCACACCGTTGAGAATCACCGTGCCGTGGGTCGGCTTGAGCAGTCGGGCAAAGGACTTGAGCAAGGTGCTTTTGCCACAACCGTTACTGCCGATCAGCACCGTGACCTTGCCCTTGGGCAGTTGCAGATCCAGCTCATCTATAATCACCTGGCGCTGATAACTCAGGGTCAGGCCGCGACTTGCAATCAACGTCATGCCTTGGATTCCTTAATGCCGCTGCTTGATCAACAGATAAAGAAAAAACGGTGTGCCGAGCACCGCGACAAAAATTCCCGCCGGCAAATCCAGTGGCAAAAACAGCGTGCGCCCGGCCAGGTCCGCGAGCATCACCAGGTTCGCCCCGACCAAGGCCGCCATCACGGCCTGCCCGGCGAAACCGGGCCCGACCAGGCGTTTGGCAATGTGCGGGGCAATCAAGCCGACAAAGGCAATCGCCCCACCCCAGGCAATGGCCGCACCGGCCAACGCCACGCTCACCAGCAACAACCCGGCCCGCAGCCACTGCACGCGCACGCCGATGCCCTGGGCCAGGCTGTCATCCAGCTGTTGCACCATTACCTGACGGGCAAGCAGTACCAACAGTGGGAAGATCCCCAGCAACCAGCCCGCCAGCGCCAACGGTTCGGGCCAGCTGGCACCGTAGACACTGCCTGTCAGCCAGACGTAGGCCGACAGCGTGGTGGTCAGCGGGCTGAACACCAGGATGAAGGTGGTGGCGGCCGTCAACATCGCCGAGACGCCCACCCCGATCAACACCAGCCGCAGCGGCGATGCACCCTGCTTCCAGGCCAACAGATAGATCGCCAGCGTAGCCAGCCCCGCGCCGAGCATCGCCGCCAGGGGCAGGAACTGTTGGCCCAGCGCCACCGAGAAAAACGACAGGTAAAGCACCGCCGCGGCACTGGCACCGCTGGTAATGCCCAGCAGATCTGGTGACGCCAGCGGATTGCGGATAATGCCTTGCAGGATCAGCCCGGAGATCGCCAGCGCGGCGCCGACCAGCGCGGCCAGGACAATGCGCGGAAAACGCAGTTGCTCGACGATAAACGTCAGGCTCGGGTCCTCGCTGGCAAACAGGATCCGCAGCACCGCCAGGGGTGACAGCGTGACTTTCCCCAGCGATAGCGAGCCAAGGACCACCAGCAAGGTAATCGCCAGTGCCCCCACCAGCCGCGACAAGCTGGAAATATTGACCCGGCGGGAAAACCCGCCATGGCGCCAGGTCAGTACCTTATCCATAACGACCTCCACGGCGGGCCAGGAGAATAAAGAACGGTGCACCAAACAGTGCGGTCATCACACCCACCGGCACCTCCTGGGGAAGAATCAACACCCGTGACAGGGTATCGGCCAGCAGCAGCAGGATCGCGCCGAGCAACGCGGAGCCCGGCAGCAGCCAGCGATGATCGATGGACAGCCCTTTGCGCACCATGTGTGGCACCAACAGGCCAATGAAGCCAATGCTCCCGGCCAACGCCACGGCGCTGCCGGCCAGGCAGACGATCAGCACGCTCAGCAGCAGACGAATCAAGCCGGTGCGCTGCCCGAGACTGGTGGCGATTTCCTCCCCGGCGTTCAACACATTGACCTGCCCCGCCACCAACAGTGATCCCAGCAACGCGAGCACGCTGCACATCAGTAGCGGCGCGGCGATCGACAGGCTGCGCTCGGTCAGCGAGCCAGCCATCCAGAACAACACGGTGTCCAGTCCATCCTGATTGACCACCAGCAGCGCCTGGCTGAAGGCCGAAAACAGCGCGGCAATCGCTGCGCCGGCCAGAACGATGCGTAGCGGGCTGAGACTACCCTGCCCCATGTTGCCAATCAGCCACACCAGACAACCGGCAACCGCGGCACCGAGGAACGCGCACCACAACCAGGCATCCGGCGATGACAAGGAGAAGATCGAGGAAAACAGGATGATAAAGAAGGTCGCCCCGGCATTGACCCCAAACAGCCCGGGAGAGGCCAACGGGTTGCGGGTCAGCGCCTGCATCAATGCCCCGGCCACCGCCAGGCTGGCGCCCACGGCAATGGCCATCAAGGTCCTGGACAGGCGCGTGGTGGTCACCAGCGTATGACTGGCGCTCAAGGCATCCGGATGGACAAAGGCCGCGGCTACCTGTGACAGCGGAATCCAGGTTGCGCCGACGGCCAGGCTCAAGACACTGCACAGCAGCAGCACGATCGCCGCGAACCCTAGCTTCAAAGCATTACTCATGAGGCGGTATCCGCTGCTGCCATGCGCGCAATATCGTCGAGCATCAGGTTGGCCCCGAGCATTCCGCCCGACAAGCTCCAGGCCACGCCGTCGACCTGCCAGACCTGATGCTCCCGCGGCGCGCGCATTTGCTGCCACAGCGGGTGCTGCACCAGGCTTTCATAGTTGCGCTGCACCGCCGCGCTCGACCCGTGCATGAACACAAAAAACAGCTCGGCATTCACCACCGGAAGACTCTCCTTGCTGGTAAGTTTCAGCGACACCCCTTTCGCCTCCCGGCTGGCCTCAGTCCAGCTGAAGCCCAGTTCGCTGAGCACCGAACCGGCGAAGCTGACGGGTAGATAACTGCGGATGTGGTCTTCACGAATATCCAGAATCGATACCGTGAGTGGCCAGCGTCCGGCAAATTTGTCCTGCAGTTGCTGACGCAGTTGCGCAACCCGTTGCTGCCATTGCGCCAGAATCTCCATGGCTGCCTGCTGGCGGTGCAGTGCGGCGCCCATCAGCGCCAGGGTCTTTTTGAATTCGAACACTTCCTCCAGCATCACCACCGGGGCGATCTGCCTGAGTAACGGCGCTATGCGCTGGTGGCGAAAACTCGAGGCGACAATCACCTCTGGCTTCAGCAGGACGATGTCCTCCAGGCTGGGCTGAGTCTCCAGCCCGACATGCGGGACATGTTCCAACGCCGAGCGCAAATAGCGATAAGTCGGTTTCTCGCTCCAGGAGTCAACGATACCGCAGGGGATTACCCCCAGCGCCACGGCACTGTCGGTAGCCCCCTGGAACAGGGTGATCACCCGCAAAGGGGCAACGCCCGCCTGCGCGAACGTTGGTGCGAACGACCTGAATGCCAAAAGGCCCAGGGACAGGCGCAACAACGTGCGCCTAGAGGGTTTTAGCGGGTTTTCATGCTTCACGAGTCAACCTGTGAAAGGGGTTTACCACTTCGCCTTTGCCAAACGGCATGCTGCCCGGGCCGCCGGCACGTTCAATCATTGGCGTCAGCAATAACTTCTGTGGCCAATGAGGCGATTCGAACAGCTGTTGCTTGAGCATGGCTCGGGCGTCAGCGTCAAAATCAATGGTGTCGATCAGCTCGTTCAGCACTTCGCCCATTGCGGTCCACAACGTTGTGGCGGGCAGTGAGTAGATCTGCGCGAGCGTATCGATAATCGCGCGGAGATTGACCTGAATTCCCAGCGTCTGCAACCAGAACAGCAAATCTTCCGGGCGTTCGTGGTACAGCGTATTGGTGTGACCCTTCTTGAGCCGGTAAACCGGATCGGCCATGCCGCTGCGTTCCAGCCATGGCACGTATATGCGCAATGAATCGTGATCGCGCAGCAGCAGGCCCTGGGCATAACCGGCCTTCCACACCAGCAGCGCATTCTGCCCGTGAACTTCGCCGAGCATGCCAAGACGGAACATCCGCAGGTTGATGTCGAAGAAGCTGTGGCAGAGTTCGCGGAACAGCGTCATCACTGACGCGGCATCGGCTGGCAGGTTGCGGTAATGCATCCAGTCATCGAAGAAATGCCGGTTGCTGTCGGGTAATGGCGTTGCCAGCGCGGCCATGGGTATCAGGCGGCAATCGGCATCTTCGAGCAGCACCGGCGGATAGCCGCGAACCATCGCTGCAAGATGCCGCGGTGCTTCATCGAACAGCGTGGCGTCGGGCGGCATGAACGCCCACCATTTGCTCTCGTCGCACAGGTGCAGCGACTGTTGCAGGGTTTCGTCCTTGCCCAGCGCCTGACGCAGCAGCGTCTCGCTAAGGCCGCCATTGATCATTTTCACCGCGGGCAAATACCGCGAGGCACCCAGTGAATAGATGGCCATCGGCAACTTGAGGTAATCGGCGCTGTTGAAGCAAGGGGTCATCGAGCGCAACGACGAGGTGGCGAAGAAATCGCCTTCAGTGAAGTCCAGGCGCTGGCAGTCGCCCTTGTCGAAGGCGGCACCGAGCTGTGCTTGCAACACGTGTTCGAACTGCCACGGATGAACCGGCAGCGCGATATGGCTGTCGGCAATGCCACGTTTCTGCATCTCTTGTTGCAGGCTGGCCTGCAGCGCCTGCGGCAATAAATAGTGCGCCGGATAACTTTGGGTCAGATCCGCAACGCCGTCACCGCATTGCAGCAGCGTGTTGGCTACGGCGACCCAGTTAAGCGCCACCGGACGGGCAAACTCCGCCTGGTAGTGCAGGTACTCGGTCTCACTCAACCCTTGCTTGGCTTTTGCCAATGGATGGTAGGGACGATCGCGCAGTGAAGCCCACTGCTCCATCGTCAGGAAGAAATCCCAATTGTCCTTTTCCAGCAAGCGCTCGGTGTCGACCCGATGGGTCAGGGACAGCTCGGTTTGCTGAACGCTGGTGCGCAGTACATCCTGAAACAGCGCAAAGCCCTTCTCATTACCCGGGTAACGGTCGGTCATCCCGGCCAACACCAACGTCATGAAGTCTTCCGGTGATAGCGCCGTCAGTTTCTCGCCATGGCGAGTCAATACCGGCGTCCCCGGTACTTTTTCCCATTGCTGAGTGATGCCCGGACGCAGTGCCACGACGATAAAACGCTGTTCATCCGCTTCGCAGCACCATTCCCAGATACCTTGCCCGGCGCTCAGGCCAGTAAAGGGTGGAGTCTGCTGATGAGCTGATTGCCATTGCGCAGGCGTTACCAGGTGCAGCGGTTCGTTACCGAAAAAATGTTCTGCCAGCAAGCAATCAAGCAGATCCTGCATCACCTTATCGGCGGCCATTGTGCTGAGGTTCATTCGATTACTTTCCTTCTACTGAATGGGTGGCCAGTCTGGCCTGCAGGGCGCGAAAGGCGATGCCGCGTTCGTCCCCCAAAACAAAGGTCTTCACGCCGCGAGTCAACCAGCGTTCGTGGTCGCCAGGCTGGCGTGGGATGGCGCAGTACGGCACGCCCGCAGCATTGGCGGCCTGCCAACTGGCAAACAGCGCTTGCTGCACTTCTGGCCGGTCGATCTGCCAGGGCATGCCCAGCGATTGCGATAAATCGGCAGCACCTTCCAGGAGCATGTCCAGGCCGGGCACCGCGGCAATCTCAGCCGCGCGTCGCACCCCTTCGGCACTTTCGATCATCGCCACCAGCATGATCTGGGCGTTGGCCAGACCGATGTACTCGGCCAGGCTGTGCTTGCCGAATGCCCCGGGGCGTCCGGCATTCAGGCTGCGGCTGCCCAGCGGATGGTATTTGCAGGCGCGAATGCTCTCGGCGAGCTGTTCGGGCGATTCGATCATCGGCAGAACGATGCCCTGGGCCCCGCCATCGAGCAGGCGCAGCAGGGTCTTCGGGTTGAGATCCGCCACCCGCACCAGTGGCGTGATGGCGTAACTCTCCGCGGTGCGGATCATGTTCTCCACGGTTTCCGGATTGATCAGCACGTGTTCCATATCGATGATCACGAAATCGAAACCGGCCTCGGCAATCAGCTCAATGGCCGCTGGCGACGGAATCGAACTGATCAGGCCGTAGGCCGGCTCACCCGTGGAGAGTTTCAGCTTGAGCTGATTAGTCCTCAGCATGCTTGTGGCCGTAAAGCATGCAGTGGATTCGGCACGGCTTTGATCCGGCTTTCGCCATCGCCCAACAGCCGGCGCTTGGTCAGTTCTTCCACTTCATAGAAAGGCGCGAACACATCGAACAGCGCATAACGCGCCTGATGCTGCGGATGCGCGGCCTGGTAATCGATGATCACCTCAGCCGTCATTTGCCAGAACGCGGCCTCCTCGAGCTGATACTGCTGATGCAGGAAGATCGCCAGCTCGGCCAGGCAGATAAAGAAGAACGAATCACAGGAGAAGTCGCGCACTGCATTCACGTCATCGGTGAGGATGAACGAGTTGCGGTTGAGCTTGGCGTGGCTGGCGGGGAGCGGCACCAGGGTCGGGCACAATTCGGGGCGCGCCAGATGCTGGGGCGAATAGCGTACGCCGTCATGGAAGTCTTTCAGCGCAATGCGTTGCGGCCATCCCTGCTTGACGATCAGGACGATGTTCTGTCCATGGGACTCCATGCCGATACCTTCGGCATACAGCATGTGAATGATCGGCGAGACCGTGACCTGCAACAGTTGTCGGGTCCAGGCTTGCAGGCCGTATTGGGCAATCCAGGCGCCGATGAAGGGTGCCTGTTCAGCCTGCGCATAACGATTTTCCACCGAGCTCAAACCGTTGAAAGGCACCGCCTGCTCGTCGTCCTGCAGATACTGGTGAATGCTTTCGCGCCACAAGGTTCCCAGGGTGCCGTAGGCCTGGGCCATCCGGGTGGTGGGCAGGTGCTGATAGTCGAAGCTGACGCCGACCACTTCACCGAGGATCACGAAGCCGAGGTCTCGAGCCGTACTGTCGCTGGCAATCAACTGATGCAACCAGTCGGTGATGATCGGCCCGTTCATGACCGTGTGCCGGGCCAGAATGCGCGTGCTCGAGGTATTGGTAATGCTCAGCGCCAGCTTCACATAAGGCCGCAGCTTTTCGCTGACATTGGCCAGGGTGCGGATCGATTGCTGCGCCTGATAGCGATCATCCGAGGTTCCCAGATAGATCACCTCAGCGCTGAGCAACTCCGGATAAAACGTCGGCGCAATGATATTTTCCCACTGCCATGGATGCACCGGGATCAGCCAGTAATCATCCAGCGCCTTGCCTTGGCTGGTAAGCGCCGTGGACAGGTGCTGCCAGCGCTGGGGGCCGAATTCCTGCTGGATAAAAGCGTCGAAACTCACGTGCCGCGAATGGTTCATCACCCCACAGGACTTGGCCACCGCCAGCCAGACAATGGCGATCGGCGCGGCGAACTCCGGCCCAAAACGAGCGTTGTCCGCCAGCGAGAAGCCGATGCGCGATTTGTAGCAGGGGTGATAGCTGTGGGCGTCCATGAAATGCTGTTCCAGGGCATCGACATCCAGTTCATGAGCCGGTTTCGCTGCCCGGTAATGCTGGCTGCGCGACTGCAAATCCTTGAGCAAGGTCTGCTCCAGTTCATGGGTGAACCGCGGTAGATGCGGGCTGTCCTGTAGCTCGCTCAACAGCTCGGCCAGCGCCTGATGAAGCTGTGGCTTGCTGCGCTCACCCGCGGCATCCACGCGTTCCAGGCTGGCGCAATCGAGGCGGATCAGCTCAAAGCTGGCGCTGAGCAAGCCGTTGCAGTGGTACTCCACGCTCTGCTGCTGCGCATCGATAGCGCTGACGACAAAGCGCTGCTGGTTGCCCGCCAATGGCGAATGGCTGTATGGCAGCACCTTTTCGTACAGCAGGGTTTGCAACAGTTGCCCTACCACACGCTGTTCTACTTGCTGATAGTGTCGGGCGTCGGCATTGGCCAACCAGAAGCCTGGTGTGGAGCCCGGGGTCTGCGGTGTTGCCTGTGTAGAGGTGGTCATGTTGATACCTAAGTTGAAAAATCAGGGTTGCTCGATGGCCTTTGGCAGCGCTTGCGCCGACTCGTCGGCTGTGCGCAGCGGAAATCGCCAGGCACAGGGCAAGGCCAGCAGAATCAAGATGCCGGTCGCAATGAACACCTCGCTGATGGCCCCGAGGGTGCCGGCCTGAGACGTCCCGCCTGCCACTTCGGCGGCCAGACGAAATTCCAGCCAGAGCGAGGCGATCACGATGGCCAGCGAGGCCACCAGGCGCCGCGAAATGTTGTTCATCGCCGCGCCCTGGGTGACCATCGGTTCGGGCAGTGCATTGAGCCCGGCGGTGGTGACCGGAATGTAAGAAAGACCCAGCCCGGCACCGCGGACCATCATCAGGAAAAAGATCATCCCGATCGTCGCATCGGTGCCGAGCATGCCGATTGCCAGGGTGGAGGCACCGGTCAGCAGCAGGCCCCAGAACACCACGCCGCGCGGACCATGACGGTCCAGCAACTTGCCGCCGATATGCCCGAACAGGCTGGCGAAGACTGCCGTACACAGCAGCGCCAGGCCGGTCCAGATGGCGCTGTAGCCCAATACCAGCTGAATCAGCAGCGGCAGCAGGACCAGACACTCGAACATGCCCACCGACTGCACCACGGCGATAATCACGCTCAGGCGATAGCCGCGCAGGGCAAAGATCCGCAGGTTGAGCAGCGGTGCCGGCCGGCGCAGCTCCAGCCGCACAAACGCCACCAGGCACACAATGGCCACCAGCAACATGCCAAGGTTGAGTGGATCGAGCAGCGCTTGGGCATGGCGCAGGCGGCCGATGGCGACCATCAGCAGGCCGATGCCCATGGCGATCAGCAGGTAGCCCGCGAGGTCGAAAGGCTTGCGCTCGCTCGCCTCGGAGGCGGGAAGCACGCCGATGCCGAGGATTAGCGCGACGACGCCGATGGGTACATTCATCAGGAACAGCGAACGCCAGCTGAACCACTCCAGCATCAGGCTGCCGCACAAGGGCCCCAGGGCCGGCGCCAGCATCACCGCCGCCCCCCACAAACCGGTGACCCTGCCCCGCTCGCCCTTGGCATAGACCGAGAAGATGATCGCCAGCGACAGCGGGATCATCAGCCCGCTGGCAATGCCCTGCACCACGCGGGCAGCAATCACCAGCGCGATGGAGTTGGCCATTGCCCCCAGCAACGATCCGCAGACAAACAGCGCCACACCCCACAGGTAAAGACGCTTGCGCCCCACTCGCTGGGCGAGAAAGCTGGTCAGCGGCATGGTCATGCCCATGCTCACCATGAAGGCCGCAACGATCCAGGTCGCCAGCAGCGGCCCGATATCGAAGGCGCTCATGAATGCCGGCAGCGCCGGGTTGAGCGAACTGTTGTTGAGGCTCACCGTGAGCGTGCCCAACAGCACATTGACCACTACCAACCAGCGCGGCGCTGTCACCGTCAATCGCACTGCGTGACTCCTGTGTTTGGCGTTGCTCCGAGGAACAGTTGCGGCGGTCGTGGATGACAGAGGAAATCGGCGTGGGAGATGTTGTAACCATAGGCCCCGGCCAGCGGCAGTACCAGCATGTCGCCGATACTGACGCCCTTGAGCGGGCAATCGCGGCTCAGCACGTCCTTGGGCGTGCAGAGTTGGCCGACGATGGTCCAGGCCTGGGTCACCATGGCTGCCGTCCGGGGAAACCTCGGCAGGTGAATGACCGGGTGATCATGCCCCTGCGCGACCGGCAGGCGGAACTGGTGGGTACCGCCGCGGCACACCAGGAAGTGCTTGCCATGACTGGCTTTCATATCCAGCACTTCAATGGCGTAGTAGCCGCAAAAGGCACTGATAAAGCGCCCGGGTTCAAAGCGCACGATCGGCGCATCGACACAGGCCGCCAGGCTCTGCCCCAAGTGCGCACACAACCGCTGCCAATCGAACTGCTGCGCGCCGAGGTAATTGACGCCGATGCCACCGCCGACATTCAGATGGGTAATCTGCCCGGGGTTTGCCGACAGCGCCTTCCATTGCGGCCAGCGCTGCAGGTAGAGATCGAGCAACTGTTCATGACGCTCCACCAGCGGCTGATGGGACATTGCATGCACATGGAATCCCTTGAGCAGCAGATGGCTGGCCTTGTCGACCTGCTGCACCGCCAGCGCCAATTGCGACTTATCGATCCCGAACGGAGTCGCCACGCCGGCCATCGCCAGCTTGCTGGAGAGCGGCGGCGGCAGTTCGGGGTTGACCCGCAGATAGACCGCCTGCACTCGTCCCGCCTCTTGCGCCAGGCGCTGCAGGCGAGCGATTTCATTCAGGCTTTCGATGTGAATGGCTTCGACCTGCTGCTGCAGTGCCGCGCGCAAATCGGAATCCAGTTTGCCGGGGCCCGAAAAGACAAACGGCTTGGGCGTCGGGCAGTCCTTGAGGCGATCGATTTCACCCCCAGACGAGATTTCGAAACCATCCACCAGCGGCGCCAGCGCGCAGAGGATTTGCGCTTCGCTGTTGGCCTTGATGGCGTAGTACAGCTCGACACCCACCGGCAATGCCGCCATCACCTGAGTGACGTGCTGCTTCAGCGCATCCAGATCGTAGATGAACAGTGCCAGCGGGTCCGCATGCTGCACCCGCGCCTGATCAATCGCGGCCAACACCGCTGCGGGTAGCTTATCCATGATTGGCCGCCTTCTTGCCCCACGGGGACACCAGACTGACGTAGCTGGCCTGGCGATCGGCCTTGGCCGCCAGACGGACTTTCAGGTTGGTTTTGCAGGCAATCGGCTGGCCGGCGATCAGGGCGTCCAGTTCTGGCGCGGCGCAGCTCAACTCGGCGCGGATGCTCACCAGTTGCTGCTCGACCCGCTGCCACATCAACGGTGCCAGGTGCGGGCGTTCCCAGCTCAGGGCCAGCACGGCCTCGGAAAGGTTGTTGACGAACAAGCAGTAGACGATGCGGTTCCAGCCCTGCTCGCGAGAATAGAGCAGCGATTGACGCACCCGCGGATGAATATCGGCATCGATGCGCGAGATACCCAGTTCATCGGTGAGTTTGACCCCTTCGAAATCCCGCAGCAGCAGTTGTTGCGGGCGACCGTTGTCATGGTTCAGCACGCTGTTCTGCAAATGCGGCTCCATCACGATGCCATGATTGAAGAACAACGCCAGCACCGGCCGCAGCAGTAGCGCCTGGTAGTCGCTGAACCAGCTCAACAGCTGCTTGTCGCTGATGTCATTACCGTTGAAGCGCTGCAGGAATTCATGCACCAGCGGCCGTAAATGCAGGCCGCGAGCGAACAAGGTACCGGCCATGATGCTGCAGTCGGTGCCGGTATCGAGGCAGAAATTCTCCCGCAGGATCGCCCCGGTTTGCTCGCGGAACCAGTTGCCATCGGCTTCGCTGGCCTGCTCTGGAGCCCAACTCAACAGACCCGGCTCGGCCACCACCGAAAGCCCGCCGAGGGTCTCGGGTTGGGTTCGCTGCAATTGCCGGAACAGCCGGTCGATAATCAGCGAGCTCTCCAGTTCATACCAGGCGTTTTTCCTGATGCAGTTGGTGATGCGCACATTCAGCGAGCCCTTGATGAAGTACTCATGGCCCTCGATGTACCAGGTGCGGATTGAAGCCGTGGGGTTGGCCATCAGTCCCGTGGCGCCGCGATCGACAATGGCGCCGGAATCCAGCAGCCGCTGCACGCGGTCATCCTGCATGAACAGCTCGGCCTGCACCGGATGCATGCAGATGATGGCATGCCCTGCCCGCGCCGGGCTCTGAACGGCAAAACCGGCCAGCACTTGCGCATCGCTCAGGCCATTGGCGCCGATGCTCAGCCCTTCCCGCGGCACTTCGAACAGGTGCAACGGGGTACGGGCCTGGAATTCCGGGGCATAGGTTTCCTGTGCCAGATGCTCCGGCCACAGCCGAGCCTTCGGTGCCGGGTGGTTCGGGTGGCCAAACCACAGGCCCTGCTCACTGGCCAGGTAGCTACTCAGCGGGTCCGGGCACGTCGCTAGCAGATTGTGCCGGACGATGTCTGCGGTCAGGCCCTGGCTCTGCAGGATCTGATTCATCAGCTCATCGTTACTGGCGCTGGTCATGTACTCGCAGGCGGCCAGCAATTGTTCAGCGAAAACAGGGAAATCCGGACACAGCCATGGATCGTTGCCCTGCCGGGAATAGACATCGGACAGATAACGATGACTGCCGAGCAGATCACGGCGATCGACCAGGACAAAAAATTGCTGCTGGTTGGGCAGGCTGATGGTCAGCGGTATGCCCTTCAAGTCGGCACCATCGAAATAACTTCCTGGGGCAATGCCATTCATGTCTTGTGGCCAGGTATAACTCAGGCAGTCTTCGGGTAGTGCGAACTCTTTTATCAGACAATTAAGCAAGGCATGGGCTGTCGCCGACTCACTCACTATCCTGGATAAAATTGCTCGATCGGGATTATTCATATCTGCTCCGCAGTAGCATTTGAGGACACCGGTACGCTATTTAGCGGCGAAGAGTTAGTGGCCTTTTAATACCATCTAAAATCAATGTGCCATCCCGGCGCCAACTTCTATTTCCACCGGGGAAATACAACGCTGCGCGCTGGAAGTAATACGTCATGTAATCTTTGTCTTACAACGCCGACCCGCAGAAAAGCAGTAGCCCATAGCCAGGCTGTACTGAATAGAAGCAATCTGTTTCGACAAACCATTAGTTGAGCTGGCTGTGCAGCAACAATCATCACGCCCGCAGTTGTGCCAGTGCCGACGTCAGCCCTTTCTCGAATCGGGCGATAACCAGACCACACTGCTCATCGTCAATAATCAACGGGGGCAGCAGGCGCACCACATTGCCATTACGTCCGCCGCGTTCGAGCAACAAGCCTTGCTTGAAGCAGTGTTGTTGAATGGCTGCGGCCAGCGCGGCATCCATCGGGAAGCTGTTCAGCGCATCCGGTGTCTGGCGCTCATCGACAATTTCGATCCCCAGCATCAGCCCGCGACCCCGTACCTGTCCGAGGGACGGATAGCGTTGCTGCAACAGCATAAGCTGTTGTTTCAGCCAGCCGCCGCGCTGTGCGGCCTGAGCCGGCAGATCCTCTTGCTGCAGGACCCTGAGGGTCGCCATGCCGGTGGCCATCGCCATCTGATTGCCACGGAAGGTGCCGCTATGGTTGCCCGGCGCCCAGGCGTCAAACTGGCGCTTGATGCCCAGCAACGCCAAGGGCAGTCCGCCGCCAATGGCCTTCGACATTACGATGATATCGGGCTCGATACCGGCCTGTTCATAAGCAAACATGTCGCCGGTACGGGCAAAGCCGGTCTGCACCTCATCGACGATCAGCACAATGCCGTGCTTGCGGGTCACTTCGCGGATCTTGCGCAACCAGGCGATTGGCGCGGGATTCACTCCGCCCTCGCCCTGGATGGCTTCGAGGATCACCGCTGCCGGCAACGAGACGCCGCTTTCGACGTCTTCGATAAACTGCGTGAAGTAGTAACCGAGGGCCTGTACCCCGGCGTCTCCGCCAATGCCCAGGGGGCAGCGGTATTCATGGGGATACGGCAGGAACTGTACCCCCGCCATCAGCGTGTGGATGGCGCTCTTCGGCCCGGTATTGCCGGTCACCGCCAGCGCTCCATGGGTCATGCCGTGGTAGCCACCGGAGAAGCTGATGATGTTGCTGCGCCCGGTAACGGTTTTCGCCAGCTTGAGCGCCGCTTCCACGGCGTCGGCGCCGGAGGGTCCGCAAAATTGCAGGCAGTAGTCGCGACCATTGCCCGGCAGCAAAGCCAGCAGTGCTTCACTGAACGCATCTTTCAGCGGAGTCGTGAGGTCGAGGGTATGCATGGGCATTCCCGAGGCCAGGAAGTTCTTGATACTAGTAACAACTTCATCGTGATTGTGCCCTAATGCCAAAGTGCCGGCCCCGGCCAGACAATCAAGATAGATCTTTCCTTCAACATCCGTTACCCATACACCCTGCGCCTTGGCAATTGCCAAAGGCAGTTTGCGCGGATAGCTGCGGACATTGGATTCGAACTTGCCTTGACGCGCCAGATAGTCGGCGTTACTTCGATGATGCTGAGCAGACTGCAATAAGCTTTCACTAAACATATGTCGACTCCTGATAAGATCCATAGCGGAATTATTATCATTATCAATTGCATATGGCAAGAAATTTCCAAACTAACTGCATGTTTAAAACAATTAGCGGCCTCCCGGGAATAATCCGGGTACAGATAAAACCAAGTGGCGACTGGGTATTGGGTGAAAAGTTCATAATCAAATAAGGAAATTACCTACAGTAATAATTCCTTATTTCATGATGATCATTACAACTTAAACAAACAGATGATTGCAAAGTAACATCATCTAACTCTGCCGGTTATACCTGTCCTGCGGATCGCCATAAGGCGACCCGCAGGCAGCAAATTTCCGACTCGATATGGCCGAATCAGAAGTCCACGGTTGCCGAAAGGAGCAAGGTGCGCGGGGTCGCCAGCGTCAAGCCAGGCTCGCTGTCATCCGAGGCTCCGGCCGAACTCCAGTAGGCCTTGTTCGCCACGTTCTCGACATTGGCACGCAGGGTGATGTCCTTTTCGTCGACCTTGAACCCGTAGCGTGCGCCCACGTCGAAACGCTCCCAGGAGTCGATTTCCTTGTTGTTCGACTGATCCAGAAACTGCGAGCTGGAATAGAGGCCGCGGGTGGTCAGGGTCAGGCCCTGTACGTTCGGCACATCCCACTCGGCGCCCAGGTTGACGTTGTATTTCGGCGTGGCAGGTGCCCGATTGCCGTCGAAGGTGCCATTGGTGGTGTCGTTCAACTCGCTGTCGATGTACATGACACCGCCGAGCAGGCGGAAACCTTTGAGCGGCTCACCGAACATACTCAGTTCCACACCGGTGTTTTCACGCTTGCCGTTCGGGCCGAAGACGCGCGTCGTGGCATTGGTCTCGTAGGCCGGCTGCTTGATCCGGAATACCGCGGCGGTCATGGCGAACGCACCGGCGTCATACTTGGCGCCAACTTCGACCTGGCGGCTGATGAACGGCGGGAAGATCTCATCCTCGTTCACCGAGGTCGATGGCGCGATCTTGCCCTGGCTCAGGCCTTCCATGTAGTTGGCATACAGCGACAGCTTATCGGTCGCCTTGAACAGGATGCCGCCCGACGGCGAAACCTTTTCCTCATCGTAGGCTGTGTCGCCTTTGACATTATCCGACCAGTCGTCAACCTTCACCCGCTGCCAGCGGGCGCCGAGGGTCAGCAGCAGCCGGTCATCGAAGAAACCCAGCGTGTCGGACAACGCCACGCCGCTGAAGCGGTTCTCGGTATAGACCTTCGGATCGTTTCGCGTGCGGATGTTGGGCGTCGGTGTTACCACGGGGTCATAGATGTTGCTGAGGGCCGACCCATAACGGGCGCCGCCATTTTCGAAGTCCATGTAGAAATAGCTGGCAGCCAGGTTGACTTCATGGCTCACCGGGCCGGTATGGAACCAGTTGCGCACCCCCGCCGTGGCCGTCCGGACATTTTCGTCACGGGTAAAGTCACGCGGCTGAACGCTGAAATTGCCGGCGTCGTTGGTGACCGCAACGGCATGCCGGAGAAAGTCATGATTACTTTTGCGCGCGCCCACGCCGCCGTACAGCATGACGGAATCGCTGACGTCGAATTCGCCGTTCACCGTGCCGAACGTGTCGTTGGTACTCGCCTTGCTCCAGGGTTGAGCATAGTTGTGGCGAACATCGCTGGCATGCGGAACCCGCGCGTTGGGGCCGACCTGCACGCGTTCCTGCGGGGCGTCGGTATCACGCTCGGTGCGCCCGATGTCCGTCGAGAGTCGCAGGCGTTCACCGCGAAAATCCAGGCCCAGCACGGCCATCTCGCGGTCGATATTCTGGTTATCCCATTCGGTGTCGCCGGACTGCTTCACGCCGTTGAAACGAATGCCGAACTTGTTGTCTTCACCAAAGCGCCGGGCGACATCCACGGCACCGCCGACCTGGCTGTCGGAAGCGTACATACCGGTGAACGAAGTGATGGGCTTGTCGGTCGCGCGCTTGGGCACCACGTTGATCCCGCCACCCACGCTGCCCCGCGGCGAGATGCCGTTGATGAGCTGGGTCGGGCCTTTGATGACGTCGACGCGGTCGGCCATCTCCATGTCGATCGTATAGGTCGGCAGGACACCGTAGAGACCGTTGTAGGCGACATCACTGTTGAACAGGCTCAACCCGCGAATGGTGAACTGCTCATAACGCCCACCCGCCGGGTTGGTGGCGCGAACCGAGGGATCGCTGGCGATCAGGTCGCCCAAGGTACGAGCCTGCAGGTTTTTGACCGCCTCGCTGGTGTAGGTGGTCATGCTGAACGGCGTTTCCATGAAGTCTTTCGAGCCCAGCAAGCCTTGCGAACCACGGCGCGCGACCTGACCGCCGGCATAGGGATTGCCGTCCGCCGAGTCAGTGGCACCGAGAATCGAGGTCGGGGCCAGTTGCAAGCTGCTGCCTTCTGGCGCCGGGGTCAGGGTGTACGCCTGTTCGCCCGCCGGCTGCAGTTGCAGACCGGAACCCTGCAGCAGCCGGGCAAAGCCCTCCTCGACCGCGTACTCCCCGGAAAGCCCGGGACTGTTGCGACCGCTGACCAGCGCGGGGTCCACCGAAAGATTGACCCCGGCCAGGCCGGCGAAGCGGGTCAACGCGGCGCTGAGGCTACCGGCGGGCACCTGGTAACTGCGCCGAGGGCTATCTTCGGCCGAACTGACCGAGACAAACAACGGGCAGGCACTCAGACTCAACAGCAGACTCAGGTGCAACAACGGGCGCAACCTGGAAGAAGCCAGACGCGTACTGCAGGGCATCGATGCGGGCATTGAGAATCTCTCTGATTTCGTTTCACTTGCCTTAATGACAAGCGAAGCGAAAAAAGGGGACACGCTTTACACACTATTTTTTCGCGGCAGCAGCGTGACCCAATAACGAGTACGCGAATGCACCTCCAGCGCCAGGCTGGCGGCCAGCAGCGAGAGAATGCGATCGGTGTCATCGAGGCGGAAACTGCCGGTGACCCGCAGCGACTCAAGCTCCGGTTCCCAGCGCAGCACGCCCGGCCGATAACTGCTCAGCTCGCGCAAAAAATCCCCCAGCGGCTGGTTCTGCGCCATCAACACGCCCTCGCGCCAGCCCGGCGCCAGCACATCGAATGGCTCCACCGCACCCACGCCGGCTGCCAGCAGGTTGGCCTGCTGACCGCCGCGCAACGTCAATGCCGGCCCTTGCAAGGACCGCAATTGCACCGTGCCGTTGAGCACCGAGACCCGGCAGCCGAGCGAATTCTGGCGAACACAGACCTCGCTCTGCCCGACGATGACCTGTCCGTAGTGGGTCTGGATCGTTAGCAGTGACGCCCCTGACACCTTCAGCGCCATTTCCCCGCCCACCAGCGTCAGGCGCCGGCTCGGCAGATCGACATTGATGGCAGTGGCGGTATTTAGATGCACGGTGCTGCCATCGGCCAGCATTACCTGCTTGCGTTCCCCGGTGGCGGTGTGCAGGTCGGCGCGCCAGGCGTCCAGGGGCAATTGCCGACTGAGCAGCACGGCGGTCGGCACCAGCACCGCCGCGCCCAAGGCGTGTTTAAGCAGTTTGCGTCGCCCCGAGTCCGGGCGGTCCAGGCTGCCCATGGCCAGCGCCGAAGGCAGTGTGGCAAAGCGCTGGCGCAAGAGTTGGGCTTTCTGCCAGGCCTGTTCGTGACTGGCGCAGCTATCGCGCCAGTGCTGCAGGGCAGCTCGATCCTGCTCATTGGCGCCCCCGGACTCCAGCAATGCCAGCCACTGCGCGGCGGCCCGCGCCACCTGGCGGGCTTCGGCCGAGGGCGGCGGATTGATCACAGCGCTACCAACAGACAATGCTCATAGGCTTGCGCCATGTAGCGTTTGATCGTGCGTTCCGACACGCGCAAACGCTCGGCGATCTGTTGATAGCCCAGGCCTTCCAGCTGGCTCCAGAGAAATGCCCGGCGTACCGCCGTCGGCAGCCCGTCGAGCAATTCATCCAGCACCTGCAGGGTTTCCAGCAGCAACCAGCGCTCCTCGGGAGATGGCACACTGTCTTCAGGCAACAGCGCCAGCGCATTCAAATAAGCCTGCTCCAGGCTGCGACGCTGGTAGAAATTGCTCAGCAGTCGCTTGCCCACCGTCAGCAAATACGCCCGAGGCTCCTGCAAGTCGGCAATCCGCTGCGAGCTCGCGAGGACCCGCATGAACGTATCCTGGCTCAAGTCCGCGGCATCACAGCCATTCCCCATGCGTTGCCTCAACCAGCCCTCCAGCCAGCCACGATGGTCGCGGTACAGGTCATGGAGGGTTTGTTCCGTCGGCATCGCAGTATCACTCATGTCTGGAAACCTGTACCAAAGAATAATTTAAATGAGATTCATTCTAATTAGTAACCCTACTACAAACCAAGCTCTTTTATGTATTCATTGGCCGCAATGGGTGGCAGGACAGTAGTGGGGACAAGCTTTTTGCCCCTCAAAGCACTGGTCCTTCGGGGCTGGTGCTGTGTAGGAGCTGCCGCAGGCTGCGATCTTTTGATCCTGGCGACCGTGGTGTCCGCAGAAAAGATCGCAGGCTTCGCCGACCGTGTGTACCTGCGTGTGGTGGGTGCCTGCAATGTCGTGGGTTTCCCTCGCCGGTGGCGTACACCTGCAATGTCTGGGTTTCCCTCGCCGGGTGCGTACACCTGCAATGTCCTGGGTATCTGCAACCCCCCGTAGGAGCTGCCGCAGGCTGCGATCTTTTGATCCTGGCGATGGTGGTGTCCGCAGAAAAGATCGCAGGCTTCGCCAGCTCCTACGCCGACCGTGTAACACCTGCGATCTTGTCGGTGTATTCCCTAGAACGTCTTGCCAGCACTGGCCACCAGCGTTGCGCCACACAGGTCATCGAAACCGGTAAAACTCAGGCATTCGGCTTCCGACAGGTCGGTATCGATATAACTCAGCCCCCAGGTAATGCCGACAAAGTCACGACTGAGCTTGATCTCCCAATCACGGTAGTCGGCGCGGCTGCTGCCGTTGGCGCTAAAGAACACCTCGTCCTTGTAGTCGACGTATTCATAGCGCGCTTCCAGGCCAATTTCAGCTGGCAGGACCGTGCGGTAGCCGATAAACCCCGAAACAAAGTCCTCGTCTTGTTTGCCTATCTGAAAATGGCCATTCTCATCCTCGTAGTCCGGGCCTTTCATGTTGTTGGCGTATTTGCCGCCGAGCAGAACACCGTATACATCCAGGGTGGACTGGATGTCGCTCTGGTTGTACTGGCTTTCACGGGGAAAGTCGTACTTCGTGTAAAAGGTATCCAGGCTGATGTCGTCGCTGATTTGCCAGAAATAGCCAGCGTAATATTCAAGCTCCTGGCGCGTATTGGAGTCGTAGCCAAAGTCGACATTCGACGTCCAGACGCCGGCATACACGCCGCTGGAGTGGCTAAGGGTGACCGCCAGTTGCGCGGCAGGGTCGCCCTGGGTTTGCGAGATGCCGCTACTGCGATAATCACTGACCAGCACGGGTGCAATGGTCAGGGTGAAGCGGTCGCTGAGTTCCAGCGCCTGGGCGTTGATCAGTGGCGACAAGGCAAGGCCGGCAAGCACGAAGACAGACAAGGCGTTCATAACGGTTCTCTTGTTTTTATTGGGTTGCAGGTTTTCGGTTTTTTTGTAGGAGCGAGCTCGCTCGCTATGGACGCAAAAGCGGCGCGTTTATCCAGGAAGCACGCGTTATCGTTAGCGTCCATCGCGAGCAAGCTCGCTCCCACAGGGCAGCGCGTTATCCAGAAAGCACGCGTTATCGTTAACGTCCTTCGCGAGCAATCGAGCGTCGACCGGCTGCTCCTACAGGGCTGCGCGTTTATTCAGGAAGCACGCGTTATCGTTAACGTTCATCGCGAGCAGGCTCGCTCCCACAGGGGCGCGGCGTCAGGTGGGCGCGTGGCGGTCAGGCTTCGGGGGCGTAAACCTGCTTGCCGGCGAAGAAGGTTTTCAGGACCTTGGTGTCGAACAGCTCATCGTCACTGACGTTGAACACATCACGGTCGAGAATGATCAGGTCGGCCTGCTTGCCGGGCGCCAGCGAGCCAATCTGCCGGTCCAGGCGCAGGGCTTTGGCGGCGTTGATGGTGTAGGCATAGAACATGGCCTGGCGATCGATGCTTTCCTTGGCATTGAGCACGCCTAGCGGCCCTTTGCGAGTGCTGGCCTGAGCGATGGCGTTCCACGGGTTGGGGCTGGACACCGGCCAGTCACTGGCGCCGGCGATGAGCACGCCAGCGCTATGCAGGGATTGGGCTGGATATTGGTAACCGTAAGCAGACGCACTGACATAGGGTTTGACCAACTCCTCGGTGTAACTCTCGGCAGTGGCCCACAGCAGTTGCATGGAGGCGATCACCCCAAGTTGCTTGAAGCGTGGAAACTCTTTGGGGTCGACCAGTTGCAGGTGGGTGATGCTATGGGCCATCGGTGTCGGGTTGAGCTTGCGCGCATATTCGATGCCATTGAGTGACTCACGTACTGCCCGGTCGCCGACCGCATGCGTGTGCACAATCCAGTCGCGCTTCTCTGCCGCTACCACCAACTCACCGAAATGTGCAGGCTCGATCAGCAGCTGGCCGTTTTTTTGACTGTTCTTGAAGGGGGCAATGACCGCCGCGGTCTGTCCTGGAAATTCCAGAACGCCGTCGGCGAATACCTTGATGCCGGGGAAGGTCAGATTGGGCACGCCCTCGAATTTTTTCATCACCGTGGCCAGCACCTCCAGGTCGGCCGGTCGGCTTTTTGGATTGGCCAGCAACAGTGCGGCGACGTGTGCGCTGAGCTCGCCCTGCTCCGCCAGCTTGCGGTAGAGCGGCAGTACCCCGTAACTCTGTTCGGTCGCCTTGAAATCGAACAACGAATCGCCACTGCCGGCATTCGCCGCCGCGTCCATCCAGGCGGTGACCCCATACTGATTGTTGACCTTTACCGCCTCGCGGGCGGCCTTGAGCATCACCTCGTCGCCAGGCGCCGGAAGCTGGCTGCGGACCTGATCCCAACGAGACTCGGCAAAAAAACCAGTGGGGGTGAAATCCGCTTCATGGCCGACAAAGCTGCGCTCTTTTTCCGGCAGGCTTTTGACCAGCGCGGCGTTGATCTTCAGGCGCTTGAGCATGGCGTTGTTGGCCCAGCCGGTATGACCGTCAATCCCGCTCAGGACCACCGGCTGCTCAGCCCAGCGGCCCTGATTGAAGCGTTTGCCCAGCTCACGGCTCTGCTCCCAATAGGCCGAGCTGACCCCGGCAATGCTGATCACGTCACCGGCGCGCGCGAGGCCCGCCTGGTCCTGCTCGATGATCCATTGCTCAAGGTCTGGCAACGGCTTTACTTCGTCCAGCAGATTGGCACGCAGGCTGTCCAAGGCGCCAACCACCGGATGGCTATGGGTATCAATCATTCCAGGCATCAGCACCTTGCCCGCCAGGTCGATGCGCTGGGTCTGCGCATCGGCCAGGGCGTTGACCTCTGCATCGCTGCCGACCTTGAGAATCTTGCCGTTTTCTACCGCCACGGCGTTGGCCATGGATTGCCCGGGAATCCCGGTAAACACCTTGCCATTGGTCAGTACCAGGTCAGCCGCAGCCATGGCCTGCAACGAGGGGAGCGTTAACATTGCAGCCAGTAAACCGGGAGTAAATCGCATCATCTGAATGTCCTCTTTTTTGTTTTTATCTTGGCTTTGCTCTTGGCCACTGAACGAATCAGTGGCCGGCGATTTCCTTGAGTCGATACCAGAACATGCCCAGTGCCAACAACGGGGAGCGCAGCAGCTTCCCACCGGGAAAGGTCATATGCGGCACGCTGGCGAACAGGTCGAAACCCTTGCTGTGTTCAAGGCTGATGGCTTCAGCCACCAATCGAGCCGCCATGTGCGTGGTGTTGATCCCGTGTCCGGCGTAAGCCTGGGCATAGAACACATTCGGCTGCGCCTGCAAGCGGCCGATTTGCGGCAAGCGATTGGCACCGATGCCAATCATCCCGCTCCACTGAAAGTCGATGCGTTTGGCCACGAGCTGTGGGAACACCTCGAGCATTTTCGGCCGCATGTAGCCGGCGATATCCTTCAGGGTCCGTCCCGAGTAGTGACACGCACCACCAAACAGCAGTCGACGATCCGCCGACAGCCGATAGTAATCGAGCCCCACCCGCTGATCGCACAGCGCGCGGTTAGCGGGTATCAGGGTTTCGGCCAGGGCCGCGCTCAAGGGCTCAGTCGCCACGACATAGCTGCCGGCCGCGAGCACCTTGCCGCTGAGTGCCGGCTCCAAATCACCCAGATGCGCATTGCCGGCGAGCACCAGCGTCTTGGCGTGAACCACACCCGTGGCGGTGTGCACCCGAATGCGACTGCCATAGTCGATACGAATCGCCGCACTGTTTTCGCACAACCGCACTCCCAGACGCTGGGCCAGAGCGGCCTCGCCCAACGCCAGGTTGAGCGGATGCAGATGCCCCGAACCCTCGTCTATCAAGCCGCCGACATACCGATCGGAACCGACCACCCGATGCATGTCCTGTTGTTCGACCAGCTCGACCTTGTGCGCATATCCCTGGTTTTTGAGGGCTTGTTGCTCCGCCAGCAAGTTCTGGAAATGTCGGGGGGTGTTGGCCAGCTCACAGTGCCCCCAGCGCAAATCGCATTCGATGCCGTGTTGCTGCACCCGTTGGCGCACCAGATCAACCGCGTCCAGGCCCAATTGCTCAAGAACCTTTACCCCCTCGCGCCCCAGGGATTTTTCATGGGCGCCAAGGTCGTGGCCAATGCCCCGAATCAGCTGACCGCCGTTGCGCCCGGTGGCGCCCCAGGCGATCTGCTGCGCTTCCAGGACGATCACCGAGTGGCCCCGCTCAGCCAATTCGATCGCGGTGTTCAATCCGGTAAAACCTGCGCCGACGATGCACACATCGGCTTGCGCCGGGCCTTCCAGTGGCGGGCATTCGAGCTGACGATTGCGGGTGGCGTTGTAGTACGTCTGCGGTGAAGAAAACAGGGACGTCATAAGGGTTGCTGCCTATCAATTGCCGCGGGCAAGTGGCCGCCCGGCGCAGGGGTTAACGACCGGACTTGAGCTTGCTCCAGGAGCGATTCATCCAGCGCATGATGTCGGGGGGCAGCTCCGTCGAAACGTAGAGCTTGGCCTGCACCGATTCGGGCGGGTAGATCGATGGGTTGCCGGTGATGTCCTCACTCATCAACGTCGTGGCCGGGATGTTGGCATTGGCGTAGCCGACATACTCACTGACCTTGGTAATTACCTCGGGCTTGAGCAGGTAGTTGATAAACGCATAGGCCTGTTCGGGGTTCTTGGCATCGGCGGGAATCGCCAACATATCGAACCAGAGGTTGCCGCCCTCCTTCGGCACGGCATAGGCGATCTTCACCCCATTCGCGGCCTCCTCGGCCCGCTGGATGGCCTGGTACACATCCCCCGAATAGCCGAAGGCAATACAGATGTTGCCGTTGGCCAGATCCGAGACGTATTTGGAGGAATGGAAATAGGTAATGTAGGGGCGCAAGGTCATCAACTTGCGCTCGGCGACCTTGTAATCCTCGATCCGAGTGCTGTTGGGATTGAGCCCCAGGTAATTGAGCATCGCCGGCAAGGCTTCATCCGCCGAGTCCATGAAGGCGACGCCACAGGCTTGCAGTTTCTTCAGGTTCTCGACCTCAAACAACGTGCTCCAGGAATCGATGGTCTCGACCCCCAGCACCTGTTTGATCTTCTCGACGTTGTAGCCAATGCCATTGGTGCCCCACAAGTAAGGCACCGAGTACTGATTGCCCGGATCGTTGGCTTGCAGGCGCTGCATCAACACCGGGTCGAGATTCTTCCAGTTCGGCAACTGCGCCCGGTCGAGTTTCTGGAAGGCGCCGGCCTTGATCTGCCGCCCGAGGAAGTGATTGCTCGGCACCACCACGTCATAGCCGGTATGCCCGGCCAGCAACTTGCCTTCAAGGGTTTCGTTGGAATCGAAAACGTCATACACCGGTTTGATCGCGGTCTCGCGCTGGAAGTCCACGAGGGTGGTTTCAGCGATGTAATCGGTCCAGTTGTAGATATTCACCAGCTGTTGCGCCGAGGCCGGGCCGGCCAGACCGCAGAGCGCGGTGAGCACGAGTTTCAGGGCGAAAGGTCTCATTCAGATGTCCTTACTGTGGGTACATTTGAGAATGTGTTCAACATGCTGAGCTAGACGCTGAGCATCAGGAACTCCCGCTCCCAGGAGCTGATGACCTGCTTGTAGTTCTCGTGCTCGACCCGCTTGACCGCGACAAAACCTTTGGTGAACCGCTGACCCAGGTACTCTTTGGTCATGCTCGACTGCTCCATGCGCTCCAGTGCCGCCTCCAGGGTCAGTGGCAGGCGCAGGTTGCGTCGCTCATAACCGCGTCCCACCACCGCCGGGCTCGGATCGATGCCCTCGACCATGCCCACGTAACCGCACAACAGGCTGGCCGCCACCGCCAGATAAGGGTTGGCATCCGCACCGGCCAGGCGATTTTCGACCCGACGATTCTGCGGGTCCGAATCCGGCACGCGCAGGCCCACCGTACGGTTTTCCTCGCCCCACTCGACGTTGACCGGCGCCGAGGTATCGGGCAGAAACCGCCGGAACGAGTTCACATTGGGCGCGAACAGCGGCAGGGTTTCGGGAATGTATTTCTGCAACCCGCCAATGTGCTGCATGAACAACTCACTCATGCTGCCATCGGGATTGGAGAACACCGACACACCGGTTTCCAGGTCCACCACGCTCTGGTGCAAATGCATCGCGCTGCCCGGCTCGCCGGTCATCGGCTTGGCCATGAAGGTGGCGCTGACATCGTGCTTGAGGGCCGCTTCGCGCAGGGTGCGCTTGAAGACGATGATCTGATCGGCGAGGTGCAAAGGATCACCGTGACGGAAGTTGATCTCCATCTGCGCGGTGCCTTCTTCGTGAATCAAGGTGTCCAGATCCAGCCCCTGGGCCTCGCACCAGTCATACATGTCTTCGAACAGTGGATCGAACTCGTTGGTCGCCTCGATCGAATAGGACTGACGCCCGGTTTCCTGGCGACCGGAACGGCCAATGGGTGGTTTCAGCGGGTAGTCCGGGTCCGGGCTGCGTTGAGTCAGGTAGAACTCCATTTCCGGTGCGATGATCGGCTTCCAGCCGCGCTCGGTGTAGAGCCGCAAGACCTTCTTCAGAATGTTGCGCGGCGACAGCTCAATCGGATTGCCCTGTTTGTCATAGGTGTCGTGGATCACCTGCGCAGTGGGCTCCAGCGCCCAGGGCACCAGGAAGACCGCGTCCTGGTCCGGACGGCAGTGCATGTCGATATCCGCCGCGTCGAGCAACTCGTAGTAGATATCGTCTTCGACGTAATCGCCGGTGACTGTCTGCAACAGCACGCTCTCCGGCAGGCGCATGCCCTGCTCGTTGAGGAACTTGTTGGTCGGGGAAATCTTGCCCCGGGCAATGCCGCTCAGATCAGAGATCAGGCACTCGACTTCAGTGATTTTGTTTTCTTTGAGCCAATGGCTCAGTCGGTCCAGATTGCCTTTCATAACGCCTCGTACAGGGAAATGCCCGGGCGCCCCATGGCGGCCCGGCTCCATGCTTCAAGGCAATAGTGCAATCAGGAGGATGCCGGCTTCTATCCGCTTTGCGGCGTTGTTCATGCCCTATTTTGGGGCATGCAGGCAGGACAACCAGGATTTAGCGGCGCCGCATCAGGGTGCAGCTGGGAAGCTCGCCGAACAGCCCGCGATAGGCCTCGGAGAAACGCCCCAAGTGCCAGAATGACCAGCGCATGGCGATTTCCGCCACGGTGGTTTCACCTACGCAGGTGCGCAGCAGATCGCGACGCGCGAAGTTCAAACGGCGCAGCCGCTGCCATTGGCTGGGAGACACTCCGGTAAAGGAGGTGAAGCTTTGCTGCAATTGGCGCACAGACACCCCGGCGCCATCGGCCAGTTGCAGCACATTGAAATGCTCTTGCGGGCACGCCATGACCAGATCGAACACCCGCTGAATCAGTCGCCGATCGTGGGCCAGGTGTTTTTGCCGGGTGCGGTCCAGGGTCTGGCTCGGACAGTCGAGGATATACAGGCAATCGTCGACCAGTTGCTGCGCCAGCCCCTCCTCGGCCACCGGCGGCTGCGCCGAAATCAGCTGTTGCAGGGTGCTGCTCAACCAACGGCCGAAGACCTGGCTCTGCTGGGAAACCAGCGGCGTCAGGAACAAACCATCAAGGCGGCTCAGGTTAAGGCAGTCGAGCTGTTTCAGGTATTGAGGACCGATCACCACGGCGACTTCTTTGTAGTTTTCCGGGGTGATCCAGGTGTTCTGGGTTTCTTCGTTGAGCAGATACAGCGAGCCATTGCGAGTATCGAAACTGAAGACCAGTGAATCCGCGGGCGCATGGAAATGCTGCTCGATTCGGGTGTTCATCCGCTCTTCATACACCTCAACCCCACCCAGCTCCATGTGCACGACCTTGCCCTGGAAATAACCGGGTGACATCTGTTGGTAATGCTCTTGCCAACCGGCGATGACCAGTTGCTGATCCACATCCGCAGTGTCGTGGGATTGAATCTGCATGGGAACTTCCTTCCTTGTATCCCTGCGCAGACACGCCAGGACCGGGTCAGTGTTAATTATTATCAACGAACCCTAGCAGCGTGAAAAAAACAACGCAAGACACGGAGAAAGCCCGGTGCTGGCGACTGACCACTCGCTCAGTGCGAGCAACTGCAGTGCTCATGTGACCGACTTGAAGCATAGAAAGCAATAGGCCATCATTGTTACAGCGTGTTCCTTAAAGGGCGGCAGGCATGGTGACTCAAGTACCCGAACAGCAGTTGTATGACGAACTTGTCGACCTGTGCTACGAGTGTGCGCTGGACATGACAACCTGGCAGCCCTTGCTGGAACGACTGGTCGAAGCCAGTGGTCATCAGCAGATTTGTTTGTTCTACACCCGTTACCAGAAGCGCGATGCTCAAACCGCGACGACCATCAACTGCTGCACTTCTGCAGGATTGAACGGCTTCCAGGAGCAGGCGTGGCAGCTTGCCCCCGGTCTGGATTTCAGGGATTCCCGCACCTCGGGTTGCTGGTACAACGAACTCATCGATTTCGGCGCCGGGCATGCCCTGCAAGACCCGGATGATCAGGCGTCCCGCCTTCCCCATGGGCTGCATAATGTCGCCAGCGTGAGGCTCGATGAGCAGGTCGACTCGGGCATCTACCTGACCGCACTCCACGAGGTCGGCGCGCCCTCTCCCACTGCAAGGCACTTTGCGCTGCTGGAGCGAATCACCCCGCACTTGCTCAAGGCGGTCAAACTGTCTGCCAGGATCAACTGCCTCGAACTGGATCTGGCCAAGCACGACCTGCTGCTGGACCATCACACGGCCCCGCTCTGGCTGCTCGATGGCGAGGGTCAGGTGCTGCACTGCAACGGGCCGGCGCGGCACCTGAGCCTGAGCGGTTCACCACTGTTTGAAAAATTCGCCCACCTGCACAGCACCACTCAAGACACCCGCCTGCGGGCACTTATCCGCCGTGCCGCGGGCAAAGACGGCAAGCCCCTGGCCGGCTGGCTACGCCTCGACACCAGCGAATCGCAAGAGCTACTGGTGACTCCGGCTCCGCTCGAGGCGGGCTGCAACCGGCACTTCAATAAGCCTTTGGTGCTGCTGGCATTGCTGGAAAAACGCTTGCCCAGCCGGCTACTGGCCGAGCTTTTCCAGCTCAGCCCGGCCGAACACCGGCTGGCCGAACGGCTGGCTCAGGGGCTGACCCTGGAGGACTGCGCCGCGCGCCTGAACGTCTCGATCAACACCGTGCGGACCCAACTGCGAGCACTGTTCCGCAAAACCGGCACCACCCGGCAGGCGCAACTGATCAACCTCTTCACCCGGTTGATTGGGGGGTGAGGACTGGTTTGTCCCAATGCCAGTCAGTTAAGCACTGGGGGCCCCGAAAAGATCGCAGCCTGCGGCAGCTCCTACAGAGGGGAAAAGTGTACGCCCACCACATTGCAGGTGTACCCGGTCGGCGTAGGAGCTGCCGCCAGGCTGCGATCTTTTCGGCGGCGCCGCAAATGCCGGATCAAAAGATCGCAGCCTGCGGCAGCTCCTACAGGGGGGATTGCGAATACCCACCACACGCAGGTGTACTCGGTCGGCCCCGGTACCCTAGACGTACAACTGCACATCACTCGCCGTCAGGGTCGACACACCGGTCAGGGTCACCACCGCGACCGCGTTGCCGTTGGCGGCGCCGTCGGCATCGTAATAGAGCGTGTGGTCATTCTGGTTGAACACCAGGTGCGCTCCAGCTACCTCGTTTAGAGTGCCGCTGACATTGGCCAGCGTCTCGGCGACGGTCTGGCCTTGCAGGTTGAACAGCCCGCTGTTGAGCGCCAGTACGTCACTGCCCTGGGTGAAGTCGGTGATCATATCGGCGCGATTGCCCGGCAACTGGGCGAACTGGAAGGTGTCGGCACCGGTGCCACCGCTGAACCAGTCGGTTTCAACGGTGCTGCGGATCAGGTTGGCCGAGGCGTCGCCGGTCCATTCGAGGTGGTCGACGACGGGGTTGCCGTTGGCGTCGTAGCGTTGGGTGTGGATACCGGAGGCACTGTTATTTCCACGGGACATCCAACTCACCACATAGCCGCCATCGATGAGTGCACTAATTGCCGGCTGCATCTGACCATCGAGAGTGGAAATGTAGACACACACCTCCCCTCCCACAGCTGAGCCGCCAGTATCATAGCGCTGCGCGTAAATGCCGTTGCCATCCTGACCGGCAGACTCCCAACTCACCACATATCCGCCATCGCTGAGCGTGCAAATTGACGGTTGCTGCTGACTGTCGAGCGTGGTGCTGTTAACTTGCACCTCGCCGCCCACAGCTATACCGTTGGTGTCGTAGCGCTGCGCGTAGATACCGAAACTGCTGCCGTCCTGCCTGAAGGACATCCAGCTCACCACATAGCCACCGTCAGCAAATGCCGCCACGCTCGGTTCGACCTGGTGATGCGCGGTGACGGTATTGACGCGTAACTCGACGCCCAAAGCTGAGCCGCTGCTATCGTAGCGCTGCAAGTAGATACCGTAGCCGTCACCATCCCCGCTGGACATCCAGCTCACCACATATCCGCCATCAGAGAGCGCCGCCACGCTCGGGGTAAGCTGATCACTCGCAGTGACGGAATTAACTCGAACCTCAACGCCCACAGCAGAGCTGTTGCTATCGTAGCGTTGCGCGTAGATGCCGAAACCGCTGCCATCCTGGTCGCTGGACATCCAGCTCACCACATAGCCGCCGTCGGACAGCGCAGCCACAATCGGATTGTCCTGATCATTGGTGGTAACTGTGTTGACACGCACCTCCATGCCCACGGTTTCACCACTAGTATCGTAGCGCTGCGCATAGATACCGAAGCCGCTACCATCCTGACCGCTAGACATCCAGCTCACCACATAGCCCCCGTCGGCCAACGCAGCCACACTCGGGCTTTGCTGGTCACTAGCGATTGTGCTGTTGATGCGCACCTCATTGCCTACCGTTGCGCCGCTTGTATTGTAGCGCTGCAAGTAGATGCCGAAGCCGCTACCATCCTGGCCGCTGGACATCCAGCTCACAACATAACCACCGTCGCTGAGTGCACTGATTGCCGGTTGCTGCTTACTGTCGAAAGTGCTGCTGTTGACCACCAGCACTTCGCGGCGAAGAGCCTGCAGCTGCACGCCATCACTAAACTGCAACGATTCGAAATCGTGCAAGATATCTATGCCTTCATTGCCGTCTGCGGCATTCAGGTCATTGACGCTGATCTGATCAAACGCCTGCACAATGATGGCGAAATCGTGCTGGCTACCATGGTACAGCGCTATGTCGTGGCCTTCTCCACCGAACAAGGTATCGTTACCCCCGCCTCCGGCTATGCGCTCGTCGCCACTACCTAGCTGGACCAGGTTGTCACCAGCATCACCTTCCAGCGTTAGCGTGTTAGTGACCGTCTGGCCACTGACGTCGTAGCGCTGCGCATAGATATCCCAGCTGTTGTTCTCCTGGCCAAAGGAAATCCAACTCACCACATAACCACCGTCGGCCAACGCTGCCACGCTCGGGCTCTGCTGTTCGTTATCAGTGACGGTGTTTACACGTACCTCGCCGCCCTGTGCCGTGCCGCTGGCATCGTAGCGCTGCAGATAAATGCCGGTGGTGCTGCCGTCCTGTTCGCTGGACATCCAGCTCACTAAATATCCGCCGTCGGCCAACCCCGCCACGCTCGGGCTCTGTTGATCGCTGGCAGTCGTACTGTTAACCCGCACTTCGCCGCCCACGGCTGCACCACCGGTATCATAGCGCTGCGCGTAGATACCCCAACCGCTGCCATCCTGCCCCCTGGACATCCAGCTCACTACATAATCGCCATCGCTGAGAGCACCGATCGACGGGCGCAGCTGGCTCTCGACAGTGCTGCTGTTAACGCGTACCTCGCCACCCACCGCTGCACCGCTGGCATCGTAGCGCTGCGAGTAGATGCCATCACCGCTGCCGTCCTGCCCCTCCGACACCCAAGTCACCACATAGCCACCGTCTGCCAACACCACCACGGCGGGGTCGCCCTGACTATTCGCGGTGCTGGTATTGACGCGCTCCTCGCCCCCGACAACAGCGCCGGTTGCATCGTAACGCTGCACATAGATGTCCCAGGAGTTGGTCTCCTGGCTGTAGGACATCCAGGAGACCACATAACCGCCGGCGCTGAGCGCGCTGACCGCTGGTTGCTGCTGACTGTCGAGCGTGCTGCTGTTGACGCGCACCTCGCCGCCCATAACCGAGCCGCTACTATCGTAGCGCTGTGCGAACACGCCAGCACCGCTACCGTCCTGGCCACTGGACATCCAGCTGACGATATATCCGCCATCAGCCAACGCAGCAACACTCGGATCGACCTGATCATTCGCGATAGTGGTGTTGACGCGTACCTCGCCCCCCACAGCTACGCTGCTGGCATCGTAACGCTGCGCGTAGATGCCGTAGCCGCTGCCGTCCTGGTTGATGGACGTCCAGCTCACCACGTAACCACCATCAACTAACGCAGCCACGCTCGGGCTATACTGGTCACTGGCGGTAGTAGTATTGACCAGCACCTCACTCCCCAAAGAGCCATTGACCGTGATCGTGCCATTGGCAAAGCGCAGTTGCTCGACCGCTTTGATCTGGTCTCGCCCCGCCTCGCCACTCCCTGCGCCCGCCTCGACCGCCAGATAGCCATGCGGATCGAAGGTGAAGGTGTACTGGCTAATACCGGCGCTATAGCGCGCGCTGTCGCTGCCTGCTCCACCGTCGAGCCGATCGTTGCCAGCACCGCCGTCGAGTTCGTCATCGCCCGCGAGGCCAAGCAACGTGTCATTACCGCCGTGGCCCAACAGGCGGTCGGCCGATGCTGTGCCGGTCAGCGGATCGTCGCCGGCACCGCCTTCGATCAGATTGATCACGCCGCCTGCTGGCGACGTGGCAGGCGAGAAGTTGTCGAGGGTCAGTGTTGCCGCATTGGTATTCTGCAGTGTAATAACGGTCTGCCAACTGTTGGTGGCCACACCCACACCGTCCCGATCCCACTGCAGCAGCGTGTCGGCACCTTGCTGCACCAGCCGCAGGTAACCCAGCGCCGGATCGAACGGATTGCCGGCACTGTAGCCGCTGCTGTTGGTCAGCAAGGTGGTGATGTCGAGGATGTCGCCCGTGACGCCGGGAGCGAAGTCGCTGACGAGCAGTTGGCCGATGGAGTTAGGCTGCAACTGGTAGGTGTCACGTCCACTGCCACCGATGACCGTGGTGACGGAATTGACGTTGCTCTGGTTGACATTAATCGTGTCGTCACCGGCACCCGCGTCGAGACTGTTATTGGCGACCTGGCCGGACCCATCGATATCCCTCAGGATATCGTTGCCATCACCGCCAAGGAGCATATCGCTACCCTCACCTGCGGACAGAGCGTCATTACCGCTACCGCCGTCGAGCGTGTCGTTGCCATTACCACCGATCAAAGTGTCGTTGCCGGCCAAGCCATAGATCGCATCGTCGAACACGCTGCCAGTGAGCAAGTCATCATTGGGCGTGCCGACCAGTGTGCTAAGCAGGTTCAACGTGAAGTCATCGCTCGCCGAGAGCCCGCCCGAGTCAGTCGCCGTTACGGTGATGGCAATTCCCCCTGGTTGGGTGCCTGCCGCAGGCGTGCCACTGAAACTGCGGCTCGGCCCATCAAAGCTCAGCCACGCCGGTAATGGGTCACCATTGGCCAAGCGGGCAGTCAGGACCAGGCTGTCGCCAGCATCGATGTCAGCAAAGGTATTCGCCGGCAACGTGTAGGCAACCGCTTGCCCTAGCCCGTTGAGTTGGTCGATCAAGGCCACCTGCAGTGTCGGTGCATCATTCACCCCTAGCAGGCTGAAGCCCTGGGTAGCGGCGGCTGAACCGCCGTTACCATCGATCACCTGGTAATTAAACGTGACCGCGCCGTTGTAATTGGCATCCGGCGTGAAGGTCCAGCTGCCGTTTCCGTTATCGGCCAACGTGCCATGGTTGGCGCTGAGGTTGGTGACGGACAAGGTATCGCCGTCCGGATCGCTGGCGTTGGCCAGCAGCTGGGCGGCGGTGATCGAATAGGTGCTGTCTTCCGTGCCATTGGGCAAGTTGACCGGTCCGCTGACGGTAGGCCCATCGTTGACCGCGGTGACATTAACGCTCAGGGTATTGGCGTTGACCGCGAAGGCCGTGCCGTCGCTGACCTTGAAGCCGATGCTGGCGTAGTCGCTGCCATTGCCATTGAGCGCCGGGACGAATTGCAGTTTGCCGGCGTCGAGGTCGGCCTTGCTGATGACCTGGTCCTGAACCACCGCGATCCAGCTGCTGCCGTTGTGGTACTGCAGGCTGCCGAGCACTGGCAGGCTGGTAATTTTCACCGCGGCCAACGGGGTATTTTCCGGGTCGCTGTAGATGCCGAAGTCGGCGCTGCCGAGGATGACTGGCGTGTCCTCCAGGGTGGTCCGGGTGTCGTTGGTGGAAGTCGGCGCGACGTTGACTGGGCTGGTCGCCGCGGCCTTGAGGGCAGCAGCGTTCCAGGTCACGTTGTTGTCGAAGCGCACCCGGTCGATCTCGTAATCGAGGCCCAGATAAAAATTTTTCAGGGTCAGGGTCTGCGAGGTCGCCAGCACCACCATCTGCAGGTCGTTGCCGCTTTGCACGAAGCGCACGTGGTTACTGTTGAGCCCCACCAACTGCACGGTATCGATGTCGGCGCTGACACCGCCACTGTTGTCGATCACGTCATTGCCGTAATTGGTGCCATACAGGTAAGTGTCGCTGCCGCGGAGGCCGGCGAGCAGGTCATCGCCGGCACCGCCATCGAGGCGGTTGATCCCGGTGTTGCCGGTCAGGCTGTTGGCCAGGGCATTGCCGGTGCCGTTGAGATTGGCACTGCCGCTGAGTTCGATATTTTCCAGGTTGGCGCCAAGGGTGTAGTTCAGCGAAGTACGGACAGTATCGTTGCCGCCCCCTGCCAGTTCGATCAGGGTGTCACCGAGATTATCGAAGACATAGATATCGTCGCCGCTGCCACCCGTCATGCTGTCGCTACTGGCACCCCCATCGAGCAGGTCATTGCCGGCATCGCCGTTCAGGGTGTCATTGCCGATGCCGCCGAGCAGCGTGTCATTGCCGTCGCCGCCCTGGAGCAGGTCGTTGCCGGCACCGCCGTCAAGCAGGTTGTTTCCGGCATTGCCGATCAGGGTGTTGGCCGCCCCGTTGCCGGTGCCATTGAGGTTGCCGCTGCCGGTCAGGGTCAGGCGCTCGAGGTTAGTGCCCAAGGTGTAGCTGATGCTGGCCTGGACCAGATCATCCCCGGCGTTGCTGCCCTCCACCACCCCATCGCCGGCGGCATCCACCACAAACGTGTCATTGCCCAGACCGCCTTCCATGCGGTCGTTGCCGCTGCCGCCGTCGAGGAAGTCATTGCCGCCGTTGCCATACAGCGTGTCATTGCCTCCCAGGCCCAGAAGACTGTCATCGCCGGGATTGCCGTTGATCACGTCGGCGCCGTTGGTTGGTACCACCGGCGGGTAATAGAGATTGGCCAGTGCCTCGGT
>NZ_CABVHY010000025.1 GCF_902497875.1 Pseudomonas fluorescens
GAGCGAGAAGGGCGGCGCTGCGGCTGAATGTGTGCATGGAATCTCCTTGAGTGCGGTCCGCAGGTGCTGGGGCCGAGCCTGCGTGAAACCATCAGACTGTAGCTTTTATTATCCGGTTCACTCAGTTACAACTTTGATACACATCAACCCCAAGATGAACGTGCGACGGGTATATTGCGGCGCTTGATGGCTGTGGCCGTTTGCCGCAGTTTGCCTGTGCGGGCTGCTGCTTGGTTATACTCGACGCGATCCGCCTGGAGCGCTCATCAGGAGAGCTCATGCTCGCCCCCGTTCAACTGCTTTCCGCCACTCGCCAGAACCTTTGGCGTCTGACCTTTATCCGCACCCTGGTACTGGCCGCTCAAGCCGGCTCGGTGGGGCTTGCCTACTGGTTCGATCTGCTGCCCTTGCCCTGGCTGCAACTGGCGATAACCCTCGGGTTTTCCATGGTGCTCTGCGCCCTGACCGCCATTCGCCTGCGCACCTCGTGGCCGGTCACGGAGCTGGAATACGCCGTGCAACTGGCCTGCGACCTGTTTATCCACAGTGCCTTGCTGTATTTCTCCGGTGGCTCGACCAACCCCTTCGTGTCCTATTATCTGGTACCGCTGACCATCGCCGCGGTGACGTTGCCCTGGCGCTATTCGCTGATCCTCTCCGGTATTGCCCTGGCGCTTTACACCCTGCTGCTAGCGCAGTTCTATCCGCTGGAGACGTTCCAGATCGCCCGGGAAAAGATGCAGATCTACGGCATGTGGCTGAGCTTTGCCCTGGCGGCGGCAGTGATTACCTTCTTCGCGGCGAAGATGGCCGAGGAGCTGCGGCGTCAGGAAGAGTTACGGGCGATCCGCCGCGAAGAGGGCCTGCGCGATCAGCAATTGCTGGCCGTGGCCACACAGGCCGCTGGTGCTGCCCATGAATTGGGTACACCCTTGGCGACCATGAGCGTGCTGCTCAAGGAGATGCGTCAGGATCACCACGATCCGCTGCTGCAGGACGATTTGAGCGTGCTCCAGGACCAGGTCAAGCTGTGCAAGGAGACCTTGCAGCAACTGGTCCGCGCCGCTGAAGCCAATCGTCGGCTGGCCGTGGACATGCAGGACGTCACCGACTGGCTCGACGAAGCCTTGAACCGCTGGCACCTGATGCGCCCGGAGGCCAGTTATCGTCTCCAGCGCCTGGGCCAGGGCACGGTGCCGCGCATGGCGCCGCCGCCGGACCTCACCCAGGCGCTGCTGAATTTGCTCAACAACGCCGCCGATGCCTGCCCTGAGGGGTTGCAGGTGACCCTGGACTGGAATGCCGAGGACCTCACCATCAGCATTCGCGACCACGGCGCCGGTGTGCCGCGGGCGATTGCCGAGCAGATCGGTAAACCATTTTTTACCACCAAGGGCAAAGGTTTCGGCCTGGGCCTGTTTTTGAGCAAGGCCAGCGTGACACGCGCCGGCGGCTCAGTGAAACTCTACAGTCATGAGGAAGGTGGCACGCTTACCGAGCTGCGCCTGCCCCGTGTTGCCCGAGGAGACGAACATGAGTGACGAGATCCAAGTCGAAGGCGAAGAACTGCCGCATTTATTGCTGGTAGACGACGACGCTACCTTTACCCGCGTCATGGCACGCGCCATGAGCCGCCGCGGTTTTCGCGTGAGTACCGCGGGTTCCGCCGAAGAAGGCCTGAGCATCGCCCAGCAGGACATCCCGGATTACGCTGCGCTGGACCTGAAAATGGATGGCGACTCGGGGTTGGTGTTGCTACCCAAATTGCTCGAACTCGATCCGGAAATGCGTGTACTGATCCTGACCGGCTATTCGAGCATCGCCACTGCTGTCGAAGCGATCAAGCGCGGTGCCTGCAATTACCTGTGCAAACCGGCGGACGCCGATGACGTGTTGGCCGCGCTGCTTTCCGAGCACGCCGACCTCGACACCCTGGTGCCGGAAAACCCGATGTCGGTGGATCGCCTGCAATGGGAGCACATCCAGCGCGTGCTGACCGAACACGAAGGCAACATCTCTGCCACTGCCCGCGCCTTGGGCATGCACCGCCGGACCTTGCAGCGCAAACTGCAGAAGCGTCCGGTTCGCCGCTGAACGGACACTGATCAGCTGCCTCAGACCTCGCGACAACCCGAGTCGATCAATTATGATCGGTTCAGTGCGTGTTCTTTACCTTATCGAGCCTGAACAATGAATCAGAACGCTGAGTATTCCGCGGTCAATGATGCTGTGCGTGGGCAGTTTTTGCGGCGGGTCTGGAAGATGACTACGCCGTACTGGCGCAGTGAGGAGAAAGGCAAGGCCTGGACGCTGTTAATTGCGGTGATCGCGCTGTCGTTGTTCAGCGTGGCGATCTCGGTGTGGATCAATAGTTGGTACAAGGATTTCTACAATGCGCTGCAACAGAAGGACGAAGCGGCCTTCTGGCAACTGATCCTGTATTTCTGCGGGATCGCCGCGGTGGCGATTCTCGGTGCGGTGTATCGGCTGTACCTGACGCAGATGCTGAGCATTCGCTGGCGGGCCTGGCTGACCGAGCAGCATTTCAGCCGCTGGCTCGGTCATAAGAATTACTACCAGTTGGAGCGGGGCGGCTACACCGATAACCCGGACCAGCGGATTTCCGAAGATCTCCACAGTTTCACCACCAACACCCTGGACCTTGGGCTCGGGCTGATCCGCACCGTGGTCAGTCTGGTCTCGTTCTCGATCATCCTCTGGGGGGTGTCGGGCAGTATCGAAGTCTTCGGCTACACCATCCCCGGTTATATGTTCTGGTGCGCGCTGGTGTACGCGGTGGTCGGCAGTTGGTTGACGCACTTGATCGGCAAGCGCCTGATCGGCCTGAACAACCAACAACAACGCTTCGAAGCCGACCTGCGTTTTTCCATGGTGCGGATTCGTGAAAATGCCGAAAGCATTGCGCTGTATAACGGCGAACCGAACGAGAACAAACGCTTGAGCAGCCGTTTCGGCATGGTCTGGCACAACTTCTGGGACATCATGCGGGTGTCCAAACGCCTGACATTCTTCACCGCCGGTTACGGGCAAATCGCAATCATCTTCCCGTTCATTGTCGCTGCGCCGCGCTATTTCAGCGGCAAGATCCAGCTCGGTGAGCTGATGCAAATCAACTCGGCGTTCGGCAACGTTCAGGAGAACTTCAGCTGGTTCATTACCGCGTATTCCGATCTCGCGGCCTGGCGCGCCACCTGTGACCGCTTGCTGAGCTTTCGCCAGGCCATGACCGACAACGAAAACCGGCCACCGGCGATCGATGTGCAGAGCCAGGGCGATGGACTGCACGTACACAACCTGGGGCTGGATCTGGCGGACGGCCGTCACTTGCTGTCTGGCGCCAACATGAGCATTGCGGCGGGTGAGCGACTGATGCTCAGCGGCCGCTCCGGTAGCGGCAAAAGTACTTTGCTGCGGGCCATGGGCCGGCTCTGGCCTGACGGCCACGGCAGCATCCGCGTACCAGCGCAGCGTTATCTATTCCTGCCGCAAAAGCCTTACCTGCCGATTGGCAGTCTGCGCGAAGCCCTGAGTTATCCACAGCCGGGGGACGTTTACCCGCATGAGCGTTACGTGCAAGTGCTGGAAACCTGCCGCTTGCCGCACCTGATTCCGCGTCTGGATGAGAGCAATCACTGGCAGCGCATGCTGTCGCCGGGCGAACAGCAACGCCTGGCCTTCGCCCGCGCGATGCTCTATGCGCCGCAATGGCTGTACATGGACGAAGCCACCTCGGCGATGGATGAAGAGGACGAAGCCGCGCTCTATCAAGCCTTGATCAACCAACTGCCGGGCCTGAGCATTGTCAGCGTGGGGCATCGCAGCAGCCTCAAACGTTTCCACGCAAGGCATGTGCGTATCGAGAGTGGCCACCTGGTCGAGCAAACAGTGACGGCGGCGTAGGTGATCGTACAACTCAGGTAAGCTATGATGTGGGCAATGTGGAAGCGGGTTTGCCCGCGAAAGCGATTCTTTTGAACCCGAGATAGATGCTCACCATGGAAAACCAGATCGACGCGCCACGCCTTCCACGCAAGCGCCGCAGCCTCGCGCAGGAACTGGTGACGGTGCTGTCCGAGCAGATTCGCGACGGCTTGCTCAAGCGTGGCGACAAGTTGCCCACCGAGTCGGCAATCATGGAGGCGCATGGCGTCAGCCGCACCGTGGTGCGTGAAGCGATTTCCCGCTTACAGGCCGCAGGCCAGGTCGAGACCCGTCACGGTATCGGCACCTTCGTGCTGGACACCCCGAGCCCGAGCGGCTTCCGTATCGATCCGGCGACCGTGGTGACCCTGCGCGATGTGTTGGCGATTCTTGAGCTGCGTATCAGCCTGGAAGTGGAGTCCGCCGGCCTCGCGGCACAACGTCGCAGCGCCGAGCAGCTGGCGTTGATGCGTGCGGCACTGGATGCCTTGAACGAAAGCGCGGCCCGTGCCAGTGACGCGGTGGCCTCGGATTTCCAGTTTCATCTGCAGATCGCCCTGGCTACCGGCAACCGTTACTTCACCGACATCATGACCCACCTGGGCACCAGTATCATTCCGCGCACCCGGCTCAACTCGGCACGCCTGGCCCATGATGACCAGCAGCACTACATGAACCGCCTGAGTCGCGAGCACGAAGAGATCTATGAAGCGATTGCCCGCCAGGACTCCGACGCGGCCCGTGCCGCCATGCGCCTGCACCTGACCAACAGCCGCGAACGGCTGCGCCATGCCCATGAAGAAGCGGAGGCACAGCGGGGCTAAGGTGTTTACGTTGCCTGAGTAGGAGCCGTCCGGCTGCTCCTACAAGGGTTCTGTGTTGTACACATAATTTGTGCCAAGTGCCGAGCCAGGTTTGCTCGGCTTGTAGCCCTTGAGCAGCAGATAGGTACTCCAGCCCCACCAGTCGCCGATCCGGTTCTGGTCGTCAAGATTGTTGACGTCGCTGCGGCGCAGCACTTTGTCTCCTTCCATGACGAATAACGGTGAGAAATTGCCGGAAGGGTTCTGTACGGCTTTCAGGTCAGGGATGTAGTCGAGTGCGATGTAGTTTTCGGGCGCAGGCAAGGTGCCCCTGATGAACGTGTCGAAGACTTCATCCACCGATCGCTGCACGGCCAGTTTGACCTGCCTGCAATTGGCGCTGTCGAGGGTGTCGAAGTAGCGCTTGTCGCCATAGGCACGCCATTTGTCGCCCCGGGCGTTGCTGACATTGAGCCCGAACTTGCTGTCTTCATCGTGCATGAATCGAGTGATCAGTGAGCCCAGATCGCTCGGGGTCACGACTGCCGCCAGCTGTTTGCGCGGAACGCGAAGGTGCCCGGCGGAAAACAGATCGGTCAGGAAATGGTCGGCGAAGGCGTTCATGGCGTAGGCCAGTTCCAGTTGCCTATCATCGCCACTGTTGTGCGCCAGCACCGCCTGATGCAATGCCGCGGTATGACCGGCCACATAAGCCAGCAGCGCCCATTCACCAAAGTGGTCGACGTTGTTCGCTGCCAGCTTCAGGTAGCGCCCCAACGGGAACAGCGAGGAAACAAGACTGCCACCGCCGGTGACCCCGTTCGACTCCTCGGACAACGTATCTCCCAGGAACTCGTAGACTTCGTGGGGCTGATTGCCGTCCCTGATAGCCAGGTTGGTGGCGATAATTGCCTTCTGCATGACACTGAGGATTTGCCTGGCTTCGTCCTTTGCCGTGGGCGATACCGCCAGAGAATTGAAGGCTTCCAGAAAACGCTGAAGTCGATTGGCAGGCGTTGCTCCTTCGCAAATCGGTTGTTCAGGGAGGCCATAGAAATCACCCCCCAGGGCAACGATCTGCCCATAGGTCAGCACCAGGCTGTTGGGCAGGCGCAATTGCACTTGTCCGGCGGGAATACCCGCCGCGTCCTTGACGAGGCGCAGCAAGGTACTGTCGCCAATCGCGGTGTGCTCTGCACCCTCGAACCTCAGTATTGGCGAGGCTTTCAGGCCACTGCCTGGCAGGTTGGAGATCACTCCTGGCGGGTAATAGTTGTTGTCGGGTTGGTCGTCGGCGACCAGCCTCAACGTATCGCCAGCGGCCGAAACCCGAATGCCGTGCTCGGTAAAAAGGTTATCCGGATCAGCAATGACTTTGCTGTCCGGGCTCAAGCGTTCCTGCGGTTGGACGTGTAGACCGGACATTCTCAGCTCCTTGATATGCCGTAAATGTTCTCTCGATAAGCTGTATGTATATACAGTATATGTCGATCATAGATGAACCCCGGCTTGCGTCAAGAAAGTCATTGTTGCGGCCCCTATCTACGGCTCCGGCGATGAAATGCAGTTGACGATTGAATTTTTGGTTGTACGATGACGTATGACATCAGCGACGGCTGACTTAACCTTTCATCACAACGTGTTTCCCAGGGTGTTCGAATAATGAATCCACAAGAACTGAAGTCCATCCTCTCTTCCGGTCTGCTTTCTTTCCCGGTTACCGATTTCAATGCCCAGGGTGATTTTCACCGCGAGGGCTATATCAAACGTCTCGAATGGTTGGCCCCGTATGGCGCCTCAGCCCTGTTCGCGGCGGGCGGCACGGGTGAGTTCTTCTCCCTGGCGGCCAGCGAGTATTCGCAAGTGATCAAGACCGCCGTCGACACCTGCGCCAACAGCGTGCCGATCCTCGCCGGTGTCGGTGGCTCGACTCGCCAGGCTATCGAGTACGCTCAAGAAGCCGAGCGTTTGGGCGCCAAAGGCTTGCTGCTGTTGCCACACTACCTGACCGAAGCCAGCCAGGACGGCGTTGCCGCCCACGTCGAAGCGGTGTGCAAATCAGTCAACATCGGGGTGATCGTCTACAACCGCAACGTCTGCCGGCTGACCGCGCCATTGCTGGAACGCCTGGCCGAGCGTTGCCCGAACCTGATCGGTTACAAGGACGGTATCGGTGATATCGAGTTGATGGTGTCGATCCGTCGTCGCCTCGGCGATCGCTTCAGCTACCTCGGCGGCCTGCCGACCGCGGAGGTTTACGCCGCTGCCTACAAGGCGCTGGGCGTGCCGGTTTACTCCTCGGCGGTGTTCAACTTCATCCCGAAAACCGCGATGGATTTTTACCGCGCCATCGCCCGTGAAGATCACGCCACCGTCGGCAAGATCATCGACGACTTCTTCCTGCCGTACCTGGACATCCGCAACCGCAAGGCCGGTTATGCGGTGAGCATCGTCAAGGCCGGGGCAAAAATCTCCGGCTACGACGCAGGTCCGGTCCGTACCCCGCTGACTGATCTTTTGCCAGAAGAATACGAAGCACTGGCGGCGCTGATCGACAAGCAGGGCGCGCAGTAAACAATTCACCAGGGCCGCTGAGCAATCAGCGGCCTTTTGCGTAAGGAGATTGCTCGTGTCTGATGTCAAACGATTCGAAAACTACATCGGCGGCCAATGGGTCGCTGGCGCCGACTACTCGACCAATATCAATCCGTCCGAGTTGTCGGATGTCATCGGCGAATACGCCAAGGCTGATCTGGCCCAGGTCAATGCCGCCATCGATGCTGCTCGCGCGGCGTTCCCGGCCTGGTCCACTTCGGGTATCCAGGCACGCAGTGACGCGCTGGATAAAGTCGGCAGCGAGATCCTCGCCCGTCGCGAAGAACTCGGCACGCTGCTGGCTCGGGAAGAGGGCAAGACCCTGCCCGAAGCCATTGGTGAAGTGAGCCGCGCCGGTAACATCTTCAAGTTTTTCGCCGGTGAATGCCTGCGCC
Source organism: Pseudomonas fluorescens (assembly GCF_902497875.1). Lineage (GTDB taxonomy): Bacteria > Pseudomonadota > Gammaproteobacteria > Pseudomonadales > Pseudomonadaceae > Aquipseudomonas > Aquipseudomonas fluorescens_BR. The sequence continues at coordinate 7,736 of NZ_CABVHY010000025.1, forward strand.
TGTCGGGCGATTACCTGCCATCGGTGCGTCCTGGCGTCAACGTCGAAGTGACCCGCGAAGCGCTGGGTGTGGTCGGTCTGATCACCCCGTGGAACTTCCCGATTGCGATCCCTGCCTGGAAGATCGCTCCGGCGTTGGCCTACGGCAATTGCGTGGTGCTCAAACCGGCCGAACTGGTGCCGGGTTGCGCCTGGGCCTTGGCGGAAATCATCTCCCGCGCCGGCTTCCCGGCCGGTGTGTTCAACCTGGTAATGGGCAGCGGGCGAGTGATCGGCGACGCCATGGTCAACAGCCCGAAAGTCGACGGCATCAGCTTCACCGGTTCCGTGGGCGTTGGTCGGCAGATCGCGGTCAACTGCGTATCGCGTCAGGCCAAAGTTCAACTGGAAATGGGCGGCAAGAACCCGCAAATCATTCTCGACGATGCCGACCTTAAACAAGCGGTCGAGCTCTCGGTACAGAGCGCGTTCTACTCCACCGGCCAGCGTTGCACCGCGTCGAGCCGCTTCATCGTCACCGCCGGGATTCACGATAAATTCGTCGAAGCCATGGCCGAGCGCATGAAGTCGATCAAAGTTGGCCATGCGTTGAAATCCGACACCGACATTGGTCCGGTGGTCTCGCAGGCGCAGCTTGAACAAGACCTGAAGTACATCGACATCGGTCAGTCCGAAGGTGCGCGTCTGGTCAGCGGCGGTGGTCTGGTGACGTGTGACACCGAAGGCTACTTCCTTGCGCCGACACTGTTTGCCGACAGCGAAGCTGCGATGCGCATCAGCCGCGAAGAGATCTTTGGCCCGGTGGCCAACATCGTTCGCGTGGCCGACTACGAATCAGCGCTGGCCATGGCCAACGACACCGAATTCGGTCTGTCGGCGGGCATCGCCACCACGTCGCTGAAGTACGCCAACCACTTCAAACGCCATTCCCAGGCCGGGATGGTGATGGTCAACCTGCCGACCGCCGGCGTCGATTACCACGTTCCGTTTGGGGGTCGAAAAGGTTCATCCTATGGTTCTCGCGAGCAAGGTCGCTACGCGCAAGAGTTCTACACCGTTGTAAAAACCGCCTACGTCGGCTCCTGACAACACAATGCCGGCAACTACGTCGGCAATGACGACACCGCACCACCGGCGTAGGAGCTGCCGCAGGCTGCGATCTTTTGATCTTCAGCGCCATCAAGGGTGCCAAGTATCAAGATCAAAAGATCGCAGCCTGCGGCAGCTCCTACAAGGGAATACAAGATTCACCCGCGCATAAAAACAATCAGTGGGAGTACCTCTACATGCAAGCGACCAAGCCAACGCATGTCCGTTATTTGATTTTGCTCATGCTGTTCTTGGTGACCACGATCAACTACGCAGACCGCGCGACCATCGCCATCGCAGGCTCGAGCCTGCAAAAAGACCTCGGCATCAGTGCCGTCACCCTGGGCTATATCTTCTCCGCATTTGGCTGGGCCTACGTGGCCGGGCAAATCCCCGGAGGCTGGCTGCTCGATCGCTTCGGCTCGAAAAAAGTCTATGCGATGAGCATCTTCACCTGGTCGTTGTTCACCGTGCTGCAAGGCTATGTCGGTGAGTTCGGTGTTTCCACCGCGATCGTTGCGCTGTTCATGCTGCGCTTTCTGGTAGGGCTGGCCGAAGCGCCATCCTTCCCGGGTAACGCGCGCATTGTTGCGGCCTGGTTCCCCACCGCTGAACGCGGCACGGCCTCGGCGATTTTCAACTCGGCGCAATACTTCGCCACGGTGCTGTTCGCGCCGCTGATGGGCTGGATCGTCTACTCCTTCGGCTGGCAGCACGTGTTCATCGTCATGGGCGTGATCGGTATCATTTTCTCGCTGGTCTGGCTGAAAGTTATCCACAGTCCGCGCCAGCATCCGATGATCAACGAGGCCGAGTTCAAGCACATTGCCGACAACGGCGGCCTGGTCGATATGGATCAGGACAAAGGCCATGGCAAACGCAGCGATGGCCCGAAATGGGACTATCTGCGCCAGCTGCTGACCAATCGCATGATGCTTGGTGTGTATCTTGGCCAGTACTGCATCAATGGCATCACTTACTTCTTCCTGACCTGGTTCCCGGTGTACCTGGTTCAGGAGCGCGGCATGACCATTCTCAAAGCGGGTTTCATCGCGTCGTTGCCGGCCATCTGTGGCTTCATCGGCGGCGTGCTGGGCGGGGTCATTTCCGACTATCTGCTGCGCAAGGGCCATTCCCTGACCTTCGCCCGCAAGGCGCCGATCATTGCTGGCTTGCTGATCTCCAGCAGCATCGTGGCCTGCAACTATGTGGACGTTGAATGGATGGTCATCGGCTTCATGGCGCTGGCGTTCTTTGGCAAAGGTGTGGGTGCACTGGGCTGGGCCGTGGTGTCCGACACGTCGCCGAAACAGATCGCCGGCCTGAGTGGTGGCCTGTTCAACACGTTCGGCAACATCGCCTCGATCACCACGCCGATTGTCATCGGTTACATCATCAGCTCCACGGGCTCGTTCAAATGGGCGCTGGTGTTCGTCGGTTGCAACGCACTGTTGGCAGTGTTCAGTTATCTGGTGATCGTCGGCCCGATCAAGCGTGTAGTGCTCAAAGAGCCGCCGAGTACCGATCCTGAGCTCACCAAACTTTCTCAAGCTCATTCCTGAGGGCGGCGTCATGCAGTTGATTGAACATTCCGATTCGCCGCGCTACATCCGTCTGCACGAACTGGATAACGTCGTGACAGTGGTTAACGACCAGGGGGTGCCGGCCGGCACCGAGTTCCCGGACGGTCTGGTCACCGTGGATTTCGTCCCGCAGAGCCACAAGGTGACGCTGGTGGATATTCCCGAAGGCGGCCAGGTGATTCGTTACGGCCAGACCATCGGTTATGCCTTGCAGCCGATCCCGCGTGGCAGCTGGGTCAAGGAAGATCAACTGCGCATGCCCACCGCGCCACCGCTGGACAACCTGCCGCTGTCCACCGATGTGCCGGCTGCACAGGCGCCGCTCGAGGGGTTTACCTTCGAGGGTTATCGCAACGCCGACGGCACCGTCGGCACGAGAAATATTCTCGGCATCACCACCACTGTGCAGTGCGTCACCGGCGTGTTGAATCATGCGGTCAAGCGTATTCGTGACGAGCTGCTGCCCCAGTACCCGAACGTCGATGACGTGGTGGCCCTGACCCACAGCTATGGCTGCGGCGTGGCGATTACCGCCACCGATGCCTACATCCCGATCCGTACCGTGCGCAATCTGGCGCGCAACCCGAATCTGGGCGGCGAAGCACTGGTCATCAGCCTGGGCTGCGAGAAATTGCAGGCCGGCCAGGTGATGCATGAGAACGACAGCTCGGTGGATCTCAGCGAGCCGTGGCTGTATCGCTTGCAGGATTCCAGTCACGGTTTCACCGAGATGATCGAGCAGATCATGGAACTGGCCGAGACCCGCTTGAAGAAACTCGATCAACGTCGTCGCGAAACCGTGCCGGCGTCCGAGCTGATTCTGGGCATGCAGTGCGGTGGCAGTGATGCGTTCTCCGGGATCACTGCCAACCCGGCGCTGGGGTATGCCTCGGACTTGCTGTTAAGAGCGGGCGCGACGGTGATGTTTTCCGAAGTGACCGAAGTGCGTGATGCCATCTACTTGCTGACCGCGCGCGCCGAGACCGAAGAAGTCGCCCAGGCGTTGGTGCGCGAGATGGACTGGTACGATCGGTACCTGGCCAAGGGTGAAGCCGACCGCAGTGCCAACACCACGCCGGGCAACAAGAAGGGCGGGTTGTCGAACATTGTCGAGAAGTCCCTGGGCTCCATCGTCAAGTCCGGCAGCAGCGCGATCAATGGGGTGCTGGGCCCGGGTGAACGCTTCAAGCGCAAAGGGCTGATTTTTTGCGCGACGCCGGCCAGTGATTTTGTTTGCGGAACCTTGCAACTGGCGGCGGGGATGAACCTGCATGTGTTCACCACCGGCCGCGGCACGCCCTATGGTCTGGCGATGGCGCCAGTGGTGAAGGTTTCGACCCGCACCGAACTGGCCCAGCGCTGGCCGGACCTGATCGACGTCGATGCCGGGCGAATAGCCACGGGGCGGGCTTCTATTGAAGAGCTCGGCTGGGAACTGTTCCACTTCTATCTGGATGTGGCCAGCGGCAAGAAACAGACCTGGGCCGAGCAGCACAAGCTGCATAACGACATTACCTTGTTCAACCCGGCGCCTATCACCTGACACCGCGTTATCGTTCATCGCGAGCAAGCTCGCTCCCACAGAGATCTCCGGTGTGCACACATTGTGTGTCACAAAGAAGATCTCTGTGGGAGCGAGCTTGCTCGCGATAGCGGTCTACCAGACGCAGATGCTCTTGCTGGCTTATCATTAGCCCCCTAACGACAGGCACAAGGTTCACCCGGCATGCTGGCAATCTTTCTCGAAACGCTGAATATCACCGCGCCGGTGTTTGCCATGTTGTTTTTGGGGGTATTGCTCAAGCGCATCGACTGGATCAACGACAACTTTATCCACACCGCGTCGGCCCTGGTGTTCAACGTCACCATGCCGGCGTTGTTGTTTCTCGGCATCCTGCATGCCGATCTGCATTCGGCATTGCAGCCTTCATTGTTGATTTATTTTTCCATTGCCACGCTGGCCGGTTTCGCGATTGCCTGGGGTTGGGCGATCTGGCGTTGCCCGCGGGAAGACCGTGGGATCTATACCCAGGGTGCGTTTCGCGGTAACAACGGGGTGATCGGTCTCGCGTTGGCAGCAAGCATGTATGGCGATTACGGGATTTCCCTCGGAGCGATTCTCGCGGGCCTGGTGATCCTGTTCTACAACACCCTGTCGAGTATTGTGCTGGCGGTCTACAGCCCGGTGATCAAGTCCGATCCGTGGAGCATTTTTAAAAGCGTGCTCAGTAACCCGCTGATCATCAGCGTAATGGCTGCCACGCCGTTCGCCTATTTCCAGATCGGCCTGCCCGACTGGCTGGAAACCTCCGGCGGTTACCTGGCAAAGATGACGTTGCCTCTGGCACTGATCTGCATTGGCGGTACCCTGTCACTGGCGGCATTACGCAAAAGTGGTGAGATGGCGTTGAGCGCAAGCCTGGTGAAGATGATCGGTTTGCCGGTGCTGGCAACCCTTGGGGCCTGGTTGTGCGGGTTTCGTGGGCCGGAGTTGGGGATTCTGTTTCTGTACTTCGGTAGCCCGACCGCCGCCGCCAGCTTTGTCATGGCCCGCCAGGCCAATGGCAATCACGAGTTGGCGGCGGCGATCATCGTGATCACCACGTTGATGGCTGCGGTGACCACCAACGTCGGGATCTTTTTGTTGCAGTGGGGTGGGTGGATTTAACGGTCGCCTTCATCAATCAGGGTCTTGCAAGCCGGTTCCATAGCTGGCGGTACAACTGTTGGATATCGCTTGGGCGTGATCTGTACCGGTGTGGTGGCGACAAAGCCATCGGCAAAAGTCGCTTCGACAAACGTCGCCTTCCATCCATTGTCAGGTGTGTCGATCAATACCTGCGCGTTCAGCGGGTCGATAGGGATGATTTCCTTGGCCTCATAACGAATGCCGCACGGGTAACGAAAGTCTCGAGCTATTGGATTCAGGGCGGTCCACTGAGTCACCTTGACCGGGGCTTCGGGAAAATGGAGCGAGATGGTTTCCCGAGCCAGATTTATTGTCGAGCGTGCGGTAATGCTCGGTAGCGGGCGATCCTGTTGCCAGCGATTGATCACCGGGATCAGCGAGTTTTCGACAAGTTGCTGGATGCCGTAATGGCTGGCATTGGGCGCGACCCGTAAAGCTTTCGGGCCGGGCAGTTGGTCGAAATAGAAGTCTGTATTGTCCGGTACGAAAAAATCGTCGCTACTGGCGTTGACGATGTATTTCGGTATCGACAATCGCTCGGCATAGGCACTGTCCAGATAGCTCAGCGGATCTTCGATTTTCAGCAGCTTGGCGAAGTTCTCGCTGGTGCGTTGTCGGGTAATACCTTCGTGGTGATAGTCATAAAACGCTAACGGCCAGCTTTTTCCGTAGGTTTGGTAGGTGTGTTCGAGCACTTTACCCATACCCAGGATGTCGATCACAAACGGCACAATGGCGTTGATCCGGTCATCGGCAATTGCAGATAGCCAGGCTGCCCATGCACGCTTCGACGCGCCGCTGGCGATGAAGTGCTCGATCTGCCAAGGCTGTAATTCTTTTTGTGCGAGATCCATCGCCTTGACCACGGCCGCCATCATCGGCAGGTGCAGCGACATGAACGGACGCGCCTCAGGATCGTCGAGAAATAACTTCCAGCTGTGGGCGACGCTGGCATCTTCTTTACGGGCGATGCCATCATCGGTATAGGTCAAGTACTGATTGGGGATGTTGCTGACTGAAATGACGATCGTGCGGGTTTTGCGCGCAACTTCAAGTGCCATGGCTTCAGTGAAGTCCGAAGGCCCGCTTATACCTTTGTTACCCATGGCAATGTTGATTCCATTATTCGCCACTAATAATGCTCGGCCGTGCAGGGCGTCGCTGGGAATATAAATATCGACATCGTGTTTCCATTGTTCAGGGCTGACCAGTCCCTGTGGCGACCACTCCTGAGAGGCAAGTTCAAAGCTGCGCTTCTCAATATCCGGAAACAGTTGTGTACCTTTTGCGGTATAAAGTAAAGGTTTTGAAACTTGAGCCTTTTTATAGCAATTCAGGACTTCGCTGAAGTCGTAAGAATTGGCCTCGAAGCATGCCGGGGCCGAAGTCGCGGCGTGTACCGTGACGCTGCCGAGCAAGCCCAGCAGTAATAGATTCGATAGCATGACACGAACGCCAGATCGCAACATACAGACCTCTTTGGTATTTATAGATGCGAATTGAGGATGGACGTAACTGTGCGGCCACTCACTACGCTTGAGGATGCGCAGTGCATTGTGTCGTAAAGAGGCGCAGGTGTAAGTTGTTGTGAAGGGTTATTTCTTATCGAAATATTTGTAAGTAGGGAAATTCCGTCAGCTGCGTCATAGCGCAGTAATTAAGGGCTGTTCGACAGGTTGGTAAACATTATCATCCAACCGTCGAACGATTTATTCAGGAAAGAAATTTTAGTTTCGTGTCGTCATTGCGGTTTCTGATACTCATCAATCACTTCCTGCGCCGCCCGAAACGCATCGACCGCCGCCGGCACGCCGGCGTACACCGCGCAGTGCAGCAGCGCTTCACGAATCTCTTCCACGGTGCAGCCGTTATTCAGTGCGCCGCGAACGTGACCTTTGAGCTCCTGTGGACACTTCAACGCCGTGAGAGCGGCGAGGGTGATCAGGCTGCGGGTTTTCAGCGGCAAGCCTTCGCGGTTCCAGACACTGCCCCAGGCATGTTCATTGATGAAGTCCTGCAGCGGTTGGGTGAACTCGGTGGCGTTGCCCAGTGCGCGGTCGACGAAGGCATCGCCCATTACCTGGCGGCGCATTTCAATGCCGGAATTTTTTGGGTCGGTCATAGCGATTCTCTCTTGTGTTGGCGGCGCCAGGTGAACAGGGAGGTGAACAGCAGAAACACTACCAGCGCCGGCAGGACGAAAAACAGCATCAAGTGTTCGAGCTTGCCGGCCAGCGGCATGCCGGTGGTGAACGCCACCACGTGCAGCCCATAAGCCAGGTACAGGCTCAGAAACAGCAAACCTTCAGCCCGAGTAATCCGGTAGCCTGAATAAAACACCGGCAGACACAGCACGGCGACCCCGAGCATGACCGGCAGGTCGAAATCCAGGGCGTTGGGCGACACCGATAACGGCATTGGCGCCACCAGCGCGGTGAAGCCCAGCACCCCCAGCAGGTTGAACAGATTGCTGCCGATCACATTGCCCACGGCGATATCGCGCTGACCGCGAAAGGCGGCCATCAGCGAAGTGGCGAACTGCGGCAGCGAAGTACTGACGGCCACGATGGTCAGCCCGATGATCCGTTCCGATAACCCCAGGTCGGTCGCGACCTCGACCGCAGCGTCGAGCAGCAGATGACCGGCGAACACCAGCAGTGCCAGGCCGCACATCATCAGCAGCAGGCTGCTGAGCCATGGTGCACGACTCCTGGCAGGAGCGTCGTCGTGGGCAGGTCGAGGGCGAGCGGAGCGCCGTGACTGACGCAGCAACAGGCCGAGATACAGCACCAGCCCCGTCAGCAGTAGCAGGCCATCCAGCGGCGTCAGCTCTTCGTTGTAGGCCAGTACGAATACCAGCAGGCTGGCGCCGATCATCAACGGAATGTCCAGCCACACCAGTTGCCGGGAAACCCGCAATGGAATGATCAGTGCTGACAGACCCAGGGTGACGAGGACGTTGAAGATGCTGCTGCCAATCACGCTGCCGACGGCAATGTCGGCGTTTTCCGAGAGGGTCGCTTGCAGGCTCACGGCCATCTGTGGCGCGCTGCTGCCGAAGGCGACGATGCTCAGGCCGATGATCAGCGGACGGACTTTCAGCCGGGCGGCCAAGCGCATGGCACCGCGCACCAGCAGTTCGGCACCGGCAATCAGTAGTACCAGGCCGCTGAGCAGTTGAATCACACTCAGCAGTGGTAATTCGGCTAATCCGAAAATGGTCAGGGCTCCGTTGATCAGTTATTCAAGGCTTGCACGCGAACCCGTGCGGTACCGCTGCGCAACATGCCCAGCCGCTCGGCAGCCTCGCGCGAGACGTCGATCAAGCGGCCACGAGTATGCGGTCCGCGGTCGTTGATGCGCACCACGACGGTTTTGTCGTTACCCAGATTGGTGACCTTTACCCGAGTGCCAAACGGCAATCCGCGATGGGCGGCGGTCAAACCATGCTGGTTGAAACGCTCGCCGCTGGCGGTGCGTTTGCCTTGGTGTTTGGCGCCGTAATAGGAAGCGGTGCCGGATTTGTCATATCCGCGTGGGTCGATGTCTTGGCTGGCACAACCGGCCAATAGAGAGAGCAGGGCACAGGCGCTAAGCAGACGTTTCATTTGAAGGGTTCCCACAATAAATGTGGGAGCGGGCTTGTGTGGAGATTGGGCTTATTGTGGCGAGGGGGCTTGCCCCCGTTGGACTGCGCAGCAGTCCCAAAACTTGAAGACTCGCTCTGATACTACGCGAGTCCAACTATTGGGGTCGCTTCGCGACCCAACGGGGGCAAGCCCCCTCGCCACAAAAGCTCTGTGACCACTACAAGCCCGCTCCCACAGGGGTCGAGCCAGACTTTAGTTCTGGCTCCATACCTGTCAGCCTTCGAGCTTGCTTTTCAGCAGTTCGTTGACCTGTTGCGGGTTGGCTTTGCCTTTCGAGGCTTTCATCGCCTGACCGACGAAGAAGCCGAACATCTTGCCGCGCTTGGCTTCATCAGCCGCGCGGTATTGTTCGACCTGTTCGGCGTTGGCCGCGAGCATTTCGTCGAGCACTCTGGAGATTTCGCCGCTATCGGTCACTTGCTTCAGGCCGCGCTTCTCGATGATCTCGTCGGCGCTGCCTTCGCCATTGGCCATGCCTTCGAAGACCATCTTGGCGATCTTGCCGGAGATGGTGTTGTCCTTGATGCGCAACAGCATGCCGCCCAACTGCTCGGCCGAGACCGGTGCCTGGTCGATTTCCAGGCCCTGTTTGTTCAACAGGCTGCCCAGCTCGACCATGACCCAGTTGGCCGCCAGTTTGGCGTCGCCGCTGGTGCTCACGACTTTCTCGAAGTAATCCGCTTGCTCACGGCTTGAAGCCAACACGTTGGCGTCGTAGACCGACAGACCGAACTGCTCCTGGAAGCGCTCGCGTTTCTGCGGTGGCAGTTCCGGCAGGGTGGCGCGGATGCCGGCGAGGAACGAGTCCTCGATGACCACCGGCAACAGGTCCGGATCGGGGAAGTAACGGTAGTCGTTGGCTTCCTCTTTGCTGCGCATGGCTCGGGTTTCGTCTTTGTTCGGATCGTACAGGCGGGTCTGCTGAATGACCCGGCCGCCGTCTTCGATCAGCTCGATCTGGCGTCGCACTTCGGTATTGATCGCCTTCTCGATGAAGCGGAACGAGTTGACGTTCTTGATCTCGCAGCGCGTGCCGTACTCGACCTGGCCTTTGGGGCGGATCGAGACGTTGCAGTCGCAGCGCAGCGAACCTTCAGCCATGTTGCCGTCGCAGATGCCCAGGTAACGCACCAGCGCGTGGATCGCCTTGACGTAAGCCACGGCTTCCTTGGCGCTGCGCATGTCCGGCTCGGAGACAATCTCCAGCAACGGCGTGCCGGCGCGGTTCAGGTCGATGCCGGTAGCACCGCTGAATTCTTCATGCAGGCTCTTGCCGGCATCTTCTTCCAGGTGCGCGCGGGTGATGCCGACGCGTTTGACGGTGCCGTCTTCCAGGGCGATGTCCAGGTGGCCCTTGCCAACGATCGGCAATTCCATCTGGCTGATCTGGTAGCCCTTGGGCAGATCCGGGTAGAAGTAGTTTTTGCGGGCGAATACGTTGTGCTGGCCGATTTCTGCATCGATGGCCAGGCCGAACTTGACCGCCATGCGCACCGCTTCCTGGTTCAGCACCGGCAGGACGCCGGGCATGCCCAGGTCTACCAGGCTGGCCTGGGTGTTGGGCTCGTTGCCGAACGTGGTGGCGCTACCGGAGAAAATCTTCGATTGGGTGGCGAGCTGGGTATGAATCTCCAGCCCGATCACGACTTCCCATTGCATAGTGTTCTCCTCAGAAGCCGGTAGGGGTGCGAGTGTGCCAGTCAGTGTTGAGCTGGTACTGGTGCGCCACATTGAGCAGGCGGCCTTCCTGGAAATACGGGGCGAGCAATTGCACACCGACCGGCAAGCCGTCGACAAAACCGGCGGGCATGGACAAGCCCGGCAGACCGGCGAGGTTGGCGGTGATGGTGTAGACATCTTCCAGATACGCAGCGACCGGGTCGTCGTTCTTGGTGCCGATCTTCCAGGCCGGGTTCGGCGTGGTTGGGCCGAGGATGATGTCGACCTCAGTAAAGGCTGCCATGAAGTCGTTCTTGATCAGGCGACGGATTTTTTGCGCCTTCAGGTAATAGGCGTCGTAGTAGCCAGCCGACAACGCGTAGGCACCGACCATGATCCGGCGCTGCACTTCGGTGCCGAAACCTTCACCGCGCGAACGCTTATAAAGGTCGGTCAGGTCTTTCGGGTTTTCGCAGCGATAGCCGAAGCGCACGCCGTCGAAACGCGACAGGTTGGAGGAGGCCTCCGCCGGCGCGATCACGTAGTACGCAGGAATCGCGTGCTGCATGTTTGGCAGGCTGATTTCCTTGATCACCGCGCCGAGCTTTTCCAGCTCCTTGACGCTGTTATGGATCAACTCGGCGATGCGCGGGTCGAGACCTTCGCTGAAGTATTCCTTGGGTACGCCGATGCGCAGGCCTTTGAGCGAGCCGTTGAGGCTGGCGCTGTAGTCCGGCACGGGTTCATCGATGCTGGTGGAATCCTGCGGGTCGAAGCCGGCCATGCCTTGCAACATGATCGCGCAGTCTTCGGCAGTGCGCGCCAACGGGCCACCCTGATCGAGGCTCGAGGCATAAGCGATCATGCCCCAGCGCGAAACGCGACCGTAGGTTGGTTTCAGGCCGGTGAGGTTGGTCAGTGCCGCGGGTTGGCGAATCGAGCCGCCGGTGTCGGTGCCGGTGGCAGCCGGCAACAGGCGAGCAGCCACCGCGGCCGCTGAACCGCCGGACGATCCACCGGGTACGTGTTCCAGGTTCCACGGATTTTTCACGGCGCCGTAGTAGCTCGACTCGTTGGCCGAACCCATGGCGAATTCGTCCATGTTGGTCTTGCCCAGGGTCACGGCCCCGGCAGCGGCGAGCTTGGCGACGACTGTGGCGTCATACGGCGCCTTGAAGTTGTCGAGCATCTTCGAGCCGCAGCTGGTGCGAATGCCCAGGGTGCAGAACAAGTCCTTGTGGGCGATCGGTGCGCCAAGCAGGGCACCGCTCTCACCGTTCGCGCGGCGTACGTCAGCGGCCTTGGCCTGCTGGAGCGCGAGGTCTTCGGTGAGGCTGATGAAACTGTTGAGCTGTGGGTCGAGCTGGGCGATACGCGCCAGCAGAACCTTGGTCAGCTCTTCGGATGAAAACTTTTTATCGGCGAGACCGCGGGCGATCTCGGCCAGAGTCAATTGATGCATTGCAGGCTCTTTCCCTTTAGTCGATGACTTTCGGAACCAGATACAGGCCGTTTTCGACCGCTGGTGCGATGGACTGATAGGCCTCGCGATGATTGCTTTCGGTCACCACGTCTGCGCGCAAGCGTTGGCTGGCTTCCAGTGGGTGGGCCAGAGGCTCGATACCGTCGGTATTCACAGCCTGCATTTCATCGACCAGTCCGAGAATGCTGTTCAGGGCCGAAGTGATGTGTGGAAGATCGGCATCATTGAGGCCAAGACAGGCCAGATGAGCGATTTTTTCCACGTCGGAGCGTTCAAGCGCCATGGGATTCTCCAGTGGAAGGAAAACAGAACGGATGCTATCCGTGTGTTAGATTGTCGGAACACTACCGCATTTCTACGGTCATAAGGCCGCGATTGTGGGGGTTGGTGCACAGAAAAGCGGTCAATTTAACATATTGGCGCCTTGCCCAAAATCCCTGTCGTTGTTAGAGTTTGCCGCACTTTTTTACCCACGCGTTGCCTAGGGTCCTTTCCCCATGTTCAAGAAACTGCGTGGCATGTTTTCCAGCGATCTTTCCATTGACCTGGGCACTGCCAACACCCTTATTTACGTGCGCGAGCGCGGTATCGTCCTGAATGAGCCCTCGGTTGTGGCCATTCGCACGCACGGTAACCAGAAAAGTGTCGTTGCCGTCGGCACCGAGGCCAAGCGCATGCTCGGCCGTACACCAGGTAACATTGCTGCCATTCGTCCGATGAAGGACGGCGTGATCGCCGACTTCAGCGTTTGTGAAAAAATGCTTCAGTACTTTATCAACAAGGTTCACGAAAACAGCTTTTTGCAGCCTAGCCCTCGTGTATTGATCTGCGTTCCCTGCAAATCCACCCAGGTTGAGCGTCGTGCCATCCGTGAATCGGCCCTCGGTGCCGGTGCCCGTGAAGTATTCCTGATCGAAGAGCCAATGGCTGCTGCCATCGGTGCCGGCCTGCCGGTTGAAGAAGCGCGCGGTTCGATGGTCGTCGATATCGGTGGCGGTACCACTGAAATCGCCTTGATCTCTCTCAATGGTGTGGTTTACGCCGAATCCGTACGGGTTGGCGGGGACCGCTTCGACGAAGCGATCATCACTTATGTGCGTCGTAACTACGGCAGCCTGATCGGTGAGTCCACCGCAGAGCGCATCAAGCAGGAAATCGGCACTGCCTACCCGGGCGGCGAAGTCCGTGAAGTCGACGTTCGCGGCCGTAACCTGGCTGAAGGCGTTCCACGTGCCTTTACCCTGAACTCCAATGAAGTGCTGGAAGCTCTGCAAGAGTCCCTGGCAACCATCGTTCAGGCCGTGAAGAGCGCTCTGGAGCAATCGCCTCCGGAACTGGCTTCGGATATCGCCGAGCGTGGTCTGGTACTGACCGGCGGTGGCGCCTTGCTGCGCGACCTGGACAAATTGCTGGCCCAGGAAACCGGTCTGCCGGTGATTGTCGCCGAAGACCCGCTGACCTGCGTTGCTCGCGGCGGTGGCCGTGCGTTGGAAATGATGGATAAGCACACCATGGACCTGCTCTCCAGCGAATAATTTCGCGGGATGCATCTATGCTGTTCCGCCCTCAGGCAGCACTTTGCAGTGCTGCCTGTTGGCGTTTATCTTCTGTCAATCTGTTCCAGGCCGGTTTGATGCCGTATGAATAACGAGAACATTTGCCTGGGAGGAGCGGCTTATTAAACCGCTTTTCACCAAGGGCCCCTCACTGGGCGTGCGCGTGTTGGTGCTGGTCGTGCTATCGGTCGCGCTGATGGTGTTCGATGCCCGCTTCACACTGCTCAAGCCAGTGCGTAGCCAGATGTCGCTGGTGTTGATGCAGTCTTACTGGATCACCGACCTGCCGCAGCGGCTATGGCAGGGTGTCGCCAGTCAATTCGGCAGCCGCACGGAGCTTGTCGCCGAAAACGAAAAACTCCAGACCGAAAACCTGCTGCTGCAAGGCCGCATGCAAAAACTCGCCGCCTTGACCGAGCAGAACGTCCGGCTGCGCGAGTTGCTCAACTCTTCTGCATTGGTCAACGAAAAGGTCGAAGTGGCCGAGTTGATCGGCATGGACCCCAATCCCTTTACTCATCGCATTATCATCAACAAAGGTGAGCGCGATGGCGTGGTTCTCGGCCAGCCGGTACTCGATGCCCGTGGCTTGATGGGGCAGGTGGTCGAGTTGATGCCCTACACCTCACGGGTGTTGCTGTTGACCGACACCACCCACAGCATCCCTGTTCAGGTGAACCGTAACGGTCTGCGGGCGATTGCCAGCGGCACCGGTAATCCCGAGCGTCTGGAACTTCGCCACGTGGCGGACACCGCGGATATCAAAGAAGGCGACTTGCTGGTCAGCTCCGGGCTCGGCCAGCGTTTTCCAGCGGGCTACCCGGTCGCAACGGTCAAGGAAGTGATTCATGACTCTGGCCAGCCGTTCGCTATCGTGCGCGCCGTTCCAACCGCCGCGCTGAACCGCAGCCGTTATCTGTTGCTGGTGTTCAGCGATACCCGCACTGTCGAAGAGCGCGCCAATGCCGCCGCCCAGGCTCAGGAAGCGCAGGACCGGCAAGGCGGCGCAGCCCCGAGCATTCCGGCGACCCTGCCCAAGACTGTCGTGCCCTTTGTCCCGGCGCCAGCGCCAGCCGCTGCCGCCGCTGCGCCGACCACCACGCCAGCGACCCCGGCCAAGCCGGTTGCTCCTGCTGTCGCGGCCAAACCTGGCGCTGCCAAACCACCTGCGGCCAAACCACCCGCTGCGCAACCGGCTGCCGCCAAACCTGCCGCGACCAAACCGCCCGCTACGGCACCGGCGACACCTGCTCGGGAGAGACAATAATGGCCGGCACCCGGTCCAGTAACGGTTGGATAGTCTGGTTGACCTTCGCGATCGGTCTGCTGCTCAGCGTCTCGCCACTGCCGCAGTTCATGGAAATCCTGCGCCCGCTGTGGCTGGCTTTGTTGCTGGCCTTCTGGGTGTTGGCGTTGCCACAGAAGATCGGCATGGTCACCGCCTGGTGTCTGGGCCTGGCGGAAGATGTGCTGTACGGCACATTGTTGGGGCAGAATGCCTTGATCCTGACCTTGATCACCTTCCTGGTATTGTCGTTGCAGCAGCGCTTGCGCATGTTTCCGATGTGGCAGCAATGTCTGGTCATTCTGGTGATCTTCGGTCTGGCCCAGTTGGTACAGCTGTGGCTCAGTGCCTTGACCGGCAACCGCCAACCGACCCTGGCACTGGTATTGCCAGCACTGGTCAGTGCGTTGCTCTGGCCGTGGATCAGCTTCGGTTTGCGTGGATTGAGTCGCCGCTACAAAATCAATTGATCGGTCAGGCATTTGCCCGCACCTCGACAGGGAGATGTCTTGATGAACCTGCTCTATCTGGCCTCTGGCTCACCACGCCGACGCGAACTGTTGACGCAGATCGGCGTGCCTTTTTCCGCCATCGGCGCGGACATCGATGAAACCCCTCTGAATGACGAATCCCCTGCCGCCTATGTCGAGCGTCTGGCGCGCGGCAAGGCCGAGGCCGGGCGCGCAGTGCTGGCGCTCAGCGAGCCCGCGTTAGCGGTTTGTGTGCTGGGAGCCGATACCGCCGTGGTACTCGACGGGCAGATTCTCGGCAAGCCGGTCGATGAGGCCGATGCCCTGAGCATGCTCATGGCGCTGTCTGACCGTGAACATGAAGTCTTGACCGCGATCGCCGTGCTCGACGGGCAACGTTGCGAGTCGCGGGTGGTCCGCAGCCTGGTGCGGTTTCGCCCGATCAGCCGCGAAGAAGCCGCGGCCTACTGGGCCAGCGGCGAGCCGCAGGACAAGGCCGGTGGTTACGGGATTCAAGGGTTGGGCGCGGTGTTTGTCGCCGGGCTCAATGGTAGTTACTCAGCAGTCGTTGGCCTGCCAGTGTGCGAAACCGCAGAACTGTTAGGCCATTTCGGCATACCCTGTTGGCAAAACCTTACCGTGCGCTAAGCGCCGTACCTGACTGACGCGGCCATTATCGTGAATACGCCTGAGCGAGACCCTGCCATGAGTGAAGAGATCCTGATCAACATCACGCCGATGGAATCGCGCGTGGCGGTGGTTGAAAACGGTGTTCTGCAAGAAGTGCATGTCGAGCGCACCCAGAAACGCGGCATCGTCGGCAATATCTACAAGGGCAAGGTGGTCCGGGTGTTGCCGGGCATGCAGGCAGCTTTCGTCGATATCGGCCTGGATCGCGCGGCCTTTATTCACGCCTCGGAAATCTCCATGCGTGAAGGCCCTGCGGTGGAAAGTATCAGCTCCCTGGTCCATGAAGGGCAGAGCCTGGTGGTGCAAGTCACCAAGGATCCGATCGGTTCCAAGGGCGCGCGCCTGACGACCCAGTTGTCGATTCCATCGCGGTATCTGGTGTACATGCCGCGCACCGCCCACGTCGGCATTTCCCTGAAGATTGAAGATGAAGCCGAGCGCGAGCGACTGAAGCAGGTGGTCAGCGACTGCGTGGCGAAGGAAGGCATCAAGGAAGCCGGTGGCTTCATTCTGCGTACGGCTGCCGAAGGCGCCGGGGCCGATGAGATCCTGATGGACATCCGCTACCTGCGCAGGTTGTGGGACCAGATCGCGGAGCAGATCAAGACCATCAGCGCACCCAGCGTGATTTATGAAGACCTGGGCCTTGCCTTGCGCACCTTGCGTGATCTGGTCAGTCCGAAGATCGAGAAAATCCGCATCGATTCCCGGGAAACCTTCCAGAAAACCACACAGTTCGTCGCCGAGCTGATGCCGGAAATCGCCGATCGCCTTGAGCACTATCCCGGCGAACGGCCGATTTTCGATCTGTACGGAGTAGAGGACGAGATCCAGAAAGCCCTTGAGCGCAAAGTGCCGCTTAAATCGGGCGGTTATCTGGTGGTCGATCCGGCGGAGGCCATGAGCACCATCGACGTCAACACCGGGGCGTTCGTTGGCCATCGCAACCTCGAAGAGACGATCTTCAAGACCAACCTCGAAGCCGCGACGGCGATCGCTCGCCAGCTGCGCCTGCGTAACCTGGGCGGAATCATCATCATCGACTTCATCGACATGGAAGATGAAGAGCACCAGCGTCAGGTCTTGCGCACCCTGGAAAAGCAACTGGAGCGCGATCACGCCAAGACCAACATCATCGGTATCACCGAATTGGGCCTGGTGCAGATGACCCGCAAGCGTACCCGCGAAAGTCTCGAGCAGGTGTTGTGCGAACCGTGCAGCAGCTGCCAGGGCCGCGGTAAGTTGAAGACTCCGGAAACGGTTTGCTACGAGATTTTCCGCGAAATCCTGCGTGAAGCGCGGGCCTACCAGGCGGTTGGCTATAGAGTGTTGGCTAACCAGAAAGTGGTTGATCGGCTGCTCGACGAAGAGTCGGGCAATGTCGCCGAGCTGGAGGGGTTTATCGGGCGCACCATCCGCTTTCAGGTCGAGACCATGTATTCCCAGGAACAATACGACGTGGTGCTGCTCTGAATCGGCATGCTTTACTTTTATTGAAAGCGACTGACTTCAGCGTTTTGCATGACTATTGCCTTGGGGGCCACCTGACATGGAGCGTCTGATACGTTTTTTCGCTGCCCTGACCCGTTGGTCCCTGGGGCTTTGCGCGTTGTTGCTGGTGTTGACCGCGCTGTACGTCAGTCTGGGCCGTGAATTGACGCCGCTGGTCGCCGAGTATCGCGCCGAAGTCGAGACCAAGGCGCGCGAAGTGTTGGCCATGCCGCTGCACATCGGCAGTCTTGAAGGCACCTGGAGCGGCATGGCGCCTATTCTGCTGGCCCACGACGTGATGGTGGGCGAAGGTGCCAACGCATTGCGCCTGGATCAGGTGCGGGTGGTGCCGGATGTCTGGGCCAGCCTGATGGCGCGCGAAATCCGCATCGCCCATCTGGAACTCAACGGTCTGCAACTGAGCCTCAAGGAAAACCAGGATGGCCGGTGGGCGCTTGAAGGGTTGTCGCTGCCAGAGGATAAACCGTTCGACCCCGAGCAACTGCTCAACCGCCTGCAAATCCTTGCGCAGCTGTCGGTGCTCGACAGCCAGGTCACCTTGCAGCCCTTCAATCAAGCCCCGCTGACCCTGACCTATGTTGGCCTGAATCTCAAGACCGGTCCCACTCGCCAGCGTCTCGATGCTCGCCTGACCCTGCCTGACGGGCAACCCCTGGCCCTGAACCTGCGCACTCGCCTGCGCGCCAGCGAGTGGCGCGATGGCGAAGCTGATGTCTACCTGAGCCTGCCGCAAAGTGATTGGGCGCGCTGGTTGCCGGCGAGCCTGACCCGGCAATGGAAGTTTTCCGAGCTCAAGGCCGGTGGCGAGGTCTGGCTTCGCTGGGGGCAGGGCACCGTGCAAAGCGCGGCCCTGCGCCTGAATGCTCCACAAGTCGAAGGTGCCTATGCCGAGCGCAAGCCGGCCAGGATCCAGAACCTGGCGCTCAACGCCTGGCTCCAGCGTAGCGCTGAAGGCCTTAATGTACTGGTCGATTCGCTGGCCATGAACCTCGGCGAAACGCGCTGGGAGTCCCATGTGCAACTCCAGCAACTGGTCGCCACCGAGAAAGTCGAGGAGCGCTGGCACCTGCAGGCGGATCGCCTCGATCTGACCCCGCTCACACCTGTGCTGGATGCCTTGGTCCCGGTGCCGGACAAGGTCGCCGAGGTGATCGACAACCTCAAGGTCACAGGCTCCCTGCGCAATGTGCTGCTCGATTACCGGCCCTTTGCCACTGGCGACCAGCGTCTGAGTTTTGCCGCCAATCTTGAACGGGTCGGGTTCAACGCCACTCACGGTGCCCCGGCGGCTCGAAACGTCACCGGTAGCATCAGTGGCGACCTCGGCCAGGGCGAATTGCGCATGGACAGCAAGGACTTTTCCCTGCACCTGGACCCGATCTTCGCCAAGCCATGGCAGTACCTCCAGGCCAATGCGCGGCTGGCCTGGAAGCTCGACAAAGACAGCTTCACGCTGATCGCCCCGTATCTGAAAGTGCTCGGTGAAGAGGGCAAGATTGCCGGCGACTTCCTGATCCGCCTGTATTTCGATCAGGCCCGGGAAGACTACATGGACCTGCGGGTCGGGCTGGTCGACGGCGACGGCCGTTACACCGCCAAGTACTTGCCCACAATGCTCGGCCCGGCCCTGGATGAGTGGCTGCGCACGGCCATTCTCAAGGGCGCGGTGGACCAGGGCTTCTTCCAGTACCAGGGCTCGCTGAACCATGGGGCCGCCGAAACGGCGCGCAGCATCAGCCTGTTCTTCAAGGTGCATGACGCCGAACTGGCCTTCCAGCCAGGTTGGCCGCATGTCAGCAAGGTCAGCGGCGATGTCTTTGTCGAAGACAGCGGGGTACGAATCCTGGCCAGCAAAGGTCAGTTGCTCGGTACCCAGGTTCGCGACATCCGCGTCAACATTCCCCATGTGCCCACCGGGCAAGTCAGCCGTCTGTTTCTCGATGGCGAGTTTGCCGGTGGCCTGGGCGACGGTTTGAAGATTCTCCAGGAAGCACCGATCGGCACCGCTTCGACCTTTGCCGGCTGGCAGGGCGAAGGGGATTTGCAGGGCAAGTTGAAACTGGATATTCCGTTGGCCAAAGGCCAGTTGCCGAAGATCCTGGTGGACTTCAAGACCGCCAGGGCGCGGCTGAAGCTGAGCGAGCCGGAACTTGAACTCAGCCAGCTCAAGGGTGATTTTCGCTTTGACAGCAGCAAGGGCCTGAGCGGCCAAGGCATCACTGCGCAAGCCTTCGAACGGCCGATTACCGCGCAGATCTTTGCCGACGGCAGCCCAGGGAGCCTCAAAACTCGCGTGGTCGCCAAGGGCCAGGTGGCGGTGAAGAAACTCACCGACTGGCTGAAAGTCACTCAGCCGTTGCCGGTTTCCGGCGATCTGCCTTACCAGTTGCAGCTGACCCTTGATGGCGCCGACAGCCAGTTGATGGTCAATTCCAGCCTCAATGGGGTCGCGGTGGATTTGCCCGCGCCTTTCGGTCTGGCGGCCGGAGAAAGCCGCGACACGGTGTTCCGGATGACCCTGCAAGGGCCTGAGCGACGCTACTGGATCGACTACGGCGACCTGGCCAACGTCACCTTCGCGGCACCGCCTGGCAATATCTCCGACGGTCGCGGCGAGCTGTTCCTGGGTGACGGCGACGCGAGTTTGCCGGGCGCTAAAGGCTTGCGGGTCCGCGGCGTGCTCTCCGAGCTGGATATAGAACCCTGGAAGGCCCTGGTTGATCGTTATGCCGGACAAGATCCGGGTGACAACGCCAAACAACTGTTGAGCAGTGCCGACATCAACGTGGGCAAGCTCCGCGGTTTTGGCAGCACCTTCGATCAGGTGGCACTGCAATTGAATCGCAAGCCGGCGACCTGGGCCCTGCAGATCGATAGCCAGCAGGCCAAAGGCAGTGTCGGTATCCCCGATGCCAAGGCCGCGCCAGTGGTGATCAACATGCAATATGTACGGTTGCCGGCAGTAGATCCGACGGTTCAGGCCGACGAAAATGCGCCGGACCCTTTGGCCTCGGTCGATCCGACTAAAATCCCCGCGCTGGATATCATCATCACTCAGCTGTTCCAGGGCAAGGATCTGATCGGCGGCTGGTCGCTTAAAGTGCGTCCAACCGCCAAAGGCATTGCACTGAACAATCTGGACCTGGGCCTCAAGGGCATGGTGTTGCAGGGCTCCGGTGGCTGGGAAGGCCAGCCAGGGGCCAGCAGCAGTTGGTACAAGGGCCGCTTGGGCGGCAAAAACCTCGCTGATGTGCTCAAAGGCTGGGGCTATGCTCCAACCGTAACCAGCCGCGACTTCCATATGGATGTCGACGGTCGTTGGCCGGGGTCACCGGCATGGGCCGGGCTCAAGCGCTTTTCCGGCAGTCTCGATCCGACACTGCGCAACGGTCAGTTCGTTGAAGTCGAGGGCGGCGCGCAGGCGTTGCGAGTGTTCGGTCTGCTGAACTTCAACTCGATCGGACGGCGCCTGCGTCTGGACTTCTCTGACCTGTTCGGCAAAGGGTTGAGCTACGACCGGGTCAAGGGACTGCTGGTGGCCACCAATGGGGTGTACGTCACCCGTGAGCCGATCACCCTGACCGGGCCGTCGAGCAATCTGGAGCTCGATGGCACGCTGGACATGGTCGCCGACCGGGTCGATGCCAAGTTGCTGGTGACCTTGCCCGTGACCAACAACCTGCCGATCGCCGCCTTGATCGTCGGTGCCCCGGCGATTGGCGGTGCGTTGTTCCTGATCGACAAGCTGATCGGTGATCGCGTAGCGCGTTTTGCCAGTGTGAAATACACCGTCAAAGGCCCGTGGAAAGAGCCGAAAATCACCTACGACAAGCCTTTTTGAAAAACCACGATATCTGCCTATGGAGTAGCATGGCTGCATCCCTTTCAAGGAGTGCTCCATGTCTCTTGCGGTGATTCAAATGGTCAGCCAGAGCGACGTGCTGGCCAATCTGGCCCAAGCCCGGCGCTTGCTCGAGCAGGCAGCGGCCGGCGGTGCCCGGCTCGCGGTGTTGCCGGAAAACTTCGCGGCCATGGGTCGTCGGGATGTTGCCGACCTTGGCCGTGCCGAAGCCCTGGGCGAAGGGCCGATCCTGCCCTGGTTGAAACAGGCCGCTCGCGACCTCAAGTTATGGATAGTGGCCGGCACCTTGCCGCTGCCGCCGGTGGATCAGCCGACGGCCAAGGCCAACGCCTGCTCGTTGCTGATCGACGAACAGGGCGAGACAGTGGCGCGCTACGACAAACTGCATTTGTTCGATGTGGACGTAGCCGATCATCGCGGTCGTTATCGTGAATCCGATGACTATGCTTATGGAGGCGCGGTGGTGGTGGCTGACACGCCTGTCGGCCGGGTTGGCCTGACGGTGTGTTACGACCTGCGTTTTCCCGAGCTGTACACTGAACTGCGCGCCGCCGGTGCCGAATTGATCACCGCGCCCGCGGCATTTACCGCGGTAACCGGTGCGGCTCATTGGGAAGTGCTGATTCGCGCGCGGGCGATCGAGACTCAGTGTTATGTGCTGGCGGCGGCTCAAGGTGGAACTCACCCAGGACCGCGAGAAACCTTTGGTCATGCGGCGATTATCGACCCTTGGGGGCGCGTGCTGGCCGAACAGGATCAAGGCGAGGCCGTGCTGCTGGCTGAACGCGATAGCAGCGAACAGGCGTCCATTCGGACGCGGATGCCGGTGGCCAGCCACCGGCGCTTTTTCTCGCAGGGCGCGCAGCGACCTGCCTCAGAACGATGAATTTAAGGCGTAAAGCATATGAGCGAGTTGTTGACCTCAGTCAGTGAACACCTTTTAGCACCCGGCGGCGTGACCATCGAAAGCCTGCAAGCAGTGCTTGGTGACCTGGCCGGGCCGGGCATCGATGCCGCCGACCTGTATTTTCAGGGACAGATTTCCGAGTCCTGGGCGCTGGAAGATGGCATCGTCAAGGAAGGCAGTTTCAATCTCGACCAAGGGGTCGGCGTGCGTGCGCAATCGGGCGAGAAGACCGGTTTTGCCTACAGCAATGCCATCACCCTTGAAGCCCTCGGCGCGGCGGCTCGCGCGGCGCGTTCGATCTCCCGTGCCGGGCAGAACGGCACGGTGCAGGCCTTCACCACCCAGGATGTTGCGCAGTTGTACGGGCCCGACAATCCGCTCGAGGTGATGACTCGCGCCGAAAAAGTCGACTTGCTCAAACGCATTGACGTGGCGACCCGTGCCCTCGATCCGCGTATCCAGCAAGTGACCGTGAGCATGGCCGGGGTCTGGGAACGGATCCTCGTGGCGTCCACCGACGGCGGCCTGGCCGCGGATGTGCGTCCGTTGGTGCGCTTCAATGTCAGCGTGATCGTCGAGCAGAACGGTCGCCGCGAACGCGGTGGCCATGGTGGCGGCGGGCGTACCGACTACCGCTACTTCCTTGGCGACGACCGTGCCATGGGCTATGCCCGTGAAGCGCTGCGCCAGGCGCTGGTCAACCTCGAAGCGATTCCGGCACCGGCCGGTACCTTGCCGGTGGTTCTCGGTTCTGGCTGGTCTGGCGTGCTGCTGCACGAAGCGGTCGGGCACGGTCTGGAAGGCGACTTCAACCGTAAAGGCAGCTCGGCTTACAGCGGCCGCATGGGCGAAATGGTTGCTTCCAAACTCTGCACCATCGTCGACGACGGCACCCTGGCGGGTCGCCGTGGCTCCTTGAGCATTGACGACGAAGGCACCCCGACCGAGTGCACCACGCTGATCGAAAACGGCGTGCTCAAAGGTTATATGCAGGACAAGCTCAATGCCCGCCTGATGGGCCACGCCCGCACGGGCAACGGTCGTCGCGAGTCTTACGCGCACTTGCCGATGCCACGCATGACCAACACCTACATGCTCGCAGGCGAAAGCGATCCGGCGGAAATCATCGCCTCGGTGAAGAAGGGCATCTATTGCGCCAACCTCGGTGGCGGCCAGGTGGACATCACCAGCGGCAAATTCGTGTTCTCTACCAGCGAGGCCTATCTGATCGAGGACGGCAAGATTACCGCTCCGGTCAAAGGTGCGACCTTGATTGGTAACGGCCCGGAAGCCATGAGCAGGGTGTCGATGGTCGGTAATGACCTGGCGCTGGACAGCGGGGTAGGGACATGCGGCAAGGATGGACAGTCGGTGCCGGTAGGTGTCGGCCAGCCAACCTTGAAGATTGACGCGATCACCGTGGGTGGCACGGGCGGGTGAAGTGGAGCCTTGGGTGGGCGAACCGCAACGCGGCGCAACCCACCCGGGGTCGAAGACTAACGCAGACCGCGTTGAGTCTCGTCCAGCTCACGGATGTACTTGAAGATTTTCCGGCTGGCAGCAGGTGGCTTGCTTTGCGCAAGTTCATGCTGGGCCTGACGGATCAGGGAGCGCAGTTGCTGGCGATCCGCGTCCGGGTAGTCGAGGACGAACTTCTCCAGGACGCCGTCATCGCCCGCGATCAAACGATCGCGCCAGCGTTCCAGGCCGTGGAAACGTTCGTTGTACTGCCGAGTGGAGGCATCGAGTTGATCAAGCAAGGCCAGAATGGCGTCAGTGTCCTGATCGCGCATCAGTTTGCCGATGAACATGAGGTGCCGTTTACGCGCGATATTCGCGGTGTGCTTGGGCGCATCGTTCAGAGCCCGGCGCAAGGCGTCGGTCAATGGCAGTTTTGCCAGCAAGTCAGGCTTGAGTGTTGTAAGGCGCTCGCCAAGATCAACCAGAGCATGCAGCTCGCGTTTGACCTGGGATTTGCTTTTCTCCCCATCGAGGGAGTCGTCGTAAGAATCAACCATGGTGGCAGTCCGCAAAGAAACGCCGCCATGATAACCAGTCGGGGGCCGCTTGTCCGGCCCGGTCGCTCGAAGGCCTTAACCGAAAGCAGAATTTGAGTGGAGAACACCATGAGTGCAGCAGAAAGCGTCGGCCCACAAGCTTTGCCGGCACTGCAGGAACAAGTCGAGCAGATCATCGCCGAAGCCAAACGCCAGGGCGCCAGCGCCTGCGAAGTCGCAGTGTCTCTGGAGCAGGGATTGTCGACCACAGTTCGTCAGCGGGAAGTCGAAACCGTTGAGTTCAACCGTGACCAGGGCTTTGGCATCACCTTGTATGTCGGCCAGCGCAAAGGCTCGGCCAGCACCTCGGCCAGCGGTCCGGAGGCGATTCGCGAAACCGTCGCCGCGGCACTGGCCATCGCCAAACACACCTCGGAAGATGAGTGTTCAGGGTTGGCCGATGCCGCCTTGATGGCCAAGGACTTGCCGGATTTCGACCTGTTTCATGCCTGGGACATTACCCCGGAACAAGCCATCGAGCAGGCTCTGGCTTGTGAAGCGGCGGCGTTTGCCGCCGACAGCCGGATCAAGAACGCTGATGGCACCACCCTGAGCACCCATCAGGGCTGCCGCGTGTATGGCAACAGCCACGGCTTTGTCGGCGGTTATGCATCGACCCGGCACAGCCTGAGCTGCGTGATGATTGCCGAAGCCGACGGTCAGATGCAGCGCGATTACTGGTATGACATGAATCGCCAGGGCGAACTGCTCGCTGATCCGGTCAGTATCGGCCAGCGTGCCGCGCAACGGGCGGCCAGCCGCCTGGGCGCACGTCCGGTTCCGACCTGCGAAGTGCCGGTGCTGTTTTCCGCAGAATTGGCCGGCGGTCTGTTCAGCAGCTTCCTCGGGGCGATTTCCGGCGGCAACCTGTACCGCAAATCGTCGTTCCTCGAAGGCACGCTGGGCCAGCGGTTGTTCCCTGAGTGGCTGACCCTGGATGAGCGCCCGCATTTGATGCGTGGCCTGGCCAGTTCAGCGTTCGATGGCGACGGTCTGGCCACTTATGCCAAGCCTTTCGTGGAAAACGGCCATTTGGTGTCTTACGTATTGGGCACTTACTCCGGTCGCAAGCTGGGCATGCCAAGCACCGCCAACGCCGGCGGCGTGCATAACCTGTTCGTCACCCATGGCGACGAAGATCAGGCAGCGTTGTTGCGTCGCATGGGGCGCGGGCTGTTGGTCACCGAGTTGATGGGGCAGGGCCTGAACATGGTGACGGGCGACTATTCCCGTGGCGCGGCAGGGTACTGGGTAGAGAATGGCGAGATCCAGTTTGCCGTGCAGGAAGTGACCATCGCCGGCAACATGCGCGACATGTTCCAGCAGATTATCGCGGTGGGTAATGACCTGGAACTGCGTAGCAATATTCGTACGGGCTCGGTGTTGATCGAGCGGATGACGGTCGCCGGTAGCTAAACGTCCATCGCCGCAAGCAAAGGCGCGTCACCCAATGGGTGGCGCGCTTTTTTTTTGGGGAGTTGAGTTGATGTGAGCCGAAAAGATCGCAGCCTCGCTGCGCTCGGCAGCTCCTACGGATTGGTGTTCACACCGGATGTGCGTCGGCCCCGGCTCATGTAGGAGCTGCCGTAGGCTGCGATCTTTTGATTTTTCTCAGGGTTGTGTTGATTCTCAATATCATATAATAATAAATCTCATTATCGAATGAGCCCGGGTCATGAGTTCTGTCTTGCACGAGCAGCCTTACCTTGAAAGCTGGCGCTGGATGAGTCGTCAGATCCGTTGCGCACTGGATCCTGACGAACCGCGCCTGATCGAGCACTACCTGGCCGAAGGCCGTTATCTGGCCTCTTGCACGGCCACTTCTCCCTGGACCGTCGCCGAAACCGCGTTGCGGCTCCTGCTCGACACCGCGAGCGACACCGCGCTGCCCTGGCATTGGCGCGGCCTGTGTCTGGATCAGGCCTGGCGGCCATTGCGTGATCTGGAGCGGTTGTCCCTGTGCAAGTGTCGGCTCAAGCGCTGGCAAAGCTACTCCTGGCAACTGGCGACCTGCTCGTTGCAGCCCTCCATTCCTCTCACAGAACTGCTGCAAGGATTTCCCGATGAGTAATTTCCGTATCGAACGCGACAGCATGGGTGAACTGCAGGTCCCGGTGGATGCCTTGTATGGCGCGCAGACCCAGCGTGCGGTGAACAACTTCCCGATCAGCCAGCAGCGTATGCCGGCCCAGTTCATTCGCGCGCTGATCCTGGCCAAGGCCGCGGCGGCCAGGGCCAACATCGAGCTTGAACAGCTGAGCGCGGCCCAGGGCAAAGCCATCGTCGACGCAGCTCAAGGCTTGCTCGAAGGCGACTACATGCAGCATTTTCCGGTGGATATCTTCCAGACCGGTTCCGGCACCAGTTCCAACATGAATGCCAATGAAGTGATCGCGACGCTGGCCAGTCGCTTGCTGGGCGAGGTGGTCAACCCGAATGACCATGTCAACTGTGGGCAGAGCAGCAACGACATCATCCCGACCAGCATTCATGTCAGTGCCGCGTTGGCGTTGCACGAGCAGTTGTTTCCGGCGTTGATGCATCTGGTCGAGGTGATCGAGTACAAGGCCGAACAGGTTCACCCGTTCATCAAGACCGGGCGCACGCACCTGATGGATGCCATGCCGGTGCGCATGAGTCAGGTGCTCAACGGCTGGGCGCAGCAGCTCAAGGCCAATATCGGTCACCTGCAGGACTTGCTGCCGAGCCTGCAGTCCCTGGCTCAAGGCGGTACCGCAGTCGGCACTGGAATCAATGCTCATCCTGAGTTCGCCGCACGTTTCAGTCAGCAGCTCAGCGCGTTGACCCAGGTGCAATTCACGCCAGGCAAGGATCTGTTCGCGCTGATCGGTTCCCAGGACACCGCGGTGGCGGTCTCTGGCCAGCTCAAGGCCACTGCCGTATCGCTGATGAAAATCGCCAACGACTTGCGCTGGATGAACTCCGGTCCCTTGGCCGGTCTCGGTGAGATCGAACTGGAGGCGTTGCAGCCTGGTTCGTCGATCATGCCTGGCAAGGTCAACCCGGTGATCCCGGAAGCCACTGCGATGGTCGCCGCTCAAGTGATCGGTAATGACACCGTGATCACGGTGGCCGGGCAGTCGGGCAACTTCGAGCTGAATGTGATGCTGCCGATCATTGCGCAGAATTTGCTGAGCAGCATCGAGTTGCTGGCCAACTCCAGTCGTTTACTGGGGGACAAGGCCATCGCCAGCTTCAAGGTGAACGAGGCCAGGCTCAAGGAAGCACTGTCGCGCAACCCGATTCTGGTCACCGCCCTCAACCCGATCATTGGTTACCAAAAGGCCGCCCAGATCGCCAAGCAGGCCTATCAGCAGGGGCGACCGGTTATCGATGTGGCCCTCGAGCACACCGACCTGTCGCGCAGCCAACTGGAAGTCCTGCTTGACCCGGAAAAGCTTACGGCGGGTGGCGTGTAATCACCGACTCAGCTTTGGAGACTCACCATGGAGCACTGGAAACGAACGATCGAAAGGGCCAATAGCTGCTTCATTCAGGGCGAACTGGTGGACGCCCGCGAGCTTTACCTGCAGGCATTGGCCCTGGCCCAGGTGTTGTTCGAGCGCTGGCCGGATGCCGAGGAAGCGGTGGCGGCCTGCGTGATCTCCCATCACAACCTGGCGGACCTGCATTTGCGTCTGAACCAGCCGGAAGAAAGCGTGGAGTACCTCTGTTCGATACACCAACGGCTGTTGCAGACGATGCAGGATGCACGATTGGCACCTGCGCTACGTGAGGCAGCGTTACGTCAGAGCAACAAGACTTACGTCGAATTACTCAACTTCATCAGCGAGCACGGCGAATATCCGCGCACTGACCGCTTGCTGCACAGCAACCTGGCGCAATCGGCCTCGGCCCATGCGCACGATGCATTGATCGTAAATGGCCCACATTACGGAGCACATTAAGATGTCCTTTAGCTTGCCTGCCTTGCCTTATGCGTATGACGCGCTGGAACCGCACATCGATGCACAGACCATGGAGATCCACTACAGCAAGCATCACCAGACTTACATCAACAACCTGAATGCGGCCGTTGAAGGTAGCGAATGGGCTGACTGGTCTGTGGAAAAGCTGGTCGCCAGCGTTCAGCTACTACCCGAAAATCTGCGCGCGGCGGTGATCAACCAGGGCGGCGGACATGCTAACCATTCGCTGTTCTGGGCCGTCATGGCGCCTGCGGGCGGCGGCAAGCCGGACGGTGCGCTGGGCGACGCGATTGATGAACAGTTGGGCGGTTTCAACAGTTTCAAGGAAGCCTTCACCAAGGCCGCGCTCACACGTTTTGGCAGCGGCTGGGCCTGGCTGAGCGTAACGCCGCACAAGACGCTGGTGGTGGAGAGCAGCGGTAATCAGGACAGCCCGTTGATGAATGGCAACACGCCGATCCTCGGCCTGGATGTGTGGGAACACGCCTATTACCTGCTGTATCAGAACCGTCGCCCGGAATACATCAACGCTTTCTACAACGTGATCAACTGGCCGGAAGTCGCGCAGCGCTACCAGGCTGCTCTTGTTTAAGACCCCATGATAAAAAGATCTAAGGCCGACTATGGGTACTGAAACACTGGCGATCAGCAGTGGACGGATGTTTCGCTATGCGTTGGGTTCGCTGTTGCTGTTGGCGGGAATGGCGTTGGTGGTTGCCCAAGGATTGGACTGGCTGGCGCTTGAACCGCGTTTGTTGCGCGCGTTGCAAGGGGGCGCTATCTGCGCCCTTGGCACGGCATTGGGTGCGGTTCCGGTGTTGGTCATTCGCCGAATGCCCTTGGCGGTCAGCGATACCTTGCTAGGTTTCGGTGCCGGCGTGATGCTGGCGGCCACTGCGTTTTCGCTGATTGTCCCGGGTATCTCCGCTGCCGAAAATCTTGGATTGATGCCATGGGCTGCCAGCGGATTGATCAGCTTCGGCATCATGCTAGGGGCGTTCGGTTTGTTTCTGGTGGATCGCAAGGTGTCCGGCGCGACCCCGCAAATGCTGGTGGGCACCGCTGAGCGTCCGGTTATCCCCCCACGGATCTGGTTGTTTGTGTTTGCAATCATTGCTCACAACATCCCGGAAGGCATGGCGGTCGGCGTGTCGGCCGGGGGCGGAATGCCCGATGCCGACAGCCTGGCCATGGGTATCGCGTTGCAGGATGTGCCGGAAGGTTTGGTGATTGCGTTGGTACTGGTCGGGGCGGGGATGTCGCGGCTCAAGGCGTTCCTGATCGGCGCGGCTTCAGGTCTGGTCGAGCCGGTCTTCGCGCTGTTGTGCGCCTGGCTGGTGAGCCTGGCGCAGATGCTCTTGCCGCTGGGATTGGCGTTAGCCGCCGGTGCCATGCTGTTGGTGGTGACTCATGAGGTCATCCCCGAGTCGCGACGCAATGGTCACGACAAGCTGGCCAGTCTGGGCCTGCTAATCGGGTTTTGTCTGATGATGGTGATGGATACGGCGTTGGGGTAGCACAGTCTTGTTGTGAGGGAATAGATGAGCTACCTGTGGCGAGGGGGCTTGCCCCCGTTGGGTCGCGAAGCGGCCCTAAATGCTACTGCCGCGGTCTTTCAGTTAGATCGCGTACACCGGATTACGACTGCTTCGCAGCCGAGCGGGGGCAAGCCCCCTCGCCACATAAGCCCCTCACCAAAGGGTAGGCGTTACTCGCCTTCATCGAAGTAGCGGTTGATCAGATCGACCAACGCATCCAGCGCTTCCTGTTCTTGCTCGCCTTCAGTGGCTAGATGGATTCTGGTGCCTTTACCGGCAGCCAGCATCATCATGGCCATGATGCTTTTACCGTCGACCGTGGATTCTGGCGTGCGTCCTACTCTGATCGTGCAATCCTTGAATTGACCGGCGACTCCGACGAATTTGGCAGACGCCCGGGCATGCAGGCCCAGCTTGTTGATGATTTCAATTTCCAGAGCGGGCATCGCGGTGTGGATCCTTTAGCTAAGGTCGCGGTGGCGAACCTGGACGTTCTTCAGGGATGCTTGCAGGACCTGGCCCAGACGTTCGGTCAGGTAGACGGAGCGGTGATGTCCGCCGGTGCAGCCAATGGCGATGGTGACGTAGGCGCGGTTGCTGGCGGCGAAACGAGGCAGCCACTTCAGCAGGTACGTAGAGATATCCTGGAACATTTCTTCAACATCCGGTTGTGCGGCCAGATACTCGGCTACTGGTTGATCCAGCCCGGATTGCTCGCGTAGCTCGGGTTTCCAGTAGGGATTGGGCAGGCAGCGCACATCGAACACCAGGTCGGCATCGACCGGCATGCCACGCTTGAAGCCGAAGGACTCGACCAGGAAGGCGGTGCCCGGTTCCGGCTGGTTCAATAGGCGCAGCTTGATGGTGTCACGCAGTTGATACAGGTTCAGGTTGGTGGTGTTGACCTTCAAGTCCGCAAGGTCGGCAATCGGCCCCAGCAGATTGGTTTCATCGCGAATGGCTTCGGCCAGCGAGCGCTGGGCATTGCTCAGCGGGTGGCGCCGACGGGTTTCCGAAAAACGCTTGAGCAGGGTTTCTTCGTCGGCATCCAGATACAGCACATCGCATTGGATGTGTCGGCTGCGCACTTCTTCGAGCAATTGCGGGAAACGTGTCAAGTGACTGGGCAGGTTCCGCGCATCGATCGAGACGGCGACCAGCGGCTGCGCCAGTTCCGTGTGAATCAATGCGCGCTCGGCCAATTCCGGAAGCAGCCCGGCCGGCAGGTTATCGATGCAGTAATAGCCACTGTCCTCCAGTACATCGAGTGCGGTGCTTTTACCCGAGCCGGACCGGCCGCTGACAATTATCAAACGCATGATTAACTACCGTTCTGCTCTTCCAGGACAACCTGGTACAGGGCTTCGTTGGTTGAGGCGCTGCGAAGTTTTTCGCGCACTTCCTTGCGGTCAAGCATGCTGGCTATCTGCCGAAGCAGTTCCAGGTGTGCATCGGTAGCGGCTTCCGGAACCAGCAGGACAAACAGCAGGTCGACCGGGGCGCCATCGATGGCATCGAAATCTATGGGGGCGTCCAGGTGCATCAAGGCACTGATGGGCGAGGTGCAGCCTTTGAGGCGGCAGTGGGGGATGGCGATGCCGTTGCCAAAACCGGTGGAACCGAGTTTTTCACGGGCAATCAGACTCTCGAATACATCTTGCATCTCCAGATCCGGCACTTCGCGGTGGATAAGGTTGGCAATTTGCTCGAGTGCGCGCTTTTTACTGCCGCCCGGCACGTTCACCAAAGAACGGCCGGGGGTCAGGATGTTTTCAAGTCGGATCATGGGTTGGGAGTGTTAACGACCCGTCGCGCCCTGGAGGACACTTTGGGTCTTTTCCTTATGCTTTTTGAGTTGGCGATCCAGCTTGTCGGTGAGTGCGTCGATCGCCGCGTACATGTCTTCATGTTCGGCGTTGGCGACCACTTCATTGCCGGGAATATGCAAGGTAGCTTCGATTTTCTGCTTCAGCTTCTCGACCGTCATCGTGACTTGCACGTTGGTGATCTTGTCGAAATGCCTCTCCAATCGTTCGAGTTTTTCGCCGATGTAGGCGCGCAAAGGTTCGGTCACTTCCAGTTGGTGTCCACTGATGTTGACTTGCATACAGCTTCTCCTTCGTTGCCAGTGCATAAGGCGGCAGGCTGGCTTGCCTGCCACTAGGCTGTGTCCGAAAACTGCCTGAGTTCTCGAACACACCCTGGAACGCTGTGGCGTGGCCCGTTACATCAACCGCTTGCGTTCGCTCGAAGGCGCGATTCCAAGGGATTCGCGGTACTTGGCGACGGTGCGGCGGGCTACCTGAATGCCTTGTGCCTCCAGTAAACCAGCGATCTTGCTGTCACTCAACGGCTTTTTCTGATTTTCCGCGGCAACCAGTTTTTTGATGATCGCGCGAATCGCTGTGGACGAGCATTCGCCGCCCTCAGAGGTGCTGACGTGGCTGGAGAAAAAGTATTTCAGTTCGTAGATACCACGCGGGGTATGCATGAATTTCTGAGTGGTCACCCGGGAAATCGTCGACTCGTGCATGCCGACCGCTTCGGCGATGTCATGCAGGACCAGCGGTTTCATCGCCTCATCGCCGTATTCGAGAAAGCCGCGCTGGTGCTCGACGATCTGGGTAGCGACTTTCATCAGGGTTTCATTACGGCTTTGCAGGCTCTTGATGAACCAGCGCGCTTCCTGCAACTGGTTGCGCATGAAGGTGTTGTCGGCGCTGGTGTCGGCGCGGCGAACGAAACCGGCGTACTGCGGGTTGACCCGCAAGCGTGGCACGGACTCCTGATTCAGTTCCACCAGCCAGCGCTCGTTGTCCTTGCGCACGATCACGTCGGGGACGACGTATTCGGCTTCACTTGACTCGATTTGCGAGCCTGGGCGCGGGTTCAGGCTTTGCACCAGCTCGATGATCTGCCGCAGTTCGTCTTCCTTGAGCTTCATGCGACGCATCAGCTGGCTGTAATCGCGGCTGCCGAGCAGATCGATGAAGTCCGTGACCAGGCGCTTGGCCTCGGCCAGCCAAGGGGTCTTGGCCGGCAGTTGACGCAGTTGCAGCAGCAGGCACTCGCCAAGATTGCGCGCGCCGATACCGGCCGGCTCGAATTGCTGGATGCGATGCAGGACCGCCTCGATCTCGTCCAGTTCGATGTCCAGCTCCGGATCGAAGGCCTCGAGAATTTCCTCGAGGGTTTCGTCCAGGTAACCCTGATTGTTGATGCAATCGATCAGTGTCACGGCAATCAGGCGATCGGTGTCGGACATCGGCGCCAGGTTCAGTTGCCAGAGCAAATGGCTCTGCAGGCTCTCGCCGGCCGATGTACGGGTGGTGAAATCCCACTCGTCGTCATCGTTGCTTGGCAGGCTGCTGGCGCTGGTCTGGTAAACGTCTTCCCAGGCGGTGTCGACCGGCAGTTCATTAGGAATGCGCTCGTTCCAGTCACCTTCCTCGAGGTTGTCCACCGTCGGGGCGGTTTCCTGGTAGGAGGGTTCTTGAACATCGGCGTTGGGTTTCTGCTCGACGTTGTCGGCCAGAGGGTCGGCGTTATCGAAGTCGTCGCCTTCTTCCTGGCGTTCGAGCATCGGATTGGACTCCAGGGCCTCCTGGATTTCCTGTTGCAGGTCCAGGGTCGACAATTGGAGCAGGCGGATGGCCTGTTGCAGCTGCGGTGTCATCGTCAGCTGCTGGCCCATTCTCAAGACTAGCGATGGTTTCATGGCAGGGGCTTAACACCTTATTCGCCGGCGCGCATGCGCCATCCACTACAGGGCGCCGGAGCGCCAATCATAAGCAAATTATATGCCTGAAACTGGAGTGTTTGCCTAGAGCGCCGTAACAATAAAAATTTACAAGGTTTCATTGACATCGGCGCTCTGGTGATAGCTGAAATCGTCCAGAGTGTTATTGCGGCGGGGCCTGAGTCGACCCCACCTCTCAATGCTTACAAACGGAACTCATGCCCCAGATACACTTCCTTGACCAGTTCATTGGCCAGGATGGTCTCGGAGTCGCCTTCGGCGATCAGTTGGCCGTCGTTGACGATGTAGGCGGTCTCGCAGATATCGAGGGTTTCACGGACGTTGTGGTCGGTGATCAGTACGCCGATGCCCTTGGCCTTCAAGTGATAAATGATCTGCTTGATATCGCCTACCGAAATCGGGTCTACGCCGGCGAAAGGTTCGTCGAGCAGGATGAATTTCGGCGCTGTAGCCAGTGCGCGGGCGATTTCCACCCGACGACGTTCACCGCCGGACAGGCTCATGCCGAGGTTGTCGCGAATGTGGTGGATGTGGAACTCCTCCAGCAGGCCTTCCAGTTCCTTGCGACGATCGGCCTTGTCGAGTTCCTTGCGGGTCTCGAGGATGGCCATGATGTTGTCGGCGACCGATAGTTTGCGGAAGATCGACGCTTCTTGCGGCAGATAGCCGATGCCGGCCCGTGCCCGGCCGTGCATCGGCTGATGGCTGACGTCCAGATCATCGATCAATACCCGACCCTGATCGGCCTGGACCAGGCCGACGATCATGTAGAAACAGGTCGTCTTGCCGGCACCGTTTGGACCGAGCAGGCCGACGATCTGACCGCTGTCGATCGACAGGCTGACGTCGCGCACGACCTGACGGCTCTTGTAGCTCTTGGCCAGATGCTGAGCTTTCAGAGTTGCCATTACGGGGCCTTTTGCTCGTCGGTTTTCTTCTTCGGCTGGATCACCATGTCGATCCGCGGACGCGGCGCGGTCACCGTAGTACCAGTGGCGCGACCGGCATTGGCGACCTGTCTCTTGGTGTCGTAGACGATTTTTTCGCCTTCGGTGGTATTGCCTTCATTGATCACTTTGGCCTTGTCGATCAGCACTACGCGATCTTGCGAAGCGTGGTACTGGATGGTCACGGCATAGGCCTTGACCGGCTCGGTATCGCCGGCCTTCTGCAGCTGTTCGAAGTAAGCCAGGTTGCCGACGGAGGTGACCACGTCGATCTCGCCCGAAGCTGCGCGGGTGATGGTCACGGTATTGCCGGTGATCTTCATCGAACCCTGGGTGATGATCACATCGCCCTTGTAGGTGGCAATGCCTTGCTTGTCATCCAGCTGGGCGTCGTCGGCCTGAATGCGGATTGGTTGCTGGCTATCAGTCGGCAGAGCCCAGGCGCTCGCGCTTCCCAGTGCTGCGCTCAGGCTGAGCAAAATAGGGAGGGTTTTAACGAGACTCATACTGTCCTCTTACGTTCGATAGCAGGTGTATCCTGCTTTCTTTCAAATACGCTTTCATGCCCTTGCCAGTCGACACGCCACCAGCGCCGTCGATTCTAACGGCTTGCTCGGTCTGCGCATATTGCTTCTGAGGGAATACAGTCATGCGACTACTGGTAATAATCGTCGCACGGTTTTTCTCGTCGGTACGTGCGATACGTACCGAGTCGATCAGTTCGACTTCGGTGCCGCCCGGATTGACCTCGCCACGCTCGCTCTGGACGTGCCAGGGGTAAGTCGTGCCGCGATACAGGTTCAGGTCGGGTTTGGTCAGCAATGTCACATCGGTTGCTTTCAGGTGTTCGACCTTGTCGGCAGTCATTTCGTACTGCAACTTGCCATCGGGCAGGAACTGTACGCTGTGGGCATTGAGGGCGTAGTAGTCGATGGCCGTTTCGTCGACGACCACCCTCGGCCGCTCCATAAAGCGTTCCGGGCTGATGTTCCAGTAGCCAACGGCCGCAAACAGTGCAGCAATGGCTGTGAACATCAAAATGTTACGAACTTTTTTGCTCAGCATAGGTGGCTCTACAGGTAAGCGGCATTGGCTGCTTCAAGGTTGCCTTGGGCGCGCAGGATCAGCTCGCAGAATTCGCGTGCAGCTCCTTCGCCGCCACGGGCCTGGGTAATGCCGTGTGCATGTTCGCGGACAAAGCTGGCAGCGCTGGCGACCGCCATGCCCAGGCCTACGCGACGAATCACCGGCAGGTCAGGCAGGTCGTCACCGAGGTAGGCGACTTGCTCATAGCTTAGGTTGAGTTGGGCAAGAAGCTCGTCGAGTACGACCAGTTTGTCTTCGCGGCCCTGATAAAGATGAGGAATCCCGAGATTTTTCGCCCGACGCTCGACCACCGGGGTTTTTCGGCCGCTGATAATAGCCGTCTGCACGCCCGTTGCCATCAGCATTTTGATGCCCTGGCCGTCGAGGGTGTTGAACGTCTTGAACTCGCTGCCGTCTTCGAGAAAGTACAGGCGGCCATCGGTCAGCACGCCGTCGACATCGAAAACCGCCAGTTTGATGTTTTTACCGCGTTGCAAAAGATCAGTGCTCATTACATTACTCCCGCACGCAGCAAGTCGTGCATATTCAAGGCACCCACCGGCCGGTCATCGGCATCGACCACCACCAGGGCGTTGATTTTGTTGTCTTCCATGATTTTCAGGGCTTCGGCTGCGAGCATCTCGGCCCGCGCGGTCTTGCCATGAGCAGTCATCACTTCATCGATTTTGGCGCTGTGGATGTCAATGGTGCGGTCGAGCGTGCGGCGCAAGTCACCATCCGTGAAAATCCCCGCCAGGCGTCCGTCGGCCTCGAGCACCACGGTCATGCCCAGACCTTTGCGAGTCATTTCCATCAAGGCGTCTTTGAGCAAGGTGCCGCGCTGCACTTGCGGTAGCTCCTTCCCTGCGTGCATGACGTTTTCCACTTTCAGCAGCAGGCGACGACCGAGAGCACCGCCCGGATGGGAAAAGGCGAAATCTTCGGCGGTGAAACCCCGCGCTTCAAGGAGGGCGACCGCCAGTGCGTCGCCCATCACCAGCGCAGCGGTGGTCGAAGAGGTCGGCGCCAGGTTCAGCGGGCAGGCTTCGTGCTCGACATGGACATTGAGATTGACCTCGGCAGCCTTGGCCAGCGCTGAGTCGGGGTTGCCGGTCATGCTGATCAACTGAATGCCCAGACGCTTGATCAGCGGCAACAGTGTGATGATTTCATTGGTTGAACCGGAGTTGGACAGCGCAAGGATGATGTCATCCCGGGTAATCATGCCCATGTCACCGTGGCTGGCTTCAGCCGGGTGGACGAAAAATGCCGTAGTGCCGGTGCTGGCCAGGGTGGCGGCGATCTTGTTGCCGATGTGCCCGGATTTACCCATGCCCACCACTACTATGCGGCCTTTGCTGGCCAGAATCATCTCGCAAGCGCGTACGAAATCTGCGTCGATATGGGCCAGCAAGCCTTGTACGGCTTCAAGCTCGAGGCGGATGGTGCGTTGTGCTGATTGAATCAGGTCGCTGGATTGGCTCATGACAGAAGTCGAATACCCTGGTGAAAAGGCGGCGATTATAGCGGTAATGATCGATTCCCTCACGCAAGTTCGTCAGGCTTTGTGTGGCTGGTTTTGCCGAGCCGCTCTATTAAGCCGCTTTTTGCCTGTCCAGTTGCTGAACAGGCATGGCTTCGGCCTTGGGGGCTCTGCATCAGCAGTGATATAGTTCGCCGCCAGTTCGGCCTGCCCAGGATCCATGTGCTTTTGGTAGGGCGCCAGGCGTCCGAGTGAGAGGCTGCATCGCAAGGAGTTTAGATGAGTGCCGATAACGCCTACGCGGTCGAGCTGAAGGGATTGTCCTTCAAGCGCGGTGCGCGCAGCATTTTCAATAACGTCGATATTCGCATACCGCGGGGCAAGGTTACCGGCATCATGGGGCCTTCCGGCTGCGGTAAAACCACGCTGCTGCGGCTGATGGGCGCCCAGTTGCGGCCCAGCAGCGGCGAAGTCTGGGTCAACGGCCAGAACCTGCCGCAGCTTTCGCGCAGCGATCTGTTCGATGCACGCAAGCAAATGGGTGTGTTGTTTCAAAGCGGCGCATTGTTTACGGATCTGGACGTGTTCGAGAACGTGGCCTTTCCGCTGCGCGTTCACACCCAGTTACCGGATGAAATGATCCGCGACATCGTCTTGCTGAAATTGCAGGCGGTGGGGCTGCGTGGCGCCATCGATCTGATGCCGGACGAGTTGTCGGGCGGCATGAAGCGGCGCGTCGCCCTGGCGCGAGCCATTGCCCTCGATCCGCAGATCCTTATGTACGACGAGCCCTTTGTCGGTCAGGACCCTATCGCCATGGGCGTGCTGGTGCGCCTGATTCGTCTGCTCAACGATGCCTTGGGAATCACCAGTATCGTGGTTTCCCACGACCTGGCCGAGACCGCGAGCATTGCCGACTATCTGTATGTGGTTGGCGATGAGCAGGTGTTGGGGCAGGGGACTCCCGAAGAGTTGATGAACTCCGACAACCCGCGCATTCGCCAATTCATGACCGGCGAACCGGATGGCCCGGTACCGTTTCACTTTCCGGCGCAGGATTATCGCGCAGATCTTCTGGGGAAGCGCTGATGCGCAAGAAATCACTGATTGAGAGGGTTCGCCTCTTCGGTCGCTCGGCCATCGACATTGTCGAAGTGCTGGGGCGTTCGGGGCTGTTTCTGTTTCATGCGCTGCTCGGACGCGGCAGCATCGGCGGCGGATTTGGCCTGCTGGTCAAGCAACTGCATGCGGTCGGCGTGATGTCCCTGGTGATCATTGTGGTCTCCGGGATCTTCATCGGCATGGTGCTGGCGCTGCAAGGCTTCAATATTCTGTCCGGCTACGGTTCGGAACAGGCGGTCGGGCAGATGGTTGCGCTGACCTTGCTGCGCGAGCTGGGGCCGGTGGTCACGGCCTTGCTGTTCGCCGGGCGTGCTGGTTCGGCCCTTACCGCCGAAATCGGTAACATGAAATCCACCGAGCAGCTCTCCAGTCTGGAAATGATTGGTGTGGATCCGCTGAAGTACATCATTGCCCCGCGCCTCTGGGCCGGTTTCATTTCCCTGCCGTTGCTGGCGATGATTTTCAGCGTGGTAGGAATCTGGGGCGGCTCCTGGGTGGCCGTCGACTGGCTTGGCGTGTATGAAGGTTCCTACTGGTCGAACATGCAAAATAGCGTGAATTTCAGTGACGATGTGCTCAATGGTGTGATCAAAAGCATCGTCTTTGCCTTTGTAGTGACCTGGATTGCCGTATTCCAAGGCTATGACTGTGAGCCCACCTCCGAGGGGATCAGTCGTGCCACCACCAAGACCGTGGTGTACGCCTCATTGGCCATTCTCGGCCTGGACTTTATTTTGACTGCCTTGATGTTTGGAGATTTCTGATGCAAAACCGCACCCTGGAAATCGGTGTCGGCCTTTTCTTGCTGGCTGGCATCCTGGCTTTGTTGTTGCTTGCGTTGCGGGTCAGTGGTCTGTCCCCGACGTCGAGCACCGATAGCTATAAACTTTATGCATATTTCGACAATATCGCCGGTTTGACGGTCAGATCCAAAGTGACCATGGCCGGTGTAACCATCGGCAAGGTCACGGCTATCGATCTGGATCGCGACAGTTTCACCGGTCGGGTCACGCTGCAGCTGGAAAAGCGGGTAGATAATCTGCCGACGGATTCCACTGCATCGATCCTGACCGCTGGCCTGTTGGGTGAGAAGTACATCGGCCTCAGCGTGGGCGGGGAGGAGACCCTGCTCAAGGATGGTTCGACCATTCATGACACCCAGTCATCGCTGGTGCTCGAAGACCTGATCGGTAAATTCCTGCTCAATACCGTTAGCAAAGACGCCAAATAAGGAGTTTTTCATGATCTCTACCTTGCGACGTGGCCTGTTGGTGTTACTCGCGGCCTTGCCGTTGATGGCTAACGCCGTGGCAGCGCCTTCCGCGCACGATCTGGTCCAGGACACCACGACCCGGTTGCTGGCCGATCTGGCCGCCAATAAAGAGAAGTACAAACAAAGCCCAAGTGCGTTCTACGATGCCCTGAACGGTATCGTCGGCCCTGCGATCGATGCCGATGGCATTTCCCGCAGCATCATGACGGTCAAGTATTCGCGTAAAGCCACGCCTGACCAGATGGCGCGCTTTCAGGACAACTTCAAGCGCAGCCTGATGCAGTTCTATGGCAACGCCTTGCTCGAATACAACAACCAGGGCATCACCGTTTCCCCTGCCAAGGAAGAAGGCAAGGACCGCACCAGCGTCGATATGCAGGTCAAGGGCACCAACGGCTCGATCTACCCGGTTTCCTACACCTTGACCAAAGTCAACGGTGAGTGGAAAGTCCGCAACGTGATCATCAACGGCATCAATATCGGTAAGTTGTTCCGTGATCAGTTCGCTGACGCCATGCAGCGCAATGGCAACGATCTGGACAAGACCATCAATGGTTGGGCCGGTGAAGTCGCCAAAGCCAAGGAAAAGACCGAAGAATCCACCGAGAAGACTGTGCAATGAATGAGTCGGCTGTCCGTATGGGCGCGCCTGGCGAGCTGTTGCTCAGTGGCGTACTGGATTACCGCAGTGGTCCCGATCTGCGCAAGGAAGGCCAGGCCTTGATTAAAGCCAGTACGGCCGAGTCCCTGGTTGTCGATTGCTCGGCGGTGCAGAAGTCCAGCAGCGTCGGTCTGTCGTTGTTGCTGGCCTTCATGCGTGATGCGCAAGCGGCCGGCAAGGCGTTGAGCATCCGGGCGTTACCCGACGATATGCGAGAAATTGCTCAGGTCAGCGGTTTGACCGAGCTGTTGGCGCATCCCTAACTATCATCTATAGAGAGGCCCCCCGTCAGAGTCCTGCTTAGCGGGGTTCGCAGGCGCGGGGCTTTTTTGTATGATGTCCGACCCGCGCGCACAGGGCGCCGATTGAGGTTGAGCATGCAGGCCACAGAAGTGAAGAGCTTTCTTGAGGGGAAGCTGCCCGGAACGCTGGTAGAAGTTGAGGGCGAAGGCTGCAATTTTCAGCTGAACGTGATTAGTGACGAACTGGTGGCATTGAGCCCGGTCAAGCGTCAGCAGAGCGTTTATGCCCATTTGAACCCATGGATCGCCGATGGCAGCATCCACGCGGTCACTATGAAATTTTTCAGCAGCACGGCCTGGGCCGAGCGCACCTGAGCCCAAGGGCGACGAGATTCTTATGGATAAATTGATTATTACCGGCGGGGCTCGTCTTGATGGCGAAATCCGCATCTCCGGGGCAAAGAACTCTGCCCTGCCGATTCTGGCTGCAACCTTGCTGTGCGATGGCCCGGTGACGGTCGCCAACCTGCCGCACCTGCACGACATCACCACCATGATCGAACTGTTCGGTCGCATGGGCATTGAGCCGGTGATCGACGAAAAACTCAGCGTCGAAATCGATCCACGCACCATCAAGACGTTGATCGCCCCGTACGAACTGGTGAAAACCATGCGTGCCTCGATCCTGGTGCTGGGCCCGATGGTTGCCCGTTTCGGTGAAGCCGAAGTCGCACTGCCTGGCGGTTGCGCCATTGGTTCGCGTCCGGTCGACCTGCACATCCGTGGCCTCGAAGCCATGGGCGCGATCATTGACGTCGAAGGCGGCTACATCAAGGCCAAGGCGCCTGAAGGCGGCTTGCGCGGTGCGCACTTCTTCTTCGATACCGTCAGCGTGACCGGTACCGAAAACATCATGATGGCCGCCGCTCTGGCCAAGGGCCGCAGCGTTCTGGCAAACGCCGCGCGCGAGCCTGAAGTCATCGACCTGGCGAACTTCCTGATCGCCATGGGCGCCAAGATCACCGGCGCCGGCACCGACACCATCACCATCGATGGTGTTGAGCGTCTGCATCCGACGACCTACAAAGTGATGCCTGACCGTATCGAAACCGGGACCTACCTGGTCGCTGCTGCCGTGACTGGCGGCCGTGTGAAGGTCAAGGACACCGATCCGACGATCCTTGAAGCCGTACTGGAAAAACTCAAGGAAGCCGGTGCCGAAATCACCTGCGGTGAAGACTGGATCGAGCTGAACATGCACGGCAAGCGGCCAAAAGCCGTGAACATCCGTACGGCTCCGTACCCGGCGTTCCCGACTGACATGCAGGCACAGTTCATCTCGCTCAACGCGATTGCCGAAGGCACTGGCGCGGTAATCGAGACCATCTTCGAAAACCGCTTCATGCACGTGTATGAATTGCACCGCATGGGCGCCAAGATCCAGGTCGAAGGCAACACCGCGATCGTTACCGGCACCGAAAAGCTTAAAGGCGCGCCAGTCATGGCTACCGACTTGCGGGCTTCGGCCAGCCTGGTGATTTCGGCGTTGATCGCCGAAGGCGACACGCTGATCGATCGCATTTACCACATAGACCGTGGTTACGAGTGCATCGAAGAGAAACTGCAGATGCTCGGCGCGAAGATCCGCCGCGTACCGGGCTAGTTTCTGCGTCAAGGGCACAGGGATGTGCCCGACAGCTGGTTTTCGTTCCAAATCGAGCCTGAGCTTTTTCAGGCTCGATGTGTGTCTGGCGCCGTTTGCGACCGGGCATGAGTATCCTGATAAGGACTTACGTTTCCCATGTTGACCATCGCACTGTCCAAGGGCCGCATCCTCGACGACACCCTGCCGCTTCTGGCTGAAGCGGGCATTGTGCCGACCGAGAATCCGGACAAGAGCCGCAAGCTGATCATCCCCACGACCCAGGCCGATGTGCGCTTGCTGATCGTGCGTGCCACCGATGTGCCGACTTACGTCGAGCATGGTGCCGCCGACCTCGGTGTGGCCGGTAAAGATGTGTTGATGGAATACGGTGGCCAGGGCCTGTACGAGCCCCTGGACCTGCGAATTGCCCTGTGCAAGCTGATGACCGCCGGCCGTATTGGTGACGTCGAGCCCAAGGGCCGCCTGCGAGTGGCGACCAAGTTCGTCAACGTCGCCAAGCGTTATTACGCCGAGCAGGGCCGTCAGGTCGACATCATCAAGCTCTACGGCTCGATGGAACTGGCGCCGCTGATCGGTCTGGCCGACAAGATCATCGACGTGGTCGATACCGGCAACACCTTGCGCGCCAATGGCCTGGAACCCCAGGACTTTATTGCCGACATCAGCTCCCGGCTGATCGTCAACAAGGCCTCCATGAAGATGCAGCACGCCCGTATCCAGGCGCTTATCGATACCCTGCGTAAAGCGGTAGAGTCGCGACACCGCGGCTGAGTCACCCGCGCGGCCCAGGTCGCGCCCATCTATCCGTGTCATAGCCAGAATTCTCAGGTGCCCACGCGGATGGCTTGGTAGTCTTGCGGCGCCTGAGCTTTTGCAAACACGGTTTGCATTCGTAAGCTTTGCCCATTTGAGCATTCGCCAATTATCGAGGCCTTCGCCATGACCGCTCCCACTGCAATTCGCCGACTCAACGCTGCTGATCCGGATTTCGCACATCATCTGGATCATCTGCTGAGCTGGGAAAGTGTGTCTGACGACGCGGTCAATCAGCGGGTGCTGGACATTATCAAGGCCGTGCGCGAGCGTGGCGATGCCGCGCTGGTGGAATTCACCCAGCGTTTCGACGGTCTACAAGTGGCGTCGATGGCGGACCTGATCCTGCCACGCGAGCGTCTGGAACTGGCCCTGACCCGAATTACCGCGCCCCAGCGTGAAGCCCTGGAAAAGGCCGCAACGCGGGTGCGCAGCTACCACGAAAAACAGAAACAGGAATCCTGGAGCTACACCGAAGCCGACGGTACGGTGCTGGGCCAGAAAGTCACGCCAATTGATCGCGCGGGTCTGTACGTACCGGGTGGCAAGGCGTCCTATCCGTCCTCGGTGTTGATGAACGCGATTCCGGCCAAGGTCGCGGGCGTGGCCGAAGTGGTCATGGTCGTTCCGACCCCGCGCGGTGAAATCAACGAGTTGGTGCTGGCCGCGGCCTGCATCGCTGGCGTCGATCGGGTGTTCACCATCGGTGGCGCCCAGGCGGTTGCCGCGTTGGCGTACGGCACCGAAAGCGTGCCCAAGGTCGACAAAGTGGTCGGCCCGGGCAATATCTATGTGGCCACCGCCAAGCGTCACGTATTCGGCCAGGTCGGTATCGACATGATCGCCGGTCCGTCCGAGATCCTGGTGGTCTGCGATGGTCAGACCGATCCGGACTGGATTGCCATGGACCTGTTCTCCCAGGCCGAGCACGACGAAGATGCCCAGGCGATCCTGGTCAGCCCGGACGCCGAGTTCCTCGACAAGGTCGCCGCGAGCATCGCCAAACTGTTGCCGACCATGGAGCGCGCCGAGATCATCGAGACTTCGATCAATGGCCGTGGTGCGCTGATCAAAGTTCGCGATATGGAGCAAGCCATCGAAGTGGCCAACCGCATCGCGCCGGAGCACCTGGAGTTGTCGGTCGCCGATCCGCAGGCCTGGTTGCCGCAGATCCGTCACGCCGGTGCGATCTTCATGGGTCGCCACACTTCAGAAGCCTTGGGCGACTACTGTGCAGGTCCGAACCACGTATTGCCGACTTCCGGCACCGCGCGGTTCTCCTCGCCGCTGGGTGTGTACGACTTCCAGAAACGCTCGTCGATCATCTTCTGCTCCGAGCAGGGTGCGTCCGAACTGGGCAAAACCGCTTCCGTGCTGGCCCGTGGCGAGTCGCTGACCGCTCACGCCCGCAGCGCCGAATACCGCATCGTTGAAGAAGGGAAAAAAGCATGAGTAAATTCTGGAGTCCCTTCGTCAAGAGTCTGGTGCCTTACGTTCCGGGCGAACAGCCGAAACTGGCGAAGCTGGTGAAGCTCAACACCAACGAAAATCCGTACGGACCATCGCCTAAAGCCC
This sequence comes from Pseudomonas fluorescens, assembly GCF_902497875.1. Taxonomy (GTDB): domain Bacteria; phylum Pseudomonadota; class Gammaproteobacteria; order Pseudomonadales; family Pseudomonadaceae; genus Aquipseudomonas; species Aquipseudomonas fluorescens_BR. The sequence continues at coordinate 52,343 of NZ_CABVHY010000025.1, forward strand.
TGGCGGCGATGCAGACCGAACTCAATGACAACCTGCGTCTGTACCCGGACCCGAACAGTGATGTGCTGAAACAAGCCGTTGCCAAGTATTACGGCGTGCAGGGCAGTCAGGTGTTTCTCGGCAATGGTTCCGATGAAGTCCTGGCGCACATCTTCCACGGTTTGCTGCAACACGATCAGCCGCTGCTGTTCCCGGACATCAGCTACAGCTTCTACCCGGTTTACTGTGGCTTGTATGGCATTAAGTTTGATGCCGTGCCGCTGAACGAGCAGTTCCAGATCAGCCCGGCGGACTACGCCAAGCCGAACGGCGGGATCATTTTCCCGAACCCTAACGCACCGACCGGTTGCCTGTTGGCACTGGAGGCGGTGGAGCAAATCCTCAAGGCCAGCCCGGACTCGGTGGTGGTGGTGGATGAGGCTTACATTGACTTCGGCGGCGAGACGGCAATCACCCTTGTGGACCGTTATCCGAACCTTCTGGTGACTCAGACCCTGTCCAAGTCCCGTTCGTTGGCCGGCCTGCGGGTGGGTCTGGCGGTGGGGCACCCGGACTTGATCGAGGCGTTGGAGCGGATCAAGAACAGCTTCAACTCCTACCCCCTGGATCGTCTGGCCATTGTGGGCGCGGCGGCGGCGTTCGAGGATCGCGAGTACTTCGACAAGACCTGCCGGTTAGTGATCGAGAGCCGTGACAAAGTAGTCGCGCAGTTGCAGACCAAGGGCTTTGAAGTACTGCCGTCGGCGGCGAACTTCATTTTCGCTCGTCACCCGAAACACGATGCAGCTGGCCTGGCGGCGAAGTTGCGCGAGCAGGGGGTGATCGTCCGGCACTTCAAGCAAGAGCGGATTGCTCAATTCCTGCGGATCAGCATCGGCACGCCAGAGCAGAACCAGGCGTTGATTGACGGCCTCAGCGACCTTTAAACCGCTATCGTCGGAACGCCGCCCGGAGCAAGCTCGCTCCCACACTGGTTCTGCGCTGATCACAAATTTGTGGCCAACCGAAAACCCTGTGGGAGCGAGCTTGCTCGCGATTGGCATCACCACAGATGCCAAGCCCTACTCGTGATGCGCCTCCCCCAGGAACGTCAGCGAACTGAACACCCCCCGCGTCGCCACATCGGCATTGTCCTTCAGTGGAATGTCCATCTGCGCCGCAATCACATTCAACCCCTCATTACGCACCAGTACCTGCGCCCGACCTTCGGCATCTGTCTCTGTGCTCAGGGTATTGGGGGCATTGCGATAATCGCCAATCAACTTCACCCCGGCCGCCGGTTTGCCATCGAGCAACACCCGAACCGGCAATGACTGGCCCGGCCCTACGGTCAGCGGATCAACTTCCGGCAGAATCAGCAGTTTGATCTGATCAAGTCTGGGCAGCTTCGCCCCCGGCTGATAGATCGCCAGGCTGTATTTAAAGGTCTGGGTCGATTCGACGGCACCCGGCACTTTGCTGCGCCCCTGATTGATCCACTGCTTGTCGGCAGTCTGTGACCACATACCATTATCCAGTGCTACCGCCAGGACCGCGGGCGGCTTGAGCGGTTGCAGGCGTGCGTGGTCGACCAGGCGCCGCACGCTCACCGGGATCCTCTTGCCGCCGAGATCATAGGCCCAGGCGCCGCTGATTTTCTGCGCCTTGAAGGCATTGTCCTCGGCGCCATGACCATAAATGACTTCGATATTGCCGCGCCGCTGTTCGGTCCATAGACCGTGGGCCGGACCTGAGTGGAGAACAGCAGGCCGAGCAGCGCCAGTAATTTGAATGGTTGCATGGTGACTTCCTTTTACAGATTGAGTGTCAGGCTGACGGTGAAATTGCGCGGCTCGCCGGGATTGACCCAGTAATTGCTGTAGGAGCGCTCGTAGTATTTTTCGTCGAACAGGTTGTTCAGGTTCAGGCCTACCGTGAGGTTTTCGCTGGCCTTGTAATGGGCCAGCAGGTCGATGGTGTGGTAGGCCGGCAGTTCGAAGTCGCTGCCGGCTTCACCCGAACGATCGCCGACATAGGTGAGCGCCGCACCAAGGTCCGAACCGCGAAACCGGCCGTCCTGAAATTCATACACGCCGAGCAAACTGCCGCTGCGTTTGGCCACGCCGAGAATTCGGCTGCCGGTGGGAATCACTGCGTCGCCTTGGGTCACTTCGGCATCGATATAGGCGAAGGCGCCGATCACTCGTACTGCGTTGCTGAGTTGGCCGGCGACTTGCAGGTCAACGCCCTGGCTGCGGGCCTTGCCCATGGCGCGACGGGTGTCAGTGCCCGGGTCGAGGGCCAGCACGTTTTCTTTCTCGATATGGAAGGCGGCGAGGGTGGCGCTCAGGCGCTCGTCGAACAGCTCGCTTTTGATCCCGATTTCGTAGCCCACACCTTCCTCCGGATCGAAGGATTTACCGGCGGCGTCCAGACCGTTGTTCGGCTTGAACGAAGTGGAGGCGTTGGCGAACAGCCCGACTTGCGGCGTCAGTTGGTAGAGCAGGCCGGCCCGCTGGGTCAAGGCGTCATGGCTTTGCCTGTTGCTGGCGTTCCTCGCGTGGTCGTCGACCTTCTGCTCGAAGTGTTCGATGCGCGCTCCGAGCATGCCCCGCAGGCGCTCGGTGAAAACGATCTGGTCTTGCAGGTTCAGCGCTTGGCTTTCAACGTGCTCGAAGAAGTCCGTGCCCGAGCGGGCGCCATCGGGTTTCGGCTGGCCGTAAACCGGGTGGTAGATGTCGATGGCATAGGGGCTTCCGGCGATAGTGCTGACCCGCTCGTTCTTGCGGTAGTTCTCGTATTCGCTGCCGATCAGCAGTTCGTGCTGCCAGCTGCCGATGTCGAACAGGCCGCGCAGTTCCAGCTGGGTAATGCTGTCGTGCCAATTGCTGTCGCGCTCGCGGTAGCGACGATTGACAGTGTGGCCGTCTGCATTCAGCGGGCGAGCCTCGGAAGCGAAGCCCCAGAGTTTGCCTTCCTTGTAATGGCTGGCCAGGCGCAGCTTCCAACTGTCGTTGAGCTGATGTTCGAGGGCGGCTTGAAGCAGGTTGTTGTGGTTATTGATGTCGCTGTCATTGGGCTCGCCAAGGTAGGTCGAGCGCGATATACCGCTCCATCGGTTATTGGGCGCGACGATGCCGCGGTCGAAGGTCGAACTGTGACGGACGAATTCGCTTTCCAGCAACAGGCTGGTGTCCGGGTTCAGTTGCCAGCTGAAGGAGGGCGCGACGAACACTCGTTTGCTGTCGACGTGGTCGCGAAAGCTGTGGTTGTCCTCGACGGCCAGGTTCACCCGGGACAGGACGTTGCCGTTGTCATCCAGCGGTGTATTGAGGTCCAGGGCCGTGCGGTAGCGATCCCAGCTGCCGGCGCTGGTTTGCAGGGTAGTGAACGCTTCAGGCTGTGGCTTCTTGGTGACGATGTTTACAGTGCCGCCGGGATCGCCGCGTCCATAAAGGCTGGCTGCCGGGCCTTTGAGCACTTCGATGCGCTCGATGTTGGCGGCATCCGGGGTGCTCGGGTAACCGCGGTTGGCGCTGAAACCGTCCTTGTAGAACTCCGAGGTGGTGAAGCCGCGCACGCTGTACTCGTACAGGGTCAGGCCGCCGAAGTTGTTCTGTTTCGAGACGCCGCCGGCAAATTCCAGGGCTCGTTCGACACGGGTGCTGCCCAAATCATTGAGCACGCTGGCGGGAATCACGCTGATGGACTGCGGGATGTCCTTGATCGCCGTGTCAGTTTTGGTCGCGCTGGATGAGCGGGTGGCGCGATAACCCTGGACCGAACCGGTAGGGGATTCGTAGTCGGAGGTGACGCTGATGACGTCCAGTTCGAGGGGTTGCGGCTCTTCGGCGAAGACCGGATCTCCCAGCAGGCCGAGGGCCAGACCTGCCAGGGTGACAATTTTGCGAGATGTCATGACATCGTTCCAATAGCGATATTGAAACAATATAACATAACCAAAACGAATGTATGTCTTTAGCCCGGCATGCCGGGCGAGGGCTTATTCTTCTTCTTTGGCCGGAGTAGTTACAGGCGGTGGCCGCAGACCAATCTCCGCGGTGAGCTTGAGCTCCTTGCCGTTGCGCATGACCTGAATGCTGACCTTGTCGGTCGGCTTGATCCGCGCCACCTGGTTCATCGAGCGACGGCCGTCGCCGGCCGGTTCGCCGTCGATGCTGAGGATCACATCACCCAGTTGCAGGCCGGCCTTTTGCGCCGGACCGTCACGGAAAATCCCGGCGACCACGATGCCCGGGCGCCCGGAGAGGCCAAAGGATTCCGCCAGTTCCTGAGTCAAGGGCTGCACTTCAATGCCGAGCCAGCCACGGATGACCTGGCCGTGCTCGATGATCGACTTCATCACCTCCATGGCCAGTTTGATCGGGATCGCGAAACCGATGCCCTGGGAGCCGCCGGATTTGGAGAAGATCGCCGTGTTGACCCCCGTCAGGTTGCCGTTGGCGTCCACCAGCGCCCCACCGGAGTTACCGGGGTTGATCGCGGCGTCGGTCTGAATGAAGTCTTCATAGTTGTTCAGCCCAAGCTGGTTACGCCCGGTGGCACTGATAATGCCCATGGTGACGGTCTGGCCGACGCCGAAAGGGTTGCCGATGGCCAGCGCGACATCGCCGATGCGGATGTTGTCGGAGCGACCGACGGTGATCGAGGGTAAATTCTTCAGATCGATTTTCAGCACCGCCAGGTCGGTTTCCGGGTCGCTGCCGATCACCCGGGCCAGGGTTTCGCGACCATCCTTGAGCGCCACCACGATCTGGTCGGCACCGCTGGTGACGTGGTTGTTGGTCAGCAGGTAGCCTTCAGGGCTCATGATCACGCCCGAGCCGAGGCTGGACTCCATGCGCTTCTGCTTGGGCAGGTTATCGCCGAAGAAGCGTCGGAACTGCGGATCCTCGAACAATGGATGGCTGGGTTTGTTGATCACCTTGGTGGTGTACAGGTTGACCACCGCAGGCGCGGCGATGGTCACCGCATCGGCGTAGGACACGGGGCCCTGCTGAGCCAGGGTAGTTTGTGGGGCTTGCTGCAGGTTGACGTCAAGGCTTGGCAGCCCCACCCACTGCGGGTAACGCTGAATAATCAGCATCGCAATAAGCACGCCGGCCAACAGCGGCCAGCCAAAAAAACGCAGCGCCTTGAGCATTAAGCAAGTCCTGAGAGGTTGCAGGGGGTGTGAGACCGCCCATAATGTCGCGCATTATAGAGGCGTGCGAGCACCTCTGAACGGGATATTTAGGAGTCTTTTATGGCCGTTGCCCTGAACACCCTGGTAGAAGAAGCAGACCGTTACCTCAGCAGTTCGCGGATTGCCGATTACTGCCCCAACGGCTTGCAGGTCGAAGGCCGGCCACAGGTCATGCGCATCGTCAGCGGCGTCACCGCCAGCCAGGCGTTGCTCGACGCGGCAGTGGAGGCCAAGGCTGATCTGGTGCTGGTGCATCATGGTTATTTCTGGAAAGGTGAGAATCCGTGCATCACCGGCATGAAGCAGCGCCGGCTGAAAACCCTGCTCAAGCACGACATCAGTTTGCTGGCATACCACCTGCCACTGGACTTGCATCCCGAGGTCGGCAACAACGTACAGCTTGCTCGGCAGTTGGATATTACTGTCGAAGGTCCGCTGGACCCGGATAACCTCAAGGTCGTCGGCCTGGTCGGCTCGTTGTCCGAACCCATGACCGCGCGCGATTTTGCCCGGCGCGTACAGGAAGTGATGGGGCGCGAACCGCTGCTGATCGAAGGCAGCGAGATGATCCGGCGTGTCGGCTGGTGCACCGGTGGTGGCCAGGGGTATATCGATCAAGCGGTGCTGGCCGGTGTCGACCTGTACTTGAGCGGCGAAGCCTCGGAACAAACCTTCCACAGCGCCCGGGAAAACGACATCAGTTTTATCGCCGCCGGTCACCACGCCACCGAACGCTACGGCGTGCAGGCGCTGGGAGATTATCTGGCGCGACGCTTTGCTCTCGAACACATCTTCATCGATTGCCCGAATCCGATTTGATTTTCAGGGTGGGAGCCCCAAACACCCGGGTATATTCATATACTCTTTCGATCTAGTTGGCCTCCTCAATAGAAGCGGACGCTGTGCTAGCATGCCTCGCTCGAACACGGCCCGCTGGCCGTCCATAAGATCGTTTTCGTGAGTAGCTATGGTCGACAAACTGACGCATCTGAAACAGCTGGAGGCCGAAAGCATCCACATCATCCGCGAGGTCGCCGCCGAGTTCGATAACCCGGTGATGCTGTATTCCGTCGGTAAAGACTCCGCCGTAATGCTGCACCTTGCACGCAAGGCGTTCTTCCCGGGCAAACTGCCATTCCCGGTGATGCACGTCGACACCCAGTGGAAATTCAAGGAAATGTACAGCTTCCGCGACCGCATGGTCGAAGAGCTGGGCCTAAAACTGCTGGTGCACGTCAACCCCGATGGCGTCGCGCAGGGTATCAACCCGCTGACCCACGGCAGCGCCAAACACACCGACATCATGAAAACCGAAGGCCTCAAGCAGGCCCTCGACAAGTACGGCTTCGACGCTGCCTTTGGTGGTGCCCGTCGTGACGAAGAGAAGTCCCGTGCCAAAGAGCGCGTGTATTCCTTCCGCGACACCAAGCACCGCTGGGACCCGAAAAACCAGCGTCCCGAGCTGTGGAATGTCTACAACGGCAACGTCAACAAAGGTGAATCCATTCGTGTGTTCCCTTTGTCGAACTGGACCGAACTGGACATCTGGCAGTACATCTACCTCGAAGGCATCCCGATCGTGCCGCTGTATTTCGCCGCCGAGCGCGACGTCATCGAGATGAATGGCACCTGGATCATGATCGACGACGAGCGCCTGCTCAATCACCTGAGCGACGAAGACAAGGCGCGTATCGTCAAGAAGAAAGTCCGCTTCCGCACACTGGGCGACTACCCGTTGACCGGCGCGGTCGAGTCCGAGGCCACCAGCCTGACCGACATCATTCAGGAAATGCTCCTGACGCGAACTTCCGAACGCCAGGGCCGAGTCATCGATCACGATGGCGCCGGCTCCATGGAAGAAAAGAAACGTCAGGGTTATTTCTAAGGGGTTGTCATGTCGCACGCATCTGATTTGATCAGCGAGGACATCCTCGCCTATCTGGGCCAGCACGAACGCAAGGAAATGCTGCGCTTTCTTACCTGTGGCAACGTCGACGACGGCAAGAGCACGCTGATCGGGCGACTGCTGCATGATTCCAAGATGATCTACGAAGATCACCTGGAAGCCATTACCCGCGACTCGAAAAAAGTCGGCACCACGGGCGATGATATCGACCTGGCGTTGCTGGTTGACGGCCTGCAGGCCGAGCGCGAGCAGGGCATCACCATCGATGTCGCCTACCGTTATTTCTCGACCGCCAAGCGCAAATTCATCATTGCCGATACCCCTGGCCATGAGCAGTACACCCGCAACATGGCCACCGGCGCATCGACCTGCGACCTGGCGATCATTCTGGTGGATGCCCGCTATGGCGTGCAGACCCAGACCCGTCGTCACAGCTTTATTGCCTCGCTGCTGGGCATCAAGCACATCGTCGTCGCCATCAACAAGATGGACCTCAACGGCTTCGATGAAACAGTCTTCGAGTCGATCAAGGCCGATTACCTGAAGTTCGCCGAAGGCATCGCGTTCAAGCCGAGCACCATGGCGTTTGTCCCGATGTCGGCGCTCAAGGGCGACAACGTGGTGAACAAGAGCGAAAGTTCGCCCTGGTACACCGGTCAGTCGTTGATGGAGATTCTCGAAACCGTCGAGATCGCCAACGACCGCAACTACACCGACCTGCGTTTCCCGGTGCAGTACGTCAACCGTCCGAACCTGAACTTCCGTGGCTTCGCCGGTACCCTGGCCAGCGGCATCGTGCACAAAGGCGATGAAATCGTGGTGCTGCCGTCGGGCAAGAGCAGCCGGGTCAGATCCATCGTCACCTTTGACGGGGAGCTGGAACACGCCGGTCCTGGCCAGGCGGTGACGCTGACCATGGAAGACGAAATTGATATCTCCCGTGGCGACTTGCTGGTGCATGCCGATAACGTGCCGCAAGTCACCGACGCCTTCGACGCCATGTTGGTGTGGATGGCTGAAGAGCCGATGCTGCCGGGCAAGAAATACGACATCAAGCGCGCTACCACCTACGTGCCGGGTTCGATTACCAGCATTGTCAATCGCGTCGATGTGAACACCCTGGCCGAAGGCCCTGCCAGTTCGTTGCAGCTGAACGAGATCGGTCGGGTCAAGATCAGCCTCGATGCGGCCATCGCGCTGGACGGTTACGCCAGCAACCGCACCACCGGTTCGTTCATCGTCATCGACCGTTTGACCAATGGCACGGTCGCAGCGGGCATGATCATCGCCCAGCCTGTGGCTCACGACAGCGTCACGCACCATGGCAAGCTGGCGCATGTAGCGGTTGAAGAACGCGCCCAGCGCTTCGGCCAGCAACCGGCCACCGTGTTGTTCAGCGGCTTGTCGGGCGCGGGTAAAAGCACCCTGGCCTATGCGGTTGAACGCAAGTTGTTCGACATGGGACGTTCGGTGTTTGTGCTCGATGGCCAGAACCTGCGTCACGACCTGAATAAAGGTCTGCCACAGGACCGCGCTGGGCGTACCGAGAACTGGCGTCGTGCCGCGCACGTTGCGCGTCAGTTCAACGAAGCCGGACTGGTGACTCTGGCGGCGTTCGTTGCGCCAAGTGCCGAAGGGCGTGAGCAGGCCAAGGATTTGATCGGTAAGGAGCGTCTGCTGACGGTCTACGTCCAGGCCTCGCCGACGGTCTGTGCCGAGCGCGATCCGCAAGGCCTGTACGCGGCGGCCGGGGATAACATCCCGGGCGACTCCTTCCCGTACGACGTGCCGCTGGACGCTGACCTCGTGGTCGACACCCAGTCGCTGTCACTGGAAGAAAGCGTCAAGCAAGTGCTGGATCTGCTGCGCAAGCGTGGCGCGATCTAAGCGTTAGCCGCTAATAAAAAACCCGCCGATGAGTGATCATCGGCGGGTTTTTTGTGTCCTTTTAATCGTCAAGATCGCAGCCTGCGGCAGCTCCTACATGGTCCGTGTACAACCGCGATTGATCGGGTGCGCACCTCTCCTGTAGGAGCTGCCGAAGGCTGCGATCTTTTGATCTTAGGTGCCTGGATACTCCCGATGCATCTGCGTTAGCAGCGCATCCTTATCTTCCCACAACTGATCCACCCCTGAAACTGCAAGCAATACCCCCCATCCACACCGGTCCCGAAAATTCTGGCATGCATATGAATTGCCAGCATCATTAATGCTATCGGATTTGGACTACAGGAATATCGGAAATGGATAAGTTTCATTGATTTGTAAATGAGAATAGTGTTGTTAGCAGGGTAGGTGAATTAGATTCTCGGTTGTATATAAGGCATGTGCGCGTGCATTAGAGCTGCTTGTTTCGGCGTTCGGAGAGTTGTGGTGTGCGATATAAAATATTCGATATTCCCAAGGGGTATGTGCCGAGTGTTTTTGAAATTATTTTTTTAATCATTATTCTGATGTATTTTTCTGTTGTTTCCTTGTGCCACTTTGAAGAGGTGGTAGAAATTCCTTCGGTTCCAAAAAAATTAGTTTTGGAAAGCGCTTTTATATATAGGGATATTTCGAGAGTTTCAAAAACTACGTCGAATTTATATCTCAGGGTTGGACCAGGTGATGAAGCGTATGATCATGTTATCGAAGCTTCTACTCGTGAGGTTCAGCACTTGGGTTTTAGCAAGTCGCGAAAGCTATGGGTCGCTGTAGAACCGGATCGGAGTAAGCGGTTTGTTTGGGGGGTGTATGATAATGACCTACGGTTGTTGATAAGTCGTCAAGATATTCTGCAGTGGGCGCAATACAGTAATTCTGCAAATTATTTTGTAATTGTTACATGGGGCTTTCTGTCTCTGTATTTGCTATTTGTGCTTTTAAAGCATGGTGTTTGGAATGGATTTTTAGCGAAAAGGATAGCGCGTGAAGATCGAGCAGATTGATAATGAAATATTTGTAATCGACGAGTTCTTAACTCAAAGTGAAGAGGAAAGCATAAACGTTCAGCTTAAAGGCGCGGTCTGGAGATACAACTGGCCAAATTATGAGGAGCTCCCCTTCGTTAGACCCTGTTGGCATGTTTTTATTGCTGGTAAAGGTCGCCCTGATCGGCAGTCTTGTGTCGAAGAACTGAACAGCAACGACTCATGGCGTTTCCTGATCGGGTTTATAAATTGCCTGGCTCTCATGTGTTCTCCGATTGGCGCCCGGTTAAGCCGCACTACTGGGTAACAGGGTAGCGTTGGCCACCCATAAAAAACACGTCGGTGAGTGATCATCGGCGGGTTTTATTGTGTCCCTGAAATCACCATCGTCGGAACGCCGCCCGGAGCCGGCTCGCTCCCACAAGGTCAATGTTCACCGAAGATCAACTGTGGGAGCGAGCTTGCTCGCGAAGAGGCCGGAACATTCACCTAACTACTTCGCTGGATACTCCCGATGCATCTGCGCAAGCAACGCATCCTTGTCTTCCCAAAGCTGGTTGATCCACCCCTGAAACTGCAATCGATACTCCCCATCCTGGTCGTAATTCTTGCCGATGAACTGCGGCGGAATTTTAAGCTCCTGAAAATGCACCACCACATCCTTCACATTCCCGCAGAGCAGGTCCCAGTAACCGGGGCGCCCGGCCGGGTAGTGAATGGTCACGTTGACGATGGATTCAAGCTGCTCACCCATGGCATCCAGCACAAACGCGATACCACCGGCCTTGGCTTTAAGCAGGTAGCGGAACGGAGAACTCTGCTGCGCGTGTTTGCCTTCGGTAAAACGCGTGCCTTCGACGAAGTTGAATATCCCCACCGGATTATTGCGGAACTTGTCGCACGTCTTGCGGGTGGTTTCCAGGTCTTTGCCTTTTTTCTCTGGGTGCTTCGCCAGATAAGCCTTGGAGTAACGCTTCATGAACGGAAAGCCCAGCGCCCACCACGCCAGGCCGATCACCGGGACCCAGATCAGCTCCTGCTTGAGGAAGAACTTCAACGGGCGAATGCGCCGGTTCAACACGTACTGCAGCACCATGATGTCGACCCAGCTCTGGTGATTGCTGGTGATCAGGTACGAGTGCTGATAGTCCAGACCTTCGAGCCCGCTGAGCTTCCAGCGTGTGTGCCCGAGTAAGTCCATCCAGGCCTTGTTGTTGCTGATCCAGGCTTCATGGATGTGGCTCATCAGCCAGTCGGTGAAGCGTTGGGCGGCCGGGAAGGGCAACAACAGTTTGAAGATCGCCACCACGAACAGCGGCGTACAACAAAGGATCGTGTTCAGCGCCAACAGCAGCGAGGCGATCACGCCGCGCACGGGTGCAGGTAGAGAATCCAGCATTTAAACATCCATAGGTCGGTTGGCGGCTTGAATCGCGGTCAGGGCGATGGTGTACACAATGTCATCGACTTGCGCACCACGCGGCAGGTCGTTCACCGGCTTGCGCAGGCCTTGCAGCATCGGCCCGAGGCTCACGCAATCGGCGCTGCGCTGCACGGCCTTGTGGGTGGTGTTGCCGGTGTTCAGGTCGGGGAACACGAACACCGTGGCTCGGCCGGCGACCTGACTGTTCGGTGCCAGTTGCCGGGCGACCGATTCGTTGGCCGCTGCGTCGTACTGCAACGGGCCGTCGATCAGCAGTGAATTTTGTGCTTCATGGGCCAGCAGGGTGGCTTCGCGGACCTTCTCGACTTCTTCGCCGCTGGCCGATTCGCCGCTGGAATAACTGATCATCGCCACCCGTGGGGTGATGCCGAACGCCGCCGCCGAGTCGGCGCTTTGCAAGGCGATCTCGGCCAGTTCAGTGGCGCTTGGATGCGGGTTCATCACGCAGTCGCCATAGACCAGCACCTGCTCGGGGAACAGCATGAAAAACACCGACGAGACCAGGGTGCAGCCCGGGGCCGTCTTGATCAGCTGCAGGGCCGGGCGGATGGTGTTGGCGGTGGAGTGAATGACCCCCGACACCAGGCCATCCACTTCATCCAGCGCCAGCATCATGGTGCCGATCACCACGGTGTCTTCCAGTTGCTGCTCGGCCATCGGCGCGTTGAGGCTTTTGGTTTTGCGCAGGGCGACCATCGGCTCGACATAACGCTGACGAATCAGGTCGGGGTCGAGAATTTCCAGACCTTCCGGCAGCTCGATGCCTTGGGCGCGGGCCACTGCTTGCACATCGTCGGGCCTGGCCAGGAGCACACAGCGGGCAATCCCGCGGGCCTGACAGATGGCGGCGGCCTGAACCGTCAGCGGATCACTGCCTTCCGGCAGGACGATGCGCTTGTTGGCGGCCTGGGCGCGCTGGATCAGTTGGTAGCGGAACACCGCCGGAGTCAGGCGCATTTCCCGTGGCGTGCCGCAGCGTTGATGCAGCCATTTCGCATCCAGATGGCCAGCGACGAAATCGGTGATGATTTCCGCGCGTTCACGGTCATCGATCGGGATTTCCTTGTTCAGCCCGTTCAACTGGTTGGCGGTGTCGTAGGAACCGCTGCTCACCGACAACACCGGCAGGCCGCCCTGCAAGGCACCACGACACAGATCCATAATGCGCGGGTCGGGCAGGGTGTCGCTGGTCAGTAACAGGCCGGCCAGCGGTACGCCGTTGATGGCTGCGAGGCTGACGGCGAGGATGATGTCGTCGCGATCCCCCGGGGTCACCACCAGTACGCCGGGCTTGAGCAGCTCGACCGTGTTGCGCATGGTCCGGGCGCAGATGATGATTTTGCTCATGCGCCGGGTTTCATAATCCCCCGCGTTCAGAATCTGCGCGCCCATCAGGTCGGCCACGTCGCGAGTGCGCGGCGCGTTCAGTTCCGGCTGGAAGGGGATGCAGCCGAGCAAACGGAAGTCGCCGCTGCGCAGCAATGGCGAGTGTTCTTTCAGGCGCGCGGCGAAGGCCTCCATGCTTTCATCGGTGCGGACCTTGTTCAGGATCACCCCGAGGACTTTCGGGTCTTTCGGGCCACCGAACAACTGGGCTTGCAACTCGACCCGTCCGGACAGCTCGGTGAGCACTTCGTTTTCCGGCGCGGAAACCAGGATTACCTCGGCATCGAGGCTTTTCGCCAGGTGCAGGTTGACCCGCGCGGCATAGCTGGCGCTGCGGGTCGGGACCATGCCTTCGACAATCAGCACGTCTTTGCCGATGGCCGCTTCCTGGTACAGGGTAATGATTTCTTCCAGCAACTCATCGAGCTGGCCGTCGCCGAGCATCCGTTCGACATGGGCCAGGACCAGTGGTTTTGGCGGTTTCAGGCCATGGGTACGGGCCATCAGTTCAGTCGAACGTTCAGGTCCCAGATCGCCCGGGTGCGGCTGGGCAATGGGTTTGAAAAAGCCGACTTTCAGCCCGGCCCGCTCAAGGGTACGCACCAGCCCGAGGCTGATGGAGGTCAGACCCACACCAAAATCGGTGGGCGCGATAAAAAAAGTCTGCATGCGAGATTCTCGGAATGTGCGCAAGGGTGAGGCCTATCCAGGGTCTGTTGACGCTTGGTGACGACCGCGACGGGTGCCCCGTCCCTTCGGGTTGCGCGCCAACTTGCGCGAGGCTGCGTTGCGGGATTTGCCAAGGGAACAACCATTGGCGGCATCCCGCGCCTTGCCTCGCACAAGCTGGCACAGCAACGCGGTTCGTCACCAAACGTCAACAGACCCTGAGCCATCTACCGGATATCAATCGCTAAGGTTATCGCTAACCGGGCCTTGAGCACACCAACCGCAGTCAAAGGGTTGGCCTATTTTTTCCTGGCGTTGCACAGGATCCGTCACCCAGGCCCGGGATTGCCACGGTGGCTGGTGGCGCAGGTGCTGCGTGTGGCCGCAGGAAAGCTCGACAACCCAGTGCCGGTCTTCATCTTGATGAAAGCCGGTGATCGTCGAGCCTTTCGAAGCGACCCGTTTGTCCGGGTTCTGTTCGCTTTCGGGCGTTTGCTTCGCTAAACTTGACCATTCTTCATTCTTTTGCAAAAGGTCTCGCCCCATGCTGATCGCCGCCAATAAGGCTGTCTCCATCGACTATACCCTGACCAACGACGCTGGTGAGGTCATCGACAGCTCCGCCGGCGGCGCGCCGCTGGTCTACCTGCAAGGCGCAGGTAATATCATTCCGGGCCTGGAGAAGGCTCTGGAAGGCAAAAAGGTCGGTGACGAACTGACGGTTGCCGTAGAACCTGAAGATGCCTACGGCGAATACTCTGCCGAACTGGTCAGCACCCTGAGCCGCAGCATGTTCGAAGGCGTCGACGAACTGGAAGTGGGCATGCAGTTCCACGCATCCGCTCCGGACGGCCAAATGCAGATCGTCACCATCCGCGATCTGGACGGCGACGAGGTTACCGTCGACGGCAACCACCCGTTGGCTGGCCAGCATTTGAACTTCCAGGTCAAAATCGTTGATATCCGCGATGCCAGCCAGGAAGAAATCGCCCATGGTCACGTCCATGGCGAAGGTGGTCACCACCACTGATTTCTGCGCTAAGCTCAGAATTCTGGAGAGGCGCCCGAGGGCGCCTTTTTAGTCGCGGCTGTTCCTGACTGCAAAGCGCTTGCACTGTCGAGTGGCTGTTTCAAGAAGAACACGGGAAATTTGGAGTTCGTCATGAGTGCTTTTCACGACCTAACATTGAAAGCTCTGGATGGCCAGGACCTACCTCTCGCGCCGTTGAAAGGGAAAGTCGTGCTGGTGGTCAACGTCGCCTCCAAGTGTGGTTTGACGCCACAATACAAAGAGCTTGAAGCGCTTTATCAACGCTACAAGGATCAAGGTTTCAGTGTGCTGGGCTTGCCGTGCAATCAATTCGCCGGACAGGAACCAGGCTCCGAAGCAGAGATTCAGGAGTTTTGCAGCCTCAACTACGACGTGACGTTTCCCTTGAGCAGCAAGCTCGAGGTCAACGGGCAAGATCGTCACTCCTTGTATCGCCTGCTGGCGGGCGAGGGTGCGGAGTTCCCGGGTGACATTACCTGGAACTTCGAGAAATTCCTGCTGGGCAAGGACGGACGTGTGCTGGCGCGTTTCTCGCCACGGACCACTCCCGATGATCCGGCGGTTGTTCAGGCGATCGAAAAAGCGCTGAGCTGAAACCCGGATCAAAATCAAAAGATCGCAGCCTGCGGCAGCGCCTACATTGGATTGTGTATATCCGTAGGAACTGCCGCAGGCTGCGATCTTTTTGCTTCTCCTTTCTTTTGATTCTTAATCACCAAAATCAATAGTGGTATTCAAGGCTAAGCGCTGCGCATATTATCGCCGTCATAAAACTTCCGTCCCGTCGATACCGTTTTCGTGGAGCGCCCCATGCCTGTCAAAGCCCTGTTCAAACCGTTCAACCTTGGCAACCTCGAACTGCCGAGCCGCGTCGTCATGGCGCCAATGACCCGGTCTTTCTCCCCAGGTGGCGTGCCGAATTCGAAAGTCGTCGAGTACTACCGTCGACGGGCCGCCGCCGGTGTGGGCCTGATCATCACCGAAGGCACTACCGTCGGTCACAAGGCTTCCAACGGCTACCCGAACGTTCCGCATTTCTACGGTGAAACGGCATTGGCTGGCTGGAAGAAAGTCGTCGATGCGGTGCACGCCGAAGGCGGCAAGATCGTTCCGCAACTGTGGCACGTGGGTAGCGTTCGGCGTATCGGCACCGAGCCGGATGCCAGCGTGCCGGGCTATGGTCCTTCGGAAAAACTCAAGGACGGTCAGGTTGTCGTGCATGGCATGACTCAACAAGACATCAAGGACGTCATCGACGCGTTTGCCCAGGCCGCCAAAGATGCGCAGAGCATCGGCATGGACGGCGTGGAGATTCACGGCGCCCACGGCTATCTGGTGGATCAGTTCTTCTGGGAAGGCAGCAACCAGCGCACCGATGAATACGGCGGCAGCCTGGCCAATCGTTCACGTTTCGCCATCGAGCTGATTCAGGCCGTACGCGCCGCAGTCGGCCCGGGCTTTCCGATCATTTTCCGCTTCTCCCAATGGAAGCAGCAGGATTACACAGCTCGCCTGGTACAAACCCCGGAAGCCTTGGGTGAGTTCCTCCAGCCGCTGTCCGATGCCGGTGTGGATATCTTCCACTGTTCGACGCGACGTTTCTGGGAGCCGGAATTCGACGGTTCCGAGCTGAACCTGGCCGGCTGGACCCGCACGCTGACCGGCAAACCGACCATCACCGTGGGCAACGTTGGCCTGGATGGCGAGTTCCTGCAGTTCATGGTCAACACCGACAAGGTCGCGCAGCCGGCGAGCCTGGGCAAATTGCTCGAACGTCTGAACAACGATGAATTCGACCTGGTCGCCGTCGGCCGCGCGCTGCTGGTCGACCCGGACTGGGCGCTGAAAGTGCGCGAAGGCCGGGAACAGGACATCCTGCCGTTCAGCCGTGAGGCACTGATGACCCTGGTTTAAGCAGCGTCAGGGCAACCTGTGGCGAGGGGGCTTGCCCCCGCTGGACGGCGAAGCCGTCCCAAAAGCAGCAATCGCGATTTTCGGAAGAAACGCGTCTGGCGCTTTTACGACTGCTTCGCCGCCGAGCGGGGCGATGCGGCGTTCCGACAAGCTCCCTCGCCACGGACCACCGGCTCTTCCTGACAAGCCCCACGCAACTGGCTTTCCAACTGCTCAATCACCGCCGCCCAGCCTTGTCGGCTGGCGTGCTGGCGGGCATTGAGGCGTACTCGCCGCATGGTTTCGCGCTCCTCCAGCAACCAGCACGCCACATCGCAGAACGCATCCTCGTCGCCGGGCATGGCCAGTACGCCGCTGTATCCATGGCGAATGTGTTGGCCCGCCGCCGCCTGATCGTATGCCACCACTCCCAGGCCAGAAGCCAGCGCCTCAAGTACCACGTTGCCGAAGGTTTCGGTCAGGCTTGGAAACAGAAACAGATCCCCAGACGCATAGTGACTGGCCAATGCTTCCCCGCGTTGCGTTCCGCAAAAAATCCCTTCCGGCAATTCCTGCTCCAGCGCTGCGCGCTGCGGACCGTCACCGACCACCACCAATTTCATCCGCCGCTGTGGGTAAGCAGACTGCAAGGCTTCGAAACTGCGCTTGAGCAACCCGAGGTTTTTCTCCGGCGCGAGGCGTCCTACGTGGATGACGGCAATATCGTCACCCTCCAGGCCCCAGGTTTCCCGCAGCACATCCAGACGTTTGGCCGGGTGAAACAGCTGGCTGTCGACGCCACGGGAGAGCAGTGCCAGGCGTTCGAAGCTCCTGCGCTCCAACTCCATGCGCTGGCTGGCGCTGGGCACCAGGGTCAATTGCGAACGGTTGTGAAACCAGCGCAGATAGTGCGTCAGCAGCCGGGTCAGCAGGCTCAGGCCGTACTGGCTGGTGTACTGCTGAAAGTTGGTGTGGAAGCCGCTGACCACCGAGATGCCCAGGCGACGAGCAGCCCGCAGTGCCGCCAGGCCCAACGGTCCTTCGGTGGCGATGTACAGCACATCAGGCCGCTGGCGCTTCCAGCGCCGCAGCAATTTGTGCATCGAACAAATCCCCCATTGCAGGCCGGGATAGCCGGGCAACGGCCAGCCGCGACAGAGCAGCAGTTGCTCGTCACTCGGCCGGCCCAGGTCGTCATTCTGACGTGGCCGGATCAGTTCGACCTGATGCCCGCGCGCGCGCAAGCCATCGCAAAAGCGCCCAAGGGTATTGGCCACGCCGTTGATTTCCGGAGGGAAGGTTTCGGTGATCAGAGAGATACGCAGAGCTGTCGTCATGACCTCAGTGTCGGCTGAGGCCATGTCGTCATTGTGTCAGGACGATGATGGATTTGTGACGAGGTCAGCGCTGGTTGACCACCAGGTTCTCAGCGCCACGTTCCCGCACCCAGAACAAGGTCGCCCCGGCCACCGCTGCCGGCATCATCAGGATGTTGACCACCGGAATCAGCAGCACCAGATAGACGCTCCCGCCGAAGCTCAGGCTCTGCCAGCGTTTCTCCCGTAGCCAGGCGAGCATCTCGTTCCAGCCGAGTTTGTGGTTGTCCGCCGGGTAGTCGATGTACTGGATCGCCATCATCCACACCCCGAACAGCAACCACAGCGGCGCGGCGATCAGATTGACCACGGGGATGAACGAGAGGATGAACAGCGCAATGGCCCTCGGCAGAAAGTAGCCGAGCTTGCGCATTTCCCGCGCCAGGGTGCGGGGGACCATGGCAACCAACTCACCCCAGCTGAAGGCCGGGAAGTCATCGGTGCCACGCACTACCACTTCGACTTTCTCCGCGAGAAAACCGTTGAACGGCGCGGCGATGACGTTGGCCAGCATGGTGAAGGTAAAGAACACCATCAGCACCACCAATACCACGAACAGCGGCCAGATCAGGTAGCTGAGAAAACTCAGCCAATCCGGCAGCGAAGGCATCAGGGTATCGACCCACAGGCTGAACTGATGGCTGGCCAGATAGATCAATCCGACGAACAGCACCAGGTTGATCGCCAGCGGTAACAGGACGAACAAACGCAGGCCGGGGCTCAAGACCAGTTTCAGGCCTTCGCGCAGGTATTGCGGGCCGGACAGAACGGGGGCAGGCATAACAGAGTCCTTGCAATGGATAAACGCGCCGACCTTACCGACTTTGCCTTGCAGGCGATAGCGCGGCAAACGTGTCGACATTAACTGTAACAAAGGCGTCCTTTGATCAGCCGCCTGGAGATAGAGTCCGCCTATGAGCTGGATTGTTATTGCGTATTTCCTTAATCTTCGCCCCCTCGATACGCTGCACCCATATTTTTCAGGACTGTCGAGCTTCCCCAAACGCTTTCACGGTCCTTTTTTTATTCCAGCCGGTTTCCGGCGTTCCGCGCCAGATGTCCCGGGCCGGTCAATAGGAGTGAGTCATGTCTGATGTACGTCATTCGCGAGTGATTATTCTCGGTTCCGGCCCTGCCGGTTACAGCGCTGCGGTCTATGCCGCACGTGCCAACCTCAAGCCCCTGCTGATCACCGGCATGCAGGCCGGCGGCCAGCTGACCACCACCACTGAAGTCGACAACTGGCCGGGCGACGTCCATGGCCTGACCGGCCCAGCGCTGATGGACCGCATGAAAGAGCACGCCGAGCGCTTTGAAACCGAAATCGTGTTCGACCACATCAATGCTGTCGACTTCGCGGCCAAGCCTTACACCCTGACCGGTGACAGCGCTACTTACACCTGCGACGCACTGATCATCGCCACCGGCGCCAGCGCTCGTTATTTGGGCCTGCCTTCGGAAGAAGCCTTCATGGGCAAAGGCGTTTCCGCCTGCGCCACCTGCGATGGTTTCTTCTACCGCAATCGTGAAGTGGCCGTAGTCGGCGGCGGCAACACCGCCGTGGAAGAGGCGCTGTACCTGGCCAACATCGCCAGCAAGGTCACGCTGATCCATCGTCGCGAAACCTTCCGCGCCGAGAAGATCCTGATCGACAAACTGCACGCGCGGGTTGCGGAGGGCAAGATCGTCCTCAAGCTGAATTCCACCCTCGACGAAGTCCTGGGCGACAACATGGGCGTGACCGGTGCGCGCCTGAAGAACAACGACGGCAGCTTCGACGAGCTAAAAGTCGACGGCGTGTTCATCGCGATCGGCCACACCCCGAACACCTCGCTGTTCGAAGGTCAGCTGACATTGAAAGACGGCTACCTGGTCGTGCAGGGCGGCCGTGAAGGCAATGCCACCGCGACCAGCCTCGAAGGTATCTTTGCCGCCGGTGACGTGGCCGACCACGTTTACCGTCAGGCCATCACCTCGGCCGGTGCCGGCTGCATGGCTGCACTGGATGCAGAGCGTTATCTGGACGACCTGCAGAACGCCAAGCACTGAGTCTGATGAAATGAAAAAACCGGCGAAAGCCGGTTTTTTTATGCGCCAAGTTCAGTGGCGCGGTTAATCCTAAAGGGGGATCAACGGCGCTGCAGCGGATGTGCTTCGAACTTCACTCCTGCCAACCCATGGGCGATCAATGCGCGGATATTGCTGTGGTCGCTGCCCTCTGGTGTGGCTACCACCGAGCGATAATGCTCGCCGAACGCCAGCAACGCTTCTTCGTCGCTCAAACCTTCCAGCAGCGCCAGACCCAGGGTTTTGCACGAGCCTTCGTTCTGTCCGGCAGCGTTTTCCACGCCGCCGTTGTTGAAGGCCTGAGGCTGGTAATCGTAGCCGGCG
Source organism: Pseudomonas fluorescens (assembly GCF_902497875.1). Taxonomy (GTDB): domain Bacteria; phylum Pseudomonadota; class Gammaproteobacteria; order Pseudomonadales; family Pseudomonadaceae; genus Aquipseudomonas; species Aquipseudomonas fluorescens_BR. The sequence goes on from NZ_CABVHY010000025.1 coordinate 72,556, forward strand.
GCGATAAACGCCAGGGTTTCGGCGAAGGCGTGTTCGCCGCTTTTCAGGCTGGCGCGCAGGGTGTTCAGATCAGTCATGGGTTTTTCCTTTGGCGAACGCCGCTTGCTGTTCGGCGCTGGCTTCTTGCTGGTATTTGGCTTTCCACTCGGCGTACGGCATGCCGTAGACCACTTCGCGGGCATCGTCCATGCTGACGTCGATCCGGCGATCGTCGGCTTCGGCCTTGTACCACTTGGACAGGCAGTTGCGGCAGAAACCGGCGAGGTTCATCAGGTCGATGTTTTGCACATCCTTGCGGCTGTCCAGGTGCGCGACCAGGCGGCGGAAGGCGGCGGCTTCGAGTTCGAGGCGTTGTTGCTCGGTCATAGAGGTCTCTGCGAGACAGCTTCAAGCGGCAAGCTTCAAGCTGCAAGATATGGATTACGGTGGCCTGTAGCTTACCGCTTGAAGCTTGAAGCTTGAAGCTTAGCGGCTCGCCGCGAGGGTGATCGACACCGACTCGGCAAAACGCAGGGCATGGGGTTTGTCGACTTCGACTTCGGCGTACAGCACCGATTCGTTGCTCATCACCAGATCGAGCACTTCCTGGGTCAGGCGTTCGAGCAGGGCAAAGCGGTTGCCCTCGACGTGGGCAATGATCGCCTTGGTGATGGTGCGGTAATTCAGCGCGTGGTCGATGTCGTTGTCGCGCACGGCATCCTGCGCGGCATACAGGATGGTCAGGTTAATCAATACATCCTGCTTGTTGAGGATTTCGTCCTCGTTGATCCCGATATAGGTGCGCAAACACAGGTCCTTGACCCGGATACGCGCCATTCCTGGTTGAAGTTGTGGCATTGCTACTTGCTCCGTCCAATCAATTGCAGGAACTCCTGGCGGGTGTTGCTCGAGTCGCGAAAGGCGCCCAGCATCACCGAGGTGTTCATGGTCGAATTCTGCTTCTCGACGCCGCGCATCATCATGCACATGTGTTTGGCCTCGATCACCACCGCGACACCGGCGGCCTGGGTCACGCGCTGAACCGCCTCGGCGATTTCCCGGGTGAGATTTTCCTGGATCTGCAGGCGGCGGGCGAACATGTCGACGATCCGCGCGATCTTCGACAGCCCCAGCACCTTGCCGGTTGGAATATAAGCCACATGGGCCTTGCCGATGAAGGGCAGCATGTGATGTTCGCAGAGTGAGTAGAGCTCGATGTTGTCGACGATCACCATCTCGTCGTTATCGGAGTCGAACAGCGCGCCATTGACGATCTCCTCGACGCTTTGCTCATAGCCATGACAGAGGTACTGCATGGCCTTGGCTGCACGGACAGGGGTGTCGAGCAAACCCTCGCGATCCGGATTCTCACCCAGGCCGATCAGGATCTCGCGGTAATTCTGGGGTAGGGATAACGTCATACAACATCCTCGCGGGGCGGCTTATTTGAGATGCCGCCCGCCGTTGACTGTCAGGGTCGTTCCTGTGACATAAGGATTGTCCAGCAGATAGCGCAGGCTCTGGTAAACCACCTCGCTGCCGGGTTCGATGCCCAGCGCGGACTTGGCCAGTGCCTTGACGCGGTACGCCGCGTCGTCCTCGGGGTTGAACAATAGCAGGGCCGGGGCAATGCCGTTGACCTTGATCTGCGGGGCATATTTCGCCGCGAAGGACAGGGTCAAGCTGTCGAGTCCGGCTTTGCTGGCGCAGTAGGCGATGTGCCTGCTGCTGCCCTTGCGGGTCACATCGTCGCTGATATGCACGATGTCCGCCGGCGTCGAGCGTTGCAGCAAGTCAGCACAATGCAGGTTGATCAGATAGGGCGCAAGCATATGCACGCTGAACATCCGGGTGAATGCGGCGGTTTCGCTGTCGGGCGTTTCGGCCAGCCAGGCTGAGGCGTTATGCACAATCGCCCGCAAGCGATCGGTGTGGGTTTTCAGTTCAGTGATGAACGCCAGGATACCGGCTTCGCTGGAGAAGTCGGCAAACAGCGCAACGGCGCCGCGTTCGCGCAGGGCTTGCACGCCAGGCCGCTCGCTGCGGTAGGTGAAAATCACCGGATGACCTTCCTCCAGCAGCCGCAATGCGCAATGCAGGCCGACGCGCTGGCCGGCACCGGTAATCAGGATCGGGGCGGGAGAAAGATTCATTGATGGCTCGGCTCGCGGGTAAGGGAAAACTATACCAGCGACCATAGGTGTACAGCCATGGAGCCTTTGGGGGGAACAGTCAGTTAAGCGTAGATATGCCGAGCACAGAATCTGTGGCGAGGGAGCTTGCTCCCGCCGGCCGGTCCGCGCTCGGGCATAGCAGTCGTAAAGCCTGCACATGCGGTGTGTCTGACGGAACGGGTTTGCAGGTTTTAGGGCCGCTGCGCGCCCCAGCGCGAGCTTGCTCCCTCGCCACAGGTGCGCCGCGGTGTGTCAGGCAGAACCGGTCATCGTTCTTCGCGGGCAAGTCCGCAAGTTGCACCGGGCGATGATCGTGCAGGCGCAGTGTTCAACCAGCCCGCCAGCAGGCGGGTGGACAGCGGGATAAAGAAATACACCATCAATGGCGTGAGGGCCAGGGTACTGAGGAGCACTCGGCTCAACAGGTCCAGTTCACCCATTAACGGACCCAGCAAAAAGTTGAACAGCAACGAGACCGGAAAGAATGCCAGCCAGATAGCCACTGCCTGTTTCCAGCGGGGTGGACGTTGACCGACGGCGCCAAACCAGCCATCGATACCGCTGACCCGATGTTCCGAAGGATGTGCGAACAAGTCGCTGCCCCGCACCAGCCAGGCGCTGCGCGAGGCGGAGTGTTCCCAGGCATGCAAGGTCTGTTCATTGGCAAAGCGAAAGATGATCTGGAATTCATCATCACCTGGCGGTGGTGCAAGCACGCCAGAACCGAGGTAGCCGGGGAAGTCGGTGGCCAGTTGTTCGCCTTCGCCAAGCCAGGCGATCAAGTCCTGGTAACGACCATTGGCGACGCGGCGCGCGACCATCAAAGTGACAGGTGAGGCAGACATTATGTATCTCCGTATTGCAGGCGTGTGCTCCCGGATAGGGCGCGCACGGCACGCAGCACCGGGGTGGTGGGCTGCGTTTAAGTACAAGCAAGGATTATTCCTGATTTTGACAAATACACCAGTCAACCTGGTCGATTATCTACCCCTTGAATGATAGGTACTGATGAGGCGTAGAATGGGATCCAATTCATTGAATGATATTCAGTACTGAGATGACCGTCATTAGTGACCTTGCCCCTGCTTCACTGACCTCCCGCTACCTTGAGCAGGAGCAGCTGTTCCCGATCCGGGAAGTGGCGCGGCTGACTGGCGTCAACCCGGTGACCTTGCGCGCCTGGGAGCGACGCTACGGTTTGATTGTTCCTTTACGCACCGAAAGTGGACATCGGTTGTACTCAATGACCGATATCGAGAAAGTGCGCAGCATCCTCAGCTGGATTGAACGTGGCGTTGCGGTCAGTAAGGTTGGCAAGATCCTGGTCAGAACCAGCGCAGCGCAGGCGCTGATCAATGACAATCCCGGCGAAGGTGCCCAAGGCGAACATGTGCAATGGCAGATGCGACTCAAGACGGCTGTCAGCGCGTTCGATGAGCTGCAACTGGAACGGCTGTATGGACGGATTTTTTCCAGTTACGCACAGACCGTTGTGTTTCAGGACATCCTGATGCCTCTCTGGAAACAGCTAGTACAACAACAGGATAGTTTTGGGCAGACCAGCGAGTGGCTGTTCCTGGATAGCTTTTTACGTGCTCGGGTTGTGCAACGTTTACTGTTGCCGCGCGGCTCGCAACCGCAGCGGGTGCTGCTGACAGCCAAGGTCAGACAGTGTCGCGAGCTTGAATTGCTGGTGGCCGCCTTACTTATGGGAAGCCCGGAGGTCGGTGTCAGGGTGCTCACGGTGGGGCAACCGCACGATGAGTTGGCTTTGATCTGCGAAAAAATAAAACCTCAGGGGCTGGTGCTGTTCTCCAGCCATGCGCCGGCTCCCGAGTTACCCAGACGTTTGAGTCGTCTGGCCATGACCCTGAATTGCCCGGTCATGCTGGCGGGTGATGTGGCGGATCTGGCGCAGGAGAGTCTGGCGGGGTCGTCGATCGGGTGTCTTGGCAGCGATGGTCTGTTGATGCAGCAGCGCCTGCAACGATTCCTCGCAGGGACACTGGATACCTGAGTAGGAGGAGCCGTCAGGCGTGCAGTGCGGGATGGGTCAAGCGATGCTGCTGGAGGATGTACTGGCGCAGACGCTCGGTCTCGTCCTTGTCGCCCTGGTTCAGACGATAGGCATAGTAGCCGTGCTCGGTTTCGCGTTCGAAGGTGCCACGCAGGGCGATACGTTCGTAACCCGAAGGGCTGAACCACAGGGCGAAGTGCTTCGGCGGCTTGGTTCGGTTGTGAATCTCCAGCAGCACCCCTTTGAACGAAATTTCATGGACCCACAACGTGCCCGGTTGGCCCTTGGCATTTTCCAGAGCAACCGGTTCCTCCAGCATCAAACGCCATGGCCGGACCATTGGCCCGTCTTCATAAATACTGGGTACACCGAGGCGCAAATGCAACGCGTGAAACTCGTCTTCCACCAAGTGCAGCGGAAAGGTAATTTGTTGGTTTTCGAAGGTCGCCTGGATGGTGACCTGCTCATGAGCGGCCAGGCGCGTAAGCAGATCGCGAATCTGTGAGCCACCGTTGACCAGCAGGCTCGAGTTCGCATCCCGCACGTTGAGCTGCGGGTTGTGCTGCATCGTCTGGATAAAATCCAGCTCATCCTGGGTCAGGAGTGCGTTACGGTGCATGGCTGGCTCGAAAGAAGGAGTTACAGAGTCATTGGTGATTGTAGTTAGTGACACCTAATTCGCAGATTGGTTTAAACCGTTCGTCGCTTTTAGCGCTTCGAGTTCGGCCTTGACCTCGGCCAATTGCGCTTCCAGCTCGTCTACTCGCTGCTGAGCCTTGACCTGCAGGGTGACGTCTTTTTGCACGCCAACGAAATAGGTCTGTTTATCGCCGTCATTGAACACTGTCGATAGTGACAGTTCGCTCCAGAAATGCCTGCCATCTTTTCGGTAGTTACGCAAAATTTCCCTGCAAGCTGTGCCTGAACTCAGCGCCTGGCGAATCACCTCGAGTGCCGGTTGATCGCGATCACCTGATTGAAGAAAGCGGCAGTCCTGATACAGGATCTCTTCACTGCTGTAACCCGTCAGGCGTTCGAACGCCGGGTTTACATAAATCAGAATGTTGTCTTCACCTTCCTTTTCGGCGATCACAATGCCGTCGTTGGAGGCGTTTATCAGCATTTGCATCAATTGAGCATTGATCATCGATAGAGAACGTCCTGTGTCGATTGGGGCGCAACACTCCAAGGCATCATTATCGGGCCACCCGCGGGTTTTCCTGCGTGTGCTGTTAATATCCTGTTCTTTTACTCAGTTTCAGGATCAGATTGATGAAAGTCGCCATCCTTTCCGGCTCGGTATACGGCACTGCCGAAGAAGTCGCCCGGCATGCTGCAAAAATTTTGAATGATGCCGGTTTCGAGGCCTGGCACAACCCGCGGGCGAGCCTGGCCGATGTCCTGGCCTTCAGTCCCGAGGCCTTTCTGGCGGTGACCTCGACCACCGGCATGGGTGAATTGCCGGACAACCTGCAACCGCTGTATTCGATGATTCGCGATCAATTGCCCGCAGTCTGGCGCGGGCTGCCGGGCGCGGTGATCGGTTTGGGCGATTCTAGCTATGGCGATACCTTCTGCGGTGGCGGCGAGCAGATGCGCGAACTGTTCTTCGCCGACCTGGGCCTGCGCGAAGTCCAGGAAATGTTGCGACTGGACGCCAGCGAAAGCGTCACCCCGGAAACCGATGCCGAGCCTTGGCTGGCGCAGTTGATCAAGGCGCTACGGGACTGACTGGGTACTCGCGCAGCAGCGCCAGCCAGGCTTGCGCGGCTTTTGACAAATAGGCGCCCTGACGCCAGATGAAGGCGATGTCCCAGCGCAGAGACTCGGGCGCCTTCAGTGTCAGCCGCACGACGCCTGGTCTGACCAGGCCGCGTGCGACGACTCTGGGCAGTAACACCACGCCCTGGCCCGCGGCCACCAACGCCGCGAGAAAGTCCGCCTGACCGCTGCGTCCGCCTTCCTTCGGGGTAAAACCCAATTGCTGGCACGCCTGGAGCAAGCGGTCGTTGAGTACAAAGCTGCGTTGGTAGAGCAAAAAGGGGGTGTCTGCCAGCTCTTCGAGACCAATCTCTGTCTTGATAGCCAGCGGATGATCTGCCGGTAGCAAAGCATCCAGCGGCTCGTCACAGAATGGCTGAAAAGCAAACTGCGGTTCCTTGGGCAGCAAGCTGCCGCCCAGTTCCAACTCCCCGCTCAGTACCGCCTGCTCGATGTTCAGGCTGCCGCCTTCGAGCAACTGCACAGTGATATTCGGGTAACGCCGTCGGTATTCGGCAAACAGGCTGGCGAACAGTGCGTCGCTGCCGAGCAGCGGCAGCCCCAGTCGCAACTCTCCTCGGGCCAATTGGCTCAGATCATCCAGCTCGCTGAGCAACTCGTTGCGCAGGCGCAGCATGCCCTGGGCGCGCTGCAGGACCACCTTGCCGGCGGCGGTCAGGCGAATTTGCGAACCCAATCGCTCCAGCAGGGGCGTGCCGAGGCTGTGTTCCAGTTGTGCGACCTGCTTGCTGACGGCCGACTGACTGATATGCAAGGTCTTCGCCGCTTGGGTGAAACCACCTTGGTGGATCACTTCGATGAAGCTGCGCAGCTGTTTGAATTCCATATCCGTGATTCCAGTCTGGAATGGCATCCAGTCTAACAATTCGCTTCGGGGATGGCAGGTGCTTCTCTAAAATGAACACCTGCGAGGACCGAAGACCATGAAAGGCTCCACCTTCAACTACTCCATCTTGAAACGCTTGGCTCGACTCCTGTGCGAATTGGCGGTGCTGCTGGCTATTTATCTATTGGGCTGTCAATTGGCGCTCTGGTTGTCCTGGCCGATTCCCGGCGGGGTCATCGGCTTGGCGTTACTGTTGCTGGCTTTTGCCTTTGGATGGGTCAAACCGGCGGCCCTGCAATTGGGCGCCGGGGTGCTGATGGCCGAAATGCTGCTGTTCTTTATTCCGGCGCTGATGAGTCTGCTCGATTATGGCGTGCTACTGCGCGAGGACGGTTGGCGGATCCTGTTGGTGATTGGCATCAGCACACTAATGGTGATGCTGGTCACTGCATTTACCGTGGAACTGGTGTGTCGTTTGCGGATGCGTCATGAAGCTTGAGCTGATGCCAATGTTTTGGCTGGCCTTTACGCTGTTGGCTTATCTGTTCAGCCGCTGGCTCTACCGGCGCAGTGGCCGTTACCTGCTGTCGCCGTTGATTCTGGTACCCGCATTGCTTCTGGCGTTGGCCGTACCCCTGCATACCGCCTATGCCGAATACTCAAGCAATACTCACTGGTTGATGCTGGTTCTGGGGCCGGTGACGGTCGCTTTCGCGGTACCGATCTGGCAGCAACGGCAGTTGCTGATTCGTCACTGGTTGGCGCTGTTGCTCGGCATGCTGGCGGGCAGCATGGCGTCGATTGGCAGTTCATTTGGCCTGGCCAAAGTCCTGGCACTGGACAGCTCGGTGACGATGTCGCTGGTGCCGCGCTCAATCACCACGCCCTTTGCCATGCCGTTGGCCCATGAATTGGGGGGCGTGCCGGAATTGACTGCTGTCTTCGTGATGTTCACCGGAGTCTTTGGTGCCCTGCTTGGCGGGGTTTTACTGAAATGGCTGCCCCTGCGCAGCACCTTGGCCCGGGGGGCGCTGTTTGGCGTCGGCGCCCACGGTGCCGGGGTCAGTCGGGCCCATGAAGTGGGGGGGGAGGAAGGTTCGGTGGCGGGGTTGGTGATGGTCCTGACCGGGCTGTTGAATCTTTTTGCGGCGCCTTTATTGGCGTCTATGCTTTGAAACTAAGTTGAACATATTGATACCGGACTCAGGTCTGACTCGTTCGGCCAGTAAGCTGGCTGCCAATGCAACTACCGCAACTCGAGAGGCTGGCTAGACTGGTCGGACATTAGCAAAAACAAATAAAAAACCGAAATCTGCCGAGGTCCTTGCCGTGAGCGTAGTCCCCGTCCAATCGACACCGAATGTGAAAGGCCAGGTCAGTGCCGCCGAGTGGCAAGCCCGGGTAGATTTGGCCGCCTGCTATCGGTTGGTGGCACTGCATGGTTGGGACGATCTGGTGTTCACGCATATTTCGGCCAAGGTTCCGGGCACTGAAGATTTTCTGATCAATCCCTTTGGTTTGATGTTTCACGAAATCACCGCTTCGAGCCTGGTGAAGGTCGATCAGGCCGGCAACAAGCTGATGGACAGCCCCTACGAGATCAATCCCGCGGGTTACACCATCCATAGCGCTGTACACGAAGTGCGTCACGATGTGGTTTGTGTCCTGCACACCCACACCGCCGCCGGCGTCGCGGTTTCCGCGCAGAAGCAGGGCGTATTGCCGATCAGCCAGCAATCGCTGTTTGTGCTCTCAAGCCTGGCCTATCACGCCTATGAGGGCGTCGCGCTGAACCCTGAAGAGAAACCCCGGCTGCAGGCCGATCTGGGCGAGAACAGTTTTCTGATGCTGCACAACCACGGTCTGCTGACCTGTGGCGGCACCATCGCCGATACCTTCCTGATGATGTTTACCTTCCAGCGTGCCTGCGAAATCCAGGTGCTGGCACAGAGCGGCGCGGCGGAGCTGATCGTCATCGAGCCGCAGATTCTCGCAGGGGCCAAGGCGATGATCGCCGGGGTCACCAAAAGCGCCCAAGGCATGGGCGGCACACTGGCCTGGCCGGCGCTGCTGCGCAAACTCGACAAACAAGACCCGGGGTACAAACTCTAATGCCACTTGCCGAGATTCCTCTGTGCGCCTGGCGCAAACGCGGGCAGAGCTTTCTGTTTCGCGGCCAGACCATTCGCTATTGGACGGCGGGGCAGGGTGAACCGCTGTTGCTGATTCACGGTTTCCCGACGGCCAGTTGGGATTGGCATTATCTCTGGCAGCCGCTGACCCAGCGCTATCGGGTAATCGCCTGTGACATGCTCGGTTTCGGCGACTCGGCCAAACCGCTGGATCACCACTACAGCCTGCTGGAGCAGGCGGATTTGCAGCAGGCGCTGCTCAAGCATTTATCTATCGATCAACCGGTGCATGTGCTGGCTCATGATTACGGCGATAGCGTTGCCCAGGAACTGCTCGCCCGGCATTACGAAGCCAGCATCCATATCGCCAGCTGCGTGTTTCTCAACGGTGGCCTGTTTCCGGAAACCCATCGTCCGGTAATGATGCAAAAACTCTTGCTCAGCCCGTTGGGCTGGATGATCGGTCGGGCCTTCAGTCGTGAAGGGCTGGTCAGGAGTTTCAGCCAGATCTTCGGCCCTCTGACCCGGCCCAGCGAAAGTGCGGTGGATGACTTCTGGAGCCTGATCAAAAGTAACCAGGGGCCACGGATCCTGCACAAACTGATCGGTTATATCCCGGAGCGTCGTGTGCAGCGCGAGCGCTGGGTCGGCGCCATGCAGCGCGGCGAGGTGCCCCTGCGGGTCATCGATGGCGAAGTCGATCCGATTTCCGGCAGGCACATGGTCGAGCGTTATCGACAATTGATCCCCAATCCAGACACCGTACTGCTCGAGGAAATCGGCCATTATCCTCAAACCGAAGCTCCAGGGCTGGTACTCAAACACTATCTGGATTTCCGTGACCTGCTGGTCTCCAAACCTCGGAAAAGGGCCTGTTCCTGAAGGGCTTGTCCTGACAACCAGGCATTTGAACCTCGCTGACCCCAAAAGATCGCAGCCTGCGGCAGCTCCTACGCCGACCGAGTACGCCCGCGAATTTGCGGGTGGACACAAACCTTGTAGGAGCTGCCGCAGGCTGCGATCTTGGCGATACCAGCTGCACCGCAAGCCTGTGGGTAGCGGCGAGGATCTGGTACCAGACCTCAAAAGCACCCCCAATTATCCCTCTGCCTTATCGAGTACCATTCAGCACGCGCCGTGTTTATTGTGACCAGCCAGCGTGTGCCTGACACTCAATACATTGTCCATTTACCTGCTGGAGTTCTACATGAATGAGTCTGTGCGCTTCGAAGATAAAGTCGTGATCGTCACTGGTGCAGGCGGCGGTCTGGGACGGGCTCACGCGCTATTGTTCGCCCGGCATGGCGCCAAAGTGCTGGTCAACGATCTCGGCGGCTCCGCTCAGGGCGAAGGCGCCAACGCTTCTGCGGCAGACCGTGTGGTGGCAGAGATCCGCGAGGCCGGCGGTACCGCGCAGGCTAACCACGATTCGGTGACTGACGGCGACAAGATCGTCCAGAACGCCCTGGACGCTTTCGGTCGAGTGGATGTGGTGGTCAACAACGCCGGGATCCTGCGGGACAAAACCTTCCACAAAATGGACGACAGCGACTGGGACCTGGTTTACCGGGTACATGTCGAAGGCGCCTACAAAGTTACTCGCGCCGCCTGGCCACACATGCGTGAACAAAACTATGGCCGGGTTATCTTCACCGCGTCGACCTCGGGTATCTACGGCAACTTCGGGCAGTCCAACTACGGCATGGCCAAACTCGGCCTTTACGGCCTGACCCGCACCCTGGCCATCGAAGGCCGCAAGAACAACATCCTGGTCAATGCCATCGCCCCCACCGGCGGTACGCGCATGACCGAAGGCCTGATCCCGCCACAAGTCTTCGAACAGCTCAAACCGGAACTGGTCAGCCCGCTAGTGGTGTACCTGGCCAGCGAAAACTGCCAGGAAACCTCCGGACTGTTCGAAGTGGGCGGCGGCTGGATGGGCAAAGTCCGCTGGGAACGCAGCCTCGGCGCCGGGTTCGATCCACACACCGGTTTCTCGCCTGAAGACGTGGCGGCCCAATGGCAACACATCTGCGACTTCGAAGGCGCGGCGCATCCGCAGGACAACATTGAGGCGTTGAAGGAAATGATGGCGAATCTGCAGAAGTATTCGCTCTGAACCCGGGTTTTTAGTCAGTACCACCGAAGGCTGCCCGGATCCCACAGGATCTGTGGCAGCCGTATGAGTTCTTATGCCGGGAAATATTTGTGAACCAGCGCTGCAAGGTTCGCCGCGGTTTCAGTATCTAGCACACCGTCATATCTTGCCGGACGAAAGTGCAGCTGGAAGGCCCGAACCAAGCGCTGAAAGCCCGCCTCAGTGGTGGCGCCGGAAATGTCATAACCGTACTTCTTGAACTTGGCGAGTATGTCTTCCCGAGAGGGCAGGCCCTTGAGGCGGTAGTCCTGGAGAAAGGTATTTTGGCTGTTTTCGTCAAACCAGGCGCCGACACCTTTCAAATACAGTTGATGCCAGGGAAACATGGGCCCCGGATCACTCTTGCGGCCGGGAGCAATATCCGAATGGCCTACGACATTGACGGGGCTGATATCCGGGTAGCGTTTCAGAATATTCAGCGCCAACTGTTCAACCGCCGCAATCTGTTGTGGCTGATAAGGCGGAAAGGTGAACTGGCCATTGTTATCGGTTGCCAGGTTCACTATTTCAATGCCGATGGACGTGTCGTTCAGATTACTCCGATTACCCCAGGCACTGACGCCCGCATGCCAGGCGCGATCATTCTCATCCACCAGATTGAAAATCTCCTGTTCGCTGAATCCTGCCTGCAGGTAACTCGGGTCTGTGATATCGGGCACCAGATAGTGCGCGCTGACGCTGGGACCGGTCAGGGCGTTTTTTGAAGCAGAGAAGTTCGCAGCGGTGTAATGCATGACCAGGAAACGAACTCGGCTGTTAAAACCTTTAACGGAACGGTAGCGGGTGTAGTTGATGGGTTTCATGAAAAAGACTCGTGGCAAATGCTGATAGAGTGCATGTCAGGTCGGTTGATATGCATTGATGTGTATCTTTCTTCAGCTTAGTGGCCGCTTGAACGAGGGAGGGATGTTTGTTCTGTAGCCGATTTCCTTAATGATTGTCGGTTTTGAAACGATATTCTTTGGAGTGCTTACCAAGCCTTCTAAGTTTAAGCCGTTCACCATTTGCTTTGACTTCCGTTTCTTACGATTTGCCCCATAGTGTTCATTAAGTTGAGGCACGTCCCGATGCAGACGATCGTAGCCCACCGGTTTTTTGTTATTGGACCTCAAGACGAAGCTGTTCCGCCTGGCGCTTAGCCTCTGCCAGTTCCGCGAGACGCGCCAGCTCGGTAGCAATATGTTGCACCGCAGCTTGAGCCACAAGGCGAGCTTGCTCATTAGCCAGGCGTTGAGCTTCTGCCAATGCTGCAAACCGTGCCTGTGCGGCGGCGATGCGTTGAGCGTCTTCTTCTGCGGCAATACGAGCCTGCTCAGCGGCGACATGTCTGGATTTCGCATCTGCGGCCAGACGGCTCAGTTCGGCTGCGGTATCGCTATGGGGAATATCTTTCGACGCTGCCGCTATGGAGTGTATTCCAGGCGAAGCCTGCGCTGTAGTATTTGATACAGGAGATTCAAGTGGTGGTGGTTTTGACATATTCATTTCCCATGAACTTGTTTATGATTTTTTAGAGTGGATGTGCTTCATGCTTTGAAGTGATTGCATTGACGTGGGTAAGCGTTTTTTTTTGTGTGGGTTAACATCTTGAGGGAGAGTGCCGGCTGCATCCGTGTTTACAGTACATTGGATTTGAAGAAAGCGAATCTGAAAAGTCTGAAGGAAAATTCACTACTGATTGAGTGATATTTCAAAGATGAAGTGGTGATAGTGGGGATGGCTGCTCTATAAGATAGATATTTCTTATAGTGCTAAAGGGTGCGCTCTGTATGGGCTGTTTGTCGTAGTGACGAAAATTTTGTCAAGCCACCACAAAAAAAAGCCACTGCATAAGCAGTGGCTAAAGTAAGACGTTAGATCAGGAGCTATAAATCTACGTCAGTGAACTCAGGGGTGACGAACTGAAACACGCTTTCAATCGGTCTGAAATCTGTCGATCATCAAGTGGCGTGGTCACACTTGGAGAGTGGCGCTTTCTGCTGGTTTGCCGTGAAAGCCCGACAAGAATAAGCGCTTATTTCCAAAGGAAAAATAGCGATTCACGACATGGACCGTTACAGACTGAGTAACAGTCGGTCCCGTAGCAGCTGCCGAAAGCTGTGTCCGAGTGCCGAGCACTCGGAAAACCAGCCACTGAACGCTTTCAGGTACACCAGGCGGTTGTTATTGGCGACTGCTTCGCCCGAACGTGGACCGCGCCGAACGCAGCCTTCGGCAGCGGCTACGAAAGGTGTTGTGCCTTGCGCTATCCATTCCCCTGATAGCTTCCCATCCAGCCCGTCGATGCGTCGCCCAAAGCCTCGCGCTGTGCGGCCTGTCATCCTTTAGAGGTACACCGCGAATACCTCCTTGGTGCGCTTATCGCTGCCGGGTGCCGGCAGTAGGGTGTGGCCTTCTGTCACTCACCGGGGAAGACGCATGACAAAAACAACAATGCGCGCCATCTTCAGGCCGCAGGCGCTGGCCGCTGCGGTTACCTTGGGTTGCTGTGCCCAGGCGCAGGCTGTTTCATTCAACATCGGGGAAATCGAGGGGCAGTTCGACTCCTCGCTGTCGGTAGGCGCCAGTTGGGGACTGCGCGATGCTGACAAGGAACTGGTCGGCACTACCAATGGTGGCACCGGCCAGGCGTCGACCGGGGACGATGGGCGTTTGAATTTCAAGAAGGGCGAAACCTTCTCGAAAATCTTCAAAGGCCTGCACGACCTCGAACTCAAATATGGCGACACCGGTGTGTTTGTCCGCGGCAAGTATTGGTATGACTTCGAACTTCAGGATGAAGACCGCGAGTTCAAGCCCATCAGCAACCACAACCGCAAAGAAGGCGCCCAGTCTTCCGGCGCGCAGATTCTCGATGCCTTCGTCTATCACAACTATTCCATCGCCAATCTGCCCGGCACTGTGCGCGCCGGTAAACAGGTGGTCAGTTGGGGCGAAAGTACCTTCATCGGCAACTCGATCAACAGCATCAACCCGATCGACGTTTCCGCTTTCCGTCGCCCTGGCGCGGAAATCAAGGAAGGTCTGATTCCGGTCAACATGCTGTTCGCTTCCCAAGGCCTGACTGACCAACTGACGGTAGAAGGCTTCTACCAGCTGGAGTGGGACCAGACTGTCGTTGATAACTGCGGGACCTTTTTCGGTAACGATGTGGTTCAGGACGGTTGCGACTCCAACTACACCGTCGGCAGTCCGGCGATCGCGCCGTTGCAACCGCTGGCGGCGGCATTCGGGCAAGGCTTCGATGTCACTTCCGAGGGCGTTGTCGTGCCCCGCGGCGGCGACCGCGATGCCCGTGACTCCGGGCAATGGGGTACGGCGTTGCGCTGGTTGGGTGACGACACCGAGTACGGCCTGTACTTCATGAACTATCACAGCCGCACCCCGACGGTCGGTACCACGACTGCCGGGCTGTCGACACTGGCCAGCCTGCCGGGCATGGTCAGTATTGCCAACAGACTGGCACCGGGCAGTGGCTCGGGGCTGGCGCGAAGTGTGATGCTCGGGCGCGGTCAGTACTACCTCGAATACCCGGAAGACATTCGACTGTATGGCGCCAGCTTCTCCACCACCTTGCCCACCGGCACTGCCTGGACCGGAGAAATCAGCTATCGCCCCAACGCTCCGGTACAGCTCAACACCACCGACCTGACCCTGGCCCTGCTCAACCCGATTGCCGGTGGCGCGGCGTCGCCGATCCAGACCACAGCGGGGGCTGACAATAGCGGTTACCGGCGTAAGGAAATCACTCAGATCCAAAGCACCATGACGCAGTTTTTCGATCAAGTGCTGGGCGCTGATCGCCTGACCCTGGTCGGGGAGGCGGCGGTGGTGCACGTCGGTGGTCTGGAGCCGAGGAGCGAGTTGCGTTATGGCCGCGACTCGGTCTATGGCCAGTACGGTTTTGCCGGTGATACCCAGGGTTTTGTCACCTCTACCTCCTGGGGTTATCGCGCCCGGGCGATCCTCGATTACAACAACGCAATTGCCGGGATCAACCTCAAGCCCAACCTGTCCTGGTCCCATGACGTTAATGGCTACGGCCCCAACGGACTGTTCAACGAAGGCGCCAAGGCCGTCAGCCTCGGGGTCGACGCCGACTACCGCAATACCTATACCGCCAACCTCAGTTACACCGACTTTTTCGGTGGCGACTACAACACCCTGACTGACCGTGATTTCGTCGCCTTGAGCTTCGGCGTGAACTTCTGATATGGCTGAGAAGGACAACAACATGCGCAAAATGATTCTGCAATGCGGTGCCCTGGCCTTGAGCCTGTTGGCTGCCAACGTGATGGCCGCGGTCTCGCCCGAAGAGGCCGCCAAGCTGGGCACTACACTGACGCCAGTGGGGGCCGAGAAGGCCGGCAACGCCGACGGCTCGATTCCCGCGTGGACCGGCGGCATTCCAAAAAATGCCGGCGCGGTAGACAGCAAAGGCTTCCTGGCCGACCCGTTCGCCAGTGAAAAACCGCTGTTCACCATCACCGCTGCCACCGCCGACAAGTACAAGGACAAGCTCTCGGACGGCCAGCTGGCGATGTTCAAGCGCTACCCGGAAACCTACAAGATTCCGGTTTATCCAAGTCACCGTACCGTCGCGTTACCAGCTGATGTCTACGACGCGGCCAAGCGTAGCGCCCTTAATGTGAACTCGATCAACGAAGGTAACGGTCTGGTCAACTTCACGGGCAACCGTTACTACGCCTTCCCGATTCCGAAGGCTGGCGTCGAGGTGCTGTGGAACCACGTCACCCGTTATCGCGGGGGCAACCTCAAGCGCATCATCACCCAAGCGACACCGCAAACCAACGGCAGCTATACCTCCATCCGCTTCGAAGAAGAAGTCGCGGTGCCTGGGCAAATTCCCGATATGGACCCGGAAAAAGGCGCCAACGTGCTGCTCTATTTCAAGCAGTCGGTGACTTCACCGGCGCGCTTGGCGGGTAACGTGTTGCTGGTTCACGAGACTCTTGACCAGGTCAAGGAGCCGCGTCTGGCCTGGATCTATAACGCCGGTCAACGGCGGGTGCGTCGCGCGCCGCAAGTGGCCTACGACGGGCCGGGCACTGCTGCCGACGGCCTGCGCACTTCGGACAACTTCGACATGTTCTCCGGAGCGCCGGATCGTTATGACTGGAAGCTGATCGGCAAGAAGGAAATGTACATTCCGTACAACGCCTACAAGCTCGATTCGCCGAGCCTCAAGTACGACGACGTCATCAAGGCCGGGCACATCAACCAGGACCTGACCCGTTACGAGCTGCATCGGGTCTGGGAAGTGGTCGGTACCGTCAAGCCGGGCGAGCGGCACATCTACGCCAAGCGTCATATGTTCATCGACGAGGACAGCTGGCAGGTGGCGCTGGTGGACCACTACGACGGTCGTGGCCAGCTCTGGCGGGTAGCCGAAGGGCACCAGCAGTTCTACTACAATCACCAGGTGCCGGCTTATACCCTCGAAGCGCTCTACGACATTATTGCCGGTCGTTACATCGCCCTCGGCATGAAGAACGAAGAGAAGCACAGCTTCGAATTCGGCTTCGCGGCCAAGTCGGCGGATTACACGCCATCGGCGCTGCGTAGCGAGGGCGTTCGCTAGACCGCCACAGGCACCCTGCAGGCCCTGTTTATCGCTCGTACCGATTGGCACGAGTGAAGAACAGGGCCTTTTTTTGTTTGAATGTTAAGTTTGAATAGAGTTGTGTGAGTCGGTGGGAAGTTTCTTATACGTCTGTGAGTTGTTTTCTGGTTATTGCATAAGGTCGAAAGTTCATTCGTTATTTTTGTTGGAGGGGCTGAAATATCATTTAATCTTTTGCACAGAACTGAACGGGCAGTATCGCCAAGGTTGAATTACGCTTTGAATAGGCAGTGAGCCTGTCGCCTGATGTCGCGTTATCGCTGGGATAAGGCGCCGACAGGTTCGCAGGAGTAACAGAACGTGAATGCTAATAATCAAATACACCATAAACGCCATCTGCGCGGAAGTTGGATTGCCACGGTCATTAACCTCGACTGGCCCTCTACTGCTTCCCAAAAAATCGTTGACCAGACAGAGCGGGTGAGGGTTCAGAAGAGTGAGCTGATTGCCATGCTGGACGAGGCAGTCGACCTGCGGATGAATGCGCTGTTCTTTCAGGTCAAGCCCTGTTCGGATGCCTTCTATCGTTCCTCCATTTTGCCCTGGTCGTCGTACCTGACCGGAACACTTGGCAAGGACCCAGGCTTCGATCCGCTTCAGTTCGTGATCGACGAAGCCCACCGACGAAACCTTGAACTGCATGCCTGGTTCAACCCCTACCGGGTTTCGATGAACACCCGACAAAGCACCATCGATCAATTGACCAGCGTCTTGCCGGGGGCGCCCGTCAGTGTCTACGCTGCCCATCCACAATGGATCGGTGTCGCTTCCGATCGCTTTGTGCTCGACCCAGGGATTCCCGAAGCGCGAGCCTGGGTCGTCGAAGGCATAATGGAAGTGGCGCGCAATTACGATATCGATGGTATCCAATTCGATGACTATTTCTACAATGAGTCATCCAGTTCGAAACTCAACGATGACGCCACATTTGCCCTGCATGGGCAGAACTTTTCCAGTAAGGCAGATTGGCGTCGTAACAATACTTTTCAGTTGATTAGTGAATTGTCTCAGGCGTTGCGACAGTTCAATCCCGCTATCAAATTTGGTATCAGTCCAGCGGGAGTATGGCGTAATAAAAGTGATGATCCGCAAGGTTCCGATACCTCCGCCGGCATTCCAAATTTTGATGCGGCATTTGCCGATACACGCCGCTGGGTACATGAAGAGTTGATCGATTACATCGCCCCGCAAGTTTACTGGAGCTTTGGTTTGAAAGCGGCGCAGTTCGATATCGTAACCCGCTGGTGGGCCGATACCGTACAGGGGAAAAACGTGCATTTGTACATTGGCGAGGCGCTTTACAAAGTGGCTGTACCAAGTCAGAGGGAGCCGGAATGGACACAGGACAATGGCGTCTCGCAAATCAATAAGCAACTGGCCTGGAATATCGATATCCCGCAGATCCAGGGCAGCCTGCTGTTTCGTCACCTGTTCTTGCGTGCTCCAGCGGTTCTGCCTGCCATCGCCAGCCTCCGTGAAGAGGTGTGGAGGTCTGTGGCCCTGGTGCCGACCATGCCCTGGAAGGGAGGCTCTGCGCCAGCCCCGCCGGCCTGTGTTCAACAGATCGGAACGCTGGCCGGCACACAGGTCAAATGGCATGAGAGTGCCGCCAATCCGCCGGGCAAGACCTGCTATTACGCCCTCTACAGGTTCCCCAAAGGGCAGCCTGTGGATATCACGCGAGCGGAGTATCTGGTGGCAACATGCAGACGAGACGAATGCCTGCATGTCTGGACCGACCCGGTGCAGCACGACGGCGAGGTGACTTATGCGGTCACGGCGCTGGACCGAGGGCATTTCGAGAGTGCAGCTACGACTGCCGCCTGAGGCGTTTCGACAGTGGCAGGGGCCGGAGCCCGTGGGTCAACACGGGTCGGCTTTGTTATGGACGCCAATCAACACACTGAATACTTGTTCAATCCGCGTGGGCAAGAGGACTAGGGTGGCCGGATAAAACCAAGAAAAGGCATGCCGCAATGACCGCCATGACCGCACGTCTGGATCCTCCTGGGTTTGTGCCGCGCTTGCCCTCCCAGCATGTGTACCGTCCACGGTTGAGTAGTGCATTGCTGGCTTCGACAGCAAGGGTCAAGTTGCTCTGCGCGCCGGCCGGCAGTGGCAAAAGCGTGTTGCTCGGCGAATGCTTGTCGCAGGTTCCGGCGCAGTGCAAAGTCGGCTGGTTGCCGTTGGCGGGACAGCGGCAAACGAACGCGCAGTTCTGTGAGTTGTTGGCTCAGGTGCTGGGTCTGGTGTCGGCCGATGAGGCTTCCCTGCTCAATTATCTGAGTCGATTGCAGACCCCGACCTGGTTGTTTCTCGACGACTATTGCCGCGTGCCTGCCGCGGAACTGGACTCGCTGCTCGATCGGCTGCTGGCCGTCAGCAGTCCGGCATTGACCTGGTGGCTGAGCGGGCGCAGGCGTGCGCAATGCAACTGGCCGCGCCTGCTGCTCGATGACGAGTTGTACGAGTGCAACGCGGCGGACCTGGCCTTCGACGAGGCTGAAATCGAGCAGGTGCAGCAGGTATCGCCGCACAACCCGGGCGCCCAAACGGCTACGCGGATTTCCCAGCTCACCGGCGGCTGGTGTGTCGGGGTGCGGATCGCCCTGTTGGACACCGCGGGCGGAAAATTCACCCGTTCGGGGACTCTGCTCGACTATCTGGAGCATGAACTGTTCAGTGGTTTGTCGCCGGAACTGGCCGAGGCCTGGCGGGTGTTGGCCCATCTGCCGCGTTTCAACGCGAGCCTGTGCGAGCATCTGTTCGGCGCAGGCGAGGGCGCCCAGTGGCTGCGTTCGTTGCACGAGTCGGGGTGTTTCATAGAAGCCTGGGACGCTTCGGCGGATTGGCTGCAAGTCTTTCCACCGTTGGCGCGGCGCATACGCGCCGAAGAATGGCCGGGCGGGCGTTCCTGGCACCGTCGCGCCTGCCAGTGGTTTGTTACCCAGGAGGATTGGCAGGCCGCCTTCGAGCAGGCTTTGCTGGCCCATGAATATGAAGTGGCGGTCAGTTTGCTGCAGCACTTCAGCTTCGAGCACCTGTTCCAACAGCAGAACGTGGTGCTGCTGTTGCGTCTGCATGAGCAGCAAGGTGACGAACTGATGCTCGGTACTGCGCAACTGGTCGGGCTGATTACCGCCGCATTGCTCTTTGCCGGTCGCTTCGAACAGGCCGCCGCCTGCATCGATCAGATGGCGCGGTTCGCTCCACAGCCGTCTGCCACCTTGCAGAGGCAGTTGGTGGCGCGTTGGCAGGCTCAGCAAGGATGGTTGTTGCATCTGCTGGGCCGACACGCGCCTGCGCGGGCGCATTTTCTCGAGGCCCTGACCGAGCTTCCCGCGTCGGCATGGACTGCGCGCTTGCTGTGTCTGTCCGGGTTGACCCAGCAAGCGTTGCTCAACGGCGGGCTGGATGTGGCGCAGGCGACCAATCGCGAAGCGCTGTGCCTGGCGCGCGCGCAAGGTTCGTTGTTGCTCGAGGGTTTGCTGGAGCTGGATCACGCGCAACTGCTCGAGCAGCGTGGAGCTGTGCAGAGGGCGGAAAGTCTGCTGGCCACTGTTTATGAGCTGCTCGGCGAACAAGTCACCTGCGCCACGCCATTGCTCGGACGGATTGCCTTGCGCCGTGGGCGCCTGGCGTTGCGCCAGGGGCAGGACGCACAAGCCGCGCAGTTCTTTCAGTCAGGGCTGCAAGCGTGTGTGCACAGCCAGGACAAGCTCGCCTTGTACGGCTTTCTCGGCCAAGCGCTGTTGGCGGGCAATCAACGTGACTATGCCCAGGCCTTTGTGCGATTGCGCGATGCCGAACGGCTGATGCAACAGCGGCAAATCCCGGACACGGTTTACCGTGGCGTATTGCTGCAAGTCAGCAGTCAATTCTGGTTGCAGCAAGGTCGTCCGGAGCTGGCCCATGAAGCCTTGAGCCGGGTACTGCGGCATTACCGTGGGCCGCACGCGCGTCAGGCGCCTCCGGCGACCCTGGAGTTGATTCCGCGGGTTGAATACCTGCTGATACTGGCCAACGTCTATCGGCATCAGGCTGAATTCCCACTGCAGCAGCTCACGACTCTGCTAGAGGCCGCTCAACGTCAAGGCATGCTCGGTCTTGAGGCTGAATTACATTTAGCGCGGGGCGAAGTCGCTTATCTGTGCGGCGATCAGCGACTGGCCAGGCAGTGCATGGAGGCTGGGCTGAATCTGATCCGTCGCTGCAATCTGCAACAAGCCTTGTGCGAGCTGCGCTTGCGCCAGCCCAACGTGCTGCGTGACTTGGGGCTGGATGCGCAGGATTTCAACGCGGCGTCGCCGTCTGATGGCGAAAATCCCCTTAGCCAGCGTGAGTTGGAAGTCCTCAAGTTGATTGCCTTGGGTAACTCCAATCAGCAGATTTCCGAGCAACTATTTATCTCATTACATACAGTAAAAACCCATGCTCGGCGGATTCACAGTAAGTTAGGTGTGGAGCGCCGGACGCAGGCAGTGGCGAAGGCCAAGTTGTCGGGGCTGATACGATAATTGAAGTATTAATTTTAACGGGCTGGTGTGGGAAGTCTGCAGTGCTGATGCTCGGAAGCTACCATGCTGTAGCGGTGGGAAGTTTTTCGCCTGGCTGAATGAGTCAGGATTTTACGAATGCTCACATTTTAGGATGTGCATGTTTTTGGTGTTTTCGCTATATATGTAATCGCAGCCACAAAAATATCAATGTTGATGTCTGATGGGTTGTTCGACTATATTAACAAGGAGAGTTACGATGGACATGGAAGTAAAAAAAGAAGCATTGACGCTCGATCTGGTGCGTGCGAAGTTGAACTCAAGGCTTGCTAGCCGCGGGATTGATGTGGATAAAATGTTTATCACGCGTTCAGTCATTAATGACCAGGGCACACCGGTGGCAGAGTATTCTGAATCGCTCGCGAGTGGTTTCTATTTGCAGTTGCAGGACAACCAGGTTCCGGTATTTGGCTCACAGTTTAAACTGTACTCGGCACGTTACACAGTGGATGAGAGTTATCTCTTCTCTGACGTCACTCTTGAGGAGCTTAACCAGTATGGGATCGAAATAGCGCCCACGTTCCTTGACTAAAAAATTGGCCGAGTAAAGCATACGGTTTTGTCAAATTGAACGTGTACAAAACCGTTTGTTGTTTGCGTCAACTAGTTGGCTGATACCCCATCCGCCAACTCACTGCCCGGGTCGCCGCCAACAAGCGCTGTGCCGCCGGGCCATTTTCATCGGCATGGAACATTGAAGTCGGGCCAACTATCGTGAGCACCGCCGCCACGTTCCCAACCGCGTTGAACACCGGTGCCGACAAGGCGTCTACACCCGGCATCAGCAAGCCATGGACGTGATGCAGACCTCGGGCACGAATCTGTTCGCATACCTTCGCGTAAGCCTGGTCATCGGCCAATAGATGGTTATCGCTCGCCTTCAACTCCTGTTCACGCAACTCGACGGTTTCGCGGTTCGGCAGGAAAGCGCTGAACACCAAGCCGGTCGATGAGCTGAGCAATGGCAGCACCGATCCCAACTGAGTGACCACCGTCACCGCTCGCACAGCCGGCTCGATATGCACCACGGTCGCGCCCTGGTTACCCCATACGGCGAGGAAGCAGGTTTCGTTCAGCTCGTCGCGCAGCTCCGCCAACGGCAGGGCGGCGACCTTCAGCACGTCCATACTGGCCAAAGCGGCTAACCCCACACGCAAGGCTTCACGACCCAGGCCATAGTGGTTGGTGGCGGCATTTTGCTCGGCAAAACCACTGGCGATCAGCGCCTGCAAATAGCGGTGAACCTTGCTTGCCGGCATCTGCACGTGTTCAGCCAGGCGTGACAAAGAAGTCGAGGGTGACAGTTGCGCCAAGGCCTTGAGGATGTCGGTGCCGACCTCGGCCGAGCGGACTTTCTGTTTACCGTTGCTGTCGCTGGTGCTGCGCGGCTTTTCCATGGAGGCGGTGTGATCCCGAGACGAATGGGCGTCTTTATAACTTGACGGTCAATCCCAATCAAATTACGTTATGCGTAATTGGATTACGATAAAAATAATGCAGCGCGCCGAGGCTTCTTGTCGGAGATGCGGCTCACTGCTCACTCCATTTTCAGGAGGCTCCATGACCCTCGATTCCTCGACGCCAGCGCTGGCTTATCAGTCAGGCTTCGGTAATGAATTCAGCAGTGAAGCGCTGCCCGGCGCATTGCCCGTCGGCCAGAACTCGCCGCAAAAGGCGCCGTACGGTCTCTATACCGAACTGTTCTCCGGCACCGCCTTTACCATGGTCCGCAGCGAGGCGCGGCGGACCTGGATGTACCGCATACAGCCATCGGCCAACCACCCGGCCTTTGTGAAGCTCGATCGGCAGCTGGCCGGTGGCCCGCTGGGCGAGGTGACGCCTAATCGCCTGCGCTGGAACCCACTGGATATGCCTTGCGAGCCGACCGATTTCATCGACGGTCTGGTGAGCATGGCCGCCAACTCGGCGGCGCAAAAACCGGCCGGAATCAGCATCTATAACTACCGCGCCAACCGCTCCATGGAGCGAGTGTTCTTCAATGCCGACGGGGAGTTGCTGCTGGTGCCGGAACAGGGCCGTCTGCGCCTCGTCACTGAACTGGGCGTGCTGGAACTGGAGCCGCTGGAAATCGCTGTATTGCCTCGCGGTCTGAAATTTCGCGTCGAGTTGCTCGATGCCCAGGCTCGCGGCTACATCGCCGAGAACCATGGCGCGCCGCTGCGCCTGCCGGACCTGGGGCCGATTGGCAGCAATGGTCTGGCCAATCCGAGGGATTTCCTGACCCCGGTCGCGCATTACGAAGACCTGAAACAGCCGACCACCCTGGTGCAAAAGTTCCTCGGCGAACTCTGGGGTTGCGAGCTCGATCATTCGCCGCTGAACGTGGTCGCCTGGCACGGCAACAATGTGCCCTACAAATATGACCTGCGGCGTTTCAACACCATCGGCACGGTCAGTTTCGACCATCCCGATCCGTCGATCTTCACCGTCCTGACGTCGCCCACCAGCGTCCACGGCCTGGCTAACCTCGACTTCGTGATCTTCCCGCCACGCTGGATGGTGGCCGAGAACACCTTCCGTCCACCCTGGTTCCACCGCAATTTGATGAATGAGTTCATGGGTTTGATCCAGGGTAGCTACGACGCCAAGGCCGAAGGTTTCCTGCCGGGCGGCGCGTCCTTGCACAGCTGCATGAGCGCCCACGGACCGGATGGCGAAACCTGCACCAAGGCGATTGCCGCCGAGCTTTCACCGAGCAAGATCGACAACACCATGGCCTTCATGTTCGAGACCAGCCAAGTGCTGCGCCCGAGCCGTTTCGCCCTCGACTGCCCGCAGTTGCAGAATAACTATGATGCTTGCTGGGCCTCGTTGCCCGCTACTTTCAATCCGAACCGGAGATAACCGATGAATCAGCCAACCATTACTCGTAGCTGGGTTGCCTCCGCCAACGGCCACGCCGACTTCCCGCTGCAGAACCTGCCGCTGGGTGTATTCAGCATCAAGGGCGGCGCACCGCGCAGCGGCGTGGCTATCGGTGAGCATATCTTCGACCTGGAAGCTGCGCTGGATGCCGGTCTGTTTGACGGTGCCGCGCGCACGGCGGTCGAAGCCACCCGCGGCGGCCAACTGAATGCCTTCTTCGATCTGGGCCGCAGTGCCCGGGTCGCATTGCGCGAACGTCTGCTGGAGCTGTTCGCCGAAGGCAGTACCCTGCACGGCAAGATCGAAGCCCAAGGCGCGAAGTTGCTGCCACTGGCGGTGAGCTGCGAAATGCACCTGCCGGCGAAGATCAACGACTACACCGACTTTTACGTCGGCATCGAGCACGCGCAAAACGTCGGCAAGCTGTTTCGTCCCGACAACCCGCTGCTACCGAACTACAAATACGTACCGATCGGCTACCACGGCCGCGCTTCGACCATTCGTCCGTCGGGCACTGACGTGCGTCGGCCCAAAGGCCAGACCCTGCCGGCCGGCCAGGCCGAGCCGACCTTCGGCCCCTGCGCGCGCCTGGACTATGAGCTGGAACTGGGTATCTGGATCGGTCAGGGCAATGACATGGGCGACTCGATCGCCATTGGTGATGCCGCCGAACACATTGCCGGTTTTTGCTTGCTCAACGACTGGTCGGCGCGGGATATCCAGGCCTGGGAATATCAGCCGCTGGGGCCGTTCCTGTCGAAAAGCTTCATCACCAGCATCTCGCCGTGGGTAGTGACCGCCGAAGCGCTGGAGCCGTTCCGCCGTGCCCAGCCGGCTCGTCCGGAAGGCGATCCACAGCCGTTGCCGTACCTGTTCGATAAACGCGACCAGGCTGGCGGTGCCTTCGATATTGAACTGGAAGTGCTGCTGCTGACCGAGTCGATGCGCGAGCAGAACCTGCCGGCTCACCGTCTGACCTTGAGCAACACCAAACACATGTACTGGACCGTGGCGCAGATGGTAGCGCACCACAGCGTCAATGGCTGTCAGTTGCAAGCCGGCGATCTGTTTGGTTCGGGCACCCTGTCGGGGCCTGAGAATGGTCAGTTCGGCAGCCTGCTGGAAATCACCGAGGGCGGCAAAAAGCCGATCGAATTGGCCTCCGGCGAAGTGCGCAAATTCCTCGAAGACGGTGACGAAATCATCCTGCGTGCGCGCTGCAGCGCCGAGGGTGTTGCGTCCATCGGTTTCGGCGAATGCCGCGGCAAAATTCTCCCGGCCCGTTAAGAGGTTCGAGCCATGGAACTCTATACCTACTACCGCTCGACTTCGTCCTATCGGGTGCGTATCGCGCTGGCGCTCAAGGGCCTGGATTACCAGGCGCTGCCGATCAACCTGATCGCCCCCCAGGGCGGCGAACATCGGCAGTCGACGTACCTTGGCATCAATCCCCAGGGCCGTGTGCCGGCCTTGCGCACCGATGAAGGCGAGTTGCTGATCCAGTCACCGGCGATCATCGAGTACCTCGAAGAGCGTTATCCGCAGCTGCCGTTGCTGTCCAAAGACCTGACCACTCGCGCTCACGAGCGTGGGGTGGCGGGGTTGATCGGCTGCGACATTCATCCGCTGCACAATGTCAGCGTGCTCAACCTGCTGCGCCAATGGGGCCATGATGAAGTCCAGGTGGTGCAGTGGATCAGCCACTGGATCACCCAGGGGTTGGCGGCGGTCGAACACTTGATCGGCAACCAGGGTTATTGCTTCGGCGATGAGCCGGGACTGGCGGATGTCTACCTGATCCCGCAGTTGTATGCGGCCGAACGGTTCAACATCTCCCTTGAGAGTTACCCACGGATTCGCCGGGTGGCCGGGTTGGCGGCCCAGCATCCGGCGTTTCTCAAGGCGCATCCGGCACAGCAACCGGATACCCCCTGAAAGCTTTGCGGGCAAGTCCCAATGCCGTTTACAGGTATGAAATAAGATCAGGAGGCGCTGCCCCGAATCAGGCGCAGCCCCCATCCGGTAGGAATGGAGCCGTCTTCCAGTTTCAGATGTTCGATAGAAGTTTTGAAACGTCCCTTCAACCGGGCTTGTGCTGCGGACGTTAGCCGATCCACATCGTAGGTATCATTCAGTGATGCCCAAAGCTCGTCGAATTGCGGATGCCACTCGACATCCATATCTTCAAACTCAACGCAGGTAAAATCTGCACTCAGTAACTCGATCCATCCCTCCCGGGTACGGGTGCGTGGATCGCCCATTGGCAAATGCGCCAGCGCATCTTGCTGGGCGATAGCCCGAAAAGCATCCAGATACAACGTACCGACCTCTCCCAACAAGAAACCTCGTCCAACGATCACTGCCAGCTTCCCGTCATCGCGCAGAACACGGCGGATCTCAATCAGGACTTGTTCCAGGTCGTCCATCAGCATCAGGGCCAGATGCGAGAGAACAAAATCAATACTGCCCGTCGCCGTCGACAGTGCCTGGGCTCGTTCTTTCAGCAGGAGCACATGGTCAGGCAGCATCGAGCGCGCTACGTCCAGTTCGGCCTGGCTCATGTCCACGCCGATCAATCGCAATGCCGGTTGTTGCCGGTTGGCCAGCAATGCCAGCAAGTGTCCGTCCCCACAGGCTAGGTCCAGCACCGTCAGTGTTGGCCTGGAAGTGGGGATAACCGATGCCAGAATTGTGTATGAAGAAACTTGATTCGAGGTGCTCAGATGGGCAAATGCGGCGCTGGTAGTCCCAGGCCGGCGCTGGTGAAAATCCTGAAGAAATTGTTCAGCGGGGGAAAGAACATTCATGTCAGCTTCATCCATGAGGTGGACAAGCAGTGTACGGAAAAGCGCGAAGGGCGAGGAAACGGAGCTCAATGCACAATCGAATTCGGCGGCAAATGCCCCAGCCGCTCGGTCAGCCGTAACCGCTGGATAGGGTCTTCGCTGAGCAGCAACGCGTGCTCCAGGTCGAAGCGTTCGGCGTTCGGGCAGTCGAGGCGCTGGTAGAGGCTGGCGCGGGCCAGGTAGTCGGAGGCGCTGGCGTTGCCCAGTTCCAGCACGCGCTCGGCGTCGATCAACGCACCGAGGTTGTCGTCGTTGGCCAGGTGCAGTTGACGCAAGTTGCGCGACAGGCGCTGCAGCATTTGAACCGGCTCGGCGGTGAGCAAATGCTCGGCACTGAGCTTCATGTTCTGGCCATACTGGCGTTGCAGCAGATCGCGGCAGTCATTGGGGTACAAGCGCCGCCCGCCACAAGGGTCGAGCAAATGATCGGCACCCGGCACACGCAGCAGAAAATGCCCAGGGAAGTTAACCCCCACCAACGGGATTTCCAGGCGCCTGGCCAACTCCAGGGCGATCAACCCCAGCGCCAGTGGCTGTCCGCGTTTGCGTTCCAGTACTTTATTGACCAATGCGGCCTGGGGTCGTAGCGGGGTGGCGTCATCCTGGGCGAACCTCAGGTCATTCATCCGGCGCAACAAGGGCTGCCCGAGTTCGCTCACCGGCAGCAGGGGTAAACCGCAGCTGACCCGTTGTACCAGGTCTTTGAAGTTGTGCAGCAACGCCTCTGGCTCTACCGCCGGATCATGCTCGACAGCGATCCACACCGCCGCTTCAAAGAGCGCTGGCGGAGAGCGTTGCAGACAGTCGAAAAAAGCCTCGCGCGGGGTCATCGAAATCTCCGGTCAATGCCTCGTTTTAGCCCCGTCGCCGGCTTTCGTCCAGTGCTGTACACAACAGGTTGCAGGTTATGTCCTAAAGCTTGAAATCCGCTGCGGCTTATTCCTGTGCGTTTCTGCAATCTTTCGCCACAAGCCTATACTGGCGACTGGAAGCTTGATTCGGGAGCCCGATGATGTTCGCTCTCATGCAAAGCACCCGCCTTGAATCGCTACACCTGAGTGTCGACCCGGTGACCGGTTTGAAGGCGGTGATTGCTATCCATTGCAGCCGTCTGGGACCTGCCCTTGGCGGCTGTCGATACCTTGCCTACCCCGACGATGAAAGTGCCGTGGCGGATGCCGTGCGCCTGGCCCAGGGGATGAGTTACAAGGCTGCCTTGGCCGGACTGCCTCAAGGCGGCGGTGTAGCGGTAATTATTCGACCGGCCCATGTCGAAAGCCGTTCCGCATTGTTTGAAGCCTTCGGCCGCTGCGTCGAACAGCTCGACGGTCGTTATATCACCGCCATCGACAGCGGCACCTCGGTTGCCGACATGGATTGCATCGCCCAACAAACCCAACATGTCACCAGCACCACTGCAGCGGGCGACCCTTCGCCGCATGCTGCCATGGGGGTATTCGCCGGAATCCGCGCCACCGCCATCGCCCGCCTGGGCATCGATAACCTCGAGGGCCTGCGGATTGCCGTTCAGGGCCTGGGCAATGTCGGTTTCGCGCTTGCCGAACAGTTGCATGCCGCCGGTGCCGAACTGCTGGTCAGCGACATCGACCCGGGCAAAGTACAGTTGGCCATGGAGCAACTCGGTGCCCACCCGATTGCCAATGAATCACTGCTCAGCACCCCCTGCGACATCCTCGCGCCTTGTGGCCTGGGCGGCGTGCTCAACAGCCACAGCGTCGCCCAGTTGCGCTGCGCGGCGGTAGCGGGTTCGGCAAACAACCAGCTGACCAATCTGCAGGTCGCCGATCAGCTGGAGAACCGCGGGATTCTGTACGCGCCGGATTACGTGATCAATTCCGGCGGGCTGATTTACGTCTCGCTGAAACATCGCGGCGAGGAGTTGCCGATCATTACCGCGCATCTGTCGAAAATCGGCGCGCGACTGACCGAAGTCTTCGCCCATGCCCAAGCCGAAAAACGCTCCCCGGCGCGGGTGGCGGACGAGTTGGCGGAGCGCCTGCTGTACCGTTAGGAGCCGATATGTTTCAGAGCCCGGCGTCACAAGCGCGGGGCTTATCAGCTTCACGCTTATCCGGCGTGCAAGGAGCTGTGCCATGCCTCGTAACACGGTCGACCTTCCCTATACCCGTTATTTATCCCCCGATGGCCAACTGCTCGGTGAGCTGCCTGCCTGGGCGGATGATTTTAATCTGCTGACGCGCCTTTACCGGCAGATGGTACTGACCCGCCTGTTCGATCAGAAAGCGGTCGCCCTGCAACGTACCGGACGCATCGGCACCTACGCGCCGACCCTGGGTCAAGAGGCGATCGGCGTGGCGGTCGGCAGCCTGATGCACGCCGAAGATGTGCTGGTGCCGTATTACCGCGACACCGCCGTGCAATTGATGCGCGGAGTGCGGATGGAAGAAATCCTTTTGTACTGGGGCGGTGACGAGCGCGGCAGCCACTTTGCCGAGCCCGCGGTGGCTCAGGACTTTCCCATCTGCGTGCCGATTGCGACCCAGGCGCTGCATGCTTGCGGTGTCGCCAGCGCGTTCAAGATCCGCGGCGAACACCGGGTGGCGGTGACCACCTGCGGCGACGGCGCCACCAGCAAGGGCGACTTTCTCGAGGCCCTTAACGTGGCGGGCGCCTGGCAGTTGCCGGTGGTGTTCGTGATCAACAACAACCAGTGGGCAATCTCGGTGCCGCGCCGGATTCAGTGCGGTGCGCCGACCCTGGCGCAGAAGGCGATCGGCGCCGGGTTCCATGGCGAACAGGTTGACGGCAATGACCTTCTGGCAGTCTATGACCGTGTGCAAGTCGCGCTGGAGCGGGCGCGTCACGGCAAAGGCCCGGTGTTGCTGGAATGCGTGAGTTATCGCCTCGGCGACCACACCACCGCCGACGATGCCACGCGCTATCGTCCCGCCGAGGAGGTCAAGCACGCCTGGCTCGAAGAACCGATCAAGCGCCTGCAAACCTTCATGGCCGGGCAGGGCGTCTGGGACGAACGTCGCGAGCAGGCGCTGATCGCCGAGTGTCAGGGGCTGGTGCAACGCGCTGTGGATAACTTCGACGCGGCCGGTCATCAAGCCCCAGAAACACTGATGCAATACGTCTACGCACAATGGCCGGCAGTCCTGGGCGATCAGCGCGAATGGTTTCTCGAACGGGCAGCCCGGCGCGCGCGAGGAGGGGCTCATGAGTGACGCTAAAGTCAGCCTGCTGGAAGCGGTGAATCTGGCCCTGCATCGAGCCATGGGCGAAGACGAAAATGTCATTGTTCTGGGCGAAGACGTCGGCGTGAACGGCGGGGTGTTTCGCGCCACCCAAGGGCTGCGGGACAGCTTTGGCTTCAAGCGGGTAATCGACTCGCCGCTGGCCGAAACCATGCTCGGCGGGCTGGTGATAGGCATGGCCGCCCAAGGCCTGAAACCGGTGGTGGAGATCCAGTTCATGGGTTTTATCTACGCCACCATGGAGCACCTGGTGTCCCACGCCAGCCGCATTCGCAACCGCACACGAGGGCGGATCACCTGCCCGATGGTGCTGCGCTCCCCGATGGGTGCCGGGATTCGTGCACCCGAGCATCACAGTGAAAGCACCGAGGCGCTGTTCGCGCATATTCCGGGGCTGCGAGTGCTGATCCCCTCATCGCCGGCCCGGGCCTATGGCCTGCTGCTGGCGGCCATCGATGATCCGGATCCAGTGGTGTTTCTCGAGCCGACCCGACTCTACCGAATGAACCCGCAACCGCTGGTTGATGACGGCAAACGCCTGCCCCTCGATAGCTGTTTCACCTTGCGCGAAGGCAGCGATATCACGTTGATCAGCTGGGGCGCCAGTGTCATGGAAACCCTGCAGGCCGCTACCGCACTGGCTGAGCAGGGCGTGTCGGCGGAAGTGATCGACGTCGCCTGCATCAAACCCCTGGACCTCGACACGCTGGAAGCTTCAGTACGCAAGACCGGCCATTGCGTGATCATCCATGAAGCACCGCGCTCCTGCGGGGTTGGCGCGGAAATCGCTGCCAGCCTCTACGAACGGGCGTTGCTGGAATTGCAGGCGCCAATTCTGCGGGTTACCGCGCCGGATATCCCGCCACCGCTGTATCGGCTCGAGCAACTGTACATCCCCAGCGTTGAAGACATTCTTCACGCCTGCGATAGCGTGCTGAATTTCGCCTGAGCCCGAGGAGGGAGTGATGAAATATTTCAAACTGCCCGATCTGGGCGAAGGTCTGCAGGAAGCGGAGATCGTCAAATGGCACGTCAAGGTCGGCGATACGGTCAAGGCCGATCAATTGCTGGTCTCGGTGGAAACCGCCAAGGCACTGGTGGATATCCCCGCGCCCTATGACGGCGTGGTGGCGAAAACCTACGGCGCTGAAGGCGATATCCTGCACGTCGGCGAGCCCTTGCTCGGATATGAAGGCGAGGCGGATGCAGGCACGGTGGTCGGGCGCCTGGAAGGGGGTGGCAGCCGCCAGGACGATCAGTTTTTCGTTGGCGCTGCCCCCTCGACTCGCGAACACATGGCCACCCGTGCCACCCCTGCGGTGCGGCAACTGGCCCGGCAACTGGGCGTCGACTTGAGCGAGTTGAGCGGTTCCGGCACGGACGGCCTGATTACCCGTAGTGACGTCGAGGGGGCATCGCGGACCGAGCGCGAAAAATTCGGCGGCGAGAAGCTGCGCGGAGTACGTCGCAGCATGGCGCTGAACATGGCCAGGTCCCACGCCGAAGTGGTGCCGGTGACGATCTTCGGCGATGCCGACTTGCATCGCTGGGGCCAGGCCCGGGATCCGTTGATTCGCCTGGCCAAGGCCATGGCTGCCGCCTGTGCGCTGGAACCCGTATTGAACAGTGCGTTCGACGGCAAGTCGCTGTCGATCAAGCAGCACCAGACACTCGATCTGGGCATCGCCGTGGACACACCGGACGGTTTGTTCGTGCCGGTCCTGCTCGATGTCGGCAAGCGTGCGTCGGCCGACCTTAAAGAGGGCATGAATCGATTGCGCGCCGACGTACAGGCGCGCTCGATACCGCCCCAGGAAATGATGGGCGCGACCCTGACCCTGTCCAATTTCGGCACCTTGTTCGGGCGCTACGCCAACCCGGTGGTGGTGCCGCCACAGGTGGCAATTCTCGCCGCCGGCGCCATTCGCGACGAACCGGTCGCGATGAACGGCAAGGTTGTGGTGCATCCGATCCTGCCGCTGTCGCTGACCTTCGATCACCGGGCGGTGACTGGCGGCGAAGCGGCGCGGTTCTTCAAGGCGCTGGTCGAAGCCCTGGAAAAACCTGAGGATTAGAACTTTTCCTGCAGCCATTAAAAAGGCCCTGAGTCAGTGACTCAGGGCCTATTCAATTCGGGGTGTTGCTTACTTCGCGGGCTTGGCGGCTTTCGCGGCTTTCGCGGGCTTGACGGGCTCAGCTGTTTCGGTTGCTTCAACCGGTTCGGCTGCTTCAGTCACTTCAGGCGCTTTAACCGGTTCAGGTGCTTCAGCCGGCACATTGAGTAACTCGGACAGGGCGTCCGGTTGGCTCTTGAATGCCTTGGCGAACACATCGCGATTTTTCGCCATGTAGATCCCGGCTTCTTCCACTTGCTGCTCGGTCAGCGACGGAACGGCTTTTTGCAACACTTCGGCCAGCAACTCGGCCAGTTCGAGCATTTTGTCATGACGGTCAGCTTCGGCTTTATCCATGAACAAACGCTCCAGATCTCGGCTGCTGCGGTATACCACTTCGACGGCCATTTACCACCTCACATGCCTTCACGATAAGTTGTCTTTTGCGACTACTGTATTTTTATACAGCTAAAAGCATAAGCGAATCCCGCCGCTTTGGGTAGTGGCTTTTCAATGTAGCTGTGTTTTAGGGTTTGTCAGGTAGACCGTGTTGCCTGCACCCCTGTAGGAGCGAGCTTGCTCGCGATGGACTCAAGGACGGCGCGTTTATTCAGAAAGCACGCGTTATCGTTAACCTCCATCGCGAGCAATCGAGCGTCGACCGGCTGCTCCTACAAGATCGACGCAAGACCTGTGGGAGCCGGGCTTGCCCGCGAAAGCGACCTGTCAGACGACTAAGATTTTGCGCGAACTCATCGGAAACTTCCCGCAGGCTGTGGCGGTTTGTATGAACTGGCGGGAGATTGGCTGCATCGATAATCTTTGAATGTCACTGCAAATTCAGTGACAGGGCGTAGGAACCCTTTAAATACCGGGACTCATTCGCGTCGATGCTTGATTGATGCATAACCAGAGCTCTCAAATGAAAACACTGACACCCGATCCACCCTTTTCCACCGCCCCCACCCATCGCTACATGCCTCTCACCAGCAACGACTGCGATATCCCGACCCTGTTCGTCGACACCCTGGCGCCACTCGATGTGCTGCAGGACGCTGCCGATTACCGCATCCGCGCCGTCACTCAGTTGATGGAAAACCTGGCCATGCGCGAGGAAATTCGTACCGATGCGGTGATCCTCCAAGACTTCGCCCGGCTCTGCGCCATTGCACTGCGCGATGGGTGTGATCTTCTGGATGTGCTCGGTCGGCGGTTGCAGGCGCAGATCTCGAAGTAGGCACAAACCTTGTGGCGAGGGGGCTTGCCCCCATAGGCGCTAACCAAATCTCTCGCTCCATAGCTCATCTTGCTGGTATCCCCGCTTTTTTCGCGGGGATTCGCGCAGTGCACGACTGAAGTAATCCCATTTCTCAAGACACGTAAACAACGACAAGCGGGGACTGATCACGCTACAAAGCAACCAATGGATAAAGGCCATTTCACGCCAGCGACAACGCCTCTGAGCCACGTTTTCTTGAATGCCCCTCGCTCTCGACAGGGGAAAAATGCTCGCCTGTGGCGATCAACCGCTCAATAAGGCAAGCCACTAATAATTTCCCTTGCAGCCAGGCTTTCGCGCCTTCCGGGTTTTTCTTTCTCAAGCGCGATAACCCTAGCAATGACTTCATCCGCTTGAACGCCAACTCCACCTGCCAGCGGTGCCGATAAAGGGCCAAGACCTCTTGCGCACTCAGGCAGTCCAAGGTCGTGACCACCACAACGTAGCCTGCTGCCTCCACTGTCTGTGATTGAAGCTGCTTCTGTTTTTGCTTTTTTTGTGC
>NZ_CABVHY010000026.1 GCF_902497875.1 Pseudomonas fluorescens
CAGGCTGTTGGCCAGGGCATTGCCGGTGCCGTTGAGATTGGCACTGCCGCTGAGTTCGATATTTTCCAGGTTGGCGCCAAGGGTGTAGTTCAGCGAAGTACGGACAGTATCGTTGCCGCCCCCTGCCAGTTCGATCAGGGTGTCACCGAGATTATCGAAGACATAGATATCGTCGCCGCTGCCACCCGTCATGCTGTCGCTACTGGCACCCCCATCGAGCAGGTCATTGCCGGCATCGCCGTTCAGGGTGTCATTGCCGATGCCGCCGAGCAGCGTGTCATTGCCGTCGCCGCCCTGGAGCAGGTCGTTGCCGGCACCGCCGTCAAGCAGGTTGTTTCCGGCATTGCCGATCAGGGTGTTGGCCGCCCCGTTGCCGGTGCCATTGAGGTTGCCGCTGCCGGTCAGGGTCAGGCGCTCGAGGTTAGTGCCCAAGGTGTAGCTGATGCTGGCCTGGACCAGATCATCCCCGGCGTTGCTGCCCTCCACCACCCCATCGCCGGCGGCATCCACCACAAACGTGTCATTGCCCAGACCGCCTTCCATGCGGTCGTTGCCGCTGCCGCCGTCGAGGAAGTCATTGCCGCCGTTGCCATACAGCGTGTCATTGCCTCCCAGGCCCAGAAGACTGTCATCGCCGGGATTGCCGTTGATCACGTCGGCGCCGTTGGTTGGTACCACCGGCGGGTAATAGAGATTGGCCAGTGCCTCGGTGACACCCCACACGCTGCCGTCGGCGAACTGGATGCGGTCGATCGCATGGGCCGCGTCGAGAAAGCACAGGCTGACGGTGAGGGTCTCGCCAGTGGCCAGCACGGAGAGCACCAGGTCGTTGCCGATGCGGGTCAAGCGGATCTGGTTGGCGTTGAGGTTGGTCAGCCGCAGGGTGTCAATGTCGGTGCTGGCACTGCCGGCGTTGTCGATCACATCATTGCCATAGCCCTGGCCGAAGCGGTAGGTATCGTTGCCGGTTCCACCCAGCAGCCGGTCATTGCCAGTGCCGCCGTCCAGGGTATCGTCACCCCCATTGCCGTAGAGGGTGTCATTACCGCCCAGACCATTGAGGGTATCGGCCGTAGCGCCACCCGTCAGAGTATTGGCGCTTTCGTTACCGTTGATCGTGGCCATGACCTAACCCCTTATGAGTACGATGTTTTATCCGACTCTAGGACTGTAGACCGTGGCAATTGAATGGCCTTCATCCGTTTGAATGACCACGCAACCTTTCGTCTAATACTCGGATCCAACACGGGATCAGGGGCGCAGGAAGTCCTGGCTGGAGCTGCCGAAGACTCAACCAGTCATTGACACTTTCGACACTTCGGCCGGCGGTTTTCCGGCCCAGAGGTTGACCCGCCAGGCACAAATGATCGACCTCTTTACCCGGCTGATCGGGGGTTGAGGACGGGTTTGTCCTGCCCCCGGCACCCTAGGTATCTACATTTTTTGATGCCTGGAGGGGTGTAGCAGCTGTCGAGTAGAACGAGGCAGCGTCCGGCTGCAAAGCAGCCGTAAGACCCTGCACCTCGGTGTGTCAGATAAACCGCGAGCACAGCTTTTACGAGGACTCCGTCCTCGGACGCTGCCTCGTTCTACTCGACAGCTGCTACGGGAGTTCTAGCCTTTCGAGATGTGCAGATACCCATGCCCCGGCACCTTAGACGTACAGCTGCACATCACTCGCCGTCAGGGTCGCCACACCAGTCAGGGTCACCACCGCGATGGCGTTACCATTGGCTGCGCCGTCGGCATCGTAATAGAGCGTGTGATCATTCTGGTTGAACACCAGATGCGCTCCGGCCACCTCGTTTTGAGTGCCGTTGACATTGGCCAGCATCTCGGCGACGGTCTGGCCCTGCAGGTTGAACAGCCCGCTGTTGAGCGCCAGCATGTCGGCGCCCTGCGTGAAGTCGGTAACGGAGTCGATATTGTCGGCCCCAGGCGCGGTGGAGAAGCGGAAGATGTCGTCGCCCACGCCACCGCTCAGTATGTCGTTGCCACTACGCCCGTCGATGTCGTCATTGCCGGCCAAACCGTTCAGCGTGTCGTCGCCGTCACCGCCGTTGAGCGTATTGGCCTGCGCGTTGCCATTCAGAATGTCGGCGGTCCGCGCCACCGACGCGCTGGTAGGCGCATCGATGACGATGCGCAGATCGAACATCACCGTTGCCACTTGCGATGAGAGGGTGGCGTCGTTGATGTCTTTGACCAGCATGGTGCCGGCGGTCGTGCCGTCGGTGATCCAGAGTTCAGAACCGTTGGCGATGTCAGAGGCTCGGAGCAAGACTTGGCCGCTGCTCAGGGTCGCTACCAGGGCTGGGCTCGAACCTCCAGAACCCGGATTGATGTCCTTGAGCAGCATGGTGCCGGCGGCCGTGCCGTCGGTCACCCAGAGTTCCTGGCCGTTGACGGACTCGAACGCAGTGAACAGGACCTGGCCGTTGCTCAGAGTGGTCAACAGGCTGGGGGTCGAAGAACCGTTCGGACCCGGATGGATGTCCATGAGCAGCGTGGTACCGGCGGTCGTGCCGTCGGTGACCCAGAGTTCCCGGCCGTTGCTGGCGTCGACCGCACTGAACAGGAACTGGCCGTTGCTCAGAGTGGTCAATGGGCTGGGGGACGAACCGCTCGGCCCCACAAAGATGTCCTTGAGCAGCGAGGTGCCGGCGGCCGTGCCATCGGTGATCCAGAGCTCCTCGCCGTTGCTGGCGTTGAGCGCAGTGAACAGGACCTGACCGCTGCCCAGGCTGGTCACCAAATGATTGACCGGCTGCGAACTGCTCGCACCCGGATTGATGTCCTTGAGCAGTACCGTGCCCGCCGTCGTGCCATCGGTGACCCACAGTTCCTGACCGTTGGTGGCATCTTGCGCGCGGAACAGGACCTTGCCGTTGCCCAGGGTGGTCATTGGGCTGGGGGATGAACTGCCCGATCCCACAAAGATATCCTTGAGCAGTGAGGTGCCGGCGGTCGTGCCATCGGTCACCCAGAGCTCAAAACCGTTGGTTCCGTCCGTGGCGACGAACAAGACCTTGCCACTGCCCAGCGTGGACAACAGGCTGGGATTCGAATTGCTTGAACCCACAGAGATGTTTTTGACCAGGGTGGTACCGGCGGTCGTACCATCGGTCACCCAGAGTTCCCGGCCATTCGTGCCATCGAACGCGCTGAACAAGACCTTGCCGTTGCTCAGGGTGGTCCACAGGGCGGGGTTCGAAGCACCGTTCGGACCCGGATTGATGTCCTTGAGCAGCGTGGTACCGACGGCCGTGCCATCGGTCACCCAGAGTTCCAGATCGTTAGGGGCACTGAGCGCAATGAACAGGACCTTGCCGTTGCCCAGGGTGGTGAACAGAGCCGGAAACGAACCGTCCGTACCCGGATTGATGTCCTTGAGCAGCGTGGTGCCGGCGGCCGTGCCATCGGTCACCCAGAGCTCCTGGCCGTTAGTGGCACTGAGCGCACTGAACAGGACCTTGCCATTACCCAGGGTGGTCAACAGGCTGGAGCCCGAACTGCCCGTTCCCACAAAGATGTCCTTGAGCAGGCTAGTACCGGCGGTCGTGCCGTCGGTGACCCAGAGTTCCCGGCCGTTGCTGGCGTCGACCGCACTGAACAGTACCTTACCATTGCCCAGGGTGGTCAACAGGCTGGGGGACGAACTGCCCGCTCCCACAAAGATGTCCTTGACCAGTGAGGTGCCGGCGGTCGTGCCATCGGTCACCCAGAGTTCCTGGCCATTGGTGGCGTCTAGCGCGAAGAACAGAATCTGGCCGTTGCTCAAGTTGATGAGGGCGATCGGGGCTGAACTCTGCGTGCTGGCACTCGCAATATCCTTCAGCAGCATGGTGCCCGCTGGCGTCCCGTCGGTTACCCAGGGTTCTGCGCCATGCGTGGCATCTACGGCCCAAAACAGAATCCGTCCATCGGACAAGTGCTGGGCGCCTGTAGGCCCTGAATTGCCCGTATTGACATAAATATTCTTGAGCAGCGTGGTGCCGCTGGTCGTACCATCGGTGATCCAAAGTTCTCTGCCGTTGCTGGCATCGCTCGCGCTGAACAGGACCTGGCCATTGCTCAAAGTGGCCAACAGCGCGGGACTCGAACTGCCCGCACCCGGACTGATGTCCTTGAGCAGTGAGGTGCCGGCAGCCGTGCCATCGGTCAGCCAGAGTTCCTGGCCGTTGCTGCCATCGTTCGCACTGAACAGGACTTGGCCATTGCTCAAAGTGGTCAAGAGGGCGGGACTCGAACTGCCCGCGCCCGGACTGATGTCCTTGAGCAGCAAGGTGCCCGTGGTCGTGCCATCGGTCACCCAAAGCTCCTGGCCATTAATATCCTGCGCGCGGAACAGGACCTTGCCGTTGCCCAGGGTGGTCATTGGGCTGGGGGATGAACTGCCCGATCCCACAAAGATATCCTTGAGCAGTGAGGTGCCGGCGGTCGTGCCATCGGTCACCCAGAGTTCCTGGCCATTGGTGGCGTCTAGCGCGAAGAACAGAATCTGGCCGTTGCTCAAGTTGATGAGGGCGATCGGGGCTGAACTCTGCGTGCTGGCACTCGCAATATCCTTCAGCAGCATGGTGCCCGCTGGCGTCCCGTCGGTTACCCAGGGTTCTGCGCCATGCGTGGCATCTACGGCCCAAAACAGAATCCGTCCATCGGACAAGTGCTGGGCGCCTGTAGGCCCTGAATTGCCCGTATTGACATAAATATTCTTGAGCAGCGTGGTGCCGCTGGTCGTACCATCGGTGATCCAAAGTTCTCTGCCGTTGCTGGCATCGCTCGCGCTGAACAGGACCTGGCCATTGCTCAAAGTGGCCAACAGCGCGGGACTCGAACTGCCCGCACCCGGACTGATGTCCTTGAGCAGTGAGGTGCCGGCAGCCGTGCCATCGGTCAGCCAGAGTTCCTGGCCGTTGCTGCCATCGTTCGCACTGAACAGGACTTGGCCATTGCTCAAAGTGGTCAAGAGGGCGGGACTCGAACTGCCCGCGCCCGGACTGATGTCCTTGAGCAGCAAGGTGCCCGTGGTCGTGCCATCGGTCACCCAAAGCTCCTGGCCATTAATATCCTGCGCGCGGAACAGGACCTTGCCGTTGCCCAGGGTGGCGAACACAGCGGGGAACGAACCGCTCACACCCGGTCTGATGTCCTTGAGCAGCGTGGTGCCGGCGGCCGTGCCATCAGTCACCCAGAGTTCCGAGCCATTAGTGGCATCGCTCGCGCTGAACAGGACCTGACCATTGCTCAAAGTGGTCAATAGGCTGCCCGTTCCCACAAAGATGTCCTTGAGCTGTGAGGTGCCGGCGACCGTGCCATCGGTGATCCAGAGTTTCTGGCCATTGGCATCGAACGAACTGAACAGAACCTTGCCGTTGCCCAGGGTGGTCAAGAGTCCGAGGATCGTACCGCCGACACCTGGGTTGATGTCCTTGAGCAGCGTGGTGCCGGCGGCCGTGCCATCGGTGATCCAGAGTTCCTGGCCGTTGGCGGCATCGAACGCGGTGAGCAACACCTGGCCGTTGCCCAGGGTGGTCAACAGTCCGAGGCTCGAACCGCCGACACCTGGGTTGATGTCCTTGAGCAGCATGGTGCCGGCAGCCGTACCGTCGGTGACCCAGAGTTCCTGGCCGTTGGCGGCATCCAACGCGCTGAACAACACCTGGCCGTTGCCCAGGGTGGGCAATTTCGCGAGGTTCGAACTGTTCGCCCCCACAAAAATGTCCTTGAGCAGTACCGTGCCCGCCGTCGTGCCGTCAGTAATCCACAGTTCCTCACCGTTGGTGCCGTCACTCGCTCGGAACAGGACCTTGCCATTGCCCAATGTGGTGAACAGGGTGGGACTCGAACCACTCGCACCCGGATTGATGTCCTTGAGCAGCGTGGTGCCGGCGGCCGTGCCATCGGTGATCCAGAGTTCCTGGCCGTGGGCGCCATCGTCGGTGGCGAACAGCTTGACGCTCCGCGTGGCCGCGACGTTGACCGTCACGCTTGCGCTGTTGCTGCTGACACCACCGTCGCTGGCCACGTAGCTGAAGCTGGCCGCGCCGTTGAAGTTGGCATTGGGCGTGAAGCTGACGCTACCGTCAGCGTTGAGCACGGCCGTACCACCGGTGCCGCTGGTGACCGAGGCGATCACCAGGCTGGCATTTTCGACATCCGTGTCGTTGCCCAGCAACTGCGCCGCCGTGTAGGTCACTGGCGTGCCCTCAATGGCGACCAGGGTGTCGGGGATGGCCTGCGGCGCATCGTTGACCGGCGCCAGGTTGAAGCCTTGCGTAGCGGCGACCGAACCGCCGTGGCCATCGATGACCTGGTAGTTGAGCGCAACCGCGCCGTTGTAGTTCGCATCCGGCGTAAAGGTCCAGCTGCCGTCGCCGTTATCGAGCAACGCCCCATGGTTGGCGCTGAGGTTGGCGACGGCCAAGGTGTCACCGTCCAGATCACTGGCGTTGGCCAGCAACTGCGCAGCGGTAATGCCATAGGCCGTGTCTTCCGTGCCCGAAGGTAACGCGCTCGGGGCGCTGACGATCGGCGCATCGTTGGTGTTGCCGATGCTCAGATTGAAACTGCTGCTGGCGGTGGCATTACTGGCATCGGTCGCCGTGACTCTCAGGCTCAGGCTGCCGACATCGGCATTGCCCGGCGTACCACTGAAACTGCGGTTGACCGAATCGAAGCTCAGCCAGCTCGGCAATGGGTCGCCATTGGCCAGGCTGGCGCTGTAGCCGAGGCTATCGCCGACATCCACATCGGCGAAGGTGGCGAGCGGCACTGTGTAGCTGAAGGGCGAGTCTTCGCTGGCGTTCTGCGCGAGCAGTGCCGTCGCCACGTTCGGTGCATCATTCACCGCCACCAGGCTAAAGCCCTGGGTAGCGACAACCGAACCGCCGTGGCCATCGATGACCTGGTAGTTGAGCGCAACCGCGCCGTTGTAGTTCGCATCCGGCGTAAAGGTCCAGCTGCCGTCGCCGTTATCGACCAATGTGCCGTGGTTGGTGCTGAGGTTGGCGACGGACAAGGTGTCACCGTCCGGATCGCTGGCGTTGGCCAGCAACTGCGCAGCGGTAATGCCATAGGCTGTGTCTTCCGTGCCCGAAGGCAACGCGCTCGGGGCGCTGACGATCGGCGCATCGTTGGTGTTGCCGACGGTCAGGGTAAAACTGCTGCTGGCCGTGGCATTGCTGCCATCGGTGGCCGTGACTTTCAGGCTCAGACTGCCCACATCGCCATTGCCCGGCGTACCACCGAAGCTGCGATTGACCGGATCGAAGCTCAGCCAGCTCGGCAATGGGTCTCCGTTGGCCAGGCTGGCGCTGTAGCCGAGGGTATCGCCGGCATCGACATCGGCGAAGGTGGCGAGCGGCACGGTGTAGCTGAAGGGCGAGTCTTGGCTGGCATTTTGCGCGACGAGTGCCGTGGCCACGCTCGGAGCATCATTCACCGCTACCAGGCTGAAGCCCTGGGTAGCAGCGGCCGAACCGCCATGGCCATCGATCACCTGATAGTTCAGCGCAACCGCGCCGTTGTAGTTGGCATCCGGCGTAAAGGTCCAGCTGCCGTCGCCGTTATCGAGCAACGTGCCGTGGTTGGCGCTGAGGTTGGCGACGGACAAGGTATCGCCGTCCGGATCGCTGGCGTTGGCCAACAACTGCGCGGCGGTAATGCCATAGGCCGTGTCTTCCGTGCCCGAAGGCAAGGCGCTTGGGGCGCTGACGATGGGCGCATCGTTGGTGTTGCCGACGGTCAGGTTGAAACTGCTACTCGCCGTCGCATTGCTGCCATCGGTGGCAGTCACTCTCAGGCTCAGGTTGCCCACATCGCCATTCCCCGGCGTGCCGCTGAAGCTGCGGTTGACCGGGTCGAAGCTCAGCCAGCCCGGCAGCGGGTCTCCGTTGGCCAGGCTGGCGCTGTAGCCGAGGGTATCGCCGGCATCGACATCGGCGAAGGTCGCGAGCGGCACGGTGTAGCTGAAGGGCGAGTCTTGGCTGGCATTTTGCGCGACGAGTGCCGTGGCCACGCTCGGAGCATCATTCACCGCTACCAGGCTGAAGCCCTGGGTAGCAGCGGCCGAACCGCCATGGCCATCGATCACCTGATAGTTCAGCGCAACCGCGCCGTTGTAGTTGGCATCCGGCGTAAAGGTCCAGCTGCCGTCGCCGTTATCGAGCAACGTGCCGTGGTTGGCGCTGAGGTTGGCGACGGACAAGGTATCGCCGTCCGGATCGCTGGCGTTGGCCAACAACTGCGCGGCGGTAATGCCGTAGGCCGTGTCTTCCGTGCCCGAAGGCAAGGCGCTAGGGGCACTGACGATCGGCGCATCGTTGGTGTTGCCGATGGTCAGGGTGAAGCTGCTGTTCGCGGTGGCATTGCTGGCATCGGTCGCCGTCACTCTCAAACTCAGACTGCCCACATCGGCATTCCCCGGCGTGCCGCTGAAGCTGCGATTGACCGGGTCGAAGCTCAACCAGCTCGGCAATGGGTCGCCGTTGGCCAGGCTGGCGCTGTAGCCGAGGGTATCGCCAGCATCCACATCGGCGAAGGTGGCGAGCGGCACGGTGTAGCTGAAGAGCGAGTCTTGGCTGGCGTTTTGCCCGAGCAGTGCCGTGGCCACGGTCGGCGCATCATTCACCGCAGCCAGGCTCAGCTGCGCCGTGGTACTGACCGGAACGCTGCCATCGCTCACAACCACGGCAAAGGTCACTGGCCCATTGAGGTTGCTCGCCGGGGTGAAGGACCAAGTACCGTTGCCATTATTGGTCAAGGAACCGAGGCCTGCGCCAACGCTGACGCTCTGCACGCTCAGGGTAGTGCCGGCATCCACGTCGCTGGCGTTGGCCAGCAGCTGGGCGGCGGTGATCGAATAGGTGCTGTCTTCCGTGCCGTTGGGCAAGTTGACCGGTCCGCTGACAGTCGGCCCATCGTTGACCGCGGTGACATTGATGTTGAGGGTATTGGGGTTGACCGCGAAGGCCGTGCCGTCGCTGACCTTGAAGCCGATGCTGGCGTAGTCGCTGCCATTGCCATTGAGCGCCGGGACGAATTGCAGTTTGCCGGCGTCGAGGTCGGCCTTGCTGATGACCTGGTCCTGAACCACCGCGATCCAGGCGCTGCCGTTGTGGTACTGCAGGCTGCCGAGCACTGGCAGGCTGGTGATTTTCACCGCGGCCAACGGGGTGTTTTCCGGGTCGCTGTAGGTGCCGAAGTCGGCGCTGCCGAGGATGACCAGCGTGTCTTCCAGGGTGGTCCGGGTGTCGTTGGTGGAGGTCGGCGCGACGTTGACCGGGCTGGTCGCCGCGGCCTTGAGGGCGGCAGCGTTCCAGGTCACGTTGTTGTCGAAGCGCACCCGGTCGATCTCGTAATCGAGGCCCAGATAAAAATTTTTCAGGGTCAGGGTCTGGG
The DNA here is from genome assembly GCF_902497875.1 of Pseudomonas fluorescens. Taxonomy (GTDB): domain Bacteria; phylum Pseudomonadota; class Gammaproteobacteria; order Pseudomonadales; family Pseudomonadaceae; genus Aquipseudomonas; species Aquipseudomonas fluorescens_BR. The sequence continues at coordinate 9,403 of NZ_CABVHY010000026.1, forward strand.
AGGTCGCGAGCACTACCATCTGCAGGTCGTTGCCGCTTTGCACGAAGCGCACGTGGTTGCTGTTGAGCCCCACCAGTTGCACGGTATCGATGTCGGCGCTGACGCCGCCGCTGTTGTCGATCACGTCATTGCCGTAGTTAGTGCCATACAGGTAAGTGTCGCTGCCGCGGAGGCCGGCGAGCAGGTCATCGCCGGCACCCCCATCGAGGCGATTGATTCCGGTGTTGCCGGTCAGGCTGTTGGCCAGGGCATTGCCGGTGCCATTGAGATTGGCGCTGCCGCTGAGTTCGATATTTTCCAGGTTGGCGCCAAGGGTGTAGTTCAGCGAAGTACGGACGGTATCGTTGCCGCCCCCTGCCAGTTCGATCAGGGTGTCACCGAGATTATCGAAGACGTAGATATCGTCGCCGCTGCCACCCGTCATGCTGTCGCTGCTGGCACCCCCATCGAGCAGGTCATTGCCGGCATCGCCGTTCAGGGTGTCATTGCCGATACCGCCGAGCAGCGTGTCATTGCCGTCGCCGCCCTGGAGCAGGTCGTTGCCGGCACCGCCGTCAAGCAGGTTGTTTCCGGCATTGCCGATCAGGGTGTTGGCCGCCCCGTTGCCGGTGCCATTGAGGTTGCCGCTGCCGGTCAGGGTCAGGCGCTCGAGGTTAGTGCCCAAGGTGTAGCTGATGCTGGCCTGGACCAGATCATCCCCGGCGTTGCTGCCCTCCACCACCCCATCGCCGGCGGCATCCACCACAAACGTGTCATTACCCAGACCGCCTTCCATGCGGTCGTTGCCACTGCCGCCGTCGAGGAAGTCATTGCCGCCGTTGCCATACAGCGTGTCGTTGCCTCCCAGGCCCAGAAGACTGTCATCGCCGGGATTGCCGTTGATCACGTCGGCGCCGTTGGTTGGTACCACCGGCGGGTAATAGAGATTGGCCAGTGCCTCGGTCACCCCCCACACGCTGCCGTCGGCGAACTGGATGCGGTCGATCGCATGGGCCGCGTCGAGAAAGCACAGGCTGACGGTGAGGGTCTCGCCAGTGGCCAGCACGGAGAGCACCAGGTCGTTGCCGATGCGGGTCAAGCGAATCTGGTTGGCGTTGAGGTTGGTCAACTGCAGGGTGTCAATGTCGGTGCTGGCGCTGCCGGCGTTGTCGATCACATCGAAGCCATAGCCCTGGCCGAAGCGGTAGGTATCGTTGCCGGTTCCACCCAGCAGCCGGTCATTGCCGGTGCCGCCGTCCAGGGTATCGTCACCCCCATTGCCGTAGAGGGTGTCGTTACCGCCCAGACCATTGAGGGTGTCGGCCGCGGCGCCCCCCGTCAGAGTATTGGCGCTTTCGTTGCCGTTGATCGTGGCCATGACCTAACCCCTTATGAGTACGATGTTTTATCCGACTCTAGGACTGTAGACCGTGGCAATTGAATGGCCTTCATCCGTTTGAATGACCACGCAACCTTTCGTCTGATACTCGGATCCAACGCCCGTTGCCGGGCGGGATCAGGCTCGGCGAACCAGTAGCAGAATGAGCGCGGCCGCAGAAAACGCGGCCCCGGCATAAACGTCATCGCTGATCCATGGGTTTGCTAAAGAAGCCCTGCCACGCCACTTGCCAGCGGCATGGAAACACCACTCACCATCAACCCGCCTGCGAGCAGACGGGTGCGACGGTGCTGAGCCTGAGCCAACCTGGTGGGTGAGCCCAATCAACACTCCTTTCTCCAATGCTGACTGGGCTCTTGCAGGCGGAGGTTACTTCGGCTGCGCCACAGTGCGCAGGTAGGGCTTCAAGGTCTTGAAGCCTTGCGGGTATTTTTTCCTGGCGTCTTCGTCGGACACCGAAGTGGGAATGATGACGTCCTCGCCCGGCCGCCAGTTAACCGGGGTGGCGACCGTGTGTTTCGCATTCAATTGCAGCGAATCGAGTAGGCGCAACACTTCGTCGAAGTTGCGCCCGGCGCTCATCGGGTAGATCAACATCGCCTTGACCTTTTTGTCCGGGCCGACGATGAACACCGAGCGCACCGTAGCGTTGTCCACCGCAGTACGCGAGCCACCACCGGCATTCGGGTGAATCATGTCGTAGAGCTTCGCCACCACCAGATTCTCGTCACCGATCATCGGATAGTTGACCGCATGACCCTGGGTTTCCTTGATGTCGCCGACCCAAGCCTGGTGGTCGCTGACCGGGTCGATGCTGAGCCCGACGATCTTGGTATTGCGTTTGTCGAACTCCGGCTTGAGTCCGGCCATGTAACCGAGTTCGGTGGTACAGACAGGGGTGAAATCTTTCGGATGCGAAAACAGGATGGCCCATTTGTCACCCATCCACTCGTGGAAGTGCAGCGGGCCTTCAGTGCTATCTGCGGTGAAATCCGGTGCTTCGTCGCCTATGCGGATTGCCATGTTCGATCTCCTGCAGGGACTGGGAGGGAAACGGTCAGCACGCTGACTGCTGCTGCGACAGCGTTCTAGGATCTGCGCTGAGCTGTCGGCGCGAATCAGTATAGGAGACATGCCAAAGGGTGCCGGCTTGCGGATTTCAGGGCTCCTGCGCGGCTCAGCGCGAGCAAGCTCGCTCGCCACAGGTGCGATGTTCATCTGGAAATCCTTAAGCTCAATCGTCCTCGTGCAAGCGGATGCCGCGGGCGTGAAGCAGGTGCGGGATCACCAGCACCAGCAGTGTCAGCGCCAGGACCGAGGCCGCAATCGGTTGCGTTACAAACACCAGCCAGTCGCCCTGGCTGATGGACAAGGCGTTGCGCAATTGTTTTTCGGCCATCGGGCCGAGCAGCATGCCGACGATTACCGGGGCGACGGGAAAGTCGAAGCGCCGCATCAATACCCCGCCCCAGCCGATCGCCAGCATCAGCAGCAGGTCGAAGGAAGAGTGGCGCATGCCGTATACGCCGATGGTGGCAAACACCAGAATGCCGGCATTCAGGTACGGCCGGGGGATCTGCAACAGCTTGACCCAAAGGCCCACCAACGGCAGATTCAACACCAGCAGGATGACGTTGCCGATGTACAGCGAAGCGACCAGGGTCCAGACCAGCTCTCCCGAGGTCTGAAACAGCAGCGGACCCGGCTGCAGGTTGTAGTTCTGGAACGCCGCCAACAGAATCGCCGCAGTGGCGGAGGTCGGGATGCCGAGGGTCAGCAGCGGCACCAAAGACCCGGTCGCGCTCGCGTTGTTGGCGGCTTCGGGGCCGGCCACCCCTTCGATGGCGCCCTTGCCTTTGCTGGCCGCAAACTCTTGCGGGTATTTACTCAGTTTGCGTTCGGTCGAATAGGACAGGAACGTTGGAATTTCCGCGCCACCGGCCGGAATGGAGCCAAAGGGAAAACCGATCAGCGTTCCCCGTAACCAGGCGGGAATCGAGCGTTTCCAGTCGGCGCGGGTCATCCACAACGAGGTCAAGCGGTGCCGGTCGGCCGCTTCTTCTTTTTGATACAGCAGGCTGTACAAGGCCTCCCCCACCGCAAACAACCCGACCGCCACCAGCACCACCTCGATGCCATCGACCAACTCGGGAACCCCCAAGGTGTAGCGGGCAATGCCTGAGGTCGAGTCCAGGCCGATCAGGCCGATGGTCAATCCAATTCCCAGCGAGGCGAAGCCGCGCAGCATCGAAGCGCCAAGCACCGCCGACACCGTGGTGAAGGACAGCACCAGAATCGCAAAATACTCCGCGGGACCAAATTTGAGCGCCAGTGTGGCAACAAGGGGGGCGAACAGGGTCAGCAAAATCGTCGCGATGGTTCCGGCGAAAAATGAGCCTATGGCGGCCGTTGCCAGGGCCGGTCCTGCTCGACCATTGCGGGCCATGAGATTGCCTTCCAGGGCCGTGACCATGGAGGACGATTCCCCGGGGGTATTGAGCAGGATGGAGGTGGTGGAGCCGCCGAACTGGGCGCCGTAATAGATCCCGGCGAACATGATCAGGGCCCCGGTGGGATCGACCTTGGCGGTAATCGGCAGCAGCAACGCCACCGTCAGCGCCGGCCCGATGCCCGGCAGCACACCGATCGCGGTGCCGAGCAAACAGCCGATAAACCCCCACATCAAATTGATCGGCGTCAGAGCAGCGGAAAAACCCATCGCCAGGCTTGAGAGAATGTCCACCTTGTTATCTCCTTCGGCCCGGGTCAGAGCCAGGCGTTGATCAGGGGCGGCAGGGAAACCCCCAGTCCGGCGTTAAACAGCCAGTAAATCGGCAGGGTCAAGGCAATGCCGATCGCCAGGTCCCGCAGCGGACGACGGCTACCAAAACCCCGTGCCGAACAGGCAAACAACAGCGCGGCCGCCAACACGAAGCCGATGAGGTTGATCAACAAGGCCACCCCCACCAGGCCCGCGGTCACCCAGGCCGCGCCGAGCTTGCCGCCAGGCAACGCGTTGGCCGTCTCGTCGCTGTGCTCTGCCAGCTCGCGAAAACCACCGGTGAGCGCTTGATAGCTCAGCAACAGGCCGACAACTCCGAGGAACGCCGCGACCGCGTAGGGGTAGACATGGGCACCGAGGATGACGAAGCCCATCTCGGGAGGAAACCGGAAAGCGCCGATTGCCAGGATCAAGCTGATGGCAATCAGACCTGCGCCGATCGCCAGCTGGGCCGGCACTACTCTGCGAAGCCGGGCCATCTCAAAGCAGCCCGACCTTGACCAGCATTGCGCGCAACCGTACGTGCTCTTCTTCGACGAATTTGCCGAACTCATCTCCGGTCAGAATGCTCGGTGACCAGGCATTGGTTTTGACATTGTCTTGCCAGACTTTGCTGTTGGTGGCGGCCAGGACCGCGTCGGTGACTTCTTTGCGCTGCTCGGGCGTGAGGTTCGCGGCGCCGTAAACGCCGCGCCAATTGCCGATCGTCACGTCGTAGCCTTTCTCTTTGAGGGTCGGTGCGTCGATGCCTTCCACGCGGTCCGGGGCACCGATGGCGAGTAAACGGAACTGCTTGGACTGGACGTATTTAGCCAGCTCGGCGTAGCCGCCCGTGATCACCGTGATGTGACCTCCGAGCGTCGCCGCAACCACTTCGCCCCCGCCGGCGTAGGCAACGTAATTCACCTTGTTGACGGGGACATCCATCTTGCCTGCCAATTCAGCGATGCCAATGTGGTCGATCGAACCCTTGGAGCCACCGCCCCATTTGATACTGGACGGGTTGGTCTTGAAGTCTTTCAACAAGTCGTCCAGGGTTTTGTACGGGGACTCCTCACGGACGGCCAGCACGTTGTATTCGGTAAAAAGCCGGGCGATCGGTGTCACGTCCTTCAAGGTGATTTGCGGCTTGTTCTGTTCTATGGCAGCGACCATGATCGCGCCGACGACGAGCAGCGCATTCGGGTCGCCCTTGGTGCTGTTGGCAAATTGCGCCAGCCCCAGCGTTCCGCCCGCGCCACCCTTGTTCTCGAAGGTGACGGATTTGGCCACCTTGGCCTCGATCAAGGCCTTGCCCAACACCCTTGCAGTCTGGTCATAACCACCACCGACCGAGCCAGGGGCCATGAACTTGACGGTGTCCAATGCAAAGACCGGGGTTGCAAGGGCGGCTGCGGTAACCGCAGTTGCAATCAAGCTGCTGAATCGACGGAACAAGGCGGACATGAGTTGTCTCCCGATAGCAGTGTTCTGTGGGCGCCGGATGAGTTGCGATCAGGGAAGATCCCCTGTTCATGAACATGCGTCTGGGGGTAAGCGTAGGTCATAGTTATGTTTGTTGACGTCCTTTCAACTAGCCTGCCCGCGCTTGTGAAACCTCACCGGTACAGCCTTACCAACGAATCCGCCAATCAACAGGTTTTGCTCGATGTCCAGGGTGATCTCAGGTGAAAAAACGGTAATTAATCAATTGATAAAAATCAATAAATTCATAAAAATGCATAGCTAACTTGAGGTCAGTTATCAAGATAAGGCCGCACCTGTCATTGACAGGTGCGGCCTTATGGATCAGCTGGACCCGCACTGCGCCACCATGGATGCGCAGGCGTTCGTCATACGGCGGTTCAAGCCCGCTCGTTTCACAGCTTGGCGATCGAGACCTCGGTGGACTTGACGAAAGCGATGACCTCACTGCCTACCTTCAAGTCAAGATCGCGCACTGAACGGGTGGTAATCACCGAGGTAACGATTCCGGAAGCGGTTTGCACCTCGATTTCAGAGACCACTGCACCTTCCAGTATTTCCTTGACGATGCCCTTGAACTGGTTCCGAACATTGATCGCTTTGATGGTCATGATGAGGCTTCCTGGCTGTTGTTGAGCAGATCCGCACCGATGTGCAGGTCTTCAAAGTGCACGTTATGAGCCACCAACAAAAGGAATAAATAATGATTTGTTTATTCCTTAAAAGAATATGAGAGCCATCACAGCCAGTGGTGCCGGGCACGCGCCCTGATGTCGGTAAGCGTGAAATTCCAGTAGTGCACCAGGCTACGGCTGGAAATGCCAAGGGCCGTCTTTAGCTTGGGGTGGTCGCCAGGGGATAAGTGTGGCTTTACAGGGACAGTTGCTGAAGCGCACAGACTCACGAGCGCACTGGAATCGAGCAAAGCGCCCGCCCAGAGAATTAACTCAAGGGTCTGGAGAGTAAATAGGACGTTTCTCGACTACCTGTCAGAAAGGTCGGAAGCCTTGGCGTACGATTTTTTCCGAGTTCTATAGGCTCCCCCTATTTACCTTGCAGCTGGCATTGATGGAGTTGCTGGCATAAGCGGCTCATTCGAAAAAATTCTTTCAGTAGAAATCCAATCCGCCATAAGTTGGTCTACATTAAATTTGTCGCGTCGCTACTGGCCTGCCCGGTCGTCCGTGCGCGTCGAAAAAAACCTGCGCTGATTCATACCGGATCCAGGGTCGCGATTCACTATGCGATACTGTTGAATTCTCTTGTAAGCGCACTGTCATTTTTTATGACTTCCCACCGCATTATCCCCTGCAGCATCAGGTGAATTGGGGAAGCCCAAGCAAGGAGCGCCGCCACGTAACGGAGTCTGGAATGAGCCACATGCCGATTGATGAACCCGACACCGCTTGCGAGGCTACCTATAGCCCCACAAACAAGGACCCGGGTTTGTACTCAGCCACTCAAGAAATGGGCGTGCATGACATTCTTGAAGCCCTGCCCGAGGCCGTTTACACCACGGACGCGAGGGGGCTGATCACTTTTTTCAATACCGCCGCGATTTCTCTATGGGGAGTTACTCCCAAACTTGGGGAAAGCGAGTTTTGCGGTTCCTGGAAGCTCTATTGGCCTGACGGCACTCCCCTGCCCCACGCCGAATGCCCAATGGCCATAGCGTTAAAGGAAAGACGCCCGGTCAGAGGGCTTGAGGCCATTGCAGAGCGCCCGGATGGCACGCGTATTCGCTTTCGGGCGTACCCCTCGCCGATCTTCGATGCGACTGGAAATCTCATCGGCGCCGTTAACATGCTGGTCGATCTCAGCGACCAGGAGATCGCCGACGAAGCCGCGCGCCGACATGATGCGATTGTCGAATCCTCCGACGATGCCATTGTTGCCAAGGACCTGAACGGGACGATTATCAACTGGAACAGTGGAGCCCAGCGACTCTTCGGTTATACGGCCGAAGAGGCCATCGGCAAACCGGTTGCCATGCTGATTCCCGCTGATCGACAAGATGAAGAACCAGGCATATTGGAACGCATCCGTCGAGGCGAGCGCATCGAGCATTATGAAACCATCAGACGCCGCAAGGACGGCAGCCTTGTCGAGATATCCCTGGCCATCTCACCCATCAGAAACCGCGAGGGTCGGATCATCGGCGCGGCCAAGATCGCCCGCGACATCACTGAACGCCGACAGGCAGAAGAACAGAAAAATCTGCTCATCAAAGAAATGGATCACCGGGTAAAAAATCTGTTTGCGCTGGCTAACAGCGTTGTCTCGCTGAGCGCCCGTTCGGCCACGACGCCCGCGGAACTCGCCTCCGCCGTTTGTGCGCGGCTGAACGCATTGGCACGCTCGCACGCGCTGACCATCGCCCATGGTTTGAACAGCGAGCAGCCAACGACCTTACATACGCTGATTCAAACGATCGTCGCGCCTTATGCAGGTGGAGACGACAACTGCCAATCCCGCGCATTCGTTACCGGCCCGGACATCTCGATTGCCGGTAGTGCGGTAACGAGCTTCGCGCTGCTGTTGCATGAGTTCGCAACAAACGCTGCAAAATATGGCGCACTCTCCTCGTCCGAAGGTTTTCTGGATATCTCCTGCAGCGAAAGCGGGGATCTGTTTACCCTTGAGTGGAGCGAAAGAAACGGGCCGGTGATTGACCAGGTACCCGATGGTGTTGGTTTTGGCTCTCTGCTCGCCAAGGCGACCGTACGTGGTCAGCTTGGCGGCGAGATTTCCCGTGACTGGAAGCGCGAGGGACTGACGATCAGGCTGGTGGTTGCCAAAAGTTCCTTTGGCACCCAATAGGCGTGCCGAAAGAACACGGGTTGATCACTCGCCGTAGATATCGAAATCGAAATACTTCTGGCGAATCCTGTCGTAGGTACCATTGGCACGAATCGTCGCCAATGCCTGGTTGAAACGGCCTGCCAGCGGATCGTCCTTGCGCACCGCGATCCCGATACCGGTGCCGAAGAATTGCTCTTCGGTGAAATTCGGGCCGACGAATTCAAATTCACGCCCTTCTGGCCGCTTCAACAGGCTTTCATCGATCACCACCGAACTGGCCATGGTCGCATCCAGTCGCCCGCCCAAAAGATCGAGGAACACTTCATTCTGTGAACCGTAGCGGATCACTTCGGCACCGGCCGGGGCGAATTTCTCGGTGACGTAGCGATCGAAGTTGGTCGCGCGCTGGACACCGATCCGCTTGCCTTTGAGCTGAGCTGGAAGGTTGCTGATGCCGCTGCCTTTCTTGAACACCAGACGCGCCGGAATACGGTAATAGCGATCAGTGAAATCGACCGATTTCAGACGCTCGGGGGTGATCGATACCGAAGAAATCACCGCATCGACTTTCTTCACCTTGAGTGCGGGAATCAACCCGTCAAACTCTTGTTCCTGCCACAGGCACTGGACTTTCATCTCGGCGCACAGCGCCTGGCCGATGTCGTAGTCGAATCCGACGATGGTGTTGTCCGGGGTTTTCGAAGCGAACGGTGGGTAGGCCGCCTCGATGCCCAGGCGCAGGGTTTGTTCTGCCGCCTGCAGGCTGGCGCCAAACGCCAGCAAGGAGACAAGGCCGACTTTCAATACAGCGCGTTTTACGTTCATTCATAGCTCCGGATGCGATGTTGTTGATTTCGGGCGCTCCGCAAAGGAAGGCGTCCGTTATGGCAGCAGCAATGTGAACAAGCGGGAGCGGCGACTCTGGCGGCCGTCTGCTCCGTCGCTACGCAAGGCCTGATCGAGCGCAGCGGTTACCCCAGGATGGGGTCAGAGCGCGGCGGTCACGATCAACTCCAGCAGGATCTGCGGGTCATCGAACATCACCTGGGCCGTGGCCCGTGCCGGCATTTGCCCGGCATCGGCCCAGGCACTCCAGGTTTCATTCATGCCGGCGACATCGGCGCGCATGTCTTTCATCCAGATCTGCACGCTGAGCAGCCGGCTCTTGTTACTGCCAGATGCCTCCAACAACTCATCGACCCGCTGCAGCACCTGTCGGGTCTGGCCGCGGATGTCCTGGCTGCAATCGGCGGCGACGATGCCGCTGAGCCAGACCACGCCGTTATGCACGACACTGCGGCTCAGGCGTGGATTGCTCTCGATGCGTTGAATACTGCTCATAAGTGCTCCTGGGTCAAGGGTTTCTCGGTGGCCAATTGGCCAAGGGTGATGGGTTTGAGCGGCGACCGTATGCGGTAGTACCCGACCTCCGCGGCCGGTACCTGACGATGTTCGGCAATGATTTCGGTGACGCTCAGACCGCACAGACGGCCCTGACAAGGCCCCATGCCGCAACGGCCGAACGCCTTGGTCTGATTGGGCCCCAGACAGCCAAGCTCGACGTAGTGACGAATCGCGCCGGCGCTGACCTCTTCGCAACGACAGACAATCACCTCGTTGGCCGGAATGCGGTTTTGCTGTTGCGGGCGGTACAGCGCATCGATCAGCGGCCGTGCGGCACGCTGGCGGCGCAGGGCTTTTCGGTAAGGCTTGGCGAGTTGTTGCAACTGTTGCGCGTCAATGTTTCCAAGCTTTGCGACAACCGCCAGCGCTGCCAGGCGGCCTTCGAGCTGCGCCACCTGGGCGCCGCCGATCGCACCACTGTCACCGGCGATAAAAATCCCTGGCAGGCTGGTTTCGCCCCAGCGGTTACGGCGGGTGATCCAGCACAGTTGTTGTTCGTTCCAGTCATGTTCGGCGCGCAACGACCAACTGATCTGGGTGTTGGGCACCACGCCTTGATGCAGCAAAACCCGCGTGGCGGGAATGTTCCAGCGGCAACCGTTGCTGTCGAAACTCAGGGAGTGGGCCTGTGCCTGGCCCTCGACCAGCAGATTCCGGGCATCACGAAAATGCCTGATACCGGCGCGCTTCAATTCGGCAAGCAAGCCCAACCCCTTGAGCAGCTCGCGCCAGCCACGCAGTGCTCTGGGGACTTTGCGCCAGGCACGTGCCAGATCGCCCCGCCCGCTGGTGTCCACCAGGGCTTCGAGGGTGATGCCGGCGCGCAGGTATTGCACCGCAAGCAGGTACAACAAGGGACCGCAGCCGGCCAGCACCACTGGCCCGCCCGGCACCAGCGCGGCGCTTTTGAGCAGGATCTGCCCGGCTCCGGCGGTCATGACGCCGGGCAAGGTCCAGCCCGGGATAGGCATCGGTCGTTCGAACGCACCGGTGGCGATCAACACATGACGTCCTTGCAAGACCTCAGCGCGGCCATCGATCAGGTAATGCACTTGACGCTGTGGCGTGACCTGCCAGATCGCCGCATTGGCCAGATAACGTGCCCCGCACTGGAGGAACGCCGCAGCGAGCCCGGCGCCTGCTTCATAGTCTTCACCCAAGACGCTGCGGCTGCGCGGATCGGCCTGCAGGACATTACGATAGATCTGACCGCCGGGGCCGGGCTGTTCATCCAGCACCACCACCGAAAGCCCCTGTCGCGTGGCTTCAAGGGCTGCGCTCATGCCCGCCGGGCCGGCGCCGATCACGATCAGGTCGACCGTCTGGTTATTCATCAGCGCCCTCCTCGCCGTGGTCACCGACCCGCACATCGCGGGCGCCGCGCTGGCGACGCACACGCATACCCGCTCGAACCGGCAGCAGGCAGGCCTGGCAATTGGCTTGGCCATCCACCTCGACCAGACACTCGAAGCACACGCCCATCATGCAATAGGGCGCACCGGGCCTGCCGTTGACCGCGCTTTCGCGGGTGTGAGTGACGCCACTGAGCAGTAATGCGGCGGCCAGGGAAATGCCAGCAGGAACCGACAAAAACGCGCCTTCGAATTCGATCAATACGGATTTATCCGCCGGGCCCAAGGCCCGAAACAGGCTGTCAGCCGGCATGGCACACCTCTTTCTTTTGACTGAAGCGCTGCAGGCTGAAAGGCAGCACAGCCGGATCGTCGAATTCACCGGCAATCCACGGTGCCAGGCGCAAGGCGTGGATCGCCGCCAGGGTCACGCCGCTGTGGCAACTGACCACAAAGGCTCCGGGGCAGGCTTGCGATGCTTCATAGATCGGAAAACCATCGGCACTCAACACCCGTAGCGCACCCCAGGCCCGCACCAGGCGCACCTGGTCCAACTGCGGAAAGCACTGCACCGCACGCCGGGCGATATCGGCCATCACGGCGCTGCTGGTGCCATCGTCGAAACCCAAAGACTCATGGGAGTCGCCCAATTGCACCGTGCCTTCATCGGTCTGTCGCACGTAAGTGGTGGGGTAATGCAGAAAAGGTTTGAGTCGCTCAGTGACCAGGATTTGCCCCCGATTGGGATGCACCGGCACGTCCATGCCCAGCTGCGCGCCCAGCTGGCGATTGCCAAGCCCTGCGGCCAGCACAATCTGCCCGGCGTACCAGCGCTGCTCACCGGCCTGTAGCTCGAAGCCCGAGGCAAATTGGCCAATGACGCTGACCCGGTGGCCGTTGATGATCTTCACTCCGCGCATCCGGCAAGCGGCATACAGAGCCCGCAACAATTTCAGCGGATTGACGTGCCCGTCCATGGGCGAGTAACAGCCACCGACCACGCTCGGCCCCACGCCAGGCAAGCGGGCGCGCAATTGTGCCGAGTCCAGCAGTTCGAAGGGGTAATCGCCCGCCAAGGCTTCGCGCAGCCAAAGCAGTCGGCGGCTTTCTTCGGCCATTTCATCGTCAGTCAGGCACAGCTGGAACCCGCCGGACTGGCGCAGATGAACGTCAATCCCGGTGTCTGCCTGCAACGACGCTTCGAGCCGTGGCCACAGCGCCACCGATTCGCGAGTCCATTGCGCGTATGGACTCATCCCATAGCCCTTGCCCTGGACCCACAACAGGCCGAAGTTGCCGCGCGCGGCGCGAAAAGCGTCGTCACCTTCATCCAGGACGCTGACCTGGCGCCCGAGCAAAGCCAGTCCATAAGCGATGGACATACCCACCAGACCACCGCCGACGATAATCACATCAGGTTTTTGCATGAGTCCCGTTGTCGCTCGTTCAACGCTGAAGAATCACCTGCAGCGCAGGCACCCAGCTTGGAGAATCTTGATAGAGAAGATCCTAGAGAGCTGACAGCGCATTGAAAAATGCTTTATTTTGGTAAGCCCATGTCTTTTTGTTATGGATTTTTTGAAGGAACCCCCCGCCATGAATCTTCGTCAGCTGGAAGCCTTTCGCGCGGTGATTCTGGGCCAGACCGTGACCCGCGCCGCTGAAATGCTGCACATCTCGCAACCGGCGGCGACGCGACTGATTGCCAGCCTCGAGGAGGACATCGGTTTCAGCTTGTTTGACCGGATCAAAGGCCGGCTACAGCCGACCCCCGAGGCCATGACGCTGTATCAGGAAGTGCAACGCTCACTGATCGGGGTCGAAACCATTGCCCGAACGGCCCAGGACATTCGCAGTTTAAAACGTGGTTCACTGCACATCGCCTGCGCACCGGCCATGGGCTTGTCGTTCCTGCCACGGGCCATCGCCGCGTTCATGGCCGAGCATGATCAGGTGCAGATATCGCTGGTGGTGCATTCATCGCGGGCGGTGGTGGATCTGGTGGTCGGCCAGCGCTGCGATCTGGGTATCATCGTGCTGCCCAATACCTACCCCAGCCCACGCGCAGAGCAACTGTTGGCCACTCGCATGCTCTGCGCGCTGCCGGCCGGCCATCGTTTACAAGGCAAGACCACGATCGTCCCGGAAGACCTGCACGGCGAGGCGTTTATTTCCTACCCGCAATCCATCGGTTCGCGCCAACACATCGACGCGATATTTGCCGCCCATGGGGTCGAGCGCGAACTGCGCCTGGAGACCCAGCTGTCGCTGCCGATGTGCGCGTTTGTCGAACAGGGCCTGGGGGTGGCGCTGGTCGATGCCATCAGCGCGGTCGAGTACCGCGGCAGTGGCATCCTGTTCAGAGCGTTCGAACCGGCGATCGAAATGGACTTCAGCATGCTGTTGCCGGTTCAGGGGCCGGTGTCGAAACTGCACATCAGCTTTCTCGAACACATGCAGCAGTTCATTGCCCGGCAGATTCCTGCGGCTTACCGCTTTTAGCCCCTCGCTATTTCAGGTACCAGCCCCAGGGCCCGCCGATGTATTGCGTGATCTGCTTGGTCTCCAGGTAATTGTTGTAACCCCATTCACCCAGTTCTCGACCAATACCGCTCTGTTTATAGCCGCCCCAGGGCGCCTCGACGAATGTCGGCTGCGAGCAGTTGACCCAGACAATCCCGGCACGCAAGCGCCGAGCGACTCGCTGGCAGCGCACAAGATCTTGCGACATCACGGCCGCGGCGAGGCCGAACGGTGAGTCGTTGGCCTGGCGCAAGGCTTCGTCTTCGCCGTCGAAGGCCCGCAGGCAAACCACCGGACCGAAGATTTCCTCGCGCCATACCGAACTGTGTTCCGGCACGTCGGCGAAGATCGCCGGGGTCAAGTAATAGCCCTTGTGCAGATGCCCGGGGCGAGTCCCGCCATAAACCAGTCGCGCGCCCTCCTCCTGGCCTTGGGCAATGGCCGCGAGCACCTTGTCCAGTTGTCCCTGGCTGACCAGCGGCCCGAGCAGCACGCCGTCCTCGAAACCCTGGCCGATACGAATCCGTGCTGTGGCCTCGATCAACCTCTCGAGCAACGCCGGATACAACGCCCGTTCCACCAGTACCCGTGAAGTGGCCGAACAGACCTGCCCCTGATTCCAGAAAATGCCGAACATGATCCATTCCACCGCTGCGTCCAGATCGCTGTCGGCAAAGATCACCAGGGGCGATTTGCCGCCCAGCTCCAGGCTGATGTTTTTGATCTCGGCAGCGGCCGCCTGCATGATCCGGCGGCCGGTGGGCACACTGCCGGTGAAGGCGATCTTGTCCACCTCCGGGTGCTCCGCCAGCGGCGCTCCGGCATCGGGTCCCAGGCCACTGACGACATTCAGTACGCCGGCCGGCAAGCCTGCCTGATGGGCGATGGCGGCCAGCTCAAGGGCCGTGAGCGGCGTCAGTTCCGAAGGTTTGAGTACCAGGGTGCAGCCGGTCGCCAAGGCCGGCGCGACTTTCCAGGACGCCATCAACATCGGGAAATTCCACGGAATGATCGCGGCCACCACCCCGACCGGCTCCTTGATCCCCGCGCAACTGAAACGCTCGTCCGCCAGCGCGATGGGCTGCTCCGGTTGCTGGTCCGAGGCTTCGGCCAGATCGGCATAGAACTCGAAACAACCCGCCGTATCGGCGATGTCCCATAGGGCTTCCGGCAAAGGCTTGCCGTTGTCGCGCACCTCAAGGGCCGCCAGTTCATCCTGCCGGGCCCGAATGCCTTCGGCGATCCGCCGCAACACCACCGCCCGCTGTGCACCCGACCAGCGTGGCCAGTCACCTTGGTCAAAGGCCTTGCGGGCCGCCGCGACGGCCAGGTCGATGTCTTCAGCGGTGGCCGCCGCGACACGGGCCAGAAGGCTTTCGTCGCTCGGATCGAAGGTGTCGAATCGACCGTTGTGCACCGGGGCGACCCATTCGCCACCGATATAAAGCTGTTCATAGTCACCCATGGCAAACTCCCTCTATAAGTGCCCGCTCCAGACGGACGTTTTCCAGCCGACTGAAGGCATCGATCCGCACCCCTTGGCCGACGCTCACTCCAGGACCGAACACCACGCACGGCTCGACCCGGACATCGGCCGCCAACTGCGTGTCGGCGCTGAAGAACACGGTGTCCGCCGCCACCAGGCTGACGCCGGCCTGCAGCATTGCCCGGCGTCGACGCTGCTGGAATACCTGTTCGGCGGCGTGCAACTGCTCACGGTCGTTGACCCCGAGCACTTCCTCTTCGGCCACTGCCACCGCTGTCACCGGCAATCCGGCGGTAACGGCCAGCGCCACGGCGTCCGTGAGGTAGTACTCGCCTTGGGCATTATCATTGCCGATCTGTTCCAGCAGCCAGAGACAGCTGTCGGCGCGCAACCCCATCACCCCGCCATTGCAGAAATCGACTTCAAGCTCTTGCGGGCTGGCGTCCTTGGCCTCGCGGATCGCCAATAGCCGGCCGTCCTCGACCAGCAAGCGTCCATAAGGGCCTGGCCGGGCGCTATGAAAGCCGGCCACGGCCACCGCCGCGCCATCGACCAGGGCCTGGCGCAACCGCTCCAGGGTCGTTGCGCTGATCAACGGCGAATCACCGAACAGCACCAGCACGCAGCCCTGCTCCAACGCTTGCAAAGCCGGTCGCGCCGCCAGCAGCGCATGGGCGGTACCGAGCCGCTCATGCTGGATAAATAGCTGCGTGCCCGGTGCCAGTTGATGAACGTAGTCGGCAACCTCGCCACTGTCCGCCCCCAACACCACCGCCAGACGTTCGATGCCAGCATCCTGAACGGCGGCCAGTACATGCCCCAGCAACGGCCGGTTGCCCACCGGGTGCATGACCTTCGGCAGCGCCGAACACATGCGGGTGCCCTGCCCGGCGGCCAGTATCACCGCGAGGGACGGCCACGAAAAATGATCGCTCATGCTGTCTTCCTGTTTCGTCCAAGGGAGCGTGGATCAGGCCGGGTCGCGGTAGAACACGTCATCGGCATAGGGATACCACCAGTCCTGGATGCGCGGCTGATGATCGATGATCACCATCTTCGAACGGCGGAAGGCTTCCAGGCCCTGGCGACCCAGCTCACGCCCCAGGCCCGACATTTTCCAGCCGCCAAACGGCAGTGCGTCGTTATCGATCAGCGGGTTGTTGACCCAGACCATACCGGCTTCCAGTCGCTCGGCGGCCTCCATCGCTTCGGCCAGATCGGTGGAGAACAACGACGCGCCAAGCCCGAAGGGCGAATCGTTGGCCAGGCGCACGGCTTCGTCGAAATCGCTGACCCGGCAGATCGCCGCCACAGGCCCGAAGCACTCCTCATGCAGAATCGCCATTTCGGCGGTGATGCCGGTGAGAATGGTCGGTTCATAGAACCAGCCGACGGGCCGGTCTGGTGGTATCCGCCCGCCGCACACCAGGGTCGCGCCCTTGGCCAAGGCGTCATCCACCAGACGAATGACTTTGTCGCGCGCCGCTTCACTGACCATCGGACCGATCTCCGAACGCTCCAGGCCATGGCCGATGCGCAATGCCCGGGTGCGCTCGGCGAATTTGGCGACAAAGCAGTCATGGACCTCGTCGACCACGAAGAAGCGTTCCGCCGAGGTGCAGATCTGCCCGCTGAGGTGGAACGCAGCCGTCACCGCGCCGGCCGCCGCCACGTCCAGCGGCGCATGCCGGGAGATAATCAACGGGTCGCTGCCCCCGGCCTCGATTACACAGGGTTTCATCCGTTCGGCGCAGGCCACCGCCACCGCCTTGCCCGCCGCGACACTGCCGGTAAAGGCCACCGCATGGGTGCCCGCCGATTGCACCAGCAGTTGCGCGGTGAGCGCATCGCCCGGCACACAGGAAATCAACCCCGGCAGCAGTGAAGTGAAGTGCTCCATGAATTTGAGGGTACAGAGCGTGGTGGCTTCCGCCGGTTTGACGATACAGGCGTTACCCGCGGCCAGCGAGGCGGCGACGGTCCAGCACATCAACAGGATCGGAAAGTTGAATGGCATAATGTGCACGCTGACGCCATAAGGCTCGTAGCGCACATGCTGGAACGAGCCGATCTGCGTGGTGCCGGCGACTTTGCCGGCGTCGTCCCGGGCCATTTCCGCGTAGTAGCGAAAAATCGGCGCGCAGTTGGCCAGTTCGCCCATGGCCTCGGGAAAAGGCTTGCCCATTTCCAGGGTCATCAGCCGGGCGACTTCGCGGTTGCGCTCGATGGACTGCTCGATGGTGTTGGCCAATTGATGCAGGCGCGCCGCGCGGCTTTTCGCATCGATCTTGCGCCATTCCTTTTGTGCTGCGTTGGCCGCATCGACAGCGGCTTGCACATCGACTTCGTCGCCCAGGCCGATCTGCCCGACGCGCGCAAGCGTCGCCGGATCGAAGATCTCGCGCAAACGGCGGCTGGCCGGTGCCAGGTACTCGGGGTTGATGAAGCGCAAAGCGGTGTCACAGTGAAAAGTGGCCATGGGAAATTCCTTGGTCAAGAAAGGGGGCGGCATCCGGCAAGCCGATCAAGCGCGGCTGGCGGCAATCCGTCGCGCCAGCCCGGCAGGTTCTGCTCGAGGAACTCGCGCAATGGATGCAGCGCTTGGGTGTCGAGGGCCCGGGCAAATAACCCAAGGGTTCGCGGCAGGTACGCCAGATAGCCGCGCTTGCCGTCGCGCCAGGCCAGCCGGACAAAAATCCCCAGCACCTTGGCATGCCGTTGTGCGGCCAGGATCCGGTAGTCGCTGATGAAACGCTGGGCGTCCAGTAGCGGTCGCTGCATCAGGTAATGGGCCAACAAGGCGATACGCAAGGATTCGGGCACATCGCGCCGCGCGTCCTCGAGCAACGACATCAGGTCATAGGCCGAGGCGCCGAACAGCGCGTCCTGGAAATCCAGCAAGCCGCAGGCGGCGACGCCGCTGCGACCTTCGAGCAGCATCAGGTTGTCGACATGAAAATCGCGTAACACCAGCGCTTCACGGCGCCCCGCCACCTCGGTGCAAGCGTTGGCAAACAGCTGCAGATACGGCTCGCGCAGTGCCTTGGCCGCTTCGTTACCGATCAGCAACGGCGCATACCAATCGATGAACAACGCGTACTCGTCAGCCAACCGGGCCGCATCGTAGGGCGGCAGCTCTTCGGCACTTGGGGCCGGTGCCCGATGCAGTTCGACCAGGGTATCGACGGCCAGCCGATACAATGCCTTCTCCCCATGGCCGGCCGCCAGCAGCCGGGTATAGGTGCCCTCACCGAAATCTTCGATCAGTGCCAGGCCCGCCTCTTCATCGGCGGCGAGGATGTTCGGCGCTGACAGCCCCAGGCGCTGCAGGTAACGGGCGACTTGCAGATAGGGACCCAAGGGTTCGCTGGCCGGCGGCGAATCCATCAGCAAGGTTGCGCCATCGGCCAGACGGAAATAACACCGGCTCGAGGCATCCGCCGGCAAGGCTTCGAGGGCTATACCGGCGTACCCGGCACGGGCCAGAAAAGCCTCCCGCGCAGCGGCACGTGCCGCTGGCGATTGAACTGCATCAGTCATGTCGTTCACCGGATCATGTAGACTTTTTTCACCGTCTCATGGACGGTGCAGACGCCCTTCCAGTCCTTGCGGAAGAAGGCAATGGTGTCGGGCTTGATCTCGATCACCTCGCCGGACTCATGCACATAGGTGCAACGACCCTCCAGGAAATGGCAGAACTCGTCGCTGGTCACATGGCAAAACCACTGGCCTGGGGTGCAGATCCACAGACCGCATTCGGACTGGCCTTCAGGGCCTTTGTGCAGCACCACGCCAGACACCCTGGATTCGCCTTCGAGCATGGTCGGGATCACGCCCCAATCCTTGGTTTCGGTGATGTTCAGCGGGTCATACAGAAACGGGGTAGTCATTGGGTGTTCTCCAAAAAAGTGTGTTTATTCCGTGAATCGATTTGGCGTCCGCCCCCGATCCATGTAGGAGCTGCCGCAGGCTGCGATCTTCTAAAAAACACCATCAGTCTTCAGCCAGCATGTAGACATTGCGCAGGGTTTCCCGGACGTGGCATTCGCCGGTCCAGCCGGCCGGGAACAGCACCAGGGTGTTGGGGCGGACCTCGATCACTTCGCCGTCGTCATTGCGGTAGGTGGCAACACCTGCAAGGAAATGGCACAGCTCGTCACGCGGAATCGACAGCCGCCAGCGTCCCGGGGTGCAGACCCACAAGCCGGTTTCCGGGCGGTTGTCCGGGCCTTTGAACAACAAGCGGCCGCTGGAACGCGAGACGCCTTCGACGGCATCGCTTTGCACTCCCCAATCCACCAGGTCGGTGCGACTGCTCACGGCTTCGAGGAACGGCGTATTGCCCGCCGTGGTGTTTGGGTCAGTCACGTTTGAGTACCTCATCAAGAATTTTTGCCGCGTCTTCCGGGCCCTTGCGTGATTGCATCTGGGCGCTGGTGCGTTGCAAGCGTTGGCGCATCGATTCGTCGTCCAGGCAAGCCGCCAGCTTTTGCGCCAGCTGCGCCTCGGTCCATTGGTAACGGTCGAGCTTGAAGCCGTGACCGCTTTCTTCAGCGCGCATGGCGTTGTCGTGACCGTCCCAGACGTAGGACATGACAATCGCCGGTTTGCCGAAGAACAGGCATTCGGTGAAGCTGTTGTTGCCACCGTGATGGATCACCGCGTCAACCTGGGCGATGACCGAGGGCTGCGGGAACCAGTTGGAAATCTGCACGTTGTCCGGCAGATCCGGGTACTCGTCGAGGTGTTCGCCGACATTGAACAAGGCCCGGTAGGGCAGCTTGCCAACTGCCGCGATCAGCCGCTTGAGCAGCTCGACATCACCGGAACCGAGGCTGCCGAAACTGGCGTAGAGCAGCGGTTTGTCGTTGTTGGCGCGGAATTCGGGGATCTCATACGCGGTGTCGTTGCGCACGCAACCTTGCAGGTAATGGAAACGCTCGGCCGGCAGCGGATGACGGCGCTCGAATTTGACCGCATCCGGATACAGCAGCAGGTTCATGTACGGCGACGCTTCGAAGAAGGTGCCCAACGGATACGGCTGCTCGCCATGGGCCTCGAGGAAACGGTTGAAGTCCTGGTGAATCGGCCCGACCACCTCTTCGAAGCGCTGACGAAATTGTGCGTGCCCGGCCTTGTCGTCGATGCTCATGCCCGACAGGTGCGGCGGGATGTCCGGGTCTTCGATCTCATTCTCCGAACAGGAAATGATCCGTACCCAGGGCTTGCCGTATTGCTTGATCGCCGGGAACAGGATCACGTTATCGACGCAAATCATGTCCGGCTTGACCTTTTCCAGTACCGCTGGCAGGTCCTTCTGGGCCCATTTGGCCGTGTCGACGATGGCGGCCCAGCACGCCTTCACATAGTTGTCGATCTGTTCCAGCGGCGACTTGCGAAAGTTCGGGATATGCCCGTTGATGAAGTCGAGCCAATAGCGAGCCATCTCCTCGGCCGGCATCGGCGCCGACATGTTCACTATGTGCTCTTCGAAGCCATAACCGGCATACACACCACTCATGCCCGGGTCGGTGAGGAACACCGCCTTGTGCCCGAGGGCCTCGCATGCCTGGGCGATGCCGACCGAATTCAGGGCCGGGCCATAAGCGGCTTCCGGAAAGAAGGCGATCACTTTCTGTTTCATCGAGAGGTACTCCTGCCTGGTCTTTTTATTATTTGGTGCGTCATGCTCGTGCGTCAGTGCTCAGTGCGTCAGTACGCGGGCATGCCGGGCGTGCCAGCCCAGCCGGATGTTCATACCGCTGGCAAAGTGCGCGAACTCGAACTGCGAGGACGGCACGCGGACAATCAGCGCCTTATCGCTGAGGGCCGTTTGTACATGCAGGTTGGTGTCCAGGCCGTGGTAGGCAACTTCGACGATCCGCCCCTCGACCTGGTTGTCGCAGTCGCTGGCCTGCTCTCCCAGCACCTGCAGACGCTCGGGGCGCACCACCACGGCAACCGCTTCACCACGGGTCGTTCCCGCCTGCCCTTCGACCTTCAACTCCTGCCCCCTGACCAGCACGCGCTGCTCGCCCGCGCGTTGGCCTTCGAACAGGTTGCTGACCCCAATAAAGTTGGCGACGAAGCGGCTGTTGGGATTTTCGTAGAGTTCGGTCGGGCTGCCGCACTGGCAGACCTTGCCGCCGTCGAGCACGGCCATGCGGTCGGACATCACCAGCGCTTCTTCCTGATCGTGGGTGACGATGATGAAGGTGATGCCGCTCTCGTGTTGCAGGCGCTTGAGCTCCAGCTGCATCTTTTCCCGGAGCTTTTTATCCAGTGCGCCCAAGGGTTCGTCGAGCAACAGCACCCGCGGCCGCTTGACCAATGCACGGGCCAGGGCAACCCGCTGACGCTGGCCACCGGACAGCTGATCGGGCTTGCGTTCGGCCAGTTCACCGAGTTGCGCAGTGCTCAGCACCTCGTCGACCCGCCGCCGAATTTCCGCCTCCGGCAGGCGTTCCATCTCCAGGCCGTAGGCGATGTTCTTGCGCACCGTCATGTTGGGAAACAGTGCATAGGACTGGAACATCAGATTCAGCGGACGCTTGTTGGCCGGCAGTGGCGAGATGTCCAGGCCATCCAGGTAAATGCAGCCGGAGCTCGGGGTTTCGAAGCCGGCGAGCATCCGCAGCAAGGTGGTCTTGCCGCAGCCGGAGGGCCCGAGCAGTGCAAAGAACTCGTTCTCGCGGATATTCAACGACACCTCGTCGACCGCCAGACCGCTGCCATAGGACTTGCTGACCTTGTCCAGAATCAGTACCGCAGAAGAATTATTCATGGGTGCGAGGAGCCTTGTTGAGACGCTGCGAGGCCAGCAGCGCGGTGATGCTGACCAGCATCACCAGCGTCGCCAGGGCATTGATTTCCGGCGTGACACCGAAGCGGATCATCGCGTAGATCTGCATCGGCAACGTGGTCGAGGCCTGACCGGAACCGGAGTTGAAGAAGGCAATGATGAATTCGTCCACCGACAGGGTGAACGCCAGCAGCCCTCCCGCCAGCACGCCGGGGAAGATCGCCGGCAGCAACACCCGCCGGAACGTGGTGAACCAGCTTGCGCCGAGGTCGATGGAGGCTTCGAGAATCGAGTAGTCGAAGTGTTTGAGCCGGGTGCGCACCACCGCACAGACGAAGGCGATGTTGAACACCGCATGGCTGACGATGATCGAATGCAGGCCGAGGCCGACCTTGAGCAGGTTGAAAAAGCTCAACAGCGCTATGGCCAGCACGATGTCGGGAATAATCATCGGTGCCATCAGCAAGGTATCGACCACCTGCCCCTTGTCGTTGCCCTTGCGCCTTAACTCCACGCCCAATGCGAGGAAAGTCCCCAGCACGCAGGCAATAAAGGTCGCCGATAGCGCTACAACCAGGGTATTGAGTGCCGCCGAAAGAATCGCCGTGTTATGGGCCAGCGCGACGTACCACTTGAACGAGATACCACCCCACGCGGTGGGCAGCCCGGACTTGTTGAACGACAGCAGGATCAGCACCAGGATCGGCACATAGAGGAAGGCATAGACCAGCCCCAGGTGCGCACTCAGGACGGCGGTGCCGGGAGAACGTGGCTGGCTCATGCGCGGCCCCCTTCTGCACGGCGCGCGATCAACGCCTGGATGAACAACAGGATCAACATGATCGCGATCAGGAAGAAGCTCAGCGCCGCGCCGAACGGCCAGTCCCGCGCCGTGAGGAATTGCGAATAGATCAGGTTGCCGACCATTTGCACCTGCTTGCCGCCCAGCAGGTCGGCGGTGATGAAGTTGCCGATACTGAGGACGAAGACGAACACCGAGCCGGCGGCGATGCCGGGCACGCTCAGGGGCAGGATGATTCGCCGGAACGTCATCCAGCCAGAGGCACCGAGGTCCTTGGAGGCGTCCCAGAGTTCGCTGTTGATGCGTGACAACGAAGAGAAGATCGCCAGGATGACGAAGGGGATGTAGTTGTAGACCAGCCCCAGCACCACCGACGCTTCGGTGTACAGCAGGCTGATCGGCTCACCGCTGTAGCCCAGCAATTGCAGTAGGCGGTTGATCAGGCCTTCACGATTGAGCAGGACGATCCATGCATAGGTGCGGATCAGGTAGTTGCTCCAGAACGGCAACATCACCAGAAACAGAAACACTGCCTGGCGCCGACGAGGCGCACGGGCAATCGCATAGGCCGCCGGGTAGCCGATTAGCACCGCAAACAGGGTCGCCAGGCCGGCGATTTTCGCCGACTTGAGCAGGATTCCCAGGTACAGCGGGTCGAAGGCGCGCTGGTAGTTTTCCCAGCTGAACACCCAGTCGATACCGCCATAGGCACCGCGCTCGACGAAGCTGTAGACCAACACCAACACACAGGGCACTACCAGAAAAACCAGCAACCAGCCCAAGCCAGGCGTGAGCAGCCAGGCCGACAGACGCCTGTCAGCATGCAAAGCACTCATTAGGAATATCCTCCAACCCCGGACACAGGGTGGCTTGCGAAGAGTGGCGAGGCATGCAGCGGCATGCCTCGTTCAGAACCGGACGAGGGCCTGGTGGCCTAGTTCTGTGCCGCCATGATCTCGGTGACGGCCCGGGTGTAGGCCTTCTGCGTGGTGCCGCCCAGATCGCGTAATTGCTCCATCTTCAACAAGTCGCTGGGGGCGATTGTCAGGTTCGGGTATTGCTTGAGCAGCTCGGGGGACAAACCGGCCATTGCGGCCTGGTTCGGAATTTTGTAGAGGATGTTTTCCGCGACCCAGACGTGGTTTTCCCTGGCCAGCATGAAGTTGACGAACTGGAACGCCTGGTTCTGATGCTTCGAGCTTTTGAGCACCACCATGGTGTCCACCCACAGGTCGGAACCTTCCTTGGGCACCACGAATTTGATGGCGGCGTTGGCTTGGGTTCCATAGTTGCACCAGCCATCCCAGGCATGCGCCATCAGCGATTCGCCGGAAGCGAGCTTGGAATAAAAGGTGGTGTCGTCGAAGGCGAGAATGCGTTTCTTGGTGGCGGTCAGTTGGTCGCGGACGGCAGCGATATGGCTGCTGTCACCGTCATTGACCGACCAGCCCTTGGCCAGGAACCCCGCCCCGAGCATCCAGCGGTCGGTGGCCAGCATCGTCACCTTGCCATTGAGGGCGTCACTGGGGTTGAGCAGCTCGTTCCAGCTTTGGGGGGCGGGACTGACCTTGTCGGAGCGATAGCAGATGCCCGTGGTGCCCCAGGTGTAGGGGACCGAGAAGTGGTTGCCGGGGTCATATTCCAGGCGGGTCGCTTCGGGGTAGAGGTTTTTCAGGTTGGGGACTTTGACCGGATCGATGTCTGCCAGCAGTCCCTGCTTGTGCAGGACTTCGGCGAAGGGCGATGAAACGAACACGACGTCGTAGCCTTCTCCGCCGGACGCCATCAGCTTGCCCATGATTTCTTCGTTGGTCGCGTGCAAGGCCTTGTCGACCTCGACGCCACTGGCCGCCTTGAACGTGTCCAGTGCATCAGGGGCCATGTAACCGTCCCAGATGGAAATCACCATGTCCTTGGCGCTTGCTGCCGAGGCGGCCATGCCTATGGAAACGGCCAATCCTGCGCACAGAAGGTCTTTCAGCTTTCTCATAATGCTCACCTGACGACTGTTATTGTTGTGATCGAAGGCAGTACGGCAAAGAAGAAACGTTTTGCTATGTTTTTTTTTAGAAATTAGGACCAGAAAAGAAAGATGTCAATCATTTTCTTGCGCCTGACTGACGCGCCGCGCATGACATAAGATGGGTGCATGAGTCCCACGCGACCGAGAAGAGACCACACGTTTGAGCACGACAACCGAGAAAAAACCCCGCTCCAACCACCTGGAACTGGCGCGCCGCATCCTTGAGCACACTCAGGAAACCGGAATGGCGGTCGGCGAGCCTGTCTCGGAACAGGCCCTGGCCCGAACCTTCCAGGTATCGCGCACACTGGTTCGCGGCGCACTGAAAGTGCTACTGGAAGAAAACCTGCTGAGCCATGAGGCCGGCAAAGGCTATCGTCTCGTCGCCGCGCCTGCGGGCCAGACGTTCAATAGCGCGCTGCCCCAGGCAGAGGAAGAAGAACTGGCCACCTCGGTATTGCGCGACCGCATGGCCGGCCGCCTGGGCGACAGCATCAGCATCAGCGAGCTGATGCGCCGCTATGACATCGGGCGTCCGGCCGCGCAAAAAGCCCTGACCCAACTCAGCGAAAGTCAGGCCATCGAGCGCGGTCCCGGCCAGTCATGGCTGTTTCGCCCGTCGCTGAACAGCCTCGCAGCCCTGGAGGAAAGCCTGAGATTTCGCCTGACCCTGGAGCCCGAAGCGCTGCTCGGGCCGAACTTCAACGCCGACCCGCAACGCCTGTCGTTGCTGCGCGGCGGCATGGAAATCTTGCTGGCCAGACCCGTGGAAGACTTCGATCTCCAGCAGTTTCGCGAACTGGATATCAGCTTCCACGAACTCATCGCACAAAGTTGCGGCAACCGCTTTATCGGCGACGCCCTGCTTGCGCATCAAAGCCTGCGACGCCTACCCAACGTGCTGCCGACCGTCAGCGTGAACCGCCTGCAAGAGGCGTTGCGAGAACACCTGCAGATCATCGCGCAGATCGAACGCGGGCAGATGGAGATTGCCGCTGACCTGATGCGCCTGCACCTGCGCCTGTCCGCCGCCCTGCGCCCGCAAACCGCTAACCGCGGCATCCCGCAAGGCCATCCGTTCGGACGCCGTTGAGCTTTCAAAAAATTCTGGTGCTTTTTTTTATAAAATAAGACAGCATCCAACTCATCTTCAGGAAAGGCGGGGCTTACCCGCCACGGACGTTCCTTCGCCATGCACACACAAAAACTGATCGCCCTGTTCCCCGAAGCCAGTTTCGGCGCGGCATTGAACTGCATCGGTATTGCCCAGTCGCTGCGCGAACTGGGGGCAAAACCGGTGTTCATTTGCCATGCGCATTTTCAAGGAATCTTCGCCGAGTACGGCTTCGCCGAATACCCCATTCCGCAAACCAGCCCGCTGTCCGCGGCCGAGCACCAGCATTACTGGGAGCGCTTCATCGAGCGCAACATTCCCTACTTCGACCAGACCCCGCTGGAGCAGATCGACAGCTATGTCGTACCGGCCTGGGAAGCGATCATCGATACCGCCATCGAGGCGGAAAAACCGCTGCAGCAACTGCTCGCCAGGCTCAAGCCGGACGCCATCATCCTCGATAACGTGGTGATGTTCCCGGCCATCGCCAGCGCTGGCTGCCCTTGGGTCAGAGTGGTCTCCTGCGCCGAAACCGAACTGCCGGACCCTGCCGTACCGCCTTACCTGTCGGGCTGCCGCAGCGATGACGTTGCGGGTCGCGAGCGCTTTGTCGAGCATTACCAGAACGCCGTCGCCGCGGCCCATGCGCGCTTCTCGCGCTTTCTCGCCAGCACGGGCACCGCGCCCTGCCCGCCCGGGCAGTTTCTGGTCGATTCGCCATGGCTCAACCTGCTGCTTTCGCCAACGCCAGTGCGCTATGAACGCGAACAACCGCTGGATCAGCGCAAGTATGTTTATCTCGACGGCTGCGTACGCCGCGAGGCGCCTTACATCGTTCCCGATTTCCCCCGGCACAACGACGCGCCGCTGATCTATGTCAGTTTCGGCAGCCTGGGCGCCGCCGACACCGACATGATGAAACGCCTGATCAGCACCCTGGAACATTTGCCCTACCGCTTCCTGATCAACGTGGGCGCCTACCGCGAGATGTACACCACTGTCCCGGACAACGTTTACCTCGACAGTTGGTTTGCCCAGCCAGCGGTGCTCAAGGAATGCCAGTTGTTCATTCATCACGGCGGCAACAACAGTTTCTGCGAAGCGCTGTTTTTCGGCCTGCCGTCGCTGATCATTCCGTATTGCTGGGACGGTCACGACAATGCCGCGCGCGCCGAGGAGGTCGGCGTCGGTCGGTATTTGCCGCGCTTCGCCGACCCGTTGGCCGCCTTGCCCGCCGCCCTCGAACAGTTGCTGGCCGACCAGCCGATGCGCCAGCGCCTGAAGACGCTGAGTGCCCGCATGCAAGCCACCCGCGGCACCGAGATCGCCGCGCGCGCGATCCTGGCGTTGCCCACTACCTAGACAGCCATAAAAACAAGAGTCCGCAATGACCCATTCAGCCTTGCACAGCCTCAAGAACGCGATCCCCAGGCCTTATTGGCTGGACGTCGATGCTCCTGCCCAGCCTTGCTCGCGGCAGACCGGTGACATCAGCGCGGAGCTGGTGATAGTCGGCGGCGGTTTTACCGGCCTCTGGACCGCTTTGTTGGCTCGCCAGCGCAAGCCTGCGGCGCGGATCGTCGTGCTGGAAGGTCGTACTTGCGGCGCCGCGGCCAGCGCCAGGAGCGGCGGGTTCTGCGCACCGAGCATTTCCCACGGCGTATCCAATGCGATGAAACGCTGGCCAAAGGAAGCGGATCAGCTGATCCGTCTGGGCCGGGAGAATCTCGACGAGCTGGAGCAGGATATCCGGCGTCTGGGTCTTGAGGTCGAATTCGAAAGAAGCGGAAAACTGAATGTCGCCACCACGCAGTGGCAAGTCGAGGGCCTGCGCGCCCTGCAGAAAAAGTATCAGCGCGCCGGCATTGAATGCACTTATCTCGAAGGCCCGGCGCTCAAGCCTTATCTCGATTCGCCGACCTATAGCGCCGGGCTGTTCGAACCGAACTACGCGCTGCTCAACCCGGCAAAAATGGTCCGGGAGCTGCGCCGGGCCTGTCTCGAACAGGGCATCGAACTGTACGAGCACTCCCCGGTGGAAACCCTCGAGCCCCAGGCCGAGGGCGTTTTGTTGCGCACAGGCTACGGCAGCGTTCAGGCGGGCCGGGTGGCGCTGGCGACCAATGTTTTTCCCTCGTTGCTGCCACAGCTGCGATCGACCGTCATTCCGATCTATGACTTCGCGCTGACCACCGAACCGCTGACGGAAGAACAGCTGCAGTCCATCGGTTGGAGCCAGCGTTATGGCATCGCCGATTCGGGCAATCAGTTTCATTACCTGCGCAAGACCGCCGACAACCGCATCCTCTGGGGCGGCTACGATGCCATCTACCCCTTTGCCAGCAAGCTGGATGAAAACCTGACCCAACGCCCGGAAACCTTCGTGCGCCTGGCCGAGCAGTTCCAGCAGACCTTCGCCCCACTGCGCGACGTGAGCTTTAGCCATGCTTGGGGCGGCATCATCGATTCTTCGGCACGCACGACGATGTTCACCGGCAGCACGGACGACCGACGCATCGCTTACGCCATGGGCTTTACCGGCCAAGGCATCTCCGCCAGCCGCTTCGCCGCCGCGACCATGCTTGATCTGCTGGACGGCCAGGACACCCAACGCACGCGCCTGAAAATGCTCAGTCGTGCGCCGGTGCGTTTCCCACCGGAGCCGCTGCGATTTATCGGCGTCAGCCTTGCGCAGCGCGCCCTGGCTCACGAAGACCTTACCGGGGAGCGCAGCCTGCTGCTGAAAACCCTCGACGCCTTCGGGGTCGGTTTCGACTCCTGATTCAGCCATAAGAACCGTCACCCCAAGGAGCGCCCCATGCCGCGCAAAATGCCCGCGTTCGTCACCGACTTCGCCACTCAACCGACAACCGCCCTGACCCGCTCAATCTGCGACCCACAGATCGTCGAAAAACCCTACCAGAGCACCACCTGGCGCCATTTCAGCAACGACCAGAAACAGCTGAGCGCCGGCTTCTGGGAAGCCGGCCCGCACAAGGAATTCTGCGCCTGTGATTACGACGAGCTTTGCCATCTGCTGGAAGGCCAAGTCCGCCTGACCGACGCAGACGGCAACAGCCGCACGTTCGAGGCAGGCAGCACGTTCGTGGTGGCTGCGGGCTTCAAGGGCACTTGGGAAAACCTTACTGATGTCAGAAAGGTATATGTGATTGTCAATGGATGAGAGGCAGCGCTTTCATCCATGGGTGACCAGCCTGAACAGCAAGGAACCACTGGCTTATGGCATGAGCAGCGCTTCATGGATCTCTATATAAGGTATCCCGCCGTTCCTGCGCTTTTCTGCAAGCCAGACCCTCATTTTGCTCACATCAAAAATCTGTCCCTGCTCCATCAGGGTTAACACCAGGGCATCAGAAACCCGGTAATGCCCACAGGAGGGGCAATCTCGCTCTTCCCAATCACCATCACACATAATGCGCTCGGCGGTTCCTGCACAAATGAGACAGCTCATGGGCGCACCCTCTTTCTTTTTTCAACAGTCTCTACCCGACCCGCGATTCTCGCACCCGCTTCCCATCCGAAAAGCTGCCGCCTATCCAAAGCTGCAGTGCTTTGAAGCAACCGGCCATGCAAATGCCGGCATTGGCAGCTGACTCCAGGTGGACGTGTTTCGCCAACGAAGGTCTTGTGCTAGAAGTCCGGATTTTCTCTGCTAATCTGGCCCCATCGTCTCTGAAACTGGATGGAACCTGATGTCATTCGTAGATTCGTTTGTTGCCCAAATCGTGGCGCTTGAAGTCAGGCTTTACCATGCACAAGCTCGAATGGAAGCCAGGACGGACAGTGAGGCTTTGCATGACCTGCGAATCAATCTGCGGCGCATCAGAAGCCTGTTGCGACCACTACGTGAGACAGAGGGTGTCGCGCCACTGAATGAGGCCGCTGCCGCGGTGGGCAGGCTGACCACGCCTGCGCGTGACCTTGAAGTGTTGATAGAAGAGCTTGAGGCGCAAGGATTTCCAAAGCAGGCGCATGTCAGAAAAGCGACTTTACAGGCCAGCTATAGCCGCATCGTTAAAGCGCGCGCGATCAATCAGCTCTTTTCCCAACTGGATGAGTGGCCTTCAGTCTTCCGCGCGGCTGAGCGGGCGGGTGAATTAGGCCGGATTGAAAAGACCATCAGCAAACGCTTGCACAAGCAGATCGAGCGCCTGAAAACTGCGTTGGCAGACCCGCAGTTTGATCGTCACCAGTTAAGAATCCTGGTCAAGCGTACGCGCTACCTCAACGAGGCTTTTCCTCAGCTGTCACCCCTGTCTGGTGAGGCCGCAGCGTCGCTCAAGTCTGTGCAGTCGGCCCTGGGCTCCTGGCACGACCATTTTCAATGGTGCCTCAAAGCCGAGCACGAAGAAGATCTCCAGCCCCTTGAACACAGGTGGCACGCAGCTGCCGCGGCGGCGCTCTTGAAAGCAGAGGCACAGCTGACACGACTTTTACGGTTGCTTGCAAAGACTTAGCCCCTACATGATCGATGAGCCAGGCATCCGCATCAGGCCGTGAAGTACACCCATTCTCAAACCTGGTTCGGAGGGGATCATCTCTTCGATGCCTAACACTTTGAAAGCAGCGAGCATTACCGCCAGCCCACCGGGCAAAGTACTCAATCGTTGTGCTTGCATGCCAGCCAGTTTCAACTGTTTGACGTGGCCTGCCTCCAGCAAACAAATGGACAAGCGCAACAGGCCAGCATAGGTAATGCCGTCTTGGCCATAGGCATTCAGGCCATTGGCCTTGAGTACCTTTGCCAGCATCCTTGCCGTGCCGGAAGAGCCAATGGCTTGCTCCCAGCCCAGCTTGCGATAACGGTGGGCAACTTTTTCAATTTTATCGCTGGCGATTCGTTCGGCCTCCTGGAGAGAGCGACTGTCAATAAAGCCACCGACAAAATAGCGCTTGCTGAAACTGCCGCTGCCGATCGCTATGCTTTCAGTCAACAACGGACGATCACCCTGCCCCACAATGAGTTCGGTAGACCCGCCACCGATATCAACGACCAGTCGAAGGACTTGCGCACTTGGCATGGTGTGGGCCACCCCCGCATAGACGAGTTTGGCTTCCTCACGCCCGGAAATCACATCGATACGGAACCCCAGGCGTTGTTCGGCACCAGCAAGAAACACGTCGCAGTTATTGGCCTCGCGTACTGCGCTGGTAGCTACCGCGCGAACACGGCCAGCCTCGAAATTTCGTAGCTGCTTACCGAATCGCTCCAGGGCCAGCCACCCCCGTTCCAACGCCAAACCATCCAATGCTTTTCCTTGAAACCCGTCTGCAAGACGCACGGGCTCGCGAAAGGTTTTCACCTCCTGGATAACCAGCCGCTGGTTGCGCTTGACCTGTTGGCCAATCATCATCCGAAACGCATTGGAACCGAGATCAACGGCGGCAAACAGCGAAGCGTCACCCTTCATGCAGAATTCCTTTTGCGTTCACGAACCGAGAGCACTTTGTCCGCGAGACGATAAAAAGTAGGGGGGTGAAGAATCTTGCCACTGGGACCATGACATTACGATGACATCGGCTGAGCTGGAGTCCGATACAGAGCCACGAGCAAAAAGGATTTATTGATCTCCAATGCGCTTCACTGCCTCGTCTTCACAGTGATGAACATTTTGATGCGATCATGAATTTCCTGTAGCGCATGACGAAAGGGATCATGCCTTTCGCTGGTCACTGGATTCTCGAAGTTCCAGACGATCACTTCTCCGGAGGACGGCATTTGCGCAGCCTCCTCCGAGGATTTGTCGCAGAGCGTAATCACATACTGGAACTGCTGCCCCTCAAACTCATCGATAGCCTTACTGCGTAGACCCGTCGTGGCAATGCCGATGTGATCAAGAGAATCAAGCGTGCGTGGATCGACCTCACTGGCCACCAGGCCTGCGCTGAAGGCTTCGAAGTGTTCGGCATCGGTATGCCGAAGCAGTGCTTCGGCCATCAGGGAGCGAACGTCATTGTCCGCGCAGACAAACAAAACCCGGATTTTTTCCGCCATAGCTACTTTTGCCCTTTCAATCCGATTGACCTGATTATCGAAATAGAGATACCCGCTATTCCAACAGAGCTTTCTGACAACCGTATTTCAAACCGATAAAAGGCTCAAAAAGGTCGTACGCATCTGGCTGGTGCTTGCAAAGAGCTCCTTTAGTACCCAGTAGCCGCGATGGGAGACCGCTTCAATTGCCGCCATTGCGACGCTGGAGGTCGTCAGCTGCGGTTCGCGCGCTGGATCACCTGGGGTGGCTGACCAAAAGCCCTGAGAAAGGCCCGGCGCATACGTTCCCGGTCGCCAAATCCAGTAGTGGTGGCCACCACATCGATGGAGTGTCGACCGGATTCCATCATCAACCGCGCCGACTCCACCCGCAGGTTTTCGATGGCTTTAGCCGGTGATTGCCCGGTCTCCGCGTGAAATACGCGACTGAATTGCCGGGGGCTTAAATTGGCCGCCTCGGCCAAATCTTCCACCGACAGATCGGATTTCAGATTCTGCTTGGCATACGTCAGGGCGGCCTGGATGCGATCGGTCTTGGGATGGAGTTCGAGCATCACCGAAAACTGTGATTGCCCACCTGCTCGCCGGTGGTAGACCACCAACCGCTTGGCAACCAACCTTGCAACCTCAGCGCCCAGGTCGTTCTCCACCAGAGCAAGCGCCAGATCGATGGCCGCGCTCATGCCCGCGGAGGTCCAGACCGTCCCGTCGTTGATGAAGATGCAGTCTTCCTCGACCTTCACTTGCGGGTAGATTCTCTGGAGTTCTCGTGCGTGAAACCAGTGAGTCGTCGCACGGCGACCATCGAGCAGGCCAGCTGCGGCGAGCGCAAAGGATCCGGTACAGACAGAGGCTACGCGCCGGGTATCAGGGTGTGCGCGACGCAAATAGGCAATGACACCCGGTGTTGTCGGGATGATGACGTTGTCGCCCAGGACGATCAACGTGTCGAAATGACGGTCATCAAATGCAGTGGTATCGACGCCAAAGCCCACCGAGGTCTTGATCGGTCCACCCTGCTCCGACAACAGGCTGATTTGGTATAGCGGTTTGTCCACCACCACATTGGCGAACTCGAAGGTTGCACAGATAGCGAGTCCCAGCACCTGAAACCCGGGGTAAAGGATGAGACCGATATTTTGCATGACAGCAGCGCCCGCATGACCTGAAGGGTGGTGTATACGAAGGATCTGACACAATCATGTTATCGCCCGGAATGATCATTGCCACTTACTTACAATGATCACCGGCCATAGGTATCTACACATCTGTCGCGGTACACACCGAACTTGTGGCGAGGGGGCTTGCCCCCGCTGGGTCGCGCAGCGACCCCAATAAGGTTACTTCGGTCTTTCAGAAAGAACTCAGCGACCTGTTAAGGCTGCTGCGCAGCCCAGCGGGGGCAAGCCCCCTCGCCACACGTTATTCGCAGCCCTTGAAAGATGTGTAGATACCCAGGCTTATCGGCTTACTTCTTCCAATCGGTCCGCAGCCACCCACTCAGGCTGGACGCTACGCTCATGCACATGGTTGTGCGGGGTGCGGTCGATCAGCAGGCTGAGCAATTCAGGACGGCTGTAATGGCCGCGCGAATCCATCATCCGCTTGCGTTTGTCGATCAGGCTCAGGTCCAGATCCATGATCACTTCGCCTTCGCCTTCTGTCAGGGCCCCCATCACCTCGCCGTCCGGGTTGATGATTGCGCTGTAGCAACCGCCCGAGATCGGGCCAATCGGGCAACCGGTGTCGGCCATGATCCGCGCTTGTTGCTCTGGATTCAGCCAGGCCGTGGAGTTGACCACGAAGCAAGCCGACTCCAGGGCGTGCTGGCGGATGTTGACTTCCATCTGCGAAGTAAACAGCGGACCGGCAAAAGAGCCCGGGTACATGGCGGCGTGGATCTGCTCACCATCGGCCATCAGGGCGTAACGAGCCAGCGGGTTGTAGTGTTCCCAGCACGCCAGTTGACCGATGCGGCCCACGGCGCTGTCGACGGCTTTCAGCCCGGAGCCATCGCCCATGCCCCAGATCATCCGCTCATGATAAGTCGGGGAGATCTTGCGCCGACGCTGGATCAGGGTGCCGTCAGCATCAAACAGCAATTGAGTGTTATAGAGGGTGCCGCCATCGCGCTCATTAACGCCGATCGACACCACCATCCCCGCTTGCCTGGCAGCGGCGCCGATGGCATCGGTGGCGGCCGAAGGTACGGTCACCGCCTGGTCCAGCAGCTTGTAATGTTCCGCGCCCATTTGAAAAGGCGATTGGACGAAGGAGAAATACGGGTAGTACGGCACAATGGTTTCCGGGAAGACGGCGAACTGCACACCTTTGCTACCGAGCTCGAGAATCTTCTGCACGACTTTTTCCACGGTGCCTTCACGGCTGTAAAGCACGGGGCTGATTTGTACGGCGGCGGCTTTGACGATGGTCATAATGACGTTCCTCAATGAATGAAGCTTTCGGCTTTCAATGAAGAAAGATTACGACTGTAATATTGTCGACCGCAATGTCATATACACCACCTTTTAGGTCGTAACCCTGGACGCGGGAGACGATCAATGGCGAGGCTACCCACAGAAGTACCCAGTGCCTCGGACGTTGCGGTGTGACATCCGCCGTTTGAGGATTATGCTGCGCCGCGTGACCACGGTTTTTTACTTTCCCTTTTGAACACCACGCAGGAGACCCCCTATGAATCTCGGCATCGCAGGACGTTGGGCACTGGTTTGTGCCGCCAGCAAAGGGCTTGGCAAAGCCTGCGCCCAGGCGCTGGTCAGCGAAGGCGTCAACGTTGTGATCACGGCTCGGGGCGAAGAGACTCTGAATGAAACCGCCAAGCAGTTACGTGCGCTGAACCCCGCCGTAACCGTGATTGCCGTTGCCGGCGACATCTCGTCTGCGGCAGGCCGGGCGGCTGCGCTGGCAGCCCATGGGCAGTTCGACATCCTCATCAACAATGCCGGCGGGCCGCCTGCGGGAGATTTCCGCGACTGGGACCGGGATGCCTGGATCAAGGCCCTGGATGCCAACATGCTCACCCCCATCGAGCTGATCAAGGCAACGGTGGATGGTATGGCCGAACGCGGTTTCGGCCGAATCGTCAACATCACCTCGAGCGCGGTCAAGTCGCCCATCGAGAGTCTTGGCCTGTCTAACGGAGCCCGCAGCGGGCTGACCGGTTTCATCGCCGGGCTCGCCCGGCAAGAGAACATCGCCAGCCGCAACGTGACCATCAACAACCTGCAACCGGGTTCGTTCGACACCGATCGACTGCGCAACAACCTGGTCGAAGCCGCCCAAGCCATGGGCCAGGACAGCGAAGCGTTCCTGGATGAATGCCGTCAAGAAATCCCGGCCAAACGCTTTGGCACACCTGAAGAGTTCGGCGCTTTGTGCGCGTTTGTTTGCAGCGCTCACGCCAGCTACATCACCGGGCAAAACCTGTTGATCGACGGTGGAGCCATTCGCTCCAGTCAATGATGCACAGGGCCTAATGCCCGTAGCAGCTGCCGAAGGCTGCGTCCGGCTGCGCAGCAGTCGTAAAATCAGGCACCACGGTATTCCAGACAAACCGTGCAAGCAGGATTTGCGATTGCTACGCAGCCGGACGCAGGCTGCTACGGGGGACGGTGCTGAGCCTGAAACTCCTTATCTTACCGGCCGCTGCGAGCTGTGCTCCGAGTCGCCATTGGGTATTAATGACCGCATACGGTCTTAATGACCTCATTATCCGATAGTCATAACGACCCCAGAATTCAAAACCCATTGATTTACCTAACAAAATAATCTGGCCCGCTTTTTGATCGCTCCCCCTTGGTTTCCACTCTCTGACTCTTCAAGGGGAAGTATTTATGAGCAATGAATTCGAGGGTCGCCTGGCCGTAGTCACCGGTGCAAGTTCCGGCATTGGCCTGGCCGTCACCGAGCGCCTGTTGGCTCAAGGCGCTCAAGTACTGGCGATGTCACGCCAGATCGGCGGCCTGGGGGATCTGGCCGAACGCTTTACCAAACAGCTGCACTGGATCCCCGGCGATGTCACCCAAGAGGCCGACCTGATGCGGTTGGCGAATAAGGCTTCGACAATCGGTCCAGTGGATTTCCTTGTGCCCAATGCTGGCATCGCACAATTGGCGGACGGCCTGAACGTATCGGCGTTTGATCGTCAATGGGCGGTCAATGGCGCGGGTGCCTTGAACACCCTGGCCAACCTGCGCAGCCAAATGGCGAAACCGGCTTCGGTGGTGTTCATCGGCACTTTCCTGGCCCAGCTAACCTTCCCTGGACTCGCGGCCTATATCGCCTCGAAAGCAGCGCTGCAAGCACATGCCCGTACCCTGGCGGTCGAACTGGCGCCTCTCGGGATACGCATCAACATGGTTTCCCCCGGCCCCACCGCCACGCCCATCTGGTCCACATTAGGCTTGAAGAATGAGGAACTGGACAGCGTCGCCAACGCGGTAAACCAGCGACTGCTCGATGGCAAGTTCCTCGAGGCCGGAGCGGTTGCCGATGTGATCCTGTTCCAGCTAAGCAACGGCGCCCGCGGCGTCTATGGCCAGGACTGGATTGTCGATAGCGGCTACACCGTGCGCTAGATTCAAATCTTCCGAGCAACGACAGGCGCCATCCCTCACATTTCCACCTGTGTACCTAGCTCTATCACCCGGTTCAGCGGCAGCTTGAAGTACTTCAAGCTGCTGTTGGCGTTCTTCAGCAAAAAGGCGAACAGGCTTTCTCGCCAACGGGCCATGCCGATACGCCTGGTCGCAATAACCGTCTCGCGGCTGAGGAAATAGGTCGTACGCATCGGGCTGAAATCCAGCTCGCTCAAGTGACAGAGACTTAATGCTGCGGGTACGTCCGGCTCTTCGATAAAGCCAAAGTGCAGACTTACCCGGAAGAATCCCTCGCCATAAGCTTCGACTTCGAACCGCCGATCGGCCCCCACCCGAGGACTGTCTTCGGACACCACCGTGAGCAGCACCACCTGTTCGTGCAACACTTGGTTGTGCAGCAGATTGTGCAAGAGTGCATGAGGGACGGCGTCTGCCCTGGCCGTCAGAAACACCGCGGTGCCTTGCACTCGATGGGGCGGCTGCATCCGGATGCTGCTGATGAACAACGGTAACGGCAGAGCCGTTTCGTCCAGCCTTTCCAGCATGATCTTGCGGCCGCGCTTCCAGGTCGTCATCAAAATGAACAACCCTATACCCGCGATGACGGGGAAGGCGCCGCCCTGAAAAATCTTCGGCGCATTGGCCGCGAAGTACAGGCTGTCCACCAGCAGAAAACCGAGAAGCATCGGGATGGCCAACCAGCGCGGGGTTTTCCATAGGAGCAGGACGACCGCCGAGGACAGGATGGTGGTGATCAGCATGGTGCCTGTCACAGCAACCCCGTACGCCGCAGCCAAAGCACTGGAAGACTCGAAGCCGACAACCAGCAGCACCACCCCCACCATCAGTGCCCAGTTAACCGTGCCGATGTAGATCTGCCCCTGCTCCTGGCTGGACGTATGCTGGATAAACATGCGTGGGACATAACCCAGCTGGATGGCCTGTCGAGTCAGGGAGAAGGCCCCGGAAATCACGGCTTGCGAGGCGATGATGGTTGCCAGGGTGGAGAGCCCGACCATCGGCAACAACGCCCAGCTCGGCGCCAGGAGATAGAAAGGATTGCGTACAGCCTCCGGATTTTCCAGGATCAATGCGCCTTGGCCGAAGTAATTCAGCATCAGTCCTGGCAATACCAGGATGAACCAGGCACGCGCAATCGGTTTGCGACCGAAGTGGCCCATGTCGGCATACAGCGCTTCGGCGCCCGTCAGCGCGAGCACGACTGCACCGAGGATGGCCACACCGATACCCGGATGAGCGATGAAAAAATGTGCTCCCCAGTATGGGTTGAGCGCTTGCAACACTTCGGGGCGCTGCAAGATACCGTAGATCCCAAGAGCCCCGAGCACCAGAAACCACAGCACCATTACCGGTCCGAAGAGCGTGCCAATCCGCGCCGTACCGTGTTTCTGAATCAAGAACAGCGCCACCAGTACGATCACAGACAACGGGACAACCCAGTGCTCGATCCCGTCAAATGCCAGCTGGAGCCCTTCAACGGCAGAAAGGACCGAGATGGCCGGGGTGATCATGCTGTCACCGTAGAACAGCGCTGCACCGAACAGCCCGAGCAGCACCAGCACTTTACTCAACTGCGGATAGGGAGCGGCAGCGCGACGGGCCAGCGCCGTCAAGGCCATGATGCCGCCCTCACCCTGGTTGTTGGCGCGAAGAATGAACAGCACGTATTTGATCGAGACCACCCAGATCAGCGACCAGAAGATCAACGAAAGAATGCCCAGTACACCATCGTGGTTGGCTTGCACCCCGTAGTGACCGGCAAACACCTCTTTGAGGGTGTACAGCGGGCTGGTACCAATGTCTCCATACACCACTCCCACCGCTGCCATCAGCAAGCCTGCCGCCGAGGTTTTTGCATGAGGTTCTTCGATTGCGTGGGAAGCTGATTGGCTCACTTAGTGTTTCTCGAAAATTGGGGTGTTGAAGAACCGCACGCTACCTTCGGGCCTGTTGTAACAAGCAAAATACCTCACTGTCTCGCGCTTTGGCGAACAGATCCGAGGTATCCAGGAAAATTCCGTATGGCGGGGGGCATTATGAGCTGTACCTGAACTGCGTCTGCCAGTATCCGTTGCAGCGCCCCTATCTGCCGTAAAAAAACCGTAAAAAAACTATGGGCGCACTGCTTGGAGTGAGCGCCGACGTAGCGCAGTCCGTAAATTTACTTTCAAACCACAGTGCAACCCCTGGGAATGCAGCGCGGTACGCTGGCTGCAATACCTAAGATGTTGCAGCCACTACTCGACTGTCGGGCTGCTCGCGAGCGTAAAGAATCACCGAGGCGCGCAGCTTGTTGCCGCCGAAAGCGCACATCTTGTCGAACGCCTGATGGCTGACGGGCAGATGCTGGCAGTCGAGTGCCTGACGGTGCTGGCTGTGATCGATGTCCGGATCATGCAGGTAGACGAAGTCTTCATCGCAGTCGGTGACGATTACCCAGTGCGGGGCTTTCGAGCGAGTCAGGCGGTAGTTGCTGATCAGCACCAGGGGTTGACCGCCGGCCTTCAGCGCGAGAGCCAGATCCAGCTGGTTGCTGCTGATCTGCTCCACATCGCTGTGCAGTAGCTCCGCGCAGAACTCTTCGTGTACCAGGCGCATCACCTCCTTTTTGTGTTCGTCGCGCACACCGTTGAGGAACAGCGGACCGGCGATGCTGACTTGCAGGCGCACGCGAAACCCTCGGCGCCAGGCCGCCAGTGCCAGCCCCTGGGGACTGCAACCGCCGTGGCCCGAGGTCATGAACACAGTGGTCGCTTCACGCCAGATTTGCAGTTCCTCCCTGCGCTCGGCCAAGCGATCCGGCTGCAGAGCACTCATGGCCATCAAGAGGCAGGCCGGGCCACAGGTGAAATCGGTGGTCTGCTGGTAATAGGGCACCCGGATATCGCGGTTTTCACGATGCTGCAGGATCCGTTTCTCCAGGCGCAGCGCATGCACATGGTCTTCGTAGTAGTCGTTGACCACGGCGAAGCGCCGGTACCCATTGCGCTCATAAAGACTGATGGCGGCGGGATTGTCCGGACGGACTTCCAGACGCAGGTAGGCACAGTCGTGCGCGCGGGCACAATCTTCGGCCTGGTCCAGCAACTGTTTTCCCAGGCCCAGACCGCGACTG
Source organism: Pseudomonas fluorescens (assembly GCF_902497875.1). Lineage (GTDB taxonomy): Bacteria > Pseudomonadota > Gammaproteobacteria > Pseudomonadales > Pseudomonadaceae > Aquipseudomonas > Aquipseudomonas fluorescens_BR. Next base: position 49,106 of record NZ_CABVHY010000026.1, read on the forward strand.
TGGGTGGCAATGGCAATGGAGTACAGACGCGCCAGCGAAGTGCCGCGGTGAAACAGCACCAGGCAGTAGCCCATCAACTGACTCCCGGCCTGTGCGACGATCAGGCTGGCATGGGCGCGACTGATCATCCACTGAAAACTGCGCGGAGTAAGCCGGTCATAGGTGAAGCTCTGGTTTTCAAGTTCCAGCAGGGACTTCAGATCGTCTTGTGTAGCGTTGCGAAATACCAGGTTCATACAGCCGCCGTAAAAGTTGCGTAACGAAACGAGACTTTCTCAAAAGTTCGTGTTTAATAGATCAGGACTTGTTCTCAAACGGACCTCCTCATATGTCAGCGGTACAAGGTGATTTGCGTGAAGTATCAGAGCAAAATCGGTTGACGGCAATATCTCGACCTACTTATTTATCTGATGTAACCCGAAGTTCCAGCCAGCTGGTTATTATTGTCGAGCGCAAAGAAGACTGGGCGTCTTACTTCCCTTCCGAGGATGTGATGAGTGCGCAGGAGTATCTCGAGCAGCCCCTTGAAAACGAGGCCGGCAAGCGAATTCAGGTGATAAACCTGTGCCGCAGCTACAAGTATCTGGGGCACGGGTATTACTGCTCATTACTTGCGGAAGCGCGTGGCCACAAAGTTATTCCATCCGTGCGAACCATCAGCGAGCTGACACGCAAGTCACTGTATGGGTTGGCACTCGACGATCTGGACAAGGCGCTCGACAAGGCACTGAACAATCATATTTACAGCAATACTGAGGGCTTCACGCTAACCCTGTATTTTGGCAAGACCAACCTTGAACCCTTGCAGGAACTGGCTCGACAAATATTCGAGATATTCCCGTGCCCGGTCCTGTTGGTCGAATTCCGTAAAAGTAATAGTTGGCGCATCGAGGGAATAAAGTCCGGCACCTTGCACAAGCTACGCGAAGACCAGGAAGATCAGTTTGCCAACTCGCTGGACAGCTTCAGCCGCAAGATCTGGCGAATGCCGCGCTCGCCACGCGTGGCCCGCTACGACCTGGCCATACTGCATGACCCGCAAGAAGCGCTGCCGCCTTCCAACGCCAAGGCGCTGGCGAGTTTTATAAGGGTTGGCAAGGGTCTGGGCATTGATGTTGAACTGATCGAGAAGAAAGACTATTCACGAATCGCCGAGTATGACGCCCTGTTGATTCGCGAAACCACCAGCGTGGATAACCATACCTATCGCTTCGCCAAGAAGGCGGAAAGCGAAGGTCTGGTGGTGATGGACGACCCCACTTCAATCCTGCGTTGCACCAACAAGGTGTACCTGACCGATCTGCTCAAGAGTCATCAACTGGGCATGCCGGCAACCGAGATTCTCTACAAGGAACGACCGGAAGACTTCGAGCGAGTCGGCGAACGCCTGGGCTTTCCATTGGTGCTGAAGATTCCCGATGGTTGTTTCTCCCGTGGCGTGATCAAGGTCGAAAGCCAGCAGGCATTGCTGGAAGCCACTTCTGAGCTATTCGAACACTCGGTGTTGTTGCTGGCTCAGGAGTTCTTTTACACCGAATACGACTGGCGCATCGGCGTGCTCAACCGCAAACCGATCTTCGCCTGTCAGTACTTCATGTCCAAGGGGCACTGGCAGATCTACAACCACAAAGCCAAAGGCCAGGACATCAACGGTGAGTGCCGCACCCTGGCGGTCCACGAGGCGCCGCGCGCGGTGGTCGAACTGGCGGTGAAGACCGCCAACCTGATTGGCGATGGTTTGTACGGGGTCGACCTGAAGCAGTCGGGCGATAAAGTGGTGGTGATCGAGGTGAACGACAACCCCAACCTGGATGCGGGTATCGAAGATGCCTACCTGCAAGACGACTTGTATTCTCTGGTACTGGAAGAATTCATCCGCCGCCTAGAGCTGAAACGTCGCGGCCAGGCCTGGTGAGCGGTTGACCCTCTGCTTGCCCTGCAAGACACTTGATTTTCGCAGCCGATAACGCCAGAGGATAAACGTGATCAAGAGTTTTCAACTTGCCCATGGGGCACTGGTACCGGTTGAACGCCTCGATGCCGAGGTCATGTTGTTCAGCAATCCCGATATCGCCGAACGGGATCTGCTGCGCAGCGATTTCAAACTGGACGATCATGCACTGGCTTCGGCGCTGGATCCGGACGAAGTTTCGCGTATCGAGTTCCACCCGGATAACCTGTTCTTGATCTGGAAGCGCCCGGAAAGTTACTCGGGTGGCGACAGCCTGGCCTTCGAAGTGTCGTCGTTCGGTTTACTGTTTTCTAAAACACGCTTGCTGGTCATCGCCACCGACGATTCCCAGTTGAGCGGCCTGGGTGATCGGCACCCCTTGCACACACCGCTGGATGTACTGCTGGACATGCTGTTCAACAACCTCCATCACTACCTGGGCCACCTCAAGGTGATCAAGATGGTGGCCCGCGAGCTGCAGCAGAAGTTCAATTCCTCGATGGAGAACCGCCATCTGATTCAGATGTTCAACCTCAGCGAGAGCCTGATCTATTACATCAACGCGATTCATAGCAATGGTGCGGTCCTGATCCGGCTGCGCAACCATGCCGAGAAGGAGCACTTCAGCGCCGAGGCGATCGCGCTTATCGATGATCTGATCATCGAGAACACCCAGTGCAACAAACAGGCGGAAATCTACTCAAGGGTGTTTTCCGGTTTGATCGATGCGCGCGGCAATCTAATGAACAACAGCATGAACAACCTGCTGCGCAAACTGACGCTGATCAACGTGGTCTTCCTGCCGCTCAACCTGATCGCCAGTATCGGCGGCATGTCCGAGTTCAGCATGATGACCGCAACCGTACCTTGGTGGATCGCCTATCCGCTTTTTGTCACAGGCATGCTGGTTACCGGAGGCCTGATGGTGATCGTGCTCAAGCGTCTGACGCGTGGCTCACCCAGTATGAACCGCCCCCACTGAACCCTTCATGAGACTGAACTGCCCCAGCCTCCTTGCTCTTCATCAATGATTCGCTCAAGGAACAAAACGATAGCCAACACCTGTTTCGGTGATGAGATGGCACGGCTGCGACGGGTCAGCTTCGATCTTCTTGCGCAGGCCTCCCATGAACACTCGTAGATACTGTGTATCTGCTTGATGGGAAGGCCCCCATACCGCCTTAAGCAATTGCAGATGCGTCAGCACTCGGTCCGGGTGGGCACACAAGTGCGTCAGCAGGCGGTATTCCAGTGGGGTCAGGTGCACGGGAACGCCGGCGCGCTCCACGATGCGCCGATCCATGTCGATCCGAACATCACCAAAGGTCACGATCGAGGTGCTTTCAATACTCTTCACGCTCCGGCGCACCTGGGCCCGGACTCGCGCGAGCAATTCACCCGTGCCGAACGGCTTCACCAGATAGTCATCGGCACCGGTATCCAGCGCAATAATCTTGGCGGACTCGGCACTGCGCGCCGACAAGACAATAATCGGCACCTGCGACCAGGTCCGCAGATCGCGGATGAGGTCGACGCCATCGCCATCAGGCAACCCGAGGTCAAGGACAATGAGGTCGGGTCGTCGTGTTCCGGCTTCAATGAGACCACGCTGCAGCGAGTCGGCCTCATACACCAGCAGCCCCTCGGCCTCGAGCGCCATGCGTACGAAACGCCGGATCTCGATTTCGTCCTCAACGATCAGGACACGCAGTGCCGTTTCACTCATGATTCTAGTCCTCGTCAGTCGGCTCCGGCGACAGCTCGATAATCGGCGGCTCTGTGCGTGGCAGGCGCAAAGTGAAACGTGCGCCACCCTCCGGACGAGTGACACCGAGAACCGTTCCTCCATGAGCCTGGGCAATGGCACGGCTAATGGCAAGCCCCAGTCCGACACCCGGGATCGCGCTTTCCTTTTTACCGCGCTCGAACTTGCTGAATATCGCTTCCTCGTGCCCTCGCGGCAGTCCGGGACCATAATCGTCGACCCATAATTCAACAGTATCGTCGGTGGCGGCAGCGCCAATTCTGATGGGCGTATCGGGAGGGGTGTACTTGCCGGCGTTTTCCAGCAAGTTGACCAGCACTCGCTCGATCAACACCGCATCGATATGTACCAGCGGCAGGTCTTCAGGAAGAGCAACCTGTACCGGGCGCACTCCCAAGGCTGGTCGAATGGCCCTCAGCGAACTGCCCACAACTTCCTCCAAAGGTTGCCATTGCAAATTTAGCGCAACCGCACCAGATTCAAGCCGTGCCATGTCGAGCAGGTTATTGACCAGTATGTTCATGCGTAGCGCTGATTCACGTATCGCATGGGCAATCTCGACTGGCTCGCCGGTCAACGAAGGCTTCGTCAGCGTCAGCGTCTCGGCCAATCCGACCATCGCCGTGAGAGGCGTTCGTAGATCATGTGAGATCGCAGCAAGCAGCGAGTTACGCAGGCGCTCCGACTCCATCTGAACTGTGGTGTCCTGAGCGACATTGACGTAATGGATTCTTTCGAGCGAGATGGCCAATAGCGACGCGCAGGTGTCGAGCAGGCGTCGCTGTTCCGGAACACCCAATCGGGTAGCGTCACGCGGCTGCACGGCCAATACACCGCGTACGCGCATTGGTGCCGACAGCGGCAGATAGAGTGTGGGGCTGGCCGGAAGCGTATCGGTTCCCTGCCCCGCCGCCTGGACTTTATCGAAGGACCATTGGGCAATGGCAGAGTCGACCTCAGGTGCATCGCCTGTGGTCATCGGCGTTTGCAGCTTGTCGTTGTCATCCGCGACGAGCAAGGCTGACCGGGCGTTGAATTCGTCTGCGAGGAAGCGAGTCCCGATCTCGGCCACTTGCTCGGTCATTAGCGCGGCGGATAACTGTCGTGAAATCTCATACAGCGCTCGTATGCGATCTTCGCGTTTTTGCGCAACCCGTGCCTGGTAGGTCAGGCCGGCAGTCATTTGACCGATCACCAGTGCCACAACCAGCATTACACCGAAGGTCACCAGGTACTGGACGTCGCTGATGGCGAATGAAAAACGTGGTGATACGAAAAAGAAGTCAAACGCACCCACCGAAAAAAATGCGGCGAGAATCGCCGGACCGCGACCGTAGCGAACCGCGATGCCGACGACCGCGAGCAGGAACAGCATCACGATATTGGCCAGTTCGAACACCCGCAACAGCGGCGTGGCGAGCAAGGTGGTCGCCGCACAGATCGCGGCACTCATGGCGTAGGCGGGCCACGCCACGCGACTTTCACCCCCGATGGCTGCCTTCTCGGGCCGTGTCCTTTGTAATGCCGGGAGTGCTATCTGAACTACGTCCAGGTCGGCTCCAAACTCACCGATCCGATCCGCCAGCGCGGTCGGATTTTCATAGGGATGCGCCGAGTTGGTGTTGAAGAAACCGCCGCCGTTGGTGCCAAGCATCTTGATCGCCTCTTGCGACGCCACCGGTCCCATCGCAAGCGTTTGCGTGTGGCTGGTGGTGTCCTGCATGACGGCCTTGCCTTGGGCGTCCATCATCGGTTGGCCGGAAGCATCGAGCTTGGGTGACTGGTACTGTATGACTTCAAGCGTCGCCACTTCTTTATACGGTTCGAAATTCTGGATCACCCCCTGGCTGACGAAAAACAACCCGAATATCAGCGATAGCGGCAGCAAGACCCACAAGGTGACACGGGTGAGGTCAGCCCAAATATTGCCGATGCTGGTCGCGCTGTGGCGTGCGAAGCCACGGATCAGTGCCATCACAACCACAATGCCAGAGGCCGCCGACAGAAAATTCTGCACCGCCAGCGCGAGCATCTGGGTCAGATAGCTCATTGTCGCTTCGCCGCTATAGCCCTGCCAGTTGGTGTTGGTGACGAAACTGGCTGCCGTGTTGAACGACGAGTCAGGGCTGACGGCGCCAAAACCCTGCGGATTGAGCGGAAGGAAAGCTTGCAGGCGCTGTAGTGCATAGACTACCAACAGCCCGAGAATGTTGAACAGCAGCAGCGCGAGCACGTACTGAAGCCAACCCATCTCGGTGTCGGCCTTGACTCCCGCGAGGCGATATAGCGGTGCCTCAATACGTTTGCCGAAAGTGAATCGCCCCTCCATCACCGTGGTGAGCCAACTGGCGAGCGGCCACGCCAACGCAACCAGTACCAGAAGATAGACGCCAAGCAGAGTCCAGGCCTGGATCGTCATAAGAAATCCTCCGGAAACAGCAGCGCGGTGATGAGGTAGATCAGCAGCCCGAACGCCAGCAAGCCGCCCAAGAGGTAGAGGCCGTTCATGAACGCCTCCTGTTCAGTGCAGCACAACCGTAAGCCAGGCCCACTACGGTGACGAAGCACAGTGCGCCGAGCCCTAGAAAGACCATGTCCATCACGATTCCTCCGGTGATGGTGTCTAGCCTAGGGACTCATGTATCAAGATGCTGAAAATACTCCGGCGGGCGAGATAAAGATCTCGAAAAGACGGAACGGGGCTTTTAGCGCTGTTTGCACTCTACGACCTCACCGCAGGTTGCGTCGCATCCAACCCTCCCCGTGTCGCGTATGAGTTGTCGGATCTAGGAATGGGCTTGCTGGTCCATATGATTCCAGTATGGACATGGGTGTTGGAAAACGCAGATAGAGTGCGAAGTGCTCGGGCGAACTATGATACCCGCGGCCCTCACTCTTCCTGAGCCACCAGGCGCAGACCTTTGCGCGTGACTTGCTGGCCCACTGTGAAGCGCTCGTTGGGCGAGCGCACGGTACTGAGGTTGCCTTGGGCATCCTTCACTTCGTAGGCGGTCCCACTCTGGCCAGAGGCTTGCTGCGCTGCACCGCCCAGGAAGAAACCGGCACCGGCCCCCACCAGCGCGCCCAGGGGACCGCCCACTGCGCCGACCATCATTCCGGTGAGCGTGCCATAGCCTTTGCCGCCCGTGGTATCGGGGACTTCGCGGACAACCTTGTCAGCCATGCATAGGGGGGAAAGAAGAACAAGGCACAGCGAGAAACTGAGGGGGATTGAATGAGTCATGGTGGATTCCTTTGGCGGTTACTGTTTGCTATTGGATCATCACAAACCGTGCCAGTTTTTTTATTCAATTAAATCAGTCTCTTATAAACACTGAGGTCATAAAGACTATGAGCGAAATACGTCATATCGACTATGCCATATGTCATTATGACTATAGCCACCAACGCTCAACCCTCCCCGCCCCTGGATTCCCCGAGCCGTCAAACCACCATCCCGTCCCGAGCCACCACCACGCCCGGTGGCAACGCGTTATCGGGCAGCCACGCATCCAGTGTGTGCCCGATGTGCGTCAACACCGCCAACCGCGGCTTCAACTCGGCGATGCAAGCCAGTGCCAGGTTGAGGTCGTTGTGGTTACGGGGTGACTGCGGTTGTGGCGCCATGGTGCAGTCCAGCACCAGCGCGTCCAACGGCTGGCGTTGCAGGAAGTCGCGAGTGTGCTCCGGCAGGCCGACGGTATCGGTCAGGTAGGCAATACGTCGCCCCTCGCCTTCCAGTAGGTAACCCAAGGTCGGTTTCGAATGCACCAAGGGTACAGCCGTGACGCGAAGCGCACCAAGTTGCCGGCTTTCAAAGGCGCTGAACGGCTGACTGAAATCCAGAATCCCCGGGTGTTTGTACAGATCCGCCAAGCCCTCGGGGTCCACCGGACCGTGTACCGGAATCACCAGCCCCTGCCCCCAGCGCAAGTGCAACAACCCTTGCGCATGATCTGCGTGGTAATGGGTCTGCAGGATGCCGTTGAAGCTACGCGGCGGGAAACGCTCGACCAGATCGGTGAGCCCCGAATCGATCAGCCAGCGTTGATCAGCGCACTCAATGAGCGCGCTGCACGGCCGACGGCGTAACCGTGGATCGACCTGCGCGGCGGCACACGCGCAACACTCACAACCGTAGACCGGTACCTGCCGCGCATCGGCAGTGCCCAACAGAGTCAGGCGCATACCGCCTCCTTGCCGATCAGTTGCAGCAGGCGACCCAGGGTTTGCTCGATAGACCCGGAATTGTCCAGCAGTTGCAGGCGCTTGTCCTTGCTCGCCATCAAGCTTGCGGCGAAGTCAGCATTGCGCGCCAAGCGTGCCTCGATCTCCGGCAACGACTCGCGACCACGGACCAACAAGCGCTGGCGCAATATTGCCTGATCCACCGTCAGCAATAGGCCGAGCAACGTCGGATAACGCTCACACGCCTGAGGCAAATGTCCACGTGAGCCGTTGACCAGCACATCCAGCCCGGACTCCAGCCACGCATCGATTTCCTTCGGGATGCCATAGAACAGGCCGTTGGCCTGCCAGCTCAAGGCAAACGCGCCCTGAGCCTGCAACGTTATGAACTCGTCGACGCTGACCGCCCGTGCGGCCTCGCCCACAGCTTCCGTCGAACGGGTGATGACCCGCCGCACGATCCGGCAGTCCCGATCGACCAGCGATTCGCGTGCAGCATCAAGCAGGCTGTCCTTGCCCGAACCGGAAGGTCCAATGAGATAGATCAACCTGCCGGCCATCAAAACACCCTCTTCGCTTGTCGCCAGACCTGCTGGATCACCGGCATGCCGTCCTGGTTCCTGGCGTGGATCAGGTCGGCCCGCAAGCCGACGCGGATCTCTCCGCGATCATTGAGCCCCGCCGCCTGCGCCGGTGCACGACTGACCATGCCCACCGTTTGGGGCAGATCGCACTGATTGTCTTGCGCCGCGAGCATGAACGCCGCTTGCAGCAGGCTGGCGGGATAGTAATCGCTGGAGAGAATATCCAGCAGCCCTTCTTTCGCCAGGTCAGCCGCCGCCACGTTGCCAGAGTGCGATCCGCCGCGCACGATGTTCGGTGCGCCCATCAATACGCTCATGCCCAACCGATGGCTGGCGCGTGCGGCTTCCAGGGAGGTCGGGAATTCGGCAATGGTCATGCCCAAGCGGGCCGATTCCTCGACATGCGCCAGGGTCGCGTCATCGTGACTGGCTACCGACAGGCCCCGGGCCAGGCAGTCCTCAACAATGGCGCGGCGATAACGGTCGCTGAACTCGCGGGAGTTGGCCACCTGGGTGAGGATGAATTCGTCCATCTGCAGCGTGGTCAGGTGGTATTTGCCCATGTAGTACTCGCGGTACTTCGCTTCAAGGGCGAATTGACGCTGACCCGGCGAGTGGTCCATGACTGACACCAACTGCACCAGCGGGTGCTCCACCAGATCGCGAAACACGCTCAGGGTGTCCGGATGGCACAGCTCGCAACGCAAGTGCAGCCGGTGTTCGGCACGGGTCAGGCCGGCGGTGTTGGCCGAGGCAATGCCTTCGAGCATCGCCGACAGTTTCTGCATGCGGTTGCCCTTGGGGTTGACGTCACCAATCGACAGCGCGTCGAAGACCGTGGTGATGCCCGCCGCGACGATCTGCGCATCATGACTCAAGATTGCAGAGGTCGAGGGCCAGTCCACGCCAGGGCGCGGCGTCATATGCTTTTCGAGGTTGTCGGTGTGCAGCTCGATCAGCCCCGGCAGCAGGTAGTCGCCGTGCAGGTCTTGCGCCTGTGGCAAACGGCTGGAGCACTCATCTATGTGTGTGATCAGGCCGTTGCGCACCACCACGGTGCCGTTGAACACCCGGTCTGCGGTGACGATTTGAGCGTTGCTAAGAATCTGTTCGGTCAGCATGGCAGGGCGTCCTTGGCAGTCGGGGTCATGTCGAGGTGGCGGTCGGCGACCGCTTCACGGGCGGCGCGGTCGTGAAAAATACCGATCAGGGCGGCGCCTTGCGCTTTGGCTTCGTGCATCAGTTCCAGCACCACTTGACGGTTGGTGTCGTCCAGCGAAGCGGTCGGTTCGTCGAGCAGCATCAGCGGCCAAGTGACCATGAAGCCGCGCGCGATGTTGACCCTCTGTTGTTCGCCCCCGGAAAACGTGCCCGGCGCCAGTTGCCACAAGCGTTGCGGAATGTTCAGTCGCGCCAGCAGCTGTTCGGCCCGGGATTTGGCGTTGTCTTTCGACCAACCGCGCGCCAGGGCTGGCTCCATGACCACGTCCAGTGTCGCGACCCGCGGGATCACCCGCAGAAACTGGCTGACATAGCCCAAGGTCGTTTGCCGCACTTGCAGCACTTCACGCGGCTGCGCACCGACCATTTCCAGCCATCCGCCTTCATGGCGCACGCGGATGCTGCCGCCCGCCGGTAGATAGTTGCCGTACAGCGTGCGCAACAAGGTGCTTTTGCCGGCACCGGACTGCCCGTGCAACACCAGGCATTCACCGGCGCTGACGGTAAAGTTCAGGTCGTCGAGCACGTTCAGGACCACACCGTTTTGCTGGTGCAGCGTGAAGGTTTTCGAGAGGTTGCGAACCTCGATCAGCGTATTCATCATGCACACCCCAAAAAGACGGCGGCGACCAGGGACCGCCCGGTCGCCGGTTGAATCACGGTTGCAGCACCGAGGACACCAGCAGCTGCGAATAAGGATGCTGCGGGTCGTCGAGGATCTGATCGGTCAGCCCGGCTTCTACCACCCGGGAGCGGCGCATCACCATCAAACGGTCGGCCAGCAAGCGAGCAACGGCCAGGTCGTGGGTAACGATTACCACCGCCAGGTCCAATTCACGCACCAGGCCACGCAACAGGTCGAGCAAGCGCGCCTGCACCGACACGTCGAGGCCACCGGTGGGTTCGTCCATGAACACCAGGCGCGGGCCAGACACCAGATTGCGGGCGATTTGCAGGCGCTGCTGCATGCCCCCCGAGAAGGTGCGCGGCAGGTCATCAATGCGCAACGGGTCGATTTCTACCTGGCTCAGCCAGTCAATCCCGGCAGCTCGCAGCTGGCTGTAATTGCGCACGCCTTGGGCCATCAAGCGTTCGCCGATGTTGGCGCCGGCCGACACGCCCATGCGCAAGCCATCACGAGGGTTTTGTTCGACGAAGCCCCATTCGGTGCGCAGCAAGGTGCGGCGTTCGGCTTCGCTGGCGCTGTACAGGTCCAGCCACTGGCCGTCTTTGCCGCGATAACCGATGGTGCCGCGGTCCGGCGGGCAACGGCCGCTGAGCAGCGAAAGCAGGGTCGACTTGCCCGAACCGGACTCGCCGACGATGCCCAGCACTTCGCCGGGATACAGGTCGAAACTGACGTCGTCACAGCCTTTCTCCGGGCCATACAAACGCGACAGGCCCCGTACTTTCAGCAGCGGTTGCGCGCGCTCTACCTGACGGTTCCGCAAGGTCTGTTCAGTCTGTTCAGTCTGCACTGACATGTTCATTGACCGGCCTCCTGTTGGCTGCTGCGCTGGGCGCAATAGTCGGTGTCCGAGCAGACGAAGCTTTGGCTGCCGGCGTCGTCGAGGATCAGTTCATCGAGGTAGGAATCGCGGCTGCCACAGATGGCGCAGCACTGTTCCCATTTCTGTATTTCAAACGGGTGATCTTCGAAGTCGAGACTGACCACTTTGGTGTAGGGCGGCACGGCGTAGAGACGCTTCTCGCGACCGGCGCCGAACAGCATCAGCGCCGGGCTCATGTCGAGTTTCGGGTTATCGAATTTCGGGATCGGCGAAGGGTCCATCACATAGCGTTCGTCGACCATCACCGGGTAGGCGTAACTGGTGGCGATGTGGCCGAAGGTGGCGATGTCTTCGTAGAGTTTGACGTGCATCACGCCATAGTCGTTGAGCGCGTGCATGGTCCTGGTTTCGGTTTCCGACGGTTCGATAAAGCGCAGCGGCTCCGGAATCGGCACCTGATAAACCATGATCTGATCGGCGTGCAACGGGGTTTCAGGAATCCGGTGACGGGTCTGGATCACGGTGGCTTCCGGCGTGCGTTCGGTGGTGGCGATGCCGGCGGTACGGGCGAAAAAGCGGCGGATCGATACTGCGTTGGTGGTGTCATCGGCGCCCTGGTCGATGACCTTTAGCACGTCATCGGCAGCCAGAATCGCGGCGGTCATTTGCATGCCACCGGTACCCCAGCCATAGGGCAACGGCATTTCACGGCCACCGAACGGCACCTGATAACCGGGAATCGCCACGGCTTTGAGCAGGCCGCGGCGGATCATGCGTTTGGTTTGCTCATCGAGGTAGGCAAAGTTGTAGGCTTCGTCCCGCTCCGGGCGGACAGGCGTCACACGGCTCATTGGTTCTTCTCCGGCGCGGCAGGCTTGCGCATCTTGCGGACCAGTTCCAGTTCGGACTGGAAGTCGACGTAGTGCGGCAACTTGAGGTGCGACACGAAACCGGCGGCTTCGACGTTGTCGCAGTGGCTGAGCACGAACTCCTCCTGCTGGGCCGGCGATTCGATTTCTTCGTTGAACTCTCCAGCGCGCAGCGAACGGTCCACCAGGGCCATGCCCATGGCTTTACGTTCAGCGTGGCCGAAAGCCAGGCCGTAACCGCGAGTGAACTGCGGCAGCTCTTTACCTGAACCGACGAACTGGTTGACCATTTCGCACTCGGTCACTTCAATGCTGCCGATAGCAATCGGGAAACCCAGCTCTTGCGGTTCGATCCAGACCTCGACTTCACCGATGCGAATTTCGCCGGCGAACGGGTGATTGCGGCCGTAGCCACGTTGCGTCGAGTAACCCAACGCCAGCAGAAACCCTTCGTCGCCACGGGCCAAGGCCTGCAAGCGTTGAGCACGGTTGGACGGAAACTCCAGCGGTTCGCGGGTGATGTCCGGAACAGCGTGATCGTTGCTGGCTTCGTTCTTGATCAAGCCTTCTTTGGCCAGTATCCCCAGGACCCGCGGGCACGGTTCCAGGCTCGCGCCCTCTTCCACCTGGGGCCCGGGATATTCGCCTTCGGCCAACAAGGCGAAGTCCAGCAAGCGATGGGTGTAGTCAAAGGTCGGGCCCAGCAATTGGCCGCCCGGGACGTCCTTGAACGTGGCCGACAGCCGACGGTTCAATTGCATGACCGACGTGTCAATCGGCAGGCTGGCGGTGAAGCGCGGCAACGTGGTCCTGTAGGCCCGCAACAGGAAAATCGCTTCGACCAGATCCCCGGCCGCCTGCTTGATCGCCAGCGCAGCCAGTTGCTCGTCGTACAGTGAGCCTTCGGTCATGACCCGTGCGACCGCCAACGGTAGCTGCTGACGAATCTGTTCGACCGCCAGTTCCGCAATCGAGGTGTCGCCCCGGCGTTTTTTGGCCAACAATCGGTGGGCATTGTCGATGGCCTGTTCGCCACCTTTAACGGCTACGTACATCAGGCTTGCTCCTCGGTTACGCTGGGGCTGACGCGGGTGCTGCGGGGCAAGCCAATGACGCTGTGGCCGGCCAGGAAGAACGCATCCAGTCCACGCGGAAAATCGTTGCGGGCGTCGCGCTCACGCCAGAAGCTGTCGGCCAAGGGCAATGCCACCTGGTTTTCGCTCTGGATACCGGGGCCGCGCCACGTCAGAGGACGACCGCCTTGCAGTTGCGCCAACTGAATCAGCAGCGTGCAGGACTGATCGGGATAACGGTCGTTGCCCAGGTCGAAACCACGCAGGTCGCTCAGTTCGCTGTCGTCAAGCAAGGCAAAACGCGCCTGCTCACGGCTGCTGACAATAGGGCAGCCACAGTGGAACGCCAGGTTGGCGCGAATCGCCGGCGTGTCGAATGCCGGCGCCAGCCACAGCGCAGTGTCGATATCCAGCAACGCCAGGCACAGCGCGTAACTGGCCGGTGCCAGGCCATCCAGTGGCGCCACCTGTACCAGCGGTTGAATCACGCCGGGTCCGGCCAACGCCTTGAGCGCGGCGCGGAAGCTGCGCGCGGAATCCAGCACGGGGTCGGCGAAAGCCGGTAGCAGAAGGGTTGTGCTCATCAGTCTTCTCCTCTGACCAGGGTGAAGAACTCAACCTTGGTCGCTGCGGTTTCGGCGTCTTTGGCCGCACGGCGCGATGCTTGCGCACGGGCCATGGGTTCGATCAGTTCACTCATCCAGCGCGCCTGTTGCGTGCCTTGCAGATGGGCGTCGGCCAGCGCGGCCAGTTCGGCGTGGGCCTTGTCGCGGCCGGCCAGGTAGCTGTAACCGGTGCGCCCATCAGCCAGGCGCACCACACAGCGGGTGACACTCATTTCGCCAATGTTGAAGGGCGCACCGGTCCCGCCCATGCGACCGCGAACCAGGGTCATGCCGATTTCCGGGGCACGGATCAGTTGGTATTCGGTGTCGCGCAGGGCCGCTTCATGGCGCTTCAACTCGGCACTGCCCGCTTGGGCGAGGACACCGATCCACTGTTGACGGGCAGCGTGTTCGGCTACGGGAGCAGCATTCATCTTCGACATCTCCATCATGTGATGACCTGGTATTGGAAGCGGTCCGAACGGCTGGTGGACTGTGAAAGCTCCACCGGCTGACCGAACGCATCACGGGAAAGGGTCAGGACGCTGAGCGCGGGCAAGTGCCGGGGCATCATGAGCAAGCCCGCTTCCTCGCGGCTCGGCAAACGCGCACCGATCAGGCTGAAGGAGCGGGTCAGCGGCACGTCGCGTTCGGCGAAAAACTGCCGCAGCGAACCGCCGGTGTAGGCCGCCAGCAGCTCAGTACGGCTAGCGCAAAATCGGTGACGAATCAGGCTCACCGGCTGGTTGTCGATCAAGCGCAAGGTTTGCAGCTCAATCAGCGGCGCTTGATCGGCAAGGCCCAGATGCATGGCCTCATCGCGACTCGCCAGACAGTTGCTACGTTTCAACAGTTTGGCTTCAACGCCATGACCGAGGGCCGAGACGGACTGGCTGTAGGCGCTTTCGGCGACCATTGGGTAGATCAAAGGGCGTTCCAGCACTTGCGTGCCTTTGCCCTGGCGCCGCAACACGCTGCCCTCGGAGACCAACTCGTCAATGGCACGCCGCACGGTGTGGCGGTTGACGGCAAAGCGTGCCGCCAGGCGTATCTCGGCAGGCAGGTAATCACCGGCCTGGTAATCACCCAGCTCGCGACGCAGGGTGTCGGCCAGTTCGCGGTAAACGGGTTCGATTTGTCTAGACAACTGCATGGTAAAAAAAAGCGCCGTCAGGCACCCTCTCCGTCAAATGAACTGTTTGCGCAGGCGCTGCGACAACACGTCGATCAGGGTCACGACGCAGATAATTACCAGCAATACAGCGCAGGTTTGGGTGAACGCGAACGAGCGGATGTTCTCCCAGAGGATCACGCCAATCCCGCCAGCACCGACCATCCCGACCACCGTGGCCGAGCGCACGTTGGACTCGAAACGGTACAGGGCGTAGGAGATCCACAGCGGCATGACTTGCGGGATAACCCCGTAGATCACTTCTTGCAGTGCGCTGGCGCCGGTAGCACGCACGCCTTCGACCGGGCCTGGATCAATCGCTTCCACGGCTTCGGCAAACAGCTTGGCGAGCACGCCTGTGGTGCTGATCCACAACGCCAGAACACCCGCGAACGGACCGAGGCCGACGGCGACCACAAACAACATCGCGAACACCATTTCGTTGATCGAGCGGCAAGAATCCATGACGCGGCGCAGGGGTTGGTGGACCCACCACGGGGTGATATTTTCCGCACACAGAATGCCCAGCGGAACGGAACAGACAATCGCCAGGACCGTGCCCCAGAGCGCGATCTGAACGGTGACGAGCATTTCCTTGAGGTAGGAGCGCCATTCCTGGAAGTCAGGCGGGAAGAAGTCGGCAGCGAAGGTCGCCATGTTGCCGGAGTCTCGGTACAGCGCCAGCGGATTCATCTCGGCACCCTGCCAGGCCCAAGCCAACATGGCGAGGAACAGGCCCCAGCCGATGTACTGCGGCCAGGTGCGTTTGCCAACAAGTTCGGCGTGTGCAGCATGGGAAGTCATAAACGGCTCTCGAAAAATCAACATCATTCAAAGGCAGCGATCAGGCGACGCCCTCCCTGGCGTCCCTTCAGCCGGCATCAGCCAGCGCTGGCGGTATTCTTTTTCTCAAGCTCGGCGATACGGTCTTGCAACTTGGCCAGACCCGCGTCGATCTCTTTCAGACGGGTCTCTTTTTCCTTGGTATCCAGGGTGGTGCTGGCCACGACTTCGTTGCGC
The DNA here is from genome assembly GCF_902497875.1 of Pseudomonas fluorescens. GTDB lineage: Bacteria > Pseudomonadota > Gammaproteobacteria > Pseudomonadales > Pseudomonadaceae > Aquipseudomonas > Aquipseudomonas fluorescens_BR. The sequence goes on from NZ_CABVHY010000026.1 coordinate 65,064, forward strand.
TGTTTGAACAGTTCAAGCTGACGGATCGGCAACAACTGGTCGTCGGAGGACTTGAGGAACTTGCCCAACTGCATGCCTTTGAGCACTTCTTTTTCGTGATCGGTGTCACCGTAGGTGGCGAAGAAATCACGAATCCTGGTTTTTTCTTCGTCGGTCAGACTCTTGCTCCAGACCATCGGGTCGGCCGGGATGATCGGCGACTTCCAGATCACTTTGAGCATCGCGGCTTTGTCAGGCTGAGTGACTTCCAGACGATCCCAGCTTTCGGTGTTGAAGGTGGCGACGTCGAGTTGACCTTTGGCCACGCTCAAGGCGTTCACTTCATGGCTGGAGTTGAGGGTGCGTTTGAATACGCTGGCTGCATCGATGTGATTCTTGGCGAACACGTAGTAGCCCGGCACCAGGTAGCCAGACGTGGAGTTTGGATCACCATTACCGAAGGTCAGGTTCTTGGCGTTCTTGAGCATGTCCTCAACAGAATTGATCGGGCTGTCCTTGCGCACGATCAACAGGCTCCAGTAGCCGGCAGCGCCGTTGGCCGCCGAGGTCTGGGCGAAGATTTCGCCATTGGAACGGTCCACGGCTTCGATGGCCCCCTTGTTGCCCAGCCAGGCGATGTCAACCTTGTTGAAGCGCATGCCCTGGATCAGGCCGGCGTAGTCGGATGCGAAAGTAGCGTTGACCTTCAGGCCGGTCTTCTTCGACATGTCGTCGAGGAAGGGTTGCCAGATGCTCTTCAGGTTCGTCGAAGACTCAGTGGACATGAGGCCGAAATTGATGACTTTCTCTTGCGCCTGGGCAGTGCCGAAGGCGCAGGTAGCCAGCAAAGCGGCAGACGCGAAAGCGCGACCGATACGATTCAACATGGAAGGATTCCTGAGGTTGACGTTGGTGTTTGAATAGGGGAATCAGGCGCGGGCAAAGGCCAGCGCAACGGGCGGCTCGGCGTTGCGAGCTTTGTCGGAGAACAACAGGCTGGTGTCCAGGTCCGCGCCATACAGGTCGTTGAGGAACTGGGAACTCAGTTCGGTCGCGGCGCCATCGAAGTGAATGCGCCCGGCCTTGAGGGCGACGGCACGCTGGCAATAACGCACGGCGTAATCCACCTGATGCAGGGTCACGACCACGGTCTTGCCGTCGCGACGGTTGATGTCAGCAAGTATTTCCATGACCTTGCGCGCGGACTCAGGGTCCAGTGACGCAATCGGTTCGTCGGCCAGAATCACTTCGGCACGCTGGGTCAAGGCACGGGCAATCGCCACGCGCTGCTGCTGCCCGCCGGAAAGCGTGGAGGCGCGCTGCTGGGCGAGATCGGCCAAACCAACGCGGTCCAGCGACTCCATTGCCTGCTGATTCTCTTGCGCGTTGAACAGGCCCAGATTTCCGCGCCAGCCCGGCATGCGACCCAGGCAACCGAGCAACACGTTGTCCAGCACGCTAAGGCGATTGACCAGGTTGAACTGTTGGAAGATGTAGCCGATGTCAGCGCGCAAGCGACGGACATTGCTGTTGAGGTTGCCAGAAGCTTGCACTTCACGACCCAACACCTGGACGCTGCCGCCGTTTTTACGGTCGCAACAGGCCAGGCCCGCCATATGGCGCAACAGCGTGGACTTGCCGGACCCGGAAGCGCCAATCAGCGCAACCATTTCACCGGGTTGTATAGACAACGCAAGATCAACCAACGCGGTCTTGCGAGCAAAAGTCTTGTTCAGACGGTCGACATGGATAGCTGCGTTCATGGGCTTCTCTGTCAGGTTGAACAGCCTCTGCATGGCTGCGTTCGAAGTGCGACTGACATTAGAGACCGTGTGTTTCAGACCCATGAACCGTGTATGACAATATGGTAGCTATTCGTTGACGGTTTGAAGCGCAGAGCGCTTTCGCCAAGCCCGTGACCGACTGCGGTGCTTGCCCGGTTGGAGTAAACCAGGGCGTTAGTGTGTACCCGGTCGGCGTAGGAGCTGGCGAAGCCTGCGATCTTTTCTGCGGGGTACGAGCGTCGCAAAGATCAAAAGATCGTAGCCTGCGCCAGCTCCTACACAGCTTTTTAGCCTGCCTGTTTGAGTGCCGGCTTGTCCGCCTCGGTCAGGGGCGTACGCGTGTCCGGCGTGGGCTTGATCGCCCGACTGCTTTGGCCGCTGACCGACACCGGTATCTCGCCGTGGACAGTGGTACGACGCACGACGCGCCTTGCACTGCCGTAATCGTCGACGGCGATGTGCTGGGTCGCACGGTTGTCCCACAGCACGACATCGCCCTGAGTCCAACGCCAGCGCACGGTGTTTTCCAGCTTGACGATGTGCGCCTGGAAGCGCTCCAGCAGTGCCCGTGAATCCTGAGTGTTGAGGCCCACCAGCTTCTGTGCGAAGTGGCCGAGGAGTAGCGCTTTTTCGCCCGTTTCGGGGTGTATGCGCACCAGTGGGTGCTCGGTCTCGTAAACGGTGGAAGTAAACTGCTCGCGAAAGCGCTTGGTTGCCACCGCTTCGATTTGCTTGGGCGCGATATAGTCGTAGGTGTTGCTGTGCAGGGCCCAGAGGCTGTCGGCCAGTTGTTGCAGCACCGGTGGCAGGTCCTGGTAGGCGCTGACTGTGTTGGCAAACACCGTGTCACCGCCGACCTCGGGGATCACTTCACCGCGCAGAATGGTGATCTTCGGGTAGTCGGTCACGAAGGTAATGTCGGTGTGCCAGGAATTGGCCCGCGAGCGCTCGGAGTCGACCTCGAGAATGCCGGCAGTGTTGGCCTCCGACGGCGTGGTCGGATGCACCACCAGATCGCCGAAGCGCCGGCCGAAGGCCTCCTGTTCGGCATCGTTCAAGTGCTGGTTGCGCACAAACAGCACCTTGTGTGTGAGCAGCGCCTGATGCAACTCGGCGAACTGCGCGTGATCCAGATCGGTCAGGCGCACGCCGCTGATAATGGCACCGGTGCGACCGGTTACGGGTTCAATGGTCAGGCTCATAGTGGTTCTCCTGGCAGGTGTACCCGCCGATGTTGATGACAGATTGATCACGGGGTGGATGAGGTTTCCAGCCCACGCAGCTGCTTGCCGCTCAGCTCGCGACCCGTTGTTCACGCCGCAGCAGGTATTGGTTTTCCGGGCGCGCCAGCCCCAGATGCTCGCGCAGAGTGCTGCCGCTGTACTCGCTGCGAAACAGCCCGCGACGGCGCAGTTCGGGAACCACCAGCTCGATGAAGTCCTCCAGCCCGCCCGACAGCCAAGGCGGCATGACATTGAAGCCGTCGGCGGCACCGTTCTCGAACCATTCCTGAATCTGATCGGCCACCTGTAGGTAGGAGCCGACCACGACCCAGTGCCCACGCGCTCCGGCGATACGCAGGTACAGCTCGCGGATGCTCAGGTTGTCGCGTTCGGCCAGATCCAGCAGCAGCGCCTGGCGACTCTTGCCGCCATTGGTTTCTGGCAGATCCCGTGGCACCGGCCCGTCGATGTCGTAGGCGGACAGATCGGCACCGATCATCCCGGACAGTAACGACAGCCCCACCTGCGGATGAACCAAATCCTGCAGCTTTTGGTACTTGGCCTGGGCCTCCTCCTCGGTGCGGCCAACGATCGGTAAAATGCCGGGGAGAATCTTCAACTCATCGGGACTACGGCCGTAACGGGCCAGACGGCCTTTTACGTCGGCATAAAAAGCCTGGGCATTTTCCAGGCTCTGGTGTGCGGTAAACACCACCTCGGCGGTACGCGCGGCGATTTCCTTGCCGGCCTCTGAAGAGCCTGCCTGCACCAGCACCGGATAGCCCTGGGGCGGACGGGCCACGTTCAGCGGGCCGCGGACCTGGAAGTGTTCACCCTGGTGATTCAACTCTCGCAACTTGGCCGGGTCGAAGAATTGGCCGCTGTCCTTGTCGCGGATAAAGGCGTCGTCTTCCCAGCTGTCCCACAGGCCCTTGACCACATCGAGGAACTCGTCGGCGCGCTCGTAGCGCAGGGCGTGATCCAGATGACTCTCGCGGCCGAAGTTCTGCGCCTCGGCGTCATTGCCGGAGGTGACCTGATTCCAGCCGGCGCGGCCGTTGGAAATCCAGTCCAGCGAAGCGAATTTGCGCGCCAGGTTGTAGGGTTCGTTAAAGCTGGTGCTGACGGTGGCGATCAGGCCGATCTTGTCGGTGCTGGCGGCCAGCGCCGAAAGCAGGGTAAAGGGCTCCAGGTACGAGCCGCGTGCGGTTTTCGCCACCGTGTCGTATTGGCCGGTGGTGCCGGCACTGCTGGATTTGCCCACGGCAACCCCGTCGGCGACGAACACCGCATCGAATTTGGCCGCTTCGGCCAGTTGGGCCACACGCAGGTATTGCTTGAAATCAAGCTCGGCGCCGACCGGAACATCGGGGTGGCGCCACGCAGCAATGTGGTGACCCGTACTCATCAAAAAGGCGTTCAAGCTGAGTTGACGTTTGCTCATGCGCAGGCATTCTCGGAAATGACAGGGGGTTCAGTGCCGCATTGCAGTACTACGCAACGACACGCTTTCCCTGACACTGCAGAAGCCATGCCATACTTATAACTGATTGATTAGTAATAATTTTTTCTAAACTTCGGATTTTTTTCTGTGAGAAATCCAACATTTTCCGGACCCAACTGTGGCGCTTTGCTCAGTGACCTCCCACACAAACAGGCGGATGCTCGGGCTCTTTTATATAATTAAAATGCATATACAATTAAAATTTGATTATTTTTAATCATATACAAGCTTCTCTATAGTTCCCTGCCGCCTTCATGGACAGAGGATGCTTGATGAACGCTTCGATACTCACATTGGCCCCTCATGAGAATCACCGTGAGGAGATTCGCGCCAAGGCCCTGCTGTTTGCCGATCCGCGCTCGCAACAACTGAAAAGCCAGACCGAGCGGGTCGCCGCCAGCAGCGTGCCGGTGTTGATCCAGGGCGAAACCGGTACCGGCAAGGAATTGTTGGCCCGTCACCTGCACCAGTGCAGCGGCCGCCGGGGCCCCTTCGTGGCGGTCAACGGCGCAGCCATCAACGAAAATCTCGCCGAGAGCGAGTTCTTCGGGCACGAGGCCGGTGCCTTCACCGGTGCCAACGCGCGCCGGCAAGGCTGGTTCGAAGCGGCGCAAGGCGGCACTCTGTTTCTCGATGAGATCGGCGATTTACCCTTGTCGCTGCAGGTCAAGCTGCTGCGTGTACTGCAGGAAAAGGAGGTGGTCCGCGTGGGTGGACGCAAGCCGATTCCAATCGACGTGCGCGTGGTCACCGCAACCCATGTGGACCTGAATTCGGCGATCGCCAGCGGGCAGTTCCGCGAGGATCTGTACTATCGCCTGAACCTGGTGACCCTGCAGATTCCGCCCTTGCGTGAACGCCCGGGGGACATTCTGCCGCTGGCGGAGCACTTCCTTGAGCAGTTCGCCCGCGAGCAGCAGCGGCCCATAGCGAGCCTCGGCCCAACGGCTCGCCAGGCACTCCTGGGCTATTCCTGGCCAGGCAACATCCGCGAACTGGAAAACGTGCTGCTGTCGGCCGCCCTGCAAACCGGCGAAAGCGTGCTCGAAGTCGAGCATTTGCAGTTGAGCGAACGTCGCCAGGTTCGGACCGGGTCGCGGGAGCAAGCTCCCTCGCCACAGAAGTCCGACACTCCCGCCGCGCATATCTGGCAGAGCATCCACAGCCAGATCCGCGACTTGCTGACCCAGCATGACGATGACCAACTGTGGACCCAGTGGGAAGCCACGCTACTTGAAGAAACCCTGCGCCATCACCACCACAATCAAGTACACAGCGCGCTGCGCCTGGGGATCAGCCGCCATGCGCTGCGCACCCTGATGAAACGCCACGACCTGATGCCGCCGGTGCATGGCGCACGCGGTAACAGCGCGGGCTGAGTGCGGCTTGCTGGCGATGGCGTTCTTGAAATCGCCATCGCGAGCAAGCTCGGCTCCCACAGGATTTGTGTTTGCCTGCAAGAGCATTGAACGATGAAGATCCTGTGGGAGCGGCGTCAAACCGGGCTGTTGTGACCGGCGCAAAACCTGTGGGAGCGAGCCTGCTCGCGAAAGCGATGTTCGCCGCAAAACAGGCATCGGCTGAGCTGACGTCTTCGCGAGCAGGCTCGCTCCCACAAGGATAACGGCCAGGCACAGACATTGTGTCCGCCGCAAAATCTGTGGGAGCGAGCTTGCTCGCGAAAGCAATGTTTGCCGCGAAACAGGTGTCGGCAGAGATAACGTCTCGCGAGCAAGCCCGCTCCCACAATACCCCCGCCAGCTCCCACTGAGCCCCAGACCCAAGCTGTTGGAAATCCGACAGAACCCTTGCGGTGCTGCGTTGTTTGCTACAGCGCTATGCCCTGCGGGCCAGGTACGCTCGGTTTTTGTCGATCCAATGTGCACGGCCGCACCCCAGGCCAGCTGTCTGTTTGCGCGCCATATACCCAATAAGCATGAGTAATCGGAGTTATCCGCTGTTATTGGCATAAAGCCTGCAGTACCTCATCCAGGCCCGGCGCTTTCGCGCGGTCACAGGACTTGGAACAGAGGATCACCAATGAAGCACACCTTACTCAAGCCGTTGCTGGCGGCCCTTCTCAGCGGCGGTTTATCGGTAGCGCTGGCCGCCGCGCCCAATCCTCAGGTGATCCACTTCGGCATGGCCACCGTGGGCAAGGGAGGAGTCCCCTACTCCGTGGATAACACCTCGGAACTGGCCCATCAACGCCACACCATCGAAGAGGAGCTCAAGGCCGACAATATCCAGGTCGAATGGCATTACTTCAAAGGCGCAGGTCCTGCGGTCAACGAAGCGCTGGCCAACCAGCAACTGGATTTTTCCATGCAGGGTGACCTGCCGGCGGTGATCGGTAAGTCTGGCGGCCTGGACACTCGCCTGATCACTGCCGACCGCCTGTTGAACTCCACCTACCTGGTGGTCCCGGTGGGTTCGCCGGCCAAAACCCTGGAAGACCTGAAGGGCCAGCGAGTTTCGCTGTTCAAGGGCACCAATCTGCACCTGGCAATCCTTCGTTCCCTGGGCCATGAAGGCTTCAGCGAACGCGACTTCCGCTTCGTCAACATGGACACCGCCACCGCTTCGGCCGCACTGGCCTCCAAGGACATCGATGGCGGCTGGTTCGGTCCGGAAGCCTTTCAGTTGCAAAACCAGGGCCTCGGTCGAATCATTTACGACTCGGCCGCGGCGGACGACAACCTGACCCGCCAGACCCACGTGCTGGTGCGCGGTGAATTCGAGCGCGAGCATCCGCAAGTCGTACAGAAGGTGGTCAACGGCCTGGTCAGGGCCGCCGCCTGGGCCGCGGAACCCAATAACCGTGAAAGCGCCCTTGCCCTGTGGGCCAACTCAGGCACCTCGATTGAAGCGCTACGCGAGATCCATACCGGCAAATCCTTTCTGCGCAACTATTCGCCGCGCCTCGACCCATTCTTCATTGCCCGATACCGCGCCACGGTCAGCGAAGCCAAAGCGCTGCGCCTGATTCGCGGCGACATCGACGTCGACCAGTGGATCGAGCCCAAGTACGTCGACACCGCCATCGAGCAGCTCGGCTTTCAATCGCTGTGGCCGCGTTACGACGCCCACAACCAACCCATCGCTCAGTGAAGTCCGGCATGCCCTCCACCTCCGCCGGATTGAGCGACACCCGCACCCTGGGCCGCTTCATTCTCTTGTCGACCCTGGCCGGTGCGGGGGTGGGCGTGGCCAAGGTCAGCACCTCGCTGTATGCCTTGTTCCTCAACGCCTCGCCTCTCGAACTGGGACTGATTGCCGGGGCGCAGACCGGCGGCCTGCTGCTCACCAGCCTGCTCTGCGGGGTCCTGGTGGAACGGTTAGGGCCGCTGCGGCTGTTCTGCCTGGGCAGCGCCTCGGCCGCGGCGCTCTACGTGCTGGTGGGGCAAGCGCACAGTTGCGGACTGCTGATGTTGATCACGCTGTTGATCGGCCTGTGCATGCCCTGCCGTTTCGTGTCGTTGAACACGGTGTTCATGCAGCAACTGGCTAGCATGGCCGCCAGCCGTGCCGGCTGGTTCCGGGGTTCGCAGATGGCCGGGGTGTTGTTGCTCGGACCGGCCCTGGCCGCAGTGCTCAATCAGCAGCTCGGCCCGGCGGGGGTCTGGCCCGTGGTGGCGCTGGTGTTCGCCTTGCCGTTGCTGCTTGCACCCTGGGTGTTGAACATCTACCCGGCGCAGCGTCAGGCCGCCGCGAAACTCAGTCTGAGTACGGTGTTTGGCCAACTCAGCCTGCTGCGCCATGACCCGATTCTGCGGCGTAACAGCCAGCTGGATTTTTGCGTGCAGGCCGCCGCCATGTACTTCGCCTACTTCATCGTCGCGATCACTGTGCAGAACTATGGCTGGTCACCCAGCCAGGCCGCTGCCCTGCTCAGCGCCCATGGCCTGGCCTACATCTTTGCGCTGTTCTTTCTCGGCCGCCATGGCGAGCGGCTCAGCCCACGGCGATTGCTGGGCTATGCGCTTGCGTGCGGCAGCACGCTGTTAGTGCTGGGCCTGGCTCAGGGCGCCTGGACACTGTCGCTGGGCGCTATCGGTCTGGGCTTGAGCCTGGGTTTGCTGCAGATCGTCACGCTGTTCACTTACGCCCAATGCGGGGTGCGCCTGGGCCACGGCCGGGTGGCGGGCGTCGCGGCGCTGGTCGGACCGGCAGGCAGTTTGAGCGGCTGCCTGATCGGCGGATTACTCGGTGAGGTCTTTGCCTTGCAACACCTGTTCATGCTGTTCATCCCGCTGTTTGTACTGCTTGCCTTGCTGCCGACAGTGCGCAACCGCTGGACCCTGTTTCTTGCCCGGAGGGCCGTTCCATGAGTATCAGTAAAACCTTTGCTACGGCGCACCCGCGACCGACCTGGCCACGCTTGCAGCTGCGCCTGAGCTGGCTCAACCACGTCGCAGTCGCGCTGCTGGTGCCAACCGGCCTGGTGTTGTTCTGGCACCTGGCCGGCGTGTGGCAGTGGGTCTCGCCACAGATCCTGCCGCCGCCTACACGGGTGTGGAGCACCTTTGTCGAGCTGACGCTGAGCGGCGACCTATGGTCCGAGCTGTCGATCAGCCTGGGGCGAGTGGCGGTCGGCGTGGTGATTGGCGTCAGCGCCGGACTGGCACTGGGACTGCTGATGGGCCTTTCGCGCCAGGCCGAGGCTTACCTGCTGCCGCTGTTCCAGGCGATCAGTCAGGTCCCGGTGCTGGGCTGGATCCCGCTGCTGATGATGCTGGTGGGCATCGATGAAACCCTCAAGTACCTGGTCATCGCCAAGGCCGTGCTGGTGCCCATGACCATCAATACCTTCGCCGGGATTCGCAACATTCCAGCCAGCTACCTGGAAGTGGCGCAGGTGTATCGCTTCAACCTGCGTCAGCGGCTGAGCAAGGTGATCATCCCCGGCGCCCTGCCGAGCCTGTTCACCGGCCTGCGATTTGCCTTGACCAAAGGCTGGGTCGCCCTGGTGACTGTGGAGCTGTTGGCCTCCAGCGAAGGCATTGGCTACCTGATGGTCGACGGCCGGCAGATGTTCCAGCTCGACCTGGTGATCGTCGCCATGCTGGTGATCGGCCTGGTGGGCCTGCTGCTGGATAAAGGCCTGGCCTTGATCGAAACCCGCTTGCAACGCTGGCAGCGCCAAGCCTTCTAAAAGGACTCTCTCCATGACCACGACTTCAAGCAAACGTCCCACGGATCTACGCGGCTGGGTAGTGCCCGGCGCCCTGGTCATACTCTGGTGGCTGGCCACCGATCGGCAGTGGGTCGACACCCGCATCGTCGCCAGCCCGCAGGCGGTGATCGACAGCGCCTGGCTCGCGGCCAGCAACGGCGAACTGTGGCGCAACCTGAGCGCCAGCTTGCAGCGCAACCTGATCGGCTTTGCCGTGGGCGGGCTGCTCGGGCTGCTGTTCGGTGGCTGGCTCGGCCTGTCCCGGCTGGCCGATCGGCTGCTCGGACCGACCTTTCATACCCTCAAGCAAATTGCCCTGTTCGCCTGGATTCCCCTGCTCTCGGTGTGGTTTGGCTTCGGCGAGCCGGCCAAGGTGGCCTTTATCGCCCTGGCGGTGTTCTACCCCGTGGCCCTCAATAGCTTCGAAGGGATTCGCAGCACCCGCCAGGAACTTCTCGAAGTCGCCCAGGCCCTGGGGCTGACACCCTGGCAGAAGCTCTGCCGGTTGATTCTGCCCTGCGCCGCGCCGGCGATTTTCACTGGCTTGCACCTGGGCTTGATCTACGCATGGCTGGCCACCATCGGCGCGGAATACTTCTTCTCCGCCGGCCCGGGCATCGGCAACACCATGATCGATGGCCGAGAACACTTCCAGATGGACCAGGTGATCTACGGCCTGGTGGTGGTCGGCAGCGTTGGCTTGCTGCTCAACCGTCTCGCCCGCTGGGTCGAGTCCCGCACATTGCACTGGCGCACTAGCCACTGAGGATCACTGCCATGAACGCACCGGTATTTCTATCACTGGACGGGGTCAACAAACGCTTCCCCTTGAAGGAAGGCGAATTGAACGTTCTCCAGGACATCAGTTTGAATATTCGCCAAGGCGAATTCCTCAGCATCGTCGGCGGCAGCGGCTGCGGCAAGTCCACCCTGCTGCGTCTGCTGGTCGGACTGGATCAGGCCAGCAGCGGCCAATTGTTGCTCGACGGGCAACCGATTCGCAGCACCGACCCGGAGCGCGGCATCGTGTTTCAGGACCATCGGCTGTTTCCCTGGCTGAACGTTACGGACAACGTGCTGCTGGCCCTCGCCAACTCGCCCCTGAGCAAGACCGAGCGTCTGGCACAGGTGCATAAACACCTGGAGCTGGTGGGCCTGGGCGCCTTCGCCGAGACCTATCCCAGTCAGTTGTCAGGTGGCATGAGGCAGCGCGTGGCGATTGCCCGCGGCCTGGTCAATCGGCCGAAGATCCTGTTGCTGGATGAACCCTTCGGCGCTCTGGATGCCCTGACCCGTAGTCAACTGCAAGAAGAGCTGGCGCGCATCTGGCTAGCCGAGGGCATCACCACCGTGCTGGTCACCCATGACGTTGACGAAGCGGTATTTCTCGGTGATCGGGTGGTGGTCATGCAGCCAAAGCCGGGGCGTATCAAGCGCATTGTCGAGGTGGATCTGCCGCACCCCAGGCGGCGCGACGACCACCGGCTAAGCGCCCTGCGCAACGACATCCTGCAGGACTTCAGCCAGCACAGCGATGCCCTGATCGTGCCGCCCCCCCATGAAAATCGTGCCTTTCGCAGCTTCGCCGTGGCCTGGTAATTCCTTCACCAGGACGCCACCCACAAGCGGCGTCCATTCCCTGCGCCTGTGACCGCCCACTCGACCACGAAACGCCCACACAGCCGATTTTTTCCTGCAGTAAATTTCGGAGCATCACGCAAAATGAACACTTCTACCCTGGCTCTGGCCATTGGGACGGGCATCGTCGGCCTGCAATTCGCCTCACTGTCGTGCGCCAACGGATTTATCGAAGACAGCAAAGCCAGCCTGGGCTTGCGAAATTTCTACTTCAATCAGGACAACCGCAGCGGCCCAGCCGCGCCGTCCAAGACAGAGGAATGGGGGCAAGGCTTTCTCCTCAACTACCAGTCCGGTTACACCGCGGGCCCGGTCGGTGTCGGTGTCGATGCACTGGGCCGGCTGGGCATCAAGCTGGACTCTGGCAGCCGCGTCAACAAAGCCGGGCGCAGCCGCAATCCCGGCCAGCTGTTCCCGCAGGACAGCGATGGTAGCGTTGTCGATGAATTTGGCAGCCTGGGGCTGACCGGCAAGCTGCGCCTGTCCAAAACCGAAGCACGCATCGGCACCCTGCAACCCCGGCTGCCGGTGGTGGTATTCAACGACGGACGCCTGCTGCCGCAGACCTTTACCGGTGGGCAAATCACCTCAAACGAGTTCGCCGATCTGACCCTGATCGGCGGTCAACTGGAACACGCCCAGGGCCGCGACTCCAGCGACGACCAAAGTCTCTCGGTGGCCGGTGCCAACGATCCAAAACCCGGCCAATTCAGCAACAAATTCTATTACGGCGGCGCCGACTACCGCCTCGGCAAAACCTTGTTGCTGCAGTACTACTACGGCAATCTCAAGCAGTTCTACCAACAACACTTCCTCGGCCTGACTCACACCCTGGCGCTGCCGGCCGGCAGTCTGATCTCCGACCTGCGCTACTTTCGCAGCAGCGCCGATGGGCACAATGCCAGCGCAGCCGGCCGTGCCGAAGGCTACCGGATTACCGATGCACGCCTGGCCAGCGACCCGGACAAGGGCAAGGTGGACAGCAGCCTGAGGAGCGCGAATTTCACCTGGAAGGTCGGCGGCCACGCCCTCGGCCTGGGCTTTCAGGAAAACGACGGCCTCAGTGAACATGCCCGTCTCAATCAGGGCAATGGCACCAGCAGCTACGACGTTGGCGGGCGCATGATCGGCAGCTTTCTGCGCCCTGAACAGCGCACCTGGCTGGCCGGATACAGCTATGACTTTGCCGCCCTCGGCACACCCGGCCTGACCTTCGGGGTGAGCTACAACAAAAGCGACAACATTGCCGTCGCCAGACAATCCCGGACCGAGAAAGAGTGGGAACGCGACTTGCGCCTTGCCTACGTCGTGCAGAGCGGCCCGCTCCAGGGTCTGGGACTGGCCTGGATGAACGCCTCGCTGCGCAGTAGCCTGGCCAGCCAGCGCAACATCGACGAGAACCGCGTTATCCTCAGCTACGCCCTGGCTTTGTTCTGACCGCGGATTGTCTGAATAAACGCGCCGCCCTCCATCGCCAGCAGGCTCGCTCCCACAGGTTTTGCGGCGAGGCACAATGTTGTGTCTGGCCATTATTCTTGTGGGAGCGGGCCTGCTCGCGAAAAGCCCGAGAGCGCCGAGGTGCATCTGGCTTCTCGCGTCATCGTTAACGACCATCGCGAGCAAGCTCGCTCCTACAGACCCAACGCCACTTACCTCATAAAAGCCTCTCCTGACGCCATGCCCCCCGGCCTCTGCCTTTCAGCCAATTTCATTTGGTGATGGCAAAAGACTCTGGCACACTAACGCCATTAATAATCATTATCACTTAGATTGTCTTTTGTGCGATTGCACTACACCCGGGGAAGTCTCATGCAACAACGTTCTCTTGCACCCTCAATGCTCGCCAAAGGACCTGGCATTCCGAGCCTGCTGGTGTTGGCCTTGTACATGGCCAACGCTTACTCTCCGCTGCACGCCGCGGAAGGTGATCAGGCATCGAAAAGTCCTTCGGCCAGTGATGGTTCCGGGGATCTTGTTGCATCAACCAAAGAGCCAGCGGCGCTGGAGCTGGAAGCCACCAGTATTACCAGCAATCAGCTCGGGACTGTCACAGAAGGCAGCGGCTCCTACACTCCCGGGACCCTTGCCACCTCCACCAGGCTGGTCCTGACTCCACGCCAGACGCCGCAATCCATCAGCGTCGTTACTCGCCAGCAGATGGACGACTTCGGCCTCAATAGCATCGATGACGTCATCCGCCATACACCGGGGCTGAGCGTCTCGACGCTGGATAGCGAACGCACCACCTATTACTCCCGCGGTTTCGCCATCAGTAACTACCAGTACGACGGCGTGCCGTTTCTCAGCAACTCCGCGTACGCCTCAGGCAACAACCTCAGCGACATGGCGATCTACGACCGCGTTGAAGTCATCAAGGGTGCGGCCGGCCTGCTGACCGGCAGTGGCGCCCCCGGCGCGACGATCAACCTGATCCGCAAAAAACCGACCAGGGAGTTCAGCGGTCATGTCAGCGCCGGCGCCGGTTCCTGGGACAATTATCGGACAGAGGTCGATGTCGCCGGCCCCTTGACCGAAAGTGGCAACATCCGTGGACGGGCGGTGGCGGCCTATCAGGACAAGCATTCGTTCCAGGATCATTACGACCGCAAGACCAGTGTGTACTACGGCATCCTGGAAGCGGATCTGGGTCCGGATACGTTGCTGACCGTCGGCGCGGACTACCAGGACAACGACCCCAGGGGTTCCAGCTGGGCGGCGATTCCGCTGTTTGACAGCGCGGGCAATCAAACCGATATGTCGCGCTCGTTCAACCCCGGCGCGAAGTGGAGCAGTTGGGAGCAGTACACCCGCACGGTGTTTGCCACCCTCGAACATCGCTTCGGCAATGACTGGGTGAGCAAGCTACAGCTGAATCATCAAATCAACGGCTACAACGCTCACCTTGGCTCTGCCAGTGGCGGTAACCCGGACCCCGTAACAGGTGAAGGCGTGTTCATGTATGTGGGCAAGTACACCGGCGAAACCACCAGCAACGCTGCCGACCTGTATGTCACCGGGCCGTTCGAGTTCCTTGGGCGCGAACATGAACTGGTGGTGGGCGCCAGCTACAACAATGCCCAGTGGAAAGGTAAAAGCTACTGGAATGTGACAGCCCCCGAGGTAGGCAACTTCTATCAATGGACGGGTAACGTCGCTGAGCCCGATTGGGGCAGCGTAAGCGGTACCAATGATGAAACCGTGCGCCAGAGCGGTTTCTACACCACCGCTCGCTTCAAGCCGACCGACGATCTCGCGGTCATCCTTGGCGCACGCCTGGCCAACTACACCCTGAGCGCGGTCAACGCCGACGATGCGAAGGAAACCGGGCGCGTCGTACCTTACGCGGGGGTGATCTATGACCTGAACGACAACTACTCGGTCTATGCCAGCTACACCAGTATCTTCAACCCGCAGACCACTCGCGACCGTACCAACAAACTGCTTGACCCGGATGAGGGCGACAACTACGAAGTCGGCATCAAGGGCGAGTTCCTGGGCGGCCGTCTGAATACCAGTCTGGCGTATTTCGAGATCCACGAAGACAACCGCGCCGAAGCCGATGACGAATACAACAGCAACCCGACCAACCCGGCAATTGCTTATGCGTATGAAGCCGTCCAGGCGAAGGCCAAAGGCATCGAAGCGGAACTGTCCGGCGAACTGGCACCCGGCTGGCAGGCCATGGCGGGTTACACCCACAAGGTGATTCGCGACGCCGACGGCGAGAAGATTTCCACTTGGGAAGCGCAAGACCAGGTGAGCCTGTACACCACTTACAAGCTCAAGGGTCAGCTTGATCGCATGACCATCGGTGGCGGCGCACGCTGGCAGAACAAGAGCTGGCAATCGGTCGGTAATCCGGTTCGTGGCACTGAAGACGTTACCCAGGATGCCTACTGGCTGGTCGATCTGATGACCCGCTACCAGGTCAGCAAAAACCTCTCGGCCTCGGTCAACCTCAACAACTTGCTGGACAAGAAATACTTCAGCAACGTCGGCTTCTACAATTCGGTCTACTACGGTGACCCGCGCAACGTCATGTTCAGCACACGCTATGACTTCTGATAGTTGATCCCGTGATTGCCCGGCGCTGAGTCGGGCAATCATGGGTACCATTTAAATACCGCATAGCGCTGAGTCCGTAGCAGCTGCCGAGCTTGCGAGGCTGCGTTCGAGCCGGGTACGAATCTCGAATGCCGGTCACGCCCTCTTCCGATTTTTTTTGGAATGCCGTTCTCCGTTCCTGGTCAAAAACAGAACTGAAGCGCAACCGAGAAATCAATCACATCGAAGCGAGGCAAGCCATGAGCAATAAAGAACTTGAGAAAGAAATCCTCACGCGTTTGTTGCACGCGCATCCTGAAGGCCTTGGCAAGGAAGTCCTTGATAATTTTCGCGGAGAAAAGGTGGTTGCCGGAGCACTCAAGCTGTTGCAGGACAAGGGCTGGATCCAGGGTGGAACCGTGTCCATCGAAGGCCATGAACCGTCGGTAACCTATCCGGTTAAATTGACGGCTTCAGGAGTAGACGCGGCCAAAGAATGCGAATCCCGCAAGGACTGAAAACCCTGCGGGGTGGCCGGGCTTGATGCTGCCAGGAAGCCCGGCTCCCTGCCGGGCATGCTCACCACTAATCGTTGTCCTGCTCAGGTGTTTCCTCTGATTCTGTCCGATCGGGATGATGTTTTTGCGCAAGCGATGTCGTGTCCTTGCGTACCGGGGCACCCTCGCTTTTCGGTGGATAGCCAGGCAGCCCCCGGTCATCTTGCGAAAGGTTTTCTCCGGGTTCCTGAGCGCTACGCTCTGCGTAGGTGGTACACGCATTCGGATCCTCGTCTCGCCCTGCAGTACCCAGGACGCACCCATCATCATTGGGGTTGCCCAGATCTTCAGGCGGCTGAGAGGTGGAGACGGGTCTGGATTGCGGCTTGAAATCGTTGCTCATAAGAAACTCCTGCTCAGGCAGTCCAGTCCGGATCAATCAGCAGGTCCGCGTCATCCGGCCCTAACGTCGGTTCCGGATCCTGCAGGCTGTTGGGGCCGTGCGCTTCGCGCTGTTCTTTCAGGCGCTTGCGGGCACGCTCCGAGTCAAAGGTCTTGCCTTCGGCCACATTGATCAGGGTCGATGAAACTCGAAAGAAGCCACCACAGGGCTCGCAATAGAAACGCATTCCACCGCCGAACGAAAGATCCTCCCGAGCGCCATGGTTTCCGCACACCGGACAACTCATATTCCACCTCCGTTACATGAACGTGCGAACTCATCAGCGCGATTAAGAAAAGCCCGTTGTTCCTGGCAATATCCTCATCCTGGCATAGGTTACCGGTCCTCGCAGAATGTGTGTTTTTCATGGCGGCACCTTCGTTCTGGTCCGCGTAGACCTCCGTCGACACTGCGTGTTTCAGCGGCGAGCAGCAGATTTTACTGCTCCCTAATCTTTGGACCTCCACCCTCCATCTGTTATCCGTACCACAAAAAATAGCGACTTGCAGCATGCTGGACGCAAGAATATATTATGATCGTAATATTAACGTCGAGAACGTAAAGAGCATTCCCCATCGGAGTTGATCCCATGAATAACGCAGCCACCCCTCACACGCTGTTCCTTGACGACTTATCAGTCGGCGACACATTCCGCAGCGGCACTTACCTGATCGATGAGCAGCAAATAAACAGTTTTGCCCTGCAATTCGATCCCCAGCCTTTTCACCTGGATAACCAGGCGGCCGAGCACAGTTTTTTTGCCGGGCTTGCCGCAAGCGGCTGGCACACAGCCGCGATCACCATGCGCCTGCTTGTCTCATGCCTGCCTTTGGATGCTGGTCTTATCGGCGCCGGCAGCGAGTTGAGCTGGCCCACCGCTACGCGTCCTGGAGACGAACTGCGGGTCGAGACCTCGGTTCTGGCCATCAACCCTTCGAAATCCAGGCCTGATCGCGGTCTTGTGACTTTCCAGACCGACACGCTCAACCAGCACGGTGAACTGCGTCAACGTTCAGTCGCGAAATTGCTGATCTTTCGCCGCAGCACTGGCGCGACCCTCTGAAACGGTTCAATTAAAGGTACCTGTCATGTCCAGTCAAAAACCAATTCTTGTCACAGGTGCTGCGGGCAACATCGGTGCCGTCGGCAGAACCCTGACCGAACTGTTGCTGGCCAGCGGAAAAAACGTCCGGGCCATGGTCCACCGCGAAGACGAGCGTGCCCAGGCGTTACGTGACATGGGCGCCGAGGTGGTCATTGGCGATTTGCTGG
Organism: Pseudomonas fluorescens; assembly: GCF_902497875.1. GTDB lineage: Bacteria > Pseudomonadota > Gammaproteobacteria > Pseudomonadales > Pseudomonadaceae > Aquipseudomonas > Aquipseudomonas fluorescens_BR. Next base: position 82,623 of record NZ_CABVHY010000026.1, read on the forward strand.
ACCTTGAGGATATGCACCGGATTATCGAGGGTTGCGGATCCATTTACTTCGGTATGTCGGTGTCTGCCGCCTACCTGGAAGCCACCGTCAATGTGGCTGCGGTGGCCAAGCACCATGGCGTCGAAGCATTCATCAACATGTCCCAGATGACCCTCTCGCAAATGAGCATTACCGAGACCACCGCCAGCCCGCAGCATAAGTTGCACTGGCTCGCCGAGCAGGTACTCGACTGGTCCGGGTTACCGGTGGTTCATGTCAGGCCGACCGTGTTCATGGACGGCTTTTTCCTTAAATTCACTGCAAGCACCATCAAGGCGCAGAACGAAATTCGAGTGCCATTTGGAGAGGGAAAAACCTCACCGATTGCGGCGCATGATGTGGCCAGGGCAGTCAGCGCCATTTTGCTCGATCCACAGCAGCATATTGGTTCGATTTACCATTTGACCGGCCCTGAGTCACAAAACATGGCGTTTTATGCGGATGTGTTCACTCAGGTATTGGGACGCACCATTAACTACGTCGATACCACCGTCCCTGCCTGGCGCGAAAGCATGAGCAAGGCCGGTTTGTCCGATCATGTGCTCAATCATCTCGCAACCATGGCCGACCTGCATCGGGCTGGACGTTATGCCCGAATGAGCGATGACTTCCATAAGCTCACAGGGGCCCAGCCGATGACTGTGAGTGAATTCGTGCGCCGCAATATCGAAGCTTTCAATCCCTAGTCAAACCAGCAACCGTGGCGAGCCGTTACTCAGCCAAAGCCTGCTCAAAGGAGTGGTCGATAATCGGCGCGGTCGCCAACGGTGCCGATAGCGCCTTGACCTTGAACAGAAAGTCCGCGGTGCTTTGCAGGTCCGTCGCGGCCTGTTGGTCCACCGGGCCGACGGTCATGTGCGCCTGACGCAGCCAGTGGCGGGACACCCCTGGTCGAGGTTGGCCTTTTTCGCCCAGAGGTCGGCGTACTGGTCGGTATGGTTGTCCACCCAGGCCCGAGCCTTTTTCAGCCGCACCAGGAAGTCGGCGATGGATTCACGCTTGCTGTCGATCGAGGGTGTCGCGGCGGCAATCGCGCTGAGGCCGGGCATCAGCTGGTTGGCGGTGAGAATCGGTCGGGCGCCGGAGAACAGGATCTGCTGGGAGATGTAGGGTTCCCAGACCGGGAAGGCATCGATGCTGCCCTGAGGCAAAGCCGCGGCGGCATCGATGGGCATTAGTTTAACGAATTCGACGTAGTCCTCCGGCAGTCCGGCCTGTTCCAGGGCGCGCAGGGTCAGCTGCTGGCTCCAGGCGCCGGGCCAGTAGGCGACCTTCTTGCCCTTGAGGTCGGCGATAGTCCTGGCCGGCGAGTCCTTGGACACCAGCAAGGCGATGGTGTCCGGGTTCTGCCGCGACACGCCGATCAGCTTCACCGGCGCTTGCCTGGCGGCCAGGAACAGGAAGCCGGAATCGCCGAGAAAGCCCAGGTCCAGGGCTCCGGTATTCAGCGCTTCGGCCAGCGGCGCGGCGGCCTGGAAGTGCTTCCAGTCGACGGTATAGGGCGCGCCTTCAAGCACCCCGGAGGCCTCCACGCAAGCGCGGATGTTGTAATAGTTCTGGTCGCCGATGCGCAGCACCGGCTGGTCAGCAGCGTGAACCAGTGGCGCGGCAAACAAGGCGCCGGCCAGCAGAGCGCGCAGGTGTCGGGAAAAGGTCATGTAAACCTCGGAACGATTATCGGATTGATGGGATGGAGCGGACTCAAATGGAGCAGCTGCTGGCGCTGTGTTTCTAAAATGGACCGAGCATCAGGCCCTGACCGCGGACGGTATAAAGCTAAACGATCTTAAAAATATCAAACAAATACCATTTTGGAATTAGCTTAGGCTGATCCACGGAAACAACACAGGCTGCTTTCTATAGGGGCGTGGTCCTGGTCCGGCACTGTTGGCGTGGAAACAGTGATTCAACAGGCGCGTCAGTCAAGAACGACCGACGCCCTGGCCTGAGCAAGAACGAAGTGGGGATGTCGTCAGGATGTCGAGCGGAGGGAGGGAATGGCATGTTAGTGTGTTTGCCACCGACGGGTGCCTCCAGCATATCTATGCTGATCCTCTGGTTTTTGCACTGAATGCCTCAGGTTTGACCGGAATTTCTTCGAGAAGATGTTATGAGTAGTGGTGTCAACCCTGTTGTCTCGGCCGTCAAACAGTTCGTGTATTCGTATAGTCCATTCTTTCTACCCTTAGGTGTTCTGTTCATTGGGACAGTACTTTCCTATGGCGTGGGAAAGCTGGATATCGAGCATCAGCGCAACATTGATCGCGCCGAAGTCGCAACAAAACTCCACAGTCTGGGTATGCAGCTGGAGGAGCGGATTCGTTTTGCTTTTAGCGAGACCGAGGGTATCGCTCAGTTGCTCAGTACCGATGGTTTCATCTCTGCCACGCATTTCCAGAGTATGGCCCAGAGCGCTATGGACTCGGTGCCGTACATTCGTCACATCGCTATCGCGCCAGACGACATCCTCAGAGTGGTGTACCCGCTCAAAGGTAATGAAAGTATCCTCGGCCTGAATTATCGATCGTTGGTCGACCAGTACCCTCTGCTGGAAAAAGCCCGACTGTCTGGATCTGCATCACTTGCAGGCCCGCTCGAGCTGCAACAAGGCGGACGGGCGCTGATTTATCGCCGTCCGGTTTTCCGTTCCGTGGATAAAGAACACAGGGTGTATTGGGGCAACGTTTCGGTGGTGGCCACTGTCGACCGGTTATTACTGGCCGGTGGAATGAGCGCCGATAACGGTCTTGCCGTTGCCTTGCGCGGGCACGATGGCCTGGGCGCAGCCGGTGGAATAATCCAGGGTGATCCTGGCCTTTTTCATAAGCGTGCGGTCCTTCTCACGGTGGCTATCCCCGGCGGTAGCTGGCAATTGGCTGGCGAGCCAGTGGGTGGATGGCCAACCATTTCGCTGATGGATTCCTCGCTCTTCCTCATGGCCCTGGTCGGAATCCTCTTGCTGAGCATTTTTGCTTTGCAAATCAGTCTGAGCCACCGCCTGATTCGCAAACGTAATACCGAGTTACTGGAAGAAATCAGGGAGCGCCAGATCATAAAGTCTTCCCTGATGCAAAGTGAGGACCGCTTTCGAGCGTTGTTTGAGCGCTCCCCTGATCCGATATGGATCGTCGGGCAGGATGGGCGGATTAACCTGGCGAACTCCGCCGCGCTACAGACGCTGGGTTTCGATCACGACGTGTTTCATGGCATCACCCTGGCCGATATCTCTCCGGCGTTTCAAGCTGATGGGCAAAACTCGGCAGACAAGGCAAAGGCCTTGCTCGCCTTGGCCGATAACGAGGGATCGTTACGCGTTGAATGGCTGCACAAACGCGCGGACGACAGTCTTTTCCCCGCCGAAATGACGTTGTGCGCGCTGCAGTTGGCCCAAGAGAAAGTTACTTATATGGTCGTTCGGGACATCTCCGAACGCAAGAAGGCCGAGGTCGAGCTTGAGCGTCTGGCCCATTTTGATTCGGTGACGGGCCTGCCTAATCGGGTGTTGTTTCACAAGCGGCTAATGCAAGCCATCGAGCACGCGAACTCCCAAGGCAACAGCCTCGCCGTGCTCACCCTGGATCTCGACGGATTCAAGCTGGTCAACGACAGCATGGGCCATCCCCTGGGGGATGTGCTGTTGCAACAGGCTTCCCAGCGTTTCGTTGAGGTGCTCAGGCCAGGCGATATGCTCGCTCGACTGGGGGGAGATGAGTTCGCGTTCATACTCGATGACCTGAGTGGCGCGGAAGATGCCATCCCGGTCGTGCAAAAAATACTCCAATCATTGCATCAATCCTTCGACCTGGAGGGTACTGCGGCACTGATCACGGCGAGCATTGGCGTGGCAATGTGTCCTGAGCACGCATTGACGGCACAAACCCTGCTGACGCAATCCGACACGGCGATGTACGCGGCCAAGGAAGCCGGGCGCAATGATTTCCGTTTCTACCAATCGCAAATGACCACCTCGATCCAGGCCAGAGTCACGTTAGAGGGGGCCCTGCGCCATGCGCTGAAGCACGAGGAGTTCGAGATCTGGTACCAACCCAAGCTCGACCTTGCAAGTGGCCAGGTTGACGGAGCGGAAGCACTGATCAGATGGCGCAGTCCTGAACTGGGACTGATCTCTCCAGCTGATTTCATTCCATTGGCGGAGCGCACGGGCCTGATTATCCCGATCGGGGAATGGGTGCTCGATAAAGTCTGTCGCCAGCTTCAGAGCTGGCGAGAATCCGGGCAATTCAACCAGCGGGTGGCGGTCAACGTCGCGGTCTTGCAAATCGAACGAAGCGATTTCGTTGAAACGGTACGGCTGGCTTTAGAACGCTACAACCTGCCAGCCCGGGCGCTGGAAATCGAAGTGACGGAAAGCCTGGTCATGGATCGCCAGGAACTGGCGCAAGATGTGCTTGGCCAATTGCAATCGATGGGCTTGACGGTGGCGGTCGATGATTTCGGCACAGGCTATTCCTCGCTGGCCTATTTGAAGGATCTGCCGATCGACAATCTGAAAATCGACCGCACCTTTGTTTCGGATCTGCCCCATGGCAAAGCCTACATCGCGATAACCCGGGCAATCATAGATCTGGGACACGCCCTGGGTTTCACGGTGACAGCAGAAGGCATCGAAACCCCCGAGCAACTGGAGTTCTTGCGCAACGCCGGTTGCGATACAGGTCAGGGCTACTTGATCAGTCCACCGATGCCAGCCAGGCATTTCGAGGCTTGGCTGAGGCATGCCGTGGTGCTTGAAAACGGCTGAACCCTGCCTATGTTTCACGGCGCCATTGACTGAATGAAAACGGACCTGATGATCTCAAACCGGATACCGGGCTACTTTGCGCTACGCCTTTAGCAGGCGGTTAAGTCAGTCTGTTGTCAAGCACATCATTTGCGGTAAGCGGCTGTACTGTTGAAATCCTATTACGAAGATCCCGTAACCCGAAAGGGCTGATATCGAAACGTTTCAACCACTGATCTGCCGACCAACCCGTTAGGCGAATTTCCCCGTCATGAGAGCCGCCATGCAAACTCCCAACCGTTTCATATCGAAGACAGCTAAGCAGATGATCAACTAGCACATAGGTGGCAGGGGCCGGGTGTTCTGAGTCACCAATCAAGGATGGACTTGCGCCTGCTTGAACAACATATCCAACCTCATAATCGTATATCGCAAAATGACTCGAAGGCAGATTGCGATGAAGAAATGCCAGGTTACCAATTTGTACTAATCTGGATTCATGAATTACCGTCAGCCAACTTACAGTTTTGATCTTTGATCCTTTGAATTCTGGTCTGTTAGCAAGCAGTGCGGCGGTTCCAACATCCAGTCCCGGCATTTGTTCACTCATGAATGCTTCAGTGGGTTCATTGTTATCTCGTTTTGTTACTGACAAATTGAGGGCATATCCGGCATATCCCTGTTCGGCTCGCAAAAAACGGGCCGAAGAGACGAACAGGCGAATAAAGTCGATGCGGTGTTGTTCAAAAAATATGATCGGGACAGAGAATTCAAGCACGCTCAAATTGTCACCCATTTTTGCCTTCCAACCTCTCTGGCCATATATCGAAAATAGCCAAGGGCTTGCATCCTCCGGCTTCCCTCCACTGGTATAGTAAAAACTCAAATGGTCATCTTCATCCATTTTGTTCATCATGTCAGGTAATGGCTTGGCTTTGCCATATGGAATCAAATTTTTACCTTCGGGTGGGTCTTCTCGCCAAAGCCAAACCAGCGAATCTCCGGCCAACTTCAGGAACTCATTAAAACATTTACATAGTTCCTCTCGTACACCTTTTGTATGAGCATCTTTGAAATATAGGGTTCCGCGAATACACAGGGCCGCGCCGATGTAGTCCTGAGGACCTCCTTTCATCAACAGACTTCCAGGAATCTCCATTGCCCAAGGCAAGCGGGCCATTTCAGAAGCTATATCAAAGTCATCTTGCATCACTGTATATCTCTAGTCAGTAGACGGGAACCGGGCGGGCCGGCGTGAGTATTGGACGAGGACCTTTGCCACGAGATAAGAGCCACAATATTGCAGTGACGATGGTAGTAGCCATCCCGAGCTCCTCGACAGGGACCTTTGAATCTTGCTTCTCTTGACCGCAATCACAATCAGGCGGTCGTAAGGTTACCACCTTGTTTTCGTCTCCCGCGATTTTTGCATAGTCATTGAGCTGTTCTGTTCTTGGGGTGTCCGGGGGGAACTTCATCTCAACAACTTGCTTGATATTGTCCTGTGTCGGTGGTTTTTTCGGATCTATCAGAATCACAACATCCGGGCGGCGAATCATGCCCTTGCCTGCCTTAAATGGCGGATGTTCCGGATCCGTGTCCCAGTACTTTTTTATCCAGCCGGGGATCCAACCATGTGCACCGCTTTTACTTTCACTGTCAAGAATAGGAGAAGGCGGAGCTTTGGTCATGTCATAGCTGATCTCTGGTTTCCATGGGCTTCGTCCTTGGAACTCCATATACACCTTATCCAATTCTGTAAGCCGTTGGGCTACACAGCTTTGTTTTAGTTCTTGCCCGTCTTTACCTATATTGGGTGTTGATTCGCAATAACATATGGCAGAACACAAGACTTTCTTGTCTAAAGGGTCTAGCTGTGGTTGATTTAGCCCTACATCTGTAGTGCGCCCCTTTCCTGAGGTTCCACCTGTTGATAGAGGTGATTGTCCAGTCACACGCTGTCCTCGTAAGTTAGCTCAATTTGCAACACGTGCGATTGGTCGTGAGTGACCCAAGTCGTATATCCTTCACTGTCAGTCAGTTCCGATACCCTATGGCCTGCACTTGAAAAAATGCGAACTGATCGTTCCGGGACTGCCTGCCCAGTGTGACGATCAAATAGTCTGAAACGACCTTTGAATGGTTGTAGTGTTTCGACCGCTCTTGGACGAACCTTCGCTCCATCTCTGCCGGAGGACTTCATTGAATTATTTAACGCAGGTGATATTTCATTGGGGGGTATTGGCGAAGTGGTACTTGAGGCTGCCTTGTCGTTCATCGCTACTCCGATTATCGTTTCTAGCTTCCATACAGAGCCTTCAGCGAGGTAGCGATAGTTTGCTTTAATGCTACGAAGTCTCGCTGAAGCGTTTCGTGCCCGATAGTAGGAATGAACTCTAGCCAACGAGGCCTGCCTTGAAAGTAGGACGGTTCTCTTTTGCTTGAAGGAAGCATCTACAAAGGTCTGTATTTCGCTGTTTCATCCACCTCACTCCCAAAAAAGCGTGCGGCTGTAGGGAGGGCTTTAGTCAATGCTTGTTTGCGTATCGCACGTCGTATCAATCCGGCACAAGGCAGCCTGATTTCCATGCGGCATGGCTCGATAAGCTGCCAAACTTCCGCCTCTTGACAGTCAACGCTTTCAGTAAGCAATAGCAGTCGACGTCGAGCTAGTGGCCTGAGCGGTTAATCCATTAATTTATTTTTATCACACTCAGCTTCGCCTTATGTACCAAGCTAATGAAGGCCTCAGCCGTTTTATTCCATTTGAGCGGTTTGGCTGAATGCGCATTGAGAGCCTCGATAAATTGGCGGATAGCCGACTTCAGGTCGGCGACGCTGGTGAAGGCGCCCCCGGTACAGCGCTAGCCTTTCCAGTTGTGGAACAAGCCTTCCACGGCATCCAGCCAAGACGCACTGGTCGGTGTGAAGTGCAATTTGAAACGCGGATGCTTTTCCAGCCACTGCTGGATTGCAGCCGTTTTGTGAGCATACCGTGAGCCCACACCGTCGCCCTTTGGAGTTGCGGTTCAGCAACCACTCACTGGACTTCATGCCATTACTGAATCATCGGACAGATCGATCGCGCCCCCAATCGCATGCATGAATTGGGACTATCAGATTTTTGAATAGTCCTGTTTTTACGGCTCCGGGTAAAATCCGTCGCCAAGCCCTCTCCTTCTCATTGCATGCCTGAGATTGTCTAGCGGCCGCCAAGCGCGCTGAGAATCAGTACGACAATTAGATACGCCTGGATAGATAACCAACTAACGGACTGCACATGAACGTTTTATATAAGTTGCCATGACCCCTGACCAACGATTTGCGCGCCATGTCCGCTTCGCCATTTTGATATTGACCGGTCTGTTCATCTACTTCCTGGTAGCAGACCTCTATATGCCGCTCACACCCCAAGCGCAATTGACTCGTTCGGTGGTGCGTATTGCACCTCGTGTATCGGGGCAAGTCATAGAAGTGACCGTGGTCAATAATCAGCATGTCGCGGCCGGGCAGTTACTGTTCCGGCTGGATCCCCGGCCCTTTTCTTTAAAGGTCAAGGAAGCGCAGTTGATGATTGAGCGCGCCCGACAGGATTATTCGGAACGTGATGCGAATCTCGGCGCCGCCCAGGCGGACCTGTCAGCAGCCAAGGCTAAAGTTCAGGAGTTGGCAGCCCAGGCGGGTCGCATGCGAACCTTGCATGACAAACACTTCGTCTCCACGCAGTTGCGGGATCAGATCAACGCCAACCTGATGATTGCCCAGGCGCAAGTACGGGCCGCGTCCAGCACCATTGATGAAATCAAGGCACGCCGGGGTGGCCCCGGCGACAACAATATTCACGTCCGTCAGGCGCATAACGCGCTGGAACAGGCCCGGCTGCAACTCGAATACAGCGAAGTCCGGGCTGAACGTGCCGGCGTGGTTGGCAATCTGCAGCTTAGCCCCGGTGCGTACCTTCAGGCCGGCGCAGCCGTCATGGCGTTGGTGGAAGATAATGCCGATGTCACCGCCGACTTCAGAGAAAAGGCCTTGCGTTATGCGCAGCCCGGCACAACTGCCTCGGTCGTGTTCGATGCCCGGCCAGGGGAAATTTTCCCTGCGAAAGTCAGCAACCTGGAGTCAGGGGTGAAAGAAGGACAGATCGACGCAAACGGCGATCTGGCCGCACCGCAGCAATCGGATCGCTGGGTCAGGGATGCGCAGCGCCAACGAATCCACCTGGTATTCAATACTGATCTTCCGCCCTCGTTACCCTCTGGCGCGAAGGCCACCGTGCAGCTCTTTTCCAGCGACAACCGTGTGGCGCGCCTGCTGGGTTCGCTGCAAATCCGCCTCGTCAGTATCATCCACTATGTCTACTGAGCATGGCGAAGCGCATCGCCTGAGCGAAAACGATTTGCGTCAATGCCTGCGCATTGCCGGCGGTGGTTCGCTGGGTTTGTTGATCTGCAAGGTTTTCAATCTGGAGTACGGCGCTTTCTTTTGCGTTTACCCGATGTTGATCCTTGGCCTGGTTCCAACCCTGAATGCCCATCTGGTCCGCCAGTTCCTGGCCCAGGGCGTGGTGGTCAGCCTGGAGGTCGGGGTGCTTTATGGGCTCTTTGGTGACCGACCGGTGTTGGCGGTGCCAGTGGTGTTCCTGTTGTTCCTTTACCGCTTCGCGCTGATGGCGAAAGGGCCGCTGTTTTTCTTCAGCGCTCTGAGCGCGGTGTTTCTCTCGATTTTGCTGCACTTTTCCAGCTATCCGCAAACCGATGTCATCGATCTGCTCTGGTGCAATGGCGCGGCAATATGGCTGTCTGCGGCGATCGCCGGCCTGATGTTTTACCTGTTTCCAGATGTCACTGCGCGCAGTCCCAGACAACCGATAGAAAAAGACCTGCCCAGCCAGCGCCATGAAGCCCTGCTTGGCGCAACGGTCGCTACCGCGTCGTTTGTTGCCTTCCAATGCATGGACTTGAAGGATTCATTGTCCGCGCAAGTGGCAAGCATCCTGATCCTGTTTCCCATGCACTGGAAAGGCGCGCATTTCGCCGGACGCATTCGTGCCATAGGCACGCTGATAGGTTGCGCAGTGGGCTTTATCATGCAGTTGTTGCTCTACAACCATCATGACATTTTGCCCTTGGTTTTAGTGATGTTCTGGGTGGCCTTGATGGTCTGCGCCCGTTGGCATTCGATAGAAAAAGGGGTGCCGGGAATAGGCTTCGGCGCCATCACCACCCTGGCGATTCTGTTCGGGCAGTACCTGACGCCGTCCCATGACATCATGTTCGATATCTTTTATAGATTTACCTCGGTGTCGATCTCGGTAGTCCTGACCCTGATCCTGGTTTTTATAACCCATGGATTTCTTAACCGCTTCACCGTGACTCGACATATGAGCCATTGAAATACTGCCTGGTCTGTATGCAGATACCGAAGGTCACGCTGCGTAGCGGTGAGGCCGATGATTCATCGCAATGATCAGGTTTAACACCACCGCTCCCGCTATGGAGACGATGAGCGCTGACACACTCACCACGTACAGCGAAGCCAGCATGACCACAATGTCCACCATCAATTGCAGTTTGCCGGCACGCAGGCCGAGTCGGTCCTGCAGGTAGAGCGCGAGGATGTTGACCCCGCCCAGGCTTGCCTTGTGCCTGAACAGCACAATGAAGCCCAGCCCCATGATCAGGTTGCCGAACAAGGTGGCATAGATCGGCTGGAGTTGATCGATATGGATAAATCGCAGATGCAGGTCAGTGAACAGCGAAACCAGGGCGACGGCGCAAAAGGTCTTGAGGGTGAACGCCCAGCCCATGCGCCGGATGGCGAGGTAATAGAAAGGCAGATTGATCAGGAAGAAGGCCGTACCGAATGAAACCTCCCAGGTGTAGTGGATCAGGAAGGCCACCCCCGCCGTACCGCCGGTGAGTGCACCCGCCTGGCGTAGCAGCATGATGCCGAACGAGACCATCAACGTGCCGACGAGCACAGCCAGAACATCTTCCAGCAGGGTGTGCTGCACACGAGAAACTGAAGTGACATCAACCATACAGATTGCTCAATCGCCGGAAATTTCGTGGGCTGGATTGATCGTGAGCATCCGCAACAGGATCCAGCCGCAGACGGCTGAATCCTGTTGCGGATGCTCACGATCAATAATTCACTACTGAACCAGCAGGCAGGCCACCAGGCCCGCCCACAGCAGGCCGGCCATAGACCAACCGCCGACCGGCCCTGAACGAACATCGTCCACGGCTACCGGGCGCCTGGAATTGACAAGATATGCCGCAAAGCACTCGGCATTTTGCTCAAGGTTGCCAGCGTTGACTTCAAACATAAGAATCGCCCCATTGGTGCGACACATCACTGCGCTGGATCAAGGTTCCATAGCATGCGTCATGTCGATTGCACAAATGCGGGTCGCCACCTGAGGCCCGGCCCGCCTGGTATGGCCAGCAGCGCAGCAGGTTTGATGATTCGCTTCGCTGATGGAACTCGACCTTATGCAATCCATTAATCATGCCAACCATTAACTGGCGGTTCATCAAGGCGCTGGAATCATTCGGGTAGTTTTAACCCCGGATTGACGGGTGAATTAAACCCTGACTCAGGGTAGTAAGTACCATGGCCTGGTGTGTAGCGGGAACGGTAGGCAAAACCGATGATCCGATCAGGTGACCCTGGATTTCCGATAGGGATAGCTGGCTCTACAAGGAGCAGCCGGTCGACGCTCGATTGCTCGCGATGACGGCCTGACAGCCGCCCTGGATCTCGCGGATGTACCCAATCAAATGTGGGAGCGAGCTTGCTCGCGAAGCGATGTATCCGTCAACATGGATGTTGAAGGTGATGGCCTCTTCGCGAGCAGGCTCGCTCCCACAGGTTGCACACCTTAACTGACTGGCATTAGGACAAACCCCCTTCGCCTGACCTAACGCCCCCTACGCCCCCCGGGATGACGCCGTCACAGACACTACCGCTTTGCTGCGCAGCGAACGCCGAATGCGTCTCCAGCCCAGTACCACACCGGTGAGGCTGATCAGCATTCCGCCTGCGCTGAACAGGATCATCCAGGCGTCCCATAACGGGCGACTCGCCAACAGCGGCAACCAGTCCCAGCTGTGCAACAAGGAAAACAACCAGCGCGATGCACGTCGTGGCTGGTCGAGTTGGCCGACAATCGCGCCGGTATACAGATCCAGGTGCAGCCAGGTCTGAGCGGGGTCGTCGAGGCGCACCCGCAGCATGGGCAGGCGTTTTTCCAGGTGGCCGAGCATGCTTTGCTCGTCACGCCCGTAGTAATAGAAGTCGAAGGCTTGCACGCGTTCCACGGCCATCTGCCCTTGTGGCAGGACCGCCCGGGCCGCTTGCTCGAGGATGCTCTGGCTGAACTGGCCACTGACCCGCCCGTCACTCATGGACAGCACGCGCGTCTGCCCTGCCCCGTCATAGGCAATCAGGTAACCCTTGCCCGCGATCAACCGCCATTCCAGCTCACGAGCCTTGAGGCCGTCTCGCTCGAAGCGCTGCAGCGCCTCGCCGGTCGCCATGGGAAAAGCCTCGGCGCTAAGAGCACCGCCTTGATAGGCAGCCACCGACAAAGGTTGAGCGCTACTGAATATCTTCCAGGGGTTCATCGACATCAGCCCACTGAAGATCCAGGTAATGGCCAACACGCCGAACAACAGACCGCCCAGGTGATGCCAGCGGGCGAAGCCCTTGTAGGGCGAGCGCGAGCCACTTCGATAAGGCCGCTGAAAACGCCAGCGCAGCACGCCGACCGTCAGGCCAAACGCCGTCATCAGCGTCGCCGCCAGTGACAGGTAAATCACAATCTGGGTCCAGGCAGCGTCCAGGCCGATGCCGCGTAACGGGTACAACCAGTGCAGCCAGGTACCGACCCAGTTCCAGGCGCGCTCCTGGGCGGTGGCGTCACGCACCACTTCGCCGGTCTGGCCGGAGACGTACAGCAAGCGCTGCTCGGCGTCCGCCAGTTCGACTCGCTGTAGCGGCCGGTCAGCATCCAGTGCCCGGGACAAGCTCCAGACATCCTCCTGCACCAGGCCACGACTCTGCACCGCCGCCGCGGGATCGAACTGTCGGGCGGCTGCCAGGGCCTGTGCTTGCGAGATCGCCGGCACCCGCACGCCGGTACGGGCATCGACTGCGACATTGGCCTGGCCCGGATAACTCAACAAATAACGAGGCTCACCGGCCACCGTGCTCAGCCGGATACTCTGCGGCACCTTGTCAGGCCCGGCAGCTTGCAGCACCTGCGCCAGGCCCACGCAGCAGTGCTCCAGTTGCAGTTCCGGCAAATGCGCCAGGTGCTCGCGAGGCGTGAGCTTGGGATAGCCGACATACATCATCACCACGCCGGACATGAACCACAGCGCCATGAACAGGCCGATGAAAATGCCCAGCCAGCGATGCCAGAGATAGAGATAACGTTTCATAACGGTGTATTCCTGAGTTGACCGGGTCAGCTACACGACCCATGACCTGCATCCGCCGGCCTACGCCTCAGCGCGAAAAAGACAGAAAACCGACGACGAAAAAACAAGCAGCGACCGGCTAACGAAGCCGTGCGCTTGCAAGCATCAACTCAAAGGGGAAGCGCGAGGGTTGGCCGATGGCCAGGAATATCGGGGAGGCGCCTTGCAGCGCAGCTCATGGCCATGGCGCGGCTTTTGTCCGATCCGTAGCAGCCAGGCCAGGCAAAACAGCAACGCGATGCTCAAGGCCACCGAGGAACAGACCGGACAGGAAAACAGGCTGGCCCAGTTGCTGGCCGACGGGTCACTGAATTCGGTGTCCAGCGTTGGACCCTTGTTACCCAGCGCCGAGCAAAACTGACCGCCCACGCCATTGAGCTCAAGGCCCATCATCTGCCCATGCCCCAAACCGCAGGCAAACACATTGAACAGGACACAAAAATACAAGGCCCAGGCAATCAGCGAGCGATCTGCGGAGATCCGTTTCATGGCGGCGACTTTAACACCGAAGACTATGGGGATGAAAAAAGTCTGCTGACGTGTTGGCACCAAGGTTTTCCAAAGGGCCGTCAGTGCCCGTTTTATAGCCCCCCGCCAAGGGATGGACAAGAGTAAAGAAGCCAATGTGTCGACAATATTGTTGATTTCGCCCAATAAAATCATTATGTTTCGCCTGCGTTGCGAGAATGTGTCGACAATAATCACTATCAACGATGAATGATGCACTTCGCACGGAAGCCAAAATGGCGCAGATGCAGATCTGCTGCCCTCTCGCTTTGCGGGACAGAACAGGTTTTGTAGGAGCAGCTAAATTTGGCGGTTACGGGCGGTCACCCTCGATTGCCGAAACTGTTCCTGCTTTTATTTTGCGGACAAGGCTCGGCCAGCTACCCGCCCCTCGTGCACTCAGCAAAGTGCGGCAATGACAGGAGATACCCAGTGCTTGAAGCCTACACCCGACATTTACTGGCACGCGCCGAAGAAGGGCTCCCGCCCTTGGCGCTGAACGCTGATCAAACCGCCGGCCTGGTCGAGCTGCTGAAGAATCCTCCGGCTGGCGAAGAAGCTTTGCTCGTTGACCTGATCACCCATCGCGTTCCACCAGGCGTGGACGAAGCCGCCTACGTAAAGGCCGGTTTCCTCTCTGCCCTCGCCAAAGGCGAAGCAAAATCCCCTCTGATCGACAAGAAACGCGCGGTTGAACTGCTCGGCACCATGCAGGGCGGCTACAACATCGTGACCCTGGTCGACCTGCTGGACGACGCCGAACTGGCGCCCGTCGCCGCCAAGGAACTCAAGCACACCCTGCTGATGTTCGACGCTTTCCACGACGTCGCGGAAAAAGCCAGGAACGGCAACGTTCACGCTCAAGGCGTACTGCAATCCTGGGCCGATGGCGAGTGGTTCAAGAATCGCCCAGTGCTGGCCGACAAGATCAGCCTGCGCGTGTTCAAGGTTACCGGCGAAACCAACACCGACGACCTGTCCCCCGCTCCCGATGCCTGGTCCCGTCCTGACATCCCGCTGCACGCCCTGGCGATGCTGAAAATGGCCCGCGACGGCATCGTGCCGGACCAGCAAGGCGCCATCGGCCCGATGAAGCAGATCGAAGAAATGCGCGGTCAAGGCTTCCCGATCGCCTACGTCGGCGACGTGGTCGGTACCGGTTCTTCGCGTAAATCGGCGACCAACTCGGTGCTGTGGTTCTTCGGCGACGACGTTCCTTACGTACCGAACAAGCGTGCCGGCGGTTTCTGCTTCGGCAACAAGATCGCTCCGATCTTCTACAACACCATGGAAGACGCCGGCGCACTGCCAATCGAATTCGATGTCTCGAACATCAACATGGGGGATGTGATCGACCTGTACCCGCATGCTGGCAAAGTCTGCAAGCACGGTACCGACGACGTCATCACCCGCTTCGAAATGAAGACCCCGGTACTGTTGGACGAAGTTCGTGCCGGCGGCCGTATTGCGCTGATCATCGGCCGTGGCCTGACCGAGAAGGCTCGTACCGAGCTGGGCCTGCCGCCTTCGAACCAGTTCAAACTGCCGCAAGCCCCGGCTGAAAGCACCAAGGGTTACACCCTGGCACAGAAAATGGTCGGCAAGGCGTGCGGCGTGACGGGTGTTCGTCCAGGCACCTACTGCGAACCGAAAATGACCACCGTCGGTTCCCAGGACACCACCGGTCCGATGACCCGCGACGAACTCAAAGATTTGGCGTGCCTGGGTTTCTCCGCCGATCTGGTGATGCAGTCGTTCTGCCACACCGCGGCCTATCCAAAACCTGTGGATGTGACGACCCACCACACCCTGCCTGATTTCATGCGCAATAGAGGTGGTGTTTCGCTCAAGCCTGGCGACGGCATCATCCACAGCTGGCTGAACCGCATGCTGCTGCCGGACACCGTCGGTACCGGTGGTGACTCGCATACTCGCTTCCCGATCGGTCTTTCATTCCCGGCGGGTTCCGGATTGATCGCGTTCGCCGCAGCCACCGGCGTCATGCCGCTGGACATGCCAGAATCGGTCCTGGTGCGTTTCAAAGGCAAGATGCAGCCGGGCATTACCCTGCGCGACCTGGTTCACGCCATTCCTTACTATGCGATCCAGGCCGGCCTGCTGACCGTGGAAAAGAAAGGCAAGATCAACGCTTTTTCGGGGCGCATCCTGGAAATCGAAGGCCTCGACAACCTGACCGTCGAACAAGCTTTCGAACTCTCCGACGCCTCCGCCGAACGCTCCGCTGCCGGCTGCACCATCAAACTGCCGGAAAAAGCCGTTGCCGAGTACCTGACCTCGAACATCACCCTGTTGCGCTGGATGATTAGCGAAGGCTATGGCGATGCACGGGCTCTGGAACGTCGCGTGCAAGCGATGGAAGCCTGGTTGGCCAATCCTGAGTTGCTGGAAGCCGACAAGGACGCCGAATACGCCGAAGTGATCGAGATCGACCTGGCCGACATCAAAGAGCCTGTGCTCTGCGCGCCGAACGACCCCGACGACGCCTGTCTGCTTTCAACCGTTCAAGGCCAGAAGATCGACGAAGTGTTCATCGGTTCGTGCATGACCAACATCGGTCACTTCCGCGCTGCCGGCAAGTTGCTGGAACAGGTCGAGGGTCGGTTGCCAACCCGTCTGTGGCTGTCGCCGCCGACCAAAATGGACGCTCACCAGCTGACCGAAGAAGGCTACTACGGCATTTACCGCAAGGCCGGCGCACGCTTGGAAATGCCAGGCTGCTCGCTGTGCATGGGTAACCAGGCACGCGTAGAGCCGAACGCCACCGTGGTGTCGACGTCGACCCGTAACTTCCCGAACCGTCTGGGCGACGGCGCGAACGTCTACCTGGCTTCGGCCGAGTTGGCGTCTGTCGCCTCCATCCTGGGTCGTCTGCCGACCGTCGAGGAGTACATGGAATACGCCGGCAAGATCGACAGCATGGCGGCCGATGTTTACCGCTACCTGTCCTTCGACCAGATCGCCGAGTTCCGTGAAGCGGCTGCGAACGCCAACATCCCGGTCGTTCAAGCCTGACGCCTGTGGCGAGGGAGCTTGCTCCCGCCGGCCTGTCCGCGCTCGGGCGCAGCAATCGTAAAATCAGCCCCCGCATTCCATCTGGATACTCGCGGTGGCTGATTTTCGGGCCGCTTCGCAACCCAGCGGGAGCAAGCTCCCTCGCCACAAAAAAACGCCGCCCATCGTGAGATGAGCGGCGTTTTTTCATGCCTGTACGAAGATCAACCGTCTGGGCGACGGCGCGAACGTCTACCTGGCTTCGGCCGAGTTGGCGTCTGTCGCCTCCATCCTGGGTCGTCTGCCGACCGTCGAGGAGTACATGGAATACGCCGGCAAGATCGACAGCATGGCGGCCGATGTTTACCGCTACCTGTCCTTCGACCAGATCGCCGAGTTCCGTGAAGCGGCTGCGAACGCCAACATCCCGGTCGTTCAAGCCTGACGCCTGTGGCGAGGGAGCTTGCTCCCGCCGGCCTGTCCGCGCTCGGGCGCAGCAATCGTAAAATCAGCCCCCGCATTCCATCTGGATACTCGCGGTGGCTGATTTTCGGGCCGCTTCGCAACCCAGCGGGAGCAAGCTCCCTCGCCACAAAAAAACGCCGCCCATCGTGAGATGAGCGGCGTTTTTTCATGCCTGTACGAAGATCAACTGTGTGGGCGTACTCGCGGGGTGTCAGTAGGCACTTGTATTGACTGACACACCGCCTTCTCGCAGCCCCTCAATTGTCTGGGTACATCCGCGAGAGCCAGGCCGGCTGTCAGGCCGCCTCGCTTTGGCTCTGGCTTTTGCTTTGGCTTTTGATCCTGATCTTGATCTACCCGCCCCTTCGGCAGGCCGAGTGGAGGTGTTCATCAGGGGGGTGGCGCGTAGCGCCGTCAGCGCAGCTGACTCCGCCGCATTGCGGCGCCCCCTGATGGACACCGGAGCGAGGGAACACCGAGCCTTGGCGAGGTGCCGAACGCTTGGGG
>NZ_CABVHY010000027.1 GCF_902497875.1 Pseudomonas fluorescens
GCTTGCTCGCGATTTTCGAAGGCGACATCATTTATATGCCAATCACCCGACAGTCCGGGCTGCGAAACAACCCCGGAATGAAGTATTGTTGTACCCATCCAGAAAAACGTCAGAAGCCTTGAACCGTTGCGACGGTTGTTAAGCGATAGAGGGTGTCATGGGTAACGAGAGCATCAATTGGGACAAGCTGGGTTTTGACTACATCAAGACAGACAAGCGCTATTTGTCGCACTGGCAAGATGGCGCCTGGGACAAAGGCACCCTGACTGAAGACAATGTGCTGCACATCAGCGAAGGCTCCACTGCCCTTCACTATGGCCAGCAATGCTTCGAAGGGCTGAAGGCCTATCGCTGCAAGGACGGTTCGATCAACCTGTTCCGTCCGGACCAGAACGCCGCGCGCATGCAGCGCAGCTGCAGCCGTCTGCTGATGCCGCACGTGCCGACCGAAGACTTCATCGAAGCCTGCAAGCAAGTCGTGCGCGCCAACGAGCGCTTCATTCCGCCTTACGGCACCGGCGGCGCGCTGTACCTGCGCCCGTTCGTGATCGGCGTGGGCGACAACATCGGCGTGCGCACCGCGCCCGAGTTCCTCTTCTCGATCTTCTGCATCCCGGTCGGCGCCTACTTCAAGGGTGGCCTGACCCCGCACAAGTTCCTGATTTCCAGCTATGACCGTGCCGCGCCGCAAGGCACCGGTGCGGCCAAGGTCGGTGGCAACTACGCCGCCAGCCTGATGCCGGGCTCCCAAGCCAAGAAGGCGCACTACGCCGACTGCATTTACCTGGATCCGATGACCCACTCGAAAATCGAGGAAGTCGGCTCGGCCAACTTCTTCGGTATCACCCACGACAACAAGTTCGTCACACCGAGTTCCCCTTCGGTGTTGCCGGGCATCACCCGCCTGTCCCTGATCGAGCTGGCCAAATCGCGCCTGGGCCTGGAAGTGGTCGAAGGCGACGTGTTCATCGACAAGCTGTCGGACTTCAAGGAAGCCGGCGCCTGCGGGACTGCCGCGGTGATCACCCCGATCGGCGGCATCAGCTACAACGACAAACTGCACGTGTTCCACAGCGAAACCGAAGTCGGCCCGATCACCCAGAAGCTCTATACAGAACTGACTGGCGTGCAAACCGGCGATATCGAAGCGCCAGCAGGCTGGATCGTCAAGGTCTGATCTGACGGGGCCTGGCCCCACGCGGCACTCAGCCCACCCATCGCTTCGGCGGTGGGTGGGCTTTTTGTTGTGCTGCAATCTGCGCCCCACGACCGTTAGTCGCTCTTGCGGTGATGCAGACGGTCTCTTCACGAACATCATCTAGTCTGAGAGCAACACTCAGCTGGAGTTGGACCGATGTCGTTAGCTGATGAGCGCGTGCCCAGTTCCGACCGAGGTAAGGAAACCCGGCTGTTCCTCTTCCTCGTTGCCTGCCTGTTCCCCATGCTCTCCATCGCCCTGGTCGGTGGTTACGGCTTCTTCATCTGGTTTATTCAAATGATCTTCGGTCCACCCGGGCCACCCAACTGATAGCACCTTTTTTGAGTCTATCGGGAGCACGGACATGGACAAACCTTTGCATATTGCCAGCCTGGTGGTGCTCGCCCGTCCCGAACTGTTCGAGGCGGTCAAAGCCAACCTGCGGCTGTTGAAGGGTCTCGAACTGCATCAGCAAAGCCCTGCGGGCAAGCTGGTGGTGGTGCTCGAAGCCGAAGATGAAAGCCAGATCCTCGACTGCATCCAGCAGATTGGCAACCTGCCGGGGGTACTCAATGCCGCGTTGATCTACCACGAAGTTCTCGAAGACACTGGAGAGGTCGTATGAGCATGACTCGCCGGGAGTTCGTCAAGGCTCAGGCCGCCGCTATCGCCGCCGCCGCGGCCGGTCTGCCGATTGTCACGTCCTCCAGCAACCTGATCACCGACGCCGAGATGGTCACCCTGGACTGGAACAAGGCGCCCTGTCGCTTTTGCGGCACCGGCTGCAGCGTCATGGTGGCCACCAAGAATAACCGCGTGGTCGCCACTCACGGCGACGTCAAGGCCGAGGTCAATCGCGGGCTGAACTGCGTCAAGGGCTACTTCCTGTCAAAAATCATGTACGGTGTCGACCGCCTGACCCAACCGCTGCTGCGCATGAAGGATGGTCAGTTCGACAAGCAGGGCGAGTTCCAGCCGGTCAGCTGGGATCAGGCCTTCGATATCATGGAGTTGAAATTCAAGGCGGCGCTCAAAGCCAAAGGCCCCGAATCGGTGGGCATGTTCGGCTCCGGGCAATGGACGGTGTGGGAAGGCTACGCCGCCAACAAGCTGATGAAAGCCGGCTTGCGCAGCAACAATATCGACCCTAATGCCCGCCACTGCATGGCCTCGGCGGTGATGGGCTTCATGCGCACCTTCGGCATGGACGAACCGATGGGCTGCTACGACGACATCGAAGCGACTGATACCTTTGTGCTGTGGGGCTCGAACATGGCCGAGATGCACCCGGTGCTCTGGAGCCGCGTCACCGATCGCCGGTTGAGTCAGGCGAATGTCAAAGTCGTGGTGCTGTCGACCTTCGAACATCGCAGCTTCGAGCTGGCCGATATTCCGATGGTGTTCAAGCCGCAAACCGACCTGCTGATCCTCAACTACATCGCCAACCACATCATCGAAAGCGGCTCGGTGAACCAGAGTTTCGTCAGCAAGCACACGCGCTTCGCCAAGGGCACCGATGACATCGGCTACGGCCTGCGCCCGGACGATCCGCTAGAAATGCAGGCAAAAAATGCCGCCAAGGCCAACACCTGGACCGATATTTCCTTCGAACAGTTCGCCACCTTCGTCAAGCCCTACACCCTGGAACGCACAGCCAAGGAAACCGGGGTTTCCACCGAACACCTCAAAGCCCTGGCAGAGTTGTATGCCGACCCCAAGCGCAAGGTGGTGTCGTTCTGGACCATGGGCTTCAACCAGCACACCCGCGGGGTCTGGGCCAACAACCTGATCTACAATATCCACCTGCTCACAGGCAAGATCAGCGAGCCGGGCAACAGCCCCTTCTCACTGACCGGCCAGCCCTCGGCGTGCGGCACCGCGCGCGAGGTCGGGACTTTCTCCCACCGATTGCCCGCCGATCTGGTGGTGACCAATCCCAAGCACCGCGCCACTGCGGAAAAAATCTGGAAGCTGCCGGCCGGGACCATCCAGGAAAAGGTGGGTTTTCACGCCGTGGAGCAGAGTCGGATGCTCAAGGACGGCGTGCTCAACGTCTACTGGACAATGTCCAGCAACAACATGCAGGCCGGGCCGAACATCATGCAGGAGGTCCTGCCGGGGTGGCGCAATCCGGAAAATTTCGTGATCGTCTCGGACGTCTACCCCACCGTCTCCGCCCAGGCCGCGGACCTGATTCTGCCCAGCGCGATGTGGGTCGAAAAGGAAGGCGCCTTTGGCAATGCCGAACGGCGCACCCAGTTCTGGCACCAGTTGGTCAGCGCACCGGGCGACGCCAAATCCGATCTGTGGCAACTGCTGGAATTCTCCAAACGCTTTACTACCGAAGAAGCCTGGCCCGCCGAGTTGCTCGCCAAGGCCCCCGAGTACAAGGGCAAAACCCTGTTCGAGGTGCTGTACAAGAACGGCCAGGTCGATCAGTTCCCGCTTGAGCAACTGGAAGCCGGGTACAAGAACGATGAAGCCAAGGCCTACGGTTTCTACCTGCAAAAAGGTCTGTTCGAGGAATACGCCCAGTTCGGTCGGGGCCATGGCCATGACCTCGCCGAATTTGATCGCTACCACAGCGAGCGCGGGTTGCGCTGGCCCGTGGTGGACGGCAAGGAAACCCGCTGGCGTTACCGCGAGGGTTATGACCCTTACGTGGAAAAAGGCAGCGAAGTGCAGTTCTACGGCTACCCGGACAAGAAGGCGATTATCTTCGCCCTGCCCTACGAGCCGCCAGCCGAGATGCCGGATGCCGATTATCCGTTCTGGCTGAGCACCGGCCGGGTGCTGGAGCATTGGCATACAGGGAGCATGACCCAGCGCGTCGAGGAACTGTACAGGGCCGTACCGGACGCGCTGGTCTACATGCATCCGGAGGATGCCAAGGCAATGAATGCGCGGCGTGGCAGTGAAGTAAAAGTGATCAGCCGGCGCGGTGAAATGCGCGCACGCATCGAAACCCGCGGGCGCAACAAGCCTCCGCGTGGCCTGGTATTCGTGCCGTTCTTCGACGCCAACAAGCTGATCAACAAGGTCACGCTGGATGCCACCGACCCGATCTCCAAGCAGACCGACTACAAGAAGTGTGCGGTGAGGATCGAGCTGATCAGCGCGGCCTGAGGAGGACCTTCATGAGTTACCGCTTGCTACCCGTGCTGTTGCTTGCTGCCTTCGGCCTGGCTGTCGCGGCCCAGGTCGACTACCCGCTGGACGCACCGGGACCGGACGGCCGTCGACCCGGCGGAATAATGACCCAAAACCAGCCAGCGCCGCCCATCGCGAACGAGGAGAACAAGGACCTCAAACGCGAGCGCAATTACCCGGACCAGCCGCCGACCATTCCCCACACCATCCGCGGTTATCAAATCGACAAGAACAGCAACAAGTGCCTGTCCTGCCACAGCCGCGCTAACAGCGCGCGCAGCCAGGCACCGATGGTCAGCATCACCCACTACATGGATCGCGACGGCCAGGCACTTGCCGCCGTGTCGCCGCGCCGCTACTTCTGCAATCAGTGCCATGTCCCGCAAAAAGAGGTCAAGCCCCTGGTGGACAACAGCTTCGAGAACATCGACAAGTTGTTGCAAGACGAAGCCAGCGCGCCAGCGAAACCCTAAGGAGAGGTCATGAAATCATTGCTCGCCCTGCTCAAGGACTACTGGGGCGTCTTGCGTCGTCCCAGCGTCCACTACAGCCTGGGGTTCCTCACACTCGGCGGGTTTATCGCCGGGGTCATCTTCTGGGGGGGCTTCAACACCGCGCTTGAGGCGACTAATACCGAAAAGTTCTGCACCTCCTGCCACGAAATGCGTGACAACGTATTTGTCGAACTGCAGGAGACCATCCACTACAGCAACCGCTCCGGCGTACGCGCCACCTGCCCGGACTGCCACGTGCCCCACGAATGGACCCACAAGATCGCGCGCAAGATGCAGGCCTCCAAAGAAGTCTGGGGCAAGATTTTCGGCACCATCAGTACCCGCGACAAATTCGTCGGGATGCGCCGCGAACTGGCCGAGCACGAATGGGCCAGGCTCAAGGCCAATGATTCGCTGGAGTGCCGCAACTGCCACAACTTCCAGTTCATGGACTTCACCCGCCAGAGCAAGCGCGCCGCGAACATGCACTCCACGTCCCTGGCCGCTGGCCAGGCGACCTGCATCGACTGCCACAAGGGCATCGCGCACAAACTGCCAGACATGAGTGGGGTCAAGGGCTGGTGAGCGCCGTTATCCATGGGCGATCTTTGCGAGTGAACCGTGGCCGGGCTTCGTCACGTCGCTGAATCATTGAGAGCGGATGTGCTCAAGCACTGCGATTACCGCCTCCTCAGCGGATAGCACCGCAGTATCCAGTCTAAAAGGCCCGAATCCCCAGGCTTCATAGTCATGATCCAGTACCGATTGCCAAGTCGCAGGGACCAGGCCCGGAATGTCGAGTTCGCGGGTTTCGACCCTTCGTCTATGCTCGGCGATGTCGGAGCAGACCACCTCGATATCGACCAGTGGCACAGAATGGTAGTCGGCGATTTTTCGCCAGGCTTGACGGCTTTCCGCGACCGGATTGACGCAATCGGCAATCACCGTATTGCCGATGGAAAGATTGGCCTGTGCAAGCGCATTCGCTACGCTGTACCCGCTCTTGCCTGCATCACCGCCGAGCACGCCGGCATCGCGTATTGCCTGCTCGATGGAATCGATCCTCAGCCAGGTCGCAGCTGATTGAGCCGCAAGAGCGCGAGCGATGGTTGTTTTCCCTGTGCCAGGCAATCCGCTGAAAACGATGAGCATTGTGTGTCCTGAGTTCGTACAATTTTTCGGTAACATCATGTCCGAGAACGCAAGCCTCGGTCGAGGCGTTTGTACACGCTCAGGCATAGATCGACAGGTTGCTCGCCTGATGCCGGGACAGGCGCCGCAGCCACTCAGTCAATCCAGCCGGTCAAGGCGCACGCTCATGAACCCGCGTTACACGACCACCGCGATTGCCCTCCACTGGCTGATGGCTCTGGGGCTGATCGGCGCCTTCGCGATTGGCTTCTACATGCCGGACCTGGCGCTGTCGCCGACCAAGCTGAAGCTCTACTCATGGCACAAGTGGGCCGGCGTGACCCTGTTTCTGCTGGTACTGCTGCGCCTCGCCTGGCGCCTGCTGCATCCCGCGCCGCCGTTGCCGACGAGCATACCCGCGCTATTGCGCTTCACCTCGCTGGTCATGCACTGGTTGCTGTATGCACTGATGATTGCGATTCCCCTCAGTGGCTGGCTGATGAGTTCGGCGCAAGGTTTCCAGACTGCCTGGTTCGGGGTACTGCCGCTGCCCGATCTGCTGGACAAAGACCCCGCGCTGGGCGAGCGTCTGCAGGAACTGCATGAGGTGCTTAACTACATCTTGCTTGGCTTGGTGATCGTCCATACGGGTGCTGCGCTCAAGCATCACTTCATCGATCACAATGACGTGCTCACCCGCATCTTGCCGCTCAGGAACAAGGGCTGACCCAGGGTATTTCAGTCAATGAAGCTCGTGCTCCGACCGGAGAGTCCCATGAATGTTCGGTTCCTGCGTGCTGCCGCCCTGGTCGCCGCACTCATGCTCGGGCCCCTGACCGGCGCCCACGCGGTCCAATACAAGCAAGTGAATCCCGTTGCCAGCCAGATCTCCTTCACCTATACCCAGATGGGTGCGCGGGTGTATGGCACGTTCGGCAAGTTCGACGCCACGCTCGATTTCGACTCGGCGAACCCCACCGCGGCCCGCGCCGAGCTGACCATCCAGCTCGACAGCATCGACGCCGGCACCAGCGACGCCAACAGCGAGCTGCAAAAGCCCGCCTGGTTCAACACGGCGGTGTATCCGCTGGCGAAGTTCGAATCAAGCAGCGTCAAGGTGCTCGACACCAACCGTTTCCAGATTAGCGGCAAGCTCGCGCTCAAGGGCCGCACCCGTGACGTCAACGCATTGGTGGTTCTGAAGCCGCAGCACGCCATCGGCGTCTTCAGTGGCGAGTTCATCCTCAACCGCGCCGATTTCAGCATTGGTGAAGGCGAGTGGGCGGATATCGGGATCATTTCCAACGAAATCCTGATCAAATTCCGCGTTGTCGCTCCCGAGCAGTAACCATTACCGGCCCTTTCAATGGGCATAGGTATCTACACATCTTTCAAGGGCTGTCGAATACTGTGGCGAGGGGGCTTGCCCCCGTTCGGCTGCGCAGCAGTCGTAAAACCGGCAGATGAGATCTACCTGGAAAACCGCGATTGCCGGTTTTAGGGCCGCTTCGCAGCCCAACGGGGGCAAGCCCCCTCGCCACAATTTCGGTGTTCAATGGGCGTATTCCGATTTTCACTAAGTGCTGAACAGCCTGGAGGTGTTCCCTCACCGGATCATCAGTCATCGCGGGTCAGCACTTCCAGCAGCTCGATCTCGAAGGTCAGGTCTGAATGGGGGGTGATCGCGCCCATCGAGCGATCGCCGTAGGCCAGATGCGCCGGCACCCAGAGTGTGCGCTTGCCGCCGACTCGCATGCCCATCAGCCCGAGATCCCAGCCCTTGATCACCCTTCCTGTGCCAATCACGCACTGGAACGGCTTGCCGCGCTCATAGGAGGAGTCGAACGGGGTGCCATCCTCGAGAAAACCGCGGTATTGGGTGGTAATCAAGGCGCCTTTGACCACTTCTTTGCCGTCGCCCAGTTGAATATCTGTCACCTGCAATTCGCTGCTCATCACTCGCTCTCGTTGATTCGGTAGCCCTGTATGGCTCCTGAGGCAGGTTTTCCCAGAATTTTCGCGGGTTGGCAACCTTCATGAGTGCCTTGATTTTCTCGCGGCTTTCGCGAAAAAACCTGCTGTACTCAAGGGCGAGGACTAAGATAGCCTACGGCCATTACCCGCAGGGTTTCAATACTCCATGTCGTTAGTATTCACATGACCTATGCTTGGCTCAGCCTTTGCGCTGTTCTACTCATACTGGCGGCCGTAGTCACCTGGTTTCGTCGTGAGCGGAGCCTGCAAAACCGCCTGGCTCAGTATCGCGAACTGCTCGAACGCCTGCCGGACGGGGTGATCCTGGTCGGCGCCGATGGTCGCATCCAGCAGCAGAACAGCGCGGCAGCGCGGCTACTGGATAGCGACCACGCCCTCCTGGTCGGCTCGCCACTGTCCAGCTGGCTGCCGCACTTGAATGAAACCCTGGAGCAACGTCAACGCACCCTCGCCACCCGCGCCAATGGCCAGCAGCGGGCGATCGAGGTCACTCGCCTGCCCGCGACTTACAGCGCCAACTCCATCGTGCTGGTTCATCGCAGCAAGCAATACGGTCACGCGCCAGAGGATGCCGAACGCTACAAACGCAGCCAATATTTCGCCCGCATCGGCACCTGGGACTGGGATGTCGATACCGAGCAGCTGTATTGGTCAGAGGCGATCTACGGCATGTTCGGCTACAAGGTCGGCGAGGTGACGCCGTCCTATGAACTGTTCTGCAGTTGCGTGCACCCGGATGACCGCGCCCAGGTGCGAGCCGGTGAGTTGCGCTGCCTTGAAACCGGCGATAACCATGACGAGGAATACCGGGTCATCTGGCCGGACGGCAGCATCCATTGGTTGCGGGAAACCGGCAATGTGGTGAAAAACACCGACGATTCGACGGTAAAAATGATGGGCGTGGTCCGCGACATTACCGAGGAAAGAGCCTCGGCCAACCACCTCCAGCACCTGGCTCACTTCGATCCGCTGACCGGCCTGCCCAACCGCCTGGCCCTCGAGGCCCGCTTGTCCAAGGCCCTGGAACAGGCACGGCTGAACGATACCCGGGTGATACTGGTGTTTGTCGACCTCAATGGTTTCAAAGAAATCAACGACCATTTCGGCCACGCCGCCGGAGACCGGGTGCTGGTCACCACCGCTACCCGCCTGAAGAAAATCCTTCGCTCAACCGACACCGTCGCCCGCATCGGCGGCGACGAATTCGTGGTCATTCTCGAAGGCCTGCCCCAGGGCAAGAGCTTGCAAGATGAAGCCCACAGCATTTGCGAAAAAATCTTCGTCGAACTATCGCCCCCCGTCACCCTCGGCAATGACCAGCGACACATCGGCACCAGTCTCGGTGTCGCGGTGTTCCCGGATCACGCCCCGAGCATGGACAAACTCATCCACATCGCCGACCTGGCGATGTACGAGGCCAAGCGCAGCGGGAACAACCAGTATCGGTTGGGCAAGGAAGCATCGTGGGGCGTAGGGCTAAGTCCGTAGCAGCTGCCGAGCTTTGCGAGGCTGCGTTCGACTGCGAAGCGGTCGTTAAATCAGGCAACGGGTTCTTTCAAGCAAACCGCGTACTCAGGATTTACGAGGACTTCGGTCGAGCGCGACCCCGGCTCGAACGCAGCCTCGCAAAGCTCGGCAGCTGCTACGGAGTCAGTCAAGTCCCCTTACCCGCTGCACTATCCCCCCCACCCCGGTAGAATCCGCACTCAATCAGGACTGGCCGCGCCAGTCTGCATCAATTGTACGAACACCCAGGAGTCAGTCCATGCCCCATGAAGGCAACCTGTTGCAAGCCGCCGTGGTTTTTCTGTTCGCGGCGGTGCTGGCCGTTCCCTTGGCCAAGCGCCTGCAATTGGGCGCGGTACTGGGCTATCTGTTTGCCGGGGTGATCATCGGCCCGTCGGTGCTGGGCCTGATCGACAACCCACAAAGCGTCAGCCATATCTCGGAACTTGGGGTGGTGTTGTTGCTGTTCATCATCGGCCTGGAGCTCTCGCCCCGACGGTTGTGGGTGATGCGCAAATCGGTGTTCGGCGTGGGCCTGGCGCAGGTATTACTAACCGGGTCGCTGATTGGCGTCCTTGCCTTGTTCGTCTTTGGCCAGCCATTGAACAGTGCCATCGTGCTGGGCCTGGGCCTGGCGTTGTCGTCCACTGCGTTTGGCCTGCAGAGCCTGGCCGAGCGCAAGGAACTGACCAGCCCCCATGGGCGGCTGGCGTTCGCCATTCTGTTGTTCCAGGACATCGCCGCGATCCCCTTGATCGCCATGGTGCCGCTGCTGGCCGGTGGCGATCACAGCACCACTGCCACCCAGGACCTGAATCACGGCCTGCAGGTGCTCGGCAGCATCGCCGTGGTGGTGATCGGCGGGCGGTATCTGCTGCGCCCGGTGTTTCGCGTGGTGGCCAAGACCGGTCTGCCGGAAGTTTCCACCGCCACCGCGCTGCTGGTGGTGATCGGCACGGCGTGGCTGATGGACCTGGTGGGCGTGTCGATGGCACTGGGGGCGTTCCTTGCCGGTTTGCTGCTGGCCGACTCGGAATACCGTCACGAACTGGAAGCGCAGATCGAACCGTTCAAAGGATTGCTGCTCGGATTGTTTTTTATCAGCGTCGGCATGGGCGCCAATATCAGCCTGTTGTTCAGCGCGCCGGCCGCGGTATTGGGGCTGACTGTGTTGCTGATCCTGATCAAGCTGCCGCTGCTGTTTGTCGTCGGCCGGCTGGCCGGCGGACTGGGTCGAGTCAATGCCATACGCCTGGGCATCGTGCTGGCGGCCGGCGGTGAATTCGCCTTCGTGGTGTTCAAGATCGGCCGCGATCAGGGGCTGTTCGAGCCTCATCTGTACGATCTGCTGGTGCTGACCATTACCCTGTCCATGGCCCTGACGCCGCTCTTGCTGCTGTTGTGCGCGCGGCTGGTCAAGCCGGCGGTAAAACCGCTGAACATGCCGCCGGAATTCCGCGAAATCGAGACGGATGCGCCGCGGGTGGTGATCGCCGGCATGGGCCGTATGGGGCAGATCGTCGCGCGGATCCTGCGGGCGCAGAACATCAAGTTCGTGGCCCTCGACACTTCGGTGGAAACCATTGAGTTGTCCCGCAGTTTTGGCGGGGTGCCGGTGTTCTACGGCGACCCGATGCGCCCGGAGATTCTGAAGGCCGCCAAGGTCGAGCAGGCGGAGTTTTTCGTGATCGCCACCGACGACCCGGACACCAATATCAAGACCGCCGAACTGGTGCGCAAACTCTACCCGCAGATGAAAATCATCGCCCGCGCGCGCAACCGTCAGCACGTTCATCGGCTGGTGGATGTCGGCGCGCAAGCGGTGCGGGAAACCTACTATTCAAGCCTGGAAATGAGCCGGCGCACCCTGGTCGGGCTCGGCCTGAGCCAGACCCAGGCCGATGCCCGCATCAAACGCTTCACCCACCACGACGAACAGGTGCTCGAGGCCCAGCATGCGGTCTATGACGATGCCACCAAGGTCCTGCAAACCGCCCAGGAAGCCCGGGCTGAACTGGCGCGGTTGTTTGAGGCGGATCAGCTGGAGGAAGAGTCCAAAGGTTGAGGGTGAATGTGAGGGCCTCATCGCGAGCAAGCTCGCTCCCACAAGAGCACCGCTATCCCCTGTGGGAGCGAGCTTGCTCGCGATGAACGATAACGCGGTCTATCAGGCAAACAACAACCAAGGACTCCACAATGACCACCGCTGACCCATCCTCCCAGGCCCTCAAGGAAATCTTCAACGCCGAACGTCTCCAGCACATCGCCACCGAGATGAGTGCGGTTTACCCGGCGTTCAATGAAAAAGCCTTCCTCGCACTCGCCAACGACGGTCTTGCCGAGTTGTCGGTGATGCAACGCCTGGCCCGGGTCAGCGAGAGTCTGCACGCGGTGATTGCCCTCGACTACGAGCAAACACTAGAGCTCCTTCGCGCGTTGGCCCCACGGTTGAACAGCCGTTTCGTCAGCATGTTCCTGCCTCATTACGTCGCCGTTTATGGCGCCCACGCGTTCGAGCTGTCCATGGACGCATTGAAGTACTTCACGGCATTCGGCTCTTCGGAGTTTGCGGTGCGGCATTTCCTGCGCAGCGACTTTGAGCGCGCCCTGGCGCTGATGAACCAGTGGTCGCTGGACGACGACGAGCATGTCCGGCGCCTGGCCAGCGAAGGCAGCCGCCCGCGCCTGCCCTGGTCATTTCGCCTGGAACAGGTGCAAGCAGACCCGTCGTTGGCAGCCTCGATTCTCGATAACCTGAACGCCGACAACAGCCTGTACGTACGTAAATCGGTGGCCAATCACCTGAACGACATCACCAAGGATCACCCGCAGTGGGTGCTCGATCTGATCGAAGGCTGGTCCCTGGAAGACCCGCGCACTGCCTGGATCGCCAGACACGCCTTGCGCAGCCTGATCAAGCAAGGCAACCAGCGGGCACTGGCAATCATCGGTGCCGGAGGCAAACCAGAAGTCGAAATCCAGCACCTGAAAATCGAACCGCCAGTGATTCGCCTGGGGGAAAAAATCACCCTGTCCTTCACCCTGAAATCGACCCTGAGCGACAGCCAGCGACTGGTGGTCGACTACGCCATCGATTACGTCAAAGCCTCAGGCAGCACCTCGGCGAAAGTCTTCAAACTCAAGGGCCTGACCCTGGCTGCCAATGCCAGGGAAAACCTCAGCCGCGCCCAGCACATTCGCGAGCTGACCACCCGCAAACACTATGCCGGCAAGCACGCCGTGCACATTCTGGTGAACGGCGAACGCTTGGCCAGCAGCGCCTTCGAAATTCTCGACTGAGGCCCTGGACGACTGCAGAGCAGCGCCGTTTTCAAGGCGTAATAGCGACCTTCAGCACACCATCGCGCTGATGGGCGAACAGCTCGTAAGCCGCTTCGATGTCATCGAGTTTGAAGCGATGGGTCACCAGGGGTTTGAGATCGACCTGACCACAGGCAACCACCTCCATCAAGCGCCGCATGCGCTCCTTTCCGCCCGGGCACAGCGTGGTCACGATGCTGAGGTCGCCCAGCCCCGCGGCGAATGCATCGAGCGGGATGTGCAGGTCCGACGAATAGACCCCAAGGCTCGATAACGTGCCGCCGGGCCGCAGCACTCGCAGTGCCGATTCGAAGGTGCCCTGGGTCCCCAAGGCTTCAATGGCCACGTCAACCCCACGGCCATTGGTGATGGCCATGATGCGCTCGACCACATTGCCGTCCTTGAAGTCGACCACATGGGTCGCGCCCAACTGACGGGCGACAGCCATTCGTGCCGGCACGGTATCGACTCCGATAATGGTCGTAGCCCCCATCAGCCGGGCGCCGGCAATGGCGCACAGGCCAATGGGGCCAAGGGCGAACACGGCGACCGTATCGCCAATCTCGACCTTACCTCTTTGCGCGCCGGAAAAGCCCGTGGACATGATGTCCGGGCACATCAGCACTTGTTCGTCACTGAGGTTGTCGGGAATCGGGCAAAGATTGGCAAGGGCATCCGGCACCAGCACATATTCCGCCTGACAGCCGTCGATGGTATTGCCGAACTTCCAGCCACCGGCGGCGCGAAAACCGTGGGGAGTCCCGGGCCCGTCCTGTGACGAGCAGCCACAGAGGCAGGCGTAGCTTTGGCCGCTGGGGGTGATGGCGCCGACAATCACCCGTTGCCCTTCGACGAAGCCTGTGACCTGCGAGCCGAGCTTTTCGATCACCCCAACCGGTTCATGGCCGATAGTCAGCCCCTTGGCCACCGGGTACTCGCCGCGCAGGATATGCACATCGGTGCCACAGATGGTGGTGGTGGTAATGCGCACCAGCGCATCCAGCGGACCGACTTCGGGTATCGGTTTGTCGTCCAGCACGATGCGGTTTTTCTCAACGAAGATTGCCGCTTTCATTTTTGCCATGGTGCTGATTCCTGCTCTTCAAATCCGGGGAAGGTCTTGGTGACGGTCACTTTCCCAGATCCAGTTCATGGATGATTTCGCTGAACCCCTCGCTGGGATAGCGGCTGGTGAAACCGAGGTTTCTCGCCAGGCAATGCATGCCGTAATTGGTCGCCATGTCGGTCGAACTCATGGTCTTGACCCCGTTGCGCCGCGCGGCATCAATCAAATGCCCGCCCAGCAGGGTTCCCAGGCCGCGACGTTGCCAGTCATCGGCGACCGTTATGGCGCACTCGCATTGGTCCGCCCCGGGCGTCGAGGCGTAACGGCTGACGCCGATTTCAATTAATTGGCCATCTTTGTGCACCAGTGCGACATAGGCCATCCGCTTTTCATAGTCCAGGTCCATCATGCGGTCCATCAGTGGCGCATCCGCCTCACTGAAGGTTCCCATAAAACGCAAGCGGCGAGATCCGGCCGACAAATGCTTGATGAACTGAAACTCGCGCTCACGATCCTGCTCCTGAAGTGGGCGGATGAGTACATGAGTGCCATCCTTCAGCGCCTCGATCCAGTGTTCTTCAGTCGCGGCCGGACGAAAGGCGGCCAGGTGTTCGGCGGTTGATTGACCAGTGATCATGAGTTTCTCCCGGGCCGCGAGTCGAAGTGCTCGCAGGGCCTAGGAGTGTTGTACGACGGGTAGGGTTAGCCGAGCTGATCTGGATCAATGTTTAGGTGTATTCATCGGCCTTTACTCAGGCAAACGATTAAGAGCCTGGTCCGGACCGAGCAACAGCGCCTGCTCGCGCTCACACAACTCCACCACGTAATCCCACAACACCCGCAACCGCACCGACTTGTGCAGCTCGCGTCGGGTGCTGATCCAGTAGCTGCGCTGAATGCTCTCGGCCGGCAGCAGTGGAATCAGCTCCGGATCGTTGCTGGCCATGTAGCACGGCAATACGGCGATGCCCAGGCCCGAGCGCGCGGCCTGGTGCTGGGCGATCACGCTGGTGCTGTGAAACACCACCCGCGGGCTGCGGCAGAAGCTGTTGAGGAACATCAATTCCTGGCTGAACAGCAAATCATCGACGTAGCCGATCCAGGCATGCCGCGCCAGGTCTTCGCGGCTGTGCAGCGTTGGCGCATGGTCCAGGTAGGCGCGGCTGGCATACAGCGCCAGGCGGTAGTCGGTGAGTTTGCGAGTGACCAGCATGTCGACGATCGGGCGCTCGAGGTGGATGCTGATTTCCGCTTCGCGGTTGAGGATGCTGACAAAGCGCGGCACCGCTACCAGTTCGACCTCCAGCCCTGGATAGCGCTCGAACAGGCCGTTCATGCGGCTGGCCAGGAACATGATGCCCAGGCCTTCGGTCACTCCGAGACGGATCTTGCCCTGCGGCGCACTGGACTGGGTGATTTCTTCCTGCGCCAGCAAGGCGACGTTTTCCATGGCTTCGGCGTGCTTGAGCAGCGCCTCGCCGGCCGGGGTCAATTGGTAACCCTGGGCGTGCTGGACGAACAGCGCGGTGCCGAGGCTTTTTTCGATGGCCTCGATATGCCGGGCCACCGTGGCGTGGGTGGTTTTCAGCCGACGCGCCGCGGTCAGCAAACGGCCGCTACGTTGTAACTCGAGAAAAAACCGTAGGTCATTCCAATCAAACATGAATCTTCCTTGAACGCGCAGCAGGGTACAGCTGTCTAAAAACGCACAGCCACTGAGTAAAAACTAACATTCTTTAAACGAAAGCTAACAACTAGGATGAATCACAACAAGAACAACAACAGAAGAGGTCATGGATGCAGCCTGTCGTTGAAGAATATGACTACGTGGTAGTCGGCGCGGGGCCAGCCGGTTGTTTGCTGGCCAATCGTCTGTCCGCCAACCCCGGGCACCGGGTGCTGCTGCTCGAAGCCGGTGGCCGCGACAACTACCCGTGGATTCATATCCCCGTCGGTTATCTGTTTTGCATCGGCAACCCGCGCACCGACTGGTGCTTCAAGACCCAAGCGCAACCTGGCCTGCAAGGTCGCAGCCTGAGCTACCCGCGAGGCAAGGTACTTGGCGGCTGTTCGTCGATCAACGGCATGATCTACATGCGTGGCCAGGCCAGCGATTACGATGGTTGGGCCGCCGACGGTAATCCGGGCTGGGCCTGGAAGGACGTCCTGCCGCTGTTCAGGCAGAGCGAAAACCATTTTGCCGGCGACTCGGAGTTTCATGGCGCTGCCGGGGAATGGCGGATCGAGCGTCAACGGCTGTCGTGGCCGATCCTCGATGCGTTCCGCGAGGCGGCCGAACAAAGCGGCATTGCCAGCATCGATGACTTCAACCGGGGCGATAACGAAGGCTGCGGTTACTTCCAGGTCAATCAGAAGGCCGGCGTGCGCTGGAATGCCGCCAAGGCTTTTCTCAAGCCAATCCGCAACCGACCCAACCTCACAGTGCTGACCGATGTCGAAGTCGATCGCCTGCTGCTGGAAAACGGCCGGGCTTCGGCAGTCAGTGCCCGCTGGCAAGGCCAGCCGAAAACCTGGAAGGCGCGCCGGGAAATCGTCCTCTGCGCCGGCTCTGTCGGATCACCGAACATCCTGCAACGTTCCGGGATCGGCCCGAGTAGTTTGCTGCAACGCTTGGGGATTGGCGTCGCCCATGAACTGCCTGGCGTCGGCGGCAATCTGCAGGATCACTTGCAGCTGCGGCTGATCTACAAACTGCAAAACGCCCGCACCCTGAACCAGATCGCCGGCAGCCTGTGGGGCAAGATGGGCATGGGCCTGCGGTATCTGTATGACCGCAGTGGCCCGCTGTCCATGGCCCCGAGCCAACTGGGCGCGTTCGCCCGTTCGGGACCGGAGCAGACTTCGGCCAACCTTGAATACCATGTGCAGCCACTGTCGCTGGAGCGCTTCGGTGAGCCGTTGCATGCATTCCCGGCATTTACCGCGTCGGTCTGCGACCTGCGTCCGCAAAGCCGTGGCCGAGTGGATATCCGCTCGTCCAATCCTCAGGAGGCGCCGCTGATTCAGCCAAACTACCTGAGCCACCCTGAAGACCTTCGAGTCGCCGCCGACGCCATTCGCCTGACCCGGCGCATCGTCGCCGCGCCGGCCCTGGCGCAGTTCAAGCCCTGCGAATACCTGCCGGGCGACGCCTTGCAGACCGACGAGCAACTGTTTGACGCAGCAGCGCGGATCGGCACGACGATCTTCCACCCGGTCGGCACCTGCCGCATGGGCAATGACAAGGATGCCGTGGTCGATGCCCAATTACGCGTCCACGGCATTCCCGGGCTGCGCATCGCCGACGCCTCGATCATGCCACGCATCACCTCGGGCAATACCTGTTCACCGACCCTGATGATCGCCGAGAAAGCCGCTCAGCTGATTCTCGCAACACCGACAAGGAGCCTCGCCCCGGAAGAAGAACTGGTCACCGAACCGCAACCCCTGTAGGAGCTGCCGCAGGCTGCGATCTTTTGATCCTGCATTTGCGGCGCCCCCGAAAAGATCGCAGCCTATCGGCAGCTCCTACGCCGACCGGGTACACCTGCAATGTGGTGGGTTTAAACCTCCTACGCAGATTCCATCAGGCAATACCGACATCGTGGCGCCGAACATCGCGGCGACAGTGGAACAACAAAAACAATCACTGTAAGGGATACCGATATGTCAGAACATGCTCAACCCCTGGACGCGACGCTTGGCGCGACCACCAGCAAGGAAACCCAGAAAGTCATCTTCGCCTCGTCCCTGGGGACGGTGTTCGAGTGGTATGACTTTTTCCTCTACGGCGCCCTCGCGGCGGTCATCAGCAAACAGTTTTTCGCCGGGGTCAACGACACCACCGCGTTCATCTTTGCGCTGATGGCGTTTGCCGCGGGCTTCATCGTGCGGCCGTTCGGCGCGCTGGTGTTCGGCCGACTGGGGGACATGATCGGGCGCAAGTACACCTTCCTCGCGACCATCATCCTCATGGGCCTGGCGACCTTCTGTGTCGGCCTGCTCCCGACCTATTCGAGTATCGGCATTGCCGCACCGATCATCCTGGTGGTGCTGCGCATGCTCCAGGGCCTGGCCCTGGGCGGTGAGTACGGCGGCGCGGCGACCTACGTCGCCGAGCACGCACCGCCTGGCAAACGCGGGTTCCACACCAGCTGGATTCAGTCCACCGCCACCCTTGGCTTGCTGTTGTCGCTGCTGGTGGTGCTCGGTTGCCGCTACTTCACCGGTGACCAGTTCGAAGTCTGGGGCTGGCGCATCCCTTTCCTGTTTTCGATTGTGCTGCTGGGGATTTCCACCTGGATACGCATGAGCCTGCATGAGTCGCCGGCCTTCCTGAAAATGAAAGAGGAAGGCAAGATCTCCAAGGCGCCGATCCGCGAATCCTTCGGTAAATGGGAAAACCTGAAGATTGTGCTGATCGCGCTGTTCAGCATCAACGCAGGGCAAGCGGTGACCTTCTATGCCGCGCAGTTTTACACGCTGTTCTTCCTCACCCAGTTCCTGAAAATGGACCCGGCCCTGGCCAACGGCCTGCTGATCGTCAGCGTGGTGATCGGCGCGCCGTTCTTCATCTTCTTTGGCTGGCTGTCGGACAAGGTCGGGCGCAAACCGATCCTGATGCTCGGTCTGTTGCTGGCGACCGTGTTGTACTTCCCGATCTTCAAGGGTATTGCCCACTACGCCAACCCGGCAATTGACCTGGCCAGCCGTCAGGCACCGATCACCGTACTGGCCGACCCGGCCACCTGCACCTTCCAGTTCGACCCGGTGGGCAAGGCGCGTTTCGACAGCCCGTGCGACAAGGTCAAGACCTTCCTGGTCAAACAGGGCCTGCCCTACAGCAGCGAAGCGGCGCCGGCCGGTAGCCAGGTGCAAGTGAGCGTGGGTGACGTGCGCATCGACGGTTACGACGAAGCAGCGCTGCGCGGCGCGGTAACCCTCGCCGGTTATCCGCAACGGGCGGACACCCAGCAGGTCAACAAACCGATGATCGTCGCGCTGATGGTCGCCCTGACCTGTATCGCCGCCATGTGCTACGGCCCGCT
This sequence comes from Pseudomonas fluorescens, assembly GCF_902497875.1. Lineage (GTDB taxonomy): Bacteria > Pseudomonadota > Gammaproteobacteria > Pseudomonadales > Pseudomonadaceae > Aquipseudomonas > Aquipseudomonas fluorescens_BR. The sequence goes on from NZ_CABVHY010000027.1 coordinate 18,910, forward strand.
GGCGGCGCTGATGGTCGAACTGTTCCCGACCCGTATCCGCTACACCTCGATGTCCCTGCCCTATCACATCGGCAACGGCTGGTTCGGCGGCTTCCTACCGACCGTGTCCTTCGCGCTGGTGGTGTACACCGGCGATATCTTCTACGGGCTGTGGTACCCGGTGGTGATCACCGGGGTGAGTTTGATCGTGGGCATGATCTGTCTGCGGGAAACCAAAAACGTCGATATGGACAAGAACTGACGGATCAAGGGCCGCCCACTCGCCGTATTGCCGGCGATGGGCGGACCCGGTGATACGCCCGGCCTGATTGGACCAGGCGCTGGAATTGCGCCTGACCCCAGGGCTAGCATCCCTCTAGCAAGCCCCTCAGGGGCGAGGCCGTTGCTCCACGAGGTTTTATGTAGTGCGAGAAAATATTCACTACAAAAGCATTGACGACTCGATTGCCGTTTTGCATTATCGACTCGTCTCTCGGATCGGGAGAGCTGGCAAGGGATTACGAACACGCTCGACAGACCGCCGAGCTGTTCCTTGATATGTACTGCCCACAAGGCAGATTGATGAAGCTGATCTGGCAGGACCGTCCAGTACAGGGACGAGAAGCGCTGGCGAAACGTCCTCATGATGCTTGTGGCTGACCTCGTAAGGTCAGCATGGGTATCCGGATTTGCGCTGCTTCTCCTCGTTGTGACCGTGCCCTGTAGTCGCTTTTCATCAATGCTACATTCATCAAGCCCAAGGCTGGATCTGCACCTGACGGACAGGTGCTTCAGGAAACGATTGGCCAATGTGGCCACGTCGTTCAGCGAACCAACCAGACATGATCAATGAGTGGTCAAGGGGCTTACCAATGAATCTGAACAATCAACCCACTATTGATGAACTGGCTCGGCTGTTCGCATCGCACAAAGACAACCACGACAGCCACGTACTGTGGATCTGCAAGTCGGGTGAAGTCCGAATCGATTGCCTCGCGCCCTACTCGCAGGAAAGTGAATTCGAGAAGGCCCATCAAAGCATGCGTGCCCGACTCAAAATGTACCGCCGGGGCCAGGGCTATGTCGGGAAGAAAGCGGCAGCGGACAAAGACTTCATTGGCCGGGTCTTTCAAACCCTGAGCCAGGAATGGAAGTTGCTGCAGAATCAGTCCGGAGTGAACCTGCTGGACCGCTACTGCTAAAAACCCCCTGCGGTGTCGCTGATAGCGACACCCGCCTCTACAAACACCCTACGGCGGCCGCTTTCATTCAAATGAAAGCGGCCGCGCTGTTTTGATCTTGTTTGTTTTTAACGGTGAGGGCCAACTCATATTCATCAAACTTCATATCGGGCAACCCGTGTTAAGTTAGCGTTCCATGTTGTATCGATTCCGTTGAACAATACCCGTTTATAACAAATATTTTTCAGCCCCTTGGTCAATCCGGCTGTCTTGCATGCCGGTAACACCAGCTATTATTTCACTACTTGCTCTGCGACTGACCCGGCAATCCCATGATTAATCAAATCAACAGGGACGCACATAATGGCGACCTTAAAGTTAACCCCGGCACTCCGGGCTGAATATCAAGCACTGTTCAATAACTGCCTGATCCGGCCGGATCGCATGGCGGTCGTCAATACCCTGGTCGAGCGCCTGAACCAGCACCGGGATACATACCAAAGCGTTGCCAATGAAGTTGGTGTCCCCTGGGGCTTCGTCGCGGTCATTCACAACATGGAGGCCAGTCAGCGTTTCGATGGACATTTGCATAACGGCGACCCACTCACGGCGCGCACCGTTCATGTTCCTGCAGGTCGGCCGGCCAAGGGCAACCCGCCGTTCAAGTGGGCTGAAAGCGCAGTTGATGCCTTGCGCATGAAAAAACTCGGCCCCGCGAGCGACTGGACGCTGCCTGGCACCTTGTTTCAACTGGAACTGTTCAACGGCATAGGGTATCGGCGTTTTCATCCGCACGTGTTAACCCCCTACCTATGGAGCTTTTCCAATCACTACAAAAGCGGCAAGTACATTTCCGATGGCACCTGGTCGGAAACCGCAGTCTCGGCCCAGTGCGGTTCGGCCGTGTTGTTGCGGCGCATGGCGGAGAACGGCTTCCTCGACTTCGAGGACCAGCCCGCCCCGGTTGAAGGCGCCCAGCCGATCGTTGTGAGCCACTCCAACAAGAAACCGGATGACCCCGCCGAAGTGACAAAAGCCATTGCGTTGCAGAACTGGTTGAACACCTTCCCGGGGATCTTCGTCAAAGTCGACGGCACCCCAGGTGATCGGACGTCAGCAGCGTTTTTCAAAGTAACGGGACGGTTTCTGCCGGGTGATCCCAGGGGGTAACAAGCCCCCAAAAAGATCGCCGCCTGCGGCAGCGCCTACGCCATTTCGCTAGACCCACAAATGATCCAGTGTACGCGGGCACCGGAGCTGCCGAAGGCTGCGATCTTGCAAACTCAAGCCGCAACCCCTTGGCGGGAGCTGCTGCTCACCTCAAATTGCCCCACCAGCTTCTGCAGTTTATTGGCGTTGAGCCTGACCGTTTCCGCACTGCTCTGCAGCACCACCACAGTCTGGCGCATCTCGCTGGAAGACTGGTCGACCTGCTTGATCGTGCGCCCATAGTCGAGGCCGCGTTCATTAAGCTGCTGGATGATGGCGAACATGCTTTCCACCGCCTGATGCAGCTGCACGTTTTCCGAGGAGGCTTCTTCGGCCAGGCGCAGGCTGTTGTCGACATCCTTGACGCCGTTTTCCATAAAGCTCACGGCGGTTTGCGTTTCGTTTTGCAGGCCTTCGACCATCTGCCGGATATCCTCGGCGGCCCGTGAGGTGCGCGAGGCCAGGCTGCGAACTTCGTCGGCCACCACGGCGAAACCACGGCCATGTTCGCCAGCCCGCGCCGCCTCGATGGCAGCATTGAGCGCCAGCAGAGTGGTTTGATTGGTGATGGCGCTGATCAGCCCGGTGATATTGCCGATCTGGGTCATTCGGCTGTCGAGCAATTGCACGCTTGAGGACGAACGCTCGACCACGTCGCGAATCGACTGGGTGCCGATCTGCACCGCGAGAAACTGTTCGCGGGCGCGGCTGACCACCTCGTCCATGGCTTGCTTCATTTGTTCGGCACTGGCCGAGGCTTGCTGGATCTCGCCCAATTGCTCTTCGACGATGATCATCATGTGATGCACCGCATCCGCGACTTCGCCACAAGTGAGACGGGCTTCCTGGCTGCGGCCAAGCATCAGTTGATTGGTCTTTCCAACACTGTGACTGGCCTTGATCACCTGCCCGACGACCGCGTCCAGGTGGTCGATGAAACTGTTGATCAAGCGCCCCATATCGCCGGTCTCGTCGTTGGCCATGCGTGAGGTGTCGAGGCGCTGGCGCAGGTTGCCTTCGCCCTCGGCGATGGTCCTGATCACCCCGGTCATCTCGTTCAGCCGTGCCGCCAGCCGCTTCGGCCCGAAGGTGCTGAACAGCACCGCGGCGACCAGCATGCTCAGGACCTCGCCGGCATCGATCAGGCTCTGCGCAAGGCCACTGTAGTGCCGGACCAGGAAATTGCAGGCAAACAGCGCGGCCATGGTGGCCAGGTAAGGCTTCATCAGCCCGTAACTCAGCGAACGCCGGCGATAGACCTCCTCCAGATCGGCTTCGCACATCATGCCCCAACGGTCAGGCGATCCGGGCAGTTGAAAGGTCACACCCTTGCCGACCACCGGAATGTGCCGGTAGTCCGAGTAACCGGGATAGGTGACGAACAGGTTGGAACCGCTGCGGATGGTTTCGCGCACCCCGGGGTGCAGCTGCTGGGTCGCCGGGTCGGTGAAGCGCAGTTCCAGTTCGGTATGGCGCTGCACCTGGACGGTCTTCCAGGGCGTGTGTACGCCGCTCTTGAGATTCTCGCCGTGGCTAAAGGTCCCGTCCTCGAAGCGTGAGCGTGACAGGGCGATGCCAGGCTCGATTGCCGGATCGAAGCGCGACTGGACCATGAACAGGTAGTTGTCCCCCGACTCGGCATAAATATGCCCGGCCTCGCGCTGGATAAGATCGCCCAGGACATCGTTCGGTACACGGCCGCAGAGGCAGCCAAGGACTTTGCCGTCAACCTTCAGCGGCTGGTAGAACATCAGCGTGACTTCATCGTGAAAACGCGAGGACGAAGGGCCGATCTGCAAGGTCAGCGGGTCACTGTAGGGGCCATGCAGAAACGGTGTTTTCAGCCCTTCGGCCAACGCCTGCGGATTGCAGGGTTGTTTTTTGCCATGGGCGGCCCAGGTCGAAGCCAGCACCGCACCGCCTGGATCGACGACGAACAGTTCAGAAAAATCTTCGGCCTGGTTGAGCTTATCCAGCAGTGAACTGTTGTCGAGATGGGCGAAGTCGCGACCGAGGACCACCGCCAATTCGGCCAGGTGCTCCCACTGCTCGCGAGTCCAGTTGTGCAGCAACTGGACGCGGGTTGCGGCAATGGCTTCGAACGTCTGCTCGATCACCGGGTAGGCAGACTTGTTGAGCCCGCAAGACCAGCGCATCGCCCATTTTCCGGTCTTGCCTAACCAGGGTAACCAGTGCTTTTCGGCGGAGGACAACCCCATGGAATTACTTGATAGCGACATTCACTTCCCCAAGTACGACATTCTAATGCCGAACGTCAGAGCAATTACCACGCCAATTCGCAAGCTTGCTAACTATCCTGCTACTAAAGTCTCAGGAATCAGGGGATCTGCCATCGATATTCCCCAGCTGAAGCTTGTCGGTGAGCGTTGGTGTTTGAGCAAGTGAGCCGATCAGGAACCTGATGGTTCAAATAAGTGCGGGTGCTCGATAACAGGGCAACCTTGCGCCTGACGATCATCAGGAGCGATCGATCGAGGGAACCGATCCAAGTGTCTCAGCGCCTTGACACCCGCGACCTGAAGCCTTCGGCGCCGATGAGCTACACTTGTGAGCCCTTCGATAACTGCTAGATTTCACAGATAGCGTCTCGCCATCTCTGGACACCCTCCCCCCTTGCCGGTGCCCCCATGGCCCAGGCAGTGGCGCACAGACGGCAGCGGCCCGGCCCTGCCAGGGTTCCCAGGCAACCCCCTGGGCCAGCGCGTTACTGGGTATGGAGCCAGGAAATGCCAAAGGCATTTCAGTCAACCGACTCAAGGCTGCGGACGCTTCGGCGTTGCATCCTCGCCCGCCCGCGTGCGCTGCGGCGCTGGATCCTCGCCCTACCGCATAAGCTTCGGTGCTGGATCCTCGCCCTTCCACATAAGCTTCGGTGCTGGATCATCGCTCTTCCACATAAGCTTCGGTGCTGGATCATCGCTCTTCCGCGTGCGCTGGGCGATGGGATTGCGGGCCTCCTGCACCATTTGCCCGGAGCCCTGGTTGTCGCCTCGCTGGTGACCATCGGCCATCTCCACTTTCACCTGCTCGATGCCATCGACAGTTATGCCTTTATCGGCATCGGCAATCTCAGCGCGGTAGAAGCCTTGTCCAGTGGAGCCAAAAAACCCAGCGTTGCGGTTGTGCTCATCGACCAGTCGAGCTACGAAACTAACTACCATGAACGTTCACCGCTGGATCGCTGCCAACTGCGGGACGACCTCAAGTTCCTTTACGACCTCCCCATACCGCCCAGACTGCTGGTCATCGACCTGGACCTGTCGCCCGGCCGCGGCGACGTCTTTTGTCAGAATAAGCTGAATGAGCTGCTCATAAATGGCCAGAGCAGGACCAAGACGGTGTTGATGGCCCCGCTTCCCGTGAATGACCCCCTCGCCTCGGACATAATCCAGGCCTGGCGCGAAACCATGGAGGACGCAAAAATCGCCTTCGGTGATCCGAACCTGCCTATCCGTTATGGCCTGGTGACTAAAATCGAATGCGAGGAGAAAAAGCTCGCAGCAGTCGCCTTGGACGCGGCAATCGCCGTAGACAGGGAAGTCCCCTCAGACACGGCAGTCGCCGTGAAGAAACTCACGAACGCTAGCACCAACCCTTGCCGGGGCGAGCAGGAAAAAAAACAATCCAAGGAGTTTCTGATCAATCCCAAGCAATACGTTATGGGACTGCGTCCGGTGTCGACCTATAAACTGTCAACACAACGCGAGCTGTTTTCCGAGTGGCCGGGACTCCCCCCACCCTGGCAGCTGCCGGTGGTGTTCTTCGGTGGCAGCTACGGCGAGGATGACACCTACCTGACCCCTCTCGGCACCATGTACGGCGTCGAGGTGCATGCGGCGGCCTATATGTCCCTGGTGGAACCGGCGACATTATTCAGTCATCTGCGTAGCTTCGGCCTGGAGATTGGCATCGCCGTGCTCTTCGGCGGGGTCATCAGTTTTTGCTGGCGGCACTACTTCGCGATGCGTTTCAGCCCCTCCCCCCCGAAACGCCAGTTCTCCACGATTTTTGTGTGGATCCTGGGTCTTTTGCTGATGGCTCTGGTCATGGTGACCACCGCCTTTTCTCTTTGTCTGCTGAGCACGAGCAACTCATGGCTATCGCCTATCCCCATCGCGCTCGGGATGTTGATCGAGAGTTTCTTCGTCGGTGCCGTGCACGAAGCCGTGAAGGAAGGAGACCACCAGCGCGAGATGTTGGTCGGGAAGTTGAAGACGGCCCACGAGAATGGCCCAGCCCAATTCGACGAGGCCATCGCGGCAGAAGAGATGCGACAGCGCCCGGAGCACCCTCGCAACCTTTGCGACCGATGCTCGCGCTTCATCATCGGCGACGTTGCACGGCATATCGGAAACTGCGATTTAGGCGCCGCACTGTTCCTGCTAGTGCGTCGCCTGGCGCTTTTCGCCCTGCTGGGTTTTGCTCTGTCTCTGATCTTCCGCCATCACTAAAAGGAGCCTGACGATGAAACGAACCACCCTCCATCTGTGTGCGGTCACACTGCTTGTGCTGTGCGGTACCAGCGCTTTCGCTCAGGACTGCAAGGGGCTGCAAGCGCTAAACCTCAAGGCCAAGGGCAGTACCTTGGGCAATCTGGTGAGCGCGATCATGGGTAACAAATCGGAACCCGTCGAATGTGGCTCGCTGGAATCGGTCCTCGACAGCGTGGTGAACACCCACAAAGCCGGTGGGCGCAAGCTGGAGGAAGACCGCCCATTCAACCTCCAGGAAGCCCAGGCCAACCTCGCCGAAGCCCAGAGCGAGCCCCTGGTGAAAAGGCGCCTGGAGCAGATCAGAAAAAACGTCCAGGACGCCAACCAGCGATTGCTCTACGAAGCCGCGACGCTCGATGAAGAGGGTTACTACGGCGCCAGGGATCTGCGCATCCGCCAACTCCAACAGCAACTCAAATGACAGGCTGGCGCCTGCCAGCGGAGGCCTCATGAAATCGCGCACATCAATTCTTGGGACAGTCACGCTGGCTGCCCTGCTGGCCGCCTGCAGCGCATCGCAGCTATCCAACCCGTTCGACGCCGGCAAGGGTGAGGTCAAGGTGAAACAGATCACCACCCTCTCGCCCAGGGCGTCGGTGGTGCTCGACAAGAACTGCCCGGAGCTGGTCCAGCCCTACCGGCTGACCGACAACTTTGCCTCGGTCGCGATGTTCAGCATGAAGGAAGGCATCAAGGACTTGCCCGGCAAGCTCAGCAATCTGCTGGGCAAGGCGCCTGCCCCGGCCACCGGCGACAAGCTCTCGGCCTCGACCAAGCTGGCCGCCAAGCAGCTCAACTGGATGCCGATGACCGCCGAGGAACTCTATGCCGAGCGCCAGCACAACGCACGCACGGACATTCTGGCGCGCGACAGCAAGCTCGGCCGCAAGTACTACCCGATCGCGGACAAAATGCTGCACGAGATCCTCGCCAGCATCGACGAACCTTACGACTACCGGTTCAAGCTGTTCATCCTGAAAACCTCCAACCGCAACGCCCTCGCCCTGCCCGGTGGCTACCTGTATCTCGACCAAGGCCTGGTCGACAGCCCCCAACACCTGCCCAAGGCCTATTTCGCCTTGGCCCACGAGGTGGCCCACGTACTGCAGCGTCACGAAACCAAGGAGATGCAAAGTATGGTGGTGGACTCGTTCACGGTGAAAAAGGAACTGATCGATACCCTGGAAGCCGCCAAGAGCAACCCATCCGTGGTGGTTGACCGGGTCAAACTGGAAAAAGGCCATTTCACCAAGCATCACGTGGACCAGGAACTGCAGGCCGACTCCTGTGCAGTCAGGATGCTCAGCCACGTCTACCCCAACCGTCAGGAACTGGCCGTATCGATCAACGCCTTCGAGGTCGACCTGCCGAAGATGGAACCCTCTTCCCCCACCCCCGCCCCACAGAACGATGCCGAGGCGCTGGCCGAAAGCGTGCATGACATCGTCAATTCGCCGGTGATGCGCCACCCCAATACCCGGGAACGCACGGAGAACCTGCAAGCGATTTATCGGGAGGTGACCAGCACCACCACCGCGGCCAAATGAACAGCCGGTCCATTCTGATCGAGCATGGGGTGAGGCGTTGCCCGGCGATTGCCTACGGAGGATGGATGCTGTTTCATCAGCCACTGACTTCCTGAAAGGACTCCCCCATGCACCGCCTGGACTGGCTCGAGCAACACATGAAGCACTGCGACACCCTGGCTGAATGGCTCCATCGGCAATTCAGCTATGAATTTGCCCAACAGCCATTGGCCGATTGGCAACGCGAGTTCGCTGACGGCCAACATGATGGCCACTGGAAATGCCTGATCGCCCTGGAACACGACCAGCTACTGGGAGGCGCCGCACTGGCCACGGCCGACCTGCCCGATCGGCCAGAGCTGGGACCCTGGCTTGCCTGCGTGTTCATCACTCCGGCGGCAAGAGGCCGGGGGTTGGCGCAGGAGCTGATCGAGGGAATCTGTTCCCATGCAAAAGCGCGCGGCATTGCGACGTTGTACTTGCACACCCATGATCAGAGTCGCTACTACGAAAAGCGTGGGTGGAAGGTGCTGGAGCGCTTTGAAGCCTGGGGAGAAGAGCAGTGGTTGATGGCGCGGGAGCTGTGAGGCACGACTCCTGGCCGCCAGAGACTCAACGCATCCTAGAGCAAGCGTGGTCCGCGCCCGGTGTTTTGCAACGCGGCCTCGCCAAGACGTTCCAGCACGAACGCCTTCGCGTGGCGTGTCATCTGGTCGAGATGCCGGTCACGCTTCTTCTCGGCCTCCACCATCGCTCTTTTCCCGTGCTGTTGAAGCAGATAAGTATGAATCTGCCGCACCTCCACAGAGCTATAGATCGGTGCCACGTCCAACACGGCCAACAGGCCGTCGGTACCATGGTCGCGGGTATTCATGACCACCTGAGGACCACGCGCCCCCAAAACCTGAAACCCCAGCGCCTCGAAACACGGCACTTTGCCAACGCCGCAGGCCAACTCGGCATGAGGGTATCGACCCAGCATTTGCTGCAGCATCGCGCGCGCGACACCCTGCCGTCGATGGCCTTCGCGCACGGCCATATAGGCGACTGAGCAGGCCTCGGGATCGTCCTTCACCGGCAGATACAGCAAGAAGCCGACAACGCTGGAAGGGTCCTGGGCATCCGTGGCCACGATCAGTTCGACTGGAATGCCTCTGGAACCATCCATAGCGTCCAGATAGAGATGAACCTCGAACCCGATACCGTATTGATACAGGTTGTAGAGGGGATTGCTTGGCGCGATGGCCACCATGCTGATGTCGGTGAGGTAGTCGACAACCATCTGCAGGATCTGGCTTTTGACGGGCTCGGGGGGCGGGGTTTCAAACAGGGTGATCGTGAACATCGAACTTCTGACTCCGAGGGTTAAGGCTTGCCCGTGACTTCATCGGTCAGCGCTGGGCGGGGCATCATAACCCGTCTTTGCACTGACCACGGAGGACGGCGCGGCTCGCCCATCGCCCTCCCCGGCAGCAACGTGCTAGATTCCCCGCTCAACTGGCACGACAAGGAGTGTTTACCCATGAAATTCGGCTACATGATCATCTACGTCCCGGACGTTGCAGCCTCGCTCGAGTTCTTCTCGTCCGCCTTCGGGCTGGGCGTTCGTTTCCTCCATGAATCGGCAACTTATGGCGAACTCGAAACGGGCGATACGGCATTGGCATTCGCCGCCGATGAACTGGCCGCGATGAACTTCAGCACCGGCCATGTCTCGGCGCACTCCTCCCCCAAACCTCTCGGAATCGAAGTCGGCCTGGTCACCGAGGACGTTCAAGCGGCTCATGCCAGAGCGCTCAAGGCCGGCGCCAGCGAGGTTTCCAGCCCAACCACCAAACCCTGGGGGCAAACCGTGTCCTACGTTCGATGCCCGGACGGGACGCTGGTCGAACTCTGCACACCGATACAACGGTAAACCGATCAGCCTTCGCAGAAGTACGGCACTTCAGGCTCGCCAATGACACGGTCGGGGGCACTGGTCGTGTCTGACCTCTCGGCCATGACCTTCTGCATACGATGTCGGTCAAATAGTCGACGACCATCTGCAGAATCTGGCTGTTAATGTGCTCGGGGCACTGGGTTTCAAAGTGGCTGATCTTGGGCGTCGATTTTCTGACTCCGAGGGTTGAGGCTTGTCCGTGACTCGAAGAGTTCGCGCAGGACCTGGCCATCATCATCCGTCGAAGCACTGATGCCGGACGGCGATGCAACCCCTGGCGCTATGAAAAACTGATCTCCAGAGTCGCGCGTAGCCCCCCGCCAGGTAGATTCTCCAACCTGATCTGACCGCCCAGGCGGGTGGCGATGGTCTGTACTATGGTCAGCCCCAGACCCGCACCCTGGTCATTTGCGCGGCTGTAGAATCGCTCGAAAAGCCGATCACGCTCGGCCTCGTCGATGCCAGGCCCCTGATCGTCGACAGACAGCTCGAAATGTCCCTCGTTACTTGCCAGCCGCACAGTGATGACTCCGTGTTCCGGAGAGAAGTTCGCCGCATTGGTCACCAGATTGTTCAGCGCAATGTTGATGGCCGCTGAATCGGCTTTGACCCGGTAAACCCCGTCACTGACATCGAAAGTCAGTTCCAGTCCTTTGCTCAATAGCCAGGGCGTCAGCTGAACCAGGCCTTCGCGAACCGTGGCCGCCAAGTCAATGTATTGCAGCTGCGGAGCACCTGATTGCGGTTCAAGGCGGGCCATGGTGAGCAACTGGTTGACCAGCCGACTGGTGCGGTCCACGCCGACGATCAAATACCCGAGCGATTCGCGGCGTTCTTCCTCGGTCCCTGCCTCCAGCAAGTTCTGCGCATGGACCCTGAGCACCGCCAAAGGTGTGCGCATTTCATGGGCAGCATCGGCGATAAAGCGGCGCTCGCGTCCCAGCACCTCGCGGATTTGCACCAGCATGCGGTTGAGGGCTGCCTGCATGGGTTCTAGCTCACTGGGCAATGGCATCAGTTGCAACGGTTCCAGGGAACCCGAATGCCGGGCACGCAAGATTGCAGCCATATTCGCCAAAGGCTTGAGGCCCCAACCGATGGCCAGCCAGATCACCGCGGCGAGAATCAGGCTACCGATCAGATTGGGCACCAGTGTGTGGCGAACAATGCGGTCAACCAGGTCGGCTCGCACATCATCGCGTTCGCCGACCCAGACCTTCAGGCCGTATTGGCTGTCATCCAGAACAAATGCCCGCCATGTATGGTTCTTCAGGTCAACTACATCGCTGAAACCCGGCTTGATCGGCGCGGAAGTAAAGGACGGTGCACTGGCGGTGTGAACCAGTAGCTCGCCTCGCGAATTCCAGACCTGGAAAGCGATCTTGCTTTCATAGGGGTGACCGTCGATTTTCGGGGTCGCCAGGCTCAACGCCTGATTGAAGGCCTGATACAGCTCGGTGTGTTCCTTGCTGGCCATCGGCATGCGCATGATGCCTTGCAACAAACGCGCGTTCTGGGCCAGTTGGGCATCATAGACCTCATCAATTTCATGCTTGCTGTCGTGGAGGTTGAACACGCTTATGATCAACAGGCCGACGAACAACAACCCGAGGATCAATATCAGTGTCCGGCGCCTGATGGACATCATCGGCGTTCTTCCACCAGGTAGCCGACACCGCGAATGGTGCGGATCAAGTCCGCGGAAAACTTCTTGCGCAGATGATGAATGTGCACCTCCAGAGTGTTGCTTTCCGCTTCTTCGTTCCACCCGTAAAGCAGCTGCATCAACCGTTCACGGGTCATCACCCGCCCCGGAGGAGACAGTAGTTCGTAGAGTAGCTGGTATTCCTTGGGGGTCAGCGCCACGGTTTGGTCGTGATAAGTCACCTGCTGGGTGCTGGGGTCCAGACTGATGCCGGCATGCTCGATCAACACCCGCGCGCGGCCGGCGCTGCGACGCAAAAGTGCCCGCAGCCGGGCTTTCAGTTCAGCCAGGTCGAAGGGTTTGACCAGGTAATCATCGGCGCCGGCATCCAGGCCGGCAATACGGTCTTCGGTGGCGTCACGGGCGGTGAGAATCAGCACCGGCAGGTTCGACCCGCTCTGGCGCAAGCGACGCAATACTTCAAGACCGTCCATGCGTGGCAGACCGAGGTCGAGTACCGCCACATCAAAGGTTTCACTGAGCAGTGAGTGCAAGGCGCTGCTGCCGTCTTTCAGCCAGTCGACGGTGTACCCCTCTCGACTCAGAGCCTGATGAATGCCCTCACCCAAAGCAACGTCATCTTCAATCAGCAATAGACGCACAACCACTCCTGTCAGTTAAGTTTCTTGCCGACTTCGACGAGCAGCGCCTGGATCTCCTGGCGCCGACCACTATCGGCCACTTCCCGTCCTGGGCGGGCGGGCGCTTGCAGAGCTTTGAGCAACGCCGCCTTGGCTTCGCCGTAACGACCTTGACGATAGAGATGGTCACCCCAGAAGTACAGACTGTCGATGCCATCGGGGTTAAGTGCCAAGGCTTGCTTCAACAGTTGCTCCGCTTTGTCCGCGTCACCAAAGCCGATGGGCCAGCCAGGCACTCGATCATACAGCGCCGCCAGGCTGGTATAGGCCGAGCCTTGCAGGGCACGCGGGTCCAGCGCCAGGGCCTTTTCGAAATCGACACGGGCAGCCTTGGCCTTGCTCAGTGCGCCCAATCCGCCCTGCGCACCCGCCCAACTGCTGGTGACGATGCCGGACCAGATCCAGGCTTCGGCGGCGTTCTGACGAGCCTGGGTAAAGGTTGTCGCTTCCCCGGCGAGTTTTTCAAAGGCTGCCGTACGCTGTTCGGCTGGCAACTCATACTGGATGTGCGCCCAGTTTTGCTGGATGCGGGCAAGACGCTGTTGATCCGCACTGTCGAGTGCCCATGCGGAGCCGCTTAACACGCCTAGAAAGACGCAGAAAATCATCTTGTTCATGGTTTGGGCTTCTCGCTTTCTTGCTGGTCGCTGAGTCGGCGAATCAATGGCAGTTGCTTGCGCAAGCCACGGTCCACCAGATTGGGCAGTAGACTGTTCAAGCGCACGAAGAAGCGCTCAGGCCAGCCCAGGTAAAGATCCCGATGATCCCCGGCAATGGCATGCACCACCGCGTTGGCAACGGTTTGCGGGTCGTCGACACTGGCTTTCAACGCGTCGTTCAACGCCTGTGCCGCGGGGCTGTTCATCGCGGTATGAGTAGCCCGGGGGGCGACATACAGAACGCCGACCCGGGTATCCGCCAGTTCCCGGCGCAACGCCTCGGAGAATCCGCGCAGGGCGAACTTGCTCGCACAGTAACTGGCATAACCCGGGTAGCCGATGGAGCCGTAGATCGATCCGACATTTACCACCATCGCGGTGTCCGCCTGTTTGAGCAGCGGCAATAGCGTACGGGTGAGACAAATCGGCACGCTGATGTTCAAGGCCAGCATCGAGGTGATTTCGTCATCCTCCAACTGTTCAAGCATGGCGAAATGGTTGGTGCCAGCAGCGTTGATCAGCATATTCACGCCGCCGATGGCTTTGGCTGCGGCGAGGACCTTACGTCGGTCGGTGATGTAGGTCAGGTCCGCGGCGATCCAGCAAAGCTGGTCGGGATAACGGGCCAGCAAGGGTTCCAGCGGCTCTCTATGCCGTGACACCGCCAGCACATAGGCGCCATGGGCACACAGTACACCAGTGATGGCCAGGCCGATCCCGCCACTGGACCCGGTCAATACGACCCGTACTTCAGAGAGGCGCATGCGCGGTCTCCCTGGTTCCGGCCCCAGCTATCACGCCGGGCAACTCGCGGAACATCTCGGTGTAAAGTTTGTAGACGACTTTGGACGCGTGAATGACCGAGGCCTGATCGGCCGGATCCTCCAGACGATTCATCAGACGGCGATAGGTTTGCATGTGTCCCACATCCAGCGAACCGTGGGAACTGAGGTAACTGAAGGCGGATTCAGGCAGTTCAAGCCGCTCGCGAATGCTCTTGGCGGCATGGGTTGCCAGCGCGATACTGGTGCCTTCCAGCACATTCACCATACCGAACAGTCCCACCGGGTTATCCCGGGCAATCAGGTCGTAGAGAAAGCTGACCATCAACTCGATCGGCAGCCCCGGGCGACCGCTGGCGACTGCTTCCCTATCGCCGCCACAGGCAGCGATGTCATCGAGCACCCATAGTTCGTGACCGTACTCTTCCTCGATGTATTCGCAGACCGCACCGCGCAGCCATTCGAGGCGAACCGGCAGGCGCGCACCACAGGCCATCATCAGCGGGACGGTGTGACGGACGTGGTAATAGGCCTGCATCAGAAAGGCCCGATAACTTTCCAGGCTGACTTTCCCCGTAAGGGCATCGCGAATGATGGGCAGGTTGAACAGCGTGTGACGTTCTTGTTGGGTGGCTTCTTGCAGCGTGTCAAAAAAACTCATGACGTGAATTCCTCAGAAGAGACAGATGAGGTGAGGCATTGTCGGTAGTGTTCGACAATGGCTTCGCGACGAGGACGGCCGTTAGCAGTGAGCAAGCCGTTGGCTGGCGTAAAGGGTTGATCGAGACGGGTCCAATGGTGAACCCGGGCATAATCCGGCAGCGCCTGATTGACCTGGGCCACGGCGGCACCGAGCTCGCTGTCGGTGCACTGCGCGTTGTGTGGCCACAGCAACGCATGGTTACTCGGTAGCGCTTCACCGTAGACGAACGCCTGGGCGATGTGGCTGCGCTGGGTCAATTCAGCCTCGACCCATTCGGGGTTCACATTGCGGCCAAAACTGGTGACAAACTGGTGCTTCTTGCGGCCTTTGAGATAGAGAAAACCTTCGGCATCGAACTCACCCAGATCACCGCTGTGCCACCAGTCACTGGACTCAGGCGCTTCCCCCAGATACCCCAGCATCGGTGAACCGCTGATCAGTACCTCGCCGTCCTCGGCCAGACGAATCTGCACATGAGGCAAGGGTTTGCCGACGCTGCCGGGGCGCAGCGCACCTGGACGGTTGAGACACACCACCGAGGCGCATTCGGACAAGCCATAGCCCTCGTAAACCGGCAAACCAAGACGTTGTGCCCGTTGCAGCAGCTCCAGCGAGACCCGGGCGCCCCCCACCGCGGCGAAGCGCAATGTCGAGGTGTTGAAGGCTTTTTGCTCGGCGGCGCTGACCAGCAGCAGCAACAATTGCGGCACCAGAATCAGGCTTTCAGGTTTGCGCTGGGCCAGGCAGCCGAGCAGTTTCGGGATATCCACCCCGCTTGCACCTTGAATCCCCAGTGTTCGCTGGCTCGGCAGGCTCAAAATGGCGCCGGCATACAGCGCGGCGTAACAACCGAGGTTTTCCAGCAGGATCGCTATCGGCAGTAACGCCAAGTGATGGCGCGTGTCGTTCGGCCGGCTGGCTTGATCCAGTTCGCGAGCAACCGTCAGCAAGCTGTCGGCACTCAGGCAGACGCCTTTCGGGGTGCCGGTGGTACCGGAAGTAAAGGTGAGCTTTGCCGTGCCCTCGGGTAGGCGCTTGGGGCCGGTGAAAGTCCGACGCCAGAATTCGCCGCTCTTTACATAACCGGCGCGTTCCAGTTCCGGGGCCAGATCATCCCCGGCGATGACCAGCTGCGCCTGGCTTTGCTCCAGACAGTAACGACGCTGGGCAGGACTGAAGAAACCCGGCAACGTCAGACAGGTCAGCCCTTCGAACAGCACCGCAAGATCCCAGAGCATGGCGTCCGCACCGTTCTCCAGTATCAGCGCGACAACACCCACCCGTTCATCGCGCAGCCGCTGCTGCCGATAGACCACTTCGGCATACAGCGTGGCGTAGTCCAGCTGCAATTTATCACCCCATATTGCCAGGGCATTGGTCTTTTGTTCGGCATGCTTGCGCAATGCTTGTTGGAATCGCAGCACTTCAGGCGACATGACTGGTTTCCTCGATCGACGACGGCAAACCGAGGCGGTTGAACATCCCCATGTTGCGCAAGTGAATGAAGCCGGCGCGAATATTGCCCACATGCACGGACGGCCGACTCTCGTAGTAACTGCCCCAGGCGTGTCGATCCTCTCCCAGGCGCTGTGGATCGGCGACGCACAACGTCACGGGGCGCAATCCCAGGCGATGGAAGCTGTTGAGCAAACCGATGCTGCCGGTGAACGCCACCCACTCAAGCCCCCCCATCGCCAGCACATAGGTCATGGCGACGATGCTCAGGCGAGCGCTGCCGGTATCGATGGCGGCAAGATTGCCAACCTCGACAATGCCCGCACGGTCAACCGGGCGATCTGCAGCCGCACAGATCTGCGGTTCGATAGGATCGTCCAGGTAGCGCTCGAGAAACATTGGCCCAGCGCTGGCCAACCGCACACCGGCCACCGCATTGAGCCTGCCCGCTGCGTTGTTGAGCCCGAACAGTTCAGGCATGAAATGGCGTATCTCGGCGCCATGGGCCTGGCGAAATCGCTGCTGAACAAAGGTTTCGAATACCGGACGCGACTCATCATCGGGCAATGCCCTGAGCAGGCTCATGGCGGGTGTCTCGGCATTGCCGAAACGCAGGGGTAAGCGGATGTTCCAGTCGAAACCGGGCATTGGAAGAACTCCTCCCATGAATAATCGTGGGTGGAGTATCTGTGGCGATTCTTAACGGAATCTGAAGGTGTATCTGGATGAGGGATGAGCGGTCTTCAGATTGTCTTAAGTCTGCCAAGCCAAGGTGTCGCAGACCACAAGCCGAGACACCCACGAGGTCCATTCATGAATCCCGATTTATTGCCGCGCTATGCAAGACTATCAATTACCCTGCACTGGCTGATGCTGGCGCTGTTTGTCGGCGTCTACGGCTGTATTGAGATCAAAGGACTGCTACCGCGAGGCCATGCATTGAAGGCTCCACTGCTGGGTGCCCATGCCCTGTTCGGCATGGCGATTTTTGCCTTGGTCTGGGTCCGCTTGCTGGGCCGTTTGAAACAACGCCCGCCGATCTTGCCGCAACCACCTGCCTGGCAGACCGCACTGGCACGCCTGACCCACCTGGCGCTGTACGTGCTGATGATCGTCACACCGATACTGGCTTGGTTGATGCTCAGTGCAGCGGGTAAACCGGTTCCCTGGTTCGGGTTCTCCCTGCCCTCGCCGATTGCTCTGGATTCTGCAATGGCCAAGCAATTCAAAGAGTGGCATGAGTTGATGGGCAGTGCCGGGTACTGGCTGATCGGAATACATGCTGGCGCGGGGCTTTATCATCATTACTGGGTGGGCGATAACGCCCTTGCGCGGATATTGCCCAAACGTCTCTAGCCTTGCCCCGATCTCGCTCCACCTCCCACGTGGAACGAGATCGGAGTGCGACGCCTAAGCGCTCACGATCATCTCGAAGCCGCCGAAAATCATCCGCTGCCCATCGAAGGGCATGGGATTGACGTCCGGTTGGATCCGGGGGTCGGCCATGACCTTCTGCATACCCGCGTCGCGCGTCTGGCGGGACGGCCAGATGATCCACGAAAAGACCACGGTTTCGTCGTCCTTGACTTTCACCGCCATCGGGAATGAGGTCAGCTTGCCTTCGGGCACGTCGTCGCCCCAGCACTCGGCGACACTCAATGCGCCGTACTCTTTGAAGATCGCCGCAGCGGACTCGGCATGCTGCTTGAACTTTTCGCGGTTGGCGGTAGGCACGGCGGCAACAAAACCATCGACATAGGACATGATCAATCTCCTGCCTGGGTTGCGTGAAAAGCTGCAATCGAACTTGGGCGGATCGCTTCGTCGATTGCAGTTCGTTCGGCCTTTTAGTCGATCCGGTAGACGTCATATCGACATGAAAAATCGATCAAGCCGACCGACGGCCATTTCCGCTAAATCAGAATGATCCGACGATTGATGTCTATGCTGAAGCGTCTGACGTCAGGGGACTACAGCGCTGCAACCAATGAAGGCTGCTATTGCCAAAGAACTTGAGCAACAGCTTGACCACGGTTGGATAGCGGCAGTAACCCCACTGCAACAAACAGGAGGGAATCATGAGCAAGAAAATTCTGGTGGTAGTGACCAGCGTCGAGAAATACCCGAGCCTGCACCGCGCGACCGGTTTGTGGCTCGGCGAGGCGGTACACTTTGTCGATAAAGTCCAGGCCGCCGGTTACGCGGTCGACTATGTCAGCCCTCAGGGCGGCTACACCCCCATTGATCCCCACAGCCTGTCCATGGCGCAACCGATCGACTGGGAGTGGTATCACGACAAGGCGTTCATGAACCGACTGGGCACGACGCTCAAGCCGAGCGAGGTCAATGCCGATGACTATGTCGCTATCTACTATGCCGGTGGCCATGGCGTAATGTGGGATTTCCCCGGGAACACCGAACTGCAGGCCGTGAGCCGAAAAATCTACGAAAGTGGCGGCGTGGTTTCCTCGGTTTGCCACGGCGCCGTGGGCTTACTCAACATCAAACTGTCTGACGGATCCTTGCTGATCAAGGACAAGCAGGTCACCGGTTTTTCCAACGAGGAAGAAAAAATCGCCGAACTGGATAAACACGTGCCCTTCCTCACCGAGTATGAATTGGTTGCCCGTGGCGGCGTGTACAAAAAGGCCGACGATCCCTGGGTTCCGTTTGCGATTGCCGATGAACGGGTGGTCACTGGCCAGAACCCTGCTTCGGGTGGTTCTGTCGCCGACCTGGTGCTGGCAGCCCTGAAATAGACCTTCAACCAAGGGGAAATCCAGAGTGTCCAGGTGAGTTGAAGGACATTCTGGATTTTGCCGATAAGGGGAGCTTCTTTATCTCCTGAAAAACGACAATCAAACCTCGGCGTCGAGGAGTTCGAACTGCACTTGATCGGGATAGAACGCCAGGTATCCGCGAATCTGTTCCACCGACACCTTGGGGTCCTCATAACTCCATACCGCGTTGGCGCCTTCATGCCCCGGGACTTGCAGACTGAAATAGCTGGCATCGCCCTTGTAGGGGCAATAGCTGGTGTGATCGGTGCGGGCGAAGTACTTTTCTTCGATGTCCTCCCGCGGGACGTAGTACACCGGAGGGTAATTGGTCTCAAGCAACACCAGCGCCCGTGCGGACGCGGCCACCTGGATACCGTGAAACTTCACCAGCAGGCAGCCGGGCTGCTCGGCGATGGTGATAACAGGACTGGGACCTGAGCTTTTCATGGAATACGTTCCTCATGACGGTGATGGACCTGTAGGCAAGGATTGCCCACGACGGGATGCGCAGCAGCCCTGAAACCTGAGACTACGATCTATCAGGTATAACCCAGGTTTCGCAATCACAACGGCTTCGCAGCCGAACGGGACGATGCGGCGTTCCGACAAGCTCCCTTGCCTCCTTTTTCCCTTGTAGGGGCTCTGGCACTGCAATTGTGTTTAAAATGCCGCCCCTTCAAATTGCCGACCTTGCCCGATGACTCCTGACGCCCTTTGCACCCTGCATCACCATTTGCTGACGGCCCTGGCATCTGCCCCGGAAGAAACCCGTCGCCTGTTCCATGGTCGGGGCCGGTGCTGGCCGGGGCTGGAACAACTGACTGTCGACTGGATGCAGGGCGTGGTCCTGGTCTCGCTGTTCAAGGAGCCTGAGCAGGCCCAGCTGGAGGCATTGAAGCAGTTGCTGATGGAGATCACGGCGTCACCTGAGTGGCATACGTCCGGTGCTCACAGGTTACTGCTGCAACACCGCTACCTGCCGCAAAGCACCACCGAATGGCTGTTGGGAGAGGCTATCGAGGAGTGGACACTTACCGAGGGCGGCCTGCGTTATCGGGTGGACCTGGGCAAGAAACAGAACAACGGCCTGTTTCTCGACATGCGTTACGGCCGCAATTGGGTGCGGGCCAATGCCCAGGGCAAGCGTGTGTTGAATCTGTTCGCCTATACCTGCGGGTTTTCGGTGGCCGCCATCGCCGGCGGCGCGGAGCATGTGGTCAATCTGGACATGTCCCGCGCGGCCCTGAGCCGTGGGCGCGACAATCACCGGCTCAACGGCCACGACCTGAGCAAGGTGAGTTTTCTCGGCCACGACCTGTTCAAGTCCTGGGGCAAGGTGATCAACACCGGACCTTACGACCTGGTGATCATCGACCCACCGTCCTTCCAGAAAGGCAGCTTTCTGCTGACCAAGGACTACCAGCGTGTATTGCGCCGCCTGCCGGAACTGCTCAGCAGCCAGGGCTCCGTACTGGCCTGTATGAACGACCCGGCCATAGGCCCGGATTTCCTCATCGACGGCGTCACCCGCGAAGCCCCGAGCCTGCGCTTTGAACAGCGCCTGGAAAACCCGCCGGAATTTGCCGATGCCGACGCTGACAGCGGCTTGAAGGCATTGGTGTTCAAGCAAGGTGAATGACCGCTGTTTTCAGCCAGAAGCGGAGGTTGGAGTTGCCAAGTCCGCTTCGTCAGGCCTATGAACTGCGTTCAACCGACACGGCAAGGGCTGATGTCCGGGCCAGCAGGTAATAGAGGATACCCGGCACCACCAGACCCACGATCCAGGAAATATCCACGCCGCCGAGCTGCGCGACCATCGGCCCGGAGTAGAACTTGGTGTCGACAAACGGCAGCTGGATCAACACCCCCATGACATACACGCTGATCCCCAACATGTTCCAGCGGCCGTAGCGACCCGCCGGGTCGGACAACGCCGGGATGTCATAACGCTCCTTGTTGATGAAGTAATAATCCACAAGGTTGATCGCGCTCCAGGGTGTGAAGAACGTCAGCAAAAACAGAATGAAGTACTTGAACGTCGTGAGAAACGAGTGCTGACCCAGCAGTGCGAGCGTGGTGGACGCCGCGACAATCCCCAGCACAAACAGCATGCGCTGCCCGGCGGATATCTCCAGGCGACTACGGAAGCCACTGATAATGGTGGCAACGCACATAAAGCTGCCATAGGCGTTGAGGGTGGACACCGTGACCTTGCCGAACACCACGCTCAAGTACAGCAGGGAAGCCATCACCCCGGTACTGCCCAAGCCGACAATGGTGGCCACCTCGTGACCGCGGAAATTAGCGCCCGCCAAAGCTGCGGCGAACACCCCCAGTACCATGGAAGCCTGGGCGCCCAGCACCGTACCCAGGCCGACCGCCGCAAACGTCTTCCAGGACGAGGTCTTGCTCGGCAGGTAGCGTGAGTAGTCGGCCACATAGGGGCCAAAGGCGATCTGCCAGGACGCGGAAAGGGACACCGCCAGCAGGAAGGTGCTCCAGCCGAAGTGACGGTTTTCCAGCAACAGCCCGATATCGTTGAGTGTCATCAGCCGGGTGAACAGATAGGCGAAGGCAATGATCCCCAGCACGCTGGCTACCCTTCCGACCAGGTGGATGACCCGATACCCGAAGATGGTCAGAAACGCGATGCAGGAGGCGAAAATCAGGATACCGGCGCTGTCGCTGACATCGATCAACTGAGCAATGGCCTGCCCCGACAGTACCGCGCCGGTGGCGCTGAAGCCGAGATACATCAGGCACACCAGCACAATCGGGATGGCCGCCCCATAGACGCCGAACTGCACGCGACTGGAGATCATCTGCGGCAGCCCGAGTTTCGGCCCTTGCGCAGCGTGCAGGGCAACTACCGCACCGCCGAGCAGCTGGCCGATCAGCAAGCCAATGAGTGACCAGAACACATCGCCGCCCAGCACCACGGCCAAGGCACCGGTGACGATCGCGGTGATCTGCAAGTTGGCGCCGAGCCACAGGGTGAACTGGCTGTAGAGGCTGCCATGACGCTCGGCCTCGGGAATGTAATCGATCGAACGCGTCTCGATCAGGGGGTTTCGCTGATTATCGCTGACCTTGGTCATTGTTGTTTTTCTCTTCTTATGGGCAGACGCATGGCAGTGTAGGAGCGAGCTTGCTCGCGATGGACGTTAACGAAAACGCGGGCTTTCTGAATGAACGCGCTGCCCTTGAGTCCATCGCGAGCAAGCTCGCTCCTACAGTGGCATTGGGGCAAATGGTGTTTTTTTATTGTCCAGTCACTGCTACTCGAGCCGGCCGCTGCTCAAGACCCTCGAACGGCGCCTTGGCCCACACGACCTTGCCACCGACCACCGTCAGCAGCACATCATTTCGACCTAACTCATCCTCGGGAACCTGCATGAAGTTCTTGTCCAGGACGATCAGGTCGGCGAACTTGCCGACTTCGACCGAGCCGACAACGGCGTCCAGTTTCAGCTGCTCGGCGGCGTTCAGGGTGATGGCGCGCAACACGTCAGTACGCGACAGCGCCGGGTCGGCATTCAGCCTGCCCGCATACTTGGGGCCATAGCTGTGCGGGTTCAGCGGATCGCCTGAGCGAGTGACACCAATCTTCAGCGCCAGGAATTCATCGAGCGGGTCGACCGGCCAGTCGCTGCCGTACGCAACGCGGCCGCCAGCACGGCTGATGCTGCCCGACGGCTCCATACGGGCAAAACGTTCGGCACCGAGATGATCGCTGGTGCCATCGATCGTCGACGGCGCCTGCTGAGCCCACTGGAAGGACATGTTGGCGGTCACGTCGAGCGCCTTGAAGCGCGCATAGTCGGCGGGGTCCACCGACTCGGCGTGAGTAATGGCCGGGCGAAAACCATTGCCAGGCAGTTGCTGGCGCACGTATTCGATGCCGTTCAGTGAGTCACGCACTGCTCGGTCTCCGGTGGCGTGAAGGTGCGGGTCGAGGCCGGCCTGCACCGCTTGCAACAACAGCGGCTTGAGCACCTGCGGCGGGAAGTACAACTCACCGGCATTCTTGCCAGGCGTCCACTTGGGCGCGGTATCGGTGCCGGCATTGCGCAGGTACGGCGTCAACATTGCCCCGGTGTCCGCCGGAGCGTTGATGATGCCGTCCATGAACAATTTAACGTGGCGCATGCTCACACCCGGCGCAGCTTTGGCTTCACCCTGGTCGTAGGTAGTGGCCAGTGCCTTGGCCTCGGCGATGGTTTTCGCCGGGTCGGCAGCAGCGGCGGCAGGGTCCAGTTTGATTGCCAGCAAGGCCCGGGCGGTCAGCTCGCCCGACTGCTGCAGGCTGGTAAACGCTTTGCCATTTTCAGGCCCCGACAAGGCATCGAAGAAGCTGGTGATGCCTTGCTGGCGCATGGCGTCGAGCGCCGCGCGGGTCTGGTTGAGTTTTTCCGCGTCGCTGGCTGGCGGCACTACGGCGGCCATGGCATCGGCAGCCCCGTCTTCGCAGATGCCGGTCGGGTTGCCGGCGCTGTCGCGCACGTACTTGCCATCCCCTGGATTGGCCGTGTGCTTGTTGATGCCGGCAACCGCCAGGCCGCGAGAATTGCTCAGTACGGTATGGAAGTCAGTAGAACGGACCTGAATCGGGCGATCGGTCTTGAGCGCGTCCAGCGTCGATTTATCGGGATCGCCGTCAAGTCCGGTCATGCCCATTCGGTCCCAGCTGCCCACTTCAAGCCAGACATCGGGGCCCTGGCCCTTGTCGGCATCCAGACACGCCTGAATGGTTTCCTGGAAAACCTTGCGGGTCATCGTCTGGTATTTCAGGTCGCACAAGGTCATGGCGCGGCCGCCGTCTCCCGGGTGCATGTGAGCATCGACGAAGCCCGGCATCAACATGCGTCCCGCCAAATCGATCAGCTGAGTCTGCGTGCCGATGTACGAGGCCACTCCTTCATCGCTGCCGACATAAACGATCTTCCCACCGCTAACGGCGATCGCCTGCTGCACCGAATTCTTGCCATCGACTGTATAGACATAGCCGTTGCGCATCACCATGTCGGCGGGAGTCGAAGCGGACGTCTGACACCCCACCAGCGCCATGCAGGAAAATGCCGTTGTCGTGGCAACGGCGATAAATAGCCTGGAAAATTTCAAATGCCTCACCTCTATTTTTATAGTTTTGGAAGTGGCCCGAACAGACTGCCGTGCAACCCCGCGATATGCAGGGCACACGATATAGAGCGCAGGAGTTGTACGGACCTCTACAAATGAGGAGGGGTAAGGCAATTAGTGGGGGGTTGGCGCACTTGATCGCGACGCGTGGCCTGCGCAAGCGCGGTTGGCGAACGCAGGACTGAACCGAGTTCGACCTTGCTCTTGACGCCGAGCTGCAAGTAGCAGTTGCGCAGATAGGTGCGCACTGTCGCAGGACTCAATGCAAGGATTTTGGCGATCTCCTTGTAGGAGTGGCCGGCGGCGAACAGCATGGCGACCGTCCGCTCGCGTGGTGCAAGCACCGCCCCCCGCGACTGCACCTCGAGTGACAGGATGACATGCTCCGCGCTCGGGCTCAGTGTCAGTGCACAGCGCCCCAGGCGCATCACGCAGGGCGCCTTTTGCAGTTGCGCGATCACCCCAAAGGGAAGCATTGAACCACTCCACCCGGGCAACTCGCGCTGAATGGCCGCGCACAGCCTTGCCCCCACGTACAGCAGACTGCCGTCCATGCACGCGATCCCGAAGTCCGTCGCCCCGTTGCCCGTGTCGAAGCGGATCATGTCCTGAATCTGAAACCGCCACAATTGCAGCAGCTGGTCGCAGAAGGCAGAAAACAAACCGGCCTCGCTCTCGCTGAACGCTGGTGCATGACTGCCACGGTAGAGACAGACGAAGAACATCAAGCCGCTTTCGGGCAACTCGAAGGTGATGCACATCAGGTGGTAAAGGTCATGGCGCCGCGCGAACGCGTCGACCTCCTCGTCGGGGTCGGTGAAGCCGCTGTCGCGCACGACCTCACCGGGTTGACTCAAGGTGTCATGGGAGAACCTGTCGCTGCCCGCGCCCTTGCTCCATTCCGCGGCAAACGACTCCGGCAGATTGATTCGCCCGTGCATCCAGCTTTGGGGTGGCGCACCGGCATCGGACGTGGACATCTCGCCCCACCATGCCGAAGCGAAGGGCACCAGTTCGCCAAATGCCTGCAGGCCGTCCGGGATGAATTCGGATGCGCCGCGCGCACGAGCAAGACGACCCAGGTGCAACACGCAAGAGTTGAACGCTTTCAGCGTTGCCATCGACTGCCTGGCGCCGTACTCATCACCCTCCTCCATCGTTCTGACTCCAACAGCTATGGCTTATTATTTTGATGCCATATGCCATAAGCAGAGCAATCGCGTCCAGCCCGATTGCGCTGATCGGTGAAGTGGCAGTTATCCAGACACTATTGCCCCCTTCCCACCTATGCCTGTCGGCCCCTGCGCCGATACTCGAGTGACACCCTTTGCCGAGGTGCCAAAGACTGCTTTACTGATTGAACTGCAGGCCGTGCTCGTCAGCCCTTCGGTTCAATGCTGGAAGGCCACGCGAGTGATTTCACAGGAAGCGCACCCATGGACCGTCTCACTGCGAAAGACTTTGCCCCTGAACTGCTCGAACTGTATGACTACTACGCCCACGGCAAGATCAACCGACGAGAGTTTCTGGATCGTGCGGCGGCTTTCACGCTAGTCGGTCTGACTGCCGCCGCGACGCTCGCGGCCCTGAGTCCGAACTATGCGCTTGCCGAGCAGGTGGCATTTACCGACCCGGCCATCATCGCCGAGTACATCACTTATCCTTCGCCCAAAGGCCACGGGCAAGTCCGGGGTTATCTGGTGCGCCCCGCGAAAGCCGCCGGCAAGGTGCCGGCGGTGGTGGTCGTGCATGAAAACCGTGGGCTCAATCCCTACATCGAGGATGTCGCCCGGCGGCTGGCCAAGGCCGGATTCGCCGCACTCGCCCCCGATGGCCTGACGTCGGTCGGCGGCTATCCCGGCAACGATGACAAAGGCCGGGAGCTGCAGCTGACGGTAGATCCGGAAAAGCTGATGAATGACTTTTTCGCCGCCATTGAGTGGCTGATGAAGCACGACTCCACCACGGGGAAAGTCGGCATCACCGGGTTCTGCTATGGCGGCGGAGTCGCCAATGCCGCTGCCGTCGCCTATCCCGAACTGGGCGCCGCAGTGCCCTTTTATGGCCGTCAACCCAAGGCTGAAGATGTCCCCAGGATTCAGGCGCCGCTGCTGCTCCACTACGGCGAGCTGGATACGCGCATCAATGAAGGCTGGCCAGCCTACGAGAAGGCGTTGAAAGCCGCTGGCAAGACGTATGAAGCCTATATCTACCCCGGCGCCAACCATGGCTTCCATAACGACTCCACCCCTCGCTACGATGAGGCCGCTGCCAATCTTGCATGGGACAGGACGCTGGCATGGTTGCGGCGATACCTGGCGTAGTGTTGCTCCCGGAGCAGATGCGCCTAGTGTGACGTGCCACCGCGCGGCTTATAGAGGAGAAATTTTCCGGTCTCGGCGGTCTTGATGTATTTTCTGGCCCAGCCGGGCTTCACATTCCTGTCGTGGAAATACAAAGCGCCACGGCTTCGGTCCGGTAGTTGCTGGTTGAGCGCTTTGCGCGATATTTCCTTGGCAATCGTGTACTGCTCGTCTTCCACTACCTGATCCGAACGCCCATCACACCACCAGGAAAACTGGCAGCTTTTTGTTTCGGAGCCTTGCTTGACCACCTTGCAAACCGTATCCGGAAAGCCCTCATGGCCTACCCGGTTCATCACAACGTTGGCGACGGCTTCCATGTCGGCAGGTTTCCCGCCTTTGGATTCCCAATAGATGCTGCGGGCGAGACAGGTTATTACATCGTCGAGCGGCGCCGCACCTGCCGGATCGACCGCCTGCACTTCAGTTTTGGTAATGGCCTCGGACTTGGGCACGGGTGCCTCGCTGCCCTTCTCTGCGGCTTTGTGCTCCAGAACCTGCGCCTTGTCTTCAGCCACCTCGGCTTTTTGCTCCCGGTCAGCCGCGATCGCCTGGCCGCCGAGAAGGACTGTTGCGAGGCAGATTGCTACCCATAAAAGGCGCATGGTTGAACCTGAGTGAAAGGTGAATTCGAGTTATTTAATAAACACTGTAGTAGCCAAATCATTCCTGCACACCGACTTTCGCTGTCCGCTAAACTTCGTCTCTCAATGGGCACGATCCAGGTTGGTGTTTGCCCGGTGAGTTTTGCTTCGGCATGAAAACGCAGTGCGCTGGCCGGGGCGAAATCGAGCATCATGGGCGCAGTCAGCTCAAGGGAGAGTTCCATGCGCGTCATATCATCCGTTATGCATCTTGCCGCGTTGTCACTGGGACTGGTGTTGGCCGCCGCTGCCGTGGCGACCGAAGAGACGCAGTTGGTTCAGTCGATCAACGCCTACCGCAGCCAGGTGCAGCGCTGCGCCGGCCAGGTGTCTCAGGAGCTGCCGCCGCTGGCGACCGACCCGCGCCTGGTGCTGTCCGCCAGCAGTATCGGCGACCTGCAGCAGGCGCTCGCGCGTGCGACTTATCCGATGGTCAATGTGCAGGCGATCAGCTTGTCCGGCCCGCGTGATGTGCAGTCGGCCATGAAGGCGGTGCAGGAGAGCTTCTGCCAGGTGGTGCTGGACCCGCAATTTGTCGATATCGGTGTGAGCCGGGATGGACGTGAGTGGCGCATCGTACTGGCGCGTCCGCTATTGACCGGGCGCCTGGGCGACTGGCAGGCGGAGGGCCAGAAGCTTCTCGAAATGATCAACAGCGCCCGTGCGCAGCCGCGCCAGTGCGGGGCCCAATCCTTTACCGCCACGACGCCGCTGGCCTGGAACGCCACGCTGGCGACGGCGGCCGAGGCCCATACCCGGACCATGGCCAATAACAACTTCCTCGATCACAAGGACCGCGATGGCCGCATGCCGGGTGATCGGGCGGAACTGGCAGGCTATGCCGGCCAGCAGGTTGGCGAGAACATCGCCGCCGGGCAAGACACCGTGCGCAAGGTGGTAGATGGCTGGCTGGCCAGCCCCGGTCACTGCGCCAACCTGATGAACTCACAATTTCGCGAGCTGGGAGCGGCCTACGCGGTTGATCCGAAGAGTGATGCGGGGATCTACTGGACGGCGATGTTCGGTGCGCAGTGAGTGCCTGAACGCGAGAACGTCCGGCGCACACTGTTGAAAGGGTTTGCGCGGGATTCAGGGCGGGTTGGCGGGATGCCGTTCAGGCCTCCCGCCTTGCTCCAGCCTCTTCAAGAAGTGCCCAAGCCCCGCGACAGGTCAGTTGTGGTTTCAGCGGTGGAGTGCTGCGCCACCCCGGTTTCGCCGCCCGTATGCTCAGTGGTTTTGGTCACTGTGTCGCGTACCGCCTCATAGCCCTCCCGTGCCTGTTGCTTGACCTTGTCGGTCAGGTTTGCGCTGGTCTTGCCCAAGTAACGTTGCTCAGCCGCCGTGGTCGGCAGTGCCGCTCCCAGCATGGCACCCAGGGCGATACCCGCAGCGGCGACGATCAGCGGCTGTTCCTTGAGCAAGTGATTGAACTGGCTGCTCATCACTTGCCTGCCGTGCATCAAGCGATCACTGGCGTCGTGAACGGCGTGGCTGAGGCTATCGGTGGCCGCATTCAGATCGTCACCGACACTCGCGGCCTTGCCCTTGATCGCCTGGTAACTGCCCTTG
The DNA here is from genome assembly GCF_902497875.1 of Pseudomonas fluorescens. Classification (GTDB taxonomy): domain Bacteria; phylum Pseudomonadota; class Gammaproteobacteria; order Pseudomonadales; family Pseudomonadaceae; genus Aquipseudomonas; species Aquipseudomonas fluorescens_BR. The sequence goes on from NZ_CABVHY010000027.1 coordinate 47,698, forward strand.
AGTGAGTCGGTGGTGCTGTGCAGGTAGCCGCGGGCGCTATCGATGCCGTCCGCCAGGCCGTCGGCCAAATCGCCGAAGCGGTCCTGATCCGGCGCGAAGCGATCCTCCGGACGTGGCGGCGGGCGATTCTGGCTCATTATCAACCACAGCAACCCGACCGAAGTCAGCACCGCGGGAAGCGGGTTGTTGCGAACGCTGGTGCCCAGATTGCTCAGGAACGTCGTGCCGTTGCTCTGCATCATGCCCAACGCCTGGTCGAACATTTGCCCCGGGGTGAATTTGCTTTCCAGCGCATCGACGATGTGGGCGATGTTTTCCCGTTGCGCATCGATCTCGCGTTCGATGGTTTCCGGACTCTTCGCCGACTCGATTTCGAGTTCACGATTCATGACATTCTCCTGCGCAGCGCTTCCTGGTCTTTATTGAGGGCCTCCAGGGTGCGATCAGGCTTGAAGTGGGAGGCTTCGAATTGCTTTTTCGCCGACTGCAACATGACGAACCCGACAACCATCACCACCACGCCGACAATCAATGCCGCAAGCCAGGGGGCCATGACGATGCTCAAGCCGTAGACGGCTGACATCAACAAGATGATGAACCCGGCGAGTAGCACGATTGCTCCACCCGCAATGCCGGCAATGCCCGCTTTCAATGTCGTGAGGCTGGCCTGCAACTCAGCCTTGGCCAATGCCAGTTCCTTGGTAAACAGCACCGGCACTTCCCGGGACAATTGCCGCAGCAAACCGACGACCGAGCTGTCGTGGTCGGCAGCCGTCATCGAAGGCGTGCGCTGCCTGTCCAGATCCTCTCTGTTCATCACAGTTCTCCTTTGAAGTGGGCCGAGTCAGGCCTCGAGGTCGTGGTGAAATCCCCAGGGTAGTCCTGGGTACTCGGTGATGCCGGCGGGGTACCTGCAGCCGGCTCTGAAGAAACACCGGCACTGCTCGGCACCGAGGTTTCGTAGGGTCGCTGAGCGCCGAAACCACCCGCGGGTGGCATGGAAGTGCTTCCGGCTGCCGGGTCGCTGCTGGCAACTGTCTGGGCTTGCGTACTGCCTGCTTTCAAAAACCGTGACAGGCCAAAACCCACCACTATGCTGCCGGCAATGAACAACCCAGGATTGTTGCGAGCCAGGTCTGCGCCGTCATGCAGCAACTGTTCGGCACTTTTGCTGCGTAGCCTGGTAGCCAGGCCGCTCATGCTCTCGGCCATATTGGCGACGTGGTCGGACAGGCCGAGCGTATCGTTGCTCTCGATTTCCGAAACCAGGGATTTGGCGCCTCTGGCCAAAGCCTCGATCTGGTCCGCTGCGGTATCACGGTATTGGTCAAATTGCGCATCGGCCTGCTGCCGGGCGCCGCCTAGCGCTTCGGTTACCTCCTCCTTGATATGCTGGAAGTTTTGCTCCGGCCGTACCCCGCTCTGCGGGTCGGCCTGCTGTCCGGTCCTGTTGTCTGGAGTATTCATTGTCACCCCTCGCCTCTTAGTGAAAACACCTTCCAAGTGGTTCGCCGCGGTATGCCCGCAGATGCCCCTCAGTTCAGATGACGAAGAGTCTTTAAAGGAGTTCCAACGAGATGATGAGTGATACATCGGACGCTTTAACGGTAAGCGCTATCAGTGGTTTAAAGGGGTAACGCGACAGGTTCGCTCTCTCTGTGGCGCCTCGCCACAGTACTCGGCAGCCCTGTTCTCCAACCCTCGGTACCTTGTCTTGCGCTAAATCAAACGCACGGCCAGTGACAGCGGGTAACACAGCGCAAAGAAGCTTGCGGGGCGGCCCTGGTTGAATCCACAGGCAAAAAAGCGGACAGAACCTCAGTAAGATCACCGTCGAAACCAGGTTTCCGATGAACGGTCAGGCGCCTACTGAAGGCTTAAAACCATTGAGCTACAAGGCGTCGCGGCTGCACGCTTGGGGGGCTATCAGCGCTCTACAAACATTTACTTACAAAACAGTAGCTTGCCAAATGCCAAATTTGCAACTTCAAGTGTTATTTTATGGGGCTTGATCGGGCCATGAGATGCTCAGCTTTACCTATGCGCATCAAACTACCCAGCCTTCCTGCCTTCGGCGCTTACCTTGCCCTTGCTTGCCTTTTTGCGGGCGCATGGTTCACCCATCCTGCTCCTACGCATTCTTCCTTTGCCCTGATGAATCCGGCGATGGCTGTGGCTGAACAAGTGGCCAAGCCCATTTATACCAGCCGTTTCGCCTCATCCGGGCTGGTGGACTTCGTGCATTCCTCGGCGGTAACCGCCTTGCCTGACGGTAGCCTGATGGCGGTCTGGTTCGCCGGCTCTCGCGAAGGCGCAGCCGACGTTCAGGTGCGTTCTGCCCGTTTCGACGCGAAAACCAGCGAGTGGGGTGCGGAACAGGTATTGGCGACTCGGGATTCGACTCAACAGGGCACTCGAAAATACATTCGAAAACTGGGCAACCCGGTCATTGCCCTCGCGCCGGACAATCGCCTCTGGTTGTTCTACGTGTCCGTGTCCATGGGCGGCTGGGCCGGTAGTGCGGTCAATGTGATGGTCTCGGACGATTTTGGTCGTCAGTGGTCCGCGCCGCGCCAATTGGTCACTTCACCCTTTCTGAATATCAGCACCCTGGTCCGCTCGGCACCGGTGTTTCATGCCGACGGCTCCATCGGTTTGCCGGTCTATCACGAGTTTCTGGGCAAGTTTGCCGAGTACCTGTACCTGAGCGCAGACGGTGATGTGATCGATAAATACCGCATCAGTCGCGGCAATAATTCATTGCAACCCACGGTAGTTCCGCTGGATGGGCAGCGCGGTATCGCCTTGTTGCGCTATGCCGGCAATGTCCACCACCGTGTCCTGGCGACCCGCACTGAAGATGCCGGGCAAACCTGGAGTGAGCCTTATCCGCTCGATCCATCGAATCCTAATTCCTCGTTGGCCGCCGTCGCGACGCCCGAACATGGGTTGCTGGTGGCGCTCAATGATCTGCAGGAGGGGCGCTTCAAGTTGAGTCTTTATGGTACCGACGCAAAAATGGACGATTGGCGCTCGTTGCGGGATCTGGACAAATCACCTGATCCAGAGGGCGATACGTTTTCACCCGAGGCCTACAAGGAAATCATCGGCAAAGAGTTCCGTGGTTCCAGCGGCGCACTTCGCCAACCGCTGGAGGCACAGTTCCTGAACAACCTCGACACCCGGGTATGTACCGATGACGGGTGCAAGTTTGAATACGAATACCCGTACTTCATCCGTAGTCCCGACGGTCTGTATCACCTGGTTTATTCCTGGAACAATACGTTTATCAAGCACGTCACCTTCAACGATGCGTGGCTGTCCGAGCGTGTCCATTGATTAACCTCTGGCAAGCCCATATCAGCTTCGCGCTGATCATCTTCGTGCTGCTGCCTTCGTTTGGTTTAAACCGGGTTGGGCGTATCGCGGTGTTGGTCGCATTGCTGGCAGCCAGCTTCATACCGCTGGACGGGTTGTCGCTGGCCGCTTACTTGCGCAGCCACATTGATGACCTTGCGGTCACATCCCTGGTCTTCTTGGGGTGGGGCTGTTTACGTCGACTGGGCATCTTGCCGCCTGCACCGCAAAGTAAAACCAGCGTATTGATCATCTTTGCCGCGATGGCCCTGGTGCTCTACCCGGCAACCCTGGGTTTGAGTTATCTGGACCCTTATCGGTTTGGCTTCAGCCCGCGCCCTATGTTGATTGTCGTCGCACTGTTGACGTTAAGCCTGTTTTACCTGCGCAATGGTCTGGCAGTGGTGATGCTGGCCAGCGCGACCCTGGCCTTCATCGCCGGGATAAAACCTTCACAAAATTATTGGGATTACCTGGTTGATCCGCTGCTGGGTCTGTATTGCTGCGCGGCCCTGCTGATGCTTGCCACGCGCTGGATGTATGGTTGGCTAAACCAGCTGCGCGGCTCAGTGCAAAACAGATCCATTTGAGATTTAACGAGATTTTTGACAGGGGAAGATGGATGGGTTGGCTGCAATCGAGACGTTTGCATTACTGGGTAGGCGCAACAGCGATAGCGTTTTCGCTGTTTGCACTGCTGCGGGTGGTGTTCTTTTTCGGCTTTTCCGGTTTCGACGCCAAAGCCCTGACCGACGAAAATGCCGTCTTGCAAACCTTAAGCATCGGCTTTCGTTTCGATCTGCGCCTGGCCATCCTGGTAATGTTGCCGTTGGCGCTGTTGGCCTGGATTCCTCGTTGGAATCTAATCAGCAGCCGCCTGCTTCGCCGGTTGGCACGCGTGTATGTATCGGCAACCCTGAGCGTCCTGCTGCTGATCTATATCATCGATCTGGGCCATTACGCGTACTTGGGCGTGAGGATCAACGCTACCGTGCTGCGCTTCATCGAGGATGCGCAAATATCCCGTGATATGGTCTGGCAAACCTACCCGGTTATCTGGATTTCACTGGGTTGGCTGGCAACAGTCGCGCTGGTGACACTGGCCTTGGTACGTCTGGAACGCGTGACGCTCGACCGCCCCCGCAAAACCATCCACCCGCTCTCCGCGACATGGGGGGGTACGTTGATGGTCGTGTTGGTGCTGCTGGGTATTTTGGGCCGTGTCGAAAACATGAACCTTGAAAACCCTGTGCCGTTGCGCTGGAGCGACGCGTTCTTCTCGGGCAACAACCAGATTGCCGCGCTGGGCCTGAACCCGGTGATTTTCCTCTACGACACGCTCAAGGTCGGCCAGTCGCGCTATGACGAAGAGCAGGTGCGCGAACACTACACGTCCATGGCCAACTACCTGGGCGTCGACCAGCCCGATCCGCAAACCCTCAATTTCGTACGTCACCAGGCGCCACAGCCCTACAAAATAGCGGGCTCCCGGCCACCGAACGTAATGTTCGTCATGCTTGAATCGCTGGGCACCAGCGCCGTCGGGGCCTATGGCAACCCGATCAACCCGACGCCCAATCTCGATCGCCTGGCCACGCAGAGCTGGTTCTTCGAACACTTCTATGTTCCGGTTACCGGGACAGCAAAAACCGTCTGGGCCAGCATTTCCGGGGTCCCTGACGTCACGCGTCAGGAAACCGCGACGCGTAATCCGCTGATCACCCAGCAGCACACACTGATCAATGCCTTCACCGGGTACGAAAAGCTCTACACCATCGGCGGCAACTCCGGCTGGGCCAATATGAATGCCCTGATTCGGCAAAGCATCGACGGGGTTCGCCTGTTCGACGAGCGCGACTGGAAATCCCCGGTGGTGGACGTCTGGGGGATTTCAGATCTGGATCTGTTCAAGGAAACCGACAAGATCCTGCAGGCACTGCCCAAGGACAAACCGTTCTTTGCCTATGTACAGACGGCTGGCAACCATCGCCCCTTCACGATTCCCAAGAGCAATGATGGATTCGAGGTCAAGCACCCTACCCTGGCTGAAGTCCAGGCCGCAGGATCGCGCAGTGTCGAGCAGTACAACGCCGTGCGCTTGCTGGACTTCAACATCGGACGCTTGATGGAAATTGCCAAAGAAGGTGGCTACTACGACAACACCATTTTCGTGCTGTTTGGCGACCACAACACCCGTATCGCCCAGATCCCTTTCCTGGCACCGGCTTATGAGCAACTGGGTCTGGAAAGCAATGCGGTGCCGATGATCATCCACGCGCCTGGCTTGCTCGGGACGCGTAACGTCAAGGAAGCGGTCGGCCTGGTGGACTTGCTGCCAACCGTGGCGGGCATGGCCGGCCTTGAGTTTCGCAACAGCGGCATGGGTCGTGATATTCAGCAGCCAGCGCCCGAGGGTGAACGCGTAGTGCCGTTGGTGTTACAGGAGGGCACGTTCCCGGTCATTGCGGGCGTTACTCAACACTACCTGGTGCAGATGGCGCACGACGGCAGCTCGCCGACGCTCCACGACCTGGCTTCAATGACGCCGATGGATAACGTGGCTCAGCAAAACCCCGAAGAGTTCAAACGCCTGGTGCAGCTGACCCGTGCTATGCATGAAACCTCAAGGTTGATGTTGTACCAGAACGTGCGAAAGTGACTGTGAGTGCCAGCAACCCGCGTCTATGGTTCAGATAAACGCGGGCCCGCCCGTGACGCAGGGAGCGGGTTGGGATTGAGTACATGGGTCGCCCCGCTTCCGGGGCCTGCCCCTATACCTGGCACGATCAGCGCGCGCCGACGTCTACAGTTCGCTAGAACCAACCGCCAGCGGCCACAGGCGGTTGGTGCTCCGGCTGAGTAAAGGGCCCGCCGTCTGACCGACGTTGAAGGCAATGGCAACGATCACTTGGGTTTCAGTCCATCGCGCCAGGTCATTGCTTCGAGCTCGACCCGGACTGCCTCCTCGACAGCAATCACCGGGCGCGCCTGGAATTCAAACGCAGGAAACGTCGAGCAAACCTTGTGAACCGCCACCGGATCGTCGCAATCCACCAACATGTGGCCACCCCATTCACCCACGCGCACGACAAACACCTCGATTTTGAAATTGTCCGGTGCTTTCCATTGAGTGAACACTTCAAGGATCCGTTTCTGCGCATTCTCGTACTCCGCAGGCGAACCTTGCGGGCGTTCGAACCAGCTGATCATGTACTTCATTGCCATCCTCCTCTATTGCATTGAGGCCCTCGAAACGACTACTGCTTGGGCTGGCTATCTACAAATAGACACCCAGTGGTGCATCACACCTTGAACGAGTTTGATGGATAACATTCTAAATCAAGCGGCATCACGCGCGCTTACACCAACCGCTCAATCTTCTGATGCTGCCAGACCATTTTGTAATACGTCGTCTGCAACACCAGCATCCCCAGATACGCCACCGGAAACGCCATCCACACCCCTTGCAACCCAAACCGTGCATCCAGCACATACGCCACCGGCAACTGCACCCCGACCACGCAAAAAATCGAAATCGCCATTGGCACCAGCACCGAGCCACTGGCGCGCATGATGCCGCCTATGATCGCCTGGAAGCCGAACACCAACAGACTCCAAAGCATGATGTGCAACAGGTGCTCCGCCTTCGCCCGGGTGGAATCATCCGTGAGGAACAAACCCAGAAGCCAGTGCGACAACAGATAACCCAACACCACCAACCCACCCGTCAGGCACACATTGATCAGCAGCCCCGTGCGCAGAATCGGCGCCATGCGTTCAAGGCGCCCTGCCCCAATCGCCTGAGCGCCAAGGATCGACGCCGTGATCGCAATCGACAACGCCGGGAACTGTACGTAATTGACGATCTGCGTCACCGCCCCGTACGCCGCCGTCGCCTGGGAACCGTGCTGATTCACTAGCGCCAGAATCACCAGTTCCGACACCGACAACACCACCATCTGCAACCCGGTCGGCAAACCGATGCGCAGCACCTTGCCGAGAATCACCAGGTCCAGGCGCATCGCCGCAAACATCTCCCGATCCGGCGCCAACGGATGCCCCTTACTAATCAACCGCCACGCCAGCCACGCCATCGCCGACAAGTTACCCGCCAACCCGGCATACGCCGCACTCTGAATCCCCATCATCGGCAGCCCGAACCAGCCGCGAATCAACGCCGGCGTCAGCGCCAACCCGATACAGGTCGACACCACCAACGCCACCAGCGGCGACACCGTATCGCTCACCCCACGCAGCAATTGGGTGAACAGCACGTAGACCAACAACGACGGCATGATCCACATCATCACGTGGGCGTAGGCCACGGCGTCGTCCAGCACGTCTGCCGGTGTGCCTAAGCCTTGCAAGGCTGGCCGTGCAAACACACTGCCCAACACCGCTGCCGCCAGGCCGATCATTGCGCCCAACAGCAAGGTTGTACCGGCGATGGCTTTCACCAGGTGTGGTTCGCGAGCGCCCCAGGCTTGGCCGATGAGCACGCCAGCGCCCGCACCGAGACCGATGACCAGGGCGATGAAGAAGAAGACGACGGGGAACATCCCGGATACGGCAGCCAGGGCTTGGGTGCCGAGCATTTGGCCAATGTAGATGCTGTTGATGGTGCCCGACATGGATTGGAGGAAATTGGAGAGGACCATGGGGGCGAGGAAAAGGAGGTAGGTTTTCCAGAGGGGGTGTTGGGTGGTGGGGGTTTGCATTGAGGGTCCGTCTCGGATGGGCGCGCGGTTCGGAGATTCTACGCTAGGGAAAATGGGAACAGTGCTCTGGTGGGTTACAGATTTGGATAGCGCTGGTGATATCTGCATCAGGCCAAAAACGGGCCGATACCTATACTTTGGTCACCAACATCACTGTTCGTTTAACAGCCCTGCATTACCCGTGTCTCGCTTCCTACCATAATCTCGGAATCAGTTCCTTGCCCGTCAAACCCGATGAAGCTTATAGTCCGCCCCGTCGCCCAAAATGGCGATTCAGGTTTGGCGGCCTGACCACAGAGAATGCGAGGGCTATCCGCTTTATTGCAGGGGCCAACGTACCCGCAAAGCCGCTTTCAATGGCGGCTGTGCGCGGGAGACCTTCGGGTCTGCCGGTGTTCTCTGTGCCGGTTCGCCAACCTGCGCACAGCTGCCACCCAATCGTTTGGCGACGACTGAGTGAGATTGGCTGCGACACCGTGGTGCTGTCCGACTTCTCCAAACTGCTAGCCATTCCGCTGCGCGATGGTTGTGACTTGATGGATGTGATCGGCCGACGCTTGCAGGCTGCGGAGTAAATGAAAACGGGGGCCTTAGGCGCAATGCCGATCAGTTAAGGAGTCTGAGGTTCAACACTGTCCTCCGTAGCAGCTGGCGAAGCCTGCGTTCGGCTGCGCAGCAGTCGTAAAATCAGACGCTGCGGTACTTCAGACAAACCGTGCAAGCAGCATTTGCGACTGCTTCGCAGCCGAACGCAGCCTTCGGCAGCTGCTACGGTTCGCGTAACGTCTTAACTGATCGGCATTGGGCCTTAGGCGCCCATTTTGTTTAGGGCTACGTGCTAGCTTGACCGCCTCCCTCAGTAACACAGTGGTCTGCCCTCCCAATACCTGACCCCAAAGGTAGTATCAGGCAGCACAACGAAACGTACCTCTCACTGCAAAGGATTGCCATGTGAACACCCCCATTATCCTGCAACCCTTACTCGACACCCTGATATGGCTACTACCGCTGATGCTGGTGTTCGCGCTGCTGAAAACACGCATGTTCAAAGGCTGGTTCGGTGAGCAACTAATACGAGTGTTCGCCCACTTTCTATTGGATCGTCAGGTCTACCACCGTCTGCATGACGTAACGTTGATCACCCTGGACGGCACCACGCAGATCGACCATGTGTTTCTTTCGCCCTTCGGCATCTTCGTGTTGGAGACAAAGAATATGAGTGGCTGGATCTTCGGCGGTGAAAAGCAGGCTCAGTGGACGCAACAGCTTTACAAAAAGCGCTCACAATTCCAAAACCCTATTCACCAGAACTACAAGCACTTGAAAGCACTGCAAGCCGTGCTGGGGATCGGCCCGGAGCATGTGCACTCGGTCATCGCCTTTGTCGGTGGGAGCACCTTCAAGACCAGGATGCCGGCCAATGTCACCCAAGGCATGGGCTCTGTGCGCTACATCAAGTCCTTCCAGCAACCGGTGTTCAGCGAAGCACAGGTGATGACCATGTTGCATACCTTGCAAGCAGGTCGTCTGGCGCCGACGCTCGCTACCCGGCGTGAGCATGTGCAACGTCTGAAGCAGCGCAGCAATCCATCGGCCTCGCGCCAATGCCCGCGCTGCGGCAGTGCGCTGGTGGTCCGTACATCTAAAAGCGGCCATAAAATCGGCCAACAGTTTTGGGGATGCAGCACATTCCCCAAGTGCCGGACGATGCAACCCATAGCGCCCAGTAGCTAAGCTTTATCAGGAGGCCGCTTCGCGAAGTACTGAACAGTCAGGAGGTGAAAAATGAGCAAACAACCTCAACCCCGTAGTCGTTCCAACCCTCAGCCCAGATCCCGTCCGGTAGTGCCTGACCTGCCCAGCAAAACGGGCAACAAATCCGGGGGCTTGCGCGGCAACTACCCGGCGAAGCAGTCGAAATGAGCTCAGGCGTACGGCAGGCTTTGCAACTGAGTCTGCTGTGCCTCCCTGTCAGTCTTTATGAATGGTGGGTGCTCGTCGCAAGCTATCTGTCGATGACGCCCCTATCGCATTGCCCCTCTTCAATGATCCGCATTGAACGCTGAATGCCACTGGTCGAAACAACCTTGATCTGTAGACTCAATACATATAATTTTGAGTCTATGGATTCATGGTGAGGCATAGAACATGGCAGTCCCCCTCCAGGAACAAGCATTTACCAAGACCCAGTGCGTCACGGGCCTGCGTGCAGCGGTAGGCATACTCGAAAAATGGGGTGCGTCCAGCGATCAGGCCTGCCGCATCCTGCGCATTTCCCGCAGCACCTACACCCGAGCCCGGCAGCGCGATCCTGATTGGGCCGTGGCTCTGGATTCGGATCAGATGCAGCGCATCAGTTTTGTTCTCAACATCCACGCAGCCCTACGCGTTGTCTTCGATAACCCGGAAAACGTCTACGGTTTCCCGGCGATGGCCAACGACAACGAGTTTTTCAATGGCCGTAGCCCGCTCGAGGTCATGTCTCAGGGCGATATGATTTCCTTGTATGAAACCTTTCGGCGCATTGACGTGCTGCGTGGTGCGCAATGGTGAGGGTGAACGAACTCGCAGAGCTTGCGGGTGAGCAGATACAGGCCTACCGACTGGTTAATTCCAAGTTCCCCCCTATAACGTTGTTTGATGACGTGGCGGACAAGGACGAGTTTGAGGTGCTGTATCAGATACAGGCGCTGACTAATCCCAGACTGCAAAATGAAGTGGGTCGTCTTGAGTTGATTCCGCGAGATCAGATCCCGTTCGGTATTGCTGGCTGCTCTTACGCGACATCGCCTTTTACCCACGTCAACCCGGCAGGTTCGCGGTTCAGCGATGGCAGCTTTGGCGTGTTGTACCTGGCGGGCTCAATGGAAACGGCGCTGGCAGAGGTGCGACATCATCAGAGTCTGTATTGGTCGAATGTCCCCAGCCTGAACTATGAGCGCTTTGTTTTCCGCGGACTGTGCTGCGCCTTCGTGGACGTATCGATGAAAGATGCTGCATCCATCCCGATAACCGATCCTGTCTACGCGCCTGACGATTACACGCATTCCCGTCAATTGGGGAGGTCGATCAAAGAGGCGCGATGTCCCGGTCTTCGTTACAACTCCGTGCGTATGCAAGGCAGTTACTGCTGGGCGCTGATGACCCCGAAACCCGTTTCATCAATTATTCAAACCGCTCATTACGAGATGATCTGGAACGGTCAGATCACCAGTGTCAGCAAAATCAGCGAAGCCTGATCGCCATAGGGTGGGCGTTGCACTGTGCATAGAGCTCGGCGCTGTCGCGCATTACTTGCAGCAGTAGTCCCCCAGTATCAGCCCGGGCCATCAACCCACGGGATCGCCTAATCGAAAACAGCTTGACCGCGTCCCTCAGTAAAACAGGGATCTTCCCCAATACCTGCGACATTCCACAGGACTAAGTATCTACTTTCTGCCCTCGCAGTCTCTGACGACGAACCCGGCCCATATACAGAGGTCAAAGCAAGTGATGACATCGCCAATGATCAAAGGCCTCTGGCCTGCTTCATTCAAGGGCGAAGCCAGGAGCTCACACACTTTAGGGTGCGCCGGATAATTTCAGTAGGCTCGGATTCTGCCGGGGGCAGGCGCTGACTGCTGCTCACATCCAATGCTCCCGTATCGGAGTACGAAAATGACTCAGTCAATGCGGTTCTTCCTATCGATCGTCCTTGCGACAGCCTCACTGGCATCGGCGAGCTTCCTGAACACTGCAGGTGCGGCAACCGCCGAGGATCTGGATGTCGACTCTCGGCAAGCGTTGCAAACGCTCTACAAGTCCACGCCATTTGCCGAAACCATTTCGCACAACGCCAAAGCGATACTTGTTTTCCCGAAAATCATCAAGGCAGGCCTTGTGTTTGGTGGCAGCTATGGCGAAGGCGAATTGTTGAAGGGCAAGAAAGTAGAGGGTTATTACAACTCTGTAACCGGGTCATGGGGGCTGCAGGCAGGCGCCCAGTCGTATGGCTATGTGGTTTTCCTGATGACCGAAAAAGCCGTGAACTATATACGCGAAAGCAAGGGCTGGGAAATTGGCGTAGGACCCACTGTTGTTGTGGTTGATGAAGGGGTGTCGAAGAATCTGTCCAGCTCGACGCTGAAGGACGATGCCTACGCGTTCATTTTCGACCAGCAAGGGTTAATGGCCGGGGTCAGCATCGAAGGAACGAAGATTTCCCTGATCAAACGCTAAAGCCACAGGTCCTGGACGTCTACGGCCCTTTCGGTAACCGGATTCGGTTCCGCCAAAACTGACCCTGCTGTGCGGACTGGGTTGACCCAGTCCGCTTTGGGTCCGAAAGCCGCCCTTCTACTGTCCGTTCTCACTGCGCAGTCTCACTGCTCAGCCTCCTCAATGAGCCATAGCAGTTTTACCGGGACTGCCATGGAATGCACCAATAGCTTTAACAACCCCCACGACAATCAGTGTGATGCCGATCGCTTCAGGCGCCGTGGGCCACCGGTAATAGAACAGCAGACCCAGGCAGGTCGCAAAGACCATCTCCATTGACAGCAACTGGCTGGCCAGTGTCATGGGAAGCCGTTGGGACGCGATGGTCCAGGCCCATGCGCCGCCAATCGACGCAACAGCCGCCAGTACAAAAGCTGGCAGGTAAAGCTGGCTGATAGCGCTTTGCCCGAAACCGAGCATGGGGGCGTTGAACACATCCATGGCCGTACCCAGCGGGATGAACATCAGCGTTTGCAGGCTACCGCCAATCATCATCATGGCTGTCCAGACCCAGGCATTCATGCCGGGCCTTTTCATCAGTGCTCGTTGATTGGCCAGTCCAAACCAGGTCCACAGTGCGACCGCCGCCAGTGACGCGCCGATCCCGAGAGCCAGAGTGGTGTGTGATTGCCCCTCGAACCGGGCGATGTTCTGGCCGTTGACCAGGAGCAAGCCGAGCACGGCCAGTGCAAATGGCACTTGAAGCAAGCGCCAGGAGATCCCGCCATGAACATTTCCGCTGATGGCCAGCGCGATCGGCACGAGCCCTAAAAAGGCTGGCGCGACGACGGGGCCAGCGTATTTGGAGGCGATGATGACGGCGATGAAGTAGCCCACATAACCGATGAATCCCAGTCCGGCAGTGACCAGCCAATCGTTAAGGGTCAGGTGACGCCAGGCTTTGATATTGGCAATCAGGATCAGGGCGCCGATCAGCCCGGAAATAATGAATCTGCAGGCGGCAAGGTCGAATATCGAATACTCACCAATGACCAGGGGGGCGACAAAGTTCATCGACCATGTCAGGGAGGCCAATACCGCTGCGCTCACACCGGTGACGGATAAATGATGGCTGTGTGAGTCTTTCATCACGACCTCTACAGACGAATCAGGGATTGGTTATAGGGTCGGCCCGCTAGATCAAAATGGAACAAAGCGCGGGAGTTCCCTTTGGAAGAATTCTCAAGGATGCAAAAACAAAAGGGAATCCATTGATTTTGACCGACACCTGTTCCATAACGGAACAAAAGAGGCGCATATGGACAGGTATAGCGATATGGCGATCTTGATCGCCGTGGTGGATGCGCGTGGCTTTTCGCCCGCCGCGCGCAAGCTGAGGATGACCCACTCGGCGATCAGTAAAAGGGTTCAGCGCCTGGAGGAGCGGCTTGGCACGCAGTTGCTCTCACGCACGACGCGCTCAATGACGCTGACGCAAGCAGGAGAAATGTATGTGCAGGCAGCTCGGCCAATCCTGGAGGATATACAGGCGTTGGAAGCAGCCGTCGTGCATGATTCCGATGCACCGAGGGGGACGTTGAAAGTGTCTGCGCCCAATGCGCTCGGCCAGTACCATGTAGTACCTGCCCTGATCGACTTTATGCGGCTCTATCCTGACCTGAAGATAGATTTGACCCTGACCGACGCCATTGTCGATATCAGACATGAGCGCATTGACGTGGCGATCAGAAGCGGTGCGTTATCCGATCCAAGCCTTGTCGCCCATAAACTCAGTTCCAACGAGCGCCTTGTTTGCGCTTCCCCGGCTTATCTCGACGCACATGGGGTTCCTGGCGAACCTTGCGAACTCGCTGACCATCCCTGCTTGAAACTCAATTTTGAAAGCCGCTTCAACGACTGGGAATTTCGTGCCCCCAACAGTAGGGCGATTCCGATTGAGGGGGGATTTACCTGCAATAGTCTCGACGCTATTCGCACGCTATGCCTGGCGGGTTCGGGCATCGCTCGCCTGCCCAAGTACATGGTCAACGAGGATGTGCAAGCCGGGCGACTGATACCGCTGCTGCAGGCGTTTTCATGCCCAACCACCTCTGCCATTTATGCGCTCAGGGCCGCTGGCGATTATGTTCCGGCCAGAACCCGGGTGTTTATCGCCTTTCTCGCGGAACGCCTCACGGCAGCCTGCTTGAATGAACACCGATCCTCACGACAGCCCTAGCGAACCAGCCTCGTCCACCGCCGCCGGGAAGCCGCCCTCCTCTTTCAAGACCGGCAGTGGGTCAAGACGATCTGCACAGTACTCAATACGTTCAGAACCCAAGAGTGTGGAATCAAAGACAACAATGTCTCCACTCCCGACGTAAACCGCGCTGGGGTTTGAGTCACCACACTATTGGAAGCCTTTATCATGACTACCTTGAATATTGAGAACCACAGAACCATCGCCACATCGAAAAAATCATCGCTCGGCGTCAGAACCACGGCGTTTGGAACCTACGGTATTTTCTTCGCTCTCGCCGTCATCTACTTCTGGTTCGGCGGCATGAAGTTCACGCACTATGAGGCACAGGGACTGGTTCCGCTGGTGAGCAACAGCCCGTTCCTGGGTTGGGTTTATGACATTTTCAGTGTCGATACCTTCTCCAGTTTACTCGGCGTCCTGGAGGTCTCGATCGGGGTTCTGATTGCAGGTCGCCTGCTGTCACCAAAGCTTTCGTTGATCGGTGGTGCGTTGTCTGCCGGATTGTTCTTCACGACCTTGAGCTTTATGTTCTCGACACCCGGCGTGATTGAACCCGGCCTCGGTTTTCCAGCCATCACGGTTGCGCCGGGCCAGTTTCTCCTCAAAGACATCGGGTTGCTTGCCGCTTCCATCTTCGTGGCCGGCCATTCTCTAACTGCGCTGGAAACCCGTTAAACCGATGACTTTACTCTTGGGACGGCCTGAAGCAATTCGATGCTTTCAGGCCGTTGTCCCATCACCCTCTTCTGCCAAATCCTTCATCCAGCCCCGTGGGCTGCAGCCCGTCTTGCGACGAAACGCGCGTGCAAGCGCCGAGGGACTTTCGTAACCGACTTCGGCGGCGATGAGGGTAATCGGTCGCCCTTCACGCAGGCGCTTCTGCGCCAGGCTGATACGCCAACTCAACAGATAATCCGCAGGTGTCTGCCCTATTACGGCCCGAAAATGCACGGCATAGGCAGCGCGCGACATGTTCGACTCGCTCGCAAGCTCCGCAACCGACCAGGCACGATGAGGGGCGTTGTGCATCTGTACCAGAGAGCGCGCCAGCCGCAAATCGGCCAGCCCAGCCATCATTCCAGTACGCAACTGCTGGTGGTCGAGCAGATGCCGAAACAACAATATGATCAGTAGTTCGAACAAGCGTTCCAGCGCTGCCTCCCGGCCACAATGTCCGCCTGCCGCCTCATCGAACATCCATTTCAGTGTATCGGCCAGCAACGGCAGCTCATCCAGGGACAACACCAGAATGTCAGGTAACGATGCAGACAATGGGTTATCGACACCCCCCTCAAACTCCATTGACGCACACAAGAGTTGAGCCCCCTCGGAATCACCTGCGAACAGTTGATACCGGCTTGGGCGTGGCAGAAAAATCAGGCTGGGCTGGGTAAGCAGCAGGTCCTTGCGATCGGCCCCCTGCAAAGTGACGGTACCTGCCTGCAGCAGGTGAATATGACCGCGCCGGTCAGCGCCATCGTATGCCGCCATGCCGCAAAGCTTGCCGTTGTAAAACAGGTTTGCGCGCACGCCGAACTGCGAAAACAACGTAGACAGGCGATCCATGGGCAATCTCGTAGCGAGATATAGACGCTCGGTATCATATCACCGACTGTTTCGGTCTAATTGAACTCATTCCCCATCGCAGCCTTTGCTGGCCATCTCGTTGCGCGATGGCTGTGATGGATCTGATCGGCCGAACCCGCCCTCTCCCACTGCGGGAGAGGGCAACTGCCAACCTTATGTGTGATGAATTTCCCGATCCTTGGTTTCCGGCAGGAAGAACGTGCCAAGAATAGCCGTCATCACGGCGATGACGATGGGGTACCACAGCCCGTAGTAGATATCACCCGTGGCCGCGACCATGGCGAACGCCACCGTGGGCAGAAAGCCGCCAAACCATCCATTGCCGATGTGGTACGGCAGCGACATCGAGGTGTAGCGGATGCGCGCCGGGAAGAGTTCCACCAGCCAGGCGGCGATCGGACCGTAGACCATGGTCACGTAGATCACCAGGATAGTCAGGAGCAGCAGCACCATCGGGTAGTTGGTCTTGGCCGGGTCGGCCTTCTCGGGGTAGCCGGCGTCCTTGAGTGCGGTACCGAGGGTGGCGGTGAAAGCATCGTTGCGGGTCTTGAAGTCGGCGACCGGCATGGCGGTGCCGTCGAAGCTCTGGATCACCTTGTCGCCAATGCGGACCTGCGCGACCGCACCTGGCTCGGCCTTCTCGTTGGCGTATGGGATGGCCTTCTTCGCCAGCAGGCTCTTGGCGAGATCGCAGGAGCTGTTGAATTTGGCCTTGCCCACCGGGTCGAACTGGAACGAGCACTGGCCGGGATCGGCGACCACAGTGACCGGACTCTTCTCCTGTGCGGCGAACACGTCGGGGTTACCGTATTGGGTCAACGCATGGAAGATCGGGAAGTAGGTCAGCGCTGCGAGGATGCAGCCGGCCATGATGATCCCCTTGCGGCCGATGCGGTCGGACAGGCTGCCGAATATGACGAAGAACGGTGTGCCGATCAGCAGCGAGCCAGCAATCAGCAAGTTGGCGGTCTGCGGCTCGATCTTCAGCGTCTGCAGCAGGAAGAACAGCGCATAGAACTGCCCGGTGTACCAGACCACAGCCTGGCCGGCAGTGCCGCCGAGCAGGGCCATGATCACTATCTTGAGGTTGTCCCAGCGGGCGAAGGATTCGGTCAGCGGCGCCTTGGAGGACTTGCCTTCGGCCTTCATTTTCAAGAACACCGGCGACTCGCTGAGCTGCAGGCGGATGTAGACCGAGACGATCAGCAGCAGGATCGACAGCAGGAAGGGAATCCGCCAGCCCCAGGCTTCGAAGGCTTCGGTACCGAGGATAGTGCGGCAGGCAAGGATCACCAACAGCGAAAGGAACAGACCGAGGGTCGCGGTGGTCTGGATCCACGAGGTGAAGTAGCCGCGCTTGCCTTTGGGCGCATGTTCGGCCACGTAGGTCGCCGCGCCGCCGTACTCACCGCCCAGGGCCAGGCCTTGCAACAGGCGCAGGGTGATCAGGATGATCGGCGCCGCCACGCCGATGGTCGCGTAGCCGGGCAGAAAACCCACAATGGCCGTGGAAATACCCATGATCACAATGGTGATGAGGAAGGTGTGCTTGCGCCCGATCATGTCACCCAGTCGGCCGAACACGATGGCGCCGAAGGGGCGGACGGCGAAGCCCGCGGCGAACGCGAGCAGCGCGAAGATGAAGGAGGTTGTCTCATTGACGCCGGCGAAGAAGTGCTTGGCGATGATCGCGGCGAGGGAGCCATAAAGGTAGAAGTCGTACCACTCGAACACGGTGCCCAGGGACGAGGCGAAAATGACCTTGCGCTCCTCCTTGGTGATCCCGTGGTGGGGCGCGCTACCCGTGGATGTATTGTCGATTGCGGCCATGAGTCTTCTCCGTCTTGCTCTTGTTGTAGGCCGGAGCACCCTCACTACCCTTACCGCACCCAGGCCCTGGGGCTGATGTCATCGGATTACGGATTGCGCGAAGCATAAACACAGACTGACCGCCTCGCATCGCTGCAAGGTTTCTTGAAGCATAATCACCTTCGCGCAGATATCCACTCGCCCTCCCGCTCAAACTCAGGCTGCCGCGCTGTCGAAGGGCTGTTCAGACCTGTGAGACCTCACGCAAAGTGTCTGGGTTGCGCCCCCCCGTTCAAGCACGCAGCGTGATATTCGCTATTCCAAATGAGTCGAAGTCGCCAAGGCCAGGCGTCTGGACTCATGCTACCGTTTCAATTCGTATTGGCAGCGCGTTGGTTACACGCGAAGGCACTATAGCCATGTTCGAAGCCGCACTGCGTCAACTAATGATAGGTATCTTGTTGGCTATCATTTTCCTGATCTCGGGGTGCCTCACCTCGGATAAGCCTTTGATCGGCACTAGCGACTTCCCCATCCCTGCTGGCACGAAGATCTTGCAATACAGCGATAAGACGGGAACCTACGAAAAACCATCAGAATACTCTCTCAAGACATTGTCGATCCGTGACGGTTGGTACGTCTACTCCGAACCTGACGCGTCAGATATTTTCTTCAAGCTGCACAAAGTCACCGCCACGACCTGGGTAATGATGACCCATATCGGGATTGAAACCGGTCAGTACGCCTATGGCTGGATGAAACACGAAGGTGAGCTCTACGTGATATACCCTGGCGAAGCCAAGCAATTGCGCAACTGGAAAGGCCAAGCCGAGTTGAATGCTGACTGGAAAGTGCTGAATAACAACGTCCAGATTCTTACGCTGGACTACCTGGCAAGCATCATGCCTGCTGCCGTTGCCGCTCAGGCGCACGGAAAGCCAATAGCGTTCAAGGTAGCAGACGCGGCGACCCTTGAGGTTGATCGAAACTTTGAAATTTCCAGTCGGGCGGTGGAAAGTTTGCTTAAGGAGAACGAAGAGAAGCTAAAGAAGATCGATGAGGAGCTCAAGAAGTTGTGCGGTGGCCGGGTCTGTAGTATCGAGAATAATACCACTCTCTACCGCACCGAGAAGTATGACCCACCCATGTGGTACTACCAGGATGGCCGCCTGGCCCCTGAATCGGCATGGCCAAAATGAACATCAGATCAAGCCTTGCAAGTGTCCTTGCGCTTACCTGCATCTCAATGGGTGTGTGCGCCCAGTCCCGGCTAACGCTGTGCAATGAAGATCAGAAGGAGAACGTCAGCGCCGCCTTCATCTATCGGCACACCCAAGTCTTGAATGATAAATGGATAGCCTACGGATGGGTGAAAATCGCCCCAAACGAATGCAAGGTGGTAGCTGAAACGCCTACCGGCATTTTGGAGGTGTTCCTGTCCACGATCAGCCAAAGCATTCATGGCGGGGAACTCTACATCATGCATTATGCTTTCGAAGGCGAGACCCTGAAGGAGAATGATACGACGGCATCCGAGCGGTTTTACTGCGTACAGGACGAAAGCTTCAAGCGGACACTGCGAACGATTGAAGAACATCAAAAATGCCCATCTGGCTGGTATAAACAGTTGTTCAACCTATACGTTCATTCCGACCCCGACAGGGATTTCAAACTCCGCCTCTAGTCAGCATACAACAGGTTACGGGGGCTTATCGAAGCACCGGACAGGATGGAACTCACGCTCAATCTTCTGCCACATCTCTGGATAAGTGTGTGGGGCAGGCAAAAATCGGCCAGAAGCACTCAATGGGTTATGCGATCGTTTGTCATTGGATGTACCCGACATCGGTGAGAGGCTGTTGAGCTACTTGCGCTCTCGTTCTTCATACCACTGCATGAACGCTTCGGCGCTTACCGGTCGGCGTGCAAGGCATCCTTGCGTTGACTGTCGAGCTCGACACGCGTACGCCGCAGCACTTGGGCGAACAGACCGGCGACAAGCAGCCCGACGATAAAAATGATTGGAGTGGTATTGGCGTTGAAGGACTCCCGTGTGCGCAGCTTCTCCAGCGCCAGGATAGACTCCTTGTGTTGATCGGCCGATGCTTGCAGGACGGTTTTTTCGATGATTTCGAATCGCGGGTCAGCCTCGTCGTTGTCGATCCAGCGCACCTCGGCATCATGCCCACGGTCAACTGCCTCGAACAACTTATTGATGCTTTCAAGATAGGGAAGCGTTGCAGCGCGAACCTGTTCGACGAGAACTCGGTCCTCAAGCGATCCGGTACGATGAATCTGCTCAAGTGCATGAGTCATCTCCTGCACGGCTTCGTTGAAACGATGACGTACTTGCGGAGCCGGTATCCAAGCGATACAGGCGCTCCAGCGACTCGGCTGCGGCCACCGCAGTCGCAGCCGACGTGTAATGGTCGGACAGAACGCTCGAGGCAATCGCCTCCTGCCCCAAGCGTCCGGTGGTTATTGAAGACCACACCGCAAAGCCGCTGATTGCCAGCAGCACGGCGACCAGACCATAGCGCGGCCACCTGCTGGGTGTCCTCCATTGCATAAGCTTGGGTACGGCAATCACTTGCGCAAAGGCTTCAGGATGCTCCGGACTTGCGGGTGGTAAATTGCTCATGCGCTACTCCAGGAAAACGTGGCTGATTCCATTCTTCTTGGCAATGTCCACCAAAACTAGAGCTTAGTCGAAGACGAAACTAACCCTGAGTATTCGATAATGGCTGTGAGCGTTAACGCATCTAAAAATAGCCAAGTGATATTCAATTGGACGGTAAAACAACCTGAGTCTAAACAGACTCTATCAACCCCGGCGCACCGTCTCATGCGCAAGCCGTGGATTCTATTGGAACTAAGCCGTAACCACTGGCAGCTTCGAGCCCTGAAGACGTCAGTCAATTTGATCAAGGTTGTTGAGCAGCGCTGGACCCTTTTCAAGGCATTCAAACAGATGGGTTCGTCATAGCGTGTCCTGGCCTGCTCCGATGTATTCTGGCGATTTTTTAGTTTCGATAAGTCACGAATTTACGATTAGTAATTCGAAATCGACCAAGGTGAGAGCAGCCAGTCGTGAAAGGCAGAAATCAGCCAGAAGCGCTCCTCGTCCATTTCGTGAAGACGCTACTGCGGGCACACAGACATTCAGCGTCCCTGCGCCCGGCAGATTGATGGACTGCACCTGACAGACCCCCTGCTCGCGCTACAGGCGGTTGATCGCGTCATGGTCGGTCAGTCAGTGGAAGTCCTCGATCTGTCATTGTCATTTGTCGTCCATCTTGGTTGACGATTGTGGCCGACTCTCAGTGCTCTCTTCGGCGTTGGGAGCTTCTGGAAAACTTCCAGGCGTGAACACATGGGTCTGCAAGTCGCTGGCATCGATTTCGGTGACACCATGAACCGAACGGGCCAGACCGATAGCCTTTTCACACTCCCTATGGGTGTTGACGCGGCCGCTCAACGCCACCACGCCCGCATGGGTTTTGACATTGATATGCAGGCTAAGGGATGGGTCGGAAAATGCCAGGGCCGACTTCACCTTGGTGGTAATCCACGCGTCGTGAACGGCCATTTCCAGATCATGAGAGTAATGCTGGAAGGAGTGATTTTTCATGGCTGAACCCTCTCTCACGTAATCAGATGTACTGTCCGTCTCATTTGCTGTGCTGCCCTCTACCTCTCAAGCGAGCGTTATGGAGGTACAGACACACATTAATTATAGTGCGGCCATTGCCTGCGGTCGGGGTGCAACCCCGAAGCTGTTCTAGGTCTTCTTCGCAGCGGATAACGACTCTTCGATCTCCTGTGCGACCAGGCTTTGTATTCGCCACATATTACGGTCACGAATGCCGTACTCTTTCAGCATGGTCACGGTCCGGAATAGGTATTGGGCTGACGAGCCCCAGTGCCCAGCGGCGCGCGCCAATACATGTGCAACCTTTTCCATGGGCAATTTGCCTGCATCGGCCATTCCGTCGCGTGCCGCGACAAAGGCTAATGCACGCACCACCCCAGACTCGGTTTTAACCGAAATCCAGCGCGGAACATTGGTCGGTGGGTTTGCGTCGATTTCCCGGAACATCAACAGTCCCAGTTGCTTGAAGTGGTCTTGCGCTGGAAGCCGGTATGCCAACCCGTTGCAGCTTCCGCCTCGGTCGAGGGCCAGCATCAGGGCTGGCAACTCGCGTGTGCCGCGCCAGCGAGTCAGTTTCAGGCAGAACGAGCGATGCCAGCCATAGGCGGTGGCGCTACGGCTCTCCACAACCTCGAACTCCGGATTCCATATCAGTGAGCCATAGGCAAAGACCCAAAGCTCTTGCGGTTGGTATTCAAGTAAAAGTGCCTCCACCATCGCATCGAACTCTGCCTGGGTGTGTTCGCTCGTGCCTGGTTCGGGTCCAGGATCGGGCTCAAACCGCTCGACACAAGCGACGTGTTCCGCAGTCAGATTTCGCTTTTTAAACTGCGACGTTTTTTCTTTGGCCATACCGGCCTCTCAATAGGGATAACTCCAGGATCAGCGCCCTTCTACTCGTGGTAATAATAAAGCTTATTAACAATCATCCAGCGATGATCAACTTTCAGTAGCGACAGGTAATCGGTAAACCTCATGCCGATATAATCATCTATGATTTTTACCGCTGCGGCATCACCGGTTATATCCAGATTAATAATCTCCCAAAAGGGCGTTACCTCTTTTGCGGCCGGGCCTGCGGTCTTGATTGCGCCGATAAACTCATCAAGGGATAACCAATCAAGCTCTTTAAGGTAGTGGCCAATGATGCGACAGTCTGGGTGGAAGGCCTGCCGCAGCAATACTTCGTCTGCGAATACCATGCCCTCTACATAGTTGCGGACCACAAGGTTGATGAGTTCTTTATCCAACGATTGAGTAGTCATGTCGAACCTCTGGTTTTCTAGTCCTCGCACCGCAGGTGCAGGTGCAGGTGCAGGTGCAGGTTGATCGACTGTCTCCCCAGGGGCTGATCAACCTGAAAGTCTAGCACCGCGTGCTGAATTGTCCTGGACCGAGTAGACATGCTTTGAGCGTCCGTATGGAGTCGACCGGTGCTCCCTGTCGACTCCATGAACAGCTAGCGATCAGCCCGCCGCGACCACGGTAATTTCCACCAGCAAATCCGGCGCCGCCAGACGCGATTCAACGGTAGCCCGCGCAGGTGCATGGCCTTGCGGTGCCCAGGCGTCCCACACCTCGTTCATGCCGGCGAAGTTAGCCTCGATGTCCGACAGCCAGACCTGCGCGGTGAGGATACGGGTCTTGTCCAGGCCGGCCTGGGCCAGGAAGTTGTCGATCTTTTCCAGCACCTGGGCGGTCTGGCCCTTGATATCCTGGGTCCGGTCGGTGGCGGTCTGGCCGCCGAGAAAGGTGAAACCGTTGCATTGAACGACACGGCTCATGCGTTGGTTGGTTTCGATACGGGTAATTTCCAGCATGTTAACTCCTCGATAGTGCTCGATGGTTGAAGGGGGATGAAGGCAGCGTAACAGCAGCCTCATTAAATCGGTCGATGGCGAACGGTTCCAGGGAGATGTCCGAGTGTTCGCCCAGTATGAGCTGGGCCAGGCTGGGTCCCGCTAACCGGAGCGCTGGGCCCGTTCCGATTCATCCAGATGCTCCAGCAGCGCCGCTATCGTTGCATCTCGCAGCCTGATTGCCTCCATCCAGCCCGGCCCCTGCGCCAACAACGGGGAGCAGACGTTGACGTGGATGGCTCCGTGGCGCGGGAACCAGTGACCGTCGCGCAGCACCCTGCGCGTGCCGCGGATGGCGACCGGCAGCAGCGGTACGCCGACACGCCCGGCGAGCACGAAGGCGCCCATGTGGAAGGTGCGCAAGCCTGGCTCGCGGGTAAAGGTTCCCTCGGGGAAGAACACCAGCGGCTGGCCAGCCTGTAGCGCCTCGGCCAAGGGCTCGGTGTCGGCGGCGCTGCGCTGCAGGTCGAAGCGCTCGACGAAGCGGGCGCCGAGCTTGCGCAGGAACAGGCCGGCGATCCACTGGTCAGCCAGTTCGCGCTTGGCAACGAAGCTGAACCGCGGCGGCAGGGCCGCGCAGAGAATGACGCCGTCGAGGTAGCTGGCATGGTTTACGGCCAGCACGCTGCCTCCTGCCTCAGGCAGACGCTCCAGCCCGGTGACGCTGAACGGCACACCCGCCAAGCGCACGAACAGCCGTGCGGCCGCGCGGGTAAAGCTGCGGCACCAATGCTGGCGCGGCAGGATCGCGACGCCCAGCCAGGTCAGCGGTGTGACCAGCCAGAACAACAGCCAGATGTAAGCGGCATACAGCGTGGCGCGGCAGGTTCGCCAGGAGCGGCCGAAATTCCCGCGTACAGCCTGCAGCACCAGGCGCAGAAGCTGGCGCCACACGGCGAGGTGCGGCCGACCCACTTCGCCGCGCTCATACAGTTCGCGGCTGGCAGCACGGCGAATCTTGCCGCTGGAAGTCTTCAGTACGCTATGCGGTGGTGCCAGGACGATATCGTCGGGCGCCACCCCGGTGAGGTCGACCACGATGCGGTTGACCTCCTGCTGCAGGCGTTGCCGCGCGGCAGCTTCCTGCTCGTTGCTTTCCGCCAACACCACCAGGCGCTCGGTGCCGGTGGCCGGATCAGGACTGCCGAACACCGCGATGCAGCCTTTACGCAGGCCGGGCAAATTGCCGACCGCCGCTTCGACATCGTAAGGGTAGATGTTGCGCCCGGCACGGATGATCAGGTCCTTGGCCCGGCCGGTCAGGTAGACCTCACCGCCTGCCATGTAGGCGAAGTCGAGCGAGTCGAACCAGCCATCGCGCAGCACCCGGCGGGTCTCTTCGGGGTTATGGTAGTAGCCACCGGTGGTGGATGGTCCGCGAAATTGCAGGTGACCTTCACTGCGCTCGGGGAGTTCGACCCCGCTGCCATCGACGATGCGAATCTGATGGCCCGGCAGCGGCCGGCCGCTGGAGACGAAGCGCAGTGTTGCGCTGGCGTCCGCTTCGGCGGGCAGTGCATTGCCGCGGACCTGAAACGCCTCGCGCTGCACCCGGTCGATCAGCGGCCCTCGGCCCAAGGGCGGAAAGGCCACGCCCAACGTGGCCTCGGCCAACCCATAGACCGGCGCCAGCGCGGTGGGCGCAAAGCCGTAGCGAGCGAAACGTTCGGCGAAGCGCTGCAAGGTATCCGGGCTGACCGGCTCGGCGCCGTTGAAGGCCACGCGCCAACTGCTCAGGTCCAGGCCCTCGAGGTCGTCGTCAGCGAGTTTGCTCAGGCACAGTTCGTAGGCGAAGTTGGGTGCCGCCGACATCGTGCCGTGAAAGCGATCGATGGCCCATAGCCAACGCACCGGCCGCGCGAGGAAAGCCAGCGGCGACATCAGCACCAGGCTGTAGCCGTAATACAGGCTGCCCAGCCAGGCACCGATCAGGCCCATGTCGTGGTACATGGGCAGCCAGCTGACGAACACGTCCTGCGGCCCCACTTTCAGAACCCCACCCATGGCGCGCAGATTGGCCAGCAGATTGGCGTGGCTGACCATCACCCCCTTGGGCTGGCCCGTGCTGCCCGAGGTGTACTGCAGGAAGGCGATGTCATCCGCTTGCCGCGGCGGTGTGATGCACTCGTCCCCCTCGCCTGTCAGCTCGGCCACGCTGGCAATGCGCGTCAGGCTCGGGACCTGCGGCTGGAGCAGCCGGGCGAGCAGTTTCGCTTGAGTGACGGTAATCAGCAGTTTGGCTTCGGCGTTGCGCAGGATGCCGGCCTGGCGGCGCAAATGATCCTCTATTTGCGAGAGGCGCAGCGGTGGGTAGATGGGCACCGGCACGCCACCGGCCAACAGGATGCCGAAAAAGCCATAGAGAAAGTCGCGCCCTGTGGGCAGCATCAGGGCCACGGTCTGACCGGCCTGCAAACCACAACGTTGCAGCCCCGCGGCAACGGCTTGGGCGCCCTGGTGCAAGGCGCCATAGCTGATGTCTTCCGGCTGGTCGCTTTCACCCAGCAGGCGCACGTGGGGATACTGCGGCTGATGGCGCACATGCCATTCCAGCACCTCGATCAAGGTCCGCGCGGCGTCCGGCGTCTGCTCTGTTGCTGCCCGGGCCTCGCTGGAGTCGCTGGAGTCGCTGGAGGGCAGCGGACGTACCACCTCGGCGCCCTGTCTGCTGTGCAACACGCGTAAAATATCGGCGGGGGTGTCCGCCGAGGCGAACAGCGATTCCGGCAAGCGCACAGCGAATTCGTGCTCGATGCGTGACCAGAGCTCAACCCGGGCCAGGCTGTCTACGCCCAGGTCCCGATCCAGCACGCTGTGCAAGGTGATTTGCAAAGCTTCTGCCGCCTGCGGGCGCAACTCGACCACGGTGCGCCGGACAATGTCGAGCAATTTTTCCGCGTCCTCACCGGAATGGGGAACGGCACGGGTTTCTGGAGGCGGACGAGACATCGGCGGCCCCTCATGACAACGCACTCTGTGTGTGTAAATCCTTGCCAATTGCCATTATGCGCCTATGGCGGGAGCTGGGAATGCCCTCATCGGCAGCTGCTACGGTTTGAGGCTAGGCTCTTAAGGACTCATCGCCTGCGAGAGATCGCCATGCCAGCCATTCTTGCCCCCGGAGTGACACGCCGAGAAATCTGGGCCTGGGCGATGTTTGATTTCGCCAACTCCGGCTACACGACGGTGGTGATCACCGCCGTGTTCAACGCCTACTTCGTCGCGGTGGTTGCCAAGGGCGAAGCCTGGGGCACGCTGGCCTGGACCAGCGCCACCGCCCTCTCCTATGTCCTGATCATCCTGACCGCGCCGCTGATCGGCGCCTACGCCGATGCCTTCGCCTGCAAGAAGCGCCTGCTGCTGTTCAGCACGGTCGGTTGCGTCGCCTTTACTGCTGGACTCGCGCTGGCCGGGCCGGGGGAGCTCGGTATCGCGATCCTGTTCATCGTCCTCTCGAACTTCTGCTTCGGCAGCGGCGAGAACCTGATCGCCGCCTTCCTGCCCCAACTCGCCCGTGCAGATGCCTTGGGCAAGGTGTCCGGCTGGGGCTGGGGGTTCGGCTATATCGGCGGCCTGGTCAGCCTGGGTGCCTGCCTGGCCTACGTCAGCTGGGCCCAGGCGCAGGGCCAGACTGCGGCGCAGTTCGTGCCGGTGTGCATGCTGATCACCGCGGCGTTGTTCGCCATCGCCAGCGTACCGACCTTCCTGTTCCTGCGCGAACGCAGCCAGCCGCAGCCAGGGCGCGGCGACACGCCTATCGCGCAAGCAGCGCTGGCACGCTTCGCGCAGACGCTGCGCGAAGCCGACCACTATCGCGACCTGCTGCGCTTCCTCGCCTGCACCGTCTTCTACCAGGCCGGGATCTCGGCGGTGATCGCCCTGGCTGCCATCTATGCCAATCAGGTCATGGGCTTCAATACCCAGGACACGCTGCTGCTGATCTTCGTGGTGAATATCACGGCCTCCATCGGTGCCGTGCTGTTCGGTTGGCTGCAGGATCGCCTCGGCCATCGCGCCACGCTGGCGCTGACCCTGCTGGGCTGGTTGGGGATGGTCGGTCTGGTCTGGGTCGCGCGCGGCCCCGAGCTATTCTGGCTGGCGGCCAACCTCGCCGGTCTGTGCATGGGCGCCAGCCAATCGGCCGGCCGCGCGATAGTCGGTCTGCTGGCGCCGCCGACGCGTCTGGCGGAGTTCTTCGGCCTCTGGGGGCTGGCGGTCAAACTCTCGGCCATCCTCGGCCCCATGACTTATGGCCTGGCCAGTTGGCTGTCCGATGGTGATCACCGCCTGGCGATGTTGATCACCGGCAGCTATTTCGTGGTCGGCCTGCTGATCCTCGCCGGGGTCGACCTCGAGCGCGGGCGGCAGGCAGCTGTCAGCCCTGCCGAGAGTCTCGGACAGTGAGAGGGACTGCCCTGCCGGGTCAGTTTTCGCCTGTCGCGACCGGCTCATTCGGCCAAAAAACGAACAATGCTCCCGAGCTTTGTGGGGCCAGGTGGCGGTTGTACAGCTGGAATGTTTTTCGTCCACTGGTAGATCGGCGAGGCTTTGGTTCAGCGCAGGCTCTATATAGGCTGATCCAGCCCAACGAGCGTTACCCGGCCATCAGCGAGGTGAGCGTACTGCCGGGTTCGCCTCTATTTACTTGTGTTGGTTCCGGCGCGCGATGGCGAAGCCTGCAGCCAGGCACCAGGTAGAGGCGATGGTCATCATGCTGAGAAGAACGTAAACCCAAGTCATGCTTCTCCTCCAGACTTCTAGTGGGACACAGTTCAGTTCACCCTGCTTTCGTCATCTGCCAGAAACTGCTTTATGCCGGTCGCACCCGCAGTGAGTTCATCGGGCGGATGGGGGTCTTGAGTGACCGGCCCCATCGGGTCGCTCCTCACGCCCACTGGCGGTTCGTGTTGTCAAGCATAGCGAAGTGTGAGCGAACCCTCGGCTTGGGTTACGGACGGTCATGAAGCATGGCGATGTCAGGCGGCGACATCATTTCGCCATCACCCTCTCATCGCCCAGTGAGAGTCGCTCTGGATGTCGGCGCAGTATTCCAAAAGCAGACCGCTATTTTCATGACCTTCAATAGCCACCTGGCAGCCCTTTGGCCACTTCTTATCGCATGATTGCGCGATGGCCAGGCTTGAAACCATTGGCCCTGGCTAGCCAAACCACGGACAGAC
Source organism: Pseudomonas fluorescens (assembly GCF_902497875.1). Taxonomy (GTDB): domain Bacteria; phylum Pseudomonadota; class Gammaproteobacteria; order Pseudomonadales; family Pseudomonadaceae; genus Aquipseudomonas; species Aquipseudomonas fluorescens_BR. Next base: position 76,320 of record NZ_CABVHY010000027.1, read on the forward strand.
CGAGCAGCGCCAATACCAGCAGTGTCGGGGGAAAAGAGCTCGGCCCCGCATGCTCCAGCAACACGCCACCCGCGATGCCACCTGCGGCCACTGCCAGGTTGAAGATGGTCACCAGCATCGACTGCGCGACATCGGCGCCATCACCGGCGGTATCGGCAATGGCCGTCTGCAGCAGCGTGGGCGCGCCGCCGAACGTCAGCCCCCAGAGCGCAACGCTGAGGAGCACAATGTCGGGAGAGCTGCTGGCCATTCCCAACACCAGTGCCGCCATCGCGAAGACCGCCAGACTAAGCAGCGTCAGCACACGCAACCGACGATCCACCCACATTCCTGTGACCCCGATACCGACGATAGAGGCGACACCAAAGAGCAGAAGCACGAGGTCTATCCGCTGGCCAAGCCCGACCCAGTCCAGGAATGGCGCGATGTAGGTGTAAAGGATGTTGTGCGCCAGTATCCAGAGGAAAATCACCAACAGTATCGAGCGCAGGCCGGGGGTCAGAAGAATGCTGCGGATCGGCTGGCGTTGACCTTCAGTTTGTCCCGCGTAGTCAGGCACGCCAAACCGCACCCACACCAACAGCAGTAACGCGAGGGCCGACATGATCCAGAACACCCCACGCCAATCAAACAGAGTACCCAGCCAAGTGCCCAGGGGCACACCGAGACACAAGGCAACGGGTTGACCGATACCGACCACCGCCAGGGCTCGCCCCTGCAAATCATCGGGCACCATGCGTCGTGCATAACCGGCCAACAGTCCCCAGATCACGCCTGCCGCCATTCCGGCGATGAACCGCGCGACCAGAGTCAGCACATAGTGGGAGGACAAGGCCGTCACGCTGTTGAAGACCAGCAACCCGCCGATCGCCAGCAGGAACAACGGCCTCCTGCGCCATTTTCGCGTAGCCGCAACGACTGGGATCGCCGCCAGCACCGAGCCTAAGGCATACAGTGTGATCAACTGCCCCGCCATGGCCTGTGAAACACCCAGCCCCTGCCCGATCAGAGGCAGCAGGCCGGCTGGCATGGTTTCGGTCATGATGGTGATGAAGCCCGCCAGCGTAAATGCCAACAGCCTCCACACGGGCAGCCGTTGCGCAGAAGGCGTTTCATCGAGCCCCGTTGCTATCAATCCATTGTCGCCGTGGGTGGTCATCGTGGTATCCCTGATAAAAAATACATGTCCTGTTTCCTGATCGGCTGCCCGAGTCACGGTGGCGCTCTTAAACGGTTTTGAACCTCAGTATTGGAACGATCATTCCAAAACAAGGCAAATAAACCCTGGTCGCTGTCAGTCTTTCACTTGAAGCGTGAGAACCCTCCTCGGTTACAACGCGTCTATCGCGACCTCGACTACATCCAGCAAGCGTTGCCGACGGTTATGGTGAGCACTGCCTTTACTCAAGACCCGCAGGCCCTGAATCGTGTTCACGATAAAGCGTGCGAGCGCGCGCGGTTTCTTGTGCGTGGCGATTTCGCCCTCGGCCTGACCACGGATGAGTGCGCGCTCCAAAGCTTTCTCCAGGCGCAGGAAGTTGCGCGAGACCAACTCGGCAACGGATTCGTCCTGGCCGGCCAGTTCCAGTGTGGCATTGGCGGCAAGGCAGCCACGTTGCCCGGTATCGCTGAGTTCATCATTGACGATCCTCATCAGCAGTTGCTGGATCAGCCCTTTGACCGAGCCCGATTCCTGAAGCAGCGCTACGTTCGCGGCAGTCAGATCGTGATAACGACGCAGTGCATGCTCGTACAATCCATGCTTGTTCTCAAAGGCGTTGTACAGGCTGCTTCGAGACAATCCGGTACCGTCAACCAGATCCTGTATCGACGTGGCGCTATAACCGAGTTGCCAGAAAACCTGCATGGCTGCGTCGACAATCTCGTCTTGCTTGAATTCCTTGGGACGCATTGGGCCAGCCTTTCTGGAATGATCATTCCAGAAAGGTACTGACTTCCTTTTCGCTCGTCAAGGATGGCGGTGCCTCGGCCGAAAGCGGACACCGGAACGGCGCACTTCGATACCTGGGAAAAAAGAGGATGTTATTCTCAGTACGTAACCCGTTGAGGGGTAGTACGCACTGCTGGCGAATCGAGCTGGCACGCAAGGATTTGCAGCCCGTCATAGTCGGCAGCTCGCAGGAATCCTGGATGATTATTTTGATAACGAGGAGCGCTGGATGATTGATTTCAACAACAAGGGTTTCTTCAAGCTGAAACAAAACGATGAGTACGCAGAACGTGTCACTTCCCTTCTGCTGGAGGGAGAGCAGGTCATCGATTCCTATAAATCCATGCGTGATGGCGTGGTATTTACCAACAAAAGAATCATCGCGGTAAACGTGCAAGGCATCACCGGAAGCAAAAAGGACTTCACCTCCCTGCCCTACAAAAATATCGTCGCCTATTCCGTGGAGACGTCTGGAACCTTTGACCTGGACTCCGAACTGGAAATTTATTTTTCGTCGCTGGGCAAAGTAAAATTTGAATTTACCGGAAAGACTTCGATGGTAGAAATTTCGAAGCTCATATCCAGCTATCTTCTCTGAGCCGGGTTCGGACCACCCCGCGCTTCAGGACCGGCAGTCACCAGCAGGCAGGAGGATTGCCCTCTCCCTCACAGGAGAAGGCGGGTGCCAACCTTATGTGTGATGAATTTTGTCCCTGCCTCCAGGATCCAGCGTAATGAAAACACTCACCGCATCCCCATCAGCAGCCGGTGGTAACAGCATGATCGAGGTCACCGAGGTTTCGATTGCTGAACTGCGTGCTGCGCTCGAATCAGGCCGAACAACGGCGGTTGAGCTGGTCCAGGCCTATCTCGCCAGGATCGATGCCTATGACGGACCCGACACGCCCACTGCCCTCAACGCGGTGGTGGTTCGAAACCCCGATGCACTCAAGGAGGCGCAGGCGTCCGATGTCCGTCGGGCCAAGGGCCAGACGCTGGGTCCGCTCGACGGCATCCCCTATACGGCCAAGGACAGTTATCTGGTGAAGGGGCTTACCGCAGCCTCTGGAAGTCCGGCATTCGCCAACCTGATTGCGTATCGCGATGCGTTCACCATCGAACGGCTTCGCGCCGCTGGAGCGATCTGCCTGGGCAAGACCAATATGCCGCCCATGGCGAACGGTGGCATGCAACGCGGCGTGTATGGCCGCGCAGAAAGCCCGTACAACGCTGACTACCTCACTGCCCCCTTCGCCTCGGGCTCATCGAACGGCGCAGGTACTGCAACCGCAGCCAGCTTCGCGGCATTCGGCCTCGCTGAAGAAACCTGGTCGAGCGGACGCGGGCCTGCGTCGAACAATGGCCTGTGTGCCTATACGCCTTCGCGCGGGGTGATCTCGGTGCGTGGCAACTGGCCGTTGACGCCGACCATGGACGTTGTCGTGCCGTTTGCCAGAACGATGGCGGACCTGCTCGAGGTGCTTGATGTGGTGGTGGCGGAGGATCCCGACACACGGGGCGATCTGTGGCGGATGCAACCCTGGGTGCCCATCCCGAGTGTCGCCTCGGTGCGCCCCGCCGCCTATGGGTCGCTTGCCGCGAACACCGATGCGCTCGCTGGAAAGCGCTTCGGCGTTCCCCGTATGTACATCAACGCGGATCCCGCAGCGGGTACGAGCGACGCGCCGGGTATTGGTGGGCCGACGGGGCAGCGAATCAACACCCGCTCTTCGGTGATCGAACTCTGGGAAAAGGCTCGCCAGGCACTCGAAGCCGCGGGTGCCGAAGTGCTCGAAGTGGATTTCCCGATGGTATCCAATTGCGAGGGTGATCGCCCTGGAGCGCCGACGGTGTTCACCCGGGGCCTGGTGTCCAAGGAATTCCTTCATCATGAGTTGTGGGATCTGACGGCCTGGGCGTTCGATGATTTTCTTCGGGCCAACGGCGATCCAGAACTGAACCGTCTGATCGATGTCGACGGACCGCTGATTTTCCCCCACGACCCGGGGACTCTGCCCAACCGGGAGGGAGACCTTGTCGCTGGCATGGACGAGTACGTGCGGATGGCCGAGCGCGGCATTACACCCTGGGACAAGATCGCCACGGTTCCGGACGGACTACGGGGGCTTGAAAAGACCCGTCGAATCGATCTTGAGGACTGGATGGATCGGCTCGGGCTCGATGCGGTGATATTCCCGACGGTAGCCGACGTTGCGCCGGCGAATGCCGATGTCGATCCGAAGTCCGCGGATATCGCGTGGAGTAATGGTATCTGGGTTGCCAATGGCAATCTCGCCATCCGGCACCTGGGTGTTCCCACGGTCACTGTGCCGATGGGCATAATGCCGGACATCGGCATGCCCGTCGGGCTGACATTCGCGGGTCGTGCCTATGACGATTCGACGCTGCTGCGCTTGGCGTCGGCGTTTGAGTCGATCGGGACGAAGCGCTTGATCCCCCCTCGAACCCCACCATTGCCAGGCGGCAAAAAATAGGAATGGCGGGATTGGGGCAGTACACGCTCCAATCCCGACCACCTCCAGCAAGCCAGAGCAATCTGCCCTGCTCAAAACCATCGCAAGGGTGCGCGGACTCAAAAATGGCTTTTACTTGACGAGTCGCGTTTCCTTGGAAGGTCTGTAGCCGAAATACGAGCTATAGCACTTGCTGAAATGACTGGGCGAAACAAAACCACAGGCCACCAGCACGTCCACTTGGGATAGCTCTGTGTGCTGCAGGAGTCGACGTGCCTCGGTGATTCGCAGCTCCATGTAATACCGTTGCGGCGTCGTGCCCAGTTGCTCCTTGAACAAGCGCTCGAGTTGTCGCCGTGAACGGCCGGCGTAGACCGCCAGCTGCTCCAGCTCCAGCGGTTCTTCGAGGTTGGCATCCATCAGCTTGACCACCTCGCGCAAGGGCGCGCTCACACAGATATTCTCAGCCGGTTTGATGCGCCGGTAGCGAGACTCTTCGAACGCCAGAATGTCCTCGATACCCTCGACCAGGGCTTTATCGTGCAGCCCTTTGATCCAGTCCAGGGCCATATGGAATGCCCCAGAGGGACTGGACGCCGTGAGCCGGTCTCGATCGATGACATAGGGCTCACTGGTGACATGCGTCGCCTTGGAGATTTCCGCGAGCGCGGGACGATGTTCGGGGTGAATGGCGCAACGATATCCATCGAGCAAGCCTGCGCTGCCCAGGAACCATGCGCCATTCCACAACCCGGCGAGACTGACACCCAGGTCTGCCGCCGCTCGCAACAGGCTGATGAGCTCATCGGTTGCCTTGAGTTCTGTCCTGTAGCCGCCGCAAATGACCAGCAGGTCCAGGTTGTGAATGGCTGAAGAATCGATACGTGCGTCTGGACGAATGACCAGGCCCAGATCGCTGACGACCTCCCCGTCATTCAGGCCGAACGTTCGGGACGAGAACAACCCGGGTCGTAGAAGATTCGCGGTGACAATCGTATCCAGTGCCTGGGTAAACGCAGGCAGCGAGAAATGCTCGAGCAGCAAGAAGCCTGTCCGAGTCATTTGAGCGGGCTGCCCAGGGTTTTCATTCAGATAGCGAAGGTTTTTCCCCTTCATGCCTCCGCTGAATTGACGTCGTTCGATCAATGTTTGACCCACTCGGTTACGTTAACCAACCTGTCGCTTGACGCGCTGATAAGGCGTAATGCTAACCGCAGAAGCGCAAAAAGCCCTAGCACCATTATGCGACTGATCAGGCAAGCTGGAAGCCGTGACGTAGCGGGTCTTTGTCATCGACAAAAATGGTGTTGTGTCCGGTGATCTGCGCCCAGCCACCGATGCTGGGCCGGCGATTGCCACCGATATCAGAACCGCGACCGAGACCAGTCCACCTCCACGACGCGCGACGTCGGGGCGACCATATCCGGCAAAGCAGGAAATGTCGCCAACTATTCCGGTCACCGCTCGTCGAGCAGGATGCTCAAACAGGTCGTGCACAATGGCGCAGTTGTACAGTGACTGAGCCAGGACCTCGACAGAGCCACTGAGCTAAAGGCTCTGCATCAGTTATTTATACTCAAATGCCAGCTTAATAATATTTTACCGATCCAAGGGCGATCCCTAGTCTTGACCCCAAGAAATGGCAGGCCACAACCGACCTGAATCCAACTTCGAAGGGTATAGAGATGACCACTGAAAAAATAAAAACAGATACGCTGATTGTGGGTGCCGGTCAGGCTGGCGTGGCCATGAGTGAGCACCTGAGCAAACTCGGCGTGCCGCACCTGGTGCTGGAGCGCAATCGTATCGCCGAACGCTGGCGCACCGGCCGCTGGGATTCGCTGGTGGCCAATGGTCCGGCCTGGCACGATCGTTTTCCGGGGCTTGAGTTCGACGATGTCAGCCCTGACGGCTTCGCCCCGAAAGAGCGGGTAGCCGACTATTTCGAAGCCTATGCCAAGAAGTTCAACGCGCCGATCCGCACCGGCGTAGACGTGAAGAAGGTCGAGCGCAATGTCGGTCGGCCTGGCTTCACGATTGAAACCTCTGAGGGGGTGATCGAGGCCAACCGCGTGGTGGCCGCCACCGGGCCTTTCCAGCGTCCGGTTATCCCGCCGATTGCACCGAAAGACCAGCAATTCCTGCAAATCCATTCCGCCGAATACCGCAATCCACAGCAACTGCCCGAAGGTGCCGTTCTCGTCGTCGGCGCTGGGTCGTCGGGGGTGCAGATCGCCGATGAATTGCAGCGTGCCGGCAAGACAGTTTACCTCTCCGTCGGCGCGCACGATCGCCCTCCTCGCGCCTATCGCAACCGAGATTTCTGCTGGTGGCTGGGGGTGCTCGGCGAATGGGATCAGGCAGCCATGAAACCTGGTCGGGAACACGTGACAATCGCTGTGAGCGGTGCCCATGGCGGCCGCACGGTGGACTTCCGCGGGCTGGCCCATCGCGGCATGACGCTGGTGGGTCTGACGCAATCGTTCAATGGCGCGGTGGCAACCTTCCAGCCGAATCTGGCCGACAACCTGGCGCGCGGCGATGAGAACTATCTGGCGCTGCTCGATGCCGCTGATGCCTACATCGAGCGCAACGGTCTGGACCTGCCGCAAGAGCCTGAAGCGCGCATTACCTTCCCGGATCCTGAGTGCGTGACCAAGCCGATTCTGCAGCTCGACCTGGCCGAGGCCGGGGTAACCTCGATCATCTGGGCCACCGGTTTTGCCACCGATTACAGCTGGCTGAAGGTCGACGCCTTCGACGACAACGGTAAGCCACAGCATCAGCGCGGTGTGTCGAGCGAGCCTGGCGTGTATTTCCTGGGCCTGCCGTGGCAGTCGCGTCGTGGCTCTTCGTTCATCTGGGGCGTTTGGCACGACGCCAAGTATGTGGCTGACCACATCGCCATCCAGCGTTCATACCTCGACTACCGGGATGCCCTGCAGCGTGAGGCTGAGACCGTCCCGGTCGCCCATAAAACGACCGTCAGCGCTTGATATCCGCGCCAGCGCTTGAACAGCGCCGGGCCGAATTTTTCTTTAGGAGCTTCAAATGTCCACGCCAACCCATACCCGCATTCGCATGTTCAACACCAAGGAAACCTACCCCAACCAGAGCCTGGACAACGACCTGTGCCAGGCGGTCCGTGCCGGCAACACCGTGTATGTTCGCGGTCAGGTCGGTACCGATTTCGACGGCAACCTGGTGGGCCTCGGTGACGCTCGCGCGCAAACCGAGCAAGCCATGCGCAACGTCAAACAGTTACTGGAGGAAGCCGGCAGCGACCTCAGCCACATCGTTAAGACCACCACCTACCTGATCGACCCGCGTTACCGCGAGCCGGTCTATCAGGAAGTCGGCAAGTGGCTCAAAGGGGTCTTTCCGATCTCGACCGGTCTGGTGGTTTCGGCATTGGGGCAGCCGCAGTGGTTGATGGAGATTGATGTGATTGCGGTGATTCCTGAGTAAGCAGGTAGACCGAGTCGCCCCAATCGCGAGCAAGCTCGCTCCCACAGTAGATCTTCAGTGGGCAGAGATTTGTGTACGACAGTGATCAAGTGTGGGAGCGAGCTTGCTCGCGATGGCGCCAGCACAGACAACCCTTTCGCCAAGGCTAAACAAGGAGCAAAACCATGACCTTTTCCATCGCCGCACGTTGCCCCGAAACCGGTCAGTTCGGCATTGCGATCAGTTCCTCAAGCATCGCCGTCGGCGCACGCTGCCCCTGGTTGCTTCCCGGTGTCGGCGCCGTATCGACCCAAAACATCACCCTGCCGTCACTCGGCCCGGAAGTCCTCGCCCTCATGGAACAAGGCCTCGCGCCAGCCGAGGCCCTGGACAAAGTCTTGACCCGCAACGGCTACAGCCAATATCGACAAATCACCGCGATTGACCACCTCGGCCGCACCGCACACTTCAGCGGCTCGGAAACCTTGGGCAGCCACAACGCCGTGTCAGGCGAACAATGCGTGGCCGCCGGCAACATGCTGGCGGATCGTTCGGTGATCGAGGCCATGGTCAGGGCGTTCGAGAACGGTGAGGGCCAACTGACCGATCGCTTGCTCACGGCGATGAAAGCGGCGGTGGTGGCGGGCGGCGAAGCCGGGCCGGTGCATTCGGCTGCCGTGGTGGTGGTCGGCGAGCTGACCTGGCCGATCATCAACCTGCGGGTCGATTGGGCGGATGAGGATCCGATCGGCCAGCTTGAGAACATCTGGGACGCCTATCGCCCGCAGGTTCAGGACTACATCGACCGCGCCCTGGCCCCGGACAAATCGCCTGGCTACGGTGTCGCCGGAGACGACCGATGAGCAACAGTCTCGATTTGCTGAAAGCGTTGGTGGCCTTCGACACCACGAGCCGCGAATCAAACCTGCACCTCATCGAATTTGTCCGGGACTACCTCGCAAGCTTCGATGTGCCTTGCGAGCTGGTCTACAACGAGCAGTGCAGCAAGGCCAATCTCTTCGCGACCATCGGCCCGAAGGATCAGCCCGGCATCGTGCTGTCGGGACACACCGATGTGGTCCCCGTTGACGGCCAGCCGTGGACCGTTCCTGCGTTCCAGCTCACTGAGCGCGACGGCAAGCTGTACGGCCGCGGCACAGCGGACATGAAAGGCTATATCGCCTGCGTACTCGCCTTGGTCCCATCCCTGGTGAAGGCCCCTCTTCGGCTGCCGGTGCATATCGCGCTGTCCTACGATGAAGAAGTCGGCTGTCTTGGGGTCCGCTCGCTGCTGAAAGCGCTCGAACAGCGCCCGGTCAAACCGATGCTCTGCATCATTGGCGAACCGACCGGGCTCAAACCGGTGCTGGGCCACAAGGGCAAGCTGGCCATGCGTTGCGATATTCACGGTGAAGCATGCCATTCGGCGTACGCCCCGCTCGGGGTGAATGCCATTGAATACGCCGCCGAACTGATCGGTGAACTGGGGCGCATTGGCAACAGACTCAAAGCGCCAGAGCATCACGACGGCCGTTTCGATCCGCCATTTACCACGGTGCAAACCGGCGTCATCTCCGGCGGCAAGGCCTTGAATATCGTCCCCGCCGATTGCCGCTTTGATTTTGAAATCCGCGCGCTGCCCTCACAGGACCCAGGCGTTGTGGCGCAGGAACTGAAGACCTATGCCGAGCAGCAAGTGTTACCCCGCATGCGCGCCGTGAGTGATCAGAGCGCTATCCGCTTCAGTGAGCTATCGGCGTATCCCGGTCTGGCTACCGATACTCACAGCGAAGCCGCTGAGCTGATCGCTGCATTTTCCGGCTCCCGGGAGTTCGGTACGGTGGCTTTCGGAACCGAGGGCGGGCTGTTTGACGCGGCGGGGATTCCAACGGTGGTCTGTGGGCCGGGCAGCATGGACCAGGGGCATAAACCGGACGAGTTTGTCAGCCTGGCGCAATTGACCGGCTGCGACGACATGCTGCAACGGATGCTGTTATCGATCTGCTGAGTCGCGATGATCGGCCCGACGCTCAGGTATACAGCCGGGCCAGTTCTTCCCGGCAATGATCAACGAACAGCTGCACCGGTTTGGTCAGTTGCGCCCGACGCAACCAGGCCGCTGACAAGCCCGAGCCGGTCACGGTTTCGGCAAGCGGTACACACACGACTTTTTGCCCGTCATAGGTGTATTCGCCAAAGGGCCTGGTGACCAGGATGGAGAATCCAAAGCCGCGCCCGACCATGCCCCTGACCATCTCGATGGACGGTGAGCTGAACACGATGTGCGGGGTCAGCCCGCGCTCTTCAAAAATGCTGACGAAATAGGTTCGGCTCGGCACCACGTCCAACAAAATCATCGGCTCCAGCACCAGATCGTGCAGCGATACCTTCGCCTGTTGCGCGAAGCGGTGGTCCGCCGGCAGCAAGGCGTAGGGCTGCTGCGGCGGCATCAGCGCAACGGTCTCGATCGTGCTGTCCAGGTCATGCTCGAACAGCATCGCCAGATCAATGCTGCCGGCCGTGAGTGCCTGCACCAACTCCTGCTGCTCGCCATCGCGAATCCGTATCTCGACACCCGGCCAGCGCTCTTTGAAACCGGCGATCAACCGTGGCAGATACAGCGGCGCAACCGTTTCAAAGCAGCCAATATCGATCTGCCCCGCCACCACATCATTGTCCGCGAGGGCATTCTGCTCAAACTCGTGAGCGACCCGCAGCAGTTCCTGCGCTTTTCGGTAAAAACGCGACCCGCTCGGTGTCAGTGAAACACCCTGGGCGTGATGCCGGATAAACAGCTGCACGCCGAAGCTTTCTTCAAGGTGTTTGATCGCCGTCGACACCGACGGCTGGGCGATGTAGAGCTTGCGCGAGGCTTCAGCCACACTGCCGCAGTCGGCGGTGGTGACGAAATACCTGAGCTGTCGCAGGTTGTATGCGGCCATGCGGACCTCCAGAAACAGAACATCAGGATCAAAAGATCGTTCCGAGCCACATGGCCTACACGGTCTTATGGCTGCACACGGTCCCTGTAGGAGCTGGCGAAGCCTGCGATCCTTTGATCTTGATCTTGAAAAACAAAGTCATAAGATCGCAGCCTTCGGCAGCTCCTACAGAGATCTGAGGCGACCCGCGATCAAGCCTGAACATACCGGAGGCGGAAAAACCGCGGGCATATTTTTTTTAAGGTCTGAAGCAACAAACTTAATAATTTATCTATCCCAAGGCATTGCACATGATGACTCCAACAAGAAAAGCGTCGTTCACGCGGCGCTCACCGAAGTACGTCCACGTACTCACTTTGCCTTGGAGTTCGTCATGGTTACCGCTACAACACCCTCCGCTCCGCTCATCGAAAAACACACGATTGGATACGTGCCTCCCGAAGATCGCCATGGAAAGGTAAGAGACCTGTTCACGCTCTGGTTCGGTGGCAACATCGCGCCGTTGCCCATCGTCACCGGTGCTCTGGGTGTGCAACTGTTTCAGCTGAACCTGGTGTGGGGCATTGTCGCCATACTGGTCGGGCATCTGGTCGGCGGGGTGCTGATGGCCCTGCACTCGGCCCAGGGCCCACAGATGGGCATTCCGCAGATGATCCAGAGCCGCGCCCAGTTCGGCTCGCTCGGCGCGCTACTGGTGGTGCTGATCGCCGGGGTCATGTACATCGGCTTCTTCGCCTCCAACATCGTCCTCGCCGGCAAATCGCTGCATGGCGTGGTCGATAGCGTGCCGGTGCCGGTGGGCATTGTCATCGGCGCCCTCGGTTCGGGCATCATCGGCATCATTGGCTACCGCTTCATTCACGTGCTCAACCGTATCGGCACCTGGGTGCTGGGCATTGGCATCGTGCTGGGCTTCGGCTACATCCTGACCCATGTCCAGACCGCCGACTTCCTCACCCGCGGCAGCTTCAACATTTCCGGCTGGTTGGCCACGGTATCGCTGGCAGCGCTCTGGCAAATCGCCTTTGCACCCTACGTATCGGACTACTCGCGCTACCTGCCGGAGGATGTGCCAGTCGCCGCAACGTTCTGGACCACCTACCTCGGTTCGGCACTGGGCTCCAGCCTGTCGTTCATCTTCGGCGCCGTCGCGGTACTGGCAACGCCCGTGGGCATGGACACCATGGACGCGGTAAAACTCGCCACCGGCTCCATTGGCCCATTGATGCTGGTGCTGTTCCTGCTCAGCGTGATCAGCCACAACGCCCTCAACCTCTACGGCGCCGTGCTGTCGCTGATCACCCTGGTGCAAACCTTCGCTCACCGCTGGATCCCCACCGCCAAGAGCCGCGCCGTCATCTCGGTCATCGTCCTCGCGGGTTGCTGCTTCGCCGCCGTCGGCGCCTCCGCCGACTTCATCGGCCACTTCGTCGACATGGTACTGGTGTTGCTGGTGGTACTGGTGCCGTGGACCGCGATCAACCTGATCGACTTCTATGCGATTCACAAAGGTCAGTACGACATCGACTCGATATTCCAGGTCGATGGCGGGATTTATGGGCGATATAACCCGCAGGCGCTGTTGGCTTATGCGATCGGGATTGCCGTGCAGATTCCGTTCATGAACACGCCGTTGTATGTCGGGCCGATTTCAGAGCACATCAATGGCGCTGATTTGTCCTGGGTGGTGGGATTATTGGTGACTTCGCCGTTGTATTTCTGGTTGGCCAGCCGCGACAGCGCCTATAAGCGCCGGTTGTCTATCGGGAAACTGGCTAACGGCATGTGAAACAGCGGGATAGACCACGATTTCAAAATCCGCAGAACGGAAAAATCGTGGTCTGTCCCTAATGTGTTCGAATGAGACCGACAGGACCAGGGTTCAGCCGCCCTCCTGGCACCTGAACCGATCATTAACCTGGCCCAACGTGCGCTCTGCGTATGAAAAGCTGCACTCCTCCCGCTGAAGACACAACGAAAGCTAAGGAACAAATACAGACTCAATCGTGGGCTTTGCTTAAACGCGTGAATAGCTCTTCGGGCGCGTCCTTGCCGTTGGATTGGTAGACTTGCTTCATGTAGTTATAGGTTTCGGCCTCGGAAAGGAAACCATTGTGGTCGGCGTCGATCACTTCGAAATCCGCGCCTCGGGTTGGCGCCACGGCCAGGAACTCCTTGCGCGAAACCTGGCTGTCGTCGTCGGTGTCGGTGCGCGAAAAGGAAGCGTCACCACACTTACCTTCACCACACTTGCCTTCGGCCTCCGCCACCTTGTCGCTGGCGCCAGTGGCGCCGCATTTTCCTTCACCACACTTGCCCTCTGCGGCCTTGGTAGCGGAAGCCAGCTGATACCCCTGTGGCAACGCCTGCGCAGCGAAGGCGGAAGAAGTAAGGTTAATACCGCCGACCAGGGCGACGGCGATCAAACCCATACGGGTATTGGTCGAGATTCGGGACATGGTATTTCTCCGGATAGTGTGCACGGCTAACTCGTGCGGGTAATGCCATGACATCGTGGGTTCTCGTCGGTGTCATGCGCAGGGTCGAACAGCGAAGTTCGGTCGACGTCGCTTACTTCTCCAGCACTAACAGTGGCTCACCTTTTTTGACAATGTAGGTGGCCAACTCTGATGCATTGCTCTGACCGATATTCTTCGCGACATGCGCAACGCCAGCGGGGATGAACAATGAATCACCCGCTTTAAGCGTGACAGGTGCCCGCCCCTCGAGCTGATACTCGAACGTGCCCTTGAGTACGTAGGCAACCTCCACGCCAGGATGAGAATGCTTGGGGGAAGCCACACCTGGATCGATATCAACACGTGCCTGGATAACCTCGTGCTCGGCGGTGCCCAGGTCCTGACGCAGTAGATCCGTGCGCTGGATACCGGTCTGCCAGCTTTTTACCGGCTGCGACTCATGGCCAGCCTCAGCAAGCGGCTTCACCTCTTGAGCTTGAGCGTAGCCAGCCATTGCGGCGAGTACCGCAGTGGTGGCCAGGAGAAGATTGCATCGCATGATCATGCCCTTTCAAAGTAGTGGAGGCCCTACTTTGTTCGCAGCATGTATTGGCGATGTGTCGCAATGGCGGAGTTTTTAAAGCACGTGTGTACGCGGCCCGAATAGATACATGAGAATACAAAAGCCCCCACGTACAGACCGCTGGCATTGCGCGCTAACGGCGCGCCAACTCATGCTTGATGCAGCCCTCATAGTAGGCCTGCTTGACGCTGGCAGGCTTCATGCGGGAACTGCTGTTATAGGTTTGTTCGGTGATGCCCATCGCCATCATTCGCATCCAGGGCTGAGTGAACTTGCGGGCCTGGAGCTTTCGTCGCGCTCCGTACAGACTCACTCCGGAAAGCTTCGTTTCCTGGGCAACGCCAGCGATTCCTGAACCCCAACTGCACACGAACCGATCGTTTTTACTCAATTCCTTTGCCTGTGCCGAAATAGCGGCGCCAGCCAGGACGCATGTTGCCAGGGTCAATACCAAAATCCGCATGCCGCTACGCCTAACTTACTGAAAATAAAGAAAGTTCGACAATAAGTCCAAGACGAAGGTTCCAGCAATGTGCCCAATGCCAGTCAATTAAGGAGTTGGAGACGAACAATGCACCTGTGGCGAGGGAGCTTGCTCCCGCTGGGCCGGGGACGCGCTCGTTCGCCCTGCCCTGGCAAACTTCGCTCTACACCAACACCGTCAACCAGGCCGATACCAGCAGCAAAACACCCAGGGCATGGTTCATGCGCTTGAACGTCCGTGGTGAGCCAAATGCCCGCGCGCTCGCCACGCCGAGCAACGCCCACAGGGTCATGCACGGCAACGAGACCAACAGAAACACCAACGACAGCAACAGCACCCGCAGGGTCTTGTCGCCACCCCCGGCAAACACGCTCACTACCGCCACCGCCATCATCCACACCTTGGGGTTGACGAGTTGCAAGAGGGCGGCACCCAACACACCCATGCCCTCCTCACGCGGCGCGGCCCGGTCCAGGCTCGGCGGCGCGTTGTGAAAGATTTGCCAGGCCAGCCAACTCAACCAGAGCACCCCGGCCCAGCCCATTGCATCCTGCACCCGCGGAAAACGCAGCAGTGTCTCGCCCACGCCCAGCCCGACGGCCAGCACAATCATCGCCGCGGCCACGCAGGCGCCAAAGATGATCGGCAACGTAGCGCCCAACCCCCGCCGCGAACTGTGGCTCAGCACCAGAATATTGGTCGGGCCCGGGGTGATCGAGGCCACGAAGGCAAACAACAGAAAAGGCAGCATTGATTCCATCACTTACCCGCCCAACGGCGTATTGGCGGGAAAGCAAACAACAGCGAAAAAGACATGGCAGGACTCCTTGATCAGACAGGAGCCCATGGTCGCGAGTAAACAGGTGTCAGTCTGGAAGGTTTGAGCAGCGCTTGCGGTAATCTGCCGGCGTGAGCCAGTAGGCACGGCGGAACCAGCGCCCCAAATGGCTTTGATCGGCAAAACCCAGTGCACTGGCCACTTGCGCCGGCGTCTCGCCCCGCGCCAGCAATTGCCGTGCCTTGGCCAGGCGCAGCTGGATCAGATACGCATGGGGCGCCAGCCCAAAGGCCGACTTGAACGCCCGCGTCAGGCGAAAACGATCAACGCCACACACCCGGGCCAGATCATCCAGCCCGATGTCCTCATAGACATGGGCATGCAGGTAGTCACGCGCAACCTGGGCCACCAACGGTAGCCGCGGGTCAAAGGCCGCCTGCTTGCGCCAATCCAGGTGGCGCGTGAGTGAACCCAATAAACCGTCGATAGCGCTCTGACGCACGATGCGCAAATCACCCTCATGCAACGCATGGAAGGCCCGGTAAATGGCGGTGGCCAAGCCAGGGTCCTGACTCAGGGTGTCGGCAAAACCCGGCTGACTGTTGGCCGGCGCGTGCTCGAACAACGCGTGCATTTCCCGCTCCAACCAGTGCGGATCGAGGTACAGCATGGAATAGGTAAACCCCTCCTCGGTCGGCGCATGCCCATCGTGGATTTCCCCCGGCTCAAGCATGAACACCTTGCCTGGCGTGCTGAAGTGGCGAACGCGCCGGCAATTGAACTGCTGCACGCCTTGCTCGGTGACACCGACCAGGAAGCTGTCGTGCCAGTGGGGGTCGTAGGCATGGCTCTGGAAATGGGCGCGGATTGACTCGATCCCGGTATCGGCATCCTGGGAAAGCTCGATCCAGTTGCGGTTGTCCACGGAGGGCTCCAGGGGTTGTGGTGGAGTGTTGAGGGTTGTAGTGAGTATTTGGGGGCTGGAGGACTAAATTACAGCTGTTTGGAGAGCAGTGTTTAGAAGATTTGTGCAGGTTGAGTGAGGGTTGAGGGGGTTGGGTTTTTGCTGGAGTTGATCCCTGGCTACCGATTCTGAACGGCGGAAAATGGCCAGAAGCAGCAACGGGATCATTGCGGGTCCAGACGACCGACCACTCGTCGCCGAGGCGTAGGACTACCCCTTGACTCCGATTGGCATCGGCGCGATTATTGTTTGCATCGCATACGATCTAATCGTATACGTCAAGAAACTCTTACCTATCGCAACTGTTGAGGATCCATCCCATGAGCAAGATCGAAAAAGTCCTGGCCTCCGGCAAGACTCACACCACGCTCA
The DNA here is from genome assembly GCF_902497875.1 of Pseudomonas fluorescens. Taxonomy (GTDB): domain Bacteria; phylum Pseudomonadota; class Gammaproteobacteria; order Pseudomonadales; family Pseudomonadaceae; genus Aquipseudomonas; species Aquipseudomonas fluorescens_BR. The sequence goes on from NZ_CABVHY010000027.1 coordinate 92,774, forward strand.
GCGACACGGGCAACACTTCGCGTGGCCATAACGGCAGCCTCGACATCGAGCTTTCGTCGCCCGGAAACGCGAAGCCGGCGCATGTGTTCGCCGCCACCCAGCCGCACCCACACGCCGAACAACTGTTCGCGGGGGCCTGGTCGGCCTGTTACATCGCCGCCGTCGGAGTAGCCGCCAAGGAGATGAAAGTGACGCTTCCAGCCGATCTGTCCGTCGACATCGAGGTTGATCTGGGCCAGACCGGTCCGGCCTATTTCATCCAGGCCCGGTTCGATGTCTGCATACCGGGCGTGGCCCAAGAAGTCGCGACGGCGATAGCGCACAAAGCGCACGAAATATGCCCGTACTCGAAGGCGACTCGAGGCAACATCGACGTGGCCCTGAATGTCCGCACGGCGTGATGCACCGCGCGACCGGTTCGACTTTGCCATGCTCGTCGAACCGGCCGCCGGCCTCCACTGCCAGCAACCGGTTCGCCCGAGCGCGGACCGGCCGATCGGGGGCAAGCCCTAATTCCGTTCAGTTAAGGAGTCTGAGGTTCAACACTGTCCTGCGTAGCAGCTGGCGAAGGCTGCGTTCGGCTGCGAAGCAGTCGTAAATCCTGCTTGCACGGTTTGTCTGAAATACCGCAGCGCCTGATTTTACGACTGCTGCGCAGCCGAACGCAGCCTTCGGCAGCTGCTACGGTTCGCGTAACGGCTTAACTGAACGGAATTAGGGCAAGCCCCCTCGCCACAGTTTTCGGCAGCCCTAGAAAAGTGTGTAGATACCTACGCCACGTAACCGCCGCCGACAGTTAGAGCTCTTCCGACACAATCGCATACGATGTATATTTCACGCTTGCGAAACATCAGACTTTGGCCAAGAGGATGCACATGAAACCCACCGACAAGACGCTCCCCGCGGACCTGAAGCTCTCTGACTTCCTGTGTTTTGCGGTCTATTCCACGAACCTGGCCTTCGGCAAGGCCTACAAGCCGATACTCGAGCAGCTTGGGCTTACCTATACGCAATACATCACCATCGTTGCGCTATGGGAGGAAGACAATCAGACCGTCGGCAGCCTGGGCGAAAAGCTGTTCCTCGAATCAAACACGCTTACGCCGATCCTCAAGAAGCTGGAGGCTATGGGTTATCTGCAGCGCCAGCGCGATCCCGAGGACGAGCGCCAGGTGCGGATCAGCCTGACGAAGAACGGTCGACGGCTGCGCGAAGGCCGCCCGGAAATGGGCCTCTCCGACGCGACGGGCCTGACGCCGGACGAATTCACGCAAATGCAGAAGTCGGTCGCGAAGCTGCGCAACAATCTCATCCAGTCGGGTAAAGCCGGGGAATGAGCGCTTGCCGGCCGCAATGACGCAATCCCCTTCGCGACGCAACGATCCTGCCAGGCGTGCATACGGGACGGCCTGCTTTTGTGGCGGGCGTCCGAACGCTTTGGCTCGAAAGTCGACTGTCATTTGTCACCACTCGTGGCCAACCGTTCAGAGCTGGATGAGGCCGACGAACCCTGGAATGCTCAAGTCAAATTCCGAGTTTGGTTGCACTTCAAGTCAGCGTCGATTTGGCGCCAATTTTCCAGTTCCCGAAAGGGTTCGCCATAGCACGATTCAATTTCTGTTTACCGCTGCTTGATACTACTTTGACTCTATAACGCCATCAGAGCATTTCAGCCATGAGGGAACGAGTCATGCGTGTAAGAGGGAGCGAATATTGGGCCTGGGCCGATCACCAGCTACCCGAAAAATCTCATCAAGAGAGTCTGAGCGACGGTGTCGAAATGGATGTTCTGGCTCGGCTCTCACGTTCGGGCGCGACCCAACTCTTTATCGGGGTATATGCACAAAGCGGGGCGATTGTCGCCGAGGAGTATTACCCGCTGATGCATGATGAAACGGTTACCAGCGCTCTGGCATGGGGTGCTCAACGAGCTCGAGCGATAGCGACAGGCGCTCAGGCTCCGACCAGGTATTTTCTCAAACCCCCTACGGGAGGTGGCTTCATGGATAGCTCGCCGGGCTAATACGGGTATGAATCAACCACCCGCTTGACCTTTTCGAGCGCTTCCTGGAGCGCGGCTAGCGATACCGATCCTAGCGCCAGGCGGATCGCATGGGGGACATGGGCAGACGTCGCAAACGGTTCGGCAGTCGATACCGAAACCTGCTCGCGCATAAGCGCCGCCGCTACCTGGTCGGCTCGAACCTCTTCCCCCAAAGGTAGCCAGACAAAATAGGAGGCGTGGTGGCTGATGCAGGGGAGTCCCGAGAGGGCTGCGTTGGCGATTGATTGACGAGCCCTGGCATCGCGACGCTTCTCTTCCTCCAGTCGGGTGACAGTGCCATCCTCAAGCCAGCCACAGGCGATAGCCGTCATGACGCTGGGTGTGTTCCAGGTGGTGGCCCTGATGATACGTTCAATCGCGCCCACCCATTGAGTGGGCGCTGCCACACATCCAACGCGAATCCCGGTGGCAATACTTTTGGAAAATCCTGAGACGTACACGGTTGTTTCTGGCGCGAGTGTCGCCAATGGCGGGGATGGATCCTCTGCCAAAAAAGCATAGGCCGCATCCTCGATAATCAGCAGACCGTATTCACGGGCTATCGCTACCATCCTGAGTCGCCATTGCAGGCTGGTCACCCATCCCAGCGGGTTGTGCAGTGTCGGCATCGTGTACACGGCACGTACTCGCCGGCTCTTGCACAGCAGTTCCAGAGCATCCAGGTCGGGCTCATGGCCTGCCGAAGGAATGGCTGCCAGTTCGAGGCGGTATGACTGCGCAAGCAGTTTGAATCCTGGATAGGTCAAAGCGTCGGTCGCCACCACGTCACCGGGGCGAAGCAACGCCATGACAGTGGCCGCCAGCCCATGCTGTGCTCCACTCACGATTAACACTTGATCCTCGCACACGGCCAACCCGCGACACTCGAGATGGCGCGCCACCATGGCCCGCTCATGCTTGCGCCCGGCATGCGGTTGATAGCGCAGCATGGCCTCCATGTCGCCGGAAATCGCCAGTTGGCGCAGTGCACCTCGGAGCAACTCGGCCTGGCCAGGCACAGAGGGGTAGTTAAAGTTGAGATCGAGGAGGCCTGAAGCAAGCGCATGCTGGTCGATGCCCAGCCCTAGAGGTAACGAGGTTTCCCGAACAAAGGTGCCTCGCCCGACTTCCCCGCTGACCAGCCCCATAGCCTCAAGCTCTGAATAAACTCGGGTAGCCGTCACCAAGGCCAGCCCCTCCTTGGCCGCGAGTTCGCGGTGTGTCGGTAGCCGGGTGCCGGGCTGCAATCGCCCGGCCTGGATATCGGCAGCAAAGGCATCGACCAACACTTTGTAGCGGGAGCGAGCCATGGACAATGTATCCATTACAATAATTTGATTGTACTGATTCTCAGCCCTAGCATCTTCCTGCGCAACTGATTCGCTTGGCCATCACGGCCATCGTCTTGAGCGGCGATAGCAGCAGTCATTTCTCAACCCGATTTGCACAGGAAGGCGTCGACATGCACATCGCTATTTTGACCTTCGAAGGCTACAACGAACTCGATTCTCTCATTGCACTGGGTGTACTGAATCGCATCAAGAAGCCGGGTTGGCGCGTGTCGATTGCCAGCCCCACTGCCCGTGTTCGTTCGATGAATGGGGTGGTCATCGAATCACAAGCAACGCTTCGAGAAGCGAGTGACGCCGATGCGGTCATTGTTGGCAGCGGTATGCAGACCCGTGAGGTGGTCGCTGACGCCGCCCTGATGGCGCAGTTGCAGTTTGATCCAGGGCGACAGCTGTTGGCTGCACAGTGCTCTGGCACGCTTGTATTGGCGAAGCTGGGCCTGCTTGAAGGTGTTCCCGCCTGTACCGATCTGACGACCAAACCCTGGGTTCAGGCAGCGGGTGTGGACGTGCTTAACCAGGCTTTTTTTGCGAAAGGCAATGTGGCCACCGCCGGAGGCTGTCTTGCCTCGCAATACCTTGCCGCGTGGATTATTGCCCGTCTGGAAGGTATCGAAGCAGCGGCAAGCGCGCTGCATTACGTCGCGCCGGTGGGGGAGAAAGAGGACTACGTGTTGCGTGGGATGCGGCATATCACGCCTTACCTGCACAACGAATAAGTCTCTGGCAGGAAAAGCTGAACGCAGCGTCCGAGGAGAGTCAACGAAGCGCTGCCAAACGAGCCTGAGGTCTCACGCCCCGCACGCAAGCATTCATGGGCGATGGGACCTGCCCGGACAACAGCGCAATGCCACCTATACTACAAGCCACCTACCCCCCGGGGCCTGCACTGAACAATAAAAAGCAGAGGTGGAACATGGTCTGGCAGCAAATCTACGACCCCTTCGGTAACTCGGTGCTATCGACCATCCTGGCGGCAGTGCCGGTGGTGGTGATGCTGGCAGCCCTGGCGTTTTTCCATATCAAGGCGCATCTGGCGGCGCTGCTGGCTCTTACGTCGGCCTTGCTGATCGCGATCTTCGCCTTCGGCATGCCCGCGAACATGGCGGGCTCAGCCGCGCTGTATGGCGCCGCCAACGGCCTGCTGCCGATTGGCTGGATCGTGCTCAACATCATCTTCCTGCATCGGCTTACCACCGAGAACGGCTCGTTCAAGGTGCTGCAAGACTCCCTGACGCGCATCACCGACGATCGCCGTCTGCAATTGCTGCTGATTGCCTTCTGCTTCGGGGCTTTCTTCGAAGGGGCTGCCGGCTTCGGCACGCCCGTGGCGGTCACCGGGGCCATTTTGATCGGGTTGGGCTTCTCGCCCCTGGCCGCGTCCGGCCTGGCGTTGATCGCCAATACCGCGCCCGTGGCATTCGGCGCCCTGGGCACGCCCATCATCACCCTGGCCAAGGTGACCGGGCTGGATGAAATGGAGCTGTCGATGATGGTCGGCCGGCAATTGCCGTTCTTCTCGGTGATCGTGCCGTTCTGGTTGATCTGGGCCTTCGCCGGCTGGCGCAAGATGCTGGAAATCTGGCCGGCGATCCTGGTCGCCGGGGTCAGCTTCGCCGTGCCGCAGTTCCTCGTGTCCAACTACCACGGGCCGATGCTGGTGGACGTGATCGCCGCGCTGATTTCCATGGCCAGCCTGACCGGTTTCCTCAGGGTCTGGAAGCCGGCCACCGTGCATACCTCCGCAGCCCTGTCCGGGCGGGTCGACAACTCCAAAATAGCTGAGGAGCATGACGAACAACCCGTGGCCAGCGCGACCTTTGCCAGCGATGTCAAACCCGCGGTCATGCGCGCCTGGATGCCGTGGATCATCCTCACGGTCTTCGTCTTCGCCTGGGGCACCCAGAGCTTCAAAAACATGTTCGATACCCGGCAGGCTGTAGATCCGCAAACCAGCTCGGCCAAGCTCGATCCCCAGGGCAAGCCGATGCGCGAAGCGAACCCGATCTTCGCCCCGACCCTGACCTTCACCACCATTCACCAGCAGATCGAGAAGGTTCCGCCCGTGGTGCCCGCGGCCAAAACCGAGGAAGCGGTCTACAAGTTCAACTGGTTCACCAGCACCGGTAGCGGCATCCTGCTGGCGGCGATCCTGGGTGGATTGCTGATGGGTTATTCCATCCCGCAACTGATCCACCAATACCTGCGAACGCTGTGGGTGGTGCGTTACTCGCTCATTACGATCGTGGCCATGCTCGCCCTCGGCTTTCTCACCCGCTACTCCGGCCTTGACGCCACCATGGGCCTGGCCTTCGCCGCCACCGGCATCTTCTACCCCTTGTTCGGCACCCTCCTCGGCTGGCTCGGCGTGGCCTTGACCGGCTCGGACACGGCCTCCAACGTACTGTTCGGCGGCCTGCAACGGGTGACCGCCGAGCAACTGGGGATCAGCCCGGTATTGATGGCCGCCGCCAACAGTTCCGGCGGGGTCATGGGCAAGATGGTCGACGCCCAGTCGATCGTGGTGGCCTCCACCGCCACCCGCTGGTACGGCCATGAAGGGGAAATCCTGCGTTATGTGTTTTTCCACTCCATCATCCTGGCCATTCTGGTCGGTGGGCTGGTGACGTTGCAGGCGTATGTGGTGCCCTTCAGCCATATGGTGGTGGGCGGGCCTTGATGACGCGACGTGGTTGATTTTCTCGGCCCAAGGACGGGGCTCTCGTAGCAGCTGC
>NZ_CABVHY010000028.1 GCF_902497875.1 Pseudomonas fluorescens
CCGCTAAATCCACCGCGGCAAAACCGGCGGCCAAGCCTGCTGCTAGAACTGCTGCGGCCAAACCCGCTGCGGCGAAAGCGACGGCAGCCAAACCAGCAGCCAAAACTGCTGCCGCGAAACCTGCGACGGCCAAGCCAGCAGCCAAACCTGCAGCGGCTAAAACCGCTGCTGCAAAACCAGCGGCCAAATCTGCCGCGGCGAAACCGGTTGCCGCTAAAGCACCTGCCAAGGCCGGCAGCAAAACCCGCCGTGAAAAAGCCGGTCGCCGCTAAGCCAGCAACAGCTGCTGTCGCGGCCAAGCCTGCGACTCCAGCGCCAGCAGCATCGCCGGCACCGACTGCGAGCACGCCTGCAGCGTCGCCTGTAACAACGCCAGCAGCCTCTGCGAGCAGCATCACCCCAACCAGCGCTTCCTAAGCCCCGGTTACCGCGACGCGCAGTTCATTCAGCGCGTCGCGGTTCAGGGTGGTGGCTTGTACCGCCACTCCTTCCAGCCAGGCTGGCAAATCCTTTGCCTCCTCTTCTGGCCAGTCTCGTGCCGTCGTCTCCAGTCGCAACAACAACTGTCGCTCCGCTTCGAGCTCAAGCGCCTTGACCTGTTCGCGCAGAATAGTCAGTTGCACATCCTCAAGGGCCGCCGAGCGCCATTGCTGGCGCAGTTGCCGCAGGGGTTGCACGACATCGTCATGCCAGGGGCCGGCCAGTAACTGCAGCTGCTGCAGACGTTGGGCATTGCAGACCACGCCACGCTGGCCAAGCCAGACCGCGCACAACAGCAGGCAGACATTGGCGCCCGCACTCTGCAGTTCCAGGCAGGCCCGTTCGACGCCGGGTCGGGCGTAGGTCGTCAGGGTAGAGCTCCACAGGTCAGAGGACATATTCCTTCTCGCGCCAGTTGCGAGCGAAGCTGGTAGACTCCGCCGCCATTATGATCCGACTTCAAAGCCTAACATTACAGCGTGGCCCGCAACGTCTGCTAGAAGACGCCGAGCTGACCCTGCACGCCGGTCACAAAGCCGGCCTGATCGGTGCCAACGGCGCCGGTAAATCCAGCCTGTTCGCCTTGCTCCAGGGGGAATTGACCCCTGACTCGGGCGACTGCTTCCTGCCGGCGGACTGGCGTATCGCCCATATGCGCCAGGAGGTCGACACCCTTGAGCGGGTAGCGGTCGACTATGTGCTCGATGGCGACCTGCGCCTGCGCGAGGTGCAGCGTGAGCTGGCCGACGCCGAAGCGGCCCATGACGGTGCCGCTCAGGCGCGCCTGCACGCCGAACTCGATAGCGCCGACGGTTACACCGCCGATGCCCGGGCGCGCAAGCTGCTGGCAGGTCTGGGCTTCACCAACGAGCAGATGGATCGCCAGGTCGGTGATTTCTCCGGTGGCTGGCGAATGCGTCTGAACCTGGCGCAGGCACTGATGTGTCCGTCAGATCTGTTGTTGCTCGATGAGCCGACCAACCACTTGGACCTCGACGCCATTCTGTGGCTCGAAGACTGGCTCAAGAATTACCCTGGCACGTTGCTGCTGATCTCCCACGACCGGGACTTCCTCGACGCCGTGGTCGACCATGTGGCCCACGTCGATCAGCGCAAGATCACGCTCTATCGTGGTGGTTACAGCGCTTTCGAACGTGCTCGCGCCGAACGTCTGGCCCAGCAGCAGCAAGCCTACGAGAAGCAGCAGGCGCAGCGTGCGCATATGGAAAGCTACATCGCGCGTTTCAAGGCCCAGGCCACCAAGGCCCGTCAGGCCCAGAGCCGGATCAAGGCCCTGGAGCGCATGGAAGAGTTGTCGGCCGCCCACGTCGACTCGCCCTTCGATTTCGTGTTTCGCGAGTCGGCGAAAATCTCCAGCCCGTTGCTCGATCTCTCCGACGCCCGTTTGGGTTACGGCGAGAAGACCGTGCTGGAAAAGGTCAAGCTGCAACTGGCTCCGGGTGCCCGGATCGGCCTGCTCGGTCCGAACGGCGCAGGCAAGTCGACGCTGATCAAGAACCTTTCTGGTGAGCTGGAGCCGTTGGCCGGTCGCCTGGTGCGCGGCGAAAACCTGGTGGTTGGCTACTTTGCCCAGCATCAGTTGGACTCCCTCGACTCCAAGGCCAGCCCGCTCCTGCATATGCAGCGTCTGGCGCCGACCGAGCGGGAGCAGACCCTGCGCGACTTCCTCGGGGGTTTCGACTTCCGCGGAGCGCGCATCGATGAGCCGGTGTTGAATTTTTCCGGTGGCGAGAAGGCCCGTCTGGCGCTGGCGTTGATCGCCTGGGGCCGGCCGAACCTGCTGCTGCTCGACGAACCGACCAACCACCTCGACCTGGAGATGCGCCTGGCGCTGACCATGGCCTTGCAGGAATTCACCGGTGCAGTGCTGGTGGTTTCCCACGATCGGCACTTGCTGAAAAGCACCACCGATGAATTCTTGCTGGTTGCCGATGGCAAGGTCGAGGAGTTCGACGGCGACCTGGAAGACTACGCCCGCTGGCTGGTTGACTATCGACTGCGCAACGCGCCGGTTAACAACACGCCGGTCAATCCCGACAAAACCGACAAGAAAGCCCAGCGCCAGGCTGCCGCTGCATTGCGTCAGCAGCTGGCGCCGCATAAGCGTGAAGCCGACAAGCTCGAAACCGAGCTGGGCAAGCTCCACGAAAAACTCGCGAAGATCGAAACCAGCCTCGGCGACAGTGCGGTGTACGAAGCGGCCCGCAAGGATGAACTGCGTGATCTGCTGGCCGAACAGGCCCGGCTGAAAGTTCGTGAAGCCGAGTTGGAAGAAACCTGGATGGAAGCCCTGGAGCAACTCGAGAGCCTGCAGTCGGAGCTGGAGGCGCTCTCTTGATGGAAGCGCTGAAGCTGCATTGGTCTGCCGTATGGGTCGAGCCGCTGCTGTTTGTCGGGCAAATTCTGCTGATCCTGCTGGCCGGTTATCTGGCCCAGCGTTTCGTGGCCAGAGGCCTGACCCGCCTGGGCCAGCGCTATCCGTTCCCGCCGCAATTGCTGATGCCGCTGCGCGGAGGCTTGCGCTGGCTGATCATGGGCAGCGCGCTGATCTTTGTGCTGGAGCGCCTGGGTGTCTCGGCGACTGTGCTGTGGACGGCGTTGTCCGGTTTTGTCGCGGTGGCGGCGGTGGCGTTCTTCGCCATGTGGAGTGTGCTGTCCAACCTGCTCTGCGCGATTCTGATTTTCACTGTCGGGCCGTTCCGCCTGGGCGATGTGGTCGAGTTGGTGGACACCACCGACAAGCCCGGCGTCAAAGGCCGGGTGGTGGCGATCAATCTGCTCTACACCACATTGGTCGAATCCGCTGAGGCCGGCAATGGCAGCGCCATGGTGCAAGTGCCGAACAGTCTGTTCTTCCAGCGCTCGGTCCGCCGCTGGCGCGGCAGTGATGTATTTCCGCTGAGCACCAGCGAAAAACTGCCGGGCAGCTGATAACGCTGGTCGGCAGGGCTCAAGTCTTGCAAAAAATCGATAGTCATTCGCCAGAAGGCGCATTAGTTTAGACGTCTGCAACGAGTCTGAGTGAGGTGTGCGATGGTGCTTGAAACATGGCTGGCGTTTTTTGCCGCCTGCTGGGTGATCAGTCTTTCTCCTGGTGCCGGCGCCATTGCGTCGATGTCTTGTGGTTTGCAGTACGGCTTCTGGCGCGGCTATTGGAACGCCCTGGGCCTGCAACTGGGTCTGGCGATGCAGATCGCGATTGTCGCCGCAGGTGTCGGGGCCATTCTCGCGGCTTCGTCCACAGCCTTCTATGCGATCAAGTGGTTCGGCGTGGCCTACCTGGTCTATCTGGCGGTCAAGCAATGGCGCGCGCTGCCCAGCGACCTGAATGACGACGCGGCCATCCGGCAGATCGGCAAGCCGCTGGCGCTGGTGTTTCGCGGGTTCCTGGTGAACGTCAGCAACCCCAAGGCGCTGGTGTTCATGCTCGCGGTATTGCCCCAGTTCATCGACCCCCACGCGCCACTGGTGGCTCAATACCTGATTCTCGGCGTGACCATGATCATCGTCGATCTGATCGTGATGGCGGGCTACACCGGGCTGGCTTCGAAGGTTTTGCGCCTGCTGCGCACACCGAAACAGCAGCGCCGCATGAACCGTACCTTTGCCGGTTTGTTCATTGGTGCGGCCGGGTTGCTGGCGACCATACGCCGCACAGCGGTGTAACGCCTTCACCCACAAAAAAGGCGACCGCTGAGGTCGCCTTTTTTGTTCAAGGGCTTAGCGCAAAATGACGGGCGCCTCGTCCGGTGGCAGGTGGTTGCCCCGTGAGGTTTGCCCCGGTTGCTGGTAATCGCCGCCACCGAGCTGTTCGCCCAATTGGCGCGCCACGTCCTCACCCAGCGATTTCGAGACATCACGAACTACCCGCGGGCGGTTCAGTGAGACCTTCACGTCTTGGCTATTGACCAGTTTGGTGTCCTGACCTTCGCCCATGGCGGTAAACGCCGAGGTGATTTCGAAGGTGCTGGTGTTGATCAGGCTGAAGTCGGCTACCAGACTCAGACCGAGAATCGCCGAATAGCTGTCGGTATTGGCCAGAGACGTGACATCACGGGTGAAGTCGATATCCGACAGGGTGCCGAACAACACGTAGTCGGCGCCCTGGTAGTTACCGGCCTTGATCCGCTCGATCACATCAAACACGTCTTCGCTGGACCTGGCGGTGTGCGGCGTGCCCTGCACCAATTGAAACATCCCGGACTTGAGAATTTCGCCCTTGATGTCGCCGGTGAATTTGCGCAATTCGCCTTGCTCGATATAGCTGCTGGTGGCCTCGATCTCGTTATAGCTCGACGAACCGCTGGCGTTATAAGCGCTTGCCTGAAAGTTGCTCTGGGCCGAAATGATGTGGATGTATTGTTCCACCCGCTCTTGGTAGGCAAGGTCGGTGACCGCGATTTTCGGGGCCGCCTGCACGCCAAGCGCGCAGGCCAGGCCAATGATGCCAATCCATGCACGCATTGCTTATCGCTCCGTGGTTTTGCGGATCTCTTTTTCGTCCATCCACTCGGCCAGACCGCTTTCGACATCGATCAATTGCAGGCTGAACTTGTAGAAGACGTCCTTGTAATCGCTGCTGCGCTTGACGATCGAGCTGATCGAGCCTTCAAGGCGGTATTGGGCGGCGATCATATTGCCGGTCTTGGCCACGGTGCTTTTCTTGTACAGGCCGCTCTGGTTTTGCAGCTTGAGCTGGTCAACCTGGCTCTGCATGGCCGTGTTGTCACTGGCGAAACGGGCGGTGCCGGATTTCATCAGCTGAGTCTTGATGCTGGTGGTGATCTCGCGGGTATCGATGTACTCGCTGGTTTTGTTCTTCACGTCGTAAACCTGCACCACCGGGCGACCCTGCAGGATCCCGGACTGGGCCAGCGAGCGGGTCATGGTTTCGGCGATCATCTGCAGGTCGGTGGAACCGAACTCGTTGGTCACCAGCTCTACAGCCTTGCTGTCGCCGTAGCCGATATTTTTCCCGCCCAGGACCGGCGAGTTGTTGGCGCAACCGCTGGCCAGAAGGGCGACAACGGCGAGGAACGAAAAGCGTGCAAACATGGGAATACTCTCTAAAACTGAACGAAACGGTGAGTGCCTTAAGGCGTTTTGATTTCCAGGCGGAAATCCACGGCTTTGGCCAAAGGCGCGATGGCTGGCAGGAAGCTGGTTTGCGTGCCGTACAGGGTCAGGCTCTTCCAGGTTTCTTCTTCGCCGACCGGGAAACCTTCAGGGCCGAGCCAGGCGAAGCGGTAGTACATAGTCTTGTTGTTGAAGCTGGTGTTGCTGAGCTGGACGTTGACGGTCAGGAAGCCGTTTTCGCGAGCGACGCGCATCGCACCGACCTCGATGTTCTTCAGTTTGCCCATGCTCACGACTTTGCTCGCCGCGCTGCCGGGTTCTGGAGGTGGGGTGGCGCAACCGGCTAACAAGGCCAGCGCGATGACAGCAATGAAGTTGAAGCGCATGAAGAGTCTCTGCTTAAGGTTGTTTGAGGCTGGCCACAGCCTGCGGGTTGGCGCTTGGCGTCAGATTCGCGGCAATGCCGCTGGTGAACACCTGGCTGCCCACCACGCGCAAGGTAATGACTTGATAGGGCTGATCGATCTTGACCTTCACCAGCGCGCCGCCATGGGGGTTGGGCAGGCTGATCTGGTGCTCGCCTTGCTTGAGGCGCAGGCGCACCACCTGGGTGGCGTCAGGCAGGGTGCGCCAGGTGCGGGTATCGGCGCCTTCCATCACCGTTGAAGTAATGCCCACTGCCAGGCCGGCCAACGGGTTGACGTCGTTCAACTGCTTTTGCGCAACGCCGCGGGTCACGGCGCGCACGGTGGTGCGCAAAATGATCCCTGGCATGTCGTCACGCAGGGCGCGGCGGGACATGGCAGTGGTGCTGTTGAGCTGTGTCAGGTTCAATTGCTGACCGTCCACGCCGATCTGGGCGAAGGTCGCCGTCGAGGTGTCTGGCTTGATTACCGGAAACGACAGCGGCGTGATCACCAGATTGCCGCTGATGGGCAGCGGCAGCGGAATGCGGATGGAGTCGCGGGCCGGTGCCAGACCGCTTTGTACGACGATCAGGATGTCGCTTTCTTCACGCTTGCCAGCCGGCTTGTCGAGGTTCAACAGCGCTTGTTCGAGCAGGGGGGTATTGGGACGCAACTCTGCGGCTTTTCGGTAGCCCGGCGCGGCGAGGTCTCTTTCGCCCAGGGCTTCGTAGACGAAGCCGGCCAGGTAGTGGCTGAAAGCACTCTGATAACTGTTCTTCAGACCGACCACTTCCGGTGCGTCGAGGCTGGCCACCGGATAGCCCTGCAGGTCTTTGTACTCGGTCTGGACCCCTTGCTTCTCGGCTTCGTCTTCGCGCTTGAGGTATTCCTTGTCGCGCAGCTCGGCGATCACCGCTTCGCGTTCGTGAGTCTTCCTGATTTCGGTGCGGGCGCCGTCAAAGTCGTTGATGGCAAGCAGATTCAGGGCCATCTGGGTGGTCAGCATGACTTTTTCGTAGTCATAACCTTCGTAGCGACGAACCTTGTCGTTGACCAGGAAGCTGCCGAACTGTGACAGGTATTTGTCGGAGTCGAACTTGACCGAATCTTCCCACGCCCCCACAACCTGATCCGCGCTTCTCCATGCGGTCTGGCTACCCGGCAAATCACCTTTGGCGCGCAGCAGTTCACCTTTCTCGAAATAATAGAGCAGGTCTTTGTCCTGGCTGCGGTTGTTCTTTTCCAGCAGGGTCAGCGCGGCATCGACGTTGCCGGTGCTCAACTGTTGGTTGGTTTGCTGGAGCTCGGAGTCGTAGTTGCGGAACGCCGAACAACCGGCGAGCAAAGTGACTGCGCTGAGCGCGAGCGAGGTAAGGGCGCGGGATGCCATATGGAGTACTTCTTCCCTGAACGTAAGCAGCCATGTGTGCTGGTCGGGCCAAGTGGACCAATCGGCAGAGGAGGTGACTTTCCTGCCAATTCCTCATTAAAAGAGGAGCTTAAATACCCATTTGGAATAACTGGGGCGCGGCATTGTAGGCTTCGAAGATGGCAAAGTAATGGCTTTTTGGTGTTACTTAGCCGAGGCGTGCCACTATTTGAGCTGATCATTTTAAGAGTCTGAGCGCGCATTTCCCGGACCAGTGGATTCTTTATGGGCACTGTGAATCGTCGCAAAGCCGCTAAATAAGTGTTCTGGAGCTGTTTTCAGCGGTCAGTTCACAGGCCTGAGTGGATGAGAAGGCTTGAGCGAAACGCATTCGAAGTGAACAATGTGTTACTTCTTGTTTCCAATTGAGATTCGTTCATGAGTGCCTCGTCCCGTTTCCTGGCCTGGTTAGTGTTGCCGGTGTTGGTGTTATGCAGTTTCAATCTGCTGGCCGACACCGTGGAAGGCGCGCCCCAAGCGCTGCATTTGCTCGACTACATTGGCGCGGATTACCCGGCCACGGTCGAGGCGGGCAAGGTTGTCGATTCCTCCGAGTACCGTGAACAGCTGGAGTTTCTCGGTGTTTTGCAGGGGTTGATCGGCGGTTTGCCGGCCAAGCCTGAGCGGGCCGAACTGGAGCAAGGTGTCAGCAGCCTGCGCGCCGCCATCATTGCTCGCCAAGACGGAGCGACCGTCGCCCGCCAGGCGCGGCAGTTGGGAGCGAAGCTGGCGGTGGCCTATGAGGTCAGCCAGGCGCCAATCATCACCCCGGACCCGACTCGCGGTGCGCCGCTCTACGCTCAGCATTGTTCGGTCTGCCACGGTGACAGCGGCGCTGGCGACGGCCCGGCAGGCGTTGGTCTGACGCCGCCGCCGGCCAACCTGCGTGAAGCCTCACGCCTGGATCGCTTGAGCCTCTACGCGCTCTACAACACCCTTGGGCTGGGTGTTGAAGGCACGGACATGCCGTCTTTTGCCGATCAACTGGACGACCGTCAGCGCTGGGATCTGGCGACCTACATTGCGAGTTTTAGCGCCGCCGCGATTACGGCGAACAACCAGAAGAGCTTCAACCTTGCCGATCTGGCCCGGCAAACCCCGGGCGAAGTGCTGGCCGCCGAAGGCCCTGAAGCCGCGGCGATCTTCCGTGCTCAACGGGCTCAGCCACCACAGGTCAAGCGCGGCCCGGCTCAGTTGCTCGACTACACGGCGTCGACCCTGGACAAAAGCCTGGCAGCCTATCGCGCCGGCGATCACGAACAGGCTTATGACCTGTCGGTAGCGGCCTATCTGGAAGGCTTCGAGCTGGTCGAAAGCTCCCTGGATAACGTCGACGCCAACGTACGCAAGGACACCGAAAAATCCCTGATGGCTTTCCGTCAGTCGTTACAGGACGGTTTGCCGGTGCCCCAGGTCGAGCAGCGTCTGGACGCCGCGAAAGCCAAGTTGAAGCAATCTGCAGGTCTGTTGGGCAGCGATGGTTTGAGCTGGTCGCTGAGCTATGTTTCCGGTTTGCTGATCCTGTTGCGCGAAGGTCTGGAAGCGATTCTGGTCCTGGCGGCGATCCTGGCGTTCCTGCGTAACACCGGCCAGCAATCGGCAGTGCGCAGCGTCAACGTCGGCTGGGGTCTGGCGCTGGTGGCCGGTCTGGCGACCTGGGCGCTGGCGGCCTACGTGATCGATGTCAGCGGTGCCCAGCGTGAATTGCTGGAAGGTTGCACGGCGTTGTTCGCCAGCGTCATGGTGCTGTGGCTCGGTGTATGGATGCACGACCGCCGTCATGCGGCGGCCTGGCAGAATTACATCAAGAGCAGTCTGGTCAGTGGCGGCGGGCGTTTCGGCTTTGCGATCCTGGCGTTCTTCTCGGTTTACCGCGAGTTGTTCGAAGTAATCCTGTTCTACGAGACCCTTTGGCTGCAGTCGGGCCCTGCGGGACATAACGCCGTATTGGCCGGAGGTGCGACTGCGCTGGTGCTGTTGATCGGCCTGGCCTGGGTGATTTTGCGCGGCTCGGCGAAATTGCCCCTGGCGCTGTTCTTCGGGATCAACGCCGCACTGTTGTGTGCGCTGTCGGTGGTATTTGCCGGGCATGGGGTCAAAGCCTTGCAGGAAGCCGGGATCTTCGGCACCCGGCCGGTGGCGTTCTTTGACTTTGACTGGCTGGGGATCCACGCTGATGCCTATTCGCTGAGTGCTCAGGCCGTGGCGATTCTGGCGATCATCGTTCTTTACAGCCGTAGTCGCATGGCGGAGAAGCGGCGGGTGCGGGCTTCTTGATCTGATTGAAGCCGAAAGATTTCTGAGGGCAACAAAATATGCGTGTATGGATCGATGCCGATGCCTGCCCCAAGGCGGCGAAGGAGCAGGTGATCAAGTTTGCCTTGAAGCGTCAGTTCGAAGTGCTGCTGGTGGCGGGGCAGAGCCAGATCAAACCGGGCTATGCCTGCGTAAAGCTGATCGTGGTGCCCAGTGGCCCGGATGCGGCCGACGACTATCTGGTTGAACACGCGTTGCCCGGCGAACTGGTGATTTGCAGTGATGTGCCACTGGCCGATCGATTGATCAAGAAGGGCGTCGCCGCCCTCGATCCGCGCGGTAAGGAATTCGATCCACAGAACATGGGTGATCGGCTGGCGGTGCGCAACCTGTTCACCGACCTGCGCGATCAGGGCCAGATGGGCGGCGGCCCGCCGCCCCATGGCGAACGCGAGAAGCAGGCGTTCGCCAATTCTCTGGACCGGATCCTTACCCGGTTGATGCGCCAGACTTGAGCCTGACGCGGACCCGTGGCGAGGCGGCTTTTGTGGCGAGGGGGCTTGCCCCCGCTGGGCTGCGCGGCAGCCCCAAAATCAGCCAGCGCATTTTTTTAGAAAGAACCCATAGGCCGTTTTACGACTGCTTCGCAGCCGAGCGGGGGCAAGCCCCCTCGCCACAGCAAGCCTGTCACTACATAGTCGCGCTGTTCAAAAATCGCTTTCGTGAGTCAGCTCCAGCACCCGGTCAACCAGTTTGTTAATCCCTGACGCCGCTTCGCTGATGGATTGCGCCAGCATGTAGGCCGGAGTGCTGACCAGTTTGCGTGCCTTGTCTTCGATGATGTCGCTCACGGCGCACTCCGCATGGGTGGCGCCCATTTTGGTCATGGCTGCGGCGGTCTCGGCATCGTTGCCGATGGTGCAGGTCACGCCGGGGCCATAGATCTTGGCGGCCAAGGCTGGCGAAATGCAGATCAGCCCGACCGGTTTGCCGGCTTCGGCAAAGGCTTCCGTCAGGGCCAGTACTTCTGGCTGGATGCTGCAGCCGGCGCCTTCGACGGCGAAGTTGGAGAGGTTTTTTGCCGAGCCGAAACCGCCGGGCACGATCAGCGCGTCGAAGTCGGCGGCGTCGGCTTCGCGAATATCCTTTACCTCACCACGGGCAATGCGCGCCGATTCGATCAGCACGTTGCGCGATTCAGGCATTTCTTCGCCTGTGAGATGGTTGATCACCTGCAATTGCGCAATATTGGGTGCAAAGCACTGCACTTGGGCACCGCGCTGGTCCAGGCGCAACAGGGTGATCACGCTTTCGTGAATCTCGGCGCCGTCATAGACGCCACAGCCGGAAAGTATCACTGCAACTTTTTTGCTCATGGTTTTTTCTCCAGGTTCATGGCGTTAAATGTCCACTAATTTGTCAATCGTTGCCATAGGGTTATTTCGCGACTAAACCTAATCTGCGGGTAAAGATTCTGATCAGGTCGCGTCATGAACTTCATCCTTTATGCAGTGCCGTTTTTCTTTGTGCTGATAGCCGTCGAGCTGTTGGCCGATCGCTGGCGGGGTGTGAGTAATTATCGCGTGGCGGATGCGATCAACAGCCTCAGCACTGGCGTGTTGTCGACCACCACCGGGCTGTTGACCAAAGGCGTCGGGCTGATCACCTACGCCTTCGCCTTGCAGCATCTGGCGCTGTTCGAGCTGTCGGCCGAGAGCGTCTGGGTCTGGGTGTTTGCCTTTGTCTTTTATGACTTCTGCTACTACTGGCTGCATCGCCTGGGGCATGAGCGCAACATCCTCTGGGCGGCGCACTCGGTGCATCACCAGAGCGAGGACTACAACCTGTCCACTGCGTTGCGCCAGACCAGTACCGGATTCCTGTTGAGCTGGATCTTCTACCTGCCCATGGCGGTATTCGGTGTGCCGTTGCTGGTGTTCATCAGCGTCGCGGCACTGAACCTGCTCTATCAATTCTGGGTGCATACCCGGCACATACCCAAGCTCGGCTGGTTAGAATGGTTCTTCGTCACGCCGTCCAATCATCGGGTCCACCATGCACAGAACGCTCTCTACATGGATCGCAACTACGGCGGGGTGTTCATTATTTGGGACCGATTGTTCGGTTCATTCCAGGAAGAGGACGACAATGAGCCGGTGATTTTCGGCGTGACCACGCCGCTGGCGAGCTGGAACCCGCTGTGGGCCAACGTGCAGTTTTACGCGCAGTTGCTGAGCGATGCGCGGCATGCCGAAAGTGCGTGGGACAAACTGCGGATCTGGTTCATGCGTACCGGCTGGCGACCGGCGGACGTGGCGGCGAGGTACCCACTGAACAAGCCGGACTTGAGCCAGTTCCGCAAGTTCGAGGTGCCATTGGACGGGCGACAGCAGTGGTACGTCGCACTGCAGTTCAGCGTCTATATCGCACTTGGCAGCTACCTGATGAACCTGGCTGACAGTTTACCAACGGCCGCACTGGTCTTGGGGTGGAGCGCCTGGCGTTCGGTCTGTTTGTGCTGGGCGTGGCCCTGGAGAATCGCCCGTGGGCGTTGAAACTGGAGTGGGTGCGCCTGGCACTGAACGTGCCGCTGGTATGGCTGGCGCCGCTGCTGGGACTATGGCCGGCCAGCGCGGTGGGCTGGATCGGCCTGCTCAGTTACAGCCTGCTCAGTGGTATCGGTCTCTACTGTTGCAGAACCCGACTCACTCGACTGGTGTCGTAGGTTTTCTGGATTTGAGGTATTCGGCCTGTTCGGCCTGCTCCGCTTCGTAGATCTTTTTCGCCAGGCGGGCATTCTTCAAGCGCCGGCGCAGCCACAGGGCGAAACCCACCACCAGCAGTGCGCCCAGCACCCATAGCTCGTACTTCTTGACGCTGCCGAGCATCCCTTCGAGCACCGCGCCAAAATGGTAAGCGGCGGCGGCCAGGGCGGTGGCCCAGATCGCGGCGCCAATCCCGTTGAGCAGCAGATAACGCCCCGGTGGATAACCGGACAGGCCGATCGCCACCGGCATTACCGTGCGCAAGCCATAGACGAAGCGAAAGCTCAGTACCCAGATATCCGGGTGCCTGCGGATATGCTCCAGCGCCCGATCGCCCATCAGTTGCCAACGCGGTTTACGCGCCAGCAATTTGCGGCCGTGCTTGCGCCCCAGGAAGTACCACAGCTGATCGCCGGCATAGCTGCCGAGAAAGGCCACGACCACCACCAGGTTGATATCCATGTATCCGCGGAACGCGAGGAAGCCTGCGAGCACCAGAATGGTTTCGCCTTCGAAAAACGTGCCGAGAAAAAGGGCGAAGTAGCCGAAATCCTGAAGAAGTTGTTGGAGCATTGTCTGGATGCTGGCGAAATGAACGCGCAGCCTACCCCTTCAGGCACATTCAGGAAAGTATCCAAATGTGTCTCGACGTGAACAATTCCTACACGGACAATGACTGCGACTAGCGGTCACAGGGGTAAGCACGACTGTAATGACTTAGTCATAATGGCCGCTTATAACTGTCACACTCGCCCGCCAGTGCGGGCTCAGGAGTCTGCCGTGAGCTTTACCCCCGCCAACCGTTTGTTCCCTGCAACCCGCCTGCGGCGCAACCGTCGTGATGATTTCTCGCGTCGTCTGGTGCGTGAAAACGTCCTGACTGTCGACGACCTGATTCTCCCGGTTTTTGTGCTGGAGGGTGAAAACCGTCGCGAGGCCGTGGCTTCGATGCCGGGCGTTGAGCGTCTGACCATCGACCTGTTGCTCGAAGAAGCGGCGAAGTGGGTCGAGCTGGGGATTCCTGCGCTGGCACTGTTCCCGGTAACCCCGCCTGAACTGAAATCCCTCGACGCCGCCGAAGCCTGGAACCCGGACGGCATTGCCCAGCGTGCGACCCGTGCGCTGCGCGATCGCTTCCCTGAACTGGGGGTAATCACCGACGTGGCGCTGGACCCGTTCACCACCCACGGCCAGGACGGTATCCTCGACGAAGAAGGCTATGTGCAGAACGACATCACTGTCGACGCGCTGGTCAAGCAAGCGCTGTCCCATGCCGCTGCCGGTGCTCAGGTGGTGGCGCCGTCGGATATGATGGACGGCCGGATCCAGGCGATCCGCGAAGCCCTCGAACTGGCCGATCACGTCAACGTGCGGATCATGGCTTATTCGGCGAAGTACGCCAGCGCCTATTACGGCCCGTTTCGCGACGCCGTCGGTTCTGCGCTGAATCTGGGCACGGCTAACAAGGCTTCCTATCAAATGGACCCGGCCAACAGCAACGAAGCGCTGCATGAAGTGGCCGCCGACTTGTCAGAAGGCGCGGATATGGTCATGGTCAAGCCTGGCATGCCGTACCTCGACATCCTTTATCGGGTCAAAGAAGAATTTAAAGTGCCGACCTTTGTCTATCAGGTCAGCGGTGAATACGCCATGCACATGGCGGCAATCCAGAATGGCTGGCTGAGCGAAGGGGTTATTCTTGAATCCCTGACCGCTTTCAAACGTGCAGGTGCTGATGGCATCCTGACCTACTTTGCCGTTCGTGCTGCTCAATTGTTACGAGAGCAAAAATAGCCCTCCCAGGAACACGCAATGAATACCGAAGGACTTCTTGAAGTTGCAGTAACTGACGCTCAACCGGTGGTCGAGCAAGTCGTCGAAACCCCGCCGGAGCCGGAAATCCCGCCACTGGCCGTGGCCGTGGTCGAGCCGCAGCCCGCGGCCCCGACGATTGTGCTTCCAAGCCTGGATGACAGTAGCCTGTACATTCATCGCGAGCTGTCGCAACTGCAGTTCAACATCCGCGTGCTGGAACAGGCGCTGGATGAGTCCTACCCGTTGCTGGAACGGCTGAAGTTTCTGCTGATTTTCTCCAGCAACCTGGACGAGTTCTTCGAAATTCGCGTCGCCGGTCTGAAGAAGCAGATCACCTTCGCCCGTGAACAGGCCGGTGCCGATGGCCTGCAACCGCATCAGGCACTGGCGCGCATCAGCGAACTGGTACACGGTCACGTCGACCGCCAGTACGCGATCCTCAACGACATTCTGTTACCGGAGCTGGAGAAGCATCAGGTCCGCTTCATTCGTCGGCGCCACTGGACTACCAAACTCAAGACCTGGGTGCGCCGTTATTTCCGCGACGAGATCGCGCCGATCATCACGCCGATCGGTCTGGACCCGACGCACCCGTTCCCGTTGCTGGTGAACAAGAGCCTGAACTTCATCGTCGAGCTCGAAGGCATCGACGCCTTCGGTCGCGATTCCGGTCTGGCGATCATCCCGGCGCCGCGCTTGCTGCCGCGGGTCATCAAGGTTCCGGAAGAAGTCTGCGGTGCCGGCGACAACTACGTGTTCCTCTCGTCGATGATCCATGCCCACGCCGATGACCTGTTCCAGGGCATGAAGGTCAAGGGTTGTTACCAGTTCCGGCTGACCCGAAACGCCGATTTGTCGGTCGATACCGAAGATGTCGAAGACCTGGCGCGCGCCCTGCGTGGCGAGCTGTTCTCCCGTCGCTACGGTGACGCGGTGCGTCTGGAAGTGGCTGATACTTGCCCGAAACACCTGTCCGACTACCTGCTCAAGCAGTTCAACCTGCATGAAACGGAGTTGTATCAGGTCAACGGCCCGGTCAACCTGACACGCCTGTTCAGCATCACCAGCCTGGACAGCCATCCAGAGCTGCAATACACGCCATTCACCCCACAGATTCCCAAGCTGTTGCAGAACAGCGAGAACATTTTCAGTGTGATCAGCAAGCAGGACATCCTGCTGCTGCACCCGTTCGAGTCCTTTACGCCGGTGGTCGACCTGCTGCGTCAGGCGGCCAAGGATCCCCATGTGTTGGCGGTCCGTCAGACCCTGTATCGCAGCGGCGCGAACTCGGAAATCGTCGATGCGCTGGTCGATGCGGCGCGAAACGGCAAAGAGGTCACCGCGGTGATCGAATTGCGCGCGCGTTTCGACGAAGAGTCCAACCTGCAGCTGGCCAGTCGTCTGCAAGCGGCCGGCGCCGTGGTGATCTATGGCGTGGTCGGCTTCAAGACTCACGCCAAGATGATGCTGATTCTGCGTCGCGAAGCCGGGGAGATCGTCCGTTATGCTCACTTGGGTACCGGCAACTACCACGCCGCCAACGCCCGTCTGTACACCGACTACAGCCTGCTGACTTCCGATGACGCATTGTGTGAAGACGTCGGCAAGTTGTTCAGCCAGTTGATCGGCATGGGCAAGATCTTGCGCATGAAGAAGCTGCTGCACGCGCCGTTCACCCTGAAGAAGGGCATGCTCGACATGATTGCCCGGGAAACCCAGTTCGCCCTCGACGGCAAACCGGCGCACATCATCGCCAAGTTCAACTCGCTGACCGACCCGAAAATCATCCGCGCGCTGTACAAGGCCAGTCAGTCCGGGGTGCGTATCGATCTGGTGATACGTGGCATGTGCTGCCTGCGACCGGGTATCGCCGGGGTCTCGCACAACATCCATGTGCGCTCGATCATCGGTCGCTTCCTGGAGCACACGCGGGTGTTCTACTTCCTCAACGGTGGCGAAGAGCAGATGTTCCTGTCCAGCGCCGACTGGATGGAGCGCAACCTCGACAAGCGCGTCGAGACTTGCTTCCCGGTCGAGGGCAAGAAGTTGATTCTGCGGGTCAAGAAAGAGCTGGAGCTTTATCTCACCGATAACACCCACAGCTGGAGCCTGCAGGCGGACGGCCGTTACATACGCAATTCGCCGACCGGCAACCAGAACCCGCGCAGTGCCCAGGCGACGCTGCTGGAACGTTTGGGCAGTCCGATTCTGAGCGTACGCTGAGGCGGGACGCCGTTTCCCGGGCAACCCTTCTCGAGGGCTGTCCGGGAAACACATCTTTTAAATGCTAACGGGTCCCGTGTAGGAGCTGCCGAAGGCTGCGATCTTTTGATCTTTTCAACAGACAACTCGGTGTCTGTATGGACGCCAGGATCAAAAGATCGCAGCCTGCGGCAGCTCCTACGAGGTGTTTTGCAGCGGTTTCGGTTAGCGAACGTTCAGCACGAAGCCGACTCGGGTCAGCCACTCCGTTTCCAGCGCAAAGTCGGCCTGTGTCAGCTGGTTCTTGTCCAGCCAGTTTTCCGGGAACAGCACATCCAGACTGCCGCCAGCGGCTTGCAGCGTCACCTGCGGCATCTCTTGGGTACCGCGGATGTGATGGAACAGAATTGCAAAGCGCAGTAGTACGCACAGGCGAATCAGCTTGATGCCTTCATCGCCGAACTCGGCGAACCTGTCCTTGGGAATATTGCGTCGGTGTCCACGCACCAGTAGTGCCAGCATCAGCTGGTCTTCACGGGAGAAGCCGGCCAGGTCGGAGTGCTCGATCAGGTAGGCGCCGTGCTTGTGGTATTGATAGTGGGCGATGTCCAGCCCGACTTCATGGACCTTGGCCGCCCAGCCCAACAGTTCGCGCCAGACGCCGTCATCCAGATCCCAATCGGTCGCCACCTGATCGAAGGCATGCAGCGCCTTGCGCTCGACCCGTGCCGCTTGCTCCAGATCAACGTGATAACGCTCCATCAACGAGCTGAGAGTGCGTTCTCGGACGTCTTCGTGGTGATGACGGCCTAGCAGGTCATACAGCACGCCTTCGCGCAGAGCGCCTTCACAGTGGTCCATGCGTTGCAGTTCGAGGGCGTCGAAGATCGCTTCGAGGATCGCCAGGCCGGCCGGGAAGATGGCCCGGCGGTCGGGCTTGATGCCTTCGAAGTCGATTTTTTCGGCGTCACCCAGCTTGAACAGCTTTCGTTTTAGCCAGGCCAGGCCTTCGGCGTTGACCTCGCCAGCACCGTGACCGCCGGCTTTCAACGCCAGGCCTATGGCGCGGATGGTCCCCGAGGAGCCGATGGCTTCATCCCAGGTCAGGCGATGCAAAGCGTATTCGATGCTCATGATCTCCAGCCGCGCCGCGGTGTACGCCTGGGCGTAGCGGGCCGGGGTGATCTTGCCGTCACGGAAATAGCGCTGGGTATAACTGACGCAACCCATTTGCAGGCTTTCGCGCAGCAGCGGTTCAAAGCGCTGGCCGATGATGAATTCGGTACTGCCGCCGCCGATGTCGGTCACCAGGCGCTTGCCCGGGGTATCGGCTAGGGTGTGGGAAACGCCGAGGTAGATCAGTCGGGCTTCTTCACGGCCGGAGATGACTTCTACCGGGTGGCCGAGGATTTCTTCGGCGCGGCGGATGAATTCGCCACGGTTACGTGCCTCGCGCAGAGCGTTGGTGCCGACGATACGGACCGCGCCCGGGGGCATGCCGTTGATCAGTTGGGCGAAACGTTTCAGGCAATCGAGCCCGCGCTGCATGGATTCTTCGCTGAGCTGGCGCTCTTCGTCGATCCCTGCGGCCAGCTGAACTTTCTCGCCGAGCCGTTCCAGAATACGGATTTCACCGTTCTGGGCCTTGGCCACGACCATGTGGAAGCTGTTGGAGCCCAGGTCAATGGCGGCGATCAGGGACAGATTCTTGGCTTGGGATTGCGGCATGGTTAAGGGGTCTCGGTCGATAACCTTGTCATCCTGCCACGATCAAACGCTGACGCCAACGCGCAGGAGCTGCCGAAGGCTGCGATCTTTTGATCTGGATCCTGTTCGGGGCATATATTTATTATCCCTGTGGCAACTGCAGCCCCCTGTGGTGAGGGAGCTTGCTCCCGCTCGGCTGCGCAGCAGTCGGCCGAGCTGTTTCTGGAGAGTCAGAAGTTACCGTTCATCCGGCCCGAGCGAGCCATGGAAACCTGGCAGGAACACCGCAAGATCCTCCGGGCCTTGGCGCGCCGGGCGTCCGGCGCTGCGCAGAAGTCCATGCAAGGTCATGTGCGTAACGCTGCCCTGCGCACCGGGATTGCCATCGTGACTCCCGCAGCGTCCTGAGTTGAGCTATACACAAACTCGTGCGCCACCATAGTGAGAGTCAATCACCTGCGGCTTCCTGAACGGGGGAAGGGCAGCTATGATGGGCAACGTTTTTTATTGCTTACTACCCCGGAGACATCCATGAGCAGCGATCTTATCAAGCACGTCACCGACGCTACCTTCGAGGCAGAAGTACTTCAGGCCGCTGGCCCTGTGCTCGTTGACTACTGGGCTGAATGGTGCGGCCCTTGCAAAATGATCGCCCCGGTTCTGGACGAAATCGCTGGCACCTACGCTGGCAAACTGACCGTCGCGAAGCTGAACATCGACGAAAACCAGGAAACCCCGGCCAAGCATGGCGTGCGTGGTATCCCGACCCTGATGCTGTTCAAGAACGGCAACGTCGAAGCCACCAAAGTCGGTGCGCTGTCGAAGTCGCAATTGGCTGCCTTCCTCGACGCCAACATCTAAGCGTCGTTGTTATGGCGTCATGAAAAAGCCCCGCAAATTGCGGGGCTTTTTCATGAGAGAGGGCTAGACGCTCTGAAACTCAGGTGGTACATTCGGCCCCGCACTGGTTTCTCCTTTGCCCCCTGCAAGCCGTCGCCGACGCTCTCCTTTTCGATTAGTACGCGATCCTGTCGCCTTCTCTGCGGCGCGGCCTCATTAAGCCAAAAGCTTAATTTCCCCCCTCCATAAATGATTACGTCATTCCTATATGAATCTGACTGAACTCAAGCAAAAGCCGATTACCGAACTGCTCGAATTGGCCGAACAAATGGGCATAGAAAATATGGCCCGTTCGCGCAAGCAGGACGTGATTTTCTCCCTGCTCAAAAAGCACGCTAAAAGCGGTGAGGAAATCTCCGGTGATGGCGTGCTGGAGATTCTCCAGGACGGCTTCGGCTTCCTCCGCTCTGCTGACGCTTCCTATCTTGCCGGTCCAGACGATATCTATGTCTCGCCGAGCCAGATCCGTCGCTTCAACTTGCGCACCGGTGACACCATCGTTGGCAAGATCCGCCCTCCAAAGGAAGGCGAGCGTTATTTCGCCCTGCTGAAGGTCGACACGATCAACTACGATCGTCCCGAGAACGCGAAAAACAAGATTCTCTTCGAGAACCTGACCCCGCTGTTCCCGACCGTGCGGATGAAGATGGAAGCCGGCAACGGTTCCACCGAAGACATCACCGGCCGTGTGATCGACCTGTGTGCACCGATCGGTAAAGGCCAGCGCGGTCTGATCGTTGCTCCGCCGAAAGCCGGTAAAACGATCATGCTGCAAAACATCGCAGCGAACATCGCCCGTAACAACCCGGAAGTTCATCTGATCGTGCTGTTGATCGACGAGCGTCCGGAAGAAGTAACCGAAATGCAGCGTACCGTGCGCGGCGAAGTGGTTGCCTCGACGTTCGATGAGCCGCCAACCCGCCACGTGCAGGTTGCCGAAATGGTGATCGAGAAGGCCAAGCGCCTGGTCGAACACAAGAAAGACGTGGTGATCCTGCTCGACTCCATCACCCGTCTGGCTCGCGCCTACAACACCGTGATCCCGAGCTCCGGCAAGGTCCTCACCGGTGGTGTCGATGCGCACGCCCTGGAGAAACCGAAACGTTTCTTCGGTGCCGCGCGAAACATCGAAGAAGGCGGCTCGCTGACCATCATCGCTACCGCGCTGGTTGAAACCGGCTCGAAGATGGACGAAGTGATCTACGAAGAATTCAAAGGCACGGGCAACATGGAACTGCCTCTGGATCGCAAGATCGCTGAAAAACGCGTGTTCCCGGCGATCAACATCAACCGCTCCGGTACCCGCCGTGAAGAGTTGCTGACCGCTGACGACGAGTTGCAGCGCATGTGGATCCTGCGCAAGCTGCTGCACCCGATGGACGAAGTCTCGGCCATCGAGTTCCTGGTCGACAAGCTCAAGCAGACCAAGACCAACGATGAGTTCTTCCTGTCGATGAAGCGTAAGTAAATCGCAGAAAGTCAGCAAAAGCCGGGGAAACCCGGCTTTTTGCTGTCTGATTATTCATGATCCGGGCAGGTCACTATTCTGAACCGGTGGGTTCGGCGCTAAACTCATGCCCCCGAACGCCACGGCCAAAACGAGGCTCATGCATGCAGTATCGCGACTTGCGCGACTTTATCAGCGGTCTGGAACAGCGCGGCGAACTCAAGCGCATCCAGGTTCCGGTGTCCCCAGTGCTGGAAATGACCGAGGTCTGCGATCGCACCTTGCGCGCCAAAGGTCCGGCCCTGCTGTTCGAAAAGCCGACGGGTTATGACATTCCGGTGCTCGGCAACCTGTTCGGTACGCCCCATCGCGTTGCCTTGGGCATGGGCGCCGAGGCGGTCAGCGAGCTGCGGGAAATCGGCAAGCTGCTGGCTTTCCTGAAAGAGCCGGAGCCGCCGAAAGGCTTGAAGGATGCCTGGTCGAAGCTGCCGATCTTTCGCAAGATCATCGCCATGGCGCCGAAGGTCGTCAAAGACGCGGTCTGCCAGGAAGTGGTCATCGAAGGTGATGACGTCGATCTGGCCATGTTGCCGGTGCAGACCTGCTGGCCTGGCGATGTCGGCCCGCTGATCACCTGGGGCCTGACCGTCACCAAAGGCCCGAACAAGGACCGGCAGAACCTCGGCATCTATCGCCAGCAGGTTATCGGGCGCAACAAAGTCATCATGCGCTGGTTGAGCCATCGTGGCGGCGCGCTGGACTACCGTGAATGGTGCGAGAAGCACCCGGGCCAGCCATTCCCGGTTGCCGTGGCGCTGGGTGCGGATCCTGCGACCATCCTCGGAGCGGTCACGCCGGTGCCGGACAGCCTTTCCGAGTACGCCTTCGCCGGCTTGCTGCGCGGCAACCGTACCGAGCTGGTGAAATGCCGTGGCAACGACCTGCAAGTCCCGGCAACCGCCGAGATCATCCTTGAAGGCGTGATCCATCCGGGCGAGATGGCCGACGAAGGTCCGTATGGCGACCACACCGGCTACTACAACGAAGTCGACAGCTTCCCGGTGTTCACCGTCGAGCGCATCACCCATCGAATCAAACCGATCTACCACAGCACCTACACGGGTCGTCCACCGGATGAACCGGCGATTCTTGGCGTGGCGCTGAACGAAGTGTTTGTGCCGATCCTGCAGAAGCAGTTTCCCGAGATCACCGACTTCTACCTGCCGCCGGAAGGTTGCTCGTACCGCATGGCCATCGTCACCATGAAGAAGCAGTATCCCGGTCATGCGAAGCGGGTAATGCTCGGTGTCTGGTCGTTTTTGCGACAGTTCATGTATACCAAGTTCGTTATCGTCACTGATGACGATATCAACGCCCGCGACTGGAACGACGTGATCTGGGCCATCACCACGCGCATGGACCCCAAGCGCGACACGGTGATGATCGACAACACGCCGATCGACTACCTCGACTTCGCTTCGCCGGTTTCCGGCCTGGGATCGAAGATGGGGCTCGATGCCACGCATAAATGGCCTGGTGAAACCACCCGCGAGTGGGGCCGGGTTATCGTCAAGGATGAAGCGGTCACCCGCCGGGTCGATGCCATCTGGAATCAGTTAGGAATAGATTGATGCGTGTAACCTTGCAGCCGTCCGGAGCAGTGCTTGAGATATTGCCCGGTGAGCGGATTCTCGATGCGGCACGGCGCCTGGGCTATGAATGCCCGCAGAGCTGCCGCAATGGCAATTGCCATGTGTGCGGCGCGCTGCTGGTGGAAGGGCGAGTCGAACAGGCTGGTGATGTTCGTGACCACGGCGAGTTCTACACTTGCATAGCAGAGCCGCTGGAAGACTGCATCGTGCTGTGGGATGGCGTGCTTGCGCTGGGAGAATTGCCGGTGCGTAGTTTTGCGTGTCAGGTCACTCAATGCATTGAAGTCGGCGGTGATACCTGGCGGGTACGACTACGGGCGCCAGCCGGCAAGTCGCCGCGCTATCACGCCGGCCAGTACCTGATGATCGAGCGTGAGAATGGCGAAAAATCCGCTTTCTCGCTGGCCTCCGCACCGCATTCCGGACGGGATCTGGAAATCCATGTGCTGGCGCGCGAAAGCAGTGCGCTGAGCCTGATCGAGCAGTTGCAGCGCAACGCCATGGTGCGGATCGAGATGCCATTGGGCGATACGCACCTGGCTGAACTGCCGGACGGCCCATTGGTGCTGATCGCCGCGGGCACCGGGATGGGACAGATCCACAGCCTGATCGAACATTGCCGCTCCAAGGGCTTCAAACACCCGGTGCATCTGTACTGGGGCGTGCGGCGGCCGGAAGATTTCTATGAAATCGAGCACTGGGATGAGTGGGAAAAGTTGCCCAATCTGTTCCTGCACAAAGTCGTCAGCGATCTGTGCGGCTGGGAAGGGCGCTGTGGCATGTTGCATGAGGCGGTCTGCGAGGACATCGCGGACCTGAAGGCGGTGCATGTGTATGCCAGTGGCTCGCCGGCCATGGTCTATGGCACCCTGGACGCCTTGGTCAACGCGGGAATGGATGCTCATCAGATGCGGGCAGATGTCTTTGCATACGCGCCGCGATCTTGATCCGCGATCTTGATCCGCGATCTTGATCGCGATCTTGATCCTGTTCAGTGGTCAGTCTCCATATAACCCCCTATATAGCCTAACGGTATTTATCCAGTCGAATAAATGCCGTTAGGGTATATGCAAAAGTCCGCGACAGTTATTGGCACTCAACTTGCGTTGAAACTTATGTGCCTCAAGGTTTCAGCGGCGCGTTCTATTAAGTAACTCTTTTAATATGCGAGGAGCTGAACGCTATTCGCCATGACAGCCATCGAACCTGCTTTTTTGCATCCGCCATACCCGCCGCGGCTCGATCTGGGACCGCAGCTCACTCACGAACAGTTATTGAGCTCGATGCAGGCCACCATGGGCCGGCACAAGGGTGGGCCGGTCTGGTTGTTCGCCTACGGCTCATTGATCTGGCGCCCTGAATGCTCGGCAGTCGAGCGGGTACGCGGGCGAGTGCACGGTTATCATCGCGGTTTGTACCTGTGGTCTCACGAGCACCGTGGCACCCCGGAAATCCCGGGACTGGTATTCGGTCTGGATCGTGGCGGTTCTTGCAGTGGCTTCGCCTATCGCTTGCCGGAAGATCAGCTGGAAGCGTCGCTCTACGCCCTGTGGCAGCGCGAGATGCCGTTCCCGTCCTATCGTCCGCACTGGCTTAACTGCCGTCTCGAAAATGGAAGTCAGGTTCAGGCCTTGGGATTTGTGTTGGAACGGCACCTGCCCAGCTATGCCGGCAATTTGCCGGATCATGTGCTGAGCCAGGTGTTCGAAAGCGCTTGCGGGCGTTACGGCACCACCCGCGATTACGTCGAGCAGACCGCCAGCGCCCTGCGTAGCCACGCCATGCCAGACCGAAATCTGGAGGCGCGGCTCAAGCGCTGCCAATCAAACGCGGATCAGGCGATCGCTTCGCGGCTCTGACTGGCGACTTGCTTGTGCCCCAAGGTCGGCGCCAGGAAGGCCATGGCCAACAGGCAGGCACTGACCAGCAGCACGAAGCCGCCATCCCAGCCAAAATGGTCCACGGTGTAGCCCATGGCCGCACTGGCCGCGACCGAACCTCCCAGATAACCGAACAGACCGGTGAAGCCGGCAGCGGTGCCCGCGGCTTTCTTCGGTGCCAGCTCGAGCGCCTGCAGACCGATCAGCATCACCGGACCGTAGATCAGAAAGCCGATGGAGAGCAGTGCGATCATGTCGACCATTGGATTGCCCGCCGGGTTGAGCCAGTAAACCAGGGTCGCCACGGTCACCAACGCCATGAACACCATGCCGGTCAGGCCGCGGTTGCCACGGAAGATCTTGTCCGACATCCAACCGCACAGCAGCGTGCCCGGAATCCCTGCCCATTCGTAGAAAAAGTAGGCCCAGGAGGTTTTATCCACAGTGAAGCCTTTGGCTTCCTTGAGGTAGGTCGGCGCCCAGTCCAGCACGCCATATCGCAGCAGGTAGACAAAGACATTGGCCATGGCGATGTACCAGAGCATTTTGTTGCGCAGCACGTATTTGACGAAGATTTCCTTGGCGCTGAATTCGTCCTCGTGGCTGGAATCGTAGCCTTCCGGGTAATCGTTCTTGTACGTCTCGATCGGCGGCAGACCGACCGATTGCGGGGTGTCGCGCATGGCCACAAAAGCGAACACCGCCACCAGCAACGCGACGGCCGCCGGCACATAAAACGCCGCATGCCAGTCGTTGAACAAGCCCATGCCGAGCAGGAACAGCGGGCCGATCAGCCCGCCGCCGACGTTATGCGCGACGTTCCACACCGACACCACGCCGCCGCGTTCCTTCTGCGACCACCAGTGAACCATGGTCCGGCCACTGGGTGGCCAGCCCATGCCCTGAGCCCAGCCATTGATGAATAACAGAATGAACATCATGGTCACGCTGGACGTTGCCCAGGGCGCGAAACCGAAAACAAACATCACCCCGGCGGATACCAGCAAGCCGAACGGCAGGAAGTAGCGCGGGTTGGAACGGTCGGACACCAGGCCCATGAGAAACTTGGACAAACCGTAGGCGATGGCAATCGCCGACATCGCCAGCCCCAGTTGACCTCGGCTGTAGCCCTCGTCGATCAGATACGGCATGGCCAGGGAGAAGTTCTTGCGCAGCAGGTAATAACCCGCATAGCCGATGAAAATCCCGGCGAAGATCTGCCAGCGCAAGCGGCGGTAGGTGCTGTCTATTTGTTCTTCAGGCAATGGAGCCTGATGTGCGGCAGGACGAAAGAAAGCAAACATTCAAAGGCTCCAGATTTCTTGTTTTGACGGCGGATGCGAATGTTACGGTTTCGTTACCGAAAATAGCATCGCTTCACATTGGCGAAACAGCGGAAATCAGAGGGATTGCATGTTCCTTTGCGAACATGTCGCTCAGGTGTAAGAGGAGGGCGTTCTTGGGACGGTGTCTCTACGCCACGCACCGGGATATCTGTCCGGATGTGTCTTTCGGATAAATCCTACGTACAAACAAGAAGCGCTGATCTTAGAAGCACAAGCAATGGCCACTACCCTCTTGTCCTGTTCGCCGATTTCGGCATTTCGAACACGATGGGGTTCAGGATGAAAGGTTTCGCATGGGTGTTGGTCTTGCTTTTTTCAATGAGCGTGCAAGCTGCGGATGTTCAGTTGATTCCTGTGTACACGCCGAATCCCGTTTACCCGATAGACATGTGGCGAGCAAACAAGAGCGGGAAGGTCCGTGTCAGCTATTGGGTCAACGCCGATGGGTCGGTCAGCGATCTCAAGGTGCTCAAAAGCTCCCACCGCGAGTTTGACCGGGCCGTTAAACGCAGGGTGAAGACATGGCGTTTCAAACCATGGACACCCACTGACCAGCGGCCTGCAAAGATCAAGATTGTGGCGCCCTTTGTATTCGACCTGGGCTCAGGAGCTACCTGGGCTTCGGATATGAATACGGTTCTAACGACCGTGCCCTGTAGCAAATTGAACGAGGAACTTGCCCAAACTCGGCAATACTTCCCGGACAAACCTTTGGCAGACCTGCATTTGTTCGGGTACATCCGCGCTTACCTGTCGGGAGTCTTCATGCGCGGGCAACTCTCGGATGGCGAGCGCCAGATCATGTTGGACGACCTGGATAGAGCGGTTCCGAGGATTCTGGAAAGCTGTGAAAGGAATCCGACGGCGAACTATGTCGATTTTTTGCCGGAGAATATGCGCAAGCTGTTTTAGTTGGCCGTTAGGAAGGGTTTCGCCCGGTTGCAGGTTGCCGCGTTGTTTCAGCACGTGCATCGAGGTGCCATAGGTCATGCTGAACGCGGCGCATGTCACTCAGGCGCAGAGGAAGGGCGGTGTGGGAAGTGTTACCACTCCATCCGTTTTAGGGGGGTTAAGGGCAGCAAGGGGCTTGCCGTTAGGAAATTTCCTGCACTCAAATGAGAATCTATGGCATTTGCTATATCGCCATGCGGCTTTAACCTCTACCACCACTGCCAGGTCTGGCAGCAAAGGCGCGAAGGGTGGCGGTTATGCAGTGTTGGCTTGGATTGGTCATAGGATTTTTTATCTTTATCGATAGTGTGGCGGCGGAGGTCTTTCTGATTCCTGAGCACACCCCCAAGCCGGATTATCCTCGAGAGTTGTTCAGGAAAGGCGTCACGGGTGTCGTCCGGGTTGCGTTCACCGCCAATGCCGATGGCTCCGTCAGCAAGGTGAAGACGCTGGAGAACCCTCATCCGCAACTGGCCGAGGTCGCCTTGGCCGCCGTGAGCCAGTGGCGCTTCAGGCTGTGGACGGTCGATAGCGACAATCCGGCCGAAGTGGAGGTTGTCGCGCCGATGGATTTTCGACTCGACCTGGATTTACCCATTCACTTCAATAAATCGATCAAGAAGTGGAAATGCCGAGACTTAAATGAGGCCGCGCTTCAGTACCCGGAGTCATCGTGGGTCGATATGCCTGCGTTCCATTACACCCGAGCGCATCTGTCGAATGTGTTTTACTCGACGCAATTACCGGATGCAGAGCGTCTGGCATTGATCGCCCGGCTCAATCGAAGTGTGCCGTACATTGTGAGGCATTGCAGCACCAGTCCTACCTCCAGGTATGTGCGTTTCCTGCCCGAGGAAATCCGCAAACTGCTGTAGTGGTGGTCCATGAAAAGCGTCACTGCGGTCTGAACGACGTCATCAGCCGTTCAGGCCGCTTCGGCCAACTTAGCGAACCTGCACCACCACTTTCCCGACCGCCTTGCGCTGGCCGAGATCATTAATGGCTTGGGCCGCTTCGGCCAAGGGATATACCTGCGACACCAATGGCTTCAACTTGCCCTCTGCAAACCACCCAAACAATTGCTGGAAGTTCGCTGCGTTGTCTTGCGGCTGGCGCTGGGCGAATGACCCCCAGAACACGCCGACTACTGCCGCACCTTTGAGCAGCGCCAGGTTCACCGGCAGTTCCGGAATGCGCCCGCTGGCGAAGCCGACCACCAGCAGGCGCCCATTCCAGGCGATGGCGCGGATGGCCTGGTCGAACAGGTCGCCGCCGACCGGGTCGTAGATCACGTCGGCGCCCTGGCCGTCGGTGAGGCGTTTGATCTCGTCTTTCAGGCTGGTTTCGCTGTAGTTGATCAGCTCATCGGCCCCGGCAGCCTTGGCCACGGCGAGTTTCTCGGCGCTGCTGGCGGCAGCGATAACCCGGGCGCCCATGGCTTTGCCGATTTCCACGGCGGCAAGACCGACCCCGCCGGAAG
The DNA here is from genome assembly GCF_902497875.1 of Pseudomonas fluorescens. GTDB lineage: Bacteria > Pseudomonadota > Gammaproteobacteria > Pseudomonadales > Pseudomonadaceae > Aquipseudomonas > Aquipseudomonas fluorescens_BR. The sequence goes on from NZ_CABVHY010000028.1 coordinate 27,815, forward strand.
CGCCGAGCACCAGCAGGGTTTCGCCGGCTTGCAGGTTGGCGCGTTGTTTCAGTGCGTGCATCGAGGTGCCGTAAGTCATGCTGAATGCGGCGGCGGTGTTGAAGTCCATGGCCGCGGGAATCGGTAGCACGTTATAGCCGGGCACCGCGACCTGCTCGGCGAAGCTGCCCCAACCGGTGAGTGCCATGACCCGGTCGCCGACCTTGAGGTGGCTGACCTTTTCGCCCACCGCGCTGACCACGCCGGCCGCTTCACCACCGGGGGAAAACGGGAAGGGTGGCTTGAACTGGTACTTGCCCTCGATGATCAACGTATCGGGGAAATTCACCCCGGCGGCGTGCACGTCCAGCAGGATCTCGTTCTTCTTCGCTTGAGGACTGGCGATTTCTTCCAGCACCAGCGATTCGGCAGGGCCGAAGGCTTTGCACAGCACGGCTTTCATCGGGGCTATTCCTTTGGGAGTGATGGCCGATAAGTGTAGGTGTGTGATTCAAGCGGTCAACGAGCATGCCCCGTCCTGATAGTCAGCCATAAGCTTTGTGCTTGGGGTCGCGCAGGCGGATCGCTATGCTAGGCCGCAAACCGGATAAGGAGCGAACTGTGAAAGCGTGGACCATGTTGATGCTGGCCCTGTCTCTGCCAATGGCAGCGCTGGCCGAAGAAGCCAAAGAGGGGACGGCACCGAAAGTCAGCTACATCAACCTGAGCCCGCCCTTCGTTGGCAACTATGGTCTGGATGGCAGCCCGAAACTCAGGGTGTTCAAGGCCGACGTAGCCTTGCGGGTGACGGGCGATGAAGCGGCACAGGCGGTAAAGGCCAATGAACCCTTGATCCGCAATCAATTGGTGGCGTTGTTTTCCCAGCAAACCATTGAGGCCATGAGTAACGTCGAGGCCAAGGAAAAGCTCCGCCAGGAAGCCTTGAAGCAGACCCAGCAAGTGATGAACGACGAAACCGGCAAGCCGATGGTTGATGATCTGTTGTTCAATAATTTGATCATTCAATAGGATCTTCGGTGTCTGGGCGGGCCCTATCGCGAGCAAGCACGCTCCCACATTCGACCGCGTCCGTCCGGGCAGCTCGGGCAACTGTGGGAGCGAGCTTGCTCGCGATGAAGCCCAGTACAAACAACCGAGTACTTTCTAGCGCAACGCCAAAACCGCCGCCCATTGCTCGGCGGATACCGGCATCACCGACAGCCGACTGCCTTTCTGTACAAGCGGCAACTCAGCGAGCTCGGTTTGTTGTTTCAGGTAACCCAGGCCAAGCACTTTTGGAAAGGTCTCGACATGGGCGACGTTTATCGCGCTCCAGGGATTCTTCTCGACGTTGGCTTTCGGGTCGTAATACGGGCTGTCGGGCTCCAGCGCGGTCGGGTCCGGATACGTCGCCTCGGTGATGCGGCCGATTCCGGCAATACCCGGCTCAGGGCAACTGGAGTGATAGAAGAAAAACTCGTCGCCTACCGCCATGGCCCGCAGAAAGTTACGTGCCTGGTAATTGCGCACGCCGTCCCAGCGCGCTTCGCCGAGGGCCTCCAGGTCCTTGATCGAGAGTTCTTCCGGCTCGGATTTCATTAGCCAATAGGCCATCGTTTTTGCTCCTGGAGGGGGAGTGGACAAGTTGTCCGGCAATTTTATGACAAACCGACAGTCGGTTGACGCCAGCATTTGCGTGTCGGTTCACGTTACCGCAGAATGCCGGCCTTCTAAGCTTGACGCTGCTGCACGGCCTATAAAAAAACCGCTGCTGTCATCGTGTGTGATGTGCCTGAAGGGGGGCAATCGATGAAACGCAAACCGGATTTACTATGGATTTTGGTTATTTTGTTCGGTTTGGGCGTCGTGACCACGGGTTATGCGCAGAGTCTGTGGTCGCCCCAGACCGAGGCCCCGATGGCCGTCGCGACGCAACAGCAACCCCTCAAGCACTGACAGTGATTACCGGACGCCGCTGACTCCAGTGGCGTCTACCTGGCGAAATACCACTTCTTGTCCGTAACCGTTCCTTGCAGCGGTACATCCCAGCTCGCTTGATTCAGTCGATCGACTTTCTGACATTCATGGGCCAGCCCCAGCAGCGTCGGCTTGCGCCAGGTTTTGCGGCGCGCCAGATAGGCCAGGCTGCGGTCGTAGAAACCACCGCCCATGCCCAGACGACCACCGGCGTCATCAAAACCCACCAGCGGCAAAAACACCAGATCCAGGGCCCAGACCTTGCGTTGTCGGGCCGTGTTGAATCGTGGCTCGGGAATGCGGAAGCGGTTGGGACGAAACTTTTCCCCGGGGCGAATGCGCTGGAACACCATCTTGGTGCGTGGCCAGGCACTGAGCACCGGCAGGTAGGTGATCTTGCCCCGACGCTGCGCGGCACGCAGCAGCAGGCGCGGATCGATTTCACCGTCGGTGGGTAGATACAGCGAGATGTGTCTGGCCCGGCGAAACAGCGGGTGCTGTGCCAGTTGGCGGTAAAGTCCGTGGGCCGCTTCGCGTTGTTCGCAAGGCGTCAGCGCCCGGCGGGCTTTGCGCAGCATGCGTCGAAGTTGCGGGCGGGAAAGCGGCGCAGGTTCAGTCATGCTGTTGGTTGATCAGAATCGAGCGCGGCAGGGTGGCGTACTCGTTAAAAGCCATTGCCAGTTTGCAGAAACTGGCAATGGGCAGGAATTCAGGCTCCCCGGATGAACCGCTGTCGACTTAGCCCTTGAACCCGAAAGTTCAAGGTGGAAGATGCAGTAGGCCTTAAGGCTTTCCGTCTAGCGGACATGCACACCGGCCCAACGTGCAACCTCCAGGGTAGTGCGAATCGGCTCAGGGACATCGCCAACTGGCAAGCACCCCAGGGAGTGGCGCGAGTATACCGCAACCACCCTAAGGAATCAGCCCTTGGTGACATCCGTATCGGTCGCGAGCACCAAATCGACACGTTCCAGCAGGTCACGTACCTGCTCGCGGGTCGAACCGCTGGCCTGCACTTCCGAGCGTTCCTGGTTGTGCAGCAGGTCATGGGTGATGTTCAGCGCGGCCATTACGGCAATGCGATCGGCACCGATGACTTTGCCGCTGCTGCGGATTTCGCGCATCTTGCCGTCCAGATAGCGGGCGGCGCTCACCAGGTTGCTGCGTTCTTCCTGAGGGCAGATGATCGAATATTCTTTGTCGAGGATCTGCACGGTAACGCTGTTGTTTGAACTCATGAGTCTTGCTCCAGGGCCTTGAGGCGCGAAATCATGGATTCGACCTTACGCCGGGCGATTTCGTTCTTTTCGATGAGGTGAGCGCGTTCCTCGCGCCAGGTCTTTTCTTGAGCTAATAAGAGTCCGTTCTGGCTCTTTAGTTGCTCGACCCTGTTAATTAGCAGTTCGAGTCTAGCCATCAGCGCTTGCAGGTCGGTGTCTTCCATTGGGTTCCACTGGATTTGTCTGATGAATGGCACTGGCTAGGGGCCGTTGATGCTGGGTGAACCGCGCGTCAACAGCCCCTAGGCAAACGAGTTGGCGCCCTCGATAGTCTTGGCGCGTCTGCCGATGCTAGGATACAAGGCCTTTATTCTAGACATTGCGCCGCTTGGCGCCTAGCAGCCCATGCCCATTCAGAATTCTCCGTATCACGCATTCGCCACCCTGCTCAACACCAGCGGCCATCCCGTATCGCCTGCCGAACTGCATGGCCTGTTGCTGGGGCGCAGTTGCGCCGGCGCCGGTTTTGAAGCCGACAGCTGGCTGGCCGATGCTGCCGAACTGCTTGAAGGCGAGCCCCAAGACAACGTCCGTAACGCCTTGATCGGCCTGCAGGAAATGGTCAAAGGCGAACTGACCAGCGACGACATGACCGTTGTGCTGCTGTTGCCGTCCGATGACGCGCCGCTGACCGAGCGTGCCGAGGCCCTCGGCCAGTGGTGCCAGGGTTTCCTTGCCGGCTTCGGCCTGACCTACCGTGACAACGCCTTGAGCGCTGAAGCCACGGAAGTCTTGCAGGATCTCGCGGCCATTGCCCAAGTGCAAGACGCCCTGGAAGAATCCGACGACGGTGAAAGTGACTACATGGAAGTCATGGAGTACCTGCGGGTTGCGCCATTGCTGCTGTTCACCGAGACCACCAAACCGGCTACAGCGCCTGCCAAACCTTCGCTGCACTAATTGATTGCCAGGGAAATCCATCTGCCCATGATTCATATCCCGAAATCGGAATACAGCCGGCGCCGCAAGGCGCTGATGGCGCAGATGGAACCCAACAGCATCGCGATTCTGCCGGCCGCGGCCGTGGCGATACGCAACCGTGATGTCGAGCACGTCTACCGTCAGGACAGCGATTTCCAGTACCTCAGCGGTTTCCCCGAACCTCAGGCAGTGCTGGTCCTGATGCCCGGGCGTGTACATGGCGAATACCTGCTGTTCTGCCGTGAACGCAACGCCGAACGCGAGTTATGGGACGGTTTGCGCGCCGGGCAGGAAGGCGCGATCCGCGACTTCGGTGCCGATGACGCCTTTCCGATCACGGACATCGACGACATCTTGCCGGGCCTGATCGAAGGCCGCGACCGGGTCTATTCGGCCATGGGCAGCAATCCCGAATTCGACCGCCATCTGATGGACTGGATCAACGTGATCCGTTCTAAAGCGCATCTCGGCGCCCAGCCACCGAACGAATACGTTGCTCTGGATCATCTGCTGCATGACATGCGTCTGTATAAATCGGCGGCAGAAGTGAAAGTGATGCGTGAAGCCGCGCGGATTTCCGCTCAGGCGCATGTTCGGGCGATGCAGGCCAGCCGTGCCGGTTTGTTTGAGTTCAGCCTGGAAGCGGAGCTGGACTACGAGTTCCGCAAGGGTGGGGCGAAAATGCCGGCCTATGGCTCGATCGTTGCCTCGGGGCGCAACAGTTGCATCCTGCATTACCAGCAGAACGATGCGCTGCTCAAGGACGGCGACCTGGTGTTGATCGATGCCGGTTGCGAGATTGACTGCTACGCCAGCGACATCACCCGGACCTGGCCGGTCAGCGGCAAGTTCTCCCCTGAGCAGAAGGCGATCTACGAGTTGGTGCTGGCTTCCCAGGAAGCGGCATTTGCCGAAATCGCCCCGAACAAGCACTGGAACCAGGCCCATGAAGCCACGGTTCGGGTCATTACCGCGGGCTTGGTGGACCTTGGTTTGTTGCAGGGCGACGTTGACGAGCTGATCGCCAGCGAAGCCTACAAGGCGTTTTACATGCATCGCGCCGGTCACTGGCTGGGGATGGATGTGCATGACGTCGGCGAGTACAAGGTCGGCGGCGAATGGCGGGTGCTGGAAGTCGGCATGGCGCTGACGGTCGAACCGGGCATCTACATTGCACCGGACAATCAGAACGTAGCGAAGAAATGGCGCGGCATTGGCGTGCGCATCGAGGATGACGTGGTGGTGACCAGGCAGGGCTGTGAAATTCTGACTAAAGGCGTGCCCAAAACGGTGGCCGAGATCGAAGCACTGATGGCGGCTGCCCGGGCTCAGGCGGCATGAGTCGAGTCAGTCTGGCAATCATTGGTGGCGGCCTGGTCGGCGCCAGTCTGGCGTTGGCCTTGCAGGCGGGAGCCAAAGCCCGCGGCTGGAAGATCGTACTGATCGAACCGTTTGCACCTGGCGACAGTTTTCAACCGAGTTATGACGCCCGCTCCTCGGCGCTGTCCTACGGCGCCCGGCAAATTTATCAGCGGTTGGGCCTGTGGCAGGAAATTTCCCGGCGGGCCGAGCCGATCAAACAGATCCATGTCTCCGATCGCGGGCGGTTTTCCACCGCACGGTTGTCGGCCATGGAGGAGGGCGTTCCGGCGCTCGGTTATGTGGTCGAAAACGCCTGGCTCGGCCAATGCCTCTGGCAAGGTATGGACAAGGACGTGATCAGTTGGCACTGCCCGGCCGAAGTCACGGGCATGGAGCCACTTGAAGACGGTTACCGCCTGACCCTCAACGATGAAACCACCCTCGACTGCGATCTGGCCGTTCTAGCCGATGGCGGCCGTTCGGGACTGCGCGAGCAACTGGGGATCGGCATCAAACAGCGTCCGTACAACCAGAGCGCGCTGATCGCCAACATCACCCCGAGCGAGTCCCATAACGGCGTGGCGTTCGAGCGCTTTACCGATGACGGCCCGATGGCCTTGCTGCCACTGCCGGATAACCGCTGCGCACTGGTCTGGACCCGTATCGGCATGGACGCCAAGCGTCTGGCGAGCCTTGATGAACGCAGCTTTCTCAGTGAGTTGCAGGGCGTCTTCGGCTATCGCCTGGGCACCCTCAAACAGGTCGGCGCACGGCACCTTTATCCATTGACGCTGGTGGAGGCCGAAGAACAGGTTCGTCCGCATCTGACGATTCTGGGCAATGCCGCCCACAGCCTGCATCCGATCGCCGGTCAGGGTTTCAACCTGTCGCTGCGTGATGCCCAGGCATTGGCCGATGCCTTGCTGGCCAGCGAGAGCGCGCCGGGCGACTTCGTGACCTTGCAGGCCTATCGGGAGCGGCAACGGCTGGATCAACAACTGACTATCGGCTTCTCCGATCAGGTCACCCGCTTGTTTGGCAGCGCTCAACCGTTGGTCGCTCTGGGCCGCAATATCGGCTTGCTCGGCCTCGATCTGCTGCCACCGGCCAAACGCTGGTTCGCCCGGCAGGCCATGGGCCTGGGCACCCGTCCCGATGCATGAGTGGCTGACCCACGGTTTAGAGATTGGTGACGGCGGCGGCACGCAGGTGGCGCGGCTCGATAAACCCCTTTACGTGCGGCTCAAGCCGCAAGCGAGACAGGCTTAAAGCATGGAAATGCGCGCAGATCTGCTGATTGTCGGGGCCGGAATGGTCGGGAGCGCTTTGGCGCTGGCGCTGCAAAACAGCGGGCTGGAGGTGCTGCTGCTCGATGGCAGCCCGTTGAGCGTCAAACCCTTTGATGCGCAGGCGCCCTTCGAGCCGCGAGTGAGTGCCTTGTCGGCAGCCAGCCAGCGGATCCTGGAGCGCCTGGGCGTCTGGGACGGTATCGCTGAGCGGCGCACCAGCCCCTATACCGAAATGCAGGTCTGGGACGGCAGCGGCACCGGGCGGATCCATTTCTCGGCGGCCAGCGTGCACGCCGAAGTACTCGGGCATATCGTCGAGAACCGTGTGGTGCAGGATGCCCTGCTCGAGCGTTTGCACGACTGCGATTTAGGCTTGCTGGCCAATGCGCGACTGGAGCAGATGCGCCGCTCCGGCGACGACTGGCTGCTGACCCTGGCCGATGGCCGGAAATTGCGTGCACCTTTGGTGATCGCGGCGGACGGCGCCAACTCGGCGGTACGCCGCCTGACCGGTTGCGCGACCCGCGAGTGGGATTACCTGCATCACGCCATCGTCACCAGCGTGCGCAGTGCTCAGCCCCATCAGATGACCGCCTGGCAACGGTTTACCGACAACGGTCCGCTGGCCTTCTTGCCGCTGGAGCGCGACGGCCGGCACGACTGGTGCTCGATCGTCTGGTCGACCACCCCGACTGAAGCCGAACGCCTGATGGCGCTGGACGATGAAACCTTTTGCCGCGAGCTGGAACGAGCCTTCGAAGGCCGGTTGGGCACGGTGTTGAGCGCCGACCCGCGACTTTGCGTGCCGCTGCGTCAGCGTCATGCCAAGCGCTACGTGGCCGAAGGCCTCGCGCTGATCGGCGATGCAGCCCACACCATTCACCCGTTGGCCGGGCAAGGGGTCAATCTCGGCTTCCTCGACGCTGCGGTATTGGCTGAAGTACTGCTGCAAGCGGCCAGCCGCGGCGAGCGCCTGGCGGATGTCAAAGTGCTCAGCCGTTACGAGCGTCGACGCATGCCCCACAACCTGGCGCTGATGGCGGCGATGGAAGGGCTGGAGCGGTTGTTCCAGGCTGATCCCTTGCCACTGCGCTGGCTGCGTAATACCGGCTTGAAGATGGTCGATCAGATGCCTGAAGCCAAGGCGCTGTTCGTGCGCCAGGCGCTGGGGTTGACCGGAGATTTACCGGAGCTGGCCAAGGCGTAGGAGCTGCCGCAGGCTGCGGTCTTTTGCTCTTCGGCAATCAGTGGTGCGCCGGAAAAGATCGCAGCCTGCGGCAGCTCCAGCAACATCTAGTAACTCCTCCGCGGACTGTTCGGTTGAGAAGCTAAATGTGAGTCACTATCATTTCATTTTCCCTTATTTCGAGAGACCGCCCCCATGCTGGCACCGAAGCGTCTACTGACTGCCCTGGCACTCACACTCATCGGTAGCACGGCCCAGGCGGCCGACGAAGTGGTGGTTTACTCCTCGCGCATCGATGAGCTGATCAAACCGGTGTTCGATGCCTATACCCAGAAGACCGGTGTCCAGGTGAAGTTCATCACCGACAAGGAAGCACCGTTGATGCAGCGGATCAAGGCCGAGGGCGAAAACGCCACCGCCGATCTGCTGCTCACCGTCGATGCCGGCAACCTCTGGCAAGCCGAGCAGATGGGTATCCTGCAACCTTTCACCTCCAAGGTGATCGACGCCAATATTCCGCTTCAGTACCGTTCGTCCGCCCATCAGTGGACCGGTTTAAGCCTGCGGGCGCGGACCATCGCCTATTCCACTGCCCGGGTTAAACCGGCTGACTTGAGCACCTACGAGGCGTTGGCCGATAAGCAATGGGAAGGCCGTTTGTGCCTGCGTACGGCGAAAAAGGTTTACAACCAGTCACTGACCGCCACGATGATCGAAGTTCATGGTGCGGAAAAGACCGAGAAAATCCTCAAAGGCTGGGTCAACAATCTGTCTACCGATGTGTTCTCCGATGACGTCGCGGTGCTTGAAGCGATCAACGCCGGGCAATGCGACGTCGGCATCGTCAACACCTACTACTATGGCCGTCTGCACAAGCAGAAGCCTGATCTGGCGGTAAAACTGTTCTGGCCAAACCAGGGCGACCGTGGTGTGCACGTCAACCTGTCCGGCATCGGTCTGACCAAACACGCGCCGCATCCAGAGGCGGCCAAGGCACTGGTGGAGTGGATGACCACCCCGGAGGCACAGAAGATCTTCGCCGATATCAACCAGGAATTCCCGGCCAACCCGAGTGTGCAGCCGTCTGCTGAAGTAGCGGGTTGGGGCAAGTTCGTTGCCGATACCTTGCCGGTGGAAGTGGCTGGCAAGCGTCAGGCCGAGGCCATTCGTTTGATGGACCGTGCTGGCTGGAACTGAGTCGCCCGTTATACTGCGCCCCGCATTTGCGGGGCGTTTTGTTTCCGACAGATTGTCGGCGCGATTTAGATGGCCAAAAGATCGTAGCCTCCGGCAGCTTCTACAGGAATCGCATACACCTCTGATATCGCGGTTGCACGCGGTCGGCGTAGGAGCTGCAGGCTGCGATCTTTTCCGGTACACACCGCAATCCGCTATCGATTCAAACCCATCACCAGAGAGCTTTTCGTGGCCCATCCCGCTCAACGTCGTTGGTATCCACTGGTCTTTGCCGTTGCCGCACTGGTTCTGCTGCCACTGAGCGTGCTGTTGTTGTCGTGGCAGTCGATCGACCAGCAGATCTGGTCGCACCTGTGGCAAACCCAGATGCCGCGCTTGCTCGGCAATACGCTGACGCTGGTGCTGGGCGTCGGTTTCGGCGTGACGCTGCTGGGTGTCAGCCTGGCCTGGTTGACCAGCCTCTGTGACTTCCCTGGGCGGCGCTGGCTGGATTGGGCGCTGATGCTACCGTTTGCGATTCCGGCCTACGTGCTGGCGTTTGTCTTCGTGGGTCTGCTGGATTTTTCCGGTCCGCTGCAAACCCTGTTGCGAGAATGGTTCGGCATGGGCCTGCGTCTGCCGCGAGTGCGCTCTACTGGCGGGGTGATCCTGGTGCTGGTGCTGGTGTTCTACCCCTACGTCTATTTGCTCGCGCGTACCGCCTTTATCGCCCAGGGCAAGGGCCTGATGGAAGCTGCGCGGGTTCTTGGTCAATCTCCCTGGCAGGCGTTCTGGCGCGTGGCGCTGCCCATGGCGCGGCCAGCCATCGGTGCGGGCGTAGCCCTGGCACTGATGGAGACCCTGGCGGATTTCGGCGCGGTGGCGGTGTTCAACTTCGATACCTTCACCACGGCCATCTACAAGACCTGGTACGGCTTCTTCAGCCTCTCCAGCGCAGCGCAACTGGCCAGTCTGTTGCTGCTGGCGGTCATGCTGGTGTTGTACGGCGAACGCCGGGCTCGCGGCGCCAGCCGGGGGAGTAATGAGCGGCCCCGGGGCAAGGCGTTGTATCACCTGCGCGGCTTCAAGGCGTTGGCTGCCAGTACTTGGTGCGGCCTGGTGTTTGCCTGTGCCTTTGTCATTCCGATGCTGCAGCTGATGGTCTGGTTCTGGCAGCGCGGACGTTTCGACCTCGATGAGCGGTATGCCGGGCTGATCGTGCACACGCTGTACCTGGGTGGCATGGCGGCCTTGATCACGGTGAGTGTGGCCATGTTGCTGGCATTTGCCCGACGACTGGCGCCGACCCGGGCCATCCGCTCCGGTATCAGTGTGGCGAATGTAGGCTACGCCTTGCCGGGCTCGGTGCTCGCCGTGTCGATCATGCTCGCCTTCAGTTATCTGGACCGCGAGTTGGTGATCCCGCTGTCGTCCTGGCTGGGTGGTGCGGGTAAACCCTTGCTGTTGGGCAGCCTGTCGGCATTGTTGCTGGCGTATCTGGTGCGATTCATTGCGGTGGCCTACGGACCGCTGGAAAACAGCCTGGGGCGGATCCGGCCGTCGTTGCCCGAAGCAGCCCGAAGTTTGGGGGTCAGTGGGCCACGACTGTTTTGCAAAGTGTATCTGCCATTGCTGCTGCCAGGTACCTTGAGCGCTGCGTTGCTGGTGTTCGTCGATGTGCTCAAGGAAATGCCCGCCACCCTGCTGATGCGCCCGTTTGGCTGGGATACGCTGGCTGTACGAATCTTCGAAATGACCAGTGAAGGCGAGTGGTCACGGGCGTCGTTGCCGGCTTTGACGCTGGTTTTGGTCGGACTGTTACCGGTCATCGGATTGATCCGACGTTCCGCGCATCGAACAGGCTAGGTGCCAGTCCTACACCTTGCGGCTACAATGCGCGGCATTTGGTACGGTCCGTCTTTCAGACAGGGTGACTAAAATCGGCTGAAAGCCATATATTTAAAGGCTTTCACTCCGTACAGCACTCGTCCGCACCTTCGCCACGCCCGGAAGGAGAAACCCATGGGACAGCGTACGCCTCTGTATGACCTTCATCTCGCCCTCGGCGCGAAGATGGTCGATTTTGGCGGTTGGGATATGCCGTTGCATTATGGCTCGCAAGTCGAAGAGCACCATCAAGTGCGCCGCGACTGCGGGGTTTTCGATGTATCCCATATGACCGTGATCGACGTCAGCGGCCCCCAGGCTAAGGCCTGGCTCCAGTATTTACTGGCCAATGATGTCGAGCGTCTGCACGGCGTTGGCCGTGCCCTGTACAGCGCCATGCTCAATGAGCGCGGCGGGGTGGTCGATGACATGATCGTCTATCGCACCGAGGCCGGTTACCGTCTGGTGGTGAATGCCGCCACCCGTGATCAGGACATGGCCTGGATGCAGGCTCAGCTCGGCGATTACCAGGTGCAGTTGCACGAGCGCTACGAGTTGGCGATGCTGGCGATTCAAGGCCCGCAGGCCCGGAACAGGATTGCCGAGCTGGTTTCCCAGGCGCGTGGCGCGCTGATCCATCAGCTGAAACCTTTTGAAGGGCAAGCCGACGGCGACTGGTTCATTGCGCGTACCGGTTACACCGGTGAAGATGGTCTGGAAATTGTCCTGCCGGCCGATCAGGCACCGGCGTTCTTCAACGATCTGGTCGGTGCCGGTATTTCCCCGATCGGCCTCGGCGCCCGCGATACGCTAAGGCTTGAAGCCGGCATGAACCTGTACGGCCAGGACATTCATCAAGACGTCTCACCGTTGGCGGCCAATATGGCCTGGAGCATCGCCTGGGAACCTGCCGCTCGTCAGTTTATCGGCCGCGCGGCGCTGGAAGCCGAGCGGGCAGGCGGAGTGCAGCAAAAGCTGGTGGGTCTGGTGCTGGAGGAGCGCGGTGTATTGCGCGCTCACCAAGTGGTTCGCATCGCCAATGTTGGCGAAGGGGAGATCACCAGTGGTAGTTTCTCTCCTACGCTTAGCAAGTCGATCGCACTGGCGCGGGTGCCCATGGCAACCGCCGACCGTGCAGAAGTGGAAATCCGTGGCAAGTGGTACCCGGTTCGGGTGGTAAAACCGACCTTTGTGCGTCATGGCAAAGCCTTGATCTAACTTTTTCTGGCGGGCAAACAACCGCTGACATTTCTTCTTGAGGACACAGAATATGAGCGAAATCCCTGTCGACCTGCGTTTTGCCGAAAGTCACGAATGGGCCCGTCTGGACGAGGATGGCGGCGTGAAAGTGGGTATTTCCGACCATGCTCAGGAAGCCTTGGGCGATGTAGTGTTCGTCGAGCTGCCGGAAATTGGCAAAGTGTTTGCCGCCGGTGAGGCCGCGGGTGTGGTCGAGTCGGTCAAGGCCGCATCCGATATCTACTCGCCAGTGTCGGGCGAAGTGATTGCCATCAACGAAGAACTGGGCGCCAGTCCGGAGCTGCTTAACAGCGATCCATACGGTGCGTGGATCTTCAAACTCAAGCCCACCGATACCTCTGAACTGGACGCGTTGCTCGACGCTGCCAGCTACAAGAGCGCTATCGGCGAGTAATGCTCGCCCCGTAGGAGCTGCCGCAGGCTGCGATCTTTTGATCTTTCTAACGGACCACGCGTTTCCGAACAAAGATCAAAAGATCAAAAGATCAAAAGATCGCAGCCTGCGGCAGCTCCTACAGATGCAGGCAACAATTACGGCTGCAGCACAGCCTTGACCGCCGCCACCGAACGCTCGACATCACTCTTGCTCGTGGCCGAGAACATCGGCAGCGAGACGATCAAACGACCCACACGTTCCACGACCGGGAACATGCCCTATGTGAAACCGTGCGCATGACCGTTTCAGCTCGAGCCCAAGGCTTGTGCGGCGTCTTCCAGCACCCACGGTTCTCTCAGACGCTGAGCATAATGGTACCGATTGGCCAAAGACCCCATGCCGTCGACCCTCGGGATCGGCTGCTATGCTGCTTTGACCGTGTTGCATCGACGCCGAGCGCCATTCGAGAGAGAGCCCGTCATGTCCCAGCTGCCGTCCTTGAGCCAGTTACGCGACCCCAATGCCTTCCTGCGGCGCCATTTGGGACCCGATTGCGCCGAGCAACAGGCCATGCTCGACAGCCTCGGGCTCGCCAGCCGGGTCGAGTTGATCGAGCAGACGGTGCCGCCGGGCATTCGATTCAACCGCATGCTGGATCTGCCGCCAGCACTTGATGAAGAGGCCGCACTGGCCAGGCTCAAGGGCTATGCCGAGCAGAACGAGGTCTGGACCAGTCTGATCGGCATGGGCTATCACGGCACCCTGACGCCTGCGGTGATCCTGCGTAACGTGCTGGAAAATCCCGGCTGGTACACCGCCTACACCCCCTATCAGCCTGAGATTGCCCAGGGTCGGCTCGAGGCGTTGCTGAATTTCCAGCAGATGACCATCGACCTCACCGGCCTGGAACTGGCCAACGCATCACTGCTGGATGAAGCCACGGCGGCAGCGGAGGCCATGGCGCTGGCCAAGCGTGTGGCCAAGTCCAGAAGCAATCTGTTCTTCGTCGACGAAAACTGTCACCCACAGACCATTTCCGTGATCCAGACCCGCGCCGAAGGGTTCGGCTTCGAACTGGTGATCGATGCTGTGGATAACCTTGCCAGCCACCAGGTGTTCGGCGCACTGCTGCAGTACCCGGACACCCACGGTGAGATCCGCAACTTGCGGCCGCTGATCGATCAGTTGCATGCGCAGCAGGCGTTGGCCTGTGTCTCGGCCGACCTGCTCAGTCTGTTGTTGTTGACCCCGCCAGGGGAGTTGGGGGCCGATGTGGTGTTCGGTTCGTCTCAGCGATTTGGTGTGCCCATGGGTTACGGTGGTCCTCATGCGGCATTTTTTGCCAGTCGTGATGAGTTCAAACGGGCGATTCCGGGGCGGATCATCGGCGTTTCGAAGGATGCGCGGGGCAATGTCGCGCTGCGTATGGCGTTGCAGACCCGCGAGCAGCATATCCGCCGGGAGAAGGCCAACTCGAACATCTGTACCGCGCAGGTACTGCTGGCCAACATCGCCAGCTTCTATGCGGTGTATCACGGCCCAGAGGGGCTCAAACGCATTGCCCAGCGGGTTCACCGGCTGACCTGCATTCTGGCTGCCGGTCTTGAACGCAACGGCATTACCCGGCTTAACCAACAGTTCTTCGACACCCTGACCCTGGAAGTCGGCGGCAGCCAGACGGCGATCATCGAAAGCGCCAAGGCTGCACAGATCAATCTGCGGATTCTCGGTCGTGGGCAGTTAGGCTTGAGCCTCGATGAAACCTGCGATGAAACCACGGTGGCGCGGTTGTTCGATATCTTTCTCGGCGCCGACCACGGGCTGGATGTCGCTGAGCTGGATGCCGAGCCATTGGCCTCGGGCATCCCGACTGAACTGCTGCGCAGCTCGCCTTATCTGAGCCATCCGGTATTCAGCGCCCATCACAGCGAAACCGAGATGCTGCGCTACCTCAAACAGCTGGAGAACAAGGACCTGTCACTCAACCAGTCGATGATCCCGCTGGGCTCCTGCACCATGAAGCTCAATGCCACCAGCGAGATGATCCCAATCACCTGGCCGGGCTTTGCCAATCTGCACCCGTTTGCGCCGACCGAGCAGGCGTTGGGCTATTCGCTGATGATCAGCGAGCTGGAGCGCTGGCTGTGCGCGATCACCGGCTTCGATGCCATCTGCATGCAGCCCAACTCCGGTGCTCAGGGTGAGTACGCCGGGTTGCTGGCGATCCGCAAATACCACGAGAGCCGCCAGCAGGGCGCGCGCAACGTTTGCCTGATCCCGGCGTCTGCCCACGGTACCAACCCGGCCTCGGCGCAGATGGCGGGCATGCAGGTGGTAATTGTCGAGTGCGATGATGCCGGCAACGTCGATCTGGACGACCTGAAAGCCAAGGCCCTGGCCGCCGGCGACAAGCTGTCCTGCCTGATGGTGACCTACCCATCGACCCATGGCGTGTATGAAGAAGGCATCAGCGAGATCTGCGAAGTTGTCCACAGTCACGGCGGCCAGGTGTACATGGACGGCGCCAACCTCAACGCCCAGGTCGGGCTGGCTCGCCCGGCGGATATTGGCGCTGATGTATCCCACATGAATTTGCACAAGACTTTCTGCATCCCCCATGGCGGTGGGGGCCCCGGCATGGGGCCGATTGGCGTGCGGGCGCATCTGGCGCCATACGTCGCCAATCACCCGGTAGTGCCCATCGAAGGCCCGCTACCGCAGAACGGCGCGGTCAGCGCGGCGCCCTGGGGCAGCGCGAGCATTCTGCCGATCAGCTGGATGTATATCGCGATGATGGGGCCGCAATTGGCGGATGCCAGCGAAGTGGCGATTCTCGCCGCCAACTACCTGGCCGAGCATTTGAGTGGAGCCTTCCCGGTGCTCTATACCGGGCGTAATGGCCGGGTGGCCCACGAATGCATTCTTGATCTGCGGCCGCTCAAGGCGCAAACCGGGATCAGCGAAGAGGACGTGGCCAAACGCTTGATGGACTACGGCTTTCACGCGCCGACCATGTCGTTCCCGGTACCGGGCACGCTGATGGTCGAGCCGACCGAAAGCGAGTCCAAGGCTGAACTGGACCGTTTCATTGAAGCGATGCTGAGTATTCGCGCGGAAATAGCCCTGGTGCAAAACGGTACCTGGCCCGGCGAAGACAACCCGTTGAAACGCTCACCGCACACCCTGGCGGATATCACCGGCGTCTGGGAACGGCCCTACAGCATCGAACAGGCAGTCATCCCCAGCGCTCACACCAAGGCCCATAAATACTGGCCGGCGGTGAATCGCGTCGACAATGTCTATGGCGACCGTAATCTGTTCTGCGCCTGTGTGCCGGTGGATGCGTATCGTTGAAGCGAGGGAGCGGTAAGCCCTAAAGGGGCAAAAAAATACCGCTCCCGGGAGCGGCATTTTTTTATTCAGCAGATCAGCAGATCACTGCTGGGCAACCGCATTCTTCGCCAGAATCGCGTTGGCCAGTTCCATGTCGGTAGCCTGCAAGCCTGGGTTATCGGCGCGGACTTTCTGCATCGCGGCTTCCAGATACGGGCCACGAATACCACCCTCGCTGGCGACGAAGCTGCCGGCATCGTCCTGGGCGGCGACCATCAGTTTGTGATCCTTGAAGGTCAGGTAGGTAGAGCCTGTGGTCGCACCGGAGGAAATGACGTTACGCCAGAAGCTGTCGGCCATTGCCGAACCAACAGGAATAGACAGCAAGGCCAGGGTGGCGACAGCAAGTTTAAAACGCATTATGGGTGACTCCGACATGGGTTAGCTGGAGTCTTGGATACTCGATAGCCCGGTTGAGTTCCGTTGCCCTCAATCGGCGGGTTCTACCTGGATGATGACCCCTTCCTGCCCGATAACGCGAACACGGGAGCCGACAGGCGCGTCCGGCCCTTTGGCCATCCAGACGCCGTCGGCGACCTTGATCTTGCCTCGCCCGCCGACAATCGCCTCATGGACCATGAAGGTTTTGCCGATCAGCTCCTGACCACGCAGATTGAGGTTCGGCTGATCGCTGGCGCGAACGGCACTGCGCTGGCGTCTCCACCAGTATAAAGCCGTCAGCACCGATAGCAGACCGAACAGCAGCAATTGCACTTCCCAGGACAACTCCGGAATCAGGAAGGTCAGCACTCCGACTGCGGCAGCGGCCATGCCAACCCAGAGCAAATAACCACCGGCGCCGAACACTTCGAGAATCAGCAAGACGGTGCCTAATGCCAGCCAGTCCCAGAACGACAAGTGCTGCAGGAATGCCCACATAAGTCGCGCCTCAGGCCTTTTTGCTGTCGAATGTGGCTTTGACTATTTCGCCGATACCACCGACGGCCCCGATTACCTGGCTGGCTTCCAGCGGCATCAGGATTACTTTGCTGTTGTTGGCCGACGCCAGTTTGCCTAACGCATCAATGTATTTCTGTTCGACGAAGTAGTTGATCGCCTGCACGTTACCGGTCGCGATCGCTTCGGACACTACCTGAGTGGCACGGGCTTCGGCTTCGGCTTGCCGCTCGCGGGCTTCGGATTCAAGGAACGCCGCCTGCCGGCCACCCTCGGCCTCGAGGATCTGCGCTTGTTTTTTACCTTCGGCAGTCAGGATCGCCGATGCCCGCAGGCCTTCGGCCTCGAGGATTTGCGCTCGCTTGATCCGCTCGGCTTTCATCTGCCCGGACATGGCCGCCATCAGGTCCGCGGGTGGGCTGATGTCCTTGATTTCGATCCGGGTGATCTTGATGCCCCAGGGCGCCGTGGCTTCGTCGACGGTGCGCAGCAATTTCTCGTTGATGCCGTCACGCTGGCTGAGCATCGCATCCAGCTCCATGGAGCCGAGTACCGTGCGAATGTTGGTTTGCAGCAGGTTGCGGATGGCGTGCTCGAGGTTGTTCACCTCGTAGGCGGCCTGAGCGGTGTTGACCACCTGGAAAAAGCATACGGCATCGATCTGCACAGTGGCGTTGTCGGCAGTGATGACTTCCTGCGGCGGGATATCCAGCACGCTCTCCATCACGTTGATCTTGCGGCCGATGCGGTCCATGACCGGGATGATGATGTTCAGGCCCGGCTTCAGGGTGTTGGTGTAGCGGCCGAAGCGCTCGACGGTCCACTGATAGCCCTGCGGAACCACCTTGAAGCCCATGAATACAATGGCGATGGCCAGGCCGACAAAAAGCAAAAGCACGCTACCGATCTGCATAACATTTCCCTGTTCACATTCAATGAGGCTGCAATGCCTGATTGTAGCGGCGCGGGGCGGGCATAAAAACCGATTAGTGCGGCTGGCATCATCGGGAGACATAAAAGCTGCCGCACCGGGTTGGCCACTGTTGCGGTTGTCGGCTACGCCGTTATTTCAACTCACTCTGGGGTGTCACGCGCAGCACCTCCTCGATGGTCGTCAAGCCTGCTGCGACTTTCTGTGCGCCGGATAACCGCAGGCTGCGCATGCCTTCCTTGAATGCCTGGTGACGCACCGCCAGCAGATCGGTGTCCCGGTGGATCAGCGCTTTGACGCTGTCGCTCATCAGCATGATCTCGTAAACCCCGGCGCGCCCGCGATAACCGGTGTCGCGGCACTCCAGACAACCGATTGCCCGTTGGGCATTGATCGGCAGCGGTGCTTGCCAGGGCCGGGTCAGGGTCTGCCAGTCCTCGTCGCCCAGACTCACTGGCGCCTTGCAGTGTGGGCAAAGGGTCCGCACCAACCGCTGAGCCATGACCCCGAGTACGGTGGCCTTGATCAGGTAATGCGGCACGCCGAGTTCCAACAGGCGGCTGATGGCGCTCGGCGCATCGTTGGTGTGCAGGGTGGAAAGCACCAGGTGACCGGTG
The DNA here is from genome assembly GCF_902497875.1 of Pseudomonas fluorescens. Taxonomy (GTDB): domain Bacteria; phylum Pseudomonadota; class Gammaproteobacteria; order Pseudomonadales; family Pseudomonadaceae; genus Aquipseudomonas; species Aquipseudomonas fluorescens_BR. The sequence continues at coordinate 46,346 of NZ_CABVHY010000028.1, forward strand.
AGCGCGGCCTGGATCGCCATTTCGGCGGTTTCCAGGTCGCGGATCTCGCCAATCATGATGATGTCCGGGTCCTGGCGCATCAGTGCTCGTATACCGCTGGCAAAGGTCAGTTCGATGTTGTGCTGGACCTGCATCTGGTTGAACGCCGGCTCGACCATTTCGATCGGGTCTTCGATGGTGCAGAGATTGACTTCGGGTGTCGCCAGTTTCTTCAGGGTGGTGTAGAGCGTGGTGGTTTTACCTGAACCAGTCGGACCGGTGACCAGAATGATGCCGTTGGGCTGGCGGGTCATGTCTTGCCAGCGGCGCAGATCTTCTGCGGAGAAGCCCAGCTGGTCGAAATCCTTGAGCAGCACTTCCGGGTCGAAAATTCGCATGACCATTTTTTCGCCAAAAGCTGTTGGCAGCGTCGACAGACGCAACTCGACTTCGCCGCCGTCCGGGGTTTTGGTCTTGACCCGGCCGTCCTGGGGTTTGCGCTTTTCCGCGACATTCATCCGGCCCAGGCTTTTCAGGCGGCTGACGATGGCCATGGTCACTTGAGGGGGAAATTGATAGACGTTGTGCAGTACGCCGTCGATACGAAAGCGCACGGTGCCTTGCTCTCGGCGGGGCTCGATATGGATATCGCTGGCGCGCTGCTGGAAGGCGTACTGGAATAGCCAGTCGACGATATTGACGATGTGCGCGTCGTTGGCGTCCGGCTCCTGGTCACTGGCACCGAGGTTGAGCAATTGTTCGAAGTTGCCCAGGGTGCTCATTTTCTGATCAGAGTTGTTGGCGCCGCTGACCGACTTGGCCAAGCGGAAAAATTCCACGGTAAAGCGCTGGATGTCAGCCGGGTTCGCCACCACGCGTTTGATCGGCAGCTTCAGGACGTGGGTCAGATCGGCTTCCCAGGCGGTGACGTAGGGCTGCGCGCTGGCCACGGTCACCGCATCGCGGTCGATCGACACCGCAAGGATCTTGTGGCGCTGGGCAAAGGCATAGGACATCAGTGGGGTAATGCCCGCGACATTGATCTTCAGCGGGTCGATACGCAAATAAGGCTGACCGGCCTGCTGCGCGAGCCACAGGGTCAGGCTTTCCAGGTCGAGCTGCTTGCCGGGTCGACTGAGGTCGTCGAACTGCTGGCTGGCGAGAAATTCCAGCGGGTGGAGCTGGCTGTTGACGGCGTTGCGTCGGGTAGTCAATGCGTGTTCGGCACAATCCTGACTGATAAAGCCCTGGGCGACCAGTTCACGCAGCAGATCATTGAGATCGAGCCAGCGATCCTGAGTGAGGAGGGGGACGGACATGCGGGTTCCTTATGAACGATCCTGCAACTAGCGGTTAAGACGTGTGCGTCTCTGACCTCCGATTGCCAAGAATAGTCCCCGGATGAGCCGACCGTTCGGCCGTTACCGAACCAAGCGTTGCGAGTTTTTGCCGAGAGGCTTCAGCCGGTCGCCTGTGCAGGCTGAGCCCATGCAGATTCAGCAGATTGCAAATCCACCGAGCAGACGCTGATCAAGTTACGGAGCTTTTCAGCGATCACCTGGGCGCGGTGCCAGCTCAGCCCGTCGAGCACCACGTCGATCGACAGTAAATCGCCCTGCTGGAGCACGTTGACCTGCTGCGGAACCAGAAACTGCAGGGCGAAATGGTTGAGCACCCGGCACAGCAGATCCGGCTCGGCTTCCGCCAGGAGCTGATAGTGCACACGGCAATGGGCGTTGCTGACGTTCCAGACATCGGCGCGGGTCGGGGTGGTGCTGACAGCTTCAAGAGGGGGCATGTTGGTTCTCCAAATCACTGGCGAAATTTTTACATGCTGGCCGGGGTATTTCTTATCTATGATTGGCCTAATTAGCCATATATTGAATTAAACAATTCTCCATTATCTATTTTTAGGGTTTTTATATGCATAGCGAGCTTGATGCATACGACCGGCGGATTTTGGCGCTGCTCCAGGAGGACGCCTCGCTCTCCAGTGCGCAGATCGCCGAACAGGTCGGGCTATCGCAGTCGCCGTGCTGGCGACGGATTCAGCGGCTCAAGGAGGAGGGGGTGATTCGCGGGCAAGTGACCCTGCTGGATCGCAAGAAAATCGGTCTCAACACGCAGATCTTCGCCGAGATCAAACTCAACGCCCACGGCCGCTCCAACTTCACCGAATTCACCGAGGCGATTCGCGGCTTTCCGGAGGTTTTGGAGTGTTATGTGCTGATGGGGTCGGTGGACTTTTTGCTGCGCATCGTCACCGCGGACATCGAGGCGTATGAGCGGTTTTTCTTCGAGAAGCTGTCGATGGTCCCGGGGATACAGGAGGTCAACTCGATCGTGGCGTTGTCCGAAATCAAATCCACGACGAGTTTGCCGGTGTAGCGATTCAGTGCTTTTTGTGGCGAGGGGGCTTGCCCCCGCTGGAGTGCGGAGCGGTCCAAAAACCAGCAGCCGAGTATTCCCGGAAGGAGTGCGTTAGCCGGTTTACGACTGCTGCGCAGCCGAACGGGGGCAAGCCCCCTCGCCACAGCGATATCACATACGCAGAAGCATTTTCCAGGCACGATTCTGGAACACTACAATCGCCTGCTGCTTGCGGGCATCGAGCGCTTCATCGGTGATCGGCTCGTTGGCCAGTTGCTGCAGCTGTTTCAGCTCGCCGTACAGGCGATCGGCTTCCGGGATCTCCAGCACGCCACGCGCATGATGCAGCCAGGACAGGATGCGTTCGATGCGCGGCAGTTGTTCGGCCAGGTCTTCCGGCTGTTGCTGATAACGCGACAGTTGCAGGGCGACGGCTTCGTCGGCCAGCAGACGCGGCAACCAGTTGGCCAATTGCGCTGCACCCTGGCGATTGCCGCGGATGTTGCGCTCGGCTGCCCAGGTGCGGGCCAGCAACCAGCGCGAAGTGTTCAGCGAGAACAGGCCCCAGCGCACGTCTTCGAGTTCTTCGGCGAACTGTTCGGGTGCGGCTTTGCGCACGTCTTCGTCGTCCTGGCCGGCTTGCACCAGTGGGCGCCAGTCTTCCAGCAAGGCATCCAGCGCTACCCGCAGATCGTGGGTCGATTGACGTGGCGCGGCCTGGCCCAGGCTGCCCAGCAACGCGCGCAACTCAGAGAGGTTCTCGACCCATTCCTGCAGCAGGCGCCAGTGGCCATTGAAGCGGTATTGCTCGGCCAGGCGCTGGCTGCTGCTCAGCAAATGCCAGCTCAACGCGGCGAAGGCCTCGTCCAGCGGCAGTTCAGCCGTCAGCTTTGGCGCGGGCAGGCTCAACGAATAGCTGTTGGCATCGAACAGGCGATAGCCACGCTCGGCCTTGCTGATATCGCACGGCATCAGCGCCAGGGTAGCGGCCAGTTCGGCGGCCAGTTCCAGCAGTGCCGCCGGTTCGCCTTCACGCAGTTCCAGTTCCAGTTCGCAGATTTCTTCTTTCTGCTTGCCGGCGATCACGTGGCCCAGGTCCAGCGCGGCTTCGATGACCACTTTGGCTTTGCCACGGCCCCAGGCGATTTCCGCGCGTTCGCGGACGAAATCGGTGGTGAAGATCGGCTTGAGGGTTTTCTTGTCCAGCTCAGCCAGCTGTTCCGGCCAGCATTCACCATCGAGTTTTTTCACATCGAGCTTGGCTTTGGGCAGTTTCCAGTCGTACTCGTTACGCTCGGACAGACCGGCGATGCTTTGACCGCGGGTCTTGAGGGTCTGGATCACTTCTTCGCCATCGCGGCGCAGGCGCAGGGCAACCTTGGCCTGGGCCAGATCGCGCTCTGGCGTGTCGAAGTACTGGTTCATCAGTTCACGGCGTTCCCAGCCACTTTTGTTGCGTTTTTTCAGTAGCGGATGCTCGCGCAGCGCGGCGAGGGTTTCGCGGCTGACGCGGAGTTTGATTTCGGTTTCTTTCTGCATGGCCGGAAAATCCAGGATCGGGAGCGCAGCCGGGGGAATGTGTGGCTGCCAAGGCCGTGCAGTGTACAGGACAAGCCAGCTCGACGTGCCGCGACGGTTTATTCCGCGCGCCGGATGGCTCTATGATGGAGTTCACAACCGCGAGCCCGGAGACCGAGCATGCCTTTGCCATCCATGAAAGATCAGTTCGCTGCGCTGATCGCTGCACCGTCGGTCAGTTGTACCCAGCCGCATCTGGATCAATCCAATCGAGCGGTCATCGACCTGTTGGCGACCTGGCTCGGTGATCTGGGATTTGCCTGCGAGATCCAGCAGGTCAACCCTGGCAAGTTCAATCTGCTCGCCAGCTTTGGCACGGGCCCCGGCGGCCTGGTGTTGGCCGGGCACAGTGACACGGTGCCGTTCGACGGCGCGCTGTGGCAGACCGATCCGCTGAAACTGACCGAAGTCGACGGTCGTTGGGTGGGTCTGGGCAGTTGCGACATGAAGGGCTTTTTTGCGTTGGCCATCGAAGCCGTCCTGCCGTTGCTGGACAAGCCGTTCAAGCAACCCTTGATGATTCTCGCCACCTGCGATGAAGAAAGCTCCATGGCCGGCGCCCGGGCATTGGCCGCAGCCGGCCGGCCATTGGGACGTGCGGCGGTGATTGGCGAGCCAACCGGACTCAAGCCGATCCGGATGCACAAAGGGATAATGATGGAGCGCATCGATATTCTCGGGCAAAGCGGCCACTCATCGGACCCCCGCCTGGGCCATAGCGCGCTGGAAGCCATGCACGACGCCATGGGTGAATTGCGCGGCTTGCGCCTGGCGTGGCAGCGCGAGTACCGCAATCCGCAGTTCAGCGTGCCGCACCCAACCCTGAATTTTGGCTGCATCCATGGAGGCGACAACCCCAACCGGATTTGCGGCCAGTGCTCGCTGGAATTCGACCTGCGACCCCTGCCAGGCATGGACCCGAACGTCTTGCGTGCAGCGATCCGGCAGAAGCTTGAGCCGATTGCCGAGTGGCATAAGGTGAAGATTGATTACGCGCCGTTGTTCCCCGAAGTGCCGCCTTTCGAGCAAGCCGAGGACTGCGAATTGGTCCGCGTCGCCGAAAGACTCACCGGGCACCTTGCCGAAGCAGTAGCGTTTGGCACCGAAGCGCCTTATCTTCAGCGCCTTGGCTGCGAGACGCTGGTGCTTGGCCCAGGCGACATCGCCTGCGCGCACCAACCGGGGGAATACCTCGAAATGTCACGCTTGCAGCCTACCGTGCATCTACTACGTCAACTGATTGAACATTATTGCCTGACACCGGCCTGACCTCCGTTAATCGCCGATGATCAAGCCCGTATCTACAAGGAGAGCTCGCGTGTCGCCTAGCCTGTTCCGACGATAACCAACAGCCCGCTGTGCGTTTTCTGTTTCGTCCTTTTTTTGGCTGCTTTTTATTACAGGCGCTGGTTTTATGCCCGATTACGTCAATTGGCTTCGTCACGCTTCTCCCTATATCAACGCCCACCGTGATTGCACCTTTGTCGTCATGCTGCCTGGCGATGGGATCGAGCATCCGAACTTCGGCAATATCGTCCACGACCTGGTGCTGTTGCACAGCCTGGGCGTGCGGCTGGTACTGGTGCATGGTTCGCGCCCGCAAATTGAAACCCGTCTCGCGGCCCGTGGCCTGACCCCGCATTACCACCATGGCCTGCGCATCACCGATGCGGCGACCCTGGAATGCGTCATCGATGCGGTCGGCCAACTGCGGATTGCTATTGAAGCGCGCCTGTCGATGGACATGGCCGCATCGCCAATGCAGGGCTCGCGTCTGCGGGTGGCCGGCGGCAATCTGGTGACTGCACGGCCGATCGGCGTGCTTGAAGGCGTCGACTATCACCATACCGGCGAAGTCCGTCGGGTCGACCGCAAGGGCATCAACCGTCTACTGGACGAGCGTTCGATCGTGCTGCTGTCGCCGTTGGGTTACTCGCCGACCGGGGAAATTTTCAACCTGGCCTGCGAAGACGTCGCCACACGTGCCGCCATCGACCTGGGGGCGGACAAGCTGTTGCTGTTCGGCGCCGATATGGGCTTGATCGACGAAAACGGCAAGCTGGTGCGCGAGCTGCGTCCGCAACAGGTCCCCGCGCATTTGCAGCGTCTGGGTGGCAACTATCAGGCGGAATTACTCGATGCCGCCGCCGAGGCCTGTCGTGGTGGTGTGGGTCGCAGCCATATCGTCAGCTATGTGGAAGATGGCGCTTTGCTCACCGAACTCTTCACTCGCGACGGTGGCGGTACCCTGGTCGCCCAGGAGCAGTTCGAACTGGTCCGTGAAGCGGCTATTGAAGACGTCGGCGGATTGCTGGATTTGATCAGCCCGCTGGAAGAGCAGGGCATTTTGGTTCGCCGTTCCCGCGAAGTGCTGGAGCGTGAGATCGAGCAGTTCAGCGTGGTCGAGCGCGAAGGGATGATCATTGCCTGCGCGGCGCTGTATCAGATTGCCGATTCGGATGCCGGAGAGCTGGCTTGCCTGGCGGTCAACCCGGAATACCGGCATGGCGGTCGCGGTGATGAATTGCTGGAACGGATCGAAACCCGCGCCCGGGCGCAGGGCTTGAAAACCTTGTTCGTACTCACCACGCGAACCGCGCACTGGTTCCGCGAGCGCGGCTTCGTGCCGAGCAGCGTTGACCGCCTGCCATCGGCTCGGGCCTCGCTGTATAACTACCAGCGTAATTCGAAAATCTTCGAAAAGTCGCTATAACCGGCGATAATTGATCCACGACAAATCTCGCATTCACATACGGCGATAACCTGAAAGCACGGCTGAATGTTCCTCGGTTGTTTGAGGAACCTGACGGTTTTGCCGAGGGTTTTCGCCGTTTGCGTTTGGCCAGGAGGGTCGTCTGTGGATGGCGAACCAGCAAAGCCTAAGCGCCAAATGATCTAAAAATAATCGGTTAAATACTCTTTAGAAATTAGCCGGCAAGCCGACACTTTGTGTCCGGTTTGGTTGAGTGGGTCATGTCTTATTTCCAAATAGAATGAAAAATGATGAAATAATTCTTTTTGGGTTTATGGAAAACTCATTACCCTGCACGAATCCATCACGCGGTTAGACCATGGTCGTAGACACGCCTGGTTACGATTGACTTCCCAGTTACCGTCTGGCGCTAATCGCGCACCTACGGATCCCGGGCGTTCGACTCAGGACCTAAGTACAGAAGAATTAGAAAACGAGAGGAGCGAAACAATGAACAAGTCCACGTTGGCCCTGGCTGTGGCCGTGGGGGTTTTGGCACAGCAAGCAGGTGCCGCCGGTTTTGTCGAAGACAGCAAGGCTACATTGGGGTTGCGCAACTTCTACATCAATAACGACAACCGTGATTCGAATACCCCTAAAAACGCGAGCTATCAAGAAGAATGGGGCCAAGGCTTCCAGCTCAACTTCACATCGGGTTACACCCAAGGCCCTGTTGGCTTTGGTGTCGATGCGATCGGCTTGTTGGGGGTTCGGCTGGATTCGGGCAAGGGTCGCCATGGCAACCCGACCAGCACCAATTACGGCGGTACGGTATTCCCGACTGACAGCGATGGTCGCGCAGTTAATGATTACTCCAGCCTGGGCCTGACGGCCAAAGCCAAGGTTTCCCAGACTGAATTGAAACTCGGTACCCTGCAGCCAAAACTACCGGTTATTGTGACCAACGATGGTCGTCTGCTGCCGCAAACCTTCCAGGGTGGCCAGATCACCTCCAACGAGATCAAGGACCTGACCCTGGTCGGCGGTCAGATCGAGCACGCCAAAGGTCGTAACTCCAGCAACAACGAAGAGTTGTCGATTGCCGGTGCCAACAGTCCTACCTCTACCGGCCGTGACAGCAACAAGTTCCTCTATGCCGGTGGCGACTACAAGATCACCAAGGATCTGACCGCTCAGTATTACTACGGCAACCTGGAAGATTTCTACAAGCAGCACTTCCTCGGCCTGGTGCACAACTGGTCCATCGGTCCGGGCGTGTTGAAGAGCGATCTGCGCTACTTCAACAGCTCCGATGATGGCGCCAACGGCCACGATCCGGCCTACTACAGTACCGGTAACTATTCGGGCTTCCGCGCGGGTAGAGGCAAGGTCGACAACAACCTCTACAGCGGTCTGTTCCTGTATTCCGTTGCCGGTCACACCTTCGGTGGCGGCTATCAGGTCAGCAATGGCAGCAGTGACTTCCCTTGGTTGAACCAGGGTGACGGTTCGTCCGCTTACCTCACCACCGACATGCAAATCCAGAAGTTCGCCCGTGCCGGCGAGCGGACCTGGCAAGCGCGCTACTCCTATGACTTCGCCAAGGTCGGCCTGCCAGGCGCAACCGCCGGTGTGGTCTACCTGCGCGGCGACAACATCGATACCACTGCCAACACGGTGGCTCACCCGGCTTCCGGTACCGGTCGTTCCGAGTGGGAACGCGACATTACTGTGGCTTACGTAGTGCCGGAAGGTCCGCTGAAGAACCTCGGGGTGATGTGGAAAAACGCCATGTGGCGCAACGACGTTCCGGGTCAGCGCGACCAGGACGAGAACCGTCTGATCGTCAGCTACTCGATCCCGCTGTTGTAATACTTGCGTAAACCCCGCCCGGCGCAATGCCGGGCGGGGATTGTCAAATCAGGCTCTCCCGGACCCCCTCTTTGAATCACCTTCTCGAACCTCGATGAGAAAGGTGGTCTTCACGTGCGTGTGCAGTGAAGATGCTTTTAATATTCTATTTGGAAATAAACAAATCGATATTTATTCTTTTTAAGTTGTCTGGGGTGCAGGCAGAGTAGGCGGCACAAGCACTCACCAGGAGCACTATCATGAGCCTCAGACTTGGCGACATCGCACCCGATTTTGAACAGGATTCCAGCGCCGGCAAGATTCGTTTCCATGAGTGGCTCGGCGATAGCTGGGGCGTGCTGTTTTCCCATCCGGCGGACTTCACCCCGGTGTGCACCACGGAGCTCGGTTTCACCGCCAGGCTCAAGGACGAATTCGCCCAGCGCGGGGTCAAGGCCATTGCCCTGTCAGTCGATCCGGTGGACTCGCACCACAAGTGGATCGAAGACATCAACGAAACCCAGAACACTATCGTCAACTTCCCGATCCTCGCCGACGCGGATCGCAAGGTCTCCGACCTCTACGACCTGATCCACCCCAATTCCAGTGACACCCTGACCGTGCGTTCACTGTTCGTCATCGACCCGAACAAGAAGGTGCGCCTGACCATTACCTATCCGGCCAGTACCGGGCGTAACTTCCATGAAATCCTGCGGGTGATCGATTCGCTGCAGCTCACCGAGAACTACAAAGTGGCTACACCGGCCAACTGGCAGGACGGTGATGAGGTAGTGATCGTGCCATCGCTCCAGGATCCAGAAGAGCTCAAGCAACGCTTCCCCCAAGGTTATCGGGCGGTGAAACCGTATCTGCGACTGACGCCGCAGCCGAATCGTTAAATTCCAGCATTTTTTGCGTGGCTGAAATCGTCATCCCGAGCAAGCTCGCTCCCACATTTGACCGCATACCCTGTGGGAGCGGGCTTGCTTGCGATAGCGGACTGACAAGCACCACAGAATTCAGGTTCTACCGCATCCACAATGCAAGGGTTTTCAGGCCGTTCCGACGGCCTTTTTGATGCCTGGAGAAATACTTCCTTCTTATGCATTTAAAGAATAAACAAATGAATAAATAAGATTTATAGATATATAAATCAGCTGTTATGGTCTGTTCATCCCAGCGAGATCGCAGACAGCGAATCGCCATCCTCCAAGGAATTATCTGCATGCTGGTCGTCTCACTCGGTGGAAGTCCCAGCCAGCGCTCCCGTTCCGGGGTGCTGCTCGAGTTCTCCAAACGTTGGTTGCAGCAGCAGGGCGTAGAGGTGGTGAGTTATCAGGTACGGGACTTCCCGGCCGAAGACTTGCTCCACGCGCGCTTCGACAGCCCGAAGGTGATCGACCTGCTGCAACAGATTGAAAATGCCGATGGTCTGCTGATCGCCACTCCGGTCTACAAGGCGTCGTTCTCCGGCGCACTGAAGACCGTACTCGATCTGCTGCCGGAACGCGCGCTGAGCCACAAGGTGGTGCTGCCCATGGCCACTGGCGGCAGCATCGCCCACATGTTGGCGGTGGATTACGCGCTCAAGCCGGTGCTTTCGGCGCTCAAGGCTCAGGAAATGCTCCATGGGATTTTTGCCGAAGACAGTCAGATCGCCTACGGCGAAGGCAGTGCCCAGGCACAGTTGGTGCCGATCCTCGAACGACGCTTGAACGAGGCGCTGGAGCAGTTTTACAGCGCCATGGCGCGACGGCCAGGACCGATTGATCCGAATCTGTTGAACGAACGTTTGTTGAGTGCTCGCTGGAGCATTTAAGCCTTACCGAATCTGGAAGTACTCACCTTACTCAGCCGCTAACGGCCAAGCAGGTGCAGCCAAAAACCCAACAGCAAAAGGAGAGCGCTATGCGCACTGTCATTTTGCGTCGTGGTCTGGTCGCTCTGTTTGCTGCGGCTGTGTCCTTCGGCGTTGTTACTCAAGCTCAGGCCGAAAGTCTGCGCATCGGTTATCAGAAGTACGGCACCCTGGTGCTGCTCAAAGCCAAGGGCACGCTGGAAAAACGTCTGGCAGAGCAGGGCATCCAGGTGCAATGGACTGAATTCCCCGGCGGCCCGCAGCTGCTCGAAGGGCTGAACGTCGGTTCCATCGACTTTGGCGTGACCGGCGAAACGCCGCCAGTGTTTGCTCAGGCGGCCGGTGCCGATCTGCTCTATGTGGCTTATGAGCCGCCAGCGCCGACCAGCGAAGCGATCCTCGTGCCGAAAGACTCGCCGATCAAATCGGTGCAGGACCTCAAGGGCAAGAAGGTCGTCCTCAACAAAGGCTCCAACGTTCACTACCTGTTGGTACGTGCCCTCGAAGACGCCGGCCTCAAGTACACCGATATCCAGACAGTATTCCTGCCGCCGGCCGATGCCCGCGCCGCATTCGAACGCGGCAGTGTCGATGCCTGGGTAATCTGGGACCCGTACCAGGCGGCCGCCGAACAGCAACTGCAAGCACGCACCCTGCGTGACGGCAGCGGTATCGTCGACAACCATCAGTTCTACCTGGCCACCAGGCCTTACGCCGAAAAGCACCCGCAAGTGATCAAGACACTGGTGGAAGAAGTGCGGGCTGTCGGCGAATGGTCCAAGGCCAATCCTGAAGACGTCACCGAACTGGTGTCGCCACTGCTCGGCCTGCCTGCGGACATCACCCTGACTGCGGTGAAACGCCAAGGCTATGGTGCGTTGTTCCTCACTCCAGAAGTGGTCGCCGCGCAACAGAAAATCGCCGACAGCTTTTACCAGCTCAAGCTGATCCCGAAACCGCTGAGCATCAAAGACGTGATCTGGACGCCCACTGCGACCGTTGCCAAAGCGCCGTAATTCGAATCCCCAAGGAGACAACTCCATGAGCCTGAATATTTTCCGGTTCCTGCCCATCCTTCCCGACATTGCGTCCCGGAACTGAGGCTCGGCCATGAAGAGCAATAAAATTATCCAGAGCCTCGCGCCTTGGGCTTTGCCGGTATTGTTGCTGGCGGTGTGGCAGTTGTCGGTGTCGGCGGGCTGGCTGTCGACGCGGATTCTGCCGGCGCCGAGCGCGGTAATCGAGGCCGGTGTCAGCCTGGTTCGCAGCGGTGAAATCTGGACCCACCTGGCAATCAGCGGCTGGCGCGCGGCAACCGGCTTCTTGATCGGCGGCAGTATCGGTCTGGCCCTGGGCTTCATCACCGGCCTGTCGAAATGGGGCGAACGCCTGCTCGACAGTTCGGTGCAGATGATCCGCAACGTGCCGCACCTGGCGCTGATTCCGCTGGTGATTCTGTGGTTCGGCATCGATGAGTCGGCGAAGATTTTTCTGGTGGCCCTGGGCACCTTGTTCCCGATTTACCTCAACACCTATCACGGCATCCGCAACGTCGACCCGGCGCTGGTGGAAATGGCCCGCAGTTATGGTTTGTCCGGTTTTGGTCTGTTTCGCCAGGTCATTCTGCCGGGAGCGTTGCCTTCGATTCTGGTGGGTGTGCGTTTCGCGCTGGGCTTTATGTGGCTGACCTTGATCGTCGCCGAAACCATCTCCGCCAGCTCCGGCATCGGCTACCTGGCGATGAATGCCCGGGAATTCTTGCAAACTGACGTGGTGGTGCTGGCAATCCTTTTGTACGCGGTGCTCGGCAAGTTGGCCGACCTCGCAGCCCGCGGTCTGGAACGAGTCTGGTTGCGCTGGCACCCGGCTTACCAGGTTGCCAAGGGAGGTGTTGCATGACGGCTCAACAACAACCGCCTCGTCTGCTGCGCGGGATTCCGCTGGCGGTGCGCAAGCTGCAAAAGACCTTTGGCTCGCGGCAGGTGCTGCGCGAGATCGATCTGCATATTCCGGCCGGTCAGTTCGTCGCCGTAGTCGGCCGCAGTGGTTGCGGCAAAAGCACGCTGCTGCGCTTGCTCGCCGGTCTCGACAAGCCTACCGGCGGTGAGCTGCTCGCCGGTTCGGCAGCGCTGAGTGAGTCGATCGAAGACACCCGCCTGATGTTCCAGGAAGCGCGTTTGCTGCCCTGGAAAAAAGTCATCGACAACGTGGGCCTCGGGCTCAAGGGCAACTGGCGGCCAAAAGCCCTGGAGGCACTGGAAGCAGTCGGCCTGGCGGATCGCGCCAATGAATGGCCGGCAGCCTTGTCCGGCGGGCAGAAGCAGCGTGTGGCGCTGGCCCGTGCGTTGATTCATCAACCTCGGTTGTTGTTGCTCGATGAGCCGCTGGGCGCCCTGGATGCCCTGACCCGAATCGAGATGCAGCAACTGATTGAACGCCTTTGGCAGAAACACGGATTCACCGTGCTGCTGGTGACCCATGACGTCAGTGAAGCCGTGGCGATCGCCGATCGGGTGATTCTGATCGAGGAGGGTGAAGTCGGCCTCGACCTGCAGGTGGAGCTGCCGCGCCCTCGGGTTCGCGGTTCCCATCGGCTGGCGACGCTGGAAACCGAAGTGCTTAACCGTGTGTTGTCGCTGCCCGGTTCGCCACCCGAGCCGGAACCCGTTTCACCCTTGCCCACGCAACTGCGTTGGGCCCAATAACTGCGCTGCAGAAAATCTCTTAGCCAAACAGGAATACCGCTTATGACTATTAAAGCCATCAACGTTCGCAACCAGTTCAAAGGCACCATCAAGGAAATCGTAGTCGGTGATGTTCTGTCGGAAATCGATGTGCAGACGGCTTCCGGCGTCGTCACTTCGGTGATTACCACGCGCTCGGTCAAGGAGTTGGAACTGGTGGTCGGCAGCGAGGTGATTGCCTTTGTGAAATCCACCGAGGTATCGATCGCCAAGTTGTAAGCCGTGCGCTACAGACGACCCCGAACGGCTTGAGCCCTTCGGGGTTTTTTTGCGGGTGTTTGTCCGTGAATCGACAGTGCGGCCATCGCGAGCAAGCTCGCTCCCACATTATTTGATCTTCAGTGAACACAGATTCTGTATACGACAGAAATCCACTGTGGGAGCGAGCTTGCTCGCGATGAGGCCAGTGAAGCCAGCACAGAAGTCAGGCTGGAATAGCGCGCTTGGGCAAATACGGTGGCAGATACAGCCCCAGATAGGCATCGAACACCCGCATGCCTTCCTCGGCCATGCGCGGGGTGATTTGCCCGTGCTGTTGCACCGAACGGGCGTAGACGCGATCGCCCAGCTCCATAGCCAGGGCGAAGACATCGACATCATTGGGCAGCACTGGTAGCTGGAAGTGCTGATCGAACAGTTTGTGCATCAAGTCGCCCAATTCGATGTCGTGCTGGCGGTCGGCCTGGGTGACTTCGGTCAGGCCGTGCTGCGCCAGGATCAATTGGCGGGCGGCGGCGTCTTCGCTGTAGATGCTCAGCATGCGTTGTTCCACCAGCCGCGACAGGTCGCGCCAGCCGCTGAGCGAGGCCGCTTCGATGGGGACTTGCAGGCACGCGCGAAAGGCCGCGTGGACATCGGCGGTCAGGGCTTCGAGCAGGGCCGGGACGCTGGCAAAGAAGTGGTAGACGGAGGAGGGCGGGATCTCCGCGCGTTCGGCGACGCTGTAGATCGACAGACTGGCCACGCCCTCGGCCGCCAGCAGCGTGCGGGCGGCATCGAGTATCGAGTCGATCCGGGCCTGGCTGCGTGCGCGGGGTTTGCGGATGGTGGCGGTGCGCGTCATTGAAGTCTCCTGCGGGGCAGCGGGCATTGTACGCGAGGCGGCTTAGATGTTGTCTGTTCGGGCCTCATCGCGAGCAAGCTCGCTCCCACATTTGGCCTTTGTCGTTCACAAGATTTGTGTAGGCAGGAGATCAGTGTGGGAGCGAGCTTGCTCGCGATGAGGCCCGAACAGCCACCCGCAGCGCTGGCGCAAGGGACGCGGGAAATTTTCTGACGAGTTTTCGGGGTTGCGTTGGGGTAGGTGCCCGGATAACCTTTATGGATCGCTGCAAAATCAGCGATCGGGACTGCAAGCCCGCCGAAAGTACGTTTGGCGCACAAGCGCCTCCATGAGCATGGCGCTTTTTTAGTGTTCATCGTTTTATGGTGGCTGTGCGTGGGAGACCTTCGGGTCTGCCGGGTGCCAAACGTCCCGGTCTTGCAGACCCGCGCACAGCTGCCACCCATCATCTGCAAGTGATGTTGGTAGTTCCTACTCATACGTTTGGAGCTTCACCATGATCAAAGTCACCCCAGATCCCCCTGAAACCGAGAGCACTTCCCCCTACGACTCCCTCGATCCCGGCAAACTTCACAAGGCCGCCGAGCGCGCTCTCGATTACCACCTGCCATCGTCCGACAAACCAAAGCTCGATCCGCAATCCGCCAATATCTTCACCGTGATCGACACCGAACGCTTGCTGGCCAATCTCAGCGAAACCCTGGCCTCTGCCAATGCCATGGCCAGTGATCTGGCGTTCGAGCTGGAAGGTTCGCAACGGCACCTTGCGCTGGGTATTCAGCAGATGATCGCACTGGGGGAGTTGTTGGCGAACCGGGCGCTGGATGATCTCGATCCGCGATAGCCGCAGAAGTATCAGTGGACCGCGTTATCGTTCATCGCGAGCAAGCTCGCTCCCACGGGTTTTGTGGCAGTCCGCAATCTTGTGATCGACACAAATCCCCTGTGGGAGCGAGCTTGCTCGCGATGAATCCAACTCGGTTTAACTGAATGAAGCCCATAAAAAAACGCCGCAAGCTGTGAGGCCGGCGGCGTTGTTTTTACTGCAATCGCTTAAACGGTATGCAGGTACCAGTTGTACTCGAGGTCGGAGATGGAGTGTTCGAACTCCTCCAGCTCGCTTTCCTTACAGGCGACGAAGATATCGATGTATTTCGGGTCGATGTACTTGGCCATGACTTCGCTGTCGTCCAGCTCGCGCAGGGCGTCACGCAGGTTGTTCGGCAGGCTCTGCTCGTTCTGCTCGTAGGAGTTGCCTTCCACGGGCGCGCCAGGTTCGATCTTGTTGGTCAGACCGTGGTGCACGCCTGCCAGAACCGAAGCCATCAACAGATACGGGTTGGCGTCGGCGCCGGCAACGCGGTGCTCCAGACGGACCGCATCGGCCGAGCCGGTCGGTACGCGCACCGCAACAGTCCGGTTGTCCAGCCCCCAGCACGGCGCATTTGGCACGTAGAACTGTGCGCCGAAACGACGGTAGGAGTTGACGTTCGGGCAGAGGAAAGCCATCTGCGCCGGTAGGGTCTCGAGCACACCGCCGATCGCGTGACGCAGTGCGGCGTTCTGCTCGGGATCCTCACTGGCAAAAATGTTTTTGCCGTCTTTATCAAGGATCGAGATGTGGACGTGTAGTCCGTTGCCTGCCTGGCCCGGGTAAGGCTTGGCCATGAAGGTGGTGTCCATCTCATGGTCGTAGGCGATGTTTTTGATCAGACGCTTGAGCAGTACCGCGTAATCGCACGCTTTGATCGGGTCGGCAACGTGGTGCAGGTTCACTTCGAACTGCGCCGGGGCACTTTCCTTGACGATCGCGTCGGCCGGGATGCCTTGCTCTTTCGCACCTTCCAGAATGTCCTGGAGGCAGTCGACGTATTCGTCGAGGTCGTCGATCAGGTAGACCTGGGTCGAATGCGGGCGTTTGCCGGAGATCGGCGAGCGCGGAGGTTGTGGCCGGCCATTCACGTTCTCCTGGTCGATCAGGTAGAACTCCAGTTCGAATGCGGCGCAGATGGTCAGGCCCATCTCGTCAAACTTGGTAACAACTTGGCGCAGGACTTCGCGCGGATCGGCGAAGAAAGGTTCACCTTCGATTTCGTGCATGGTCATTAACAGTTGCGCGGTCGGGCGCTTCTGCCAGGGTTCATTGCACAGGGTGTCAGGGATTGGATAGCAGATTCGGTCAGCATCACCGATGTCCAGGCCCAGGCCGGTGCTTTCCACCGTCGAACCATTGATATCCAGAGCAAATAGAGAGGCCGGCAGGTTGATGCCTTTCTCGTAAACCTTGTGGAGACTGGTGCGTTCAATGCGCTTGCCGCGCACCACACCATTCATATCCGCAATCAGAAGGTCAACGTACAGAACCTCAGGATGTTCCTTAAGGAACGCGTTCGCTTCGTTAAGCTGAACGGCACGCGGGGGTACCGACATGATGCAACACCTTTGTTGTTAAAAATATCAATCATTGGACTCTTGAGATTCCAGTCAACCCGAACGGCATGCCGAAGTCAAGCGAGGCCTTTTTTGCCCTGAAAAAGCGCCACAAGAGCATTTTTGGGGCAATTTAAGGCAGTTTTATGCATTCCTGGTCTTTGGTGTCCGCAGGCTTGAGCGGGCCGTGTTGTATTTTTTACGGGGGTGTTGTGTAAAAAAATGAACAAGGCTAAGCTCGATTCAAACCCATAACAGCAATAATACCGGGGTGCTTCATGTCTCGCCTGCCGTTAATCGGCGTCACCGCCTGCTCCAGGCAGATCGGTTTGCATGCTTATCACATCAGTGGCGATAAGTACGTCCGCGCCGTGGCCTCAGCTGCCAAGGGCCTGCCGGTGATTCTTCCATCCCTGGCTGATCTGCTGGATCCGTCCGATATTCTGGACGGTCTGGATGGCATTCTCTTTACCGGCTCTCCTTCCAATATAGAACCGTTTCACTATAGCGGCCCAGCCAGCGCGCCGGGCACTGCTCATGATTCTGCACGCGATGCCACCACTCTCCCGTTGATCCGCGCCGCTGTCGAAGCCGGTATTCCCGTGCTCGGTATTTGCCGCGGCTTCCAGGAAATGAATGTGGCGTTCGGCGGCAGCCTGCATCAGAAAGTTCACGAGGCCGGTCCATTCATGGATCACCGTGAAGACGATAGCCTACCGCTGGAAGGGCAGTATGCGCCACGTCACCCGGTACATATTCAACCGGGTGGTGTACTCGCAGGTCTGGGCCTGGCGAGTGAGATTCAAGTCAATTCGATTCATGGTCAGGGCGTTGAGCGTCTGGCGCCGGGCCTTCGTGTCGAGGCTTTGGCTCCTGACGGGTTGATCGAGGCCATCTCTGTAGGTGCAGAGCCAGTCAACAGCGGCAGGGGTTTTGCTTTGGGAGTGCAATGGCATCCCGAATGGCAGGTAAGCTCAAACCCCGACTACCTTGCGATCTTCCAGGCATTTGGCGATGCCTGCCGCAAGCACGCATTACAACGCGACGCCGATGCGTCAAACAACGCCTGACTTATAAGAGTCAGGAAACTCAGCCCAGAGGCATTTATGAGTAACAACCTCGACCAGCTCACCGATTGGTTGAAAGACCATAAGATCACAGAAGTCGAATGCATGATTGGCGACCTCACCGGGATTACCCGCGGCAAGATCTCGCCGACCAACAAGTTCATCGCCGAGAAAGGCATGCGCCTGCCCGAGAGTGTGCTGTTGCAAACAGTGACGGGCGACTATGTCGAAGACGACATCTATTACGAACTCCTCGATCCGGCAGACATCGACATGATCTGCCGTCCCGATCAGAACGCGGTGTTTCTCGTGCCCTGGGCCATCGAGCCTACGGCCCAGGTGATTCACGATACCTACGACAAGCAGGGCAACCCGATCGAGCTGTCGCCGCGCAACGTGCTCAAGAAGGTGCTGAAACTCTATGCCGACAGAGGCTGGCAGCCGATCGTGGCGCCAGAAATGGAGTTCTACCTGACCAAGCGTTGCGAAGACCCGGACTTCCCGTTGCAGCCGCCAATTGGCCGCTCCGGTCGCCCGGAAACCGGTCGGCAGTCCTTCTCTATAGAAGCGGCCAACGAATTCGACCCGTTGTTCGAAGACGTCTACGACTGGTGCGAACTGCAGGAACTGGATCTCGACACGCTGATCCACGAAGACGGCACCGCGCAGATGGAAATCAACTTCCGTCATGGTGACGCCCTGTCGCTGGCCGATCAGATTCTGGTGTTCAAGCGGACCATGCGCGAAGCGGCGCTCAAGCATGACGTTGCGGCGACGTTCATGGCCAAGCCGATGACCGGTGAGCCGGGCAGTGCCATGCACTTGCACCAAAGCATCATCGACATCGAGACCGGCAAGAACGTCTTCTCCAATGAAGACGGGAGCATGAGCCAACTGTTCTTGCACCACATCGGCGGTTTGCAGAAATTCATTCCCGAGTTGTTGCCGCTGTTCGCCCCGAACGTCAACTCGTTCCGCCGCTTCCTGCCGGACACCTCGGCACCGGTGAACGTGGAGTGGGGCGAAGAGAACCGTACCGTCGGCCTGCGCGTGCCGGACGCCGGTCCGCAGAACCGTCGGGTGGAAAACCGCCTGCCGGGTGCCGATGCCAACCCGTATCTGGCCATCGCCGCGAGCCTGCTCTGCGGTTACATCGGCATGGTCGAGGCGATTGAAGCGAGCGCACCGGTGGTCGGGCGTGGTTACGAACGGCGCAATCTGCGTTTGCCGTTGACCATTGAAGATGCACTGGAACGCATGGAACGCAGCACCACCATCGAGAAGTACCTGGGCAAGAAATTCATTACTGGCTACGTCGCGGTCAAGCGGGCCGAGCATGAAAACTTCAAGCGCGTGATCAGTTCGTGGGAGCGGGAATTCCTGCTGTTCGCCGTCTGATGCGCCGGGCGCCGCTGTTCCTGGCGGCGCCCTCTACTGGAATCTTAGGAGAATTCGCATGACCAGCAACAACCCGCAAACCCGTGAATGGCAAACCCTGAGCAATGATCACCACCTGGCCCCGTTCAGCGACTTCAAGCAGCTGAAAGAGAAAGGCCCGCGGATCATCACCAACGCCAAAGGCGTGTACCTCTGGGACAGCGAAGGCAACAAGATCCTCGACGGCATGGCCGGCCTCTGGTGCGTAGCGATCGGCTACGGTCGCGATGAGCTGGCCGATGCCGCCAGCAAACAAATGCGCGAACTGCCTTATTACAACCTGTTCTTCCAGACCGCTCACCCGCCGGTGCTGGAACTGGCCAAGGCCATCGCCGACATTGCGCCAGAAGGCATGAACCACGTGTTCTTCACCGGCTCAGGCTCCGAAGGCAACGACACCATGCTGCGTATGGTTCGTCACTATTGGGCGATCAAGGGCCAGCCGAACAAGAAAGTCATCATCAGCCGCATCAACGGCTACCACGGTTCGACCGTAGCCGGCGCGAGCCTGGGCGGCATGACCTACATGCACGAACAGGGCGACTTGCCGATCCCGGGCATCGTGCACATCCCGCAGCCGTACTGGTTCGGTGAAGGCGGCGACATGAGCCCGGAAGAATTCGGTATCTGGGCGGCCGACCAACTGGAGAAAAAGATTCTCGAAATCGGCGTCGACAATGTCGGGGCCTTTATTGCCGAGCCGATCCAGGGTGCAGGCGGCGTGATCGTTCCGCCAGAAAGCTACTGGCCGCGCATCAAGGAAATCCTCGCCAAGTACGACATTCTGTTTGTCGCCGATGAGGTGATTTGTGGTTTCGGCCGTACCGGTGAGTGGTTCGGTACCGATTTCTACGACCTCAAGCCGGACATGATGACCATCGCCAAGGGCCTGACCTCCGGTTACATCCCTATGGGCGGCCTGATCGTGCGTGACGAAGTGGTCGAGGTGCTCAATGAAGGGGGCGATTTCAACCACGGTTTCACCTACTCCGGACACCCGGTAGCCGCTGCGGTCGCACTGGAAAACATCCGTATCCTGCGCGAAGAGAAAATTGTCGAGCGCGTCCGTGCAGAAACGGCACCTTATTTGCAAAAGCGTCTACGGGAACTGAACGATCACCCGTTGGTGGGTGAAGTTCGTGGAGTCGGTCTGTTGGGTGCCATCGAGTTGGTTCAGGACAAGGCCACCCGTGCGCGGTATGTCGGGAAGGGCGTCGGCATGATCTGCCGGCAATTCTGCTTCGACAACGGCCTGATCATGCGCGCCGTGGGCGACACCATGATCATTGCTCCGCCACTGGTGATCAGTCATGCCGAGATCGACGAGCTGGTGACCAAGGCTCGCAAGTGTCTGGACCTGACCTTGAGTGCATTGCAAGGCTAAGTGCTAGGCTCTGAGCGGGGGTGTGAGATTGCACTTTCGCTCGGAGCAAACAAAGGATGGGTCTTTCCTTGAAAGCCTGCCTTGGATCTTGCCAGACTACCCATTGTTCTAGTTGCCCGGGAATCGGCCGCTGAGCACGTGGTTAAAAAGAATAATTGGAGCATGACGCATGAAGGCATTAGGTTTAAAGATCGCAGGCAAGACTCTCCTCGCCTTGTCGCTGCTGGGGGTGATGGCTGGGGCCGCCCAGGCGGATGACAAGGTACTGCGCGTATACAACTGGTCCGATTACATCGCGCCGGACACCGTCAAAAAGTTCGAGGCCGAGTCTGGGATCAAGGTGGTCTACGACGTTTTCGACAGTAACGAGACCCTCGAAGCCAAGTTACTGGCAGGCAAGTCCGGTTACGACATCGTCGTACCGTCGAACAACTTCCTGGCCAAACAGATTAAAGCCGGGGTTTACCAGAAGCTGGACAAGTCCAAGCTGCCTAACTGGAAAAACCTCAACCAGGACTTGCTCAAAGCGGTATCGGTGAGCGATCCGGGCAACGAACACGCTTTCCCTTACATGTGGGGCTCGATCGGTATCGGCTTCAATGCCGAGAAAGTCAAAGCCGCACTGGGTGCCGATGCACCGACCAACTCCTGGGACTTGATCTTCAAGCCCGAGAACGCCGCGAAGTTGAAATCCTGCGGTATCAGCGTCCTCGATTCGCCGACCGAGATGATTCCGGTCGCGCTGCACTACCTCGGTTACCCGACCGACAGCCAGGACAAGAAACAGCTGGCCGAAGCTGAAGCGCTGTTCATGAAAGTCCGTCCATCGATTGGCTATTTCCACTCATCCAAGTACATCTCGGACCTGGCCAACGGCAACATTTGTGTGGCCATCGGTTACTCGGGTGATATCTACCAGGCGAAGTCCCGCGCGGCTGAAGCCGGTGACAAGGTCAAAGTCAGCTACAACATTCCGAAAGAAGGTGCCGGCAGCTTCTTCGACATGGTCGCTATCCCCAAGGATGCGGAAAACGTCGAGGGCGCCTACAAGTTCATGACCTTCCTGATGAAGCCGGAAATCATGGCTGAAATCACCAACGCCGTGCGTTTCCCGAACGGTAACGCGGCTGCCACGGCATTGGTTGAAAAAGACATCACCAGCGACCCGGGTATCTATCCGCCAGCAGAAGTCATGGCCAAGCTGTATGCCATCGCTGATCTGCCGGCCGCTACCCAGCGGATCCTGACCCGCAGTTGGACCAAGATCAAATCGGGTAAATAAATCGGTTTGAAGCAATGCCTGTAGCCGCCGACCCTCGTGCGGCGGCTACAGGAATAATTAAATGCCAGAAAGTTTTGCTGGAACGGTTTATCGAGGGTAAGTTGCGCGCCGGTTTTGTTGCCAGGCAGCCATGGCTGTCCTGTAACGCGGGCACAACTGCGGCCCCACTATTCAGAGGACCTCAACTTGCCTATTTCTTTGTTTCGCAACGCTATGCTGATCGGTGCCGGCCTGACTCTGGCAGTCGGTGTTCACGCGGCACCCACCGTGCATATTTATAACTGGTCGGATTACATCGGTGAGACCACCCTGGTCGACTTCGAAAAAGCCACCGGCATCAAGCCGGTGTATGACGTGTTCGATTCCAACGAAACCCTGGAAGGCAAGTTGCTGGCCGGACGTACCGGTTATGACGTGGTCGTGCCGTCCAACCACTTCCTTGGCAAGCAGATCAAGGCCGGGGCGTTCCAGAAACTCGACAAGTCAAAGTTGCCGAACTATTCGAACCTCGACCCGGCGTTGCTCAAGCGCCTGGAGAAGAACGATCCGGGCAACCAGTACGCGGTGCCTTACCTGTGGGGCACCAACGGCATCGGCTACAACGTCGAGAAGGTCAAGGCGGTACTGGGTGTCGACAAGATCGATTCCTGGGCCATGCTCTTCGAGCCCGAGAACATCAAGAAGCTTTCCAGCTGCGGCGTCTCGTTCCTCGACTCCGCCGATGAAATGCTGCCAGCAGTGCTGAACTACATGGGGCTGAACCCTAACAGCGAGAACCCGGAAGACTACAAAAAGGCTGAAGCCAAGCTGATGGCGGTGCGGCCTTACGTGACCTACTTCCATTCATCCAAATACATCTCGGACCTGGCCAATGGCGACATTTGCGTCGCCGCCGGTTTCTCGGGGGATATCTTCCAGGCCAAGGCGCGTGCAGCCGAGGCTGGCAAGGGCGTAGACATTGCCTACGTGATTCCCAAGGAAGGCGGCAATCTGTGGTTCGACCTGCTGGCGATTCCCAAGGACGCCAGCAACGTCAAGGAAGCCCACGCCTTTATCAACTATTTGCTGAAACCCGAGGTGATCGCTCAGGTCAGTGATTATGTCGGCTACGCCAATCCCAACCCCGGGTCGGACAAGCTGATGGAACAGTCGATACGCAATGACGAAACGGTTTATCCACCGCAATCTGTCCTCGATAAGACCTACGTGTCTACCGAGTTACCGCCGAAGGTGATGCGTGTAATGACCCGCAGCTGGACCAAGGTCAAGTCGGGTAAATAGCTTCAAAGGCTCAAACTATCCAAGGTTCGCCTGCAGTGGGCGAACTGAAAATTCTGTTGGGAGTTTCGTAAATGGCAGTTGCCTCCGGCGCCTATAAGAAAGCCCTCGAGGGCGACCAGACACCTAAACAGGTGCTGGTTAAAATCGACCGGGTCACGAAGAAGTTCGACGAGACGATTGCCGTGGACGATGTGTCCCTGGAAATCAAGAAAGGGGAGATTTTCGCTTTGCTCGGCGGCTCGGGATCGGGCAAATCCACCTTGCTGCGGATGCTCGCAGGCTTTGAACGGCCTACGGAGGGGCGCATTTTCCTCGATGGCGTAGACATCACCGACATGCCGCCCTACGAGCGGCCGATCAACATGATGTTCCAGTCCTACGCCTTGTTCCCGCACATGACCGTGGCGCAGAACATTGCCTTCGGTCTCAAGCAGGACAAGATTCCCTCGTCTGAAGTCGATGCTCGTGTAGCCGAGATGCTCAAGCTGGTACAGATGAGCCAGTACGCCAAGCGCAAGCCGCACCAATTGTCCGGCGGTCAGCGTCAGCGGGTGGCGCTGGCACGCTCCCTGGCCAAGCGGCCGAAGCTGTTGCTGCTCGACGAGCCGATGGGTGCTCTGGACAAGAAGCTGCGCTCGCAAATGCAGCTTGAGCTGGTCGAGATCATCGAGCGGGTCGGCGTAACCTGCGTGATGGTGACCCACGACCAGGAAGAGGCCATGACCATGGCCGAGCGCATCGCGATCATGCACCTGGGCTGGATCGCCCAGATCGGCAGCCCGATCGACATCTACGAAACCCCGACCAGTCGTCTGGTCTGCGAATTCATCGGTAACGTCAACATCTTCGAAGGTGAAGTGGTGGACGACGCCGAGGGCCATGCGGTCATTACCTGCAAAGACCTGGATCGCAACATCTACGTGGGGCACGGCGTCAGCACCTCGGTGCAGGACAAGTCCATCACCTACGCGATTCGTCCGGAAAAACTGCTAGTCACCTCCGAAATGCCGACCTGCGAAAACAACTGGTCGAGCGGCAAGGTGCATGACATCGCCTACCTGGGTGGGCACTCGGTGTTCTACGTCGAATTGCCGAGCGGCAAACTGGTGCAGTCCTTCGTGGCCAATGCCGAGCGCCGCGGCACACGGCCGACCTGGGGCGATCAGGTCTACGTGTATTGGGAAGATGACAGCGGCGTGGTATTACGCTCATGAAAATCCGAAAACTCAAACGTGCATTGCAACGAATAACACCCGGTGGCCGTCAGCTGGTCATCGGGGTGCCGTTCCTCTGGCTGTTCCTGTTCTTCATGCTGCCGTTCTTCATCGTATTGAAGATCAGCTTCGCTGAAGCCGACGTAGCCATTCCGCCGTACACCGAGATCTACAGCTTCGTCGAGCAGAAGCTGCAGGTGCTGCTCAACCTTGGCAACTACGTGATGCTGAGCGAGGACGAGTTGTACATCGCCGCTTACCTCGGCTCGCTGAAGATGGCACTGGTCAGCACTGTCCTTTGCCTGCTGATCGGTTATCCAATGGCCTATGCCATTGCCACCGCGCGTAAGGAGATGCAGACCGTACTGATACTGCTGATCATGATGCCGACCTGGACCGCGATCCTGATTCGCGTGTATGCGTGGATGGGCATCCTCAGCAACAACGGCCTGCTCAACGGCTTCCTGATGACCATGGGCTGGATCGACGAACCGCTGCAGATCCTCAACACCAACCTGGCGGTCTATATCGGCGTGGTGTATTCCTACCTGCCGTTCATGATCCTGCCGCTCTACGCCAACCTGGTGAAGCACGACAACAGTCTGCTGGAAGCCGCTTCCGACCTGGGTTCGAGCACCTTCAACAGTTTCTGGAAAATCACCATCCCGCTGTCCAAGAACGGCATCATCGCCGGCTGCATGCTGGTGTTCATTCCGGTAGTGGGTGAGTTCGTGATCCCGGAACTGCTCGGCGGTCCGGAAACCCTGATGATCGGTAAAGTGCTCTGGCAGGAATTCTTCAACAACCGTGACTGGCCGGTGGCGTCCGCCTTGGCCGTGGTGATGCTGGCGATCCTGATTGTGCCGATCATCCTGTTCAACCGCAGTCAGGCTAAAGAAATGGAGGGCAAAGAATGAAGCGCTTCAGTTTTTCAAGCCTGATGCTGGTACTCGGCCTGCTGTTCATCTATCTGCCGATGCTGATCCTGGTGATCTACTCATTCAACGCTTCGAAGCTGGTGACGGTGTGGGGCGGTTGGTCGATCAAGTGGTACGTCGGTCTGCTGGACAACACGCAACTGATGGGCTCGGTGGTGCGCTCCCTGGAGATCGCCTGCTACACGGCGATCGCCGCGGTGATACTGGGTACACTGGCGGCGTTCGTGCTGACCCGCATCACCCACTTCAAGGGCCGCACGCTGTTCGGTGGCCTGGTCACCGCGCCGCTGGTGATGCCCGAAGTGATCACCGGTCTGTCGCTGTTACTGCTGTTCGTGGCCATGGCGCAGATGATCGGCTGGCCGCAGGAGCGCGGCATCATCACCATCTGGATCGCCCACACCACGTTCTGTGCGGCCTATGTGGCGGTGGTGGTCTCGGCGCGCTTGCGTGAACTGGACCTGTCCATCGAAGAAGCGGCCATGGACCTCGGTGCGCGGCCGTGGAAGGTGTTCTTCCTGATCACCATCCCGATGATCGCGCCTTCGCTGGGGGCGGGTGGGATGATGTCCTTCGCCCTGTCGCTGGATGACCTGGTGCTGGCGAGCTTTGTCTCGGGGCCGGGTTCGACGACCTTGCCGATGGAAGTGTTCTCCGCCGTGCGCCTGGGGGTGAAACCGGAGATCAACGCCGTGGCCAGCCTGATTCTGCTGGCGGTGTCGCTGATGACCTTCCTGGTCTGGTACTTCAGCCGGCGAGCCGAAGAACATCGCAAACGCGCGATCCAGCTGGCTATCGACGAAAGCGCTGCCGATTCCTGGAAACAACCGGACATACGCCGCGCCCCGGCGCCGGCTTCGGTTTAACGACTGCGGTACCAAAAAACCTCGCTCTCTGGACGGAGAGCGAGGTTTTTTTATGCGCTCGCGAACGTTTGTGGCGAGGGGGCTTGCCCTCGCTGGAGTGCGCAGCACTCCCAAACCCTGCGAATGCGGTATGTCTGAAATGATGCGGTTACAGGTTTTGGGGCTGCTGCGCAGCCCAACGGGGGCAAGCCCCCTCGCCACAGGGGCGTGGTCAACTCCAGTATTGTTTAGCTCAACCCACCCAAGGGGACGTGCGGATAACGTCGACAAAGTTCATCGGCTTGAACCCCGGCTCCTGATCCATCAACACATCGGTCTTCACATTGCCGAAGGTGGTCTGCGGGCGATGGCGCAAGCCATTGGCAAAGGCGCAGATGATGCACTCCTTGAACCCTTCTCCTCGTGGGTGCGCATGCACCACCGCTTCACGCTGGGCGCTGGAAAACGCCGCGTAATCCATCCCCAGCACATCCATCTCCACGCCCGCAGTCACCAGCGCCACGGTCGGACGCAGGTGTTTGGGCACCCCCGGCGTCGTGTGCAGGGCGATGGACAGCCAGACCTGCTCGATATCGTCATCACTCAGCCCGTAAGGTTTCAGAAACGCCTTGGCCGCATTCGCGCCGTCGACTTCGAAACGTTCATCATCGCTGCGATGACCCTCCACCAGCCCCAGGTCATGGAACATCGCGCCGACGTACAGCAGCTCCGGATCGAAAGCCAGTTGCTGGCGTTCACCGCTCAAGGCGCCAAACAGAAACACCCGGCGCGAGTGGTGATACAGCAGGTCGGATTCAATGTCGCGTATGTACTCAGTGGTCGCCCTGGCCAGGGTGCTGTCGGGGATCGTGATGCCGGCGATGGTACTGCTCATGATGGTTGCCTCGTGGGGAACGCCGTGGTGGCGCTGATGAATCCAGTCTGTCCGCGCGCCCCCGGGTGAACAATCGACACGAGGCTGCGATCCCGGCCAATCAGCGTGCATATCGCGCCAACTCGCTTGTTGGGCGGGGTTTCGCTAGGGTTGGCGTGCAGCCTAAAAAGATCGCAGCCTGCGGCAGCTCCTACGCCGACCGCATTCCCCTGTAGGAGCTGCCGAAGGCTGCGATCTTGGCGATATCTCTCGCACTGAAGGTCTTGACCTTGCTATCCCTCTCAAAACCACTGAAGGCAATCCATCCCATGAGCAGAACCGTTGCCATTGTGGTTTTTTCCGGGGTTCAGTCTCTGGATGTCACGGGGCCCATGGATGTGTTTTCCGAAGCCAATCGCTTTCTTGCGGTGGATGATCACTACCGGCTGGAGGTGATCGGCGTGGAGCGCGGCGTAATACCCTGCTCGAACGGACTGGCGCTGCAGGCTCATCGGCACTTCAGCGAAGCACAGGAGGCCTATGACTTGTTGTTGGTCGCCGGAGGGCCGCAGCTGCCGTATCAGGATTTCGGCGCCCGCTTTGATACCTGGTTGTGCGAAGCCAGTGCTCGTTCAAAGCGCTTTGGTTCGATCTGCAACGGTGCATTCATGCTGGCCCGCGCAGGACTGCTCGAAGGGCGGACGGTCACGACTCATTGGGGCGACGCGGCTGCGCTGGCGGCGCTGTGCCCGTCGACTCAGGTCGAGGCCGATCGGCTTTATGTGCAGGATGGCGAACTCTACACCTCGGCAGGGGTGACGGCGGGGATCGACCTGTCCTTGTACCTGCTGGCCAGGGATCACGGGCCGGAAGTCGCACTGAGCGTGGCCAAAAGACTGGTGGTGTTCACCCAGCGCTCGGGCGGGCAATCGCAGTTCAGTCCGTTCCTCACGCCCTATGCCGAAGCGACCTCCCCAGTGGCGATGGTCCAGCACTACGTGTTGGCCAATCTGACGGGCGACCTGACCATTGCTGACCTGGCCCAGGCCGCCAACATGAGCGCGCGCAATTTCTCCCGTGTGTTTGCCCGGGAAGCCAAAATCACCCCGGCCGAATTCGTCGAGCAGGCGAGGGTGGATGCTGCCAGGGTGATGCTGGAAAGCGGCAGTGCACCGCTCAAGACCGTGGCCTATCAATGCGGGTTCCGCGATGCCCAGCACATGCGCAGCGTGTTCAATCGCAGGCTTGGGGTGACGCCGCAGCAGTTCCGGATGAATTTTTCGGCGATGGTTTGATGCCTGACAGACCGCCAAAGATCGCAGCCTACGGCAGCTCCTACAGGATTTGTGTACACCCGATAATTTTCGGCTGTACTCGGGCAGCGTAGGAGCTGGCGGAGCCTACGATCTTTTGATGTTTCCTTACTGAGCCACCTTCGCCGGCAACAGTTTCAAGGTGCTGCGGGTGTTGGCCGCCACTTCCTCGTCGCTGAAATGCGCCTGCTGGTAAATCCCCTCGATGTACGCCTCGGCCTGATCGTCATAGTGCTTGTCGAACAGCACGCCGCTTTGCCCGACCGGGTTGATGGTCAGGCTGTGGGCCGGGTCGGCGAAGTCGATGATGCGCCGGGTCGAGGGGCCGTAGGTCACTGGCCACGGCGCCGGACCGATCCTGGCCGAGAGGTTGTTCGGCACTTCGTGGCTGCCCGGGGCTTCGAACAGGCCGACGTTGAAGACTCGGTCCAGTGGCTTTTGCAGCCCCAATGGATGGCCATGGGTCAGGGTGTGCGCCTTGCCCCACAACCATTGGCTCGGGTTATCGCCGAGGGTGGCCTTGAGGTGGGCCATGCTGGCCTGCCATGCAACCATGACGATGTCGGCGCGGTTTTCCTTGCCGAGGGTGTTGCGGTTGTCCCACCACGGCGAATCGGCAGAGGCCGCCAGGCGCGGCAACGCGGCATCGATTATCCGAGTGGAGAGCAGGGTCCCGAAGAAACCGTCGCCCAATTCGTCGTGGAACGCGGCATCGGTCAAGTTGAACAGCAGCTGGTTGAACAGCGTGGCACTGGTGGAGTCCAGCGGATAGTCGCCTTTCCACTGCGCCAGTTGCGCCACCAGTTTGAGCTCCTCAGAATCTTTCACCACCTCTCGCAGCACCGGCAATAGCGGCGCCAGCAGGCGTGGGCCGTAGGCGGTGGTGGTACCCAGTTGCAATTTCTGGCTGCTCTCCAGGTCCCATTTGACGCTCGCCTCGCTCAGTTGTTTGTTCAACTGCTGACCGCGATCCGCCAGGTTGTAATAGCCGGGGATTTCCAGGGTCGGCGACAGCGGCTGGAAGTTGGCCGAGACGATGTAGCCGCGCGCCGGGTTCTCTTCCTGGGGGTTGGCGCTGAAGGGGTAAAAGCCGTCCTTGTCCGCCTGATGGGTACTGCCGTCGAGGATAAAGCCCGGCTTGACCCCGGCTGGACGCTTGGGCAGTTGCGCCGCCGCCCACCAACCGATGTCACCCTTGGCGTTGGCCCACAGCAGATTCAAGCCGGGTGCCTGCACCTTGGCTGCGGCGCCGCGGGCCTTGGCCAGCGTGTCGGCGCGGTTGAGCTGGTAGAAGCCTTCGAGAATCGGATTCCGGGTTTCGAGGAAACCCCACCACATGGCTATCGGCGTCTTGCCGGCGCTGGCGCCGAGCAGGTCATTGATGATCGGACCGTGGGGCGATTGGCGCAGGACCAGCTTGAACGGTGCCTGGCCTTTCACGGCGATCTGCTGTTCGCTACTGGTCAGTTCGACCCATTTGTCGCGATACCAGACCTGATCAGGGTTATCCGGATTGACCTTTTCGGCGATCAAATCGAGGTCATCGTTCTGGAACATGGTCATGCTCCAGCCGAAGTCACGGTTGTGACCCAAGGAGGCGAAGGGCATCAGTGCCTGGTAGTAACCGTACAGCTCGAAATCGGGCGCGGACAGATGAGCTTCGTACCACACCGAGGGCACGGAGAAGCGGATGTGCGGATCACCGGCCAGCAACGGCTTGCCGCTTTTGGTCCGGTTACCGGAAATCACCCAGGCATTGCTGCCTTCGAACTGCGGCAAGCCGTGGTCGGCCATTGCCTGTTCGCTCAGCCGGGCAATAGCGTTCAGGTCTTGCCAGTCGCTGGCGGTCAGGGCGGGTGTCGAGGCCAGTACGCCTTTGGGTTGCCAGTCGATGTCAAAGACGCCGAGGTAGCCATTGCCCAGCTGGTCGCGGACATAGGTCAGCAAGGGTTCGGTGCGAAACGCCGCGGCAAAGCTGTAGGCCATGTAGCCGGCAATGCTGATGGTGTCCTGGGCGGTGAAAGCGCGCTTGGGGATGCCCAGCACCTCGAACTCCATGGGCCTGGCGTGAGTCGCCTGAAACTGGTTGATGCCATCCAGATAGGCTTGCAGGGCCTTCCAGGTGGCAGATTGCTGGTCCAGCCCGGCCAGGTAAGTCTCGGCGCGCTCGCGGATGCGCAGGTTACGCATCAGTTTATCGGTATCGAGCAATTTCGGCCCGAGCACTTCGGCCAGCTCGCCACGGGCCAGCCGGCGCATGATATCCATCTGGAACAGCCGGTCTTGAGCCTGTACATAACCGAGGGCACGGTACATATCGACTTCGTTGCCGGCGCGGATATGCGGCACGCCGCGTTCGTCATAATGCACTGTGACCGGACCCTGCAGGCCTTGCAGCTCCACCTGCCCCTGGCGCGTTGGCTGCTTGCTATACACGTACCAGCCGCCACCGGTGGCGAGTGCGACGACCAGGAGGGCCAGTACGGTCAGGCTGCGTTTCATTGAAACTCCTTGTTCTGATTCTTGGTTGCCACCACTCAGGGCCGCGAATATTTAGCACAGGCGTTGTGTGCCGCGCAGCGTTGTCCTTGAAAAGTCAGGAATGCCTTAGTTCGTCTGGCTGGCCGGCCACGGGCAATAACAGCCCACCGCCAGGGTGTGAGTGGCGTTGACCGCTCGTCCTTCACTCAGTGCCTGCAGAATCGGCTCGATAAAGCTGTTGTTGGAGTTACAGGTCAGGCCTTCGCTGTAGGGGCCGAAATACGCCAGTTTGCCGTTGCGATCCCAGATCGCCACGGCCGGGCTGGCGGGAATGTGTTCGGCACCGGGCAGGGCCGACAGGGTTTTCAGGCCGCTCAGGGTGCTGGGCAACTGCCCGTGGCTGCCGGGCTTTTGCACCGAATAGAACTCCACGCCTTGCGGCGCGTACTGTTCGATCAGTTCGCTCAGGTGCTGCTGGTTGCCGACATTGCAGGGGCAGGCCGGGTCCCAGAAATGCACCAGCCGCACTGCCCCGGGGCCGGCCAGTTCGCTGGGCAGACTCAGGGGATCGCCGGAAAACACCGCGGTCTGGTCGCTGAAGGCGCGCAGGTAGCGCCCCTGGAACCAGTCGTAAGCGGCCCACAGCCCACCGGCGCACACAAGGGCGAGCAGGCTGGCAAACAGTGTGGTGCGGTAGGGCAGGCGCATACGGATCAATCCTCGAAGGTCGGGTAGCTTGCCATGCTTGCCGCGACAGATGAATATCGCAGACCTATTAAGTCTGTTACGCGCTCCGCGTTTTTTGTCTGGAAACCCTTATGCCTGCGACCTTCGAGCCCGATCACCTGCGTGCCAGCCTGCGACCTTTGGCCGCTGCGCAGCCGCTGTCGGTGGAAGCACTGGCCTATCAGCGTTTCTATGGGCTGGATTTTGCGCAGCACAGCCTGCCGGTCAAGCGTGCGCTGGGACGCTTCGCAGTCGGTCATTATGAGCTGGTCAGCCAGGTCTGGTGGCCGCCGGAGCCCGTGGCCACGCTGTTTTTGTTGCACGGTTTCTACGACCACATGGGGCTCTACCGGCATGTAATCGAGTGGGCCCTGCAGCGTAGTTTCGTGGTGATTTCCTGCGACCTGCCGGGGCATGGTTTGTCCAGCGGCGAGCGCGCCAGCATCGAGGATTTCGCCGAGTACCAGGCCGTGCTGCAAGGGTTGTTCGCCGAGGCGCAATCCCTCGATCTGCCGCAGCCGTGGCACCTGTGCGGACAAAGCACCGGTGGGGCGATAGTGCTTGATCATCTGCTCAATCACGGCACCAGCAGCCCGGCGCAGGGCCAGACCATTCTGCTTTCGCCGCTGGTGCGGCCACGGTCCTGGGGTTGGTCGCAATTGAGCTACTACCTGGTCAAACCCTTCGTCAAAGGCATCGCCCGGCGTTTCAGCGAGAACTCCAACGACCCGGCATTTTTACCCTTTCTGCAGGCCGATCCGTTGCAGCCGTTACGGTTGCCGACTGCCTGGGTCGGCGCGCTGGCGCGCTGGATCAAACGCATTGAAGCGGCGCCGCGCAGTAGCCGGCGACCACTGATCGTCCAGGGGCAAGCGGACATGACGGTGGATTGGGTGCATAACCTGGAGGTGTTGCGCAGCAAGTTCGATCAGCCGCAGGTGTTGATGCTGCCTGAGGCGCGGCATCATCTGGCGAATGAAATTCCAGCGTTGCGCGAGCGGTATTTCGGGTTTTTGAATGAGCGGATGACGACTCGGGATTTGTAGTGCCTTTGAGGGCGTCATCGCGATCCGACCTGCTCGCGATTGGATTCTGCAGGCGCCTCAGGTCACTGGGTCAGGCTCGAGGTACTTTGCCCCACCGCCAATCCTGCGCGGATCGCTGCCAGGGCGGCCTGATAGTAAGCCTTGCCTTCGTCTGACTCGGCGAAGGTGGCGAATTCTTCCAGTTCCGTATCAGACAGGTCACGGTAGACGTAGAGCAACGTGTTGTTCAGGTCGGTGCCGATTTGATCCATCAGCCGCTGGCGCTGACCGCTCAACATCCCTTGCGCCTGACCGTTGCCGAGCAGGCCGGGGATCATCTGGCTCAGGCTGTCGGCGGCAACCCCGGCGATGGCCAGGCTGACTTCGGCACCCGCCTCGCGGGCAGGCAGCGCCTGAGCCAAATGGCCAATGATCAGCAGGCGGGTATCGCTGGCCTGGATTTTCGGCAAGCCCTGGGCGTTTTTCGCCAATTGGTCACGGCGGGTCGCCAGCAGTTCAGCGGCGACGATCTTGCGGCCCAACGGTGACTGAAAAAACGCCAACGCAGGTTTTGGATCGGCGAGTTTCTGGCGTAACTGCGCCTGGGCTCGCTGATCCATGGCCTGGGGTGCAAAGCGCTGATTGCTGTTGTTCACCAGTGCCTGGAACACCGCGGGCGGCAGGCTGTTTTTATAGCGTTGCTGGGCGGCGGTGAGGGCATCATTGAAATGCGCGCGTTGTTCTGGCCAACCGGCGACCTTGTATAACTGGTCGAGGCCGTCTGCCCAAACGGGCAAAGTGCAGAACATCAGCAGTGAAAAAAGCAAACGGCGCATAAGGACTCCTGTCAGCAGCCCACTATTCTCCGGGGCTTGGCCGTGGTTTGTCGAGAATTCGTATCAGTCCGCTCTGTGGCTCTGTCGGATTTTCAGGTGTATGGATACTATGCGCGGCATGCAAATACCCTCTGATCACCCGCTGCTGTTGCGTATCGTCGACGATCTGGCTGAACGCGGCTGGTCGCAGCAGAATATTTTCCTGCCCGAGGTTCTGACCCTGGAACTGGCGGCTGAGTGCCGTAAACGTGCGGCCGAGGGTGAACTGGCTCCGGCCTCGGTGGGTCGAGGGGCTTCCCAGGAAATTCGCGAGGGGATTCGAGGGGACCATATCCAGTGGCTCGAACCCGGTCAGGTCGAGTCGTGCGACAGCTACCTGGGGTTGATGGACAGCCTGCGGCTCGCCATGAATCGCGGGTTGTTTCTGGGGCTGGAAGACTTCGAAAGCCATTTCGCGCTGTACCCGCCGGGCGCGTTTTATCTAAAACATGTCGATCGCTTTCGCGATGATGACCGGCGCATGGTCTCCGCCGTACTTTATCTCAATCAAGCCTGGCTGCCTGAGCATGGGGGCCAGCTGCGGATGTATCTGGATGAAGGCGTTGAATATGATGTGGTACCCACCGGCGGTTGCCTGGTGGTGTTCCTCTCCGGCGAAGTGCCCCATGAAGTCCTGCCCGCCACTCGGGATCGCCTGTCGCTGACGGGGTGGTTTCGTCGTCGCGGTAATGAGCCGTTTTGAGATGCAAAAGATTCTGGTGAGTCGCTGCTTGCTCGGGCACCGCGTGCGTTACGACGGCGGTGCCAGCGGGCCCTTTGATCAGCTTGAACAGTGGATCATCGAAGGACGGGTGGTGGCGCTGTGCCCGGAAGTGGCCGGCGGATTGCCGACGCCACGCGCTGCGGCCGAGATTCCCGGCGGGCAGGGCGCTGCAGTGCTCGATGGCAGCGAGCGAGTGTTGACCCGTGAGGGTGAGGACGTCAGCGCCGAGTTCCTCAGTGGCGCGCGACAGGCTCTGGCGCTGGTTGAACAGCACGGCATACGGATTGCCGTGCTCAAGGCCAACAGCCCGTCCTGCGGCAATCTGCTGACGTATGACGGCAGCTTCAACGGGGTCAAAGTCAGTGGGGAGGGCGTTACCGCGGCGTTGTTGAAGCGCAACGGAATTCAGGTGTTCAGCGAACTGGAATTGGCTGAGGCGGCGGCTGCGTTGGCAGCACTGGACTGAGGCGAACACAATCCCTGTGGCGAGGGAGCTTACTGTGGCGAGGGGGCTTGCCCCCGCTCGGGTGCGCAGCAGCCGCAAAACCTGTGAATGCGGTGTGCCTGACGAAATGTGATTGCGGGTTTTAGGGCCGCTGCGCGACCCAACGGGGGCAAGCCCCCTCGCCACACGTTGAACGCAGACTCTCGATTTATGACCTTCTCAAGGCTTGGGCGGCTTGCTCGCATCCATTCCGAACCATTTTTCCGAGAGTGCCATCAACCGGCCGTCGGCCTTGATGCGCTGCAAGGCCTTGTCGATGCTGGCCTGGAACGCCGGGTTACCCTTCTGGAATGGAATCGCCAGGCTCAGCGTCGGGCCGACTTTGGCGCCTTCCTTCACCGGCAAGTGGCTGTCACGAATGGCGTAAGGCACTAGCAGACGATCGCTGATGGCCGCGTCGATCTGCTTTTGCGCTACCTCCTTGATGGGCTGTTGCGCGTCGGGGTAGCTGCGCAGGTCAATGCCCTCGACGGTGCGTGCCTGCTCGACGAACTGGCTGCTTTGCGCCACGCCCAGTGCCTGGCCCTTGAGCGCTTGCAGCGAACTTAGCGGGCGTTGCTCTTCCTGGCGCACGATCAACTGCGCACTGGAATAGCTATAAGGTTCACTGAAGTCGAAACGTTCCTCGAGTTCGGGGGTCATTGCTATGTGGTTGATGGCGACGTCGTACCGGCCGCTTTCGACGCCTTGCAGCAGATCGCCCGGATCGGTGACGACGAAATCCGCACGCACGTCCAGCTCGCTGGCGAGCATGTGGCCCAGTTCGACCTCGAACCCACTGAGCTTGCCGTCATCCTTGAAGTTGAATGGCGGCATATTGGCTTCCAGAG
Organism: Pseudomonas fluorescens; assembly: GCF_902497875.1. Taxonomy (GTDB): domain Bacteria; phylum Pseudomonadota; class Gammaproteobacteria; order Pseudomonadales; family Pseudomonadaceae; genus Aquipseudomonas; species Aquipseudomonas fluorescens_BR. Next base: position 81,712 of record NZ_CABVHY010000028.1, read on the forward strand.
CGATGCGCAACTCGCCACGGTCATTCACATCATCGATCAGTTCGGCTTGAGCGCAAGTGCTCGCCAGGGGTAGCAAAAGTAACAGGCCAGGCAAAAACCGCATGGTCACTCCTTTGAATTCAAATGTGCTGTGCGCGGTATCTGGTGCGCTTTGCTATGGTGTTGATTGGCTTCGACAACTATTTGTCACTAAGTTGTCGCAACCTTACGGATTTTGCTGAAAAACTGGAGAAGAGAATGAAAACCTTAATGTCTCGTGCTGCTTTTGCCAGCCTGTTGCTGGGAGCTTCGATGTTGGCGAACGCCGCGGATGGCATCCCGCGCACCCCGACTCCCAAAGGCGCGGAAGTGTTCATCGTCTCTCCTGAAGACGGCGCCACGGTAGGTCAAACCTTCAAGGTCAAATTCGGCGTCAAGGATATTGCCCTGGCTCCGGCCGGCGACCAGACCAAAAACACCGGCCACCATCACCTGCTGATCGACGTCGACAAGTTGCCGGCCGAGACCGCGCCGATCCCGATGGACGCCAACCACATGCACTTCGGCAAGGCGCAGACCGAAGCCGAGGTCAAGCTGGCCCCAGGCAAGCATACCCTGCAGCTGGAACTGGGCGACAAGAACCACGTACCGTTCGACCCGCCGATTGTCTCGAAAAAAATTACCGTGACCGTGAAATAACCCTTTCGCGAGCATAAAAAAGGGAGACCCGAGGGTCTCCCTTTTTCATGGGCACTTGAAGCTTAGAACAACACGCGGCAACGGATGGTGCCGTTGATGTGTTGCAGCTTCTCTTGCGCCAGGTCCGAGTACTCGGCATCGACGTCGATGACGACGTAGCCGACTTTCTCGTTGGTCTGCAGGAACTGACCGGAGATGTTGATACCGTTTTCGGCGAAGACCTTGTTGATCTCGCTCATCACACCCGGAATGTTCTGGTGGATGTGCAGCAAACGGTGCTTGCCAGGGTGAGCCGGCAGGGCCACTTCCGGGAAGTTGACGGAGGACACCGAGGTACCGTTGTCGCTGTACTTGACCAGCTTCTCTGCCACTTCCAGACCAATGTTGGCTTGGGCTTCAGCAGTGGAACCGCCGATGTGCGGAGTCAGGATCACGTTGTCCAGGCCACGCAGCGGGCTTTCGAACTCTTCGTCGTTGGAGCGCGGCTCCACCGGGAATACGTCGATAGCCGCGCCGATCAGGTGCTTGTCCTTGATCGCGTCCGCCAGGGCTTGCAACTCCACCACCGTGCCGCGAGCAGCGTTGATCAGAATGCCGCCCTTCTTGATCGCGCGGATTTCCTTCTCGCCGATCATCCACTGGGTCGCAGCGGTTTCCGGAACGTGCAGGGTGACGATGTCGGACATGCCCAGCAGCTCGGTCAGGCTGGCGACCTGCGTCGCGTTACCCAATGGCAGCTTGGTGATGGTGTCGTAGAAATACACCTGCATGCCCAGGCCTTCAGCCAGGACCGACAACTGAGTACCGATCGAGCCGTAACCAACGATGCCCAGCTTCTTGCCGCGGATTTCGAAGGAGTTGGCCGCGCTTTTGATCCAGCCACCACGGTGGCAGGAAGCGTTTTTCTCGGGAATGCCACGCAGCAGCAGGATCGCTTCAGCCAGCACCAGCTCGGCCACCGAACGGGTGTTGGAGTAAGGCGCGTTGAAGACTGCGATGCCGCGTTCGCGAGCAGCGTTGAGGTCGACCTGGTTGGTGCCGATGCAGAAACAGCCTACAGCGACCAGTTTCTTCGCGTGATCGAAGACCTCTTCGGTCAGTTGAGTGCGGGAACGAATGCCGATGAAGTGAGCATCAGCGATCTTTTCCTTCAGCTGGGCTTCCGGCAGAGAACCCGTGAGGTACTCGATGCTGGTGTAGCCGGCGGCCTTGAGGACGTCGACAGCGGATTGGTGGACGCCTTCGAGAAGAAGGAACTTGATCTTGCTCTTGTCGAGGGAAGTCTTGTTCATCTGCGTAAACCTGTGTCCCGGAGAAAAATGACAGGAAAGGACAGCCTGAGCTGACCTGCGCGGCATGTTAGCCGTCACCGCAGAACGCCTTTGGGCACTATCCTGCGGGGGCGGTATGCTAGCATACGCACCCCGCAAACACTCATTCCTGCGACGTGAAGCGTTCTCAGGATGACCATGAATTGTTCGAGAGTTCTGTCGATGACCAATCCTGCCCTGATTGATGAGCTGAAGACCCTGGTTGAGCCTGGCAAGGTGCTGACCGATGCCGACTCCCTGAATGCTTACGGCAAGGATTGGACCAAGCATTTCGCCCCGGCCCCGACCGCCATCGTGTTCCCCAAGACCACCGAGCAGGTCCAGGCCATCGTGCGTTGGGCCAATGAGCACAAGGTCGCGCTGGTGCCGTCCGGCGGTCGTACCGGGCTTTCCGCCGCTGCGGTGGCGGCCAATAGTGAAGTGGTCGTTTCCTTCGACTATATGAACCAGATCCTCGACGTGAACCTGACCGACCGCACCGCGGTCTGCCAGCCGGGCGTGGTCACCGAGCACTTGCAGAACGTGGCTGAAGAAAAAGGCCTGTACTACCCAGTGGACTTCGCTTCGGCCGGTTCCAGCCAGATTGGCGGCAATATCGGCACCAATGCCGGCGGGATCAAGGTCATTCGCTACGGCATGACCCGTAATTGGGTCGCAGGCATGAAAGTCGTGACCGGCAAGGGCGACCTGCTGGAACTGAACAAGGACCTGATCAAGAACGCCACCGGTTATGACCTGCGTCAGCTGTTCATCGGCGCCGAAGGCACCCTGGGGTTTGTCGTCGAAGCGACCATGCGCCTGGACCGTGCACCGAAAAACCTCACCGCCATGGTCCTCGGCACCGCCGATTTCGACTCGATCATGCCGGTGCTGCATGCCTTCCAGAGCAAGCTTGACCTGACTGCCTTCGAATTTTTCTCCGACAAGGCGCTGGCCAAGGTTCTGGGGCGTGGTGATGTGCCGGCGCCATTCGAGTCCGATTGCCCGTTCTACGCGCTGCTGGAATTCGAAGCGACCACTGAAGAAGTGGCCAACGATGCGCTGGAGACCTTCGAGCATTGCGTCGAGCAGGGTTGGGTGGTCGATGGCGTGATGAGCCAGAGCGAACAGCAACTGCAGAATCTCTGGAAATTGCGCGAATACATCTCCGAGACCATTTCCCACTGGACGCCGTACAAGAACGATATTTCGGTCACTGTGTCGAAAGTGCCGGCGTTCCTCAAGGAAATCGACGCGATCGTCGGCGAACACTACCCGGACTTCGAAATCGTCTGGTTCGGTCACATCGGCGACGGCAACCTGCACTTGAACATCCTCAAGCCGGACAACCTGAGCAAAGACGAGTTCTTTGCCAAGTGCGCAACGGTGAACAAGTGGGTGTTCGAAACCGTCGAGAAGTACAACGGCTCGATTTCCGCCGAACATGGCGTGGGCATGACCAAGCGCGATTACCTGACCTACAGCCGATCAACGGTTGAGATCGAGTACATGAAGGCAGTCAAAGCGGTGTTCGACCCGAACGGCATCATGAACCCGGGCAAGATTTTCGCCCTGTGACTTTCTAAAGCCGAGATTCTCTATTTTTGAAGCAGGAGTGGTAAATGAGCTATCAGCACCAGTATGTCGACGGTACTCGTATTCACTTCCCGCTGGGAAAAGTGGTGTGCATCGGGCGTAACTACGCCGAACACGCCAAGGAACTGGACAACCCGGTGCCGACCGAACCGCTGCTGTTCATCAAACCGGGCAGTTGCGTGGTGCCGCTGGAAGAGAGCTTCGCGATTCCGACCGAGCGTGGTTCGGTGCACTACGAGGCGGAGATTGCCGTGTTGATTGGCAAGCCACTGTCGACCAAGCCGAGTCGCGAAGAGGTGCTCGACGCGATTTCCGGTTTCGCTCCGGCGCTGGACCTGACCTTGCGCGACAAGCAGGCAGAGTTGAAATCCAAGGGTTTGCCGTGGGAAATCGCCAAGTCCTTCGACGGTGCGGCGGTAATCGCGCCATTTGTGGTCAGCAGCAGCTTTGATGACCTGACCAACATCGGCATCCGCCTGACCATCAACGGCGAAGTCCGCCAGGATGGCAACAGCAGCGCCATGCTCAACCCGATCGTGCCGATGATTCAGCACATGGCTGGCTGCTTCTCGTTGCAGGCCGGAGACGTGATCCTCACGGGTACTCCGGTAGGCGTCGGCCCGCTGAATGTCGGGGACGAACTGGTGCTGGAGTTGCCGGGAGTGAGCAGCTTCAATAGCAGCGTTCGCTGATCCAGCACGCATCCCCTGTGGGAGCGAGCTTGCTCGCGATAGCGGTCTGAATGTGCCGGCCTCATCGCGAGCAAGCCCGCTCCCACAGTGGGTGCAGCGCTTTCCTGCCATTTCCCGTTTTTTTCACATTTTGTCTGGATAATTTTTCGGTTCTGGGCACGCGAGCCTGTACGCGTTGTGCTATTACCCACAGCTGATTTTTCTGGAATGCTCCCTCAATGCCCACGCAACCCGTTTCCAATGTGAACGCTGTTCGTCGCTCCCGCTTCGCCATGCGCTGGTATTCCTGGCTCTTGCTGGTCGCAGCGATGGGTTATGGCCTTGCGTTCGCAATGCATTGGGATGATCGGGCGGTACTTTGGCTGAGCGAGTATTTTGAAAGCCCGGCCGAGCGCCAGGAAAGCGTCTGGCTGCCGGACTATCACGTGGTGATCGATGCCAAGCCGCTGCTGGGCATGGAAAAGGACGAAGCCTCGGATATCGCCTACAACCCGCTCAGCAAAACCTTGTTCGCGGTGATGGGGAAAAAGCCCTTCCTCGCCGAGTTGACCCTGCAAGGCGACGTCTTGCGCAAAATTCCGTTGCTGGGCTGGAGCAATCCAGAAGGAGTGACGGTGATGGAAGACGGCTTGATCGCCATCGTCGATGAGCGCGAACACAGCTTGAGCATCGTCAAGGTCGACGAGCAGACCCGCGAACTGAATGTCGACAGCTTCCCGAAATATGACCTCGGGCCTTCGAAAGACCAGAACAAGGCTTTCGAAGCGATTGCCTGGGACCCTCGCAACCAGCAGTTGTTGTTGGGCGAGGAGCGCCCGCCCGCGATGTTTACCTGGAAAGGCGACGGCCGTCAGATCCTCAAGGGCGACAAGTACAAACTCGCGAGCGATGAGCTGGACCTGCGTAACCTCTCGGCCCTGGCTGTCGATTCGCGCACCGGCCATACCCTGGTGTTGTCCGCTGATTCGCACCTGTTGCTCGAGCTCAATGAAAAAGGCGAACAGGTCAGCTTCATGACCTTGCTCGGCGGTTTCAACGGCCTGAAAAAGACCATTCCGCGTGCCGAAGGGGTGACGATCGACGAGGCAGGCACGCTGTATATCGTCAGCGAACCGAACCTGTTCTATCGATTGGAAAAGTAGGAACTGGCGTAGCCTGGGATCTTTTGATCCTGCTTTTTTCGACATGTTTGCCCATTGCACTGGCTACGCCAAGAGATCGCAGCCTGTGCAAGTGCCTTTGCTCATTAAGCTTGAATTCATAAAGTCGTGTTACTTCATTCACCCGTTTTGTTCTTGAGCTTGCTTGCATGCGCCGACTTGCCCGTCCCAAATCCATTCTGTTGATCCTGTTGCTGGCGACGTTGATCGCGCTGGGGATGGTTGGCCAGCATCTGCGGCTGTTCGAGCGTACCTGGTTCAATGTGCAGACCTGGTGGCAGCCGGCTGACGCTCGGTCCATGGGCCTGGCGGACTATCAGGTGACCCTCGAGGCCAGGGTCATCGAAGGGCTGGAGGCCGACGTATCAGCCCTGACCTATGACCCGGTGCGCAAAAGCCTGTTTACGGTGACCAACAAGAATGCCGAGCTGGTTGAGCTGTCCCTCGATGGCCGGGTCCTTCGGCGCGTGGCATTGATCGGATTCGGTGATGCCGAGGCCGTCGAATTCATCAGCGCCAACACCTATGTGGTTACCGATGAGCGCCAGCAGCGCCTGATCAAAGTTCACCTGGAAGACCACACGCAGTTTCTTGATGCGGCGGACGCCGAGCAGATTTCGCTTGGTGTACACATGAGCAGTAACAAGGGCTTCGAGGGGCTGGCGTACGATTCGGTGGGCAAGCGGCTGTTCGTCGCCAAGGAACGCGATCCGATGCTGATCTATGAAGTGCAGGGCTTCCCGCATTACAGCCCGGAGAAGTCCTATGCAGTTCACGTGGTCAACAACCCCAAGCGTGACGCTGGGCTGTTTGTGCGAGACCTGTCGAGCCTGCAATACGACGAGCGCAGCGGGCATTTGCTGGCGCTGTCCGATGAGTCGCGATTGGTGATGGAGCTGGATGTCGACGGTCGCCCGCTGAGCACCCTGTCATTGCGTAAAGGGCGGCAGGGGCTGAAAAAGACTGTGCCGCAAGCGGAAGGGATCGCCATGGATGACGACGGTACCCTGTACCTCGTCAGCGAACCGAACCTGTTCTACGTCTTCAAGAAGCCGTCACCGCCCTGATAAACGCCGCAATACCAATGTGGGAGCGAGCCTGCTCGCGATAGCGATCTGACATTCAAAGTAGATGTTGAATGTTATGGCCTCATCGCGAGCAAGCTCGCTCCCACAGGTTTATTTGGCGCGCAGGGTTTTCACGCCTTCGCTGGTGCCCAGTAGCAGCACATCGGCCGGACGCGCGGCGAACAGACCGTTGGTGACCACGCCGACGATGGCGTTGATTTGGCTTTCCAGCTCGACCGGGTTGCTGATCTGCAGGTTGAACACGTCGAGGATGATGTTGCCGTTGTCGGTCAACACACCTTCGCGGTAGACCGGGTCGCCGCCCAGTTTCACCAACTGGCGGGCCACATGGCTGCGAGCCATCGGAATCACTTCGACTGGCAGCGGGAAGGCGCCCAGCATCGGCACCAGTTTGCTGGCGTCGGCGATGCAGATGAAGGTCTTGGCCACGGCCGCGACGATTTTCTCGCGGGTCAGGGCTGCGCCGCCGCCCTTGATCAGGTTCAGGTGTTCGTCGCTTTCATCGGCGCCGTCGACGTAGAACTCCAGGTCGCCGACGGTATTGAGCTCATACACCGGAATGCCGTGGCCCTTGAGGCGTGCGGCGGTGGCTTCGGAGCTGGCGACCGCACCGTCGAACGCGCCCTTGTGCAGGGCCAGGGCGTCGATGAAGCAGTTGGCGGTGGAGCCGGTGCCGACCCCGACGATGCTTTTATCGTCGAGTTTTGGAAGGATGAAGTCGACGGCGGCCTGAGCCACTGCCTGTTTGAGTTGATCCTGGGTCATGCGGGCTCCGAGGGTGCCGAAGGGGAACGAAAGGCCGGCATTATAGCCGTATGCCCGGTTAAAACCTCTTGATTCGTGTGGTCGCACGACCAAACGCTGAGTTAGACTCCTTGGCCCTGCCCAACTCGCTCAGTGATGCTTTCCGATGCTCGAACAGTACGTCAAGAAGATCCTCACCTCGCGCGTTTATGACGTTGCCGTAGAAACCCCATTGCAAACTGCCCGCCAGCTCTCCGAGCGGCTGGGCAATCAGATCCTGCTCAAGCGTGAAGACTTGCAGCCGGTGTTCTCGTTCAAGATTCGCGGCGCTTACAACAAGCTCACGCAGTTGACCGACGAAGAGCGCTCACGTGGCGTGGTCACGGCTTCCGCCGGCAACCATGCGCAGGGCCTGGCCCTGGCGGCCAAGGTGCTGGGGGTCAAGGCGATCATTGTGATGCCCAAGACTACCCCGGAGATCAAGGTCGAAGGCGTGCGTTCCCGTGGCGGCAAAGTAGTGCTGCATGGTGACTCCTTCCCGGAAGCATTGGCGTACTCGCTGAAACTGGTCGACGAAAAAGGCTACGTCTACATCCACCCCTACGATGATCCGCACACCATTGCCGGGCAGGGCACCGTGGCGATGGAGATTCTGCGTCAACATCCGGGGCGCCTGGACGCTATTTTCGTTCCGGTGGGCGGCGGCGGCCTGATCGCCGGGATCGCCGCTTATGTGAAGTACCTGCGTCCCGAGATCAAAATCATTGGCGTCGAACCGGATGATTCCAATTGCCTGCAAGCCGCCATGGCGGCCGGCGAGCGGGTGGTGTTGCCGACCGTGGGGCTGTTCGCCGATGGCGTGGCCGTGGCGCAGATCGGCCAGCACACCTTCGATATCTGCAAAGACTATGTCGATGAAGTGATCACCGTCAGCACTGATGAGATCTGCGCGGCAATCAAGGATATCTACGACGATACCCGCTCGATCACCGAGCCTGCCGGCGCCTTGGGCGTGGCCGGGATCAAGAAGTATGTCGAACTGCGTGGTGTCACCGGCCAGACTCTGGTGGCCATCGATTCCGGGGCCAACGTCAACTTCGACCGCCTGCGCCACGTCGCTGAGCGCGCCGAGTTGGGCGAAGGCCGGGAAGCCATCATCGCAGTGACCATTCCGGAACAGCCTGGCAGCTTCAAGGCGTTCTGCGAAGCCATCGGCAAACGCCAGATCACCGAATTCAACTATCGCTACCACACCGGCAGCGAGGCGCATATTTTCGTCGGCGTGCAGACCCATCCGGAAAACGACCCACGCCGCGCGCTGATCAGCAGCCTCACCGAGCAAGGTTTCCCGGTAGTCGACCTGACCGACAATGAGCTGGCCAAGCTGCACATCCGCCATATGGTCGGTGGTCACGCGGCGCGGGTCAGCGACGAAGTGGTATTTCGCTTCGAATTCCCGGAGCGTCCGGGCGCGTTGTTCAACTTCCTCAATAAACTTGGCGGGCGCTGGAATATTTCGATGTTCCATTACCGCAACCATGGTGCTGCGGACGGGCGAGTGGTCGCGGGCCTGCAGGTGCCTGACGATGAGCGTCACCTGGTGCCGGCGGCGCTGGCGGAAATCGGTTACCCGTACTGGGATGAAAGTGATAATCCGGCGTATCAGTTGTTCCTCGGCTGAGGGACTACGCTGATGGGCACGGCCTGAGGAATCGAAGAAATGGAAATGCTGACCACCCTGAAAACGATGCACATCCTGGCGACCGTGCTGCTTCTGGCCAGTGCGCTGGGGCTGGCGATCCGGGTCTGGCGCGCCCGGCGCAAGGGTGATACGACGATTCATGCCCGCACCTTGCAGCGGCCGTGGCTATTCGTCTGGCTGCTGATGGGGATCTGCCTGATCAGCATGCCGTTCAGCGGTTGGTGGCTGGTGCATCTGGTGGGCTGGCCACTGGGGCAGACCTGGATTCTCGCCTCCAGCGTGCTTTATACCGTTGCGGCGTTGGCCTGGCTCTGGCTGCTGGTGCGGCTCAATCGGTTGCGCACGGCGCCGGCGGGGAGCAATGGGAAGTTCACCTTCGCTTTAGCGCTGGTCAGCTTTGTGTGTTTTATCGCCATTGCCGGGTTGATGGGCGCCAAGCCGGTTTAAGGCTTGGGACCGAGGTGACCCCATCGCGAGCAAGCTCGCTCCCACATTGATCTTCAGCGAACACAGAATATGTGTACGACGCAGATCCAGTGTGGGAGCGAGCTTGCTCGCGATAGCGATTTCAGTCGCGCAGACTAATCACCGGCCAACCGCGCTTCTCGGCTTCAGCCCGCAAATTCGGATCAGGGTCCACCGCCACCGGATGGCTCACCAGCTCCAGTAGCGAGAAATCATTCATCGAATCACTGTAGAAGTAGCTGTCTTCCAAGCTGAACCCGGTCTCTTCCAGCCAGCGTTGCAGGCGTGTCACCTTGCCTTCGCGAAAGCAGGGGACGTCGGTGCTGCGGCCGCTGTAGCGGCCGTCGATCATCTCGCACTCGGTGGCGATCAGGGTCTCGACGCCCAGACGGGCGGCAATCGGCCCGGTGACGAAACGGTTGGTGGCGGTGATGATCACCAGTTTGTCGCCGGCGGCCTGGTGTTTGGCCAGCAATTCAATGCCCTTGGGCAGCACGATCGGTTCGATGCAGTCACGCATGTAATCGCGATGCCATTCGTCCAGCTGGGCCATCTCGGTGCGCCCGAGGATTTCCAGGCAGAAGTTCAGGTATTCGGCATTGTCCAGCTTGCCGGCCAGGTAGTCCTGATAAAACTCATCGTTACGCGTCTTGTAGGCGACGGCGTCGAGGATGCCTCGTTCGCACAGGTAGTCACCCCAGGCGTGGTCACTGTCACCGCCCAAAAGCGTGTTGTCCAAGTCGAATAAAGCCAGGCGCATTGCGGTTACTCGCTGAAAAGTCTGTAAAAAGGCGTCCAGAATACGGTCTTTTCACAAGAGTGCACATAAGGTAGGTCGTCTCGTTGCTGCTTTAACAACCTTTGTGGAACAATGCGGCGACATGCGTTTGCGAGGTTGTTGCCGTGATCGACCCCGATGGTTTCCGCCCCAATGTCGGGATCATTCTGACGAATGATGCCGGCCAGGTGCTATGGGCTCGCCGTATCAATCAAGATGCCTGGCAGTTTCCTCAGGGAGGTATCAACCCTCAGGAGACGCCGGAAGACGCCTTGTATCGCGAGTTGAACGAAGAAGTGGGCCTGGAGCGCGAAGATGTGCAAATTCTCGCCTGCACCCGGGGCTGGTTGCGCTATCGTTTGCCGCAACGTCTGGTGAGGACGCACAGCCAACCGCTGTGCATCGGCCAGAAGCAGAAATGGTTTCTCCTGCGCCTGGTCTCCAACGAGCAGCGGGTGCGGATGGATTTGACCGGTAAACCGGAATTCGATGGCTGGCGCTGGGTCAGTTATTGGTATCCGTTGGGCCAGGTGGTGACATTCAAGCGCGAGGTGTATCGACGCGCTCTCAAAGAGCTTGCCCCGCGCCTTTTAGCGCGCGACTGACGACGGAGTTCGACCCCGAGCCATGCTCAATACGCTGCGCAAGATCGTCCAGGAAGTTAACTCCGCCAAGGATCTCAAGGCGGCGTTGGGGATTATTGTATTGCGCGTCAAAGAGGCCATGGGCAGCCAGGTTTGCTCGGTCTACCTGCTGGACCCCGAGACCAATCGTTTCGTGTTGATGGCCACCGAGGGCTTGAACAAGCGCTCGATCGGCAAGGTCAGCATGGCGCCCAACGAAGGTCTGGTCGGTCTGGTCGGTACGCGCGAAGAACCCCTGAACCTCGAGAACGCTGCCGATCACCCGCGTTATCGCTACTTCGCCGAAACCGGCGAAGAGCGCTATGCCTCCTTCCTTGGCGCGCCGATCATTCACCACCGCCGCGTTGTCGGCGTATTGGTCATCCAGCAAAAGGAGCGGCGCCAGTTTGACGAAGGCGAAGAAGCCTTCCTGGTAACCATGAGCGCCCAACTTGCCGGGGTTATCGCTCACGCCGAAGCCACTGGCTCGATCCGCGGTCTGGGTCGTCAGGGCAAAGGCATCCAGGAAGCCAAGTTCGTCGGCGTACCCGGCTCGCCCGGTGCGGCGATCGGTACCGCGGTGGTCATGCTGCCGCCGGCGGATCTGGACGTGGTGCCGGACAAGGCCATCACCGACATCGAAGCCGAACTGGGGCTGTTCAAGACCGCGATCGAAGGCGTGCGCGCCGACATGCGCACGCTGTCCGCCAAGCTGGCGACGCAGCTGCGTCCGGAAGAGCGGGCGCTGTTCGACGTTTACCTGATGATGCTCGACGACGCGTCGCTGGGCAGCGAAGTAACCACCGTGATCAAGACCGGTCAGTGGGCCCAGGGTGCCTTGCGCCAGGTGGTGACCGATCACGTCAACCGTTTCGAACTGATGGACGACGCCTACCTGCGTGAGCGGGCATCGGACGTCAAGGACCTCGGCCGTCGCCTTCTGGCTTACCTGCAGGAAGAGCGTCAGCAGACCCTGGTGTATCCCGACAACTCCATTCTGATCAGCGAAGAACTGACGCCTGCCATGCTCGGCGAGGTGCCGGAAGGCAAGTTGGTGGGTCTGGTCTCGGTATTGGGTTCGGGTAACTCCCACGTGGCGATCCTGGCCCGGGCCATGGGCATCCCGACGGTGATGGGCCTGGTTGACCTGCCGTATTCCAAGGTCGACGGCATCCAGATGATCGTCGATGGCTACCACGGCGAGGTCTACACCAACCCCAGCGAAGTGCTGCGCAAGCAATTCGCCGAGGTGGTCGAAGAAGAGCGGCAACTGGCCCTGGGGCTGGATGCGCTGCGCGACTTGCCGTGCGTGACCCTTGATGGTCACCGCATGCCTTTGTGGGTCAATACCGGCCTGCTGGCGGACGTGGCGCGGGCGCAGAAGCGCGGTGCCGAAGGCGTGGGTCTGTACCGCACCGAAGTGCCGTTCATGATCAATCAGCGCTTCCCGAGCGAAAAGGAGCAGCTGGCGATTTATCGCGAGCAACTCGCCGCCTTCCATCCGCAACCGGTGACCATGCGCAGCCTGGACATCGGCGGCGACAAGTCACTGTCGTATTTCCCGATCAAGGAAGACAACCCGTTCCTCGGCTGGCGCGGGATCCGCGTCACCCTCGACCACCCGGAAATCTTCCTGGTACAGACCCGCGCCATGCTCAAGGCTAGCGAAGGCCTGAACAACCTGCGCATTCTGCTGCCGATGATCTCCGGCACTCACGAACTTGAAGAAGCCCTGCACCTGATCCACCGCGCCTGGGGTGAAGTGCGCGACGAAGGCTGCGACGTGCCGATGCCGCCGATTGGCGTGATGATCGAGATTCCGGCGGCTGTGTATCAGACCAAGGAACTGGCGCGGCAAGTGGACTTCCTCTCGGTCGGCTCCAATGACCTGACCCAGTACCTGCTGGCCGTGGACCGCAACAATCCACGGGTCGCCGATCTCTACGACTACCTGCACCCCGCGGTGCTGCAAGCCCTGCAGAGTGTAGTGCGTGACGCCCATGCCGAAGGCAAGCCGGTGAGTATTTGCGGCGAAATGGCCGGTGATCCGGCGGCGGCGGTGCTGTTGATGGCGATGGGCTTCGACAGCCTGTCGATGAACGCCACCAACCTGCCGAAAGTGAAGTGGATGCTCCGGCAGATCAACCTGAGCAAGGCCAAGGAACTGCTGGCGGAGTTGATGACCATCGACAACCCGCATGTTATCCACAGCTCGCTGCAACTGGCGCTGAAGAACCTTGGGTTGGCGCGGATGATCAATCCGGCTTCGGCCAAGACCCTCTAAACCAGCATCGCACCTGTGGCGAGGGGGCTTGTCGGAACGCCGCACCGCCCCGCTGGGCCGCGTAGCGGTCCTAAAACCAGCAATCGCGGACTTTCAGGAAAAATGCATCAGCCGGGTTACGACTGCTTCGCCCGAGCGCGGACCGACCGGCGGGGGCAAGCCCCCTCGCCACAGTGCCGACAACGCTTAAACCCTGACTTCAACCTCCCCCAAATGCCCGCCATACGGTCCGAAGCTGCGCTCGACCATGTGCCGTGAACCATCGGCATTAACGATCAGCGCAGTACTGGCGCGGGTGCCGTAACTGGGACTGGCGATAAACACGCTCGACAACAGACTCTCGGTCGCCAGACCAACCCCGGTATCGGGAAGCTCGGCAAAAGGTACGATCTGTGGATCGTTCAACAGTGCGAGCAGCGCTTGCGGCTGCGGATCGTCGAGGACCTCGCTCAATGCCGCCTTGGCCTTGAGCACTTTCGGCCATGGGCTATCGAGTCCTGCATTGGACAGTCCGTAGATACCTGCCGCCAACAAGGTGGGCTCAGGCTCCAGCGTGTTGTAGTGCCACAACTCGGTTGAAGTCCCTAGCAGCAGATTAAACCCGGCATATTCGACCGATCTGCCGACAACGTCGGCCAAATAGTCATCAACTGGTATTTCCCCACTGAGAAAGCGCGCCACCAGTTCACCCCGTGAGCGAAGGGCTGGAGGCTGATGGGGATTGCGGATATTGGTCAGCGCCGCAAAGCGTCCAGCGGCACCAATTCCCAGCCAGGTGCCCCCGGCCTCCAGATCGCGACCGGCATAAACCTGCGGTGCCTCAGGCCATTGCGCCAGCGGCAGGCTCGGGCGGGCATAGAACTCGTCGCGGTTGGCGGCGACAACCAATGGCTGGGCATGGCCGGGGCGCCAGGCGAACACGATCAGGCACATAGGGTAATCCTTGTGTGTTTTTTGCTCACTCTACGCAGTCATCGCCTGTCGATCCATCGCCATCCACAGTGGAGCCCGAGGCCATGCATCCGTTACCATGCCGCTCCTATTTTTGGGATGCATGGGGATACGGCCATGGAATTTCTGCTCTATCTGGCGCTGGGCGCCTGTGCAGGCGTGCTGGCCGGGCTGTTTGGGGTGGGTGGCGGGATCATCATCGTGCCGGTGTTGGTGTTCAGTTTCAAACTGCAGGGCTTCGATCCGTCGATTCTGACTCACCTGGCGGTCGGCACGTCCCTGGCGACGATTATTTTTACTTCGGTGAATGCGATCCGCGAGCATCATCGTCGCGGCGCCGTGCGTTGGCCGATTTTTGCCTGGATGACCCTCGGCATTCTCATCGGTGCCGGTTTCGGCGCGCTGACCGCTGAGGCGATCTCCGGCCCACATTTGCAGAAGATCATTGGCGTATTCGCGCTGATCGTCGCTGTTCAGCTCGCATTGGACTTCAAACCCAAGGCCAGCCGAACGGTGCCAGGCAAAGTCGGTCTGACCGTGGCGGGCAGTGTGATTGGCTGGGCTTCGGCAATTTTCGGGATTGGCGGTGGTTCGCTGACCGTGCCGTTCCTGACCTGGCGCAGCGTACCGATGCAACAAGCCGTGGCGACTTCGTCTGCCTGTGGCCTGCCGATTGCCTTGTCCAGTGCATTGTTTTTCATGATTCTGGGCTGGCACGATCCATTGTTGCCGGCCCATAGCCTTGGTTTTGTTTATTTGCCGGCGTTGCTGGGGATCGCACTGACCAGCATGTTCTTCGCCCGATTTGGCGCACGACTGGCCCACAGTTTGTCGCCGCGCTTGCTCAAAAAGCTGTTCGCCGCTTTGCTGTTCTGCGTGGGGCTCAATTTCCTGCTCTGATGCCCGGCACAATCCTGGCTTAATCCTGAGGTGGCATCGTCCCCCGGGAATTTTGAAGGTTTCAACTCTAACGAGGAGTCGCAATGCTGCCTTACCCGCAGATTGACCCGGTGGCCCTGGCCATCGGCCCGCTGAAGATCCACTGGTACGGCCTGATGTACCTGATTGGCATTGGCGGCGCCTGGTGGCTGGCATCGCGCCGGATGAACCGTTTCGACCCGACTTGGACCAAGGAGAAGCTCTCCGACATGGTCTTCTGGATGTCGATGGGGGTCATTCTCGGTGGTCGACTGGGTTATGTGCTGTTCTACGACCTGCATGCCTACCTGGCCAATCCGACGCTGATCTTCGAAGTGTGGAAAGGTGGCATGTCGTTCCACGGCGGCTTTATCGGAGTCATGCTGGCGGCCTGGTGGTTCGGCAGGCGCAACGGCAAGTCGTTCTTCGAGCTGATGGACTTTGTCGCGCCGATGGTGCCGATCGGCCTGGGTGCCGGGCGTATTGGCAACTTCATCAATGCCGAGTTGTGGGGCAAGGCGACTGACGTGCCTTGGGCGATGGTTTTCCCAACCGATGAGTTGCAACTGGCGCGTCACCCGTCGCAGCTGTATCAGTTCGCTCTCGAAGGTGTGGCGCTGTTCCTGATCCTCTGGTTGTTCTCGCGCAAGCCGCGGCCGACCATGGCAGTGTCCGGGATGTTCGCGTTGTTCTACGGAATCTTCCGCTTCATCGTCGAGTTCGTCCGGGTACCTGATGCCCAGCTCGGCTATCTGGCGTGGAACTGGCTGACCATGGGACAGGTGCTGTGCCTGCCGATGATCATCGGCGGCCTGGCATTGATCTGGCTGGCGTATCACCGCGCTCCGGCAAGCAAAAGCGCCGCGCTATAAACTCGAATCGCAGGGCCCGGGCCCTGCGATCAAGGACACAGGTAACTCATGAAGCAATATCTCGAACTGGTAGCCCACGTCATCAAGAACGGCACCAAGCAGGCCAACCGCACTGGCGTGAACACCATCAGCTTCCCCGGCGCCATGCTGCGCTATGACCTGAAGGAAGGTTTCCCGGCCATCACCACCCGCAGGATGGCTTTCAAATCGGCGATCGGCGAGATGGTCGGTTTCTTGCGTGGCGTGAACAACGCCGCCGAGTTCCGTGCCCTCGGCTGCAAGGTCTGGGACCAGAACGCCAACGAAAACGCCCAGTGGCTGGCCAACCCGTTCCGCCAGGGCGATGACGACCTCGGCGAAATCTACGGTGTGCAATGGCGTAAATGGCCGGCGTACAAGCAGATCCCGGTGAGTAATCAGGCTGCCATCGAACAAACGCTGAGCCAGGGCTATCGGCAGATCGCCGAAGGTGAAGAAGACGGTCAGGCCTACGTGGTGCTATACAAGGCCATCGACCAGGTTCGCCAGTGCGTCGATACCATCATGAAGGATCCAGGCAGCCGCCGGATACTGTTCCACGGCTGGAACGTCGCTCAGCTGGATGAAATGGCCTTGCCGCCGTGCCACCTGCTGTACCAGTTCCATCCGAATGTCGAAACCAAAGAAATCTCTTTGACCCTCTACATCCGTTCCAACGACCTGGGGCTGGGCACGCCGTTCAACCTGACCGAAGGCGCAGCGCTGCTGAGCCTGATCGGCCGCCTGACCGGCTACACGCCACGCTGGTTCACCTATTTCATCGGTGATGCCCACGTTTACGAAAACCACCTGGACATGCTCAACGAACAGCTCACCCGCGAGCCGTTCCCGATGCCGAAACTGGTGATTTCCGAGCGCGTGCCGGAGTTTGCCAAGACCGGTATCTACCAGCCGGAATGGCTGGAGCAGATCGAGCCGAGCGACTTCTCGCTAGAGGGTTATCAGCACCACGCGCCAATGACCGCGCCGATGGCGGTCTAAGCGTTCGCCACCCCGCCGGCCGCATACACCCGTGATATCGCGGATGTACACAAATCCTGTAGGAGCTGCCGC
Source organism: Pseudomonas fluorescens (assembly GCF_902497875.1). Lineage (GTDB taxonomy): Bacteria > Pseudomonadota > Gammaproteobacteria > Pseudomonadales > Pseudomonadaceae > Aquipseudomonas > Aquipseudomonas fluorescens_BR. Next base: position 98,665 of record NZ_CABVHY010000028.1, read on the forward strand.
AG
>NZ_CABVHY010000029.1 GCF_902497875.1 Pseudomonas fluorescens
CGCCAGGCCTTAACGTAGAACCTATTATCCAGAAAGTTATCTTCATGGCCCACTCAATTACTAACGACCACAACAACTCGACTCCCCCCAACGTGCTGTTGGCGATCGACAACAAAAACTCGGTGCTCGCCGAAGTGGTTGCCGGCCAAACAAACCACATCGCCTATTCAGCCTACGGTTATCAGTCCGCACGGCAGGAGGTCATGACGCGGTTGGGCTTCAATGGCGAATTGCGAGAAATGCACACCAGTTGGTATTTGCTGGGAAACGGCTACCGCGCTTACAACCCGCGATTGATGCGTTTTCATAGCCCGGACAAATTGAGTCCTTTTGGGGCGGGCGGGTTGAATGCGTATATGTATTGTGGGGGTGAGCCAGTGATGAATTCGGATCCGACAGGGCATACTTTTTTTTCCTGGAAAAATGTATTCCAAATTTTGGATTTTTTTTCATTGTCCAATAATTCGAGTGGCCCACTACGTAACCCGTTACCCATAGAAGCCGCATCGGGATCAGGGGGATTGTGGGGAGCCGCAGCTACCCTCGCCAGCAGAGCGCCCGGTCCTGGCGGGGTCAGTTCAACGCCCATAGGCAAAAATCCGCCACTCCACGGAACCTCCGGCCCAACCAGCAACTACCGCCCCTCTCGTCCCGCTTTAACCGGTGTCGGCGCGCTCGTCGATTCCGTCGGTTTCAGCGGATCGACATCGAGGACATATCCAACCTTCCTATCGAGCGGTAACACACATACGCAACCCCGTACGCAACCCCGTTCATCTTTTGACGAACCTAGAGTGCTATACGATGGTCCGGTTCCGAAGTCACCCATACTGGTAACGGAAAGACTTCTGGGGAAAGCTCCAACTTATGATCCACATAACCCAACCAGTTATCTGACCTCTGCACAAATGGAACGCCGGCGTGACCGTGCAAACTTGCCGCGACAGTTGGCAGAGGAAATAGCCAATGAAAGACGAACCGCTCAACAGCGGGATTATATACGGGATGAAATCGTGGCCAGAGATCGAAACCGTCTGGCCGCACTACAAAATTCTGCGATATAGACAAACAACACGAGGTCTATATACGCGCCAGGCCTTAACGTAGAACCTATTATCCAGAAAGTTATCTTCATGGCCCACTCAATTACTAACGACCACAACAACTCGACTCCCCCCAACGTGCTGTTGGCGATCGACAACAAAAACTCGGTGCTCGCCGAAGTGGTTGCCGGCCAAACAAACCACATCGCCTATTCAGCCTACGGTTATCAGTCCGCACGGCAGGAGGTCATGACGCGGTTGGGCTTCAATGGCGAATTGCGAGAAATGCACACCAGTTGGTATTTGCTGGGCAACGGCTATCGCCCCTATATCCCGCGACTGATGCGTTTTCATAGCCCGGACAGTTGGAGCCCGTTTGGGGCGGGCGGTTTGAATGCGTATAGGTATTGTAGCGGTGAGCCGGTGATAAATTCGGATCCGTCGGGACATGAGTGGTGGTCTCCGATCTCCCGCGTCACCTCGACAATATTCGGGAGTAGACGTAGCCCTACTCTTAGACTAGCCCTCCAGACGCTCGGCATACCCTCAGGTCAATACCCTAGCAGTTCTGCTAGTTCCCAACGTTGGGCCGAGCGAGTAAAACTGGAGGCCTGAATTCACACCGACCGAATCACCAAGGAAGGCATTTTCATGGCCCACTCAATTGCTGATGACCACGTCAACCCCACCCCACAGCGCACCGTGCTGTTGGCGACCGACAGCAAAAGCTCGGTGCTCGCCGAAGTGAGTGCCGACAAAACAAACCACGTCACCTATTCGGTCTACGGCCATCAGTCTGCGCAACAGGAGGTCATGACGCGCTTGGGCTTCAATGGCGAACTGCGAGAGATGCAAACCCGTTGGTATTTGCTGGGCGATGGCTATCGCGCCTATAACCCGCGATTGATGCGCTTTCATAGCCCGGATAGTTGGAGTCCGTTTGGGAAGGGTGGGCTAAATCCGTATATGTATTGTGGGGGTGAGCCGGTGATGAACAAGGATCCGACAGGGCATGGTTTCTTTTCGATTTTCCGCACGGGGTTCAACAACCTGACAGATAGAATGAATACTTTGGTTAGTACCTATCAAGCGCAAAGAGCAGTGGGCCAAAACCCTGTGAGCGCTTTGAGTTCAAGCGTTAATGGAGGAATGCCCAATATGTTGGGAGCTCTCAACCCGAATGGAGTCTCAAAGCTTGGGGCAGCGCCAACTAATAGTCTCCCCACAGCTAAAACCGGCGGGTTACATCATAACGTTGGGGGAGTCCCGAGTTCGACTCCGGATCGGGGAACTGGCGCCTCAAACCCCGATTCGTCCGGCGGCCCAAGCATGTGGGACCGTTTGGCCGCTAGAGCTCAATCAACACAGGTCGCGGTAGTAAAACCGAATTACGGTTCATCAAAGCAGGTCGCGGTAGTAAAACCAAATCAATCTACACCTCCGCCAGCCCCTGCATCTGGATCGTCCTCAGCCCCTGCGAATCGTCCTGTCGCTAACGTCCAACCCTACAGACCTACAAATGACTCGGCTTCAAATTCCACCTGGTCTGGAGAGTCAGGGCCAAGCGATTGGAGTTCAAGTTCATCCAACTCCTCGATAAGAGGGAGCAGGCGTTAAATCTGGCAGGCGAGTATTCCGCTAAATGAATGATGGGTTCTCCGAACACCCGATACGCTTGCACAACACAAAACCTAATCAAACTATCACAGCGCGGTGAGGCATCTCCTCACCGCTGCATCCCCCACCGCTTCACCGTCACCCGCTCCAACGTATCAAACACCAGATTCTCCACCAGCAACCCAATCAGAATCACCACCGCCAACCCGGCAAACACCTTGTCGGTATACAGCTCATTACGATTCTGAAAGATGTACCAGCCCAACCCACCCTTGCCACTCGTTGCTCCGAATACCAGTTCGGCCGCAATCAACGTTCGCCAGGCAAACGCCCAACCGATTTTCAGCCCGGCGAGGATTGATGGCAGTGCGGCCGGGATCAGGATGAACAGCACGAAGCGAATGCCCTTCAGGCCGTAATTACGCCCGGCCATGCGCAGGGTTTCCGAGACGCCGAGAAAGCCGGCGTAGGTGTTCAAGGCCAGGGCCCAGAGCACCGAATGCACCAGCACGAAGATCAGGCTGTTCTGCCCCAGGCCGAACCACAGCAGGGCCAGCGGCAGCAGGGCGATCGCCGGCAATGGGTTGAACATCGAGGTCAGGGTGCTCAGCAGGTCGCGACCGAACTGGGTCGAGACCGCGAGGGTGGTCAAGGCGAAGGCCAGGACGATGCCGATCAGGTAACCCTTGAGCAGCACCACCAGGGAAATACCGACCTTGCCCAGCAATTCGCCGCTGAGCAGGCCGTCGTACAGCGCGCTGCTGGTTTGCAGGAAGCTGGGCAGCAGCAGGTCGTTGTCCTGGTAGCGGGCGACGACTTCCCAGAGCACCGCGAGCAAAATCAGGATCAGGCTTTTGCGCAACCAGCCTTGTTGCCAGAGGCGCTGACCGAGGGGCAGTTCGCGTTCCAGCGGGACGCTCAGCAGCGGTTCCAATGCAACTTCATATTCCTGGCGTACGGGTGATGAATGGCTCATCGGGCAACCCTCCAAATAGCTCAATACGCGATGCGGATATCGGCGAAATTCAGTTCACGGTGGTTTTCAACCGTCTGGCCTTCGTCAAACAGCAGCCGATGAATGCGCCGCGCCGACCGTTGAAATTCCACCCCACCAAGGCTGTGCAAGTCGTACTGATGGCTGTGGACTTCCGCACGCACGCGCCCCGGGTGCGGCGACAGCAACAGAATCCGATTGCCGACCACCAGCGCCTCTTCGATGGAGTGAGTGACGAACAGCAAGGTGAAGCGCACTTCTTCCCAGAGCAGCAGCAATTCTTCCTGCATCTTGCGGCGGGTCAGGGCGTCGAGGGCGGCGAAGGGCTCGTCCATCAGCAGGATTTTCGGCTGCATCGCCAAGGCTCGGGCGATCGCCACGCGCGCTTTCATGCCGCCGGACAGGGTATGTGGGTAGGCATCGGCAAACGCCGCCAGACCGACCTTGTCCAGATAGTGCAGCGCTCGCTCCTCGGCTTCGCGGCGCTTGAGGGTTTTGGAGGCGAGCAGCGGGAACATGACGTTCTGTTTAACGGTCTTCCACGGCGGCAGCTGGTCGAACTCCTGGAACACCACGATCCGGTCCGGCCCCGGCGCGCTGACGGTTTGCCCTTGCAGACGGATCTGCCCTTCACAGGGCTGGATAAACCCGGCTACCGCCTTGAGCAGGGTGGATTTGCCGCAGCCCGAAGGACCGAGCAGGACGAAGCGGTCGGCAGGATCGATCTCGAAGCTGACCTGGTGGGTCGCCCGAACGACGCGCTGCGGGGTGCGGTACTCGAGGCTGACGTGGTCGACCGACAGCAGCGCTGGCGCTGCCGTGATCAGGTTGCTGGCCGTGTGGCCTTGCAGGGGCGCGTTCATTTCTGTCAGCTCCCTTGCAGCGGTTTCGCATCCTGGAAGAAGTAGTCCTTCCATGATTCGGGTTTGTTTTTGATCGCGCCGACGCGGTGGAGGAACTCCGCCAGCGGATAAGTGTTTTTCGGCGTGACGCTGAATTCGAACTGCGGGTTGTCGATGATTTTCAGCAGGTCGGCGCGGTCGATCTTGGCCTTGGTCACGCGGATATAAGTGTCAGCGGCCGCGCCTTTGTCGTTCTGGGCAAACTCGGCCGCTTCGGTCAGGGCTTCGATGAAGGCCTTGTAGGTCTTCGGGTTCTCGTTGCGGAATTTCTCGGTGGCGAACAGCACGGTGGGCGAGTTCGGGCCGAGCAGGTCGTAGGTGTTGAGCACCACATGCACTTTGGGGTTTTTCAGCGCCTGATCCTGGAATGGCGGGTTGGAAAAATGCCCAGTCAGCTCGGTGCCGCCAGCGATCAACGCGGCGGTGGCGTCCGGGTGCGGGACGGCGATGGTGTACTTGTCCAGGCGATTGAAGTCCTTATCGCCCCATTGCTTGGCCGCGGCGTACTGCAGGAAGCGCGACTGCACGGAAACCCCGACTGCGGGCACGGCGATACGGTCCTTCTCGGTGAAGTCGGCGATGGTTTTGACCTGTGGATTGTTGCTCACCAGGTAGTACGGAAAGTTGCCCAGCGAAGCCACGGCTTTGACGTTCTGCTTGCCATGGGTACGGTCCCAGATGGTCAGCAGCGGGCCGACCCCGGCACCGGCAATATCGATGGAACCCGAGAGCAGCGCATCGTTGACCGCCGCGCCGCCGGACAGTTGAGTCCAGTCGACCTTGATCTCGATGCCCTCCTCCTTACCGTGTTTTTCGATCAGGTTTTGATCGCGCACCACGTTGAGCAGCAGGTAAACAATGCCGAACTGCTCGGCGATGCGGATCTCGCCTTCGGCATGGGCGGCGTTTGGGGCGACCAGACTACTGACGAGCAGGCTGAACCCCAGGCCGATGCTGGCGGCCACGGATTTGATGGGTTTGGACATGGAAAATCTCCTGGCTATCGGAAGTGCCGTGTTCGATCAGTAAGGGGCGTCGCCCTGAATGGTGGTGCGGTAGAGCTTGCGGCGCAGATGGCTCGGGCAACCCGCGGCCAGGTGGATCAGCGAACGGTTGTCCCAGAACACCAGGTCGTGGGGCTGCCAGGGGTGGCGATAGATGTTTTCCGGCAGCACGCTGTGGGCGTAAAGCTCGGCCAGCAGTTGCTGACTTTCGTCTTCGGGCAAACCGACGATGCGGGTGGTGAATCCTTCGCTGACGAACAGTGCCTTGCGACCGTTTTCCGGATGGGTGCGGACGATCGGATGCACCACCTCGTTGACCTGTGCCAGTTGCTCCGGGGTCAGGGTCGGGCGCCAGTTGCCTTCGAACTTGGTTTCGCTATAGCGCGCGGTGTAGGAGTGCGCGGCCGAGCGACCTTCGAGCGCTTTACGCAGCACGTGCGGCAAGCTGTCCCAGGCTTTGTGCAGGTCGGCGAACAGAGTGTCGCCGCCTTCGGCCGGCAGTTCCTGGGCATGCAGCATCGAACCCAGGCTCGGCAGCTCTTTGTAGGAGAGGTCGGAGTGCCAGAACTTGCCGGCATCGCCCAGGCCGATGGATTGGCCGTTCTCGATGATGTTGGAGACGATGAGGATTTCCGGGTGGCCCGCCAGCAGGAACTGCTTGAGCACGTGGATCTGCAACACGCCGAAGCGACGGCTGAAGGCGATTTGCTGTTCCGGGGTGATGCGCTGATCGCGAAACACCACCACGTGATGGTCCAGATGCGCACGGTGAATGCGCGAGAAGTCCAGGTCATTGACCGGGCGGGCCAGGTCGAGCCCGATGATTTCGGCACCCACGGCGCCGCTGAACGGGCGGATGTCGAAGGATTGCGGCGCGATGTTCGCGACGCTTGGGAAAGCAGTAGCTGCAGACATAAATCACTCCCACGCACGGCACGCTCAAGGGCGCGCGCGTCGATCAGAAACTCACGGAGGTCCCGTGTTGGTTCATTTCGTGCGGCGCGCCGATTGGTCGGCAGGTACGCAGGGGTTTGACTTTATAGATATAAGAAAAGAATTTTAAATACCGTTAGAGAATAACGATATGGCTTATTTCAAAGATCAAAAGATCAAAAGATCAAAAGATCAAAAGATCGCAGCCTGCGGCAGCTCCTACGCGGTCCGGGTACACCCGCGAATCCGAGGTCGTACGCAAATCTGTAGGAGCTACCGCAGGTTCGGGCCGCGTTCGGACGATATTTTTGGCCTATGCTGCTGACAGCATGACGCTGGTTCATTCATGAGGGACTCTCAATGTTCTACGTGCAACGCGATGCTCAAGGTCAGCTGGTTCGCGTGGAAGCCGCCGCCTATGCCGAAGCGAGGGAAACGCTCCCCGCCGACCACCCTGACATTCAGGCCTGGTACGCCAACGAAGCAGTGGTCACCAGCCTCAAGCAACTCAGGCAGAGCGACCTGGATATGATCCGGGTACTCGACGACCTGATTCAGGTGCTGACCAGCAAAGGGGTGATTCGCGTCACCGACCTGCCGCCGGCAGCCCAGGCCAAGCTGATGGACCGGACCCATGCCCGTGAAGCCCTGGGTGGGTTGAGCCAACTGATCAATGATGAAGAGACGGGGTTGATCTAGCTCCCCTCTGGCAGCGCTTTCCTGTGGCGAGGGCGCTTGCTCGCGCTGGAACCAATCTCCTGGCTTATCCAGATAGAACCCATGCACCGGTTTTACGACTGCTTCGCAGCCGATCGCGAGCAAGCTCGCTCCCACATTATTAGATCGGGCTTGGGCATAGATAGTGTGCACATCGAAGATCCAAATGTGGGGAGGACAGCAATCGCTGCCAGGCATCGATTCTCTGCTGCCCTTAACCCAAAGGCCCATACAATGCCTCGGCTCGACGCGCTAGACTAAGGTGAATGCACAGGAGGCTGCCGCAGGCTGCGATCCTGGCAATCTCCCAGGCGCCGAAAGTCTGCCGTCATGAGAAATCAAGCCGTTTGACAAGTGACCCGGCAGTCACTAATGTGCATTTGGATCCAATCAAGACCATCCATTCCAGAATGAGGGCAGCGTCGTTGTGACACAGAAGCCGAACCCTTTGACCAGTATTCCGGTCAGCGGACCGATACCCGCTCATCTTGCTCGCTCAGTCATTGAAGAAACCTTGCGCTCGGCGATCCTTGATGGTCGCTTGCCGTGCGGGGCCGCCCTTCGCCAGCAAGACCTGGCCGACCTCTTCGGTGTGAGCCGCATGCCTGTGCGTGAGGCCTTGCGGCAACTCGAAGCGCAGTCGTTGTTGCACGTGATCCCGCACAAAGGTGCCGTCGTCGCGCCTCTGATCGAGGGTGATGCCGTAGAGACTTACGCCCTGCGCATCCTGCTGGAAACCGAAGCCCTGCGCCTATCGATTCCCTTGCTTGAGGCCGCCGATTTTTCCCTGGCCGCAAGCTACATCGACGCCCTCGAAGCCGAAACCGACTACCCCGAGATGGGCCGACTCAACCGCCTGTTCCACATGGCCCTGTATGGCAAGGCCACCAACCGCAGGCTGTTGAGCCTGGTAGAAAGCGGGCTGATCGAAGAAGAGCGTTTTCTGCGCTTCAACCTTGAGGCCATGGGCCTGGGAAAAATCTCCCAGGACGACCATCGGCACCTGCTGCGAATGGCCGAAGAACGGAACATCGAACAGTCTGTAAAAGCCCTCGAGAACCATCTCAACCGTGGGGTCGAAGCGATTACCCGCTACTTGAACGACACCGATCCTTTGGGCAAGAAAACACCGAAGTGAACAGCGTGGGGAGTGCCATGCATTCCCACGGGTCACGGTTCTAAGATAGGCTTCAACCCAGGTTCTCCAAGTAACAAAGGGTCTTGGAGAAAATAGAAACCCCGAAGGCCGCGAACCTTCGGGGTTTTGCTTTATCGGGTCACTACAAGACCAGGACGCTCAGTCGTTATCAGGCCAGGCGCCCGTAACGGTCCTCAAAGCGGACGATATCGTCTTCGCCGAGGTAAACGCCCGATTGCACTTCGATCAGTTCCAACGGGACTTTCCCTGGATTGGCCAGCGAGTGCTTAACCCCCAGTGGAATGTAGGTGGACTGGTTTTCAGACAGGATCAGTTCTTTATCGCCACAGATGACCTTGGCCGTGCCGGATACCACGATCCAGTGTTCGGCCCGGTGGTAATGCAACTGCAACGACAGGCACTCGCCCGGCAACACTCTGATGCGTTTGACTTGATAACGCTCGCCAATGTCGACGGTGTCATAGTGACCCCATGGACGGTTGACCAGCGGATGGCTGACGAACTCGGCGCGTTCTTCGGCTTGCAGGCGCTTGACCACATTCTTGACTTGCTGGCTGTCGTGCTTGTTGGCAACGAGTACTGCGTCCTTGGTTTCGATGACGATCAAGTCTTCCAGACCGACGGTGGCTACCAGGCGGTGATGGGACTGCACCAGACAATTGCGGGTGTCTATGGCCATCACGTCGCCTTCCAGGCGATTGTCATTGGCATCGCGCGGGCCCACGTCCCAGATCGCCGACCAGCTGCCCAGATCGTTCCAGCCTGCGTCCAACGGCACTACCAGACCCGCGGCCGTATGTTCCATCACGGCGTAGTCCACCGACTCATCGGCACACTGCGCGAACTGCTCCGCCTGCACATGCAGGAAGTGACTGTCGGCCTTGGCGTGTTCCAGGGCGACACGGCACGCGGCGAGGATCTCTGGACGATGGGTTTGCAGCTCGCTCAAAAACACCGATGCGCGGAACATGAACATGCCGCTGTTCCACAGATAGGTGCCCGAAGACAGGTACTCCTCTGCCATTTCTGGCGAAGGCTTTTCCTTGAAGGCCGCGATGGCAAAAGCACCTTGCTCGATGCCCGCGCCGCACTGGATGTAGCCGAAGCCGGTTTCGGCGTGAGTCGGCGTGATGCCGAAGGTCACAAGTCGCCCTGCGGCGGCATGAACCTGCGCCTGACGCACGGCTTCGCGAAATGCCTCTTCGTCATGAATATGGTGGTCGGCAGCCAACACCAAAAGCACAGGGTCACTGCCATCAGCTGTCGCTTCCAGCGCGGCCAACGCGATGGCCGGTGCTGTGTTACGTGCCAGAGGCTCGAGAATGATGCGGCGGCTGCTCAGCTTCGACACGCGCAATTGCTCGGCGACGATAAACCGGTGATTTTCGTTGCTCACGATGATGGCAGGCGAATGCTCAAGGCCTTGCAGCCGAGCCAACGTGCGCTGGAACATCGTTCCCTGATCCTGCCCATCAAGGGCCAGAAACTGCTTGGGAAAGCTCTGACGCGACAACGGCCACAGTCGCGAACCATTACCGCCGGCCAGGATTACAGGGGTGAACATAGAAACTCCAGTTGGGTGCCACATGTGGCGCAATGAGTCGCGCATTATCCGAGCCAGCATGGGGGGATGCAATATGGCCTGTCGCTATCAGGCAAGAAATGAAGGGGGACCGCGCTTTTCAAATGCCTACATTGAATGCAGGGGTAAATTGACGGAGCCTACAGGGTTTGCGGGCCAAATAGCCATCACCCCAAGGGAGCTCAGTGCCCTCCTCCGCTGAACGGGCGTTGGTCTAAAGCTGCGGGGGCGCATCAAGTCCGTCCCTGTGGAAATCAGCCTGGCCTGTTAAACTCGTTTGTTTGCGCCAAGGCAATTAAGGAAGTTCCGCACATGCAACGCATCCTCATTACGGGCGCCAACGGTTTCGTCGGGAAGATATTGTGCAAGAGCCTGCAACAGGCCGGGCACCATGTCGTCGCGTTGGTGGGGCCCAGTTCACCCTTGCCCACGCACGCCGATCAAACCCTGCAATGCGATATTCGTAACGCCGATATGCTGGAGCAAGCCATCGCCGAGGCTGCACCGACCCACGTGGTGCACCTGGCCGCGATCACCCATGTGCCCACCAGCTTTAAAGAGCCCTTACTCACCTGGCAAACCAATGTCATGGGCAGCATTAATCTGCTGCAAGCCTTGCAGCGCAAGGCGCCCAAGGCGTTCGTGCTATTCGTCAGCTCATCAGAGGTCTATGGCGCCAGCTTCACGCAAGGCATTCCATTGACCGAAAACACCCCGTGCCAGCCGATGAACCCCTATGCGGCCAGCAAACTGGCGGCAGAAGCCGCCTTCCACGAATATTTCCGCCAAGGCATGGCCGGCGTGATCGTCCGGCCGTTCAATCACATCGGCCCGGGTCAATCGGTGGACTTCGTGACAGCCTCGTTCGCCCGCCAGATCGCCCTGATAGAAGCCGGCAAACAAGCCGCGCAACTGAAAGTCGGCAACTTGCAGGCCGAGCGCGATTTCCTCGATGTACGCGACGTGTGCAACGCCTACAGCAAATTGTTGCAACTGGCCGATCAGGAAGCCACGTACCCGCGCTGCTTCAACATCTCCAGCGGCCAGCCGCGCAAGATCCAGACAATGCTCGACACCCTGCTGGGCCTGACTGAGCAATCGATTGAAATTGTCGAAGACCCTGAGCGCATGCGCCCTTCCGACATCCCCAGCGCCAGCGGCAACAGCGACGCCATCTACCAGGCCACCGGCTGGAAACCCGCGTTCAACCTGCACGACACTCTTAACGATCTGCTCGCCGACTGGCGCACCCAGGTAAGCCTGACTTCATGAAGCTTCTGCTGAATACCGAATCACTCATCCCGCCAGTTACAGGCATCGGTAACTACACCTTCAATCTGCTTGAGCAACTTCAAGCGGAAGACATCGAAACTATCGACTGTTTTTCTGGCTCACGCTTCTATTCAGCCGAACAGGCCTTGGCCAACTGCGTCAATGCCAGCGCCCTCTATCAGCCCAAGAGCAGCGAATCGTATCTGCGAAGTATGCTGCGAAGTTCCACCCTGGCTTATCGTGCTCGGGAAATGCTGCGTGACGCCCAATTGCGGATGCGCACCCGACAGTTGCGCGATCATCTCTATCACGAGCCAAATTTCATCCTCAAAACCCACGCCGGCCCGAGCGTTTCCACTATTCACGACTTGTCGTTCATCCATCACCCTAAGTTACATCCGCGCAAACGAGTGGAATGGCTCGGCACGCAGCTACCGAAAACGCTGAAGCGGGCAGACTTTCTGATAACCCCTTCAAATGTAATTCGTGATGAGCTGATCAGTGATTTCGGGGTAAATCCCGACAAAATACGCGCGGTATACCTGGGAGCCTCTGAGGCCTACCGTCCACAAACGGCGGAACAGACCCAACCCACACTCGAACGTTATGGACTGCAACACGGGCACTATGTGTTGTTTGTCGGCACCCTTGAACCACGCAAAGGCATCAACACCCTGCTCGACGCCTGGTCCCGGTTACCGCAATCCCTGCGCGAGGAGTTCCCGCTGGTACTGGCGGGCGCACCGGGCTGGCAGAACCAGGCTCTGGCCAACCGCATCAAGGCCCTGGAAACCAGCCATGGTCTACGGCCGCTGCGCTTCGTGCCAAACAGTGACCTGCCAACGCTCTACGCGGGAGCTGCGGTATTCGCCTATCCGTCCTTGTATGAAGGGTTCGGGTTGCCGGTACTGGAAGCCATGAGCTGTGGCGTACCGGTGATTTGTACCGCTGACACATCCATGTCCGAATTTGCCCAGGGCAGCGCGTTGTTAATAGAGAGCGGCAACGACGAAGCATTGGCCGCACAACTGAATGAGCTACTGAGCAACGAACCCAAGCGCCTTGGCATCGCCCAGGCCGGGCTGTTGCGTTCACGCGAGTTTTCATGGAAGCGTTTCGCTCAGGAAACGATGGCGATTTATCGGACGGTCAGTTCCTGATAAACCCATGCCTGCCTCTGCTGAACCCAGGTTGATGATTTCGCCCAGGTAACAGGCCATGCTCCCCCCGCTGCTGGCCAGGCAGCCGGGGTACCTGCGTAACGCTGCAGCACTACCCCACGAAATCCCAATCTGCCGGAGCCTTGTATTGCCCCACCAGTTCGGTGGAGACCACAAAGGCATCGGCCAGCATTGCCAATGACGCGCCCTGATCCTTTTGTTGGGTCCAGAAAGCCAGACCGGCAGCATCCGGATCACGACCCAGTATCGCTTTGTAGAGCACCGCTACATCGTGGGACGACTGTCCGTTCATGGCGAAACCATTGGTAGCGTTCTCCACAGACTGGACCATGGCCAGCGCCGTCTGACCCAGGCTGCTTGTACCGCCACCGGTCATAGTGCTCCAGAACTCGAACCCACCCCCATCGGCCTGGCGCCCCAGGATGTGCTGGTACAACGTCGCCACTGCCGACTGCGTCGTGGTGGTCTGCACGGCGATGCTGGTGTCGGCGAACTTGAGGTGTTCAACGTTGACCAGCTTCACCACAGCGTTGGGGTCATCCTTGCGCGTGATCAGCGTGTAACCCGCGTGCTGTTCGATGCTGTAAGCCGACTGCGCATCCGTGAACAACCCGGTATCGGTGCCAGATCCGCCTTGTAGCAGAGCGGTCTGTGGGGTTGCCGCTTTGGACGTCGAGGTGAACGTCAGCGAGTCGTTGCCACCTCCGGCGAACACCCTGCTACCGGCTGAGGTGACCGTAAAATTCTGGCTCGCCGAGTCGCCGCTGAGCAGCTGCCCCGGCGTGTTGCCGGTGATCGACACCGCGCCCACCACCGCCGCAAACTCCACCGAGTTCAAGGTCAGGGCACTGCCTGCCGGCAACTTGCTCGCGTCGATCACCAGCGCCGTGTGCTGACTGGCGCTGGCCGTGCCGTTGATCACCAACGGCTGGCCCGGTGCCGTGCTGCCGGCAATCGGCGTGAGGGTCTGAACCAGCACATTGCCGCTGCCCAACAGCGCATTCAACGCCGTCTGGCCATTGCCGTTAAGGTGGGTCTGATCGGCCCCGCTGCTGGTCACGCCATTGATCGCGGCCTTGAGCGTGGTCAAGCCGCTAGTGACCGACGCATTCCCGGTTCCGCTGGCCGTCAGGCCATAGCCCGAGGGAATTTGCGCCAGCAGCAAGTTAGCGCCATTGCCGGTGACCAGCGGGATGTCCGCCACACTCGGCAAACCGTTCTGTTCGACTCGATCGCCGGTGATCACAGGCACTGAAACCTGCGTGCCCGTTTGCCCTCCCGGCAAGATCACGGGCTGGTTATCGACCACCACTCCGTCGACCGTAGTGCCCGGTGACGGCGTGACCACCTGGATCACCAAAACGCTGGAACTGATGCTGAGGCTCGTCGTATCCACACCTCCGTTGGCCGTGCCACCGTCATCTTTGAGCGAAGTAATGGTGACCGTGCGCTCCCCCGGGGTCGGGGCTGTCGAGGCATTGACGTAGATAATCGACTCTACCAACGCCTTGGGCTGACTACCCAGCAAACCGCCTGACAGCGTGAGGGTCACCGTGCTGTCTGAAGCCGGACCGGTGGCCACCGCGGTATAGGTGATACCGCCCTGGGTCACGCCAGCGCCGGAAACGAGGCCGATTTCGCTGCCATCAATGATCAGTTTTTCCAGGCTGCCGTTGGCGACATGGGCGATGCTCAACGACAGGCTGCTGACGGCCTGCCCCGGCTCGAACGTACTCACCGTCACGGCGCTGAACAGCGCCACTGCGATGCCGCCCTGGTTGAACTTCAGCGCGGCGCCGGTGGCGTTGAACGCAGGCGCGTCATTGACCGGCACCACGGTGACCGTGGCACTGGTGTTGAATGCCTGGACGTTATTAGTCGCGCCGTTGTCGGTCAGGCTGGTCAAGGTCACGACCCGTCCGCCCGCCGTCGGGTTTTCGCTGCTGTTGCGGTAGCCCAGGGCATCGATCAGCTGGTTCATCTTCGCATCGACGCGGGTCAGGTTACTTAAGGTGATCGTAGCCGTCTGCCCGACGACATTGACACTGTAGCTACCGACGTTGGTTATCGACCCGGAACCATTTACCAAGGCGATTTCGTTTGCGCCGACCACCAGCAGCTCATTGTTACCATCGAGCACATTGCTGACGGTCAGGGTCATGCCAGTGAATAGCTGCCCACTGTCTTGAGTCGAGGCCGCGACGCTGCTGAATAGATCCCGCATCGCGGCGTTTTCGATATAGCTGCCAGTGAACCCGGTCGCGGTCAAGGTCGGCAGGGTATCCGGACCCACCGTCAGGAAGTTGTCCACGACAAAACTGATGGCCCAGCTCGGGTCCGTGCGGCCGCTGACTTCCAGCCGGGTAATCGAGGAGGCGCTGCTGACGGTCTTACCTGACTGAGCCGCGACCGTGTCGGTAAACACCTGGGTGGCCCCATTCAAGCCTTTGACGGTGGCCAGGGTGTTGTCGTCATTGTTGAACACATCGAGACTGAGGAAACTGAACTCGCTGCCATCGACCCGTTCGATGGTCAACAGCAGCGGGCTGTTGGGCTGAATATCAGCGACCTTGAGCATGCCCCCCGAACCGAACGAAGGCATCACTCCATTGGGGTCCAGCGGTACGCCCATTTGCAGATAGACCTGGTTGTAGTCACTGCCCTGGAACGTGGCCGTGAACTTGTAGAGCCCTGAAGTCCAGGTGCTGTAAGGCTGGTTGGTGGCGGGATCGAACACTGCTGGCGCGTTATTGAAGTTTTCGGTGAGGGTAGCCAGGACGCCGCTGTACTGCTCGGCCTGCAAAATCCGGCTGGCGTCGATGACGCCGACCTGTGTCTCCAGCAGCCAACTGCCCTTGTTGCGGGCGCTACCGGTAAGGTCGCGGGAGGCAGCCACATCGGCTTGTGCCAGGTGCGCGAGGGTATCGATAAAGGTTTGCCCGGCCTCGCCCTGCGCCACTTCGCAGCCATAAATCAGCCAGTCGCCACCCGCCTTCAACGCCCCGCCCACCTTGGCCAACAACCCTGCCTGCGCCTGCAGATTAGCGCTGCACAGGGTCAAGGCGCCCATATCGATCTGTCCTGGGCTGCCGTGGCTCAACAGGTGAATAACGTCCAGCTCCCGATAATGAGCGAGACAGTCCGCCATGCCTTGCAAACCATTCGCACGGCTGTCCAGCAACACGATATCGGCATCGACAGGCATGGTATTGGCCAGGTCGTGCCAACGCTCGAGGTTATCCTGAATGAAGAACACCGCGCGGCTACCCGTGTCGCAGAGGGGCGCAGCGGTCTGCAGGACGAAATATGAACGAGTATTGGAAAAACAATTGAAAAGAGTGCCGTACATATTCACGTCCTTGTTTGTTGAAGTTTGATACCACACCACAAGTGGCCACTACCGCAAAGGTACCATCACCGTAAAAATAAATGGGCGGCGTCTAATCACGATCTTCAACCCAGGTTGTGACGAACAAGCTCCGGCATCTGTTGTTCTTCCGTACCGACCAGCTCGATGAGGTCGTGGGTTCCACGTGGGCGCCTTTGCGCCACTCGACAGGCCCTATTTTCCCGGCGTAACAGCCTGTTTATCGGCGCCTTGAACATTCTTTCCCACTCAAAAATTCATGGATCCATGTCGATTGCAAAAGCCATTTTTCTCATGTCATACTACGTCGTACAACATAAGTGGGACGCTCAGTACCCCTCGGCGGACCTCCACGGAAGGCGGGCATTTTCATGAGTTTCGAAAGTCAACGCGTCACCCAGATCTCTTCGTCCCCGAGCATGATCATCGCCATGCGCGCCAAGGAATTGGCCAGTCAAGGCCGCGACATTGTCGACATGAGCCTTGGCGAACCGGATTTCGACACCCCGGCGCATATCATCGAAGCAGCCTGCCAGGCCATGCGCGACGGTCATACCCGCTACACCGCGCCGCAGGGCACCCTGGCCCTGCGCCAGGCGATTGTCGGCAAATTCCAGCGGGAAAACGGCCTGACCTACAGCGTCGATGAAATCACCGTTGGCAATGGCGCCAAGCAAGTGATCTTCAACACCTTCATGGCCACCCTGGAAGCCGACGACGAGGTGATCATCCCCGCGCCGTACTGGGTTTCCTATTCCGATATCGTCACGCTCAATGGCGGCCGCCCGAAGGTCATACCCTGCGGCATCGACGTCGGCTTCAAGCTGACCGCCGAGGCGCTGCAAGGCGCACTGACCGAGAAAACCCGCTGGCTGATCCTCAACTCGCCGTCCAATCCCAGCGGCGCGATCTACTCCGAAGCCGAGCTGCAAGCCCTGGGCAAAGTGCTGGAAGATTTCCCCAACGTGTTGGTGATGTCCGACGAGATCTACGAACACGTGTTGCTGGCCGACCAGCCCTTCGTCTCGTTCGGCAACGCCTGCCCGCAACTGCGCGAGCGCACACTGCTGATCAACGGCGTGGCCAAGGCCTATGCCATGACCGGCTGGCGCATCGGTTATGCAGCCGGACCGAAAGCACTGATCGCCGCCATCAGCAAGATTCAATCGCAAAGCACCTCAGGCGCCAGCGCGATCTCCCAGGAAGCTTCCCGCGCCGCCCTCGAGGGCCCGCAAGATTTCGTCAGCCGCAGTGCCGCCGAATACGCCGAGCGCGGTCGCTTGCTGGTGGACGGCCTGAGCCAGTGCGCGGGCCTACGCCTGAGCGCGCCGGCCGGGGCCTTCTATGCCTTCCCCGAGTGCAGCCAGTTGCTGGGGCGCGTTACTCCCCAGGGTCGGGTCATCATCGATGACGTCGAACTGTCTGCCTACCTGCTCGATCAGGCAGGCGTGGCAGTCGTACCGGGACTGGCGTTCGGCTTGCCGGGTTACTTCCGACTGTCGTTCGCCACGTCCCGCGAGCAGATAAAAAAAGCTGTCGTTCGTATCAACGAAGCGCTTGCAGCCTTGCGCTGAAGCCTTCGTCCTTCGCTGTGCCAAAGCTGCCATAACAATATCGGAGATACCCATGTTCGATCACAAGAAAAAGCTGCTTGCCCTCGTCGTCGCTGCGTGCCTGAGCGCCAGTGCCGCGCAGGCTGACGACCTCACCGGAACACTGAAAAAAATCAAGGAACTGGGCACCGTCACCCTCGGCTATCGCGACGCATCGCTGCCTTTTTCCTACCTGAACGATGCCCAACAGCCCATCGGCTACAGCATCGAGCTGTGCCAGAAAATCGTTGATCAAATCAAGGTCAAAGTCGGCGAACCCAACCTCAAGACCGAGTATGTCTCGGTGGTTGCGGCCACTCGCACACCGCTGCTGATCAACGGCACCATCGACCTGGAATGCGGCGTCACCACCAACACCGTCGAGCGCCAGAAGCAGATCGGTTTCCTGCTCACCAGCTACGTCGCCAGCGCCAAGTACGCGGTGAAAAAAACCGCCGGCATCAACAGCGTTGCCGACCTTAAAGGCAAGTCCGTGGTGGTGATTACCGGCGGCAGCGGCGAGTGGATCACCAAGAACCTCGATCGCGAAAAAGCCCTGGGCCTGAAGATCCTCAATGCCAAGGACGGCGGCGAAGCCTTCCTGATGCTGGAGACCGGTCGCGCCGTTGCCTACATCAACGACGACGTGCAGTTGATGGCGACCATCGCCCAAAGCCGCAGCCCGGACACCTACACCTTGCTGCCCGAACCCATGTCCGCTGAACCCTATGCCATCGGTATCCGCAAGAACGATCCGCAGTTCAAGACCTTCGCTGACGACGTTCTGCGCAACCTGTACAGCAGCGGCGTGATCAACAGCCAATACCCGAAATGGTTCCAGCAGCCGATCCCGCCGAAGAACGCAGTGATCAACCTGCCCATGAGCGAAGCACTGAAAGAAGCCATCGCTAACCCGAACGATACCGGCGTCTGATCCCGACTCGTCACCGTGCCGGGCGGGTACGCCCGGATACCGGCCAATCAAGCAGGCAACAAGCGCTTGATTGGCGGGTATCCGGGTGTGCTCCGACTTCTGCTCCCTCTCAAAGGTTGGTGTTTTCATGGATTACAACTGGAATTGGGGCATCTTCTGGAGCTCCGCTCCCGGAGAGACTTCTTCGTATCTGCATTGGCTGATCATCGGCACCAGCTGGACCCTGGCGACCACCCTCGTCGCGTTCATCCTGGCGTTCCTGATTGGCGGTTTGGTCGGTACCCTGCGCACCAGCACGCTGCGACCCCTGGTGTGGCTGTGCAACCTGTACACCGAAGTGTTCCGCAACATCCCCTTGCTGGTGCAGATGTTCATCTGCTTTTTCGTGGTGCCCGAGTTGCTGCCGGTATCGCTCGGTGATTACCTCAAGCAGGATTTGCCCTACCCCTCGTTCTTCAGCGCCGTGGTGGCCCTGACCCTGTTCACCTCGGCCAAGCTGTCGGAGCTGTTCAAGGCCGGCATCGAATCGGTCGCCGCCGGCCAACGTGGCGCGGCACTGGCGCTGGGGCTGCGGCCGACCCAGATGTACCTGCAAGTGCTGCTGCCTCAGGCGATCCGCGTGGTGTTCCCACCGCTGACTTCCGAAGCGCTGAACACCCTGAAGAACTCATCGGTGGCGCTGACCATCGGCCTGATGGAGTTGACCGCGCAAGCGCGCAACGTCAGCGAATACTCGTTCAACACCTTCGAGGCATTCACCGCCGCGACCGTGATTTACGTGGTCATTTCGCTGCTGGTGACCTTCGTCATGGGTCATATCGAACGTTCCCTGGCCATCCGCGGCGCGACGAGGTAAGTCATGTTTGATCTAGATCCGAGCGTCATTGTCACGGCCATGCCGGCGCTGTGGAACGGCCTGAAATTCACCTTGCTGCTGACCCTCGTGGCCATGTCGGTGGGGATCGTTACCGGCACCTTACTGGCACTCATGCGCCTGTCGCAGAACCGCGTCCTGCGTGGCTTTGCCCTGGGTTACGTGACGGTGATGCGCAGCATCCCGCTGGTGCTGGTGATTTTCTGGTTCTACTTTCTGATGCCCTTGCTGCTGCAAATGGCCTTCGGTACTGAAAGGCCGGTGCAGATCGGTCCGGTCGTCACCGCATTCGTGACCTTCTGTATGTTTGAGGCGGCGTACTACAGCGAGATTATTCGTGGCGGTATCCAGAGCATCAGCGGTGGCCAGAAACAGGCGGCGGCGGCCCTCGGCCTGCGCCCGACGCAATCGATGATTTACGTGATCCTGCCACAGGCGTTGCGCCGCATGGCGCCGTTGTTGCTGACCCAGACCATCATCCTGTTCCAGGACACCTCACTGGTATACGTGCTGTCCATTGCCGATTTCACCGGCGCGGCAAGCAAGTTCGCCCAACGTGACGGGCGCCTGGTCGAGCTGTATTTGTTCGTGGCCCTGGTCTACCTGGTGATCTGTTATTTGCTGTCCAGCCTGACCAAACGCATGAAAAGAAACATGGGGAAAACCGCATGATCCAGATGAAGAACTTGAGCAAATGGTACGGCAACTTTCAGGTCCTGAAAAACTGCACCACCCAACTCTCGCGCGGTGAAGTGATGGTGGTCTGCGGGCCGTCCGGCTCGGGCAAGAGCACCCTGATCAAATGCGTCAATGGCCTGGAGCCGGTGCAGGAAGGCGAGATTTTCATCGAGGACCAGCCCGTCACCGGCAAGGGCGTCGACTTGCCCAAGCTGCGGGCGCGGGTGGGTATGGTGTTCCAGCATTTCGAGCTGTTTCCCCACCTGAGCATCATCGACAATCTCAACCTGGCGCAAATCAAGGTGCTGGGCCGTGACCGCGACACCGCGACGAAAAAAAGCATGGCGTTGCTCGAGCGCGTCGGGCTCAAGAGCCATGCGCACAAGTTCCCGATCCAGTTGTCCGGCGGTCAGCAGCAACGGGTCGCCATCGCGCGGGCCCTGGCCATGGACCCGATCGCCATGCTGTTCGATGAACCTACCTCGGCACTCGACCCGGAAATGGTCAACGAAGTGCTGGACGTCATGGTCGAACTGGCTCGCGAGGGCATGACCATGATGTGCGTGACCCACGAAATGGGCTTCGCCCGTAAAGTGGCCGATCGCATCGTATTCATGGACGGCGGCGAGATTATCGAAGACGTGAAATCCGAAGAATTCTTCGGCGCCCCACGCTCGGACCGCGCTCGCAGCTTCCTGTCGAAGATCTTGCAGCACTGAGTGTTCGAGGGCTTGGCGCAATACGCGTAACGTCTGAACGGCATTGGGGCTTGGCGAATAGTGATCGCCGCGGTGCGCGATGCCAGCCATTTAATCGTCAGTCCTGGATAGATATCCGCTATGGAAAATATCTTTAAGGGCCGCCGAATACTGTGGCGAGGGGGCTTGCCCCCGCTCGGCTGCGCAGCAGTCGTAAAACCGGCGGATGCGTTCTATCTGGAAAACCGCGATGGCCGGTTTTAGGGCCGCTGCGCGCTCCAGCGGGGGCAAGCCCCCTCGCCACAGTATTCGGCGGCCCTTAAAAGATGTGTCGATACCCATGTCCCTTGGCAGAAGGGACAGTCCCGATGCATCGAGTTCGCCCCCCGGAAAATTAATCGCCCCCATCCCCTTGAGCACTCTCACTCTTAGTTGTACGATGTCGTATAACATCAATACTTCTCCCACCGTGCGCTACTTAGGGTGTTTCGAACAATGAATCCACAAGAACTGAAATCCATCCTCTCTTCCGGCCTGCTGTCCTTCCCGGTGACCGATTTCAATGCCCAGGGCGACTTTCATCGCGCTGGCTATATCAAACGCCTTGAATGGTTGGCCCCTTACGGTGCCAGCGCCCTGTTCGCTGCCGGCGGCACCGGTGAGTTTTTCTCCCTGGCGGCCAGCGAATACTCCGAGATCATCAAGACCGCCGTTGATACCTGCGCCACCAGCGTGCCCATCCTCGCCGGTGTCGGTGGTTCGACCCGCCAGGCCATCGAGTACGCTCAGGAAGCCGAGCGTCTGGGTGCCAAAGGTCTGTTGCTGCTGCCGCACTACCTGACCGAAGCCAGCCAGGACGGGGTGGCCGCCCACGTCGAAGCGGTGTGCAAGTCGGTGAACATCGGGGTGGTGGTCTACAACCGTAACGTCTGCCGCCTGACCGCGCCGCTGCTTGAGCAATTGGCCGAGCGCTGCCCGAACCTCATCGGTTACAAGGATGGGCTGGGTGATGTCGAGTTGATGGTGTCGATTCGTCGTCGCCTGGGCGATCGCTTGACCTATCTGGGCGGTCTGCCGACCGCGGAAGTCTATGCGGCGGCGTATAGAGCCCTGGGCGTGCCGGTCTACTCTTCGGCGGTGTTCAACTTCATCCCGAAAACCGCGATGGACTTCTATCGCGCCATCGCTCGTGACGATCACCAAACCGTTGGCAAGCTCATCGACGACTTCTTCCTGCCCTACCTGGACATTCGCAACCGCTGCCCAGGTTATGGCGTGAGCATCGTCAAGGCCGGCGCGAAAATCGCCGGTTACGATGCAGGCCCGGTGCGTACCCCGCTCACCGACCTGACCGCGCACGAATACGAAATGCTCGCCGCGCTGATCGACAAGCAAGGCCCGCAGTAAAAAACCAATGATTCAAAACCGTTGAGCAATCAGCGGTTTTTTTGTTTCTGCAGAAGTGAGATCAGGGCTGGTCGTCGCTGGCTTTTTTTGTGTGAGCCGCCACGTAAATATGATTCACCATCGCGAAAAATAATCCCGTGGACAACCCGCACATGAGGATGCCAGTCAATCCCTCTATCGGTCCAAACAATCGCCACGGACTCGCGAGCACCACTTCACCGTAACCTATCGTCGCGTAGGTCACCCCGGAGAAGTAAAGCGCCGTTTCGAGATCGGGCAGGCATTCCTGCCACAGGTAAAAGGCCGCCCAGATCGATATCTCAATGACATGGAGCAGTATCAGGTAACAGGCCGCCCATACGAGCCTGCGGATAATGGCCCAGAGGTGGGTCTGAGACAACAATGCCCACCGAGACAGCGCCTTCAGCATCAGGGCCATGCCGACGGCATGCACGACCACGGTACTGGCCGCCAGCCCCCATGCGAAAAGGATGTTTAATGACATTGAGGTTCCTTGGCTGGAGTTCTACTCGCAGCCTGTTTTCTCCTGCCCAACTGCAGTCAGTCAGAAAACCGGCACCGCCCGAACGACTGCAATGACGGTGACCTGACCTGACCTCGCTCACGAAGCATAGGCGCACCTATCTGATCGCTCCACAGATCGACTGATCGCACTACACTCCACCAGGGCAGCAAAGAATTTATACGTGTCGCTCGCAACGCAATTCAAACGGGCTGCTTGCCATGGCCGGCGCGGCCATCGCATGCGACGCGAGCCTTCCCCACGACGGCAGGAATGCCAAGGTGATGCGATGGGCAATTTTCTCTCATGAACCATCTCGTTATCGGGCTCATCGCCTTCGTCGCTATCTTTGGCGGCGCGCTTATTGGCCTCTTTGCTGCGCGGGCTCTGCCCGAGCATCACCTCAGCAATGAGTCGCGCAATGCGATCTCCGTTTCGGCGGCGATTGTCGGCACGCTTTCGGCGTTGGTGATCGGCCTGATGATCTCGACGGCGAACAGTTCGTTCTCGACACGCTCGAGTGAAGTCTCCAGGATCGCCGTCGACATCGTCCGCATCAACCGCGTGATGCAGCGTTACGGACCAGAGGCAGAAGATGCCCGCGTCAAGCTGCGCGACTACGCGAGGGCGAAAATGCAGGAGTTGTTCCCGGCGGCGGGGGAACCATTGCAGTCCACCGAAGCGACTGTCCGGATGATGGAGGCGACACAAGAATCGATTCTATTGCTGGTTCCGACTGACCCGAGACAGCGCTGGCTGCGCTCCCAGGCGCTCACGCTTTCGGACGATGTATTACAGGCGCGCTGGCTGCTGGCGGAACAGCGTGCCAGCAACATTCCGATGCCGTTCCTGATCCTGCTGATCTTTTGGCTGAGCCTGGTTTTCGCCAGCTTCGGCTTGTTCGCACCTCGCCATGCCACGACTATCGCCGTTTTCTGCCTCTGTTCGATTGCGGTGTCGGGAGGCATCACAATGATTCTGGAGTTGGACTCGCCCTTTTCCGGCCTCGTCCATGTCTCCGGCGAGCCGATGCGCCAAGCGCTGGCCGAGATCATCCGTTGATCAATCTAGAAGACAGGTCGGTCAACACATCACATTCGCCTGGCCGAAGACCTCACGATGCCCGGACTGAGACACGCGAGTATCTCCTTTTAGCGGTCACTGCATGGCCACAGCCATATGAGCGCCGATGTTGGCCGTACGGACCTATCTTTACTTTCTACTACCGACTTCGCAGGCAATCCAAAAAAATCTCAGCGTTGAATTATCAAATGTGTTTTCACACAGCCTGGACCCGAAACGGTCGGTGAAGGCGCCTATTAAATCGATGAGCGGTTGAAGGAGTAAACTTCGGTAATACGGCTCGTCGCTGGCTATAAATCTCGATGATCTATAGATTGATGTCTATCTGATATCACTTATGCAGGAAGCAGCAATGAAGTATCTAACGAGGCTTTGTTACAACACGGAGAACTGGAAGAAACCCTCGGGCGTAGCGCCCGCCAAAGAAGTTAAAAGCTCCCACACAAGTAAATTCGGGTTCGGCCATGAGGAATGGCTCTTCAGAGATGATTGGGTCGTTGATGGTTGGCGTTATGCGTTCGTGCAAGGGGTGAACAAAAGTCGAAAGCGGTTGCTCAAGGACGCGCAGCCATTCGATCTGCACCTTTTCAGCATTGAGCCAAACGCCAAACGGCGGTACGTGGGTGAAATTCGAGAAGTGGAAGCCCTTACCGACCATCAAGCGCAAGATGCGCTTGAATTGTTCAAAGAAAAGGGCTGGCATCGAGAGATGCGTGAAGAAATTGCCCAGATTGGTCGCAATCCAGAGGACTTGGGGCGTGACGAGTATGCCACACACGTATTAAACATCCGATTTCGGTTGGATAACGTCACGCTTTACGACGCTGAATACTCGAAATCCGGCGATCCAATCATAGAGCGGTGCAAGCACTATCAGCTCTATTCTGTGATGGTCCAGGGTGACCAAACACCTGGTGGACGGCGCAAGCCTAATGGCAAGGATTGGATCACCATCCCCAACTTCAAGCCCACCACCAGGACGGTGACTTATCAGCGCACACCCGAGCATGCAAGGATGCAGGAGAAACTATTTGAGCAGCTGAAGAAAGATTATCCAGCCGCCAAGGTTCTTATGGAACATGAGTACATCGACATAATTGTAGAGACCGATGATGCTCTCACCCTCTATGAGATTAAGTCAGATCTGTTGCCTCGCACCGTCCTGCGGCAAGCTATCGGGCAGTTACTCGAATACGCCTACCATACTCAGGTGCGCAAAAAAACGATCAGTTTGGTTGCGGTGGGACGAGAGCCCTTATCCGGCGACGATGTGGAATATTTGAAATTGCTGCAGAGCGAGTTTGACTTGCCGTTGAGCTATCTGTGCGTACCTCTGGATTGAGTAACATCCGACTCCTTTTGATCCAGGCTGGCCCCTGAGTCGGCTCAGGTAGCCACATATGGGGCTGAACGATCTGCACGGCTATTCAGGTTTAGCCCAGCCCGAGACGAACTGCGCAAGGTCCAGCTTTTAACGTGTCCCGCGAGTTTTCACACAGCCTGGACCCATTGCGCACGTACAGCACACAGACACCTGTGTTAGTCAGCCCCGTATCGTCCAGAGCATGGTCTGAACCCTGATATGCGGATGACTGACTAACTGTTCCCATTCATCCATGAAAGAGAAGCCCTGCCTTAGATAGAAGTTCGCGGCGCGGGCGTTGTCTGGAGAGACGTCCAGAAAAACCCGATCATGGCCTTTTCCTGTCGCGCGGAATTTCACCGCCTCGACCAGCCGCGTTGCGACGCCAGAGCCACGTGCAGCGGGTTCAACCCACATTCCGATCAAGTTATAGCGATTCGCTTGGCTGACCCCGCCACCGATCATTCCCAGCGGTTTATCGTCCTCGATGGCCAACCAGAATTCCGTCCCGGCCGCTGACGAGGCGCGGTCTTTCCACTGCTCGTCGGTGTAATCAGCGGCCGTTTGGTAACTCACACCAAAGGCTGTCGGCGTGTCCAACAGCGCGGCAAGACGGACTTGCTTCAACAGCCTCCAGTCTGTTGCTTGGGTCAATCGAATCTCCATGACCTTCCTCCCCAGCCTACATCCAGATCCCGTCTTTCAAGGCGGCGGTTGTGCCGTTGACGTTCTCGATGCTTTCGGAAAAAGCGACCAGCATTTCATGGGGCTGCATGCCGTTTTCCGCGGCCTTGCTCCAGTACTGAAAACCTGTGGCGTCGGGCTCGCGATGCAGGACGTGCAGGTAGTAGTTGTTGATCAGCTGGGTGGTGTCATTGGTCGGGTTTATCGACTTGAACTCATTGCTGTCGACCACACCTTGTGCGACCTGGGTCAGGCTGGCACCTGCGTCCATTCGCTCGATCCAGAATTTCAAGCCCGAGACATCGGGTTTGCGATCAAACGCGGCTTGGTAGATACGGTACGCGGAGCCGGCGTTTTCACCGGGTTTAACGTCCAGCGCAAGCACCGAGCCGTCGCCCATGGCAATACGCTCGATACCGTTCAAGGTGTCGACCTTGCCCAAGGTGCTGACCTTGTAGCCGCTGCCACTGGCGCTGATGGCCACTTTGTTGCGACCGCCGTCGTAATACGCCGTGTCGACGCCCGGACCACCGACGAAGGTGTCATTGCCGGTATAGCCGTAGAACCCATCATTGCCGTATGAGCCAATGATCGTGTCGTTGCCTTTCAGAACCTCCGTCATTAGCCCGGCAACACTGGAGTTGAGCGCTTTCTGGTAATCAAGGCTCAGCCCGGAGATGCTGAGAACAGGGGTGCCGCTCTGGGACCAATACATTCCGGTCACCAAGCCCGCGGTAACGCCGGTGGAATTGTAGGTAAAGAAGCCACGGACATCGATGGTGTGAACGCCGTCCGTTAGCTGATAACCCGACGAAGTGAGTATCGAGAGATGACCATCCCAATCGCTGATGTCATAGCTATCTTCAGGCCGGTGGAACGTAAGGGTAGTCATGGAGGGTCCTTCTCCTTAGGTATTGAAACGCCATCATCTCATAGCCACGCTTTAGGGTTGCCTATGATTGGAAGCCGGCCCAGCGTGTCTCAAGCGTTGCCAACTCTCAACTTTCGTAGCCACTGATACGTTTGATATAGGTTGTGATCCGCTGGTTGAGCTCGGCCTGGGTCTGAAGGAGTGCCTGTATTGAGTGTTAATCACAGAATATTTGTATGGGTTAACTTTTCTACGGGCAAAAAAAAACGCCTGGGGAGAATTCCAAGGGCGTCGGCGGGGATGCAACATTGTGTAATTACAGGGTGTTCAAGAGGCTCGCACAGACTTGTTTGCGCGATCAAGGAAAACCGTAAGTGCGCTGTTCAGCAAGATATAAGTCAAGTGATAAATAACAAAAATGCAGCAGGGTTCACGTTTCCAACCTTTTCACCCCGTCGGGCTAGCTGCACGGCGCGATTATAAAGCCCTCGAGCGCGGCCCGCTGATTCATCCGACAGAATGCGGTGAAGTGTCGTTTTGGGATATGCAGCACGGTTTCATTGAAAATATTTCTGCTCCTGATGATTGATTGGTCTTGAGGCCAGGTAGTTTTATCAAATCGCGCCCATTAAAAAACCCGCCCTTTTAAGGGGGCGGGTCTTTCGAGAGCCCTTCACCAGACCCGAAGGCCTGGTGTTGGATTCACATCAGCGATGGTCAGACGTAGCTAACAACACCGTTTGCGAACGACAGGTGATCAGCAGTAACGCCAACCAAGTTGATCACAGCGGCATCGTTGGACGAAGTGAAAGCGCCGTCTGCGCCAACAACAGCAGTAGCGCTACCTACTGCGTTGGTTTCGATAACAACTTGAGTACCGTTAGCGCTCTTAACGAAGAACACTTCCAGAGCAGAGTTGTTGCCAGCGCTCAGAGCGCCAGCGTTGAAGGCGTAGCTCGAACCCAGAACGATTGCATCGCCAGTACCGAACGCAGTACCTGCGCCGATAGCGAAATCGCTAGTAGTAACTTTGGTTGGGAAGAAGAATACGTCTTTTGCAGCAGTACCATCAGTAGCACCAGTCAATGCAGTGATGGCGATTTTGCCAACGTTTGCAGTGTTGAACGCAGTGATAGCAGCAGTAGCGTCAGCAGATGCTTTGTTCAGGATGACGTACTGGTCAACGACCGCTTTGGCAGTAACGATTGCAGTATCAGCAGCCTGAGCTTTAACCAGTGTGTCAGCAGCGGTAATGGCTGCAGCAGCTTTGGCAGCGTAGTCGGTAGCTTGAACGAGAGGTGTAACGGCGTCAGTGTCGATTGCTTCCAGAGTGGCTTTGGTCGAAAGAACCAGAGCAGCAGCCTTATTTACAGCCAGACCTTTGTCAGCAGCGGCGTTGAAAGTAGCACCGTAGGTAGCAACTTTGTTCAGCTCGGTCACAACTGCAGCACGCTGAACAGCGTTGGTAGCTGTGTTGATCAGGTAAGCGTACACAGCAGCAGTGTCAGCAAAAGGAGCACCACCAGCAGCAGTACCCAGAGTAGTCAGGGTAACGGTTGCGCCAACAGCACCCAGAGCAGCAGTCACACCTGTTTCAGCAGCAGCTTTTGCCGAGGCAGCAGCAGTTTGATCCGCAGGAGTACCCAGAGTTGCTTTTTGAGCAGCCAGAGCAGCGTCGAAAGCAGTAACAGCAGCAGTGCCGCCAGTCAGAGCAGCAACAACTGCTTTGGAAGCAGCAGCAGCTGCGTTGGCGTTGGTCACGTTAGCAGTCAGTGTTGCGGTAGTGGCGGCGTCAACTGCTGTACGAGCAGTGTTAGCAGCGGACAGCGCATCCAAAGCTTCGAAAGAATTAAGGGAGCCGTCTTTAACGTTAGCACCATTGAGTGTATCCGCATCAGCCATACCGTCTTTAGTAGGGTTGGCAACAGCTTGTGCTTTAGCGTAAGTGTCGATTGCGGCAGCAGCAGCAGACACAGCATTGATCAGGTTAACGCCTGGAGTCAGACCAGCCAGGGTACCGTTGGTGATACCGGCGATAGCGGTGGCAACCGAAGCAGGAGTGCTGTCTACGCCAACCAGTACAGCTGCACCAGCGGTAGGGTTGTAAGCAGTACCAGCAGCGTCAATCCAAGCCTGTGGGTAATCGAAAGCTAGTAAAATCAACTTCATAGAGACATTTTAAATGTCTTTAAAGACATTTTCCTACGGATATCCCACTCTATCGATTCAGCCTATGTGGTGACAGCGGGGAGTTTCGTATAAGCGATGCTCTGTAAGTCAATGATTTTAAAGGCCGCAAATAAAGCCTCCAACCCCTCCTTATCCCCCTTCACACCTGACCCGCGTTCTCCGCAGCCATCTGCAATGCACTACTGCTCACCTGCAATGTGAAGCCGCCAGCAGGCTGACCTTCTATTACCTGGATGCCAGCCTCTTCAAAGGCTGCCTTGATTTTCGAAACCGTAGAGAGCCGCGGACTGGTGGCGTTGGACTCGAGTCTTGCGAGAGCGACCAAGGAAACACCTGAACGCTTTGCCAGCATTGGTTGCGTCCAACCCAAGGCGCTCCGAGCGGCACGGATCATGGACACGACTAAGACTTCTTGCCTTAAAGACATTTTAAATGTACTTTCAGTCATCTTTCATATCCTTTGGCACCTTTAAAAATGTGGAGACCATTATGAGCATCATTGCTCTATCCGCCAAGAAACTTAAATCTCTGAGCTGTCCGCCCGGTAAAGCCAAGGAAAATGTATGGGACTCGGGCTGTAAGGGCCTGATGCTCGAGCTGCGTGAAAGCGGGGGTAAAACCTGGTATCTGCGATACGTAACCCCTCGTGGGAAGCAGCGCCAATTTCGCCTGGGCGATGCCAGTGTGATCTCATTGGAGCAGGCCCGGAAACGGAGCGACGAGCTCAGAGGCCAAATTGCACTCGGCAATGACCCCTTGGACGCCAAGAAGGTGCTGAAGCAAGTACCTACCTTTGCAGTCTTCGTACAAGAGCGGTACATGCCGTTCATTAAAGGCTATAAACGTTCCTGGCATATTGATGAGTCTTTGTTGAGAAACCATCTGTTGCCCGTGTTTGGGAAACTTTATCTAGATGAGATAACGAAAGATGACGTTACTGCACTCCATCTGAAGCGACGTGCCACCGGCGGTGCGCCTGCTTCAGCGAACCGGCTTCTCATTTTGATGCGTTACATCTTCAATCTCGCGGTTCGCTGGGAGACGCCAGGCGTTTTGAAAAACCCCACTATTGGCATCCCATTATTCGAAGAGAACAATAAACGGGAACGCTACCTTTCTCCTGAAGAAGCAAGCCGGTTGTATGGTGCTATTCAAGCTAGCGACTCTAAAATGCTGAAATTCATCATCCCAATGCTTATCTTCACCGGCGCAAGGAAACGCGAAGTATTAGACGCGCGATGGAGCGATTTCGATACCGTTAAACGGGTATGGAGAATTGCAATCAGCAAGTCAGGAAAGGTGCGTCACGTGCCGCTGTCTTCAAGTGTCTTGGAGCTGCTTGCAGAGGTCAAAAAAGGACAGGAAGGTAGTGACAAGCAACCGGCGGATAACGAATGGGTATTTGCAAACCCCGATTCCGGAAAACCATATGTGCAAATATATTATGCGTGGGATACAGCACGCAAGCGTGCAGGACTATTGGATTTCCGCATTCATGATCTGCGTCATACTTTCGCCAGCTTCCTTATCAATGCTGGGCGGTCTCTCTATGAAGTGCAAAAAATATTGGGTCATACACAAATCAAAACTACACAACGGTACAGCCACCTATCACAGGATACGCTTCTTGCTGCGGCGAACACCGCTGTAGAGGCATTAGGGCAATCATTTGCTATGACTAGTCAAAATTGACGCATTGTTGGAAATACCTGAACTTAATTAAACCGCCACCGTGCTAATAACCATGAAGGCAAGCGATCGATATGCCCCGCCTTTAGACTTCGAGTGGTATCCCGTGGAACCAGGGGCAGGGCCTGATAGTTCGCAAACCGCCGTACTTTTTGGAGCGGATTCTCGGCTCGCCCCCCTCCTTGGAGTTGAGCCTCTCGGCTAATCCGCACTTCTAGCACGGGCAACCTCGGCAGAACAAAGGCATACTGATGGCCAATTTTACGGCGCTGACCGGTGTCCACAGCGGCACAAGAGAAGCACGTTTGAACCGTACTTATCGAGATGATAATGGAAAGAATTTTTGAACCATGGATTGGCGCCAACTACCAGACGAACAGCGCGCACAACTGCAGGATCCTGATTCTCGGTGAGTCGCACTACGGCAAGCCCACCGATGCGAGGCTGGACTTCACGAATTACATTGTCGGGCGCTACGCAATCACAGAACGGCGGAGATTCTTCACCGTGGTCCAGCGCCTCGTCTCGCTGGATACGAAGCGCGGGAGCTACTCAGTGGCCAGCAAAAGAGCCTTTTGGAATTCGGTCGCGTTCTGTAACTATGTGCAGGCGATTGTTGGGCTCAAAGCTCGCAATAGGCCGACACCTGCGATGTGGGACACGGGGGCAAGAGTACTGCTGCAGGTGCTCAAAGAGGCACAGCCTGAGGTAGTTGTGGTTCTAGGACTGGAGCTCAAGAAGTACCTTCCTGCCCTTCCTGCGGGAGTCGAGTTTGCCTACATCAAGCATCCCTCAGGCCGGGGTATGAAATATTCCGATTGCCAGCCGCCGATTCGTGCGGCAATCGAGCGTGCGATCGCTGCGCGTAGCGTTATTGAAAAGCCGGAACCTTCGTCAGATAAGGGTGATCTGTGTGATGACAACAGTTAGCCGGTAAGAGAGGAGGGAGTGCCATCTAGGTTCGCAACCAACTCCCGCTCATATCCGGTCCACTGCCAGCATTCAAACAGCCAGAATCCTCAGTCGTTGCTCAAGCGCCGACTCGAACACCAGATAGAGATTCTCGGCGTCGCCAGCCCTCAATGCGCCAGCCGTCTCCAGGCCCAGCACAAAGCCTTCGGCTCTCGCACCGGCCTTCACCGCGACAATCATGGAATCAGCCCGCCCGATCTGTGCCAGCAACCGGTCAGCCTCGCGCTTCGTTCTCGGCCCCAACACGACATCTTCCACAATTGCCATCCTGCCTATGATCCACATCGCGATAGACAAGCCATGATGTGGGCCGTTCAAAAAAGCAGCTCAATGAAGCGTCCGCACCGGACCACCCAGCGACCGAGATACATACTCTGACATCGCCGTCATGAGCGCTTCCGCCTCCAGGCGAAGGCACTCGACCTCCTCGGCCGACTTCACGCCTTGCGCTTCGTTGTACCGGCGCAATGCCTGCAGGGCCTGCTGCATTAGTGGCTCCCCTGCAGCTATCTTCTCGTCCAGATCCCCCATGCTGCCCTCCATTGCCGATCATTTGATCAGGGCAGTATAGTCAGAATTACACCGCGATTCTCAAGGGGTAAGGCAAGGTACTCAGGGTAAATGAAACCGGGTACTTCATTACTTTGGATACCCGGTTTACACCCCTCGTACACGGTCAGTGGTACAAAAATTGGTAAGGACTTTAACCCCTCGCCAACGCCCTGCTGAAGCGATCAGCATTAGGAGTATTTATGAAGCAGACAGGTTTCTCCGCAGCAAACGCTGCTCAAATTATCAAGTTAGCGTTCGCCCCGATGCGCTGCGAAGCAGAGCCCTGGGACTATGACCACCGCATACGATTTCGGGTGTTCGATAGCTCTGACGAGCCAGCGCTAACGGTTGAGGAGCTGCTGAAACACGAGTTTTCTAATGCGAGTAGTCTCGAATCAGCTATCAACTCTTGGCGCAGCCGTTTAGCGCAGCGTGGCTTTGACCTTGACCGCTGGGTATTCCCAAGAGATGACCAGTACGCGACCTAGCTTATTAGCTTTGGATCAGCAGCAGCCTCACGCAGGCGTAGCGCCTTTACAAGAATGCTATCCGGCCCAGCTAAGGTTTCCCGTAATTATGCCGATAAAGATGCAATATCTCGGAGAACCGTTATGACCGATTACAACTTCACAAAATCGATTCCAAAACAGGTATTCGTGACCACCGCACAACTCGTGCCCTGGCCATTGGACTGGTTGATGCGGAAAAGTATTGATGCGTTTAGCGGTACCGTCGCGACTCCAGAAAATCAAGCAGCGGCGGCTGCATCGGTAATTCGGGCGGGAAAAGAATCTGGTGTCGATGAGATGGAGATCACAATGAGCCACGAGGCGGGTCTTAATTTCAAAGCTCCAATAGAGGGTGTAAATATTTCAATGAAGGCTGGCGCGGAGGGGACGATCACAATGAAGGTGAAATACAAATGAATTGTTGATGTGCCGACTACGCATCCGCGCAGGTTCCATACGGGAACCTTCCTGGTTGCGATCCCGATATTCATTCACTCCGGCATACAGTTGAGTTCGGCAGGACGTTAGTCGGCATGCTACCTATTCCGCTTTTTCTACATGGATAGAGGCCATGCTAATTTTTGCGACCGCGAATGTAGGTCAACGCGCTACCGCCCTGACATAAGCCTGGCACGCCGCCAGTGCGATCAGTCCTTGGTCACCGGCGTCGGTGATTCCGATAATTCGTTGAGCATGCGCTGGGTCAAGTCGGGCGCGTGCTCCTCCATGAACCACGCCGCCGGCGCCGGTACCGGCTGGCACTGAGCAACCACCGGCTGGATCCTCGGCAAGGAGGACTGACAGCCGCAGATCAGAAGTGGCAAGGCGATCACGCAGGCGAGCCTGATTGGTTTGAGCATCGCTCAGTTCCTTGTAGTGGGTTTGTTCGCTGGCCGATAAACGTTGCTCGAGCGCGAGGCGCTTGTCCTGATCGGTGCGAGCCCGGGTGGCGGCCGCATTGCTGATGACGGCCAGATCGACCTGATACGCGGCGGACTGGTCAGCGAGCTGCTTGCCGTATCGCCAGTCCTGTACCTGCCAGGCTGCGCCCGCCGTCAGTAGCAATAGGGCCAGGCCAATCACCGCCGACAGCTTTAGCGCTGCGGGACTCATGGCACATCCCTGAAAAAGACGTGGTGCCCGAGCTTCAGCGTCTGCTTCGCTCCCACAGTCCAAGCTGGTGCTTTCGGCATGGTGGTCGCGTAGTAGTGGGTCGCACCACCTGTAGGATCTGGCGCGGTACCGGCGATTACCTGGTCGGCTGCTCGCTGCGCCTGGGCGAACTGCCCGGCCGGGATCGGCTTGCTCCCACTGAGATAGGCGAAGTTCGGGTCGTTCTTGTTCCAGCAGCTGAACTGCCAGGCCTTCAGGCACACGCCGGCATAACCCTCGCCCCACCAGGACTTGGCCAGGCCGTCGTGTACCCGGTTGCGGATGGTCCAGGCCACGGCGATCTGCCCGGCCAAGCCTTCGCCGCGGGCTTCGCCCCACAGCGTGCGCGCGAGGATGTCGCGGTCTTTCTCTTCGGCCGTCATCAGGTTTCTCCAGACAAAAAAACACCCGCATTCGGCGGGCCTTGGGGGACACACAACAACCGCACGCGGCGGCCAGGGGGGCGGCGGCACCGCGCGCGCCAGCGGGGCGGCGAACTGGCCCAGGTAGCGGCACTCCGCGGCCAGCGTTCGCGGGCTGTGGATCGCGGGGTTGGGCAAGCCCAGGGCCGCCGCGCACCACTCGCTGCAGAACTGCGACGTCGGGTCCACTTGGTTGCGGTTGAACAGCTGACTGTAGGTCAGCGAGTACCAGCCATAGCTGTGGCCGTCGGTCGCCGCGAAGTAGGCCAGGACGCGGGCCGGGTCGGCCCAGGGCAGCTCGATCAGCTCCCACTTCTCGGGGTCGAGCTCGATCACCTTGGCCCGCACCCCGTGGTCCATGATCGAGCTGGAATAACAGACCCCCGCGACCACCAGCTCGCAGTGCGAGTAGGGCGAGCCCGACCACCACTGAATACACCGCGCGCCGAGCCGGGTGTCATCTTTTCGCACCGCCAGTTGCACGCTCATGCTCAGGCTCCTGGCAAGGTGTAGTCGATCAGCACCGCGGCCAATTGCTCGGCGCTGCTCGCGGCGCGGAGCTGGTCGTCGATGCCCTGCCGGCGGCCGGTCAGGTAGGCCGAGACGCTGGCGAAGGCGGTGACCTTGTCCAGGGTGCGCGCCAGGTATTCGTCGCGCTCCAGGCCGCGGGCGGCGGCCGCAATGTCGATCCACGGGGTTGCCGCGGCGTGGTCGGCGCCCCAGGCCACCGCCTCGGCGCGCTGGCGTTCCCAGGTGGCGATCTCGGCAGCCGGGTAGTCCGCGGTCAGCGCGGCAATCGCCGCTTCGTACTGCGCGTTGTTGCTGGCCGTGAGGCCGGGCCGCAGGGCGTCGGCCATCGCGCTGATTTCTTCGGCGCTGAGCGGCACGATTTCGTGGGTGACCACCACCACCTGGCGCTCGGCATCGACGGTCAGCAGCTCGGCGCCCCAGCGCATGCCGGCCGCCAGTTCGCCGTCGGCATTTTCTTCTGGCCACCAGGCCAGCTCCCGCACGCCTTCTGATTCGGCCGTCCACGAGAGGTCGACCAGGGACTCCGGCAGTAAGCCTTGCAGGAAGCTCGGCAGTGGTTCGCGGGTGGCGATGTGGTTCTGTACCTTTACCATAATTCAATCCTCACTCCGCCATTGCCGCCAACATTGCCCGTACACGGACCACCTCCGCCAGAGGCCGAGCCTCCCGCACCGCCGCCCCAGTCGCCACCTTTGGAAGTTGTATACATACTCCCCGTAGCATTTCCATCTCCACCCCACCTGAACGCATAGCCATTCGCAGGAGGAGTAGAGGGGTTATCGGGTATTGAGTACAGGCCTCCGCCACCGCCTTTAAAACTACCCACTCCGCTTCCACTACCGGCGATCCAGTTAGTAGACGAAGGATATCCACTAGTGCCCCCCGCGCTTGACAGACTCACACTTCCCGCAATGGGGGGATAAGATGCGGGCGCTGACCCACCGACCCCGCCGTCCCCCAGTGGGCCACCCGCACCGCCTCCGCCACCACCGCCCCCGTCGCTGTTTCTATACCCCGCTCCACCGTTACCGCCTTTTGTTAGTACATCGCCGATAACCCCCGTTCCGCCTATGCCCCCGGGGTATGTCGAAACCCCGTCACCGGTAGATATTTTGCCCCCGGTGGCAAGTAAGGATTTCCCCAAGAAGGACGCCGACGTATCTCCGCCATTACCCAGCGAGCCAACCCCGATTGAATAATCAAGGGAGAAAGGTGCCCCGGTTAACGCGATAATATTAGTACCGGCGTATCCACCGCCGCCGCTGCCGCCTAGCGCTCTACTAAGGGTAACGGTAGGGGAACCGCCGCCTGCCGCTACCGCATGCACCCGCGCAAACGAATAGCCTGCCGGTATTTGAATCTGGCCTGTACCGCTTCTAATGTCGATGGTGGTCGGCTGTATGCTTTTAATCTGTCGCACCGTCCCCAGCGGATTACCCAGCGGATTACCCAAGGGGTTACCGTAAGCCATTAGTAGTCCTTCCAAGCTGCGGAAACCGTAACACCGGCCGCCTGCGCAACTAACAGCGATACATCCAGAGTTTCATTCGGCCCCAATTCCAGCGTGGCGTTAGGCGCAATATCGAAGGTTAGTTGTGGGCGTTTCGCCGTCAGTAACAGCGTATAGGCGGCAAAGGCCTCAGACCGGAACGCCTTACCTGCCTTGTTCAGATCGACGCCCGTGGCGGTTAACGCGCCGTTCGGGGTGGCACGAACACTGGTGACGACGCAACCGTTGGGGCCTGCAGTGACCAGCACCGTCCCGGCGGTGCCGATGGCGGTGGCAGCAGTAAGGACTACAGCGTTAGTTCTCGGCGTTTGTGCAAAAGGGGCTTCAAATGTGTTCATGGTTATTCCTTACATGAAAGAGAGGGCGACCGCGTGCAGGCGGGCGGTGTTTCTTCCCGGCCCTACCGCCTCGGCGGAGGCCGCGGAGGCCGCGGCGTTGTTGGCATACGTGGCGGCCAGGGCGATCTGCTCACTGACATCCGTCTCGACCGAGGCCGCGGCTTCGGCCGAGTCGGCGGCGGCGACTGCACTGGCATCCGCGGCGTCACGGTCAGCGACGATCGCCGTCGCCGTGTCATTCATCCACGCGGCGAGAGCGTTCTCCTGCGTCACCATCGGCGGCAGCGCCGCGATGAAGGGATCGGATTTTTCGTTGAAGGCGGCCGGCCCTTGGGAGCGGGACGGCGCATCAGGAAGCGGGGTAATGAGCGGCGGGCTG
Source organism: Pseudomonas fluorescens (assembly GCF_902497875.1). GTDB lineage: Bacteria > Pseudomonadota > Gammaproteobacteria > Pseudomonadales > Pseudomonadaceae > Aquipseudomonas > Aquipseudomonas fluorescens_BR. Next base: position 36,723 of record NZ_CABVHY010000029.1, read on the forward strand.
GCCATTAGGTGAGTCCCTCAATTTCAAGTTGGCAATCGGAAACGACCGGCCCGGAATAGACCAGGCCGAATGAAGTGAAAAAGCCGTAGAGGATGGTGGCTTCGTAGGTCTCCTCGCCGACCCAAACGACCGGCTTGGCGCGGACTTCGGTGAGCAGCCGTTTGATTTTTGAGACCTTGTCGGTGTCCACCGCGACCGGGAATTTCGCGGTATCGGAAAACTCCCCCTCGGTGACACTCCAGCCGCCGAACCGGTCGCGCTCTTTAGTGCTGTAGTCATCGATCCCGACCCCAGTGCCATACAGCGCTTCGCCGATTTCGGCGGTTTTGCCGATCACCAGCGCGCCAATGCCGGCCGTGCCGCTGCTGGTGACCGTCACCGTGAGGCTGGCCGTGCCGTAAGCGGGCAAGTCCAGCACCACCAAACTGGTCCGCAGTTCGATCTCCTCAAAAAACCAGTCGTACCAATTGTCGACCGCGCCATCGATCAAGCTGTAGGCCCGGGTCGCGACGACGCCTTCAATCGGGTCCGTCATGACGATCGAGACTGACTCGCCCTGGACGTTGACCAGCGCCAGCGAGTTGACCACCGCCCCCGGCTGGATCGTCACCGAGACCGACCCCGGGTGAGTGCTGAGCGTGCCGACAATCTCGTCGAACATCTTCCAGCGGTTGGTCGCGCCTAGGTCCAGCCACTTCGCGGGACTGGCCTCGGTGACGACCTCCGCCCCCGGCTTCACGCCCGCCGGAACCGCCGCCAGCGCTTCGTAGTTGCGATGATCGAGCATCACCTTGTTGCCGAGGGCGTAGGTGGGTACGGCTGACCACGGCGGGTTGTCCGTTTCCGGCACGTTGGAACTGGTCAGCTTGGCCGGCGTGACCTCAATCGGCCTGATAAACCTCATGCGGGCTCCTTCACAGCTTTGGTTAGCAGGCCGACGCGGTCCCACTTTTTGAACAGCTTGTCGGCCGCGTCGGAGTTGAGTTTCATCGGGCCCACGACCTGCTTGACCACATCGATCAGCACATCGACTTTCTGCTCGAGGCTGGCGCTGTTGCCGCCGTCCCCGTTGCGTAGCCCCGCGGCCGGCGCGTTGAAGATCCGGCTCGGGCTGATGACGTCCAGTTGCGGGCCGGAGTGCCCGATAGCCCCGCCACGGGCAAATGCCGGCAACTGCCCGGCGTTCATCTGATCGAGCAGCCCGGTACCGAAAGTGCTCACCGCGGCCGCGCGCATCACGTACTCGCCGTTGGAGAGGCGCGCCAGGATGCTGTCGCTGGTGCCGGTGCCCGGCCCGGAAATCAGGCCGCCGGTGGCATGGCCGGGAAGCTGACCGTTGCCGATCGCTGCATCACGAATCGCCGCGGCGATCTGGTCATAGGGAATCGCCCCGCTGTCCAGCGCCGCTTGCCAGAACGCCTTACCGCCGGCGTCGGCTTCGCGACCTAGAACATCCTTGTAAATGCTGTCGATCCACGTGCCGTTGTTTTGCGGCGTGTTTGCTGCCGCTGATCCAGCCCCGGTGCGCGGCAACGTGGCCAACGCGGCCACCACGGCCGCATTCATCGCCGCGACCGCGGCGGCCACGGTCATGATCGAGGTGTCGACGCCATTCAACGCATCCAACTGGGCCTGGGCGAAGGTCAGTTCCGATTCAAACTGGGCGGTCAGCAGCTGGTAGCTGTCCTCCGCCAGCTTGATCTGCTGCTCCAGCCCTTCCAGGGCCTGCTCCGCCGTGCTGAGCTGACGGCCGTTAAGGACATTCAGCTCGGCCACCACATTGGCGGTGCGACCCTGGTCCCGGTTGAACTCTTCCAACGAACCGTACAGATCGCTGTTGTTGCTGCCGACCGTGTCGAGCGCCTCCTCAAGCCCGCTGAAGCCGGCCAGCGAACCGCCCGACCGCGCCGTCGCCAAGGCACTCTGCAGCGTGGCCTGAGCCTGAGCCCGCAGCATCTTCACCGCGGCATTCGAGTCGCCGCGCAGCGCCTTCAGCGCCGCGCTGAGATCGCTGCCGACCGCGCTCAGCTCGCTGACGCGCTTCGAGGCCGTGCTGCTCATCTCGGTCAGCGCGGCATTCGTCGCGTTGTACGCGGCAGAGGCCGACTTCTGCTGAGCGGAGATGGAGCGCTGCAGGGTGCCCATCGCCGCCGTGGCGCCGGCGAGGGCGTTGCTTTTCAGCGTCTCGGCCCGCTGCGCGACGATCGCGAACGCATCGCTTGCATCGCCGGCCGAGCCTTTCAGGAAATCGAAAAGTTTCTGGCCCGACTCGCCTGCCTGGCCAGCGGCGTAGACCATCGCCTTGTACTGTTCTTTGGTCGCCGGCAGCACCACCCCCATCGCCGCAAACTGCGCCGTGATGGCGATCAACTTGTCGTTGGCCTTCTCGGCGTCGGTCGTGAACAAGCTGTAATAGTTGGCGTTAGTTTCTGCTTGCTTTGCGGCAACCAATGCTTGCGCCTCGGCGGCGGCCTTGGCGCGCTGCTCGAGGATGTCGTAAGCGGCTGAGGCACTCTTGGCGTGCGTGGTCATGGCATTGAACACGGCCTGGCCGTAGTCACTGGTCATGTCCAGTTGCTTGAGCATGGCTTTGTAGCCGTCACGGGCCCCGGGCAGGACCAGGTCCAGATCGGCAAACTGCGCCGTGACGGCCGCCAGGGTGTCATCGGCTTTCTGCGTATCGGAGGTGAAGTGCTCGTAATAGCTGCCGATGTTGCTCTGCAGCGCTTCCATGCCGCCCGCCAGCGCCACCAGGCTCTCCACCGCGCGCCCACCGGCGACGGAGAAGCCCACCATTTTCACCCCGAGCCCGGCGAAGGTCGCGTTCATCGTGTAGAGGTTGCTGACAAAGGTGGTCAAACCTTTGAAGGTGAACCCCTCGAGACCGGCGCCGGTCGCCGTATTGATCGCGGCCACCGCGGCATCGCCGAGCTTGGTCATCCAGTCATTGAGCGCGGTCTGGATGTACTCCTCGCTCTTGCCCTTCATGTTGACCTTGGTCTTGGCGACGTTGAGACCGTCAAGAACATGCGCATCCATGGCCACATTGAGCTGCGAAACAAGCCCCATGGCGTCGAGAACCTTTCCGTTGTACGCGCCGCCGAGGGCGTTAGCCGCCTCGGTGTTGAGGTCTTTATAGCGAGTGCGGCCCCCACCGCTGGAGAACAGACCGCCCTTTTTCTTTTGATCGGCGTATTGCTGCGCCTTGAACACCCCGCCGTCGACTTGCAAAGCAATGCCGGTGTTTTTTGTTTCCCAGGCACCGCCGAACAGCTTTTCACCGACGTATTTGGTGACGGCTTGATGCAGGGTCGAGCCGCTGAGAATCGCCGCCCATTTGCCGCCAACTACCTTGCCCAACATTTTGTCTTGGACTTCGAACATTTCGGACATGGCTGCGCCGGGGGCCATGGCGACTTTACCGAGGGCCGTCTTGCCGCCGCTGTCCATAATCTCGCCGCCGTCCGGGCGCACGCCTTGGTCGTACAGCTTGCCGGACTGGTACATGCCGAGGACCACGGCCAGCGGCCACATGGCCGCCATCGACGACATCGCAGCCGACAGTTGCCCACTGAGGGAGGCCGCCGTCGCCGCCGCACTCGCCTCGGCCGCGGCATAGGTGGCGGTGGTGGTGGTCGCTACGCCCAGGCTGAACTGCGCACCGACGGCGGTGGCCCCCTCCGCGACCGCACCGGACACTACCGTCGAGGTGAGCCCCTCGGCGCCGACCACCGCCAGGGTTTGCGCGGCGGTGGTGCCGCTGATGGTTTGCACCAGGGTGTTGAAGCCGCCTTTGAGCATGCCGGTCATGGTGCTCAACTGGCCGCCGACGGAACTGACGCCCGCTTGCGCCGCGCCACTGGCGCCGCCGCTGGCCCAGCCCGCGACGATATCGGCGCCGATGCCGGTGACCGCGTTCCACGCCGACACCAGATTTTTGCCAATGCTAGCGATCCCACCAAACGGCGAGCCGCTGCCCCCCGATCCGCCCGCCGAGCCGCCGGCGCTGCCGAGCAACTTGCCCCAGACCGCCCCAAGTCCTTGCCCGTTGTCAGTGCCAGTGAGCCAGTTGCTGATCGAGGCCAGCAGAGGCTTGGTCGTGAGCATGTGCGCGATTTCGCCCAGCGTCTGCTTGAAGCCTTTCTTCAGGTTGTCCCACAGGCTTTCCGCGCCATCGCCGATATTGCCCCAAGCGGTGGCGAACGCTTCGTCGATACGATCGATGGCGCCCTCGGTCATCCGCCCCCACAGGGTTGCCTTGGAACGGTTGACCTCGTACTCGTTGCCGAGCTTGACCAGGGCATCCTGATAGAGCGCCGCATTTGCTGGATATCGGCCAATAGCGGCGTTCAGCGCATCCTGTTCGTTCGTGAAATCGCGCAGGAGTTTGGTCTGGGGATTAAGGCGATCAACGATGCCTTCGACCTGACCGGCCTGCTCGAGCGCCTTGTTGGCTTTAAGTTGCTCCTCAGTCTGCAGCTTGAGCAGCTCGTATTCCTTGCTCCCCTCCGCGATATTTTTGCCCGACAGCGCAATCGTCATAGCCTTGGTGACGTTGAAGGCGTCGAGCGCATCCTTGCCCTGAAGAGTGGCGGTGGCCTGCTTCAGGATTTGCTCAACTTCGACCTTCAGCTCACTGGTGGCCTTGGCCACATCGCGCCGATCCTCGGCGTCCTGCAGCGCGTTGACCGCCGCGGTGACCTTGGCGCGCGCGCCAGCCCCGGTCTTGAGCAGCTCTTCCTCAATCCGCTGCTGAATCGTGATCGCGCGAATGTTATCGGCGCCCGACAGATAGGCCTCGGCCATTTCGTTGGCCGCCGCGGTCGAGATCCCCGACTTGGCCAGCAGGTCGTCCAGGGCCTTCGCCTGGTTCTTCAGTGCGGTTGCAGCAGCGTTGGCCGCCTTGTCGACATTTTTGTTCGCTTCCGTCGTGGCGTTGAGCTGAGCGATGGCCGCATCCGCGCGCTGAGTGGGGGTCGCCGTCGGGACCGGCGGAACCGCCGCCGGGGCGGTCCCGCCGTTGGTGAGCAATCCGTAGCCCGACAGCGCTGACTGCGGGGCAACAGCGCCCAGGGCCACGCGGGTGGCCGCCACCACCGCGAAGTTGGCCGCCTGTTCGATGGCGGTGATCTGCCGCCGCGCGCTGTTTTCGGCGGCGGTGGCCGTGTCGGCGTAGGCCTGGCTTTGTGTGGCGGCGGCTTGAGTCGTGGCCGCCTCGGCCGTGTAGAGCGCCACCAACTGCAGTTTGAGGCTGGCCTGCTGGACCTTGTCGCCGTCCTTGATCGCGGCCTGGTACTTTTTCAGCGCATCCGTTTGCTCGGCGATCAATTTCGCCTGGGCCACTTGCGCGGGCGTGGCGCCCATCTTGGCCGCCGTATAGGCGGTCTCGGCCGCCGTGTTCGCGCCGAGCAGATCGCGGGTTTTGGTCAACTGCTCGACGTACTTGTCCCACGACGCTTTGACGGCGTCGGTCTGCCCGGAGTCTTTTTGCGCGCTGGCCAGCTTGCCCGTCGCGCTGGTGGCGGACACCGTCAGCGTGTTGACCTGGCTGAGCTGGTCGCCGAACTTTTTCGCCTTGTCGCTACTGGCGACATAGTTGCCCGCCACCAGCTCCAGGTTGTCCTTGAAGGCCGGCAGCAGCTGGTTATTTTTTGTCACCCAGGCGGTGACGCTGTCCAGCGAGCGCGTACCGGCCCGGACCTCGCCGACCATCGTCTTGAAGCTTTCGACGCTGTTCACGCCGGAGAGCCCCAGCGAATTCAGGGCGAGCACCCCGTTGCGGGTGTAGTTCTCCAGCGACTGCGCGGCCGCCTCGGTGGCCTGGATTTGCTGCTTGGTCCAGTCCGACACCATGAGCCGCTGTTGCTCGGACCGTAACGCCTTGAACTTGGCAATCGACTCGTCGACCGTCGCGTTCTGGTCGATCAGCGCCGCGGTCGCGGTGTCGGCACTGTCGCCGAAGTCAATGAAGGACGCGGCCACCAGGCCGGTCATCGCGATCAAGCCCACCGGGCCACTCAGCAGGGCCAGCAAGCCGCGGCTGGCCGTGGAGAGCACCAGGGCGGCCTTGGCGCCCGCGCTCGCCGAGCCCGCGGCCAGATCCGACGCCACCCGGGCGGCGTTGGTCGCCGCGGTGGTTTCCGCCAGCACCCCGCGGGCGGCGGTCTGCGCGCCCAGGGCGGCGGTGATCGAGGCGGAGGTCGCCACGGTCGTCGCGGCCAACGACACTTCGGCGGCCTGCACCAGTTTGATCGCCCCGGCTTCGGCGATGCGAAGTTCGGCGATGCGCGCAATGGACAGGCCACGGCCCTGATCGGTGATCTGCGATTTAAGGCGCTGCACCTCCAGTTCGCGCTCCGCCGTTAGCGTGGTCTGAACCAGCTTAAGATTGCCCAGCTCGGACGCTTGGCGCACCCGGTCAGAAGCGACCTTGCCTTGAGCGGCCGCCAGCTCCAAGGCTGCACGCTCGACCAAGCCCTTGGCTTCCAGTTGCCGGGTCTGGGCGGTGAGCAACGATTGTCGGGCCAGCGCCGCTTCGGCCGTCAGCGCCTCCAGGCTGGCCTTGGTCGACAGCGCTAAGGCGCCCGCTTGCACAATAGAGGCTTCGGCGGCCTGCAAAAACGAGACCACCAGCTTCGCGGAGCCCAGCGCGAGCGCGGCCGCCCCCACATACGCCACACTCTCCAAGGCGCTGCCAACGTTGTGCATGGTTTCCGCGAAGGCATCGCCATCCGCCGTGAGGGCGTCCATGGCCCGGGAGGCGGAGGTCAGCGCCGCGGAGATCCGGACGCTCATCCCGCCGAGCTTATCGCCCTCGCCGATCAGCTTGGTGAACGAGCTTTGCACCCGGGTCATTCCGGTACCGATGGTGTCCTGCATCTTGCCGAACAACGCATCCACCGCACCCTGTTGCGCTTGCAGGGCCTGCACCACCGACTCCGCGGTCAGCTGACCCTCAGCACCCAGGGCGCGCAGCGCACCCACCGAGACGCCCATGCCTTTGGCGATGGCCTGACTGAGCGCGGGCGCTTGCTCCATGATCGAGTTCAGTTCTTCGCCGCGCAGCGTGCCCGAGGCGAAGGCCTGGCCGAGCTGCACCAGCGCCGCGCTCGACGACGCGGCCGAAGCCCCGCTGATCACCATCGTTTTGCTGATGGTCTCGACGATGCTGGCCACCCCCTTACCGCTCAGCTTGAGCGCGTCTTGGTTTTGCGCGATGCGCTGATACAGCTCCGCGGTGGCACTCAGCGGCTGGCCGGCTTTCTGCGCAATGCTGAACACCGCGTTTTGCGCGGCGGTGAACTCGGCGCTGTTCGAGGTGACCAGTTTCAGCCGGTTGGCAATTTGCGTGTAGACCTCGGCCTGGTGGATCAAGGCGCCGATCCCGGCACCGCCAATCCCCAGGGACAGGGCGCCCGCGAGCAGACCCCCCGCGCGTTGCGCGCTGAGCCCCACGCGATCAAACGCGGCATCCACCTGCGCCAACTGCCGGTCAATACGTCCGGAAACCTGCGCCACCGACGAGTCGGCACGCGCCAGCTCTTGGCGCATCTGCGCGGTAGTGGCTTCGAGGCGGACCAGCAGCCCCTGGACTTCTTGAACAGCCATGTGATTCTCCCGGCAAAAAAAAACCGGCCACGGGGCCGGTTGGGGAACGTAAAAAAACCCGCACGCGGCGGGCTCAGTTCAGCGGAGGGGGGTTCCGCCGGGCCGGTGGCGCGGGCGCCCGGGACGGCCCCTCAGGACTCCTTACGCGAGCGCATCTGATCCTTGATCCGCTGGCGTTTTTCGTCTGCGGTTTCATGCGCCGGCGGCCCCGGCGGGGCCGGCGGCGGGCCGCTGGGGTTGGTCGCCCGCAGAAATTCCACCCGCGCCTCCCAGGCCATGAGGATCTGCGGCACCGGCGTCTCCCAGGCATCCCGGGGCGACCAATAGAGGCTGCCGGTGGCGATGCAGAACAGCTCATCCACATAGCTACCGTTGCCGGGACGGCTTACTTTTTTCCTTTGGCCGCGCCCGTTTCAGCCGCCTTTTCCAGCTCTTCCTCGGTCTTGGCCGCCGGATTCAGCAGCGCCACGACGAAGGTAATCAGCGGCACGGTCACTTCACCTACGCCCTGCTCGTAGATGGCTTCTTCGAGCGCCTCGACCTCTTTGGGCTTCAAGGTCAGGTTGGCGCCGGCGATGATCACCTTCGCCGCCGCGGTCAGGCTGAACTTCTGCAGCTCGGCCAAGGCCGGGTTGATACCGCCAAAAAAGCGCTCGATGCTGCGCACCGCCTTAAGGTTGAAATTCAGGGTGTGGATCTCGCTGCCAACTTCAACATCAACGGTGCCGTGGTCAGTCTTGGACATGGTTCGGTATTCCTTGAAAAAAAAGAGTGGGATCAGGCGCAACGATGCGCTGCGCCTGTGGGGTGCGTGCCTTACGGAGTGACTGGCGCCAGCTCTTCGTAAATGGCGGAGTTGATCGCCAGATTGACCGACGCCTTGCGGATCGATTCAGCGGTGCCGATCTGCTTGCGGAAGCTCAACACCTGGACCAGGTAGAAGTCCGACGAGCCGTCGCCGTAATCCATCTGGACGGCGAAGTTCGAGTCGCTACGCACCGCCGCTTTCACGGCCGCCTGGCCCGCATCGCTCGGGTCTTCACCCAGGGTGACGCTCTGGCTGCCCGCATCGAAGGTGCCTTTGACTTTGCGCTTGCGGCGGTTGGCCAGCGCGGTGAAATCGGCAGTGCTCGCCTCGTCGCCAATCTCGCCAGCGTCTTCAACTTCGCCGACCTCGATGTAGGTGAGCGCCTTCAAGGCCAGGATGGCAGCGGCAATACCGGCCACATCCTCGCCATAACTGACGTTGTGGGCCGGGCCGATCAGGAGTCTGACGCCGGCGGATGTTTTGATAGTCATGGTTGCCCTCCAGGGCGCGGGTGGTTTTCAAGCAATAAAAAACCCGCTCAATGGCGGGTGCGGGTGGTGCGCGGCGGAATCAGTGTTGGGTGATGATTCGAAGCGTGACGCTACCCATGTAGGTGACACCGTCCGGCTCGCGATTGGTGCCGGTGTGCAGAACACGGACTGAAACAGCTGTACCGGTGCTCAGCGGGAGCGGAATCTCGTCCAGGGCGGCAGCGATCTCGCTGTTGATGCGCTTCACTTCGGCCTGGCCTTTGTAATTGGACCAGACGCTCAGATAGAACAGGCGGTTTTCGCGCTTCTTGCCGGACACCGGTGATGCGTTGTCCGAAACCTCGTAATCCAGCGTGACGTAGGGATAGGGCGTACCCGCGGGCACGGCATCAAACACCGGAACCGTCAGGCTCGCTGACAGCTTGTCGAACAGCGCCTTTTGTAGCGCCAAGCCTGGGTCACTCATTTGGCCTCCGCAGCCTTGCTCAGTGTTGAAGCGATCGCCCGGGTGATCAGGTCGACGATCTGGTCACGGTTCATGTCATACGACGGACGAAGCCACGGATGTGCCGGACGGGCCGGTATGGCTGTATCGCCCATGGTGTAACCCTTGGTCCCGTACTCGCTGAACCTGGTATAGAAGTAGCGGCGGTTATCCTTTTTCCCTCTGATCCCGATCTCTGCATCAAGACCGCTCTTCGATACAAAAGCCGTCAGGGCTTCCGCCGAGTCTCCGGTGTCGCGAGGGATTAAGTACGTCTGGGTCTCAAGCACCAGATTGGCGGCCTGAACCATTGCGGGCCGTAGGTCGCTTTCGACCTGATTGCCGATTCGCCGCAGCAAGCCGCGCAACTTGAAATCCCCCTGGATCGAGGAACGCCTTGTCATAAAGCCCCCTATGGATTGACCACGTTTGAGCACAACAACCGGAGCATGGAGCGCTCGTTATCTGGGAGCGCCGCCTCAATCAGGTAGGTCGTGCCGGAGTTGACCAAGCGCAAGCCGGCGATCAAATCGCCCGCGGGCCTTACTTGAATTTCGGCGGTGACCAAGGCTTTGAGCTGCTGAGCAACTGGCGCGGTGCGGCCGGTTGGCGTGGCGATATCGGCCCAGATCTTTCGAAGCTCGACCCAGGTATCGGTCCCCCCGCCATATCCATCAGGCGTGAACTGGAATGCCTGAACCGCACACTGGTGTCGAAGTTTTCCAGCTCTCATCAAACCCCCAATTGCACCCGGTACGGGCTCAGCAGTGCGCGAGAGCCCAGTGTCAGATCAGTCGCACTGACACCAACCACCACGTCTTCACGGTTGGCATACAGGCTGCCCAGAATCAGCAGACAGGCCGCGACAATCGATTTTTCGATGACCATCGGTTCATCGCCTGCCGAGCCATCCAGTACAGCGGCGGCCAAGCCGTCAGCATCGGTGTAGAACTGCCGCTGAATGAACTGGGACGCCGAGTTCTCAGCAGCATCCAGCAACAGCTGGACATACTCACGATCAACCTCTTCTGCCCGGCAATGCCGCATGGCCACTTCGATATCGATTACCGACATGTCACGCGCCTTTTTGCTTGGCTAAGTCAGCCGATTTTTTGGCTTTGTCGATCTTTCCCGGTGCGATGTCGAGCGATCCGCTGGTCAGCACGTCACCGGCAGGGCCAGTCTCGTTTTCCAGAGTCACAACCGGCTCATCATCGGAGCTATCAGCTTCGGCGTAGCCCCTTGCGATCAGTTCACGACCGTGTTGCTCGATGGTTTCGAATGACCGACCTTCAGGCAACACCTGACCGCCCAGATACAGCGGCTTCAAGGTTTTCAGTTTCATGAATGCCTCCAGTGGGCTGCCATGACGGCAGCCCGATCAAGGGTTAAGGCGTTACCGGTGCGCTGAACGAACCGTAGATAAAGGCTTCCGGACGTTTCACCGCCAGGGCTGCACGCTCCTCGCAACGGATCGAGATGAGGTTCTTCTCGAAGTCATCCGCGTTTTCGGTGGAGATCACCACATTGGCGTCCTCACGGTCGAACAACTGGGCGCCAGTCTGGAATGCACCAGTCAGGAACTTGCCTAAGAAGCCGACAGCTTCAGTCGCAACGACCGGCAAGCCCCACAGCATCGGGCCAGCCAGGCCCAAAGGGTTGGCCAGGATGTAACGGCCCAAGGTGTCCTTGGTCAGTTCGATTTTCGCCCAGTCGATGAAGTGCAGGACGTGGCCGCTGGCCGGCAGGCGGGCCAGCTGCGCCTGGAGCATGGCCAGGCGGAGATCATCGATACCGGACTGGTTTTCAACTTCAAACGCCGGATCGAACACCGAGGCCTGCGGGACGATGCCGTGCAAGTGCACGCCGGTACCATCACCGAACAGAATTTCTTGCTCCTCGGCATATTTCAGGCCGTAGCGCATTTCCACATCGATGGTCGATTGCAGCTGGGCGAAGTCGTCGAGGATCTGCTTGGACGCCTTGAACATGTGAGCAATGGTCGACACCGCTGTCAGCTTCGAGTCGAAGGTGATGCTGGAATACGGCTTCTGGGTACCTTCAGCTACGACGCGCGCGGCATTGGTGAACCCGGTCTGCTGAACCCAGAAGATCGCCGGGGAGCCGGTACGGCCCGGGGCAATCAGGTCGCGGATGAACAAACGCTGCTTCGGCGCGACATCGATGCCTGGCAAGCGCTGCGGCTCCACGACGCCTTGAGCGACGTCAGTCGACAGCAGCGCAGCACTCACCGGGATATTGACGCGCTTGCCGCCTTCAATGCTGGCTGCGAAGGCCTTGAGCGCTTCGCTCTTCACTACGGTGGCGCCCAGGCCGTCACGCGATTGCGCAGAAGCTTTCGATGGCAGGCGAGCAAATTCCTGCTCCATTTCGCCCAGCTGCGACTTGAGCTGCTTTTCAGCCTCGGTCAGCGAGTTGAATTTCAGCGCCAGCTCATCAACGGCGGCCTTGGTTTCGGCGGACAAGGTGCCCGCTTTTTTGGCTTCGCCCAGGGCGGCCTCAGCCTTCTGGCTGAACTCGCTGGTGGCTTTGGCCAGTTCGGCAGAAACGCTCTTCAGCAGTTCGGTTGTATCGGTCATGGGTCAAACTCCAGGTACAGTTGAGGCTGCCGCCTTGAACGAGGCAAGGGCCTTTTCGAGATCAGCAATGGCGTCGGCCGGAAGGGCCTTTGGTTCGGTAGCGCTCGGCGTACCAGAGCCGGCAGCGCTGGGCGTGCCGGTTTTGAGTTCTTGGATCATTGCCCGGCGCTCAGCGCGAGGCATGCCCTGCTTGGCCAGGATCACGTCCAGGCGGCGGGCCGCAATTTGCTGTGGCGTTGATGCCTTGGCACCTTCCTTGGCTTCGGCGCTATCCAGCAGACCATCGGCGAAACCCTGCTCGACGGCATCGGTGCCTCCGATCCAGCTTTCAGCATCCATCAGCTTTTGCATGGCTTCGACATTGTCGCCAGTGCGCGCGGCGTAGATGTCAGCCATTGCCTTGTCGAACGGCTCAAGGCTGTCGGCCATCTCACGAAGACCTAGCCGATTTGCCGCGATGCCGACCCAGCAGTTGTGGATCATCAGGAACGCGCCGAGTCCCATTCGGATCTCATCGCCAGCCATGGCAATGACGGACGCGGCCGAGGCGGCAATACCCAGAATCTTGACGGTCACCTTGCCCTTGTATTCGCGCAGGATGTTGTAGATCGCCAGGCCTTCAAACATGTCGCCGCCTGGCGAGTTGATGTTGACGGTGACATCTGCGCCGTTGAGGGATCGCAAAATCCCACTGACCCGCTTGGCGGTCACCCCATCTCCAGTCCAGTAGTCGTAGCCGACGGCATCGAACATCGAGATGGTGTTCTCTTCTTCGGTCGCGGCGCGAATGTCCGGGTTCCAGCGCTCGAGCGCCATCGGCAACAGGTCCGATGAAGCGTTCGCGCACGGGCGGCCCGCCGGAGCCGCCGGCAGTGTTCTGATCGTCATGGTTACTCCGTGGGCTCAGTGATGCTGAGCCGGGATATAGAGATAAGGGCGTGGGCCATGGTCGGCGCGTCTGGGTCGCCACCATCGAGCGCTGTACAAATATCGCTCAGCAGCTCCCGCGTGGCCTGCCGGTCACCGTCCTTGTGCGCGGTGAGCGCCTTGGACATGAAGCGGTTGAACTTGGCGGAAATGTCCGCACCCTGATCGAGGCTTTCCAGCGCCACCATGGCCGACTGAACAGTGAAGATGTCCCCGCCCGGGATCGGCGGCAGATTTTCCAGCCGGCGAACCTCGTTACGACTCATCCAGCCATTCATCAGCGCGGTGTTGTACCAGGCGCCACGGCCAGCACTGTCGGCACGCAACAAGCCCTCAACGGAGAACTCGGCGAAGAATTCATCGGCATCTGCATCGCCGATCAGGCAGCGCGTGATTTCCTGCTCGATGTTCACCAGCAAGGGCCGCAGGCTGTTGGTCAGGAAGTGCAGGTTTTGCGCCTCGACACTGGCCGCCCAGCTGCTCTGCTTGTCCATGTGCCCGACCATGAACGGCGGCACGCGGAACCAGCGGCAGATTTCCTCGACGTTGAACGCCCGGGTTTCCAGCATCTGTGCGGCTTCCGGGTTCATCGTGACGCTTTGGTACTTCAGACCGGCTTCGAGCACCATGGTCTTGCCGGCGTTCTTTGAGCTGCTGAACGCCGCCAGGCTGGCCCGAAGTTGCTCGCGCTGTTTCGGGGTGAGCGTGCCAGAGCCCTGCGCAGCGCCGCCTTCAACAGTGAGAAAACCAGAAGCCTGCAGGCCGTTGGCAAACACCTTCGCCGCGGCTTCCTCGGCCGACATCGCAGCGCCGATCACGTCACGCCCAGTCGTCACGGGCAACATTCCGCAAACACCATCGAGACCGAAGCCGCGAATGTGCATCAGGTTTCTTTCGGGAATGTCCCGCTCTGTCCCGTTTTCGCTGTAGGTGTACTTCAGTCGGCCGTTGGCCAGGCGTTTGACCGTCATGCACTGAGGCATCAGCGGATCCAGTGCCACGATCCGCGAGCCGATGTATTTTTTCTCGATGAAGGCGTTGCCGCGAAGGCAGATACTCGCCACCACCATGAGCATGAACCGTTGTGGGGTCATCTCCGCATTGGGTGTGCGGCACAACACCCGAAAAAGCGGGTGATCCTTGGCTGACTCCCTCGATCCGTCGGGCATGCGGCGGTAAAGCTTCAGCGGCAGAGTCGAGACCGACTCGGACAACAGTCGGACGCAGGCCCAGACCGTCGAAAGCCGCACTGCGCCGTCGACGGTGACGTTTTTCCCACTAGTGGAAGTACCAAACCATTCCTGCCAAAACGCTTCACTGGTGAGCCCAACGGGGACGCCGAGCCAGCTCTGGAGAGCGGAGCGAATCCGCCCCGGTTTCTTTTTGCTCGCCATCAGAGGCCCGCCATTATTGGGTTATCAAAGAAGTCGTCCACGTTGCCCCGCGCCATGGGGTTCAGCGACATAAGCGCCACGGCGTTGAAGAAGGCCATCAATGGGTCAATTTTCGCAGTGCCCGACGCCTGCTTGGTGATCAGGATCGAGTTACCGACCGGCACCACCTTGGCGTTGCCGCAGCACCAGGACATCATCGGCTGGCCACCGTGGACGATGCCGCCCTCGGCCAACTTGCGCTCGGCGGTCTTGATCGAACCGCCCAACTTCCAGCCCTGGGAAATGCCGATGACCATCTCTTTCGGGATTTCCGCCGCGATCAGCGCGTCGAGAATGCCGCCCACGCCGGCCGGGTCGACACCGATCATGTCCAGCAGCCCGGACACGTAGATCAGCGAAACCAGCTCAGCGACTTCCTCAACATCCTTGCCGATGTAATCCACCAAGACCAAATCACCGTCCTTGGCGAAGTCGAGGAACCGGGGCGCCTCACTTTTGCGGCGCTCCAGCACAGTCGGGTGAGCCCAGGCCCGCGTCCAAACCAGCCATTCACGGGTTTTCGCGTCACGCCCCACCACAGCCATGCCGAGCAGGTCATCGAGACCGCCGCCGTCGATTCCGACGTCAATCACTTCACACCGCTCGATCAGCTGCTCCAGCGTCAGCCGTTTGATTTTCGCCTGGGTGATCCAGAATTCAGCCCCGGCCCACCGGTTGGCCCGCAGGTTCATGCCGATTTCGACGTTCAGATGCTTGGCGAGAAACTTGCGTTGCGCGCCGGGCTCTTTCTGGGCCTCCTTGACCATCTGATCTTCAAGCCATTCACGGCTTACGGATCGCCCCATGTTCGGGTTGGTGACGTAGAAATTTTCGGGCTTGAGGTAGTCCTCGGCCTCCACCATCGCCGCCGGGTATTCATAAAGAACGCCGAGCGACTTTTTGTCCTGGATCTTCCCGTCCCGCACGTCCCGGTAATAATCGACCTTCTCCTTGAAAACGCCGGCCGGGGGCTCGTCGCTCTGCGTGGAGAGGAAAATCACGAACCCCTCATCTCGCGAGATTTGGCCGCCGGTTGCTTCCATGAGCATGGCATCGGCATTGGGCCGCTTGCCGAACACCCAGAGTTCATCGACCAGGATCTTGCCGGACTTCTTACCCGACACCGTGTCGGAGTCAGCGGCGACGACCTTCAGTGCAGCCTTGGTGGTCAGGTGCGTGATCGTCCGGATGTGATCCTGGACGTGCAGCATCTTTTCCAAAACCGGATTGGCGCGCACCATCGCAGCGGCGGGCTTGTAACTGTTCTGGGCGACCTCGATGGTCGGAGCCAGAATCAAAAGCTCTTCGTTATCGCGCCAGTTGCGTACCAGGGCGGTGACCATGATCCCGGCGGCAATCGTTGATTTGGCGTTCTTCTTGCTGATGAGCAGGAAGTACTCCCGGATCATCTGCTTGCCGGTCTCGGCATCGTAGGCACCGAAGATCGCGGCGACGAAATCAAAAACCCACTGCTCGCAGCACTCCCCGAAGGTGGGCTGACCAGGCACGTCGACGACACGCAACGATTTGAACAGCTCGAGCGCGGCGTCAGCCTCGGATCGGAACAGCGGCGGAAACGGAATCAGGGACTGACGCGAAAGTATCCGGCGCTCCCAGTCTGGACAGGCTGTCGTCCACTCCATCTACTTCACCGACCGGAGCGGCGGCTTGCCCGTCCCGTACATCCCGGCGGCCGCCTTTTCCGCAGCCTCCAGCTTCTCTTCCTTTTTGCCGGTCTCGCCCTTGCGTTGGTGCAGATACGGCAGCAGCGCCTTGGCAGCGTCGATCTGTAGCTTTTCGTCAGCGGCTGAGTTCATTTTCGTGAGCAGGAACTGAACAGGGTCAGAGAATTTGAGCGCGCCGCCGCTGGAGGCATCCGAAACCTCCTCAGGCGCTATTTGCTGCTCGTTGGTCGCAGGCTTGGCGGCCGACTTGCCTTTAACATTTTTGTTAACGGTGCCGGTGGCCAGTGCGGCCAAAACATGCGGATCTTTCGCGAGCCTCGATCCGGCAGCAGATGCGCTGGAAGCGCTGTAGCCAGCGGCAATCGCTGCTTCTTTATTGGACGCACCTCCCCTCAAAGCGTCGGCGAATGCGCGCTTTTTAGGTGTTAAAGCCATTAACAAAAAACCTCAAAAAGGGAAAAAAACTACGCGTGCGGTCCCAGGTGGTCTAGAGCGCGAAGGCTCCAGACTTTCGAGGCGCCCCCTGCGATTCATTCTCACTTGGAGCTGATTTGGGCGGAATGCACGGCTCAGCCGCCCTGCTCTTCCCGCTGCTTCACGGAGGAGTGGCAGTTGGTGCACAGCGACTGCCAGTTGGTACGATCCCAGAACAGCGTCATGTCGCCACGGTGCGGCTCAATGTGGTCGACCAATGTAGTGGCAGTGACGCGGCCAAGACCTTCGCACATCACGCAAAGGGGATGAGCCAGGATGTAGGCCTTGCTCGCCTTCTGCCATGCGTAGGTGTACCCGCGCTGGTTTGACGTGCCCTTGTCGGTACGCCACGAACCTGGCTGCATGATTGGCAGCTTGTTGCCCTGAGTGCTTACGCGATTACCCAGCGCTTTCAAGCGAGTCATGGCTAGGCGTCCATGGCTAGCTTGGTCATCGCCAAGATCGCCCCTACCATCGCAGCAGGTGAACGTTGAGCAATCTCAGTCACCTCGCGAACCGCCAGTTCTACCTCTGCCTGCTCATCCGGCGGCATATCGCTGACCATGCCTTTGATCTGGTAATACTCGGACTTGGCACTCATCTATTTCACTCGACTGTTGCTTGAGGCCAGATGCCCTGGGCGAATGCCAGTGCTCCAGCGTGGTCGTGGTCTTCTTGCATGATCATTGGGAATGGCGGATAGCCAGGCGTGTAGACCCACCACGACTTCTTCAATGCGTTCTCTTGACGCAGAGCATTTTCCGAATCGTTGCAACTGGCAAAGTGACATCAAAATTAAGCCGACGGCGGTTTTATGCTGAACAGTTATGAGGTGCACTACTTGCTGGGCTCGAAGAAGCAGGTTGTCAAAGTCGCAGCCATCCGCATGAGTTCACTTCTGGCATGGAAAATTGCTCTCACTGATGCCGGGGAATGCGCTGGTCGCTTTCTTCCCGTGCGGTCCATCAATGAAATCTCCAGCATGGCAACCTGCTGGAACGTTTCGAGCGTCAGATGGAACAAGGCGGTGCTGTTCCACACGCTTCGCGAAATGACCATTCAGCACCGACTTCTTACATGCCCTTACCCTGCTGATCAGGTCGACCGTAACGCATGCGCGAACGTTGTTTGCGATGGTAGCAGCGGCAACTGCACGGCATTGGAAAAGCATCGTGAGCTTGAGCCGAGTTGAGCTATCCGCGACTTATCGCGAGTGATGCTTACCTCGCGCCACGAAACGGCGCATCTGAAATCGTGGCGCGGATTACTTACTCAGCTTCGGCTGCAGGATCACCCGGACAATCATCACCAGCAGGCCCAGCACGCCGTAAGCCATTGGAGGCAGCACGGCCTGCAGCGATGGCATCAGCTGCTCAGCCACGCCAAGAGCAGCGATAGCGCCGCCGGCCTGAACGCTGGTCATGCTCAGCGCTTGCTTCCAGTTGTCGATCAGTTGCATGGGTCACTCCGTCTTCTTGGGCAATCTGAAGTCAGTGAACCGGTCGGCCAGTGATGCGACCTTCTTCACGCCCAAGGTGCCAATGCATGCGCCCAGCGCAGCAGCGAGACTCGATGGGAGGTTGAAGTATTCGAGCAGCGGGAAAGCGCCGGCTGTGATCGCGCCGCACAGGCAGGACTCAAGGAACGCTTGTCGACGCCCGCCGCCGCCGTAGATGACGCGCAAGAAGGCGATCCAGCACGACAGCGCTGCGGCATAGAACATTGGGGCGTTCTGACTGAGCCATGCGGTGATCAGGAACCAGGTTTCCGGATTCTTCTCTGGCATATGTTTCATCCAGCGTCCTCCCTTGCGGGGAGCGTAATAGGTTCGGCCCCAGCAGCACTCCCGGCTTAGAGCGATGGGTGTGGTGGGGCCGAAAACGAAAAAGGCCCGCCGATATGGCGAGCCCTTGAAATAGGTGTGAGGGTCTTTCCCCTCCTGTCCGTCAGCGCTACTCCAGGGTGATGGAGCAAGAGCACGCTGACTGCCGGTGTTTATCGCACCACCGTACTACCGGCTTATCGGTGTCCAGGCATCCCGAAGGCCACCCCGGCTGTGGTAATACCCAAAAACTCAGCCGACCCCATACCCGTTGCGGATGGCGCAGAGCACCACCCACAGGCAGAAGCCGACGAACGCAATTAACACAATGTCATGCCAACCATCGATCAGCGGCGACGTGTACCGATACTGTGATTCAAACCACACTTTGTGCGCCACGGTCAGCGCAACGCAGCCGATAAGGCTTGGCCAGTACCAGATCCAGCACCAGGCGATCCAGCTGAAAATCCACGGTGGCGTCATTGCTAACTCCAGAAACGAAAAAGCCCCGCACGATGGCGAGGCCTTGAAATTGGCGGAAGGTGAAGGAGTCGACCCCTTACCGTTCCGACGGCTCCGGGTTCAAGCCGGATTGCTCACCAATGAGCGCCGTCTTCCAGAAACAAAAAACCCCGCACTGGGCGGGGTTCTTGACTGAACTGATTTAATTTATCGGGTATGCATCTTCGTGGCAGTCATCACAGACTGGTGTTCCATCAACGCTACTGGTCGCCTGCACATCGGGATGGTTCTCACACATCTCACCTTCTCGAGGCGGCGCCACTTCCTCGCATGAATCACACAAGCCTCTGCTGCTCAGTTCATTTTTCGTTTTAACATACTGCTCACCATTACAGTGGTTGCCGGATGCGCATTCAAAAGAGCAGCTATTACAAATCCGATCCCCATCGTGAACAACGTTAAGGTCGTCCTCAAACGCGAACACCTTCCCGCAGCTAGTGCAGGTGCATCGACAAACATCACAGGTTTGTTGCTGGCCTAACAACGGTTTTTCACATACATCACATAGATCAGACATACCCACCTCTCTATTGGCCGATTAGATCAGTATCAATGAAAGGCAGCGGACCCTCAACGCTATACAGTATCAATTCGCCACCTTAAGGTAGCGATACTAAAAAAGCCCGACACAATGGCCGGGCTTTCTCTGTGGTGTCGCGCTGAAACAGCTGAACACGGTGCTATAAAAACAGAGATTATCCGCGCGTAAAAGCTTTTTATGCGACTTCGCTCAATCCTTCCAGAACGCCATCAATCCACGCCACTCCAGACCTTACAAGCTCCCTCGCCTTCGCCTCGCTCATGTCATGCTTCTTGGCCAAACGAAGCATTGGCCACTTGGCTCCGTAGTAATACCAAATGAAGTCGCCCATCTGCTGGTTGCGCTTTGTCAGCCGAGCCACTGCCCCGTCAACGACCAGAGCATGATCATCGGTAATGACGAATCCCTCACTGGCGCTGACCGAAGGTACGTTGTCGCGCATCAAAGCCAGCAGTGGCGAGACATAGCGCGGGACGCCCATACCAGTCATGCGCCACCAGCCCCATTGCTCGAGCAGATACTCAGTATCGCCGAGGGCCCGTTTTAGTGGTTTTCGAATAGTCATGCGGCTTTCCTCGGGGTTGGTTCATTCATGCCAAACAGCTCGCGAAGCAGCTTGTCAGCGATCTTGCTTTTAGCGTTGCCCTCGGCGATCCAGCGCCGGGCGAACGCCTCAAAGCCCAGGGTTGCCCTTGAGCTGTGCCAGTCGGCCACGACATCCATGAAGGCCGCCGAACCGATACGGCCGTTAGTCTTTTCCAGCAGCAGTCGATTGCCCTGTTTCAAGAATTTGCATTCGACAGTCGTCAAGCTCTTGCGCGGCAATGCCGCCGTTACGTTACTCATTGTCGGCTCCGGCCTGGTCGTTTGGTTGGGTGCCCGCGGTCACTTCGGCGGCGCCTTTGGCTAATAACCTCCTCCCTTGCAATGGACACGGCGCAGCGCTGAAAGCCTTGCCCTTCATGGTCTGCTCGCCATTGTGGGTGTCGGCGCATCCCGCATATGTCCCACTGTGCAGCCGGGTGAAACCACGCTCATCGAGCCAGCTGTGCCAGGCTTCCAAGGCCTTGCGTTTCAGGGCTTCGGCCGTGGTGTGGATGTAAGCCTGATCGAGGTCTTTCATTGCGTGGTTCAACAGCAGCTCACCGACCATGTAGTCGACGCCGAGGTCCGTCCAGGCAGTGCGAGCCACCTTGCGCAGGTCGTGGCTGGACCACTCGCCGTGGCCGAGATCGGCGAACAAGGTGCTGGCCTTGGTCGCACTGATCGAGGCCCGGGCGCTGCCGGGGAACAGGTGCGGACCGTCGTAGCCGCTCGCCTGCTGGAGCGCCCGGTACCGACGCAGCAGCGCACAGAGCTGATCCGTCAGCGGCAGCGTGTGCTCGCTCTTGGTCTTGGTGTCGGGCGCCGGGATGAACCACTGCCGGGCGGACAGGTTGAGGTTCTTCCAGCGGGCCATCCGGGTTTCCCCGATCCGCGAGCCGTGGCACAGCATCATCAGGGCCAGCATGCCGCCCACCGGCGCCTGATCGAATCGCTCGGCCAGCAGCGGCAGCAGCGCGTCCAGATCAGCCCCGCGCAACCGGGCCGGCTTGGCCTTGATCTTGGTCTGCACGAAGTCGCCGAACTTCAGCGCCGTCATCGGACTGGCACCGATCATCGACAGCCGGAGCGCCTGACGGTGGGCCACGGCCAAGACGCCGTAGACCGAGCGCACGAACGACAGGGCATAGCGCTCCTGCATCGGCCAGAGCAGCAGCCGATCCAGCGTCGGACGATCCAGCTCGAGCAGCGGCACCGTCGACAGGCACGGCGCCAGGTGACACTTGATTGCCGACTGGGCACTGGCCTTACGCTTGGCCGACAAGCCTTTGTCACGGGTCATGCGGTCGACGTACCAGGTCAGCAGATCGCCGACGGTCTTCCAGTGGGTGGTGGTGGACACCGCCTTCGGGTCGGCCGAGCGGCGCGCCAGAATGGCGGGCAAGGTGGCCAGCATCGTCTTGGCGTTGAGGTCGGGATAATTGCCGGCCTTGCCCCAGACCCCGGCCACCACCACGTGCCATGCGCCTTTGGTACGGTCCACCGTCGAATAGCGAAACCGCAACGACGGGTGTCGAGGATCACGCAACTGCCGGATCTGATCTGGCCCATGCCGACGGATCTCGGCATCGGTCAGCGTTACCTGCAACGTCTTAGGCGCCTGCATAGCGATCCCCTTTTCCCTTGAACTTGCCGGCATAGGTCCGCCCCATCTCGACTTCTTCAGTGGTCGGCGGCTGCCCTTCGAAGTCGACAAACCGGACGAATTTGCCCTGCTGCTGGACCAGGCACGACCCCACACGCGCATGACGGACCTTGCCGACAATCAGCTCAGTGACCCCGTTCTGGCCTTCCTCGCTCTCCATGTCGCGGTGCACCAGGATCACCACATCGGCATCCTGCTCGATCTGCCCGGAGTCGCGGATGTCGCTGGGGCGTGGACGCTTGTCGGGTCGGTTGGTCGAGCCCCGGTTGAGCTGGGCCAGCACCACCACCGGGATCTTGAGTTCCTTGGCCAGGTTCTTCAGGGCTGTGGATATCTTGCCGACCTCCAGGGAGCGATTCGAACTGCTCTCGGCGCTGATCAGTTGGATGTAGTCGATCAGCAGGATGTTCAGCCCCTCCCGGCGTCGGCACTGGTGGGCGATTGAGCGAATGCGCGCCACCGTCATGCCCGCCTGGTCATTGACGTACAGTTTGGCGTCATTGAGCACGCTGACCGCGCTGGTGATCCGCGGCCAGTCATCGTCGCTGAGATCACCGCTGTCCAGGGCGCTCAGGTTAACCGCGCCGATGGACGCAATACCCCGCGTGATCAGCTCCTCCTTGGTCATTTCCATCGAGAACGCCAGGCCGGCGCCGCCGAGCTTGCAGGTGACGTGCTGAGCGATTTGCAGGCCAAGGATGGTCTTGCCGGAGCCCGTGAGGCCGCCGACCACGATCATGTTCCCCGGTCGCAGGCCACGCACCAGCTCATCAAGATCCTTCAGTCCGGTCGACAGGCCGTTGGGCAGGGTCTTGTTGAACTTGGCGTCAATGGTGTCGATCACCCCGGTCAGGATGTCGCTGGCTTTGAAGTAGTCCTGCTGGCCATCGTCCAAGTCGCGCAGATCGGCAGTGGCCTGCTGAGCCATGGCGATGATGTCCGCCACCGGCAGGTCCTCGCCGGCCTGATCGCGGATGACATCGGCGGCCTGGACGACCTGCCGCAGTACTGCCCGCTCCCGAACATGACGAGCGTAGGCTTTCCAGTTGGCCACGCTGGGCACGTTTTTGGCGATCTCGACCGCGAAGGCCAGCATGCTCCCGCCGTGCGGCAGGGTTGGCCGAAACACGCCCACCGTCACCGGGTCAATCGGATCGCCGGTCGCCTGGCAGTCAATGATCGCCTGATACAGCGCGGCGTTCTCCAGGTCGTGAAAGTCGGAGACCTGCACTTTGCTGGTGACTTCATCGAACAAGGACGGATCCATCATGATTGCGCCGAGCACGCCGTGCTCGGCCTCGAGGCTGAATAATTCGCGGCTCATGCAGCACCTCGCGCCGACGCCCAACGGAACAGCACCACCAGGCCGCCCTTGTCCCGTAGCCGGTCAACGGCACGATCCCCCAGGCACTGGCGCAACTCAGTCACGCCAAGATTGCTCACCACGAGGGTGGGCCTGATCTTTTCATACCGCCCGTTGATCACCTCGAACAGCACCTGCCGCTCGAAGTCGGTCCCGTGCTGGACGCCCACCTCGTCAATCACCAGCAGGTCAGGCCGGATCAGATCCGCATAGACATCCGCCTCGGTTCGTCCGCGGTTGCCAAACGTCGCCTTCACATCGCGAATGATTGAGCCGGCGGTCGCGTACAACCCCCGAAGCCCACTATGCCCATGCTCACGAATCGCACGCTGCAGCACGGCGGTGGCCAAGTGCGTCTTGCCTGTGCCGACCGTGCCCAGCAGCATCACCGACCGGCCAACGGCGTAGTTCTCGTCAAAGGCCGCAACGAACCCCTCGCACGCCGCATGAGCCCGAACCTGGTCGGGCATGCTGGCCTCCCAGTTGCCGAACGTGCAGCCCATGAATCGGTCAGGGATACCTGAATCGAGCAGGTACTCATTCAGCTTCCTGTCACGGTGGAGGTGCACCGCCTTTGACCGCAAATCAAAATCGGTGGAGTAACGCGCATCGAAATGGCAGCGCGGGCAGCCAAACCAAACCGGATCGGCGCCGAACAGCTGCACCAGGTTGTCAGCGAAGCGACCATGCTCATGGCATTCACCGACCCGGGTTTCCAGGGTGTACTGGGGTTTCGTGGTCATGGGTTCACGCTCGCAATACGGTAGGTGCCATCAGGAAGCCGCTCAAGTCCAGCCTCGTGGTCGATCTGGTCGAGGCCTGTGTGTTTCGAAGCGGTGCCACGAGCAGGCTTAAATTCGTCCGTCCAGCGCTCGCCGTTGAGCCAGGTAGAGGCGTTCGGGATGTACCGACCCTGATCCTTGGTCCAATCCTCGGAAGCGCAGTGACTGCCCAAGGCGGTGATCAGGATCTGGCGTAGCTCATCGCTCGGCTTCAGCTTCGCCCAAGCCTTGACGGCGTCCTTGCGTCCCTTCCTCTTCGGGTACAGCTTCCAGAACTGTTCAAACCCTTCATCCAAAAGCACTTTTCCACCGCCCGATGCCGAAGGGTTTTTAATGCTCTTTGTATTGTTGCTGTGTGTATTGCTCCCCTGCGTGTTTTCCGAAGGGGGTTCGCCGTCTTTTCCGAAGGGGTTCGCTGCGTTTTCCGAAGGGGTATTCGGAAAATCGAAGGGGTCAACAAGCCGAAGCCGTCGCTCAACAACGCGCTTCCCTTCACGAATCAGTTCCACTCGGAGATGCCCTTTTTCGACAAGACCGCTGATGATCTCGGACACCCGAGAAATCGACAGGTTGAAGAACTCGGCAAAGTGCGCGTTGGTCGCATAGCAGCCGCGCGGACCCGTTTCCAGGCTGGAGATCTCACCCAGCATGACCTTCTCAGTTGGCGATAAGGTGCGGTCCAGCCAGCGCTCGGCTGGAATCCAAACGCCTTGAAACTTGCGGGGAGTGTCGGTACTCATTGCAGCGTCCCCCCGTTCGAGCGGCCGAACTTCGCCACGATTCCAGCCATGTCTTCGAGCGTTCCTCCAGACAGACGCAGCACCAGAGCGCGCAGCGCCGAGGTGGCGTTAAGCGCTTCCACACAGGCGTTGCGGGTAGTCAGCGCATCGGGCGCCGTATGCGCAAGGGCCAAGCGAGCATTGTCGGCGGAGTTGTAGGCCATGCAGGCAAGTGCCAAGCTTTCCTGCTGATGGAGATATGCCGGCCAAAGCACTGGCAAGGTTGGTTCAATGAATGGGATGTGCATGACTGGCAACTCGGCACCCTCCAGTAGATGCTGCCCCATAGCATTCCAATGTTCGCCTGACACCTTTTTGGCATCGCCGCCTGTCTTGCGCCGAAACAGGACCTTGAGTGCCCAATAGGCCTCAACGAACGTGACGTAGGTGTCATCCTGCAGTTCTATCGCGCCGGCGTCGTCGAGATGCTCGATCGCGTCCTTCATGACCTCGAAGCATTTCAGGATAAGGGCTGCATCGCCGTACTTTTCAAAGTGCGCCTGATCAATTATCTCCATCGGTTGCTGCTCGGCGGTATCGTTTACTTTGCTCATGGCTTGACCTTCTGGACCAGGCGGAACCGGCCTTCAAAATACGGGTGAGTGGCCTGGGTGGCGCTGACCATCAGGGATTCGGAAATGAACCGATTGAATGCGGCTGTAACGTGGCTCTTCGACCAGACGAGATACTGCGAGCCGAGCGCATTCTCGTGACCGTTGCGAACCATGCCGGCGGGGTTCGGCTGGTTTGGCCAAGCCTTCAGGATGTAGTCCACGACAGCCCCGGACAGTCCATGACGCTCCAACATGCTTTCCTTGATGCGAGTGAGCGGGGAACAGTTCTGTGGGCAGTGATCCCATACCGTCGACTGGCTGAGATCTTCCACGCGGCGTTCGATCCGCTCCAACACCACCTGCTGCTCCCGCTGCTGGCGCTCTACGGCCACCAGGTGGTTCGCGTTTGCGGCGGTGATCTCTGCCTGGGTCATTGGTCGAGCGGCTTGCTCCTCGAGCGCCTGCCACCGATCAACCAAAGCGGCGGTGAATTCAGGGCTGAGCTGTGCGACCACCACGAAGCTGTCGCGCTTGCACACTTGGTACACGGCAACGCTCTGGCCAAGGTGATTTTTAACTTCCCCCAGTGGGGGTAGTTGAATGGTGCTGCGCTCTGCAAGGCGCTCAATGGATTGCTTGACCTTGTCGTGTCGCGAGCCAACCAGATCAGCGATCTCTTGCGAGGACATGACGGCATCGCCGCCTTTGAATGGGGTGATGGTCATATCGCGACTCCAGCCATGGTAACGAGGGTTTCGGGCGTCTCACCTGTGAGGGCGGCAAGGCGGCCGAATACGTAGTTGTGGATTTCGGCAGAGCTGGCCCCTTTGGCATCGAAAGCGTGCAGCGCCATCAACGCACCTATCACGCGCTGGGCTTGGGCGAGCTTCTCCGCAGGGTCGACAGTGAGCTCGGCACGTCGCAGGAACTCGTCAATCACTTCGAGCACAGACCGGCGCTCAATGCAGCCAGCGTTGAATGAGCCGTATAGCCGCCAAGGTGAGCTTGGAAGTGGGCGTTTGGATTTTGGGATAGAGGTTTTCATACCGGCACCTGCATCACGTCCATCAGCTCAATAATTTCGTCCTGAGCCTGATCGGACAAAAGCTGCACCGCTTCGTGAACAACCATTTCGTTTCCAGCCTCAAGCTGAGCTGGCCCATCACCAGATGCATCAATCTTGAAAAGATCGTTTTCCAGCAAGATGTCAGCGAGCCCGCGGATCACGCGAAGACGAGCCTCGATCTTGTTGCACAATTCTCGAGCACGATTCATGTCCGCATCTCCGCAGTGCGCGACACGTTTTGCGATCTCGCGTTTTGTGTCGCCACATTGAGTTGCTGGCCAATTTCTTCACAGTGGCAAGAGGCGGTGTTCGCAGCATCGGCAGCCAAGTCCCGGCCGATGTCGATCAAGTCGCGGATGCGCTGACCGACATCGCTCTGGTTCGACGTCAGACAAAGCAGGACTTCAAGCTGACGAAGAGAGCGCTTGGCGATTTCAAGATTCTCAAGAGCGTCGCAGGCGATTTGGCTGGTGGTGCGTGGAGTAGTCATTGAGCGATTACTCCAGCCTGAAAGCTGGCAGGTGCTATCCATCCGGGATCATTCAGATGCCCGGCAATCCCAAGTAGGGCGAGGTTTGTTGCTTTGCAGTCGTCGGCCCAGAGGTCGTAGTCCGGATGGTTGCCTGCTGATTGCTTCGCCACCCATTCGGGCAGTTCGCGACGGCAGCGCAACTCGTTGAGATACGACCACCACCTTGAAGCGTGGGCGCGTTCAGCTACGATTAATGCTGCCACGGCGAACTTCTGCTCCTGCGTCATCGTGACGATGATTGCGACAGAGCTTTCCTCGCTATTTGGCTCGGAGTGTTGCGCCGATAGTTCGGTGGTGTTATTTTTTGAGTGCATTAGTGCCTCGACATGATATGTCGATTGAAAGAAAGTCACTTGCTCGATACAAGGGACTGCTTAGAAAGCCCGCCTCGATAGCGGGCTTTTTGTTGCCTGACAGAAAGTCAGCCGGACAACAAATACTGGGGTTGGCGCTTGTTCATTCTCGCTGCTCAATCAAATCGGCAAACGCCAACAATTGGAAGGCGCTGAACAGGGGCTCCGCAGGGCCTTCCGTTTTTTGGGTAATTGTGTCGAGTCGGAGCTTAGTCATGAAGCGAGGGCCTCAGGAGGGGCGAGTTTCGCTGCTGCTCCCTCACTGGATGGATTAACAGCGGAATCGACACACTGCCGGAAGGTGTCAAGTCGGCGTATCGTTTGATTCAAGGTCGACGGAGTCACCGCCCGAGGGGTTGCCTGGCTCGCCAAAGATTCGGGGAACACGTCCTCGAGATGGCAAGCGACCGAGAGAATGTTGAGTGCCGCTACAATTTCACGGGCGTCACTCAAGCTAGGCGTTCTGTTTCCTGCTTCGTAATTTGCAAGTCTTGACTGCTTCCAGCCAAGCTTCCGATAAAGGACAGCTTGGGATATACCGGATTGTTCTCGGATTTGCCGGATTCGATTCATTGCCTAGTCCCACGGGTAATTCGCTCAGGATAAACACATATCGTGATTAAAACAAACACAATTAGTGAGACATCAAGCGAGCTGCTCGTGATTAAAATCACACTTATGAAGAAAACTATTGGCTCACGAATCGCTTTTTATCGACGGCTTCGACAGCTCTCACAGGCCCAGCTTGCTGAGGCTTGTGGGTGGAAATCACAATCGCGGGTTGGAAATTACGAGAGGGATACTCGAGAGCCATCGTTTGATGACTTGATGAAGATCGCGAAGGCTCTAAATATCAGCCCAGCTGTACTCGCAGACTTTAGCGGCAACCCAAGTCATGATCCGGAAAAAGCAGTGCTGGCCTTCGACGCTAACGTCGAGCCCGCACTGAGCCCTACTCGGTTTTTCGAATATCCAGAAATAAGCTGGGTTCAGGCAGGAGCCGCAATGGAGGCGCTGGAGTTGTCCAATATTTCCGCCTGCGAAATGCACCCATCTGACGCATGGGCTGGGCCGAACGGCTTCTGGCTTAAAGTGCGCGGGCCATCCATGACGTCGAGTAATGGCATCAGCTTCAGTGAAGGGATGGTAATCCTGGTGGCGCCAGGCTTTGACGTGGAGAGCGGTCAGTACGCCGTTGCCAAGATGATCGATACCAACGAAGCTACCTTCAAACAGTTTATTTGGGATTCTGGGCGAGCCTTCTTGAAGCCTTTAAACTCAGCGTTCCCCACCATTGAAGTTGACGATGAGTGGACGATTGTTGGTCGCGTCATGGATGCGAAGTGGCCGAGATCTGTGCTCTAACCTTCCATTCGACGCGCTTTACCAACCGGCTCTAATCATTCCCATCTAAAGACCCGGCCCGATGCCGGGTCTTTTTTTGTTGCTCTACCCTCCTTTCCCCCGACTCAATCCCTTTCATTGCCCTCGCACCAAGCGGGATACTTTTCATCATCACAAAATAATCACGCTTTGTGATTGACAACAAAATCACAATTCGTGATTATCGCTTCATCGCTACCAAGCACGGAGCTAAGCCATGACTACCATCACCGCCGGAAACTGGAAAGGAACACTGGGCCAAGGTCTGGCTCCTCGCGAACTTGAAGCCACGCTGTGGGCTGCTGCCGATCTGACGTTCAAGGAGATCGCGCGACTGATGGGCGTAGCTCCGAAAACCGTTGAGAAACGACTGGAAGTGGCGCGCTTCAAGCTTGGTGCTCGCACAGTTCGCGGCCTGGTGATGGAAGCATTTAAGCGCCAGATCATCAGCCCTATCGCGGTCGGCCTTATCGCCGTGGTTGCGGCGCACTCCGTGCTCGGCGACGACCAAGGCGTTCGGAACCAACGCGTTGGTGAGCGCCGGATGGAGCAACGCACTGCGGGTCGGCGTGCAGACGACATTCGACTGGCGGCATAACCGCTAACTAACCCAGCCAGATTTTTGCGAAAGCCAACAACGCGGCGGGCCTTTGCTCGCCCTCAAGAAAGATCCACAACTAAGAGGAAACACCCATGTTCGGCAAATTGTTCGGCAAGAAAACCGGTCAGGCCCGCGCTGCGGTCGCCAAGCTGGCCAACCGCGACCTGATGGAGGCGGTGGTGTACGGCAGCATCTACGTCGCAGCAGCTGATGGTGACCTGGAAGAAAGCGAGCTGGCCAAGGTCGAAGCAATCCTCAGCAATAACCCTGCTCTTCAGGGCTTCGGTGCTGAGCTTTCAAACGCCATCGACCGCGCCAAGACCGACTTCAAGTCCGGTCCTCGCATCCTGCGCCAGAACGCCGAGAAAGAACTGAGTGATCTGGCGCACAGCCCATCCGAAGCCCTGACGGTACTCAACGTGATGCTGACCGTGGCCGAAGCTGACGGTGAGATTGAAGACAGCGAAATGAAGGCCTTGGAGCGTAGCGCCAAGCTGTTGGGCCTCAATCTGAAAGACCACCTGTAACCATGCTGGCCAGGCTCAGGAACAAGGCTCGATCACTGGTGGCCTTCGGGCTCGCTGGTGGCGTGGTCTTCGTCGACTCGGCCAGCCGCATTCTCTCGATGGTAGGCGACCTTGTATTGGTCGCCCTCCTCTTGATGGTGCTGATGATCGGCAAGAAACCAAGCTGCGATTAAAGCGATGGGGTGGTGAAGCGCCACCCCATCAGCCTCAGGAGATCAACATGAGCACCACCCAATACGATTCCCGTACCGCTGACAAGTTTGTGGTTCGCCTGCCCGATGGCCTGCGTGCCGAGATCGAAGGTGCCGCCGATCATCTTGATCGAAGCATGAACAGTATTTTTGTCCAGGCTACTCGTCAATACCTTGACGCTCAGCAGCGCCAGCAACTGCTCCTCGATACTTTGGCCGAATTGGCCGCCATCAAGGCC
Organism: Pseudomonas fluorescens; assembly: GCF_902497875.1. GTDB lineage: Bacteria > Pseudomonadota > Gammaproteobacteria > Pseudomonadales > Pseudomonadaceae > Aquipseudomonas > Aquipseudomonas fluorescens_BR. Next base: position 66,736 of record NZ_CABVHY010000029.1, read on the forward strand.
CAGGCTGCGTCCTTCAACATCGACGAACACGTTCGGATGGCTGCCGATGCAGGCCGGTACCGCTGGCTGCGCGATGCAGCACTGGGCACGGGATGCGCGAACGTGCCCATGGTTCGTATCGGTGCCGGAGACCCGGTAGGTGGCGACGATCTGGATAAATTAGCTGACGCTGCCGGGCTCAATTGGCCAATGCCCGATGAGTTTGCCGAGGAACTGGCGTCATGAAGACCGTCATCCTTTTGACTTTGCTGCTGGCCTTTGCCGGTAGCGCCAAAGCCGACAGCCTGCCCTGGGGCGTGCGCGTTATCCACGACGATGCTCGCGGCGTCACCTGCTGGCATTACGTAGGCGTCAATCAGGGCGGCATCAGCTGTCTGCCCGACGCCCAGATCCATCGCCAGCAGGCCAGAGCCGCCGACGATGACCAGCCAACCCCGGCGACCACCCCTGCCCCTCACAGCCATGAAGAGAGATTCCAGTTATGAGCGTGAATACCGCAGCTGGTACCCGCATCACCGTCGGCCGCACCCGGGCCGGAGAACTCGCAAGTCTCGGCTCGCGCTTGGTGCGCCTCGGCCAGATGCTCCAGGACGACCAGACCAAGATCGGCGAACTGATGTGCCTGGCTGCTGACTGCCGCTTCAATCTCAATCTGCATGTGGCGGCTGATTCAAGAGGTCGGGAAGATGAGTAGCTCTCTCGCCCAACTGGCACTCAAAAAGGCTCGAGCGCGGATGGCAGGCCAAGCTGTCTGGATCAAGCCGGACCCAATGAAACCAACCTCAATTCATGTCCGAAAAAAGGAACAGGCAGACGATTCCGCAACTTTGCGGAGTCTTGGGGTGATAGTCGATGGACCAATAAATCACTTCATGTTTTTGGAAGGCCGCCGCCTTGCTTTGGACTTGGCCAAATCGCTAAGCGCACTTGGTGCGCACGAGGTGATCATTAGTTTGCAGCGGTCGGCGGTTGGCCGGCCAGGCAGTTACGCGCAGGGCATCGTGTCGGTGATTGATCTGATCAGGGAGGCCAGCCATGCGAATGAAGCCTGAGCACGCGGATCGGCTCGGCGAATTGCTGAAGCTGCCAAACCTGAGCCCACGCAGCAGCCTGATTCTCGCTCGAAGGATTGCCCGTTACATCAGCACGGAACGCGTGCAGACCCGTGCCTACTTCGCCGCCGAAATCAAAAAAGCAGAGGGTGGACTGCCATTCACGCGGCGCCAACTGACCACGATCAAAGCCGCACAAAAGGCTGCATCAAAATCGCACAAAGAAACCTTGCTCAACATTGGCACCTGGCTCTACCAGAACGACGAAATGCTAACAGCGCGCTATGGCTTTGATGGCATCTGCGACGTCCTCGAGGTCAATCCCGTGCACCGTGCCGAGGTAATCGAATACGCAGAGGATATGCGGCGAGCGATATCAGCTATCGCGTTCGTTTCGGGGTTTGAGGACAGCGCCAGCAAGCAGTCAGGGAGGCACCCGGAAGACTGGAAGGATGGCCCGCTATTCGATGTTTTCATGCAAATGATGAGGAAAGCCATGGTCGAGAACCGTTCGACGATGCCTGACCCGTTCGCACCTGGTGGTCCCTTCCACGGCATGCCAACCTATTACCAGCAACCCGACGGCACCATGGCCCGCAAAAGCGTTTCGCTGTTGGTGCACAGTCCAGACGGCAGCAGCCGGGTGTTTGAGCGAATAGTGGAGAAGGCCAAAAAGTGAAGTTCTGAACCGAGGCAGAAAATTCCTGGTTCGTGTTTTTCTATACGGTAATGGTGTTGGGTGTCACGAGAATGAAGGGCTTGGCGGCCTTTCCAATAACATGGCAGGTTGGGCGTAACGCAGGGGATGACGCTGGAGCGGTTGGGACAGGTAGGACGGGGAAGACCAGTGCAGCGGTTACGGGTGGGTGTAGTGCTGGAGCATTTCGATCAATTCAGCGGCTCGCACAGCCTTATTTGCGCGATTAAGGAAAACCGCAGCTACGCTGTTCAGGAGATATGAGTCAAGTGTTAAGTAACAAAAATGCAGCAGGGTTCACGTTTCCAACCTTTTCACCCCGTCGGGCTAGCTGCACGGCGGGATTATAATGACCTCGAGAGCGACCCGCTGATTCATCCGACAGAATGCGGATAAGGTGTCGTTTTGGGATATGCAGCCGGGTTTCATTGAAAATGTTTCTGCTGTTGATGATTGATTGATCTTGAGGTCAGGTAGTTTTATCAAATCGCGCTCATTAAAAAACCCGCCCTTTTAAGGAGGCGGGTTTTTCGAGAGCCCTTCACCAAGCCCGAAGGCCGGTGTTGGATTCACATCAGCGCTTATCAGACGTAGCTGATAACACCGTTTGCTACCGACACGTGATCAGCAGTTACGCCAGTCAGAGTGATAACAGCAGCATCGCCGGAAAGAACTACAGTGCCAGCAGCATCTACAGTAGTTGTCGCGCTGCCGTGTTTTGCAGTTTCGATAACAACTTGAGTACCGGTAGCGCCTTTAACCAGGAAGAACTCCAGTGCGTTACCGTTACCAGTGGTCAGAGCACCATTGTTGAACGTGTAAGCGGAGCCCAAAACGATGCTATCGCCAGCGCCGAAAGCGTTAGCAGCTGTAGTACCGATCGAGTAGTCGGTGCCCGCAGCAAGGTTGGCTTTGTCGGCGAAGAAGAACACGTCTTTTGCGACAGTAGCCGAAGCATCAGGAGCAACACCAGCTGCGATTTTGTGCAGGGTAACGCCAGTCGAAGCGAAGGCATCAACAGCAACAAGAGCTTTTGCTACTGCGTCATCCAGTACCTTGGCTTGGTCATTGATAGCTTTAACTGCAGCGACGTCAACGTCAGCAGCTTGAGCTTTAACAAGAGTTGCATCCGCAAGCACTTTGGTATCTGCCAGAGCGGAGAATTTAACTACCGCTGTGTCAACGAGATCTACTGCTGCTTTGGTAGTGTTAACTGCAACAACAGCAGCATTCTTAGCTACGTCGATAGAAGCTGTGGCTTTGAAGGTCGCCAGGTAAGGAACGTCTTTCAGAGCAGCATCCAAGGCAACGCGCTGGGCAGCAGTAGTGCTACCAGCAACATAGAAATCGTACAGAGAGCCAGAGTTAGTGATGCTTACATCGACAAGTGCAGCTTTAGCGATAACACCAACAGAGAAGGCAGTGTCAGCAGTCAGACCAGCTTTCACGCCTGCAACGTCTGCAACTTTAGCAGCTGTCAGAGAAGCGTTGGTTTTAGCAGCTGCTTCATAAGCTGCACCTTTGGTTTTTGCATCAGCGCTCAGCAGAGCGCGTGCAGCTTCCAAGGCGGTGCTGGCGTCAGAGGCACGAGTAACCAATACAGTTGTGCTTGGTTCGCCAGAAGCGGCAAGACGGAAAGCAGCAGCATCGTTGGTGATTGCGCTGATTTTTGCAGCATAAGACGACAAAGCATTAATTGCGTCAGTGTCGGACACAGCTACGTTAGCAGCCAGCTTGGCAACCAATGCATCTACTGCAGCAGTTTTGGCAGTGTTGTTAGCTACAACTGCGTTTTGAGCAGCGTCCAGAGCAGCGATCAGACCCTGTGCAGGAACCAGACCAGCCAGAGTACCGTTGGAGATGGTAGCCAGAGCAGCGGTAACCGAAGCAGGAGTGCTGTCTACACCAACCAGTACAGCTGTACCAGCTGCTGGGTTGTAAGCAGCACCAGCAGCGTCAGTGTAAGTCTGAGCAACAAAAACTTTGTTGTTGATAGTAGCTTGGTCCAGCGCGCCCAGGTTGGTCACCATAGTAGCAGCCAGAGTATCGGCAGTTACGGTGCCTTTAGCCAAAGCATCAACCCAGAAAGCTTTACCAGCAGCGTCAGATGGACGACCAAGAAGGTTGGTGTAGATCTTGTCAACCAGGGCAGCAGGAGTCAGACCTGCGTAAGCAGCCTTGTACTCGGCGCTCAAGGTGAAGCCAGTAGCTACGGTCTTGATGGTAGCTGTGCCTTTAACGATAGCGTCAGCCCAGAAAGCCTGGCCAGCGCTGTCAGCTGCGCGGCCCAGGTAAGCTACGTAAAGTTCTTGTACTGCTTTGAGTTGTGCTTGAGTTGCCATGTGAGGTACTTCTCCAAAATTAGTCGAATCGACAGGCAGGCGTTGTGTTAGCGGGCCCGTCGGCCCCAGCCTGATGCCCCCCCGTTCAAAGGGGTAGCTCCTTCATAGATAATCACTTCAGCCAAAAAAGCTTAGTCCAGTACGTTTTAATTCCATGCATATACCTAGACAATTTGGCATAAAGCGCTGCCATCCTACACAGCTTCCCTACCTCGAAACAAGAAAATTCCTACAAGGATTTACCTTTTTTTTATAAGCCAGAAGTCGCTGTTGCGGCTTTCCCCAATGGCATAAGGCGTTTTGCCATAAATTCGGTGAAATCTTTTAAAAGCGTCAAGTTTCCGTCTCCGCTTAAATGATCGCCATCCAGGAACAGCGGCTTGCCATTTCGGAAGGCATTGCACTCCTCACCCGGGCACAAAACAGGGAACGGGTCCCATACCGAAGCACTCGGAAGTTGCCGAATTATTTCAGCGAAAGACTGCATGACCGGTTTGCGATAACTTTCCAGCAGCTGCTTGGACACACTAAAGCCCGGGGCGCAAATCGGGTTGTTGTGGTTAAACCAGTCGGCGCAACGAAAGGGCGGCGCGCGGAACAACGGCTTGGGCCCTTCAAAAACGATGTGCACACCCTTGTCGGAGAATTCCTTGAGGACATTCACCGCGTCTTTCACCGCCCGCTCGCGTCCGGCATCGGCAGCCGGCCCGAACATTTGTGCCGCAGCCTCTGCTTCGCCAAAGTACGCCCACTGATCGGACAGCCGCGCCAGACGCAGCGACGGCAAAAACAAGATATCGCCGGGCTTGAGCCGTTTGTGCAGGTCTTCCAGCGACGCTTTGGCGTACTGCTGGCATTGCGCGTTATCGTTTTCCCGGAACGGTTGCAGGCTGATGAACGGGCAGCCGCCGTTGTTGTAGGCAAATATCTGGGTGCTGTTGCGCATCGCGTATTGCTTGAACAGGCCTTCATACGCCAGCGCATGGGAGTCGCCAATCACGTAAATGCTCTGCTCGTTGATCGGCCGCGGCGTCGCACAGTTGTAGGGCTTGTAGCTCATCATCAAGCCACCGCCGACAGTGTGGTACTCGGGCTCGGCGAGGCAACCGGGATTGTCGGCGCTGAACCATGACCCATGGGGGTACCAGTCATCCTGGTTCTTGCTCAAGGTGCTGAGAGAAATCTGGTGCAAATTCAGCGCGATCCGCTCCGCGCCCCACCAGCTGGCGCCGACGAACGCCAGGCCGAGCACGATGACGGCGGTCTGTGGCAGACGACGGATGGCGTGGGAATGGCGAATCGGGTTTTCAATCAGTTTGTACGAAGCAATCGCCAGGGCAAACGTCAGCACCACGGCCAGGACGCGCAGCAACGGCGTGTCGATCCCGACTGTCCAGCGGAACAGCACAAACACCGGCCAGTGCCAGAGGTACAGGGAATAGGAGATGCGCCCGATGTACACCAGCGGCGCGTTACCCAACAGCGTGTGCAGACGACGCAGGTGTGGATGGCGATGCAAGCAGTAGATCACCCCGACGGTGCCCAGTACGGCAGGCAAGGCGCCAGGAAACGGGAAATGCGCGGGCGAGGAAAACGCCAGCGCGGCTAACAGCAGCAACAGCGACAGTGCGCCGAAGATCCCGCGCCACGGCCCCGGCGACACGGTTTCGAGCACTGGTTTCTGTTGGGTCAATTGAAACAGCAACACACCCGCGGCCAGTTCCCAGAAACGGCTCGGGGTGAGGAAGTAGGCTTCGGTCGGGCTGACGCTGCTCTGCCAACCGGCGAACATCAGCGAGGCGATACCCGCTGCGACGAACAGGCCAATGGACAGCGCGCGACCTTTAGGACCACTGAGCCAGGCCAGGAACATCAACGGGAAGACCAGGTAGAACTGCTCCTCGACCGCCAGTGACCAGGTGTGGGTATAGGGGTTGAACTCAGTGGTAGGGGCGAAATAGTCGCGACCGGTTTGGGCCAGGATGAAGTTGCTCAAGCCGAAGAACGCGTACAGCCCGGTCTTCTGGTTAACCGCGCTGAGCCACGAAGTGGGCACGAACAGCGCGGTGGCGTAGGCGGTCACCAGCAAGCAGACGATCAGCGCGGGGAAGATCCGCTTGATCCGCCTGGCGTAGAAATAGGCGAAGAATTGCAGCAGGCCACGGCCACGAAAGCTGACGATCGAGGCGCTGACGACGAAGCCAGAGATGACGAAAAACACATCAACCCCGACAAAACCGCCCGGCAACCATGGACCGTGCAGGTGATAGATCAGCACCGCAAGCACGGCCAGGGCGCGCATGCCGTCGATATAGGGGTAATAGGCTGTGCGCGTAACAGCGGGTTGCGGTGTAGAAGTCATCGGGTTATCTCGGCAAAAAACGCTGCAACCCTACCCACCTTCCTACCTGTAAACAAGACAGGGAGAACGTCGCTGTGGGGTTTTTCTGATCGGGTTAGCATGGATTAATTTTCATATATTGTTAGCTAGCTAATAGCGAGGTCGCTATCTGTGGCAACGGACTGACCCTATCGCGGGCAAGCTCCGTCCACTGTGGGAGCGAGCTTGCTCGCGATGGACTCAAGGGCGGCGCATTTATTCAGAAAGTACGCGTTATCGTTAACGTCCATCGCGAGCAAGCTCGCTCCCACACCAAGCAGCACTGCCCGCGAAAACTCAGGTAGCGGTTGCCGGCGAATCTAACAATAGGCGCTGAAGGTTGGCGGCACTTTGCTGCCAGGTCAGCCAGGCCATGGCGGTGGATGCAGGCTGGAAGCCCTCTTCCAGCCAGCGCTCGACCGCTGCGGCCAGTTGCTGCGGATCATCGGCGCTGAAGAAGCACGCGTGTTGCGTGGCCACTTCGCGGAACACCGGGATGTCGCGCGCCAGGATCGGCAGGCCTTTTTGTGCCGCTTCGATCAATGGCAGGCCAAAGCCTTCGTCTTCGGAAGCGGCGAGCAAGCCATTGACGCTGGAGTAGATGAGCTCAAGGAATTCATCACTCGGACCGTCGAGCCAGAACAGACGCTGGCCCTTTTCCGGATGGTTGGCCAGGCGCGCGAGCAGTTGCGGAATGCTGCGCTGCTGATCCAGTGGCAATTGCTGCCAACCGGCACGACCGACGATCACCAGATTGACGTCTACCCCTTGCTCCCACAGCAGCGTGAACGCTTCGACGGCTTGTAGATAACCTTTGCGGGGTTCGAGGGTGCCGACCATGAGCACGCTTGGGCGCAAGGCCAAGGTTGCCATGAGCTTGTCGGCGCCAGCGGGCAGGCCCTGGCTGGGCGCCGAGCTCGACAGATCGGCGCCGTGGTGAGAGTGGTCGAAGGTGAAATGGTCGATTCGATCCGGCACTGTCTGCTGCATCCACTGACGCAATTCGCCCGCCACGGTATTGGTCACGCAGACCGCGCCGTCGAGCCTGGCGACGTGGCTCAGCCATTCGGTGAAGTGTTGGTCGGCTTGCGGCGGGAACAATTCCGGACGGGTCACCGGCAACAGATCATGAACCAGCATCCGACAGTTGACGCCCCCGGTCTGCAGGCGCGTGTAAACACCCGCCAGACTGGCCTGAACCAGCGCATTGCCGGAAATATCCAGGGCAATCAGTTGGTCGCCAGGACCATAATCGATGCCTCGATCCACCAGCACATCGGGCAAGCCGAGCAGTTTGGTGGTGAAGGCACTGGCATAGCGATAATGCCAATGACCGCCGATATCGGAGAGGTACACCGGCTCGACTCGCACGCCAGCCGGTGGCTGGTTGAGCAAGGCCAGGGTCAAGGCTTTGGCCACGCGCTCGATACCGCTGTGACGGTCAACGGCATAGGTGCCGGTCACGTCCAGCAGCAGTTGTCGAGGGCGCAGCGGGTCGATGTGGCCTTGCAGCAGCTGTTCAGCCAGGGCTAGCACTTCGTTGGTTTCACGTACTGGTATCGGCAGTTCGGCCAAGGTGTGCTGCAAGTCCTGTTCGACCTGGCGATTGCGTTGGCTGTATTGCTCGATCGCGGCGTGATACAGGCCGGCACAATGCTGCGGCGCGTGTTGCTGCTCGATGACGTCACGCCCACGCTGGCCCAGGGCACTGCGCGCCTGAGGGTCGTGGCGCAATAGCTGCAGCGCCTCGACCAATTGGGCATTGCTGAAGGCATCGGGCAAGCGGTACACGCCCTGCTCTGGCAGGTCGGCCATGCTGCCGTTGGCGTTGACGATGGTTGCCAGCTGGTGGTTCATGCAATCGAGCACCGCGGCTGAGGTTTCGCCACGGGATAGACTGCGCAATTGCACCGCCACGTCGGCAGCCGCCAGGTAATGCTCGAAAGTGGCGCTGTCAGCCCAACCGGTAATGCTGATACGCGAATTGGTGCCGATGTCAGCCAGCTGTTTACGCAACCGCTGGGCATAGTCGTCAGTGCCGAGATCGCCAACGAAGACCAGATGGCAATCGGAGTCGCTGGCCAGGTCCGAGGCCCGCCAGGCGTCGAGCAGTCGGTCGTTGAGTTTGGTTTCACCCAGCAAACCAAAGCTGCAGACGACGAACGCGTCTTCAGCCAAGCCCAGCGCCGCGCGGCTCAGGGAACGGGTACGAGCCTTATCGCTCTGATCGGCCAGTTCGCGTAGCAGCGGGATCTGCACCCAATCGGCACACGCCGGCGCGCCGTACCACTGTTCGGCCAGGCGCAAGGAGACCGCCGAATGGACAATCACCCCTTGGGCACGTTGCAGGATGCTGCGGTTGAACGGGTAACGTACTGCGATCTGGCGCTCGTCTTGCCCGGCTTCGATCAGTGCGCTGTAGCCATGGCTGTAATACAGCTCGCGCATTTTGATGCCACCGAAGGCCGGACGGTTTTCCATCGCCCAGATCAAGCCGCTCAGGTAGAAATCGTGCAGGACAATGATGCCGGGCACCTCGTCCAGCAACTCGACCATGTAGCAGTGGAAGGCCGCATTGCCGAAGTGATAGAGCACGGCGCTGTAGCTGTCGGCGTTGTTGCGCAGCCAGTCCGGGTCGCGCAGTTGATAGCCGCTGCCGGTGGGGTGCGCGCTACCTTGTTCGACGATGACGTCGATCTGGTAGTACTTGGCCAGGGCCGGCAACAGTTCGGCGGTGTAGTCGGCAATGCCGGTCCGGTCCGGAGGCATCGGCGACACGTAGGCCAGGCGCGGACGCTCATTGAGTGGCTGCGGGGCCGGCGCCATGCGCGCAGGATCCAGCAGACGTTGCACGTCCTTACCCAGTTGCAGGACCCGTGGCGAATAGCTGATCAACAGCTCCGCCAGAATCGGCTGGGTCAGTCGGTTCAACCGGGCGGTCATGCTGCGCATCCGGCCTTTGAGGCCAGGCACATAGTTGACGGCCATGCGTAACGCCTTGGCCAGACCCGGCTTGCTGTTGACATAATTCAAGGCGCCGAACACCGGCCGGCTGACACTCAGCGCTAAACCGCGCTTGAGCGTGGCGCGGTCCATGTGGCGAAGGGTATCGGCCACCTGGCGCATGGGCCGGGTCATCCGCCAGGAGCGGCTGGTGTATATAAGCCGCAGTTCGCTTTCAACCACTGCAGCGCGCTCGGCGTTGCTGGTGCAGAGCTTGGCCAAATGCTCGACGTATTTGCCTTGCTCTTCAAAGTCCTTTCGTTGCGCGCGGAACTGCTCTTCCAGGTCCTGGCGCTGCGCATGTACCTGGTCAAATTCCAGGCGTTGCCCGCGGAACTGCTCTTCAACGTCCTGGCGTTGCGCGTGCAACTGGTCCTCAAGGCGTTGAAGGTGTTGCAGGTTGCTTACCGCGTACTGATCATGGCGCTGCGCCATGGTCGGCAGATCAAGACCGTAGCTTTTGCTGAACAGGTCGCCGAACGCATCCTGTGCCTGCGCCGCGGGCAATGACTTGCGCGCAACGATGGCGTAATCCGGGCTGACACCGTAAAGCACTTGCCACACACCGATGTGGGCCTCGGGATCGTGCAGCGCGGGATCTTCTTGCAGGCGCACGATCTTGCTTTGGGCAAAACCGGAGTGCTGGCAGAGGAACTCCAGGAAGATTGCCGGGACCGGGCGCTCGTGGGTGGGGTCCAAATAGAAATTGTTGGTCCCCACGATCAGGTTTTCGGCGTTGGGCGTTTCCAGGATCAGCAGGCCCTGGGCGCTCAGGGTACGCTGAGCCTCTTTGAGCAGCGCTTGCAGATAGTCGAAGGTCAGGTGCTCGACCACGTGGAAAGCCGAAATAAGGTCCAGGCTTTCGTCGGGCAGCGCCTGCAATGCCTCGAGGGCATCCTGATTCCGCGCTTGCAGGCCACGCTCATGGCAGGCCGCAAGCATCGAATCGTCAAGATCCACACCTTGCGCGTCCAGACCTTCTTCCGTCAGCAGTTGCAGCCATTCGCCGCGCCCACAGCCGATATCAAAGGCCTTTGGTCGTGGATTGACCTGGCACAAAGCAGTTAGAAACGGACGATAGCCTTCGAGGCGCGCCCGAATTTCTTCACGGGAAGCGCGAAAGCGCTCCTCCAGTGCACGATAAAAATCATCACTCATGGTGTTGACGACTCTCCAGTTGAACACCCAGCCAGGCAACGCCTGCAAATTCACGCTGACTGCGGTTAACCACTTCAAACATCAAAGCGCGTTCCTGCCAGGCATAGTTATGCTCGATATGCCCGGCGTGGCTGTGTAGAGCCAGGGTGATGGAGTAGCTTCCCGGGCCGATATTGGCCGGAAAAGCAAACGACCACGACAGATCGGATTCCGCGGCGATGTCATAACACACCTTGTCCAGCAGCCGGGTGTTAGTGCCGAATACATCCTGGCCATAGCGGTCCTTGATCAGGAACCCGAGCACCAGGTTGGGAATAGCCACGTGGGCACGGACCGCTACATGCAAGTGCACGCTCTGGCCGACATCGACGATTTCCACCGGCTGGCCGGCGTCATCACACATCTGCTGGCTGAGAAATTCGGCCTCGCCAGTACCCGAGAGCAAAGCGCCCTGGCTTTGTGGGTCGGCAATGATCTGCTGGTCCTGGTGGGCCGCGAGCAGCGCGTTGTAGTAGTCCATTACCACGTCGGGCTCGCCTTCCATGGCGACGGTGCCGCCATCGAGCAAAATCGCCCGATTACAAATGCTTTGAATCGCCTGTTTGTCGTGACTGACCAACAGCAGGGTCGTGCCTTGACGGGTGAACTGGCGAATGCGGTCAAAGCTTTTGTGCTGGAAGTAGGCATCGCCCACCGACAGGGCTTCGTCGACGATGAGGATTTCCGGGCGCTCGGCGGTGGCCACGGCGAAGGCTAGACGCGCCTGCATGCCGCTGGAGTAAACCCGCACCGGCAGCTCGAAGTAATCACCGATTTCGGAAAACGCATGCACTTCATTAATGAAGCCATCGATCTGCTGCTGGGTGTACCCCATCAGTCCCGCGACGTGATAGACGTTCTGCCGTCCTGTCAGCTCGGAGTGGAAGCCCATGCCCAGTTCGAGGATCGCCGACACCCGGCCATTGATCCGGACACTCCCGGTGCTGGGTTTGAGGGTGCCGGTGATGATCTTCAGCAGCGTGCTTTTACCGGCGCCATTGAGGCCGATCAGCCCCACTGCCTCGCCGGGCTTGAGTGCAAAAGAGATGTCTTTGAGGACCCACTTGCGGACCACCGATGGCGTGGAAATACCCAGCCAGGACAGCACGCGCTGACTTTCGCGTGCATATTTATTGAAGGCCTTGCCAATGCCTTCGACACTTAGCGCAGCCTTCATAACACGTCCACCACTTCATCTATGGCGCGGTGATAGAGCGCCGCCGCGATCAGCAGGGCTACCACCGCGAACACCGCCGGGTAGACCAACAGGGAAAAATCCGGTGCCCGACCGTAGACCAATACGCTCTGATAGGCCTGAACGATACCGGTCATGGGGTTGATGTGCAGGTAACGGCTGTATTTCTCGGCGATCATCTCGATGTTGTAGACCACCGGGGTCAGCCAGAAGCCGAACTGCAGCACGATGGTAACGACCTGACCGATGTCGCGGAAAAATACATTCAACAACCCCAGGGTCAGGCCCAGCCCCAGGGCCAGACCCATCAATAACAAGGTCAGCACTGGCAGCCAGAGTATTTGCAGGTTCGGGATGTGCCCCAACAAGGCAAAGATCGCCAATACCGAGGCCAATAGCACCAGGTTATTGAGCAAGGCACTGCCACAGACAATGGTGGGCAGGGCCAGTCGCGGGAAGACCATTTTTTTCAGCAGGTTGCCGTTTTCAATGAAAACGTTCAGGCAACGGCTGACGATCTCGGCGAACAAGGTCCAGGCCAGGATGCCGGCAGTGAGGTAGATCGGGTACGCATAGGTGCTGTTCAAACCGGGCAGTTTGGCAGCCATGATCACCGACAGCACAAAGGCGTAGATCACAACCTGGGCCAGCGGGTAAAGGACAATCCATAACAGGCCAAGGCGGCTGCGCACCACCTTCGACACGAACTCATTGCGAATCGAGTTTTTTATGAAGTGGCGAGCCTGCCAGAGTTCGCTAAGCGTTGTGTTCAATCAAGGCATTCCTGTTCGGGACCGTTAGCGGACGGTATAGGGGCATAGACCGGAATCGGGCCTTTTGATGAAGTGCCATTTGGCGAAGCGAGGCGACCCGAACTCGCTGGTGTTCGGGTCGACATGGACCAGAGCCGGGGTCACTCAGAAAGAAGTACCGCTATGGTTGCGCCGCAAATCGGCATCGACCATCAACCGGCAGAGTTGCTCCAGGCTGGTAGTGGCTTCCCAGCCCAGCACGCGCTTGGCCTTTTCCGGGTTGCCGATCAACAGTTCGACTTCGGCGGGGCGGTAGAATTTCGGGTTGACCTGGACGAGGGTCTTGCCTGTCCGGGTGTCGATGCCTTGTTCGTTGTCTGCGCTGCCCTTCCAATGCAGATTGATATCAACGGCCTTGAAGGCCATCGATACGAAATCGCGCACGGTTTCGGTGCGGTTGGTGGCGAGGACAAAGGTGTCCGGCTCATCCGCTTGCAGCATGCCCCACATACCTTCGACGTATTCCTGGGCAAAGCCCCAATCACGCTTGGCGTCCATGTTGCCCAGCTCCAGGCGATCCTGCATGCCCAGGGAGATGCGCGCCACAGCGTCGGTGATCTTGCGGGTCACGAATTCTTTGCCACGCAACGGCGACTCGTGGTTGAACAGGATGCCACTGGAAGCGAAGATCCCGTAGGACTCGCGGTAGTTGATGGTCATCCAGTGCGCGTAGAGCTTGGCCACGCCGTAAGGGCTGCGCGGGTAGAACGAGGTGCTTTCGGTCTGCGGAACGTCCTGCACCTTGCCGAACATTTCCGAGGTCGAGGCCTGATAGAAACGGATCTTCGGGTTGACGATGCGGATGGCTTCGAGCAGGTTGACCGCACCGATGCCGGTAATTTCGGCGGTGGTGATCGGTTGATCAAAGGACACGCCCACGAAGCTCTGGGCCGCGAGGTTGTAAACCTCCGACGGCTCGGCTTTCTGCAGCAGACGAATACTGGCACTCAAATCAGTCAGGTCATGTTCGACCAGTTCAAGGTTCTCGTGGGTGGCAACACCCAACTCTTCCAGACGCCAGAAATTGACCGAGCTGGTACGGCGATAGGTGCCATAGACCTTGTAACCTTTCTCCAGCAGCAGCTGGGTAAGGTAGGCACCGTCCTGTCCGGTGATGCCCGTGATAACTACTGATTTCTGAGTTGCATTCATTGCTTAGAGTTCCGGTCGAGGACTGGGTCCGTCTGGCTGTTGTTGCTCAGCCAGACATTGACGCTTTCCACACTATCGTCGGTCAACTTGCCAGCCCACCGGTTGAGAATGAACAGGTTGGTGATGAAGTCGTATTGGGTTTTGAGCAGGTCGCGCCGCGCCTTGAATTCGTTCTGGACGGCGGTCAGTACGTCTACGGCGTTGACCACGCCATAAACAAACGCTTTTTCCGAAGCGATGGTGGACTGTTCGGCCGAAGACAGGGCATTGCGATTGGCGCGTATTTTTTCGACGCTTGAGTCCGCGGTCAAGTAAGCATTGGTCGTTTCCTTGACTACCTGACGACGGGTAGCTTCCAGCTGCATTTCGGCAGACAACTGGTCCTGATACAGGCCCCGTACCCGCGCAGATGTGGAACCACCGCTATAAATCGGCACCGACAATTGCAAACCGGCCACATAGCTGTCGGTTTTCGGCGTGAGGGTGTTGTTATAGCCTTCGTTGGTGTTTTGCGCGCTCAGGTTCAGACCCAGCGTCGGGTAATGCCCGCCTTTGCCTTCGCGCAACGCTGCCTCGGAGGCCTCGACCGCGCTCTGGGTGGCTTTGATGGTCGGGTTTTGGGTCTGGGCCAGCTCAACCCAACTGTCCAGGGATTCCTCCGAGACCTTGAGCTGCACATCGTTGCGAACCCGGCTGAGTTTTTCCTTGACCGGACGCCCGACGATTTCGGAGAGCGCGGCGCGACTCAGGCTGACCTGGTTGCGCGCATCCACTTCCTGGGCAATCAAGGCATCGACACGGGCCTTGAGGTCGAGTACGTCAGTGACCATGGCGTACTTTTTTTCGTACAGCGCACTGACCCGGTCGAGATTCTTTTGGGTGGCGCGACGCTCGGCCTGGACCAGCTCCAGCTCATCGTCAGCAGCCAATGCCGCGAAATAACGCTGTGCCAGATCGACAGTCGCTTCGGCCTGGGCTTCGTCAGACTCGGATAAAGCCTGCTTGGCCAGGCTTTTGTATTTTTTATAGTTTTCCCAGGCCGCTTTGTTATAGAGGACCTGGCTAAGACCAATACTGTAGTTCTCGCTGTTATAAACCTGACTGATGAGCGCGTTGGACTGTTTAATCCGGTTCGCCCCCGCATTGGCAGTGACCTGCGGCAACAGGGAGCCAAACGCTTCGCGCTGATGCTCCTTGCCGGCTTCGGTTCGTGCGTAAGCGGCCAGCACCCGCGGATCTTCCAGGCGAGCCTCGCGGTAGAGCTGCATCAAGTCGACCGAGTAGTCCTTGGCGCTGACACTGCTAGGCGCAGGCGTTGCAGGCTCGGTGGTTTTCGGTTCGGCTGCATGTACCTGCAGCGCCAACATCCCCGACAACAGGCATGGAAACAGGCGCACGATCATTCCTCGATCATCGACTGGGCAATAGCGGAAGTGGCCGGCTGCATGATGTATTGCAGCATGGTGCGCTTGCCGGTATTGATCAGCACGTCTGCGGGCATGCCCGGCTGTAGTTTGCGGTCACCCAGTTTGTGTTTACCGGCTTCTGTCACTTCAACCCGCGCCAGGTAATAAGGCTGGCCGGTTCTTTCATCGGTCAGGCGATCCGCAGATACCTGAGTCACTACGCCCTGGATTGGCGGGGTGGTCGCGCTGTTGAAAGCACTGAAACGGATGTCGGCCAGTTTGCCGATTGCGATGCGGTCAATGTCCACAGGCTGCACGTGGGCCTCGATCACTAGCTGAGAAACCGATGGCACGATGTCCAGCAACGGGGTCGCCGGACGCACTACACCGCCGATGGTGTGGACGGTCATGCCGATAACCATTCCGTCATCCGGGGCACGAATGACCACTCGACCCAGGCGATCTTCAAGCGCCGCGGTGCGCTCTTGAAGGTCATAGGCCTTGGTCTGGACGTCAGCCAGTTGCTTGACCACCTCGGAGTTGAAGTCCTTGTTGATCTGCAAAATCTGCAATTGCGTTTCGTTGATCTGCAGGCGCGTCTTGGTAATCGAGGACTTATGGTCAGCCACTTCGGACTTGAGCATGTCCAGCTTGCGCTGCTGTTCGAGCATGCGCTGCTTGTCGACGAAGCCTTGGGCCAGGAGCTCTTCGAGCTCGCCGATTTCGCTGCTGTAGGATTTCTCCAGGCTGATCTTGGTGGCGATCATGGCTTCGGTGCCCTTGATCTGCTGGTTCAACTGACCAATACGCTCATGCAATACCGCCACTTCACCCAGACGCGAGCCACGGCGAGCATTGAACACCTGGATTTCGCTGTCGCGTGCTTCTTCGCCACGAGGCGTATTGGCCGGTAGCAGCGTTTCGAAATCGATGCTGCTTTTGTCATCACGCTCGGCGCGCAGACGCGCTTCCATGGCTTTGGCGGCAATGAACTGGCTGCGGGTGGTTTCGTATTCAGCCTTGAGCTGGGCATCGTCGAGCACAATGATCGGATCGCCCTTCTTGACGATGTCTCCGTCGTGAGCGAGCACGTCTTTGACGATACCGCCTTCCAGGTGCTGGACGGTCTTGCGGTAGCTCTGCACGGTAACCACGCCTGGCGCATAAGCGGCGCTGTCGAGCGGTGCAAAAGCGGCCCAGGAGCCGAACAGGCCAAAGGTCACAAATACGATCCAGAATCCGACGCGCCGGGACTGCGTATCGGATACTGGAACGCCATCAAAGATGTCGGCGGTTGTGGTGAGCGTATTTCGGGTCATCGACGATCTTCCTATCAGACGCGGGCGGGCACTGCGTCTGAAGCAGCCTCGGCTGCTTTTTGTTGAGCTGCGAGATGTTGGGCGTTGAGTTCGGCCATGACTTGTTCGCGCGGGCCATACATGCTGATACCGCCGCCGCTCATTACCATGAGGCGATCAAGCTGCGACAGGATGGTTGTGCGGTGGGTGATCACGAAGATGGTCGAGCCGCTCGTTTTCATGAACATGATGGCTTGCGCAAGCGCTTGCTCGCCGATGTCGTCGAGGTTGGAGTTGGGTTCGTCGAGGATGATCAAGCGCGGCGCACCGTACAGGGCTCGGGCCAGTCCGATACGCTGGCGCTGGCCACCGGACAGGTTGACGCCGTCACTGCCGATCACCGTGTCGTAGCCTTCAGGCAACAACAGAATCATTTCGTGAACACCCGCGATACGGGCGGCCTTGATG
The DNA here is from genome assembly GCF_902497875.1 of Pseudomonas fluorescens. Taxonomy (GTDB): domain Bacteria; phylum Pseudomonadota; class Gammaproteobacteria; order Pseudomonadales; family Pseudomonadaceae; genus Aquipseudomonas; species Aquipseudomonas fluorescens_BR. Next base: position 83,738 of record NZ_CABVHY010000029.1, read on the forward strand.
ACTTCTTCAGCATTGATATCGGCGAAACGGGCGATGTTCTCGCTGATGCTGCCTTCGAACAGTTCGATATCCTGTGGCAGGTAGCCTACGTACGGGCCCAGTTCATTTTTATCCCAGTTGGCAATGTCGGCACCGTCCAGGCGCACGACGCCATGCTGCGGTGCCCAGATCCCCATCAGAGCACGCGCCAGGGTCGATTTACCGGATGCACTCGGGCCGATGATACCGACCACCTGGCCCGCGGGGACCGAAAAGCTGATGCCTTTGATGATTGGGTTCTTGCTGCCGGGCGCGCCGACAATCAGGTTTTCTACCAGTACGTCGCCTTGGGGCGCCGGCAGGGACATGCGCTGCGGCTCGGCTTTTTGCTTGTCGAGGATTTCATTGAGACGCGCATATTGCGAACGGGCACTGATAAAGCCTTTCCAGCTGCCGATGATCAGATCGAGCGGCGCCAATGCGCGGCCCAGCAGTACGGAACCGGCGATGACCAGGCCCGCGCTGATTTCATGGTTGATTGCCAGGTAGGCACCCAAACCGAGAATCAACGACTGCACCAGCATGCGGAAGGTCTTGGAAATATTGGTCATCAGACCGCCCTTGTCACTGGCGATCGATTGCAGCGTCAGTACCTTTTTCTGACGGTGAGCCCAGCGATCGATCAGGGTATTGAGCATGCCCATGGATTCGATGACTTCGGCGTTACGCAGATTCTTGTTGGTATAGAGGCTGGCGGCGATATTTTCTTTGTTGGCGGCAGCCAAGGTGGTACCGGTCATTTTCTCGTTGAGGATCGCGAAAATCACCAAAATGATGGCACAGACGATTGCCATCCAGCCGTACCACGGGTGGAACATGAACATGACCGCAATGTAGATCGGCAGCCAGGGCGCATCGAAAAAGGCAAACAAGCCGTTGCCCGTCATGAACTGACGCAGACCTGTCAGGTCATTCAGCGCCTGGGCCGAGGAGTCCATACCCCCACTGTCCAGCGCGCGCTTGAAGCTGGCACGGTAGAGATCGCGACTCAACAGGATATCCAGCTTGCTGCTGACGCGGACCATGATCCGCGAACGAACCAGTTCCAGCGCACCCATGGTGACCATCAGCACGGTCATGATGATCGTCAGCATGACCAGCGTTGAAACGCTGCCGCTCGTCACTACCCGTCCGTAGACCTGCAACATATAGAAGGTCGGCACGAGCATCAGGGCGTTGATGAACAGGCTGAAGAAGCCAACCGATATGAAACTGCTCTTACAAGCCTTTAAAGCAGCCTGCAAGCTGTTTTCATGTGTACTGCGCATATTCTCAGAACTGCCAAGAGGGAGTATGGAAAAGCGCGGGAGTGTACCATCCACCAAACGCTCAACATATAAGAAAATTTAAAAAACAAGCAGGCAGATTACCTTTACACGTAGGACGTTTCTTTTTATTCCGCTTGCAATCACGTAATTTTTAGCGGTAGAGTTCCGCGCTTTTAACTGCTCCCAGAAACAGCCTGCATTTCAGATGTAAGCCAAGCGGCTTTGTCATGGATGAACTGGAAGTCAGCCACACACGTTTCCCTCGGGCATGTCATGCGCATCCTGCATTTTTTCAAAACGTACCATCCCGACACCACCGGCGGCATTGAGCAGGTCATTTTCCAGCTCTGCCAAGGCAGTCGTGCCCTGGGCATTGAAGGCGAGGTGCTGACGCTCAGCCCGAATCCGCACCCCGCTCGCGTGCAAGTGGCCGATCATCAGGTCACGCGCGTGAAGGAAAGCTTCAATCTGGCCTCTACCGGATTTTCCTTGAAGGTATTCGGCCAGTTCAAAGAAATGGCCGCCGAGGCGGATATCGTGCACTTCCATTTTCCGTGGCCGATGATGGACCTGGTGCATTTCGTCACCGGTCATGGTCGCCCGACGGTGCTCAGTTATCACTCCGACATTATCAAGCAACGCACGCTATTGAACGTCTACAGCCCACTCATGCACCAGCTCCTCAAAAGCATGGACCGCATCCTTGTGGCGTCACCGAACTATCAGCGCACCAGCGAAACCCTTAAGCCCTTCGCCGACAAGACCGTGGTTATTCCTTATGGGCTGGATCAGGCGGCGTATCCGAAGCTGTCCACGGAAAAACAGGCCTATTGGCGCCAACGCGTACCGGCGAAGTTTTTCCTGTTCGTCGGGGTGCTGCGTTATTACAAAGGCCTGGACGATCTGCTGAGCGCCCTGGAAGGCGTTGACTATCCCGTGGTGATCCTGGGCGGCGGACCGCAAGAGCAGGAGCTCAAAGTCCAGGCGCAAAAGCTGCAATTACACAACGTGCTGTTTCTGGGTCGCCTGGATGATGAAGACAAGGCCTGCCTCCTGCAGATGTGCTACGCGTTTGTCTTCCCCTCGCCCCTACGCTCGGAAGCGTTCGGTATTTCGCTGCTGGAAGCCTCGATGTATAGCAAGCCGATGATTTCCTGCGAGATCGGGACAGGCACTACTTACGTCAATATTCACGAAGAAACCGGCCTGGCCGTCCCGCCAAATTCTCCGCTGGCCCTACGCAAAGCCATGTTCCGCCTGTGGAACAATCCACAAGAGGCCGAGCGCTTTGGCTGCAACGCCAAGCTGCGCTTTGAAAAACTGTTTACCGCCGAGCACATGTGCGCGAGAACCGCGCAGGTTTATCACGATGTGCTGGAATCATCTGATTTGCCACAGTACGTTAAACCGCTTTGACGCTCAGCGTTAAACCTGGCAGGTCTTGGCTCTTCAGCATGAAAACCGCACACTTTCTCTCGACTGAAATCGGCGATCGCACTAGCGCCCTGCATTCACTCACAGTTTCTTCACTTTTTCTCCGTTGAGAAAAATCAGGAACTCGGACTCGTTTATTTGGCTGACGGGGCCAAAATACAATGCGCGCAGATAGATTGATCCGTTAGTCCACCCGCTGTCGCCGCCATTCATAGCGTCCAGTGCAGTCTGGCTGGTTGATTCAATAATCGTGTAGGTGTGCCCAGACCTTCCTACTGCTTCGAAGCGATTGGTTTCTTGAAGGCGAGTAACCATTTAACTGATCTCCTCTCCATAACGCCTTTGGAACTTTAAACGATAGCACTGCCTTGTTATTTCGCCATTGCGCGGGGCTGAGCACGCCTACAGGCTGGATGGGCTTACAGTCCATCTGTCATCGCTATTAACCACTGTCGAAGTCGCCTGGATGAAACTGCGCTGAGTGCCGCTTGCGGGCCTGCGGCGAGCACCCTGAGCGCTTTCAGTGGGCGGCATCCGCGATCGCGGTTACCCGGCAAAACCTGCTGACCAGGCGTTACGTCGTTTTTCACAAATTTGACTTGAATTTTCCACGGGCTCTGTTGATTATCCTGCCCCGAAACACCTGACAAGGAACAATCGACGATGCCTACGGAATTGACCGAGAACGAGATGCGTGAAGCATTGGGGCTGGATACCTATGTTCCGCCCGCTGAACCACCCACACCGGTTGTTCAATTTTCTCCAGCGACTCGCGAAGCTCCGATACGGCCCAAACGCCCCTACCCGGCCCTGAGGGTTGTGCTGCGCGCCAGCAAGGAATTCGAGGGCGAGGAAACGCTGTTCACCTACGATGCGAAAACGTTGAGCACCTTCGAGGCGGAACTGCAGGCGAAAAAAGCAGCAGGGAAGGAAAAATTCAGGTATTTCGAGTTGGTGTCCATCAAGCCCGTCGAGTAATCACTTGTTGCTGATCCTGAAGCTTGTAGTTCACGCGTGTGAAAACTTACAACAAGCATCAAGTTCGCAAAGAAGGCATGAACCCTCAATATTAAATATTGTTATTGTTTGTAAGTTATACATTTTACATGAAGGGTAACTATGAGGTGGGGCTTAGCCATATTTTTGACGCTTGAATAATGTCAGCCGCAGAGATAACGCTAGCCAGGATTTAAACCTCCTATTAAGTTCTGTTAACAAGCGACCCCTGCACAACTAACACTTCAGGGTCATCACACAGTGCTTGTAACGCTAATCAATTTACATACGGGCTGTCACTTTAGCGATGAATGCTTACCACAACAAAACACCATGGCGTGTGAAAATTCTTGCTTCTGAAGTGAATTATCGCCAATAATTCCGCCGCGCCAGAATACAGGCAATTAGCCATATCCCGCAGAGCACTATTCTGTCTCCGCCCAATATGAATGCCTTACCAAAACTTACAATTCAGGCAGTTACAGTTAGTCACATTAGAATGTGCGGGAGGGCATCATTACCAGTAAAGATTCCAGGATAAAAATCCTTTCGATATTCGGCACGCGTCCAGAAGCTATCAAGATGGCTCCGCTGGTTCGAGCGCTGGCGGCAGAGCCCGGTATCGATTCACGAATCTGTATTACCGGCCAGCACGCCAGCATGCTGCAGCAGGTTCTCGACTTGTTCGAACTCAAGGCGGATTACACGCTGGAGGTGATGACGCAGCAGCAAACGCTCAATTCCCTGACCGCCGCGCTCTACGCCGCCATCGACCCTATTCTGGAAGACGTTCGGCCGGACAAGGTGCTGGTGCATGGCGATACCACCTCAGCGATGGTAGCCGCCATGTCGGCGTTTCACCGGCGTATTCCAGTGGGCCACGTAGAAGCCGGTTTGCGCACAGGCGATATCCATCAGCCTTGGCCAGAAGAGATGAATCGTCGGGTCATCGACCTGGGCGCGGAGTTGCTGTTTGCACCGACCTCCCAATCCCGGCAAAACCTGCTTGACGAACGCCTGCAAGGCCAGACATTCGTCACCGGCAATACCGGGATCGACGCCCTGACATTGGCGGCGCAGCGTATCGAGCAAGATAGGCCACTGCGCCAGCGCCTTGATCGACAATTCGACTTCCTCACGCCGGAGCGCAAAGTGCTGCTGGTCACCGGGCACCGTCGGGAAAATTTCGGCGGTGGTTTCATCGACATCTGCCAGGCCCTGCGCACGCTCGCCCAACGCCCGGATATTCAGATTGTTTACCCCGTACATTTGAATCCCAATGTGCTCGGCCCGGTCACCGAGTACCTGGGTCATCTACCTAATGTGCACCTCATCAAACCGCTGGATTACCTGTCCTTCGTGCGCCTCATGCAGCATGCCCACGTGATTCTCACGGATTCGGGCGGCGTGCAGGAGGAAGCCCCTTCACTCGGCAAACCCGTGCTGGTCATGCGCGAGGTGACTGAGCGGCCAGAAGCGGTGGCTGCCGGGACGGTACGCCTGGTCGGCACCACTCCAGGGTCAATCATCGCCGGGGTCAACGCCCTGTTCGATGACCGGCAACTCTGGCAGAACGCCTCGCGGGCGGCCAACCCGTATGGCGATGGCAAGGCCAGCGCACGCATTGTCGATGCCTTGATGGGACGCCCCGTAAGCGAATTTGTGGTCGCGTCACTGCCTGAAAACAGCCGGTGAACACCGGCTGTAAGGCCTGCCCGCTCCTTCCGATTGCCTCTATCGATAACACTTATGGATTTGTCTGAATGAAGTTTTCTGTTGCCGTACGCTGCGGCGCGTTCAGCATCTTTGCTTGCGGCGTGAGCCTGGCGCTAACACCTGTGGTTGCTTCAGGGGCCGACAGTGCGCTGACCCAAGCCATTGCCAAACTCGATGCCGACACGCTGCAAGTGCGCGAAATCGAGTTGCGCGATCTGGGGATCACAACGCCTATGATCCTTAGCGCCGCGGACTCCCGACGTGATCTGTACTTGCCGATCCCGGCCAATGTGCCGCTGACTGACGCCACCCTGACATTTGAGGCCAGTTACCTCAACAGCGACAGTGGCCGCAATACGTTATTGCTGTCACTGGACGGCTACCCGGTGGTGGCGCAGGAGCTCAACGAGGCCCGGGGCAATGCCAGCGCGACCGTGGGTGTCGACAAAGCCGCGCGTGACAGTGGCTTCGTACGCCTGGGCATCGCCTGGTCGGCGGCGGCATCCACAGCAAGCTGCGAAGAGGCAGGCTCCATCGGCAACGTGCTGCGCGTCGATCCCCGGACCCGCCTCAGTTATAGCTACGATGCCAGTCAGCTGCATGACATCGACGCTGCCTGGAATGCCCTGCCTGGCACACCCGGCATTCTGGTTGCCCCCGGCACCTTGTCGCCCGCCAGCTATGACGCCACGTGGCGTCTCGGCGTGGCGCTGCAGCGGATCGGCAAACACGCGCGTATTCTGCCCTTCCCGTCCGTACACACCACGGTGGACCTGAGTGCGCTGCGCATTCCCGCCGAATTGCTGACTGTCCCAGCGTTCGCCAGCCTCAATGGCAAGGACCGACACGTCCTGGCCAATACCGCCGAAATCGGCGCGTTGTTGGTGCTGGGTCAGACGCCGAACCTGCAAGCAGACCTCGCCGTCAGCGACCCGCAATTGCTCAAGGCCATCAACGAATCGCTGGACGCGCTGCAACAGCAGATCCAGAGCCTCGATGCACCTGCGGCACAGGCCTTCGTGCAATGGCGTACAAGGCACATCAACGCCGGCATGGGTGCCACTGGCAGCGACAACGTTCGTTTGGCGCTGCTGGGCACCCGCCCGGTGCTGTCGATCGTGCCTGAAGCCACTGTCAAAGCGCTGACCTTGTTCAACTCGGCATGGAGCAAACTGGCGCGCAATCGCCAACTGACCCTCAGCGAAGCGCAACTACCGGTGAACACCGACGGCCGCGTGACACTGGCGCGCCTGGGCGGGATTCCCGGCACGCTCGAGGTACTGGCCAAATCCGAGTGGAGCACTGCTTTCGCCCTGGGCAGCGTCGCTTACGACGGTCGCGTGCCGGTCAAAGCGATTGTCGATGTCTCCGCTGCGCCCGGCGTGTCAGACACACCCCCCGTGGTGTCGGTGTTTCTCAACGAATACCTGATCGGCGCCGAGCAACTGTTCGCCAACGGTCAAAAACAACGGATCGAAGCACCCATTCCGTATTACGCGCTCGGTTCGCAAAACGTGCTGCGTGTATCGTTCCAGCGTCAGCCTGTCAGTAACGGTTGCCAGGAGGTACCGCAAGCGTTCGCGGTGTCAGTATTGCCCACCAGCCATATTGTGCTGAAAGAAGCCACGCTGGACGATGACTTCGCCGGCTTGTCCGCACGCTTTGCCGTGGACACCCAGCTGCTGGTGCCACAAAGCTACCTCGACAGCCCTGCCGACAGCCTGCCGCAGCTCATCCAGGTGATCAGTGCCACCGGCGTTTCGCCGCTGCGGGCGCAACTGAGTGTCAGCGCCGAACCCCACGCCTTGGTCACACCGAATCAAGCGTTCCTGGCCTTTGAGCTACCGATCAAGGACGGCGACGAATCGGTGCAGGTTGACCCACAGGGTCGCCTGAGTATCCGCAACCAGGATCAGCTTCTGCTGGACCTGCAACAACCGGATCAACTGGATCAACTGGCGTCTCTGCAAGTGGTGACGGCGGGCAGTCAGCACGGTCTGGTTTATCGCACCCTCGGCGCCCGGGCACCGCAATTTGACCGACCGATTGTACTGACGCGGGGCACTGTGACGATTCTCGGTAACCACGGGCCGATCACCACCTTTGATGCCAAGGATCCCGGCGGCAGCAAAATGATCGACAAGGACGAACCCAAGGGCCTCGATGCCTGGCGTGAACCGTCACTGCTATGGCTGATCCCGGCAGTGATCGTGGCGTACTTGGTGCTGTTGTTGGCAGGCCGTCGTGCCCGTCGCAATCGCCAGTAACCGGTAACGCCGATCATGTCGCTTTATTGGTCGTACTGGCTGGCCCATTACTACAGCTATCTGGAGACCGCGACCTTTGTTATCGCGGTGCTGATCCTGATCTCGAGCCTGGACGATTTTTTCATCGACATCTGGTACTGGTCTCGTCGCCTGTACCGCAAGTTCACCGTCGATCGAAAGTACCATCCGTTGACCCAGGAGCAGTTGCTCGCCCGGGATGAACAACCCCTGGCAATCATGGTGCCCGCCTGGCTTGAATACGACGTGATCGCGCCGATGATCGAGAACATGGTCTCGACCCTCGATTACCAAAACTATGTCGTGTTCGTCGGAACCTATATCAACGATCAACGGACCATCGACGAAGTCGAGCGCATGCGTCGGCGCTACAAGCAACTGCATCGGGTGGAAGTGCCCCATGCCGGTCCGACCTGCAAGGCTGACTGTCTGAACTGGGTGATCCAGGCCATTTTCCTTTACGAGCAGACGTTCAGCATGAACTTCGCCGGGGTCATCCTGCATGACAGCGAAGACGTCCTGCACCCACTGGAGTTGCGCCTGTTCAACTACTTGCTGCCACGCAAGGACATGATCCAGCTCCCCGTGGTTTCCCTTGAACGCAACTGGTATGAGTGGGTCGCGGGGACCTACATGGACGAGTTCGCCGAATGGCACGGCAAGGATTTGGTGGTGCGTGAAAGCATGACCGACACCGTGCCATCGGCAGGCGTGGGCACCTGCTTCTCCCGTAAGGCGTTGCAGGTGCTGACCGGCCAGACCAACAATCAGCCATTCAATACCGACAGCCTGACGGAGGACTATGACGTCAGCGCACGCCTGGCCGCCGTCGGCATGAACGCGATTTTCGTGCGGTTTCCGGTGCAGTTTCGGGTGTTACGCAAATCGTGGTTCAGCAAGCCTTACGAGTCGACCCTGGAAATGCCGTTGTGCGTGCGCGAATTTTTCCCCGACACCTTTCGCACAGCCTTTCGCCAGAAAGCCCGCTGGACCTTGGGCATCGGCCTGCAAGGCTGGGAGCAGGTAGGCTGGACAGGCTCGCTGGCCAACCGTTATCTGCTGTTTCGCGACCGTAAAGGCATCGTCACCGCCTTCATCAGCATCATTGCCTACATTGTCGTCGCGCAGTTGCTGGCGTTCTTCGTGCTACGTAAAAGCGGTCTATGGGACGTCAGCTTCCCGAAACCCTTGGGTGACAATGCGCTCATAGAGTATTTGTTCGTGGCCAATGGCGTCGCATTGGTCTGGAGGATCTTGCACCGCTGCTATTTCACTACAGTCCTCTATGGCTGGCAGCACGGTCTATTGTCCATCCCGCGCATGGTGGTGGGCATTTTTATCAATTTCATGGCCGCCGCTCGGGCATGGCGCATGTTTTTGGTGGGCAAGATGCTCAACCGCAAGCTGGTCTGGGACAAGACCATGCACGATTTCCCCTCCACCGACCTGGTGGCTCAGGCACCGCGTCGACTGGGCAGCGTGTTGTTGTCGTGGCAAGCCATCGACGATCATCACTTGAAAAGCGCTTTGGCCGAGCAACAGACTCGGCAATTACCCCTGGGTCGTATTTTGCTCAGCCACGGCTGGCTGGATGACGAAACGCTGGCCGAGGCGATTGCGTTCCAGAATGACTTGCCACGGGTTTTCGACCTCTCGGAAAAACATCTCGCGGCCAGCCCATTGACCGCTGAACTCTGTCTGCGCTGGCGCGTCGTGCCGTTGCCGGTCAACGCCGATGGACGCCCACAGGTGGCCGTCGCCAGCCCGTTGCCCGCCGAAGGCATGCAGCAAATCAGCGCTGAATTGGGTGCTGAGCCGTTACAACTGGTTGCTCGGGAAAGCCAAATCATCGCTCAGCTGCGTCGCTTGAACCTTCGCGAAGGCCACCCTGCTCCAGACTCCAAGGCACCGCTGCTGGGCGACCTGTTGATCGAAATGGGGTTGTTGGACCGCGACGTCTTCAACCACGCCATGTTGAATTACCGCCCGCAACACCACGGCCGTATCGGCGATTACCTGGTCGACACGGGCGTGTTGTCACGCACAACGATCGAGCAGGCCGTCGCCCGGCAACATAGCCATTACCCAGCGGAAAAGCCGGCATGAAACGCTCTATTGCCCTGCCCCTGTTGACCGCCGGGCTGTGCCTGATGCCCGCGCTCGGCCAGGCGCAAACATTGCCGTTGACCGGCCCGGCCTATGTCATTGCCAATGAAGCCTACAGCGCCTACGAGCGCAAGGACTACGACCTGGCCATCGCCAAAGCCAGGGAGGCCTTGCGCCAACGCCCCGATATTGTTCGCCTGAACCAGCTGATCGAACTGGCGCAGCAGGACAAGTACCGGCGCGACCATCCGTTGCCCAAACCCTTGCCTGTGGTTCAAGCCCGGCCAAAACCCGGTTTTGCAGCGGCCGCAAAAGCGCTCGAAGCTTACGACCGGGGCGAGTTCAACGCAGCGACTGACGCAGCACGTCAAGCCGTCACCCAGGCCCCCGAAAATCTGGATTATCGACTGTTGCTCATCGAAACCCTGCAACGTCAACAACACCTGCCTGAGGCCGAACAGGCGAGCAACGACGCCCAGCAAGCGCTGGGAAATGTCCCGGCGTTGCGCGTGCGCTACGAATCGATCCAGCGACACATGGCGGTGCAGGCCGCAGCCCAGGGGTATGCCGCCTTGGGCCGCCAGGATTACAACGCCGCCGTTGTTTACGCAAAGGACGCTGTGCAACGCTTCCCCCGCGATCCGACCTACCGACGTCTGCTGGTCAGTGCCCAGACTGCGCAAGGTGAGTTGCCCGAGGCCTTGAGCAGCGCCAACGCAGGCCTGGCGTTTACCGAGAATGACGCGACGCTGCTGGTTCAGCGCGGACACCTGCGAAAACGCCTGGGTGACCGCGCTGGCGCACGGCAGGACTTCACCCAGGCCTTGGCAGTGGGCAATCTGTCCACTGAGGAACAGGCCAGCCTGTACGCTGCACTGGGCAACTATCAAATGGCCCGTGAACGTTTACAGCAAGCACGCCAGGCAGGCGCAATCACCTCCACCGGCGAACTGGAGCTGGCTTACCTGCTGCTTGAAGCCGGCGATTTTCCAGCAGCACAGGCGGCCTTTGCCCAAGCGGACGGGCAAACGCCCCTGCCGCCTCGCGCGACGCAAGACGCGGCCTACACCGCCCTGCGCACCGGGGATGATGCTCAGGCCATAAGCTATTTCAAGCGCGCCGTGGGTGAACTGCCCATGACCGATCAGCAACTGTTCGACACCCGCCGTGCGGTGGCCGATGTGTCCCGAGACCGGGGGCTGACCAGTACCACGAGTTATCGTGGAAACAGCTCCATCAACGGTTTGAACGGCGCGCCGAGCAGCAACACCGACAACCTGCAGAACAGCACCGAAGCGTTCTGGCGCCCGCTGGGTTATCGCAATGCGCGCTTCGTCGAACTCTACGGACGTGTCACCGACACACTGTGGAGCAAGGAGGACAACACCGACACCGGTGGCAAAGCCTTGCAAGGCACGCTCGGGGTGCGGGTCAAACCTTTCACCCAGGTCAACATCATGGCCGCGCTGGAGCGATCGTTTCCTCTGGGTTCTTCGAACATCGACGGCGACTGGCTGCTGCGCCTGGGCTACGGTGCAAGCCTGGGGACTGATTTGCGCGTTGATACGCCGAGTTGGTGGACCTCACAGTTGTATGCTGAATCAGGCCACTACCTTGATGCGTCGCGCACTTACTTCAACAGCGAATGGCAGATCGGCCGCAGTTATGTCATCGGTCAGCCCGGCTCACGCTGGGTCACGTTTCCGCATCTGGTGGCCGCGGCGGATTACAACTCGAAAATGTTCGGCGAGACCGACGCGGGGAAGCACACTCGCTACTCCTCCGGCAACTCGGGCGGTATCGGACTGGGCAATAACCTGCGCTTCTGGTTCCGTGAAGGCACCTACACTGCGCCGCAGTCCTATCTGGATCTATCGCTGCAATACCGTGCGAGAGTCTTTGGTGATGAGAGCGCGCAAGGTGTCTTCGCCAGGTTGAGCTATTCCTATTGAGGTGTTGTTCTTGAACAGGCTGCGCGCATCACCCACTTTTACGCGGACATTGATCGGGGCACTGGTGGTGTCGATCAGCGCGGGTACTGCGTTGTACTTCGCAAAATCGCAGCCACCCGACATCGCCGGTATTGTCTGGCAGCCAGACAATAATACGGTGGGGATCACTGGCGACTGGCACAGGCTCGGAGCCCATGAGCTACTGGTGCAGTGGTCAGCGGTCGATGGCCAGGCGTTCATTCCCGGTAGCGAGTTGCCCAGCGTGCCGGTGCTGCCAGACTGGGTGCGCATCGCCAAGGAGCCCTGGGCCCAGGACGTGATCCTCGGGCTGGCGGGTTACTTCAGCGAAAATCGCTCGCGTGACAACGTTGAGCAGTTGGCGGCAGTCTCCGAACGCCTTGCCAAACTGCCCACGCCCTTGCATGTCACAGGCTGGTATTTTCCGGCGGAAGTCGATCCCAGCTGGAGTCGCGCCAAGGAACTCCCCGCGCTGCTGGCCAAGCTGCCAAGGCCTTTGTGGATCAGCCTCTATGACGGAGCCAACATTGGCCCCGACGCCACCGCCGATTGGCTCAAGCAGTGGTTGCCCAATGACGTAGGGGTATTTTTCCAGGATGGCGTCGGGGTCCATGCACGCTCGGCACCTGTTGCTAAAACCTACGCCGATGCCCTGCGCGAGCGCCTGGGTAAAGATCGGGTGCGGATCATCGTCGAAGCCTTTCGCCCTCAACCGGGCGGCGGATTCCGCTCGGCTACGGCAGCCGAACTAAAACCCCAGCTCGACGCCTATGACGGCTATCAGCTCTACCTGTTCGATGGGCCGCATTACCTGACGCCGACGTTGATAGAGCAGCTCAGCCAAGAGCATAGCCAGTAGTCGTTTGTGGCTGCCCGGAAAAACAAAACCCCTGTCTGCGTAAGCAGACAGGGGTTTCGGAATTCAATCTTGACGATGACCTACTCTCACATGGGGAAACCCCACACTACCATCGGCGATGCATCGTTTCACTGCTGAGTTCGGGATGGGATCAGGTGGTTCCAATGCTCTATGGTCGTCAAGAAATTCTGTGACCAGCCCGTTACCGCGGTAACGTGCCAGCAAAAATCGGTGACTTCTACTAAAACAAAACCCCTGTCTGCGTAAGCAGACAGGGGTTTCGGAATTTAATCTTGACGATGACCTACTCTCACATGGGGAAACCCCACACTACCATCGGCGATGCATCGTTTCACTGCTGAGTTCGGGATGGGATCAGGTGGTTCCAATGCTCTATGGTCGTCAAGAAATTCGGGTACTGAGTCGTGGCCAGCTGGCCTCGCTTCAGCAAATTGGGTATGTGATAGCTTTCGGTGTTTTGTGAGTATCTCGAACTTTCGGTTCGTTTCGTCTTCACACACCGCAATCTGGCGCCCTCTCGGACAAACAAATTGCTTGGGTGTTATATGGTCAAGCCTCACGGGCAATTAGTATTGGTTAGCTCAACGCCTCACAGCGCTTACACACCCAACCTATCAACGTCGTAGTCTTCGACGGCCCTTCAGGGGACTCAAGGTCCCAGTGAGATCTCATCTTGAGGCTAGTTTCCCGCTTAGATGCTTTCAGCGGTTATCTATTCCGAACATAGCTACCCGGCAATGCCACTGGCGTGACAACCGGAACACCAGAGGTTCGTCCACTCCGGTCCTCTCGTACTAGGAGCAGCCCCTCTCAAATCTCAAACGTCCACGGCAGATAGGGACCGAACTGTCTCACGACGTTCTAAACCCAGCTCGCGTACCACTTTAAATGGCGAACAGCCATACCCTTGGGACCGGCTTCAGCCCCAGGATGTGATGAGCCGACATCGAGGTGCCAAACACCGCCGTCGATATGAACTCTTGGGCGGTATCAGCCTGTTATCCCCGGAGTACCTTTTATCCGTTGAGCGATGGCCCTTCCATACAGAACCACCGGATCACTAAGACCTACTTTCGTACCTGCTCGACGTGTCTGTCTCGCAGTCAAGCGCGCTTTTGCCTTTATACTCTACGACCGATTTCCGACCGGTCTGAGCGCACCTTCGTACTCCTCCGTTACTCTTTAGGAGGAGACCGCCCCAGTCAAACTACCCACCATACACTGTCCTCGATCCGGATAACGGACCTGAGTTAGAACCTCAAAGTTGCCAGGGTGGTATTTCAAGGTTGGCTCCACGCGAACTGGCGTCCACGCTTCAAAGCCTCCCACCTATCCTACACAAGCAAATTCAAAGTCCAGTGCAAAGCTATAGTAAAGGTTCACGGGGTCTTTCCGTCTAGCCGCGGATACACTGCATCTTCACAGCGATTTCAATTTCACTGAGTCTCGGGTGGAGACAGCGCCGCCATCGTTACGCCATTCGTGCAGGTCGGAACTTACCCGACAAGGAATTTCGCTACCTTAGGACCGTTATAGTTACGGCCGCCGTTTACCGGGGCTTCGATCAAGAGCTTCGCGTTAGCTAACCCCATCAATTAACCTTCCGGCACCGGGCAGGCGTCACACCCTATACGTCCACTTTCGTGTTTGCAGAGTGCTGTGTTTTTAATAAACAGTCGCAGCGGCCTGGTATCTTCGACCGGCATGGGCTTACGCAGTAAATGCT
>NZ_CABVHY010000030.1 GCF_902497875.1 Pseudomonas fluorescens
CGTCGCGGCCGAAAGCATTGTCGGGAAGAAGCCTCCCTCGCTGAGCCATCTTGAGGCGGCAAGCCTGACCTTGGTTGGCGGGACGGCGTGGGAAGCACTGGTCGTGCGTGCGGCGCTCAGGGTCGGGGAAAGCATTCTTGTACACGGCGGCGCGGGAGGCGTCGGTCATGTCGCGATCCAGCTGGCGAAAGCTATGGGAGCAAGGGTGTTCACAACCGTGCGCGAAGCAAACGTTGAGTTCGCATGCAGCTTGGGGGCCGATGTGATCATCGACTACGAAAAAGAAGATTATGTTGACGCCGTCATTTGGGGAACGGGTGGCCGCGGCGTTGATGTTGTGTTCGACACCATCGGCGGCAACACATTGTCACGCAGCCCCGACGTGCTCGCACAACTTGGCCGCGTCGTCACGATCGTGGACATTGCACAGCCACAAAACGTCGTTCAGGCCTGGGGCAAGAACGCGAGTTATCACTTCGTTTTCACCAGGCAAAACCGCGGCAAGCTTGATGAGTTGAGCGCATTGATAGCGCGCGGTCAGCTGCGGCCACACGTTGGCGCCGTCTATTCGCTTGCCGACATTCCCCTCGCCCATGCCCGGCTGGAAAGTCTCAACAACGGTATTCAAGGAAAAATCGCAATTGCAGTCGAGCCATCGCTCATCTCGTAAGTGCGTACTTTTAATCGTTCAAGTCAATTTAGAGGAACGCCATGATCTATGAGATCGCTCTGCTCCCCGTTCACAAAGAACGCATTGAAATGTTCCGACGTGCATTTGCCGAGGTCGCTCCTTTGCTCAGCCGCGCGAAAGGTTACGGCGGCCACCTGCTCGCGCAAGGGATCGAAAGCCCCGAGCTGTTCAACCTGATAGTGAGATGGCAATCACTCGAAGATCACACGCCGGGCTTTGAAGCGAGTGAAGACCATCAGCTGTTCATGATGGGCTTAGAGGAATATTTTTCGGAAGAACCGAAGGTCTACCATATTGAGGGGGCAGCTTTTAGGACTGACGAACATGATGATCCAAACAATACCGTTGGCATGGGTGCTGCCAGCGGCTTAAGAGGCTTGTGGCCTTAAAGCAAATAGCTGTTGTCGGAAACAGACGTTCATGACCGGCAATTTTCGGCCAGAAGCAGCCCTTCAAATCTGCCGAGGCGCGCGTTGCAGGTCGCTGCACCTGGCATCAACCAGGTTGATCGACGACCTTAATCTGCGTCAGCCCTACCAGCTCAGCCTGCTCTAAAATCACCCTGTTCATGCAGACCCCAACTTCTAGTTATCGAGGAGCTATATATGCGCATCGGTACGTCGGCCTGCACTGGCATGTCTGCGCATCCAAGGGGTCACCCCGATTGCCCTTCTATTGCCGAAGCCCAGAAGGTCCCACCCACTACCGCGAAAGTGTTCGCTGCAGTGAGTGCTGACTGACAGGCGAAACTGCGTCACGGCCCCGTTGGGATAGTTGCCTTCGATTAAAAGTGAACCTTCAGGACGGCTTTCGAAAATGAGCTCTCTTAAAAGGGAGTCCTGTCGATTAGTACCGATAGGTTGCCTGTACTGACACTCCATTCGCACTATTGTCATAGTTGGCACTGTATGCAGGTTGAAGACCGGAGTTGTTCTCCTGTTTTACGGAAACTTTGGAATCCCAGAGATAACCATAAGCAAAGTCTATCGTCAGATCGGAGTTCGGTGAGTAAGCGCCGCCCAAGGTCACGGCCTGGCGATTCCCGACTGGAATGCGCACGCTGCGATCGGCATTCCTGATGGGCGACGGATCATAGGCGTAGCCTGCGCGCAGCAGCCATTGTTGGTTCAATTGGTAGGAGGCGCCAACGGCGGTGGACCAAGTGTCGCGCCAGTTCATTTCTTCGATCACACTTCCCAGGCCAGCCGCCTGGCCCATGGGGGAAAGACCGCTGTTGACTGCCTCGACCTTCTGGATCCGGCTCCAACGTTTCCAGGTGGTCCCCAGGTATCCTGTCCAGCGACTATTGAAACGATGGGTGATAGATGTGTCCACGGACTCGGGCATCGTGAGGTCTATCTTGCTGTCATACTTTCCGTCCAGCGGGATAACGCTCGGGGAGCCGGAAACCTCAGTATGCCCTTCGAGTGTATAGTCCACCTTCGAGTGATAGTTAATCCCCCAACTGGTTGCCTCAGTAAAGTCAACCAAGATGCCGACGTTGTAGCCAATCGCCGTGTCATCGCCTTTGATGGTAACCAGTGTGTCCTCACCGTTGTTCAGGGCGCCGGTGGACAGGTAATTCTGAAGCTTTGCATTGAAACGGTTTAGGGTCGGTCCGCCACCAATGGACACGTAATCATTGATCCGCCAGGCAATGGTGGGCTGCAAGGTTATTTCCTTGGTCGTGCTATAGGAACCATGGTAGCGGCCTTGAAAACTGCTCTCGTAATCATTGATCAAACCACTCGGCGCATAGAGGCCCAGACCCATCGAAAAACGATCGTCAAGCGGAGTCGACATATAGACGAAGGGCACCACCCCCAAAGGTACCGAGTCCCCCTCATTCGTTCCTGGGGCACTGCTCTGCGCATCACTGATGTCGTCACTCACCGAGACCACCGCGGCGCCACCGGAAATTTCACTACGCTTCAACTTGGTCAAGCCTGCAGGATTTCCAAAGATGGTGCTGGCGTCCAGCGCGGAGGACGACCTTCCCGCATAAGCAGTTCCCGCACTGCTGGCACTTTGTTCGTTAAGGGCAATGCCATTGGCGCCTGCCATTGTAGAAGCGCTGAGTAGTGCCATGGCACTGGTGAACTTAATCCAGGCAGCACACGTTCGCTGAACAGAGAGACACGGGATCACACGGCTATTCAGTTTCATTTTCCACCTCTTGTTTATTGTTTTTGTTGATTGCACGCAGGCAAGGCTTCGCCGTCCTGTGCACCTCTCAGTGCCGGCTGGAGTTGATCGAAGTTGTGTTAAAGGCCCTGGCTGAACAGTGCCAGGGATTGATTGCTTAACTTACAGATGCGAATCAGGGACTCAATCAAGCCACTCGATTTGAAAGCTATAGCGCCCCAAGAGCGGAGCCAGTATTTCCTGGTCAGTTCCGGCCCTGATGCAGGCGACATGCCCACGGCGATTGTCCTGCACGACCTCAACAGCAATATCCGAAAGCCCCAGGCGCTCCACATCCTGCTGGACTGCTCTGGCAATCTCCCGCTGCTGCAAAGCGGGCTTGAATATCTTGCCCACGGCAGTCAGTGGCAACGCTTCGAGGATTTCAATGCGCTTGGGAACTGCTGCCCGCTCGCTGATGTTGAGATGAGCAAACGCCTCAAGTTCTTCGGCGTTGCAGGCTTGCCCGGGGCGCAGTTGAACGTAGGCGACCGGCACTTCGCCCGAGTAGGCATCGGGGCTGCCGATTGCAGCGGCCAAGGCGACGGCGGGATGCGCCTGCAGAGCCTCCTCGATTTGCTTGGGATCGATGTTGTGGCCACCGCGGATGATCAATTCCTTCTTGCGTCCGGTCAGCCAGAAGTAACCCTGCGCATCCTGGCGACCCAAATCGCCCGTATTCAACCAGCGCTGACCGTCGATATCGATCCAGAGGCCCTGGTTATGACGCTCCTCCAGATAGCCATCGAAGAGGTTCGGACCACTGATCGTGATGAGGCCGATCTCATCCACGTCGGCGTCGCGCAGGTACTCTCCGGAATCATTGAGCAAGACCGCGCGCATGTTCTGGTAAGCGATCCGTAGCCCGATGGAACCGATACGGCGCTCGCCATGGGGCGGATTGATCGAGGAGACGCAGGCGCCCTCGGTAAGACCGTAACCTTCAAGGATCTTTACCCCGGTCCGGCGCTCGAACTCTCGGAAAAGCTCAGCCGGCATGGGTGCGGCGCCACACATTGCAAAGCGAAGACTGGACAGGTCGCGACCCTGCCATTCATTTTGCAGAAGTGCAGCATAGACAGTCGGCACGCCGGAAAAGAGGTTGATGCCGAAGTGCTCGACCATCTCCCAGAATCGTGGGATCACCCCCTCGCCACGATACCCATGAGGCGTCCCGAGGATCACATGGTCGCCTTGAGTCCAAGGCATCAGTCCAGTCACCAGCTGGCCATTGACATGAAACAGCGGCAGGCCACAAAACATAACCTGGCCACCACTGCGTTGCTGCAAGTGAGCGGCCGCGGCCCATGCATTGAATACTTCAGAGCCATGGGTACGCGCGGCGATCTTGGGGAGTCCGGTGGTGCCGCCCGTACAGATGTAGGAGGAGCACTCATCCTGGCGGATTTGCCGACCGCTCTTGAGGTGTGTGTGCGGCTGAGTATTCATCAGCGATTGCCAATCGTGGATCGCGATACCGCAGTGTAAGTCTCGTTCCTTCAGTGCCATGGCTTTCCGGGCCCCACGCACAGGTTCGGCGACATAGGACTCCATGCTGACCCAAACGACAGACCTGATCCCGGGTAACTGATCCAGCTGCGAAGCCAGTTTGGGCCACAGATCGCTGCCCGCAGTCGGCGCGAGCGTCACCACCACGGATGCCTTCGCGGCATTCAGCAAGCCAGCGATCTGCTTGGCCTCAAGCAGAGGATTGATCGCCATGACGATGCCCGCCGCCTCCCCGCCCCATATAGTGAAATGGGTTTCCGGCAGATTGGGCAGGATGAAGGCAAGCACCTCACCCGGTTTTATGCCCAGGTCATGGAAGGCATTCGCCGCGCGGGTGATATCCGCGAAGAGCTGGGAGTAGTTCCACTCGTAGGTGCGTTTGAAATCGGCAGCATCGGCGAAGAAGCTTAGCGCCGGTGCCTGGGGGGTGCGCTCGGACGCCTGTCGCAGCGCTTCATAAGTGCTGCAAGTCAGGCCACGCTCCGACAAGGGGACTCGTTCGAGACGTTCGATATCATTCAGGGTCTGCGCGGCCATAAGGCTTCCCCCACGACTCGGTTGCGTTGCACGCCGAGGTCGATCACACCATCGGCGCTGCGAATGCGCGCCTCGACTACATCACCTGGTTTGAGATACTGCGTGCGGTTCTCCTGCGCCTTGAGGAAAAGTTTCCACTTGGTGGCTTCTGGCATCAGGGCTGCAATGCGCTGTTTGGCAGGCGAAGGTATCGTTAGAGCACAGCCGGCAGGAGTGCCGGTGGCGATCAGGTCTCCAGCGGCGAGATCCTGCAAGGCAGAGAGCTCGGTAAGGGTTTCAGCGGGGCCGTAAACCAGGTTGGCCGTGCTGTCGCTCTGTCGCACCTGGCTGTTGACTGTCAGGCGCAGCTGCAGTGCTTTCAGGTAATGCATATCCTTGGCATCCAGAAGGCAGAGGTAGGGGCCGACCGGGCCAAAAGTGCGGAAGCTCTTGCCCTTGTAGAACTGCATCTGCGGAATCTGAATGTCACGAGCCGAGTAGTCATTGACAATGACGACGCCTGCAATGAACTCATGCAAATTGGCGTCGGTGACAGCAATAGCGCCGGTGATCGAGCGCTTCATCACAAGCCCCAGTTCGATCTCGTAGTCAAGGAAGCGCACGGTGCGCGGCTTGATCAGGTCACTGTCAGCTGCCACCAGGCAACTCGTCGCCTTGGTGAAGATCATGTTGAATTTCTTCGCATCCGGGTCCATGCCCGACTCGATCATGTGCTGACGGTAATTGGCGCCCTGGCAGACGAACTGCTGGTTACGGGTCACCGGCGACAGCAGTTTCACTTCGCCCTCCGCAAGCTCCGTACCTGTCAGTTGAGCGAGGTCGTCGATACTGTTCTGGCGAATGAACTCACCGGTGGTTTCAAAAGTACCGGGGACAACCGTGATACGGCCCTGGCGTAGCACGCCCCAGTGGATACCATTCTGAAATTCAAAGCGGACTACGTGTACAGCAGACATTGAAGGTACTCCTGGAGCAGTGTTGGTCCCGTGCTCGGCGGCGCGAGAACTGTGGTGTTGTTCTGAGGGGGGGCCGGCAACGCTGTAGACCAGCGAGCCGCCGACGATCAAAGCACCGGCTTTGAGCACATCTCGCCGGCCATACCTGGTTGAATTGCTCGACATGGCGGCAGCTCTACCCGAACATCCGCATGAGTGTTATCAACTTGCGAATGGTCAGGTCCGGGCTGCGTCGCAGGTTACGGATCAGCGCACGCAGATTGGTCACACTCATCCTGGGTTTTGTAAAACTCTTGGGCATGAGCTGTCCCCACTGGGCCATTGCCTCGGGGCTCACCGGATGAATGCCCATAGGCCGTACGGCCGTGAAGATATCCCCGTCGCAGTAATGCTCGTGCTTATCGCCCCAAGGGTCTTGCCAGTAATCGAAAATCTGACTGCCCAGAATGTGTCGGCCGATTCCCCATGAGTGCTCCCACCCGCGCTCGCGCAGAACGCGCTGCCCCATGCCCACCGCGTCTGCATCGACCACTTCATAGGCGCTATGGCTATAGGCAGCCATGAACCCTTGCGCTATCGCGAGCGTATGGTGATCCGCGGGAATGTCACCAAGGTCCAGGCGCATGAAGGCGACGATAGGTGTGCCATCGGGGAGTACTTGCACATCGCTGGGAATAAACCCGAAATGCTGCGTATACCAGGCACAGGTCGCCTGGTAGTCGGCCACTTCGATGACGATGTGGCCCAGTTTGAGTACTTCAGGCGGAGCAATCGGCGGGCGCTGCGTGGCGTTGATTCGCGGTTGCTCCTGCGCCAGATTCCAGGGAAGAGGCGCTCTGTGCAGCAGCGTTTTACCGGGAGTCTGGTCGCAAACAGCTTCCACAATGAAGCCGGAAGGATCGGTCAGTCTGACGTAATACCCACCACCAGGATGATCCGATTTCTCTACCGGTGACGCGCCTGGGATTCGAGTCAGCTTTTGCAGATCCTTGCGAGACTGGACTGCCAGTCCGAACCCGACAAAACGTGCATGTTCTGCACGATGGACACGGTAACAGTATGAAGTGGCTTCGGTGGCCCGTAGATAGAGCGTATCGGCGTCCTGCCGACTTACCGTCAGGCCGAAGTCGGTCAGGAAACGCGCCGCCTCGTTCAAGTCCGGCCGTTGAAAGATCAGGTGAGTCAGAGCCTGGGCTTTCACCGTCGGCTGCGGATGCCGGGCGGGTTGTGGTGTCGCCAACCGGTGCAATTCGTTTTTGTTGTTCATTGTTCCTGTTTTCCGGTTTTTTAGGACAAAGGTGTCCCGCACCCCTGAAAACCAGGGGTGTTGTCTAGTTGAGTCAGTTAGGTGCTCAGTCGAGAGACGGAAGTGCCGGCAACTCTATGGTCGCCAACGCACGCGCCTCCTCTGGCGGCACACCCAATGCCCGCAGCACCAGCTCGGCGGTGTCAGAGCCCGCTTCGCGCCACGTTCTGTGCCCTTCCAGCACCAGGAAAATCGAGCCGAGGACGCTGCTCGATATCAGCGTCAGTACTGAGAGCAATTGCTCCTGCGCAAACGTGTAGCGCCCACTGGAAAGTCCGCTCAGAAGATCTGTAGTCGCTTGGCTGCTAAACATTTCGCGCAACGAAGAATTGCTCATGGCGAATTTATGTATGAATGCCCCCCACTGGGAGTCCTCGTGAGCTCGACGAATGAAGAATCGAATGCCATTGGCAAGGCGCTGAGCCGGATCGGAGAGGGAATTGAAGCTCTTGTTGACGCGTTCATGCATCTCCCTCGCGAGATGGCTGGCGACCGCCTCGAACAGGCTTTCCATGCTTTCGATGTTGCTATAGACCGTTCCGCGCGCCACTCCTGCCTCTTGCGCGAGGTCGAGGATGTTCACCTGCGAGGAGCCTCTTTCAGCGAACAGGCGAAAGGCGGCTTGATGAATGCGGCGCTGTGTTGGATTTAGGGATTCCACGGTTCTCTCTCCAGGATTACCTTATGGCCTTATTGAACACGCGTGTTCATTAGACGTCAACGACGTTTTTTGAATCAAGTACGCGCCTCACCATAAAAATCGTTATATGTCTCGTAACTTTGGGGGAATTCTGAGCGACATGGCAAGCCAGATGAAGGGCTTCAAATGTCCACGCATTGACTTATCTGAACACGCGTGTTCAGCTCCACGTTCTTTGGCTCGTCCTCTCGGCAGGCCATCAAACCCACCCATCGATGTGAACCAGGACTTCAACAAACCTGAGCGATGGCTGGCCGTTTTTTCATTCCTGAAGGACAGAACATGACCGGCTCAAAGCTCTTCGAACCGCTTCGATTGCCTAACGGCACGGTGATTCCAAACCGTATCGCCAAGGCTGCCATGGAGGAGAACCTTGCCAATGAGGATCACGCTCCGGGGGAAGCGCTGACCAGGCTCTATCGACGTTGGGCGGACGGTGGGGCCGGTCTGATCATCACTGGCAATGTCATGGTTGATCGCCACGCCTTGACCGGACCGGCTGGCGTGGTGCTTGAGGACGATCGGAACCTGGGCAAATTCAGGCTATGGGCCGATGCTTGCCGCAGTCGTGGAGCCCAGGCCTGGATGCAAATCAATCATCCTGGACGGCAATTATTGGCTTCAATGGGGCAATCGGCACGGGGCCCCTCCGCGGTTGCCGTCGACATTCCCGGACTATCAAAGGCTTTTGTGCCGCCCAGGGCTTTGAATGAGCAGGAGATCGAAGAGCTGATCGAGCGCTATGCCCATGCTGCAGCGCTGGCCGAGCGTGCCGGATTCACCGGCGTGGAGGTTCATGCCGCGCATGGTTACCTGTTCAGTCAATTCCTTTCGCCCTTGACCAACCGGCGTAGCGACCGCTGGGGTGGCAGCCTGGAAAATCGTGCGCAAATTCTCCTGCAAACCATCGACGCAATACGTCTGCGAGTGGCACCAACCTTTTGCGTCGCGGTGAAGCTCAATTCCGCGGATTTTCAGCGAGGCGGTTTCGATGCCGAGGATGCGGCTCGTGTGGTGGAAATGCTTAACGCCAAGGCGGTCGACCTGGTCGAGCTGTCAGGTGGCAGCTACGAAAGCCCGGCGATGCAGGGGCAGACCCGCGATGGCAGCCGCTTGGCTCGAGAAGCCTATTTCCTCGAGATCGCGCAGAAAATAGCAGAAATAGCGCGCATGCCGCTGATGGTCACCGGCGGCGTGCGTAGAAAGGAGGTGGCGGAGCGAGTGGTGAGCGGCTCGGTGTCGATGGTGGGGCTTGCCACTGCGTTGGCAATCGAGCCGGCGCTGCCAAACCAGTGGATGGCTGGTCAGGACACCGTAGTGGAGCCCATCGTCGTCCGCTGGAAGAACAAGGCGCTGGCATCGCTGGCAGTGGCGTCGGTGATCAAGAAGCAGCTTGGCTTGTTGAGCCAAGGGAAACGGACAAAACCCAGGACGTCGCCATTCATGGCATTGATCGGCAATCAGCTGAAGGCTCGTCGCCAGGCGAAGAACTATCGGCAATGGATTGGCCAGGCCTAGCCCAATGCCGTTCAGTTAAGCGAACGCAGCTTTTTGTAGGAGCCGAGCTTGCTCGCTCCTACAATAGGGACCTATATTTCCTTTACTGAACGGCATTAGGGCTTAGCCGGTCGAGGATGACATCAGGATTAGACGGGTAGCGGCTTGCCGGCGATTCTCTTGGCTCTGGCAGGTGTTACGCCCAGAGCCTTGAGAATCATTTCGGCGACCAGCAGATCATGCTCCGCCACCGCACGCCCCTCGACAACCGAGCGCATCGCTCCGGTTGTGCAGGATACGACCAAGTCCAGGGCGACCCCTTCGTCCTCGTAAGCGAAAGTGCCCGCACGCAGACCTTCACGCAGATCGCCAAGCACATGGGCAGCCAATCGGGAGCGCATGGCCTGATCGAAATGGATGATGCGCAGCAGCGCATTGGCCCACTGATGGTCGTCGGCAGCCCGGCATACGAACATGCGCACGCCAATCGAAAGCCGCTGTGCGCCGCAGTGCACGCCTGAGCTCAGAGCAGAGATGGCATCGGAGAACTCGGCGGCCATGGCGATGCCAACCGCCTCGAGTACTTCATCGCGCGTTCGAAAGTAGTTGTAGATGGTGCCGTTGGATACCGCCGCCTCTTCGGCTACCTCGAGCAGTGCAATCTCCCCCACCTCCTTACGTGCGATAAGACGCAATGCCGCGTCCACCAGGCCGCGACGGGTGCGTTCACGCTTCTTGTGGCCTCGAGTGAGAGGCTCTTGCGCAGTGGCTTCTGAAGGAAAAGTGGGGGAATGCATTTTCAGGCTCGTAATCGAGGGGGCTCGTTAATGGTAATGGAAACGCTGTCGGCAGTGGAATCGGCGCTACCCAACAGGCCCATGCAGTCTCGAAGGAGACTGCCTGCCTCTGCGCCAGGGACGTGGTGCATGATGATGCGGTCGGGGCGTACCGCGACCAGCGTTCCTTTAGCAGCCAGCGGCAGGATGTCATGGTTCAGGTCTTCGATGAAGTCGCAACTGCCATCGGAGCGCGTGCCGCGCGTTCTGATCTCCAGGAAGTGGCCTCCCATTTTTTCCCAGTAAACGACCTGAGCGCGGGTCAGCAGTGACAACGGGTCAACACCGAATCCAATCAAGGTCAGGTTGTCTCCAAGCGCATCGTCGCTCAATTTGATCTGCTTTTGCATGGTGCGAACCCAGGCTTGGGGAAACAGACTGCCACGAACCAGCTTATCGCCACGACGATGTTGCACGAACAGGCCGTGTTCGAAGATGTTCTTCGGCTTGATGTCCAGCTGTTCGAAGTACCTTCTGGTAGCGGGAGTCAACGCCAGTATGCGCATCAGGCCGTGGACGAAGAAAGCTGCGACCTTGTTTCTGGGCATCACCAGGCGGCCCATGAGTTTCGCCAGATTGATCATCGCCTGGGCATGGGGGCGACGCTCTACGTCATAGGTATCGAGCACTGAAGGCGATGCATGGCCGCGAAGGACCCAGGCCAGTTTCCAGGCCAGGTTGGCGCCATCTCGAAGGCCTGCAACGAGACCTTGCCCGACAAAGGGAGGGGTAATGTGGGCTGCATCTCCTGCGAGAAAGATGCGCCCCTTACTGAATTTATTGCAGCAGCGCGCGTGGAATCGATACACCGCCTTGCGCTCGATTTCCAGCTCCTGCGGATTGATCCATGGCGCGATCAGCCGGGCGATACTTTCCGGGCTTTCCAGCTCTTCCCGAGATTCACCTGGTTGTAGCATGAACTCCCAACGCTCCCTTCCGCCGGGTGCGGGCATGTGCGGCGTTGGGCGCCGTGGATCACAGATAAACTCAACGTGATCAATCGCTGACTTATGCCGGTTCATGACATCGACAATCAGCCAATCTTCTGCATAGGTTTGTCCTTCGAATTCCTGGCCGATCAGTGCTCTGACCTTGGAGCTTGCGCCATCCGCACCTACCAGGTACTGCGCGCGAACGCAATGCAAGTGGCCATCTTGATCACGTACGGAGGCGACGACACAGTCCGATTCCTCGACCACGCTCTCAAGTTCGAAGCCACCAAGACTGGTCACTGACTTCAGCCTGGAAACCTGGCTGCGCATCGCTCGTTCGAGGTCGGGTTGATAGAAAGTCACAAGCTTGGGATGGCCGTCGATACACCCTGCGGTATTGGCTCGACCGAATTGCCCGAGAACCGGAGAGTGCATCCTCACTTCAGGGATAGCGATCTTCTCGAAAGCGTCTTCCGACAATCCGGCGAGTTGCAGAATGCGCAGCGCCTCGTTGTCCAGAGCAATGGCGCGGGGCATCAGCAGGACCTCATGAGCCTTGTCCAGTACCAGCGTCGTTATCCCATAGCGGCCGAGCAGCGCCGCGATTGTCGCACCTACCGGACCGTTACCGACGACCAGCACGTCGACGGCGGAGGCAGGCAATTCGGAAACTTTCTTGTTGTTGTTCATCTCGAGCCCTTGTTGTGATTGAAGTCGTGAGACGTGGTGGTCTCATCGTCAGGCAATGTGAAGGTATTCAAAAATGAGACATTATTCAATATTGAAGTTTCTGTCATTAATTTTTGAGATCATTAACGCACCGGGATGAGGCCACGCGCGCCGTGCCGAGGGTGTGACGGGGCTGGTTTGCGTCAGTTTCCGACCGGTGAGGCTTGGCTTCTGAGCCGATCAGCGTTGTCATTGGAGTAATGGCCCAGTACTAGAAACTATGTTTTAGTCTTCAGGAATCAAACGTGGCGCGTCCGCAGCCCCATCCGAACCCAGTCCAGCTCCGCTTCGTCGATTTCGAGCTCGACGAGGCCAACGCCTGCCTGCTACGTAACGGAGAAGCCGTGGCATTGGCGCCAACGCCCTTCACCCTACTGTGCGTACTTGCACGCCAACCGGGATCGCTGGTGACCAAGGAGGCTTTGCTTGACGCAGTGTGGGGACATCGGTTCGTCAGCGATTCGGTGCTGAAGACGGCCATCAGCGATCTGCGCAAGGTGCTGGGCGACGACCCCAGGCAGCCCCGCTTCATCGAGACTGTGTCGCGACGCGGCTATCGCTTCATCGCCGCGCCCTCCCCTGCTCCTTCGATGCCGCCGGCACCCGCGACGGTGCCAGCGGCCGGTGCGCATCCGTCGCCGCCATTCATTGGTCGCACCGACGAGGTCTCAAGGCTGCAACGGGCGTGGGAGCGGGCTTACGGGGGCCAGCGTGCCGTGGTCTGGCTCGCCGGAGAACCGGGGATTGGCAAGACCACGTTGATCGAACATTTCATCGCCAGCCTTGGCGGCATCGCCTGCGCACGCGGCCATTGCGTGGAGCACTACGGCACCGGCGAGCCGTACCTGCCGGTGCTGGAGGCGTTGGCCGATCTGTGTCGCAGCGACCCCACCCTGCCGGCTCTGCTGCGCGCCGTGGCGCCGACCTGGCTGCTGCAACTGCCGTGGCTGAGCACTACGCAAGAGCGAGACGCATTGCGGCGCGAGCTTGCCAGCGTCGGTCCGGACCGCATGCTCCGGGAAATGGGCGAACTGCTGGACCGCTACACGGAACAGCGACCGCTGTTACTGGTGACCGAAGACCTGCACTGGAGCGATCGGGCGACGGTCCAGCTCATCGACTATGTGGCGCGGCGACGTGGCCGCGCGCGGCTGATGTGGCTGTCGAGCTTCCGCCTCGCCGAGGTGGTAGCGCTCGATCATCCGCTCAACTCGTTGCGCCACGAACTGCGCCTGCAACGTCTGTGCGAGGAAGTGGTGCTCGATCCGTTCTCGGAAACCGAGGTCGCTGACTATGTCGCGCTGCGTTCGGACTCTCTGGCGCGCGATGAAACCTTCGTGCGTGCCCTGCACGAGCGCACCGATGGTGTGCCGCTGTTCGTGTCGTCAGTCGTCAGTGAAGTGATGGATCCAACGGACGACGACGCCACCATCGAGGCCCGACTGGCGGGAATGGCGGTTCCCGAGAACCTCGCGGCCATCATTGATCACTACATCACCAAGCTCGGGCCCGAGCAGCGTGCACTGCTCTCGGCGGCAGCGGTATGCGGAGTCGAATTCCGGGTCGAGACGGTTTCGCTGGCCCTCGAGCGCGACCTCGCTTCTGTGGCCGACACCTGCGAGGAACTGGTGCGCGAGCAGGTGTGGCTCACGCGGTCGCGGGCCGCCGAACTTGACGAAACGCTGGAGCTACCCTACTCGTTCCGGCATGCGCTCTTCCGCCAGGTACTGTACGACCGCACGCCGCGCTCATTGCGCACTCACCTTCATCGCCAGGTTGGCGCTGCCCTCGAACGCGAGCGCACGGCCGGTGTGCCGGTTGCTGCCTCGGAGCTGGCAATGCACTTCGACCGGGCTCGGCAGCCGATGATCGCGCTGCGCTACTACGCCGAGGCCGCAGAAGCCGCGCTGCTGCACTTCAGCCCGGCCTTGTGCATCGGCCTCACTGAGCGCGCGTTGGTCCTGCTGACGCAGGCACCAGAAGGGACGGAGCGCGATGCGCTCGAAATTACCCTGGCCACGCTGCAGGGGGTGTCGGCTTTCCACACGTTCGGTGTCGGCAGCGAAGCCAGGAACGCGTTCGAACGCGCGTACACGCTGCTGGCGGATGTACCCGAGCATCCAATGCGCGGTCGCCTGCTGCACGGATTCGGTTATCTGCTCGGTCTGCGCGGCGACTACGCGCTGGCGCTGGAGGTGGCGGAACGCGCCGAAGCCCTCTCATCCGAGGCGAACGATCCAGCGCTCATGCTGGCGGCGTGCATCGTGCAGGGCGAGGTGCATCACCTCCAGGGTCGCACGCAGACGACCCGCAGTTGGCTAGAGCGCGCCCTCGCGATCGCCGAGCCGCTGGACATCGGGGCCAACGAGATCTTTGCGGCCGATCCTCAGGTCATGCTGCACGGCATGCTGGCCATAGAACTCGTGCGTTCTGGCCTGGTTGAGCAAGGCCGAGCCCACATGCAGCGGGCGCGGACCCGCGCGCAGGCGCTTCGCCAGCCTATGACCTGGCTGGTCGCCACCTGGCAGGAGGTGTTGATCGAGGTACGGATGGGAAACCCTGTGCGTGTGGCAGCGCTGGCTGACGACATGCAGGCGCTGGTCGACGAGTATTCGCTCGCACTGGGACGCACGGCTTGCCGCTGGTGGCGCGGCTGGGCCGACGCGCGCAACGGCGCGCCGCGCGATGGCTACCGTCGCATCCGCGAGGCCTACGAAGAACACACCGGGCTCGGCATGCGTTCCGGTGCCAGCGAGGTGCTCGGCTACGCCGCCGAGGCGCTGCTGCTGGCAGGTGATTGCGACGCCGCGCGAGTCGAGCTAGAGGAAGCACTACGGGTCGGGGAGGAACTGGGCGAGCGTGTGTACCTGCCGCAACTGTTGCTGCTGGAGGCAGCGATTGCGCGGATGCAAGGCCGGCTCGATGCCGGCAATACCGCGGTACGGCGTGCGGTTGAGGAGGCCCGCGCCCAGCAAGCACCGTGGCTGGAACTGCTCGCGCTGGTCGAGCTGTGCGAGCACCATGACGCCGCGGCCGAGGACCACCAGGCATTGGCGACGCTGGTTGACCAGTTGCCCGAAGCCAATGGAACCGAGCTAGTGAAACGTGCGCGCTCACTGCTTCAAGCTGCAAGGTCGGTTTGAAGAGTTAAGGGCGCAAACTTGTGGGAGCGAGCTTGCTCCGGGCGGCGTTCCGACGATGGCGGTCTGTCAGTCACAGCAACGTTGAATGTGCTGCCCTCATCGCGAGCAAGCCCGCTCCCACACCAAACCGCGGCCGTACTCAAATTCTGTGTTCGCGGTAGATCAACTGTGGGAGCGACGCTGTCCCGACCGAAGTCTGACCTTTCGCTTACGACTCGACCCAGGGGGCCGGCCTACGCTGTCGTCGAACTTTCTTGATCCCCTGGTCTGCGATGAGCCTGAACCCTGAATCCAAGTACCCGAGCCGTCGCTCGTACGTAGTGAAGCTGCGTAACGATGCCACGCCCGGCGCCCTCGCGGGCCGCCTTGAAAACCTGGTCACCGGGCGTCAGCGCGAGTTTTCGTCCGCCGAAGAGTTACTGGAGTCGATTGACTCGGACCTCACGGCGGCGGCCGCCGAGCACGCGGCAGATGCCGACGGCGAGTGACGCCTCCAACATCAATGAGCCCTCGATATGGCGACCGAACGGCGACGTTTCGCTGACGACTTCGCGCACACCGGGCCCTACGCTGATGCAACCTCGAATCTACACGAGTCCAATCCGATGCCGCGACTTCCAACCCCCCATCCGCTGACCCGCCACGCCGGGCGGACGCCCCTGCAACATGCCGAACGCCTGCTCGGCGTTGTCGTTGGTGCGGCGCTCGCCGCGTCTTTCGCCGTGGTCTTGACCGGTTGCTCCACGGAGGTCGCCAAGCCGGCGGTGCCCCTGGCGGCCAAGTTCGCCGCAAGCACGGCCTCCGAGATGGAACCCGAAGCCGCGTGGTGGGAGACTTTCAACGACCCGGAGTTGACGGATCTGGTGCGCCGCGCAATGCGCGAGAACCGTGATATCAAGATCGCCGCCGAGCGCGTGCGCACCGCTCGCGCCGGTGAAACGGTCAGTCGTTCCTGGCTCTTTCCGAGTGTCGGAATGTCCGCCTTCGGCTCCGACCGTAGCAGCGGCTACGACACTGCCAAGAAGCAGGGTTATCCAGATACCAAAACCGTGGGCGCAGGCCTGGACGTCTCGTGGGAACTTGACCTGAGCGGACGCCTGCGCGCTGGCGCGGCAGCGGCCGAGGCCGAGGCACTGGCCGCGGAGGACGGCGTGCGCGGCGTGCGCCTGCTGGTGATGAGCGACGTCGCCAGCAACTACTTCACGCTGGTCGGTGCACTGCGCCAGGCC
Source organism: Pseudomonas fluorescens (assembly GCF_902497875.1). Taxonomy (GTDB): domain Bacteria; phylum Pseudomonadota; class Gammaproteobacteria; order Pseudomonadales; family Pseudomonadaceae; genus Aquipseudomonas; species Aquipseudomonas fluorescens_BR. The sequence goes on from NZ_CABVHY010000030.1 coordinate 16,250, forward strand.
GAAACATTACGCGCGATCTCGACGGCGCAGGACGAGACACTGCGCCTGGTTAATGCGCGCCACCGTGCAGGGCTGGCGACCTCCTTCGACGTCGAGCGCGCGCAGACCGATGCCGCATCGGCGCGCGCGCAGATCCCCTCATTGGAAACCCTGGCTGCTGTGGCGCGACACCGCATCGCCGTATTGATCGGTGACCAGGCCTTTAACGCCGCGAGCATCCAGCCCTCCCATGGCAACGTGGTAGCGCCCGAGGCCCGGCAGGGGCAGCCCGCCACCCTGCTACAGCGCCGGCCTGATGTACTGGCGCTGATGGCGCAGCTCGATGCCGCCAATGCGCGCCGTAAACAAGCCGCGGCTGAGTGGTTCCCGCGGCTGTTCCTCGGTGCATCCTACGGCCGCCAGGGTCTTGAGCTGAACGGTCTCGATCTGGGCGCCGCCAACTTCACCAACGTGGCCGCCCTGCTCACCATGCCGATCTTCAACGCCGGGCGCACACGCGCGATCAACGAGGTCGCCGAGAGCGGCCAGCGTGAGGCGCTATTGCGCGCCGAGGACGGCATTGTGCGCGCGCTCGAGGACGTGGAGAACGCCCTCGTCACGCAGACGCAAGAGCGTCAGCGCGCCAAGTGGTTGCAGTCGGCCACTGAGTCTGCGGAGGCGGCGCTGAGCCGCGCGCAGTCGCTCTACGATAGAGGGCAGATCGATCTGTTGCCGCTGCTGGACGCGCAACGGGCGCGCTTGTCGGTGCGCCTGAGCGCCAACGACAGCAACACCCGGCTGCTGCTCGATAGCGTGCAGCTCTACAAAGCACTGGGCGGAGGCTGGCAGGTGTTCGAACAACCCGCCACTCCCACCGCAACCACCGAAGCCGACCGGCCACCACTTTCCTAAGAAACTGCCGTTTTTCAAAGAGGAACCGCCTTGAAAACCTCCCTTACTGCGGCCGGCGCCCTGGCCGTAGCCGTCATGCTGTCCGCGTGTAGTCCGGACCAGCCGACCATGCAGACGCCACGACCGGTACGCACCGCTGAAATCAGCTACGACAATGCCCGCGACATCAGTCGCTACGTGGGCACCGTACAGTCGCGGCATGAAGTCGACCATGCCTTCCGCGTGGGCGGCAAGGTAGCCCAGCGCAAGGTCGATGTAGGCCAGTTTGTGCGCGAAGGCGACATCCTGGCTGTGCTGGATGACAGCGACTACCGCCTCGCTGAGGACGCATCGCTACAACAGTGGACGGTTGCCGTCGAGCAGACGCGCCAGGCCGACTCGGACCGCCAGCGCCTGACTGCGCTGAAGGCTGACGGCTCGGTCAGTGCGGCCGAAGACGAGCGCGCGCATACCAATGCCCAGACCGCGCAGGCGACCGCCAAGGCCGAGGCGCGCAAGCTCGAGCTCGCGCGCAACCAGCTCAAGTACACCGTGCTGCGCGCCTCGCGTAGCGGCGTCGTCACGGCTGTGCGCGTTGAGGCCGGGCAGGTCGTGGCGCAAGGCCAATCGGTTGTCTCGGTCGCGAATCCAGGTGAATCCGAGATCGTCATCGATGTGCCCGAGGATCAGCTGTCCGCCTTCAAAGAGGCGCGTTTCAAAGCCTCGCTGGCCAGTGCGCCAAACGAAACCTTCGATGTCACGCTGCGCGAGCTGTCGCCGCAGGCCGCGGCGCAGACCCGCACCTATCGCGCGCGGCTCAAGCCGGTGAAGGCACTGCCGCTGGGCGCCACCGCCACGGTAATGGCCGAGCGCGTGATGACAAGTGTCTCGGTGGCGGCGGTGCCGGCTACGGCCCTGACGCAAAACGGCGGCCAGCCGGCGCTGTGGGTGGTCACGCCCGCGGGCAAGGATCCGGTAGGCATCGTCGAACTGGAGCGTGTGGCGGTGTGGGGCTACCGCAATGACGAGGTGCTCGTCTCCGGGCCGCAGGCCGGTGTACTGGTCGTCACCGCCGGGGTGCAGAAGATGGCGTCCGGACTGAAGGTCGCGCTTCCCGGCGCGGCGATTGTTGACGCGAACACCCCGCAGCAGGCCGCCCGATGAACAACTTCAACCTCACCGACTGGGCGCTGCGCCATCGCGCCATCGTCCTGTTCATGCTCATCCTCGTCGCGGTGGCCGGCACCTTCAGCTTCACCAGGCTCGGTCAACTCGAGGACCCGAGTTTCTCCGTGCCCTCGATGACCGCCATTGTCATCTGGCCGGGAGCCACCGCCCAGCAGTTGCAGGACCAGGTCCTCAACCGCATGGAGAAGAAATTCGAGCAGATCGACCACTTCGAAAAGGTGGTCACCTACGCGCGGCAAGGCTACGCGGGCATGACGCTCACCGTGCGCGGCGGCACCTCCAAGGCCGACCAGAGCGAGGCCTGGTACCAGGCGCGCAAGAAACTCAACGACCTGAGCCTCGAGCTGCCTGACGGCGTGATCGGCCCGATCGTAAACGACGAATACGGCGACGTGTATGGCCTGATGTACGCGGTCAAGGGCGACGGCATCGGCCATGCCGACCTGTCGGACGCGGCCGAGGACATCAAGCGCCGCATGCTGAAGGTACCGATGGTCAAAAAGATCGATGTCGTCGGCAAGCAGGCCAAGCGTGTCTACGTCGAGTTCTCGCACGAGCGCCTGGCAGCGCTGGGCATTACACCGCTGGCCATCGCCGAAAGCCTCAAGAGCCAGAACGCCATGTTGCCCGCGGGCCAGATCGATACCCGCGGCGACCGCGTCATGGTACGCGTGAGTGGCCCGTTCGCCAGCGAAGACGCCATCCGCAACGTGCCCATTGCCGCAGGCGGCCGGCAGATCAAACTCGGCGACATTGCGACCGTCAAACGTGGCTTCGAGGATCCGCCGACCTACACGGTGCGCCACAACGGCCAGCCCGTGCTGATGCTCGGCATCACGATGACCAGCGACGGCAACATCGTGGACCTGGGCAAGGCGATGGACACCGCAGTCGCCAGGATCCAGTCGGAACTTCCCCATGGCGTGGAGCTGGAGCTCGTGGCCGACCAGCCAACCACGGTGAAGGACGCAATCCTGGACTTCGGGCGCGCGCTGGCCGAGGCGCTGATCATCGTGATCGCGGTGAGCCTGGCTAGCCTGGGCTGGCGCGCCGGTCTCGTGGTCGCGACCACGGTGCCGCTGGTGCTGGGCGGCGTGGCGCTGGTGATGCTGGCGATGGGCTGGAACCTCGAGCGTATCTCGCTCGGCTCGCTGATTATCGCGTTGGGACTGCTGGTGGATGACGCCATCATCGCCATCGAGATGATGGTGGCGAAGATGGAAACCGGTATGGACCGCGTAAAGGCCGCCGCCTTCTCCTACTCGTCCACCGCGATGCCGCGCCTGACCGGCGCGCTGATCACCGTCGTGGGCTTCCTGCCGATCGGTCTCTCGCAGTCCACCACCGGCGAGTACGCGGGTGGCATTTTCTGGATCGTCGGCGCCGCGGTATTGTTCTCGTGGATCTGCTCCGGCATCTTCACGCCGTACCTGGCGGTCAAGATGCTGCCCAACGACTTGGGCAAGCACCAGCATGGTGATCTGTACGACACGAAGTTCTACCGCAGCCTGCGCCGCCTGATCGACGCTGCCATCGAGCGGCGCTGGGTGGTCATCGGTGCGACGTTTGGCGCCCTGGCGCTTGCTCTGGCCTGTATCAAGCTAGTGCCGCAGCAATTCTTCCCCAACAGTTCGCGTCCTGAACTGGTCATTGACCTGCGCGTCAAGGAAGGTTCCTCGTTCGCCGCGACGACCGAGCAGGTCAAGCACATGGAGGAGATCCTGGCGAAGGACGAGGACGTGCGTTTCTATACCGCCTACACCGGCGCCGGCGCACCGCGCTTCTATCTCTCGCTCAACCCCGAGCTGCCGAATCCGGGATTTGCCCAGTTCGTTGTGATGACCAGGGACCTGGATGCACGCGAGCGGGTACGTGCACGGCTGGTGACCTCGGCCGACCAACAGTTCCCGCAGGCGTGGGTGCGCGTGACCCGGCTCGAGTTGGGGCCGCCTGTCGGCTACCCGGTGCAGTTCCGCGTCGTAGGCCCCGATACCCAGGTGGTGCGCCAGATCGCACGCGAGGTGGAGAAGGTGGTTGCGTCCAACCCGAAGGTGCGCGACCTCCAGCTCGACTGGAACGACCCGGTGCGCACGCTGAAGGTCGAGCTTGATCAGGACAAGGCGAACGCGCTTGGCCTCACGCCAGCCGACGTATCGCTGGCGACCCAGACCGTGATGAACGGCGCAACCCTGTCGCAGCTGCGTGAGCGCGAGGACTTGATCGACATCGTGGCCCGTGCCGTGCCTGAGGAGCGCTTGAGCCTCGACACACTGAAAGACATCAACCTCTACACGCGCCAGGGCACGGTGGTGCCACTGTCGCAAGTCGCACAGGTGCGCTCTGAGCTGGAAGAGCCGGTGCTGTGGCGCCGCAACCGCGATATGGCGATCACGGTGCGTGCCGACGTGAAGGATGGCGAGCAAGGTGTGTCGGTGACGCAGGAGATCGAGCCGTTGCTTAAGGATATCGAAGGGAAGCTGCCGTCGGGCTACCGCATCGACGTGGGCGGCGCGGTGGAGGAAAGTGCCACGGCCAACAAGGCGCTGCTGGCGGTGGCCCCGCTGATGCTGATCAGCATCCTGCTGCTGCTTATGCTGCAACTGCAGAGCTTCTCTCGCATGTGGATGGTGGTGCTGACCGCACCGCTGGGCCTGATCGGTGTGGTGCCGGCACTGCTGGTGTTCCAGTCGCCGCTGGGCTTCGTCGCAATCCTGGGCATCATCGCACTGGGCGGCATGATCATGCGCAACTCGGTGATCCTGATCGACCAGGTGCAAACCGAGATCGCTGAAGGGCGCGACCCATGGAATGCTGTGCTGGATGCCGCCATTCACCGAGCCCGACCGGTGATGCTGACGGCGCTGGCCACCGTACTTGCAATGATCCCCCTGACGCGCAGCGTGTTCTGGGGGCCGATGGCAATTGCGATCATGGGCGGCCTTACCGTGGCGACGCTACTGACGATCTTCTTCGTCCCGGCGTTGTACGCCGCATGGTTCAAAGTGGGTCGCCAGACGGCCGCTGACACCCAACAGGGACGGGGGGACGTCGCGCTCGCTTCTGAGTGATGAGTGCTGAGTGCTGAGTGCTGAGTGCTGTGGCACTTTCCTCCCACGCTGGGCCAAAAGCCTCGCTAGTGCTATTCGTCCACGCTGATGCCCGATCCCCCTAATTCCTTGGGGACATCCTTCAGCTTGGGCAATCCATCCTTGATGCGCAGCACGCTCTCCTGATAGTGGACGTGAACGCCTGGCGAGTACGCGAGCTCCGGGATGACCGCGGCATACACGTCGATGAGCCCCATCCCCGGGTGTTCGGTGAAGAGGTGCCCGCCGCACGTCTTGCACCACTTGCGGTAACTCTGCGGTGTCTTGTTGTAGGTGCCGATGTTGTCAGCACCCCGAGTCACTTGCAGCGCCTCGGGTTTCCACAGCGTGAAGGCATTGACCGGCCCTGCCGACCAGTGCCGACACGACTCGCAATGGCAATAGCCCATCGCGGCCGGCTCGCCGCTGACGGTGAACTCGACTGCGCCGCAAAAACAACTGCCCTTGTAAGACCGTTCAATGCTCATGGAATGGCTCCTTGATCAATGGTCAGGCGATACCGCCGGACATGGCGCGGATCGCCTGCACGTTACCTACCTTGACCCGTCGATGTAGCGCACCGCTGTCGCCGGCGTGCGCCGCACCTGCAGTTCGAAGATGTCAGGGCGCGCGTAGTGCCCGGTGACGTCGAGCGCCCGCCGCGCTGGCGCCACGAGTGCGACGTCGATGTCCGCATACAAAATGCCTGCCTCTCGGTGTAACGGACCGGCCACGAGCCGCCCTTGAGGATTGACCACCACCGAGTCGCCGTCGTTGATCCATTCGTCCGGATCGGCAAACAGTTGCTTACGAGCCGGGAAGTCGTCGGGGATGTCGCTGCCGCGCAGCACGGTGCCACTGCCGAGCACCCAACAGCGGCCCTCGAGAGCAATGTGACGCATCGTGCTGATCCAGCCATCGCCCGTGTCGTACGTGGGGGCGACGTAGATTTCCACCCCTTGGGCATACAGTGAATAGCGCGCCAGCGGCATGTAGTTTTCCCAGCAGATGAGCGCACCCACGCGACCGACCGGTGTATCGACCGTACGCAAACCGGAGGCATCACCGAAGCCATGCACCATGCGCTCGGGATTGGTTGGCATCAGCTTGCGGTGTCGGTTGAGCACGGCGCCATTCCCGCCGATAACGACTACGCTGTTATAGAGCGTGCCGCCTCCATTGCACCGGTCGCATTCATTGATGCCGCACACGATCGTCACGGCGTGAACCCTGGCGGCCTCGCACAATGGGCTCAGGTCACCGTTGGTGATATCGACGGCGTTGGCCAGCAGCCGCGTGTGCAACTGGCCCATTACAGCTCCGTCCTTTCCCGCCGCCAGCCGCCAGATCCACGATGGGTAACCGGGAATGTACGATTCGGGCAAAACGATCAGCGAGGCTCCCGCCGCCGCTGCCTCGGCGACCGATTGCACGGCCCGGGCGAGCGTCGCGCTACGATCGAGCAGTACTGGCGGGCGCTGAATGATGGCTACTTTTGTCATGGCGTTCTCCTTTGGCGGTGGGCTTTCGGAGGCTTCAGCGTGCGCGTGACGAAGTAACGGTGCTAGTTCAGAATCTGAAGTGTTGTGATTGCGGAGCCCAGACGATGGAAGACAGCTACGGTCAGTTCTGCACGGTCGCGCGCGGTGCTGAAGCACTGTGCGAGCGCTGGACACCTTTGGTCGTGCGCGAGTTGTTGTGCGGCAGTAAGCGCTTCAATGAACTGCACCGCGGCGTGCCCCGGATGTCCACCGGTCTGCTGGCACAGCGGCTGCGCCATCTGGAAGATATCGGTGTCGTGCATCGCACAGCCGTCGGCAAAGTCTGGGAGTACAGCCTGACCGACGCGGGCGAGGAGTTGCGCCCCATCATAATGGCGCTGGGCCATTGGGGCGCGCGCTGGATCGGCAGTCGCCTTCGCGATGACGAACTCGATGCAGGCTTGCTGATGTGGGACGTGCGCCGGTTCGTGCGCATTGAGACGTTCCCGTCCCGACCAGTGGTCGTCCAGTTCAAGTTCCGCGACGCGCGGCCCGGCGAGCAAGAGTGGTGGCTCGTGGTTGAACAGGGTGTGGCAGACCTGTGCCGCGACGACCCCGGCCGCGAACTGACGCTCGTCGTGGACTCCAGCGTGCGCGCGTTGACCGAGGTGTGGACGGGCGACCGCACGCCGCAGGAGGTGCTTCAGTCGCGAGAGCTGCGTGTCGACGGCGCAGTGCAGGATGCGCAAAACCTGTGGCGCTGGCTTGGCACGAGCGCGTTCGCCGGTACCCGGAGCGCTGCACGCTAGCCTTGGCAGCTGCCATCGCGAAACGTAAGCGTCCGCCCAATCTGCGGCACGTCGACAAGGTGCTCATCGACACCCCGAGCACAAATGGGGTTTAACGGGATGCGAGAACACCCTTCAACTTCGCCACTTGCGTAGCCAATGCGTCCATCAGCTCTGGCGACAAGCAATCATAAGGTTCCAAACCGAGCGCGCGCAGTTTTTCGCGAATTTCCTTCATGTCCTCCGGCGGGGTGCCGGTTTCGATGATCGACGAAACGAAGGCTGCAAAGCCTGGTGCGGCCCACCCTTTTTGCGGAGATAGCTCGGTATGCACGAAATCCAGGCCATAGAACGCATGGTCTTTGTTTTCGATGCGGCCATACATATGGGCATGGCACTCTTTGCAGGCATGTCGTTGAATAGCCGCGCGCTCGTCGACGATAACCAGCTTCTCAGCGTTCGCAGTGACGCTGACTTTATCGCGGGGAACCACTGCAACAACCGCGAATTTCGCACCTGCGGGCTTCCAGCATTTGCTGCAGCCACAGGCGTGATTGTGCAGGGTCTGGGCGTCAATCCTGATTTCAACCTTATCAGTCGGACACAGGCATTGCAGGGTACCGCCAGAGAAGTTCGCAGCGCTTGGCTCTATTCCGCTATCCAACGAAGGATGAAGTTTCAAGTTGCTCATGATAAACCTCCATCATCAGGGAGTCTGAATCTGGAGCCTCAGCTCCAGGGTGCGGATGAGTATTTGATAATGGTGCGGATCGATTTGCCTTCATGTATTAGATCAAAGGCCTCATTGATTCGTTCAAGTGGCATGGTATGAGTGACGGAGCGGACAATCGTGCTTGTGCTTGAAGATTACGCGGGTAGAACGGTAGCTTTCGATTAACGAGTCATAGAGCGCGATGTCAGAGCGGCTTCGCGCCATGAGTTGAGCGCCGGCAACGGCGCATAAGATAGCGCGAGCCCGTGGCTCGCTTAACGATTGATGTGTTGTCTCCAAGGTATCGGCAACCGAGACAACGGCCAGCGATACGCTACACTTTCTTGGCTCCGCCGCGGCACCTGAGGTGCCAGAACCCTGTCTCCTGATCAGGAGGTATCCAATGAGCAATAGCACCGAACTCACTTCCTTCACCGGCTGGGCCGCAACGGCGGCCGGCGCTCCACTGGAGCGCTATAGCTACGATCCCGGTCCATTGGGGGACGAGGAGGTGGAAGTCGCCGTGGAGTATTGCGGCGTCTGCCACTCCGACCAGTCGCTGATCGATAACGAATGGGGCATTAGTCACTACCCCTTTATCCCCGGCCACGAGGTGGTCGGCAGTATCGTGCGAGTGGGCGCGCAGGTACGCGGTCTCGAAGTCGGACAACGGGTGGGTATTGGTTGGTACAAGGGCAGTTGCATGCATTGCTCCTCGTGTATCGGAGGCTCCCATCACCTATGCGGCACAGTCCAACCCACCATCATCGGTAGCCACGGCGGCTTCGCCGACCGCCTGCGTTCGCACTGGGCCTGGGCCCTTCCAATACCAAACGGACTCGACCCGGCCATGGCCGGGCCACTGTTCTGCGCCGGCTCGACGGTGTTCAACCCGCTTGTGGAATTCGACGTCAAGCCTACTGACCGGGTCGGTGTGGTGGGAATCGGTGGCCTCGGTCATCTGGCACTACGCTTCCTTAACGCGTGGGGCTGCGAAGTCACGGCCTTTACCTCGTCGTTGAGCAAGCAGGACGAAGCCCGACGCCTGGGCGCGCACAACGTAGTCGCCTCGACCGACAGTAACGCGCTGAAATCCATTGCCGGCACCCTGGATTTTCTCCTGGTCACGGCCAACGCCGACCTCGACTGGAAGGCCATGCTCGCAACCCTGCGCGGCAGGGGGCGCCTGCATTTTGTTGGCCTAGTGCCCGGCGCTATTCCAGTGCACGTGTTCGACCTGCTTCCCCAACAAAAGAGCTTGTCCTCCTCGCCGGTGGGCTCGCCCGGTACCACGGCGACCATGCTGGAATTCTGCGCACGTCATCAAATCCTGCCGCAGGTCGAGCACTTTCCCATGAGCCGGGTCAACGAAGCCATCGATCACCTGCGCAGTGGCAAAGCGCGTTACCGCGTCGTGCTGGACGCCAGTAAATGACGGATTGGCGCGTCGGGTAACGCCGCACGCGCCTTCAAACGCCGGGCGCAAACCCAAAGGTTTGGAAGTGTTTTGCCCAATAAATCCAGGGAAGGTCATTCCAGTAGCGAGACCAGACGAGGCTCAATTGAGGTCGCCAGCACTTCGAGCAGAGCCAGCGTCACCGGCAGCTTGAAGCGCCGCCGTCCCGCACTGCCAGGATTGAGATAGAGCTGTTCGCCGCGCCATTCTATGCATGGCTTGTGCGAATGGCCGGTGATCACCAGCTTTATGCCTGCATCAAGCACGACCGGGACATCGGCGATGTCATGCACCAGCAGAGTTGGCCATCCGTTGAGGTCGAAACGTAGCAAGTCGGGGATATTTTCTGCCCACGGTGCGTCCTGGTCATTGTTCCCGCGCACTACGTGCAGTGGGGCGATAGACGCCAGTTGATAAAGAATGTCGGAATTGCCAATGTCGCCCGCGTGGATGATCCGTTCACAACCCTCCAGGGCAGCGCGGGCTTCGGCGCGGAGCAAACCATGAGTATCGGAAATCACGCCAACTTTCATGCAAAGCTCCCGACCAGGCTCAAGAATCGAACCCATTGTAACTAATCAAATGCCCTCGACGTGCGCGGTGAGCTCGCAAAATCATAGACGGCGATACTGATCTCGCGGCTTAGACTGGCCACTCCTCTGCAACATCCCTGAAGCATTGCGCTGACGCAGAATTTATTCAGGAGCAATATTCAGACTTCTGATCATCGATGAGCCGCAAAGCGGATTCCCAAGCCAAGAGATGAAGATTGTCTCGAATCTCATCTGCTGACTGCTTGGCTGTGAGTTCACATATGTGTTTTGAGGGGTAACGCAGAGGTTGCCCGCCAGCCAACGCAGCGACCTGAGCTTGACAGGCTCGCTCCAGGAAATAGATCTGGTTGAAGGCCTCGGCAACGGAGCCTCCGACAGCCAACAACCCATGGTTTCGCAGGATCATTGCCATGTTCGAACCGAGATCCGCCACAAGTCGCGGGCATTCGGCAGGATTAAGAGCGATACCTTCATAATCATGATAACTGAGGCAGTCATAGAACTTTAAAGCGTGCTGTGTAATCGGCAGCAGGCCTTCCTCTTGAGCAGATACTGCCATACCTGCCGACGTATGAGTATGCACGATGCAAACAGCGTCATGGCGAGCGCCGTGAATGGCTGAGTGGATATTGAATCCGGCCTTGTTAATCGGCCCTGCATTGTGGCATTCATCCACGAGGTCGCCGTTAATATCGATCTTGACCAGATCAGATGCTTTCATCTCGTGAAACAGTACGCCATAGCGATTAATGAAAAACAGATCTTTAGCACTTGGAACCCGCACCGAAATATGGGTGTCGATCAGGTCAGTCATTCGAAAATGAGCGAGCAGTCGATAAAAGGCTGCCAGTTCGCAGCGAACACTCCATTCAGTAGTGGAAACGAAAGCATGGGGACTTGCGATATTGGACATAAGGCTCCACCTAAGCAAACAAACAGGACGCAAATAAAAATAAAAACACCGAATTTTAAACGAAAAAAAACTCCGCGACGTCATTTGAAATCGCCAAGAGGGGCTACAACTTAACTTAGTAGTTGTAGGCTTCCTTAATTTTTTTCCAGGAATCGCCTATGTGAACCCTGAGAGCTTCAATGACCTTTTGCTCGTCTTTAGTGCGAAATGCCTCAACAATTGGCCAATGGTCTATTGCCGCATCCTCAAGACTTTCAAATCGATGTTCAACTAAACTGATCGAAATCTGTATTTCTGCGTAGAGATTGGAAAAAGCCCGAACGGTCTGTGTGTTTCTCGATAGTTCACAAATTCGCTGATGGAAAGCGATGTCGCGTTCGACAAGCTCCATTTCACGCCCTGTCTTTGCAGCTGCCTCCATCTGGCGGACGATGTCAGCCAGGCTCTCAATGTCCTCATCGGTGAGATATCGAAATGCCTGACGAACCGCAAACTCCTCCAACGCCATCCGGAATGAGAAAATATCCTGGATGTCCGACTCCGAAAACGAACGGACGAATGTGCCTCGCCGTGGGCTGGAGATGAGCAAGCCTCGCTCCTCCAGCTTGCGGATCGCCTCCCGGATCGGGTTACGGCTTATCTTCAACGTTCGTGCCAGTTCGGCCTCATTAACGCGCTGTCCCGCCTTCAATTGGCCGCTGACCAGCAGCTTGTACAGGTACTCGGTCACCTGCTCCGACAGACTCTTACTGTCGACAATGGGTGCTGGGAACAAGCCTGGTTCGCTCGTAGGGACGTTTGAATCTGAGGAGAACTGATTCATCTGAAGTTAACCCGCTGTGTCTTCGATGTAAGTCACTATCGTGGTCGAACTGAATCGTTTTACCGATTGCGCACTGTCGACTGTGGACAGTTAGTTTGCGCTTTTATCCCGCCCCTGTCAATTCAAGTAGTCGTTGTTGCGCAGGCCCTTAAATATAAGCAGCCTACGCAAACATAATTAATTTACTTTGCTAATACTGGGTCTATTCACCACTCGAACTTTAGAGTTCAGACGCATTACTGCATAGGCGACAATGGCGGTGGCGGGCGCTGAGAATGTGGCTAGCAGACCCGTGCAATTCATAAGGATCACACCCACGACCGAGGCAACCAACCACGCAGCCAATCCAGAATAGTTCACCGATTTGCAGGGGGCACTCGACACGCCGCCATCGTCAAGTTTTCGCACCTCGATAATTCTCGACATCGCGACACCCACCCAGGCGACAACGATAATCCCCTGATAGGCAAGAGCTTCCAACAGGTATTTGAAGACATCGGCGAGCATGAGGCAAAACACCAATACACCCACGACTACTGCCCACCAACCCCAGCTCCAGCGAATGCCAAAGAACTGACCTATGGTTTTCAAATTACCGGTAGCGACGAAGTAGTTAGCTGAATTGATACGGGTCTGTGTTGCCCATACGAAGAGCAGCCCCCAGAAGCCAAGCAAGCTCAGTATCGCCAGCACTACAGAAATTTCACTGATCTTCTCGATGCTGGGGACAGAGCTGACCAGATAAATACCACACGCGCCATTGACGACAATGGTGACAAAGTAAAATAGAAATCCGAAGTTCCATTTGCTGTGGAATTCAACATCGGCGGCCTTGCCAAACTTCGCATACTCATAGGCAAAGAGCATAAGAACCCAGACGCCCATATAATAAACAAAGCAATTCCACCAACCGTAAGGGGATGGGTTAGAGGGCCCAAACGTCATCCAATTGGTTGAATAGCCATATTCGGAAATAGAGATGCAAACGGCTGCTATGAGGCCTATGACATAGACCGGCAAAAGCACACCATTCAGTTTGTCGAGCCAGACCTGGATTTTCCCCAATACCAGTGGGACGCTATAGGCCACGACGATCAGAGCCGCGACGGTGTGATTGATCGAGGGGAAGAGATGGTTAATCGCCAGCGCGATGACAGACCCTTCGAACACCGCGTAATAGATTGCTGTAGCTCCGAGGATGATCGCAGCGAGCACGGCCCCTTTTGAGCCGAAAAGTTCTACCGAAAAGGAGGTCACTGAATGACCTGTCTTGATGGCATGGCGGGCCATTTGGGAGGTGATGATGCCATAGGAGATGACCGAAAGGAGCATCCCCGTAATTGCATTGAACGTTCCGAATTCTAACGCGAGCGCGCCGCCTACAATGATGTAGAACATTGCGCTACACACTGCCCACCACGCCATGGACAGTGATACTTTATTGATACGCTCGTCAAATCCCACCACGGTTGCAGGTTGCCCTGCGTTGCCGTTACTTTTAATTGGGCCCGCCATTTTTTATATCTCCAGTTATAGAAGGAGGTGCTTAGAACACGTTTTATGGGCAGAAAAAACTAATTAAATGCTTCTTGGGGAACCCTGAAGCTTTTAGGTATGCTTATTGATGAGAATACGGCTTTCGAGAGAAAATCCTTTCTATCAAGGGAATGAAGCTTTCAAGACTCAAGGTATCGTAGTCTGGGTCGAACGAAGGACAATCCCATTCACGACAGAATTTGTCACACTCATCAAACCAAGGATGCCCACGAAATTTCTCGCGAGTGTTTTTGTCCCACCCCAGGTTCTCCCAGTAATAAAACCCTTGGAACACGTCGTGATTAAGCACAATCCAATGTGTTTTTTCGGACACATAGGGCTTAATAAGCGCACCCGCCAATTCAGCATGATTGTACAGTGCGAGCGTATCGCCAATATCATGGATCAGCGCCGCTAGAACCATCTCATCATCGGCGCCATCACGCGTCGCCCGAGTAGCCGTCTGTAGCGAATGCTGAAGCCTGTCAATCTGGTATGGCTGCTCACCCTGCCCCAATAGTTGCAAGTGTTTGATCACCAGCTCAGGCATATGCTTATGTTCGTCAGTTTCGAAAGCGGAAATCAGCTTCCAATCTTCGGGCTTCATTTGATCAATACTTTTAAACTTCGCCTTTTCCATCTCTTTTCCTATCCGTTCCGTCGGACGGGGGCCATTACAGCCCCGCCGAGTATTTTTACTTCGAAGCACGCCGCTGTTGACGCTCAGCGCTCCATTTAACACACCAGTCGGAGCAGAATTCTTTACCGTCGACTTTCACTTTCGTAGGGGCATCCTGTTCATAGATCAGGACGCCGCAGTTAGAGCACTTTACGTAACGCTCGATATAGAGCCCATTTTCAGAGAATTTCATCTTCAGTTCCCCGTGTATTGGTAATTCGACTTTGCAGATTCGAGTGATATATAGCCATCGCGCAGATCACGTTCGACTGACTCCGGTACTCGTTTTTTTGGACTGCCGAAGCCGCCGCCTCCCGGTGTGGTCAACTTGACCCGATCACCCTCAAGGATGTCGACGTTCGAATAACGGCTCGTAGAAATCTTGCCGTACGCTTCGCACATCGTTTCCCACTTGTCCGAACCTTTTTTCTGGACAAGGGTGGCACCACAGCCGCCTTCCAGACCGCCGTCCAGGCCCCAGGGTTTGGTGAAATGCCGGTCGGTCATTTGCGAAACGGTGATAGTTTCATTCAGGCAAAGCATTTGTTTGGTGTAACCCAAACCACCCCGGAATTCGCCGGCACCGCCCGAGTCCGTATCTAAAGCGAGACGCTCGACACGCCATGGGAAGCGGGTTTCGAATACCTCGACTGGAGTGGTACGACAGTTGCCGTTGATCGAGTCAACAGCGTCGTTCCCATCCGCGAAAGCGCGCCCACCCCAGCCCACGGTTTCCAGGTCATAACAGGCGAAGTATTCGCCACTGGCTGCATCCACGCCGCCGAATACGAAGTTGCAATGTGTCGCGCCCTCGGCAGCCATGACTCGGTTGGGAACCGCGGTTGCCATTGCACCCAGAATCGCCCCGGTAATGCGTGGGTGTGTCTCGGTATTTCCTCCGACCGAAGGCGCCGGAAAATCCACGTTTACGATAGTGCCAGGAGGCGAAAGAACTTTGATCGGACGGAAACAGCCACTATTGCGCGGTATCGAAGGGTCCGTCATATGCAGTACAGCGTTATAGGCAGCTGACGTCGATACCCCCAGTGTTGCATTGATCGGACCACGTGCCTGTGGCGAAGAGCCTGTGTAGTCGATGATGATTTGGTCGCCACGCACGTGAACTTCCACAGCGATGCGGTAGGTCTTGTTCGGGGTTACACCGTCACTTTCAACAGAATCTTCGAAGGAGTAGATGCCATCAGGAATGGCTTCGATTTCGGCTTTCATGCGGCGTTCGGCGTAATCGAGCAGGTCACCTATGATTTGCTGCACTTCGCTAACGCCGTACTTCTCAAGAACATCGAGCATCTGGCGTTCGCCCAGATCTACAGCTGCAATCAAGGCGCGTAGATCGCCGTAGTTGGTCCGAGGCGTACGAACGTTGGCCAGCAACAGCTTCCAGATATCGTTGTTGTCGACACCGGCGGATTTGATCTTCACCGGAGGAACACGCACACCTTCATGGAAGATTTCCGTGGCCTCGCCAGGGAAACCGCCCGGTGCCATGCCACCGACTTCAGCGATATGACCAATGGCAATAGCCCAGCCTTGTAGCTCGCCATGGAAGAAGATCGGCTTGAAGAAGGTATGTTCAGGCGTGTGGAGGCCACCACGGTAGGGGTCGTTGTGGAGGATGATGTCACCTTCTTTGAGGGACACTACGTCGATTTCCTTCAAGCACGATTTCACCAGGAGCGGGATCCCACCGATCATGGCGGGGCAAAAATCGGCGACCGCAATCAGATTGCCCTGCTTGTCAGCCAGACCGCAGGTAAAGTCCAGCGCTTCGTTGAAGATCGTGGAGTAAGAGGTCTTCTGGAGGGTAATTCCCATTTCTCGACAGATAGAGACCATCGTCGAGTCGAGAACACTCATCGCTACCATATCCATTACTTGCCCTCCACGGATTTTGCAGTTACGAGCATGTAGCCGTATTCGTTAACGCGAATTTGCTGGTTGGGTCGCAGGATCGTGACTGAGGCGCTTTCTTCGATGATCGCCGGCCCTGTAATCACATGGTTCTGGAGCAACTCTTCGCGGTTGTACACAGGCGTATCGATCCAGCCTCCCTCAAAGCGAACCTTGCGACTTGAACTAGCCTTGGCAGGCTTTTCGGCAAGCGCCAGCGTCGGGATGTTCGGTTTCTCGCAAGAAGCGATTGCCACAGCTTTGATGGTCACAAGCTCAATGGTTTCGCCAGGCGTGGAGAAGCCGAACCGGGCCTTGTGAATTTCATGGAATTTCTGCCACAGCTGGTCGGCAGACTCGGGATCAATCGATGCCACGTTAACCGGCAGTTCCAGTCCGTGATTCTGACCGAGGTAACGCGCTTCGATGGAGCGTTGAACCTGAATGTTGTCAACGTAACCCTGTTCGGTCAGTTCACTGACCGCACTCCTCACCAGGCCAGTCATCGCTTCATCGACCGCGAAGGCGTCGAACCGCGTGGAGACCTGTTGAATCGTCCGCTGCTTGTCGACACGAGCATTGGTCATGATGAAACCGAATGCCGAGAACTGGCCGGGATAGTTCGGTACTAATCCTTGAGGGATGCCGCTGATCTCCAGCAGGTCGCAGATGTGAACCGGACCGGCTCCACCTGATGACAGCAGGGTGAAGTCGCGAGGGTCCAGACCGCGCTGCAACAGCACAGTACGCAGTGCACCCAGCATGTTGTTGTTGGCAATCTGGAGCATAGCCATGGCGGCTTCATCAACGGCCATGTGGAGTTTGTCTGCAATACGAGCAACCGCACGATGGGCGGCGCTAGCGTCGAGTTTCATCCGACCGCCCAGGAAGAAATCCGGGTTGATGCGACCCAGGACAACGTTCGCATCGGTAACGGTTGCTTCAAGGCCACCACGGCCATAGCAGGCAGGACCCGGAACGGATGTCGCAGACTGCGGCCCCATTCGCAACAGGCCACCTTTGTCAATCCACGCCAAGGAGCCGCCACCGGCACCGATGGTGTGTACGTCGATCATCGGAACCTGAATCGGAATACCCCACTCGATTTCAAAGTCGGTGGTGATGTTTTCCTGGCCGTTGACTACGGTTGCACAGTCGGTTGACGTGCCACCCATGTCGAAAACAACCAGGTTTTTGATCCCGGTGAGTTCAGCTACTGTACGGGTGGCGACTACGGCACCCGTTGGTCCGGACAAGGCCATCTGCACGGGAGTAGCAGCTGCGCCCCAGATGCTGGATTCGCCACCATTGGACTTGATGACACCGACTTTATCGCCGATACCCAGATCATCGAGGCAAACCTTGATGCGTGCGAAGCTCTCTTGAACGATTGGCTTGAGAAAAGCATCAGCAATAGTTGTGGATGCCCGGTCGTATTCCTTCCACTTCGGAAGTACGTGAAACGAAGACGAAATCGGGATGTCAGGCAGTTCTTCAGCCAGGATCTGCGCGATACGGTCTTCATGCTTTGGATTGACGTAAGAGAACAAGGTGCATACGGCGATTGCTTCGATGGTGCCATCGTTACGAATGGCCTGAGCCACTTTGCGAACTGAGGCCTCATCCAGCGCAAGCACTACTTCACCCTGGGCGCTGATACGCTCGGCAACTTCATAGCAATCGGCTCGACTAACGAATGCCTTGGTCTTGATCCAAGTGATGTCGTAGTGGCTGCGGCGGTCGCCACGCTGGATGAACGGCACATCTTTGAAGCCGTTAGTTGTGACGTAGGCAACCTTCGCGCCTTTTCGCGTCAACAGTGCGTTCGTAGCAATGGTGGTGCCCAGACGAACCTTGTTAACCGTTGCCATCGACTCGATTTTGGACAGGCCTTCCAAAACACCATCGATAGGATTGGCTGGAGTGGTCAGATTCTTCCAGTTTTCAATCTTGCCAGTGGTGGCATCGTATGACACGAAGTCGGTAAACGTACCGCCAATGTCGACACCTACAATATTATCCTCACGCATAAGGCGCTCCGCTTTATTATTAATCTAACGTTTTCGGGGGCAGTTCTTAAAATACTTTTTATGCGGTTATTACCGTGTGGGCCGCAATGTGACGCGGATAGTTATATTAATCACGGTAAGTGCACTTCTCTTATTTCAGGATGTTTTTTTATATTTGTACCTCGCGCATCTGATGCTTCGAGTCGCTTCAGATCTACCTGTGGACTGAAGACTGTGGACAGTTTGCCCTTGAGGTTATTTGCTGTCAACCGGTCGCTCACACAAGAGCAGCGAACGAGCCTCTACACGCCGCCGAGAGGGGCATCTGGTTGATGCTTTTGTGCTTGAAACCTTCAGTCTAGAGGGACAAGAAAGCGCCGGACCATTCGTCGCAGGAGGCCAGAACGACCAGGTTCGAGGGTGGAAGTGGCAAGGATTGCAGGGACGTGGAACCTGGAGCGAGGTGCTCGGGTTCTAGGATAAATGCAGCCCCGCATGGGCTGTCAGTGCATCGAGAAACCCGGCCATGGTGCTCTTTTGCTCCAGCCCCTGACGGGTGATGCAATGAAAGGCGGAACGATAAGCCAACCGCTGCGGCATGATCGATCGAAGCCTGCCGCGCTCGACCCAGCTCGCCGCGTAGTGGGTGGGCAGGTAACCGATGTAGGTGTCGGAAAATATCAGCAACGCAATGGCTTCCATGGAGAAGGCACTGACCGCGCTGGCGAACCTGAGCTCGCACGGTCGTTTGTTCTCTGCCACATAGCCTCTGTCGACATAGTCGGCCGCGCTTAACTCTTCAAAGCTCAGGTCCTGATCCGAGCGCAGGAAAAACGGATGACCACTGCCGCAATACAGGTGCTGCTCTTCTTCGAACAGTGCCTGATAGTGGAGCCCGGACAAACGATGGTGGAACGCGCCGATGGCGGCCTGGATGCGCTCTTCGAGCACGGCCTGCTCCAGCTCATCGGGGCGCATGACATGCAAGTCGATATGGACGCCGGGCTGCGCAGCGCGTAGTTGGGCAATGGCCGCAGGTACGGGGCTGTGTTCAAGGGTGATCAGGCTGTCGACCGTGCCGATGTGCAACAACTCCCGGTGGCGTCCGCTGAGCACCGCCGTGCGCTGGCGGAAATGGCCGATATTGGAGAACAGCTCTTGGGCCGCCGCGTAAGTTTCCTCGCCTTCTTCGGTCAGCTGGAAGCCGCTTTTCCCGCGCTTGCACAACGAGTAACCGAGCCTGACCTCCAGGTCGCGCACTAGCACGCTGAGCCGCGACAAACTGGTGTTCAACGGAACCTGTGCGGCAGTGAAGCCTCCGGCATCCACGATCGAGCAGAAAATCCGCAGCATGCGCAGATCCACATCCGTCAAATTCACCAGCATGCAGCCACCTCATTGTTTTTGCCGCCCCCGGCCGCAATCAGCCGTTCATCACGCCGCCGCCATTGACGCCGAGTATCTGCCCGGTCATGAAACTGGCCTGCGCCGAGGCGAGGAACGCCACCGCCGCGGCTATTTCTTCTGCAGTTCCCAACCGCAGCATCGGGTAACGTAACGCTTCCTGGCGAATATAAGACTCACCCAGGCGTTCGACCATCGGCGTCAATGTGCCGCCGGGGGCCACCCCGTTCACCCGTACGCCATGGGCCGCCAACTCTCGCGCCAATGACTTGGTCAGTGCAATGATCCCGCCTTTGGCAGCCGAGTAATGGCAAAGATTAGCGCATCCAAGCTGCCCGAGGTCAGAGGCTATATTGACGATGGCGCCACTGCCCTGCCCTGTCATCAGGACCGCCGCCGGCTTACAGAACAGAAACGCGCCATAGAGATGAACACGGATCATCCGATCCCAGGCCTCGAAACTGAGCTCGGTCAGCGGCGTCTCCTGCAAGAACCCCGCGTTGTTGACCAGCACATCCAGGCGTTCCAGCCCGGCAAATGCGCACTCTGCGGTCGCGGGGTCGGACACATCGCCCAGCGCAAGACGCACCTCCACGCCCCGCGCCTTCAGCTCATCGGCCAAGGCTAGCAGCGCTGCGCTTTGCTGCAGGTCGTTGAGCACCGCAAGACTGCCGCGCTCACCGAGCGCGCGCGCGACGGCGCGGCCGATACCCTGGGCAGCACCGGTTACCATATAGGTTTTCATGAATGACCTCAGTCTTCAGACAATCAGTAAGGATGCTGTTCCAGCCACTGCGCATACATGGCAATGCCTTCGTGCAGATCAAATCGGGGTTGGTACCCCAGTTGTTCGCTTGCCGCGCAAATGTCGAAGCGCGCATTTTCATCCAGCACGTTCAACGTACCGGGACCGATGCTTAACCGGGCATGCGGATAGACCTTGCGCACCCGAGCCGCGACCGCCCGATAGCTGTCCTGCTCGCCGGCCGTCACATTGAACACCCGCTGGTGCAACCGCTCTTCCTGAACGGTGGCAGCCAGCAGACAAGCATGGGCGACGTCCACGACGTGCACGTACTGAAAGCGGTAATCGCCGCCCTCTTCCTCATGCCACGGCTCATTGTCGATCGCGCTTCTGAGCAGGCTCTTGAGGTAGCACTGCATGAACTGGCCAGGCCCATAGATCCAGCCCGGACGCAGGGAAACCACGCTGACCTGGTATAGGTCGCTGTAAACCTGGCCGAGCTTTTCGGTGAACACCTTGGTGCAGCCATACGGCGTGGTCGGTTCAAGAGGCGCGCGCTCATCGATCACCTCCAGTTCCCGGTTGGGTCCATAGGCGCATTCGGAACTGAGGTTGACCACCCGAGGGATACCACTGAGCCGGGCGCACTCAAACACATGGGTGGTGCCCAGTGCATTGGTCAACACCGTCTGCAGGGGAATACGCCGTGAGTCGACCGGGTGCGAGATCGCCGCGGTATGAACGATCGCGTCGACCGGACGGCCCCGGCAGCTCTCCAGCAAACTCGCCAGATCGGCAAGATCACCCTGTACGTAACGATAAGCAGCATGCTCGATGGCGCACACCTGGCTGCGATCGTAACCCACCACCTCGTTGCCTTGGGCCAAGAGCTGACGCACCACTTCCTGGCCAAGAAATCCGTTGGCCCCGGTTACCAGTATATTCATGACCCGTCCTCAATAAGGATGCAGCGGCAGTGTCAGATCGCCCGCCTGCCAGCGTGAGTAGACCTCTTCAGGCGTGCAGATCCAGACATCGTCATAGCGTTGAATCTGTTGGATCAGCCGCTCAAGCATGGCGATGCGTGAGGCGCGGCCAATCAATTGCGGGTGCATGGTCAGGATGAAATGGCTACCGTAGTGGCGCATTCCTTCCAACTCCGCCAACCAGAGTCGATAGACCTTTTCCGGGTCTTCGATAACACTGCCCACCGCAGGCTCTGCCGAATAGGCGAACTGCTCCCAATCGTCCAACAACCAACTGACGGGCAACTCCAGCAGGCTCTGCTCGGCGCTACCGACACGGTATGGCCGGTCATCGCCCATCAGGCTGCTGTCACTGTGAAAGCCCAGGGCGAGGAGCGATTCAACGACATCCGGGGTCAGCTCCCACAGCGGCGCACGGTAGTCGGTGACCGGACGATCGATGGTGGCTTCGAGCAGCGCCTTGGAGTCTTTGAGAATCTGCAGGTTCTGCTCGGGCGTCTGCTCATCGACACGCTCATGGAAGTAACCGTGGCAGCCAATCCCGTGCCCGGCAGCGGCAATGCTGCGTACCACCTCGGGGTCGATCTCGGCCACCCGGGCGGGAATATAGAATTGCGCCCGAATACCGTAGCGGGCCAGCAACTCCAATAGGCGCGGCACTCCGACACGGCGGCCGTAGGCCCCCATCGACAGCAGGGAGAGCCGGCGCCCGGAGAGGCTTGATGGCTCCCAGGCGCTTTCGGCATCCAGGTCAAAACTCAAGGTAACGGCAAAGCGTTTGTTCTCAGGCCAGGCAGTCATCAATTGAACTCCTTCTACGAGCGGCGCTTGATCGAATCGGCGAGGATGCACAACAACTCGAACATCATGGTGGCGCCCACCAGCGCCGTGGCCCCGCCCACATCAAAAGGCGGCGAAACCTCAACCACATCGGCGCCGACCAGGTTCAGGCCCTGCAGGCCCCGGATCAGTTGCTGCGCCTGCAGCGTGGTGATGCCGCCGATCTCGGGCGTGCCAGTCCCCGGGGCAAACGCCGGGTCCAGGACATCGACATCGAAGGTGACATAGGTCGGCTCGTCGCCCACGATACGACGTGCCTCGGCAATGGTCGCCGCGACGCCGATGTCGGCGAACTCCTCCATATGGATCACGCGGATACCGCAGTCCTTGGCGAAGTCTTCGTCGTCCGCCGAATAGATCGAACCGCGAATACCAATCTGTACCGTGCGCTTAGGGTCCAGCAGCCCCTCCTCGATCGCACGGCGAAAGGGCGTGCCATGGGTGTAGGGGTTGTCGCCGAAGTAACGGTCATTCGTGTCGGAGTGGGCATCGAAATGGACCATGCCGATGGGCCGGTCCCGGGCGATGGCGCGAAAGATCGGCAGTGTCACCAGATGATCGCCACCGACCGACAAAGGCACCGTACCCACTTCATGGATCTGCCGATAGAAGCCTTCGATGCGCTTGAGCGAGTCGAGCAGATCAATCGGGTTGACCGGTGCGTCGCCCAAGTCGCCAACCCGCACCAGGTCATAAGGCGCGATATGGCTGACGTGGTGAACCTTGCGCATCATGCTCGACTGGTTGCGCACCTCCCGCGGACCATGCCGGGCGCCTGCGCGGTTGGTCGTGCCGCCGTCCCAGGGCACGCCTAGCAAGGCAATTTGCACCTGCGCCGGATCGGTGAAAATGGGCAGACGCATAAAGCTCGGTATGCCTGCAAAACGGGGTATGACGGCGGCATCCAGAGGTTGCGGGAAATCATTGGCCATCAAGATTTACTCCTGGCTATTAGCAGATGAACTGATGATAAGAAGGGATTTCAGGCCAGCATTCAGGCCTTCGTCGGCATCGCGCCGACACCACTACGGCGGCGTTTACCCGCGAGTACGATCAGCGCGCCGCTGACCAGCGACAGCCCACCGAGGTACCAGGCGGTGTAGAGATCCTCCGGGGAGACCGGATTGGCGCCTGCGGTGTAACCGATGTAGGCGAGCACGCAGAGCGCCAGCAATGCCGGGATCGACAGCAGTGTTGCGGTGAGCGCCTTGTGTTGCTTCCAGGTCATGACCATGAACGCCGCCAGCGCCGAGATGTAGGACATCACCAGGGTGATAGTGACCACGTCGTAATACCAAACGATCTTGTCCAGGGGTTTCCACCAGAGCAAGGCGATACCGGCGAGTGACACCAGGCCCAGGGTGAACCAGGGCGCCTTGAAGCGGTTGACGGCGCGGAAGGCGGCCGGGAGATGCCCCTCTTCACTCATCCGATACAGCGTGCGCGCCGATGAGTTGGAGGAAATCTGCAGGCCGGCGCAAGCCGAGGTAATCACCACGAACAGCGCCAGCCAGGCCATGGCCGGTGGCAGGTAGACATTCGCGACAGCGGCGATAGGCCCGCCATTGCCGTTTTCCACGATTGCCGCCAGCTGCTCCACTGGAACCGCGTATTGCCAGCCGATGGCGGCCAGGCTGTAAATGACGAATGCCGACGTCAGAACAATCAACAGCGAACGCTGCACGGTACGAACCGGCACGCGCGCCTCTTCTATATAGTTGATGGCTGAATCGAAGTTCGCCAGCATCCACACGCCAAACAGCACGCCCGGGCCAATCGCGGCAAGACCACCGGCGCCTTGCAGGGAATACATCTCGGTAAACGACAGGTTCTCGACCTGGGGATCGATCAACCCCATGAAACCCAGCCCTGCCACCACGGCAATTTCGAAGATCAGAAAGGTGCTGGCGAGCTTCGCGGTCACCCCAACCCCGCGCACCGACACCGCAAAGAAGGTCACGATCAACAAGGTGCCGATGATTTTCGCGTTGAGCTCGCCACCGAGCGAAGGTATCAGCGCCTGGATGTACTCAGTGCCGATCAACGCACACATGGGCGTTACCGCGATGCAGGCAACGGCATAGGTCCAGCCCAGGATGCAGCCGATATCCGGATGCAGGAAACGCGAGCAAAAGGTGAAGATGCCCCCCGCCGACGGTGCCTGGCGCGTAAGCGAAACCATGCACACGGCCAGCACCAGCATGGGGAAAAAGAACGCAATCAAGATGGCCAGGGGCGCCTGATGGCCGGAAATCGAATAGAGAATCGACATCGACGAAGCCGCTACCCAAGCCGGTGCATTGAACCCCAACGCAGAAAAACTGATGTCCTTGGTGTTGAGCTTTCCTTTATTGAGCGCGGTGTCGATCTCGCTGATCGTACCGTGCCGGTCGTAACCCAATAGTTCGTAGACTTTCATGATTTTTCCCAGGCTCGTTTTTTATTGGCAGGTAGCGAAAACGCTTCTTGTAGGACAGAGCTCTTGAGCAACACCCGGTGTTTTCCGGGCGTTAACGTGAATCGAAGGTAGGGGACTGGCTGCGCGGCAACAATTACCAAAGACGAAAGCTGACTTGCGCAAAAGCGCAAACGTTGAATTTCCAGGTTTTTCATGGACGCAGTCGAATGGCCGATCAACGATCATCAGCGACCCCCAGTTAACATCTGGAAACAGCCGATTGATTGCCAAGCCGTGAATCATCTGCTTGCATGCCCGCCTTGGTCAGCATGCACGTCAAGGAGACAATCGATGAAAACCATGGTGGTAGGCGCAAGCAAAGGTTTGGGCAGAGCCTTGATCGAGGGACTGGGTGAGGCCGGGGACACGCTGATTGGTGTCTCCCGCACCCACCCCGGAAACCTGATACAAAAGGCCGGTGTTCATGTGCGGTGGGTAGAAGCCAACCTTGCTGAACCCGCAAAGGCTGCGCAGATCATCGAACAGGCTGTGGTAGAGGGCGGGCTTGATACGCTGATCTACAACCTGGGAATATGGGAAGAGTTTGCCTTTGATCCGGTATACGACTTTCTGGCTGACCACGACGACCAACTGCAGGCCATCGTCAACTGCAACATCACCTCGACCATTTTGCTGATTAAACGATTGCTTCCCGTGCTGCTGAAAAGCGCTAACCCAAGGATCATCCTGACCGGATCGACTTCAGGCTTGCCACGCAGTGGACGGCCGGAAGTAGCCTTCAGTGCCTCCAAGTTCGCCCTGCGTGGTATCGCCGACGCTCTGCGCGAGGGATACCGGGATCAGCGCCTGGGGGTGACCTGCCTGAACCTCGGCTATCTGAATACCGAGGATGCTCTGAGCACGTCGCGAGCGCTTGCCGAGCAGAGAGGCGAAGGCCATCTGATCCCCGTGCATGACGTCGTACACGTCGTACGCATGGCCTTGAGTCTGTCTTCGGCAAGCTTCGTCAAGGAACTCACCTTGCCTGCGATATTGGATGAGCGCTTCTGATCGGGCCGCAATAATCGGCCCCGAACTCCATTCTTCAAGCAGTAGGCTGTCTCCAGAGAAAACCACGCTGATCGTCGCGATGTCCTGATGTTGAACGGAGCCAGCCGATTCCGGGTGCTACGCTTTAATATCTTCAAATAGAGTCGACGCGATGCCCACCGAAAACTCACTCCCCCGACGGTCGAGGGTGCAGCCATGAAGCTCATCCTGATGGGTGGCATCACCGTGGCGATTGTCAGCGCGATGACGTATGTATTAATCCAGTGGGGAGCCGCCGAGAATCAGAAACAGGACGCTCTGTGTGGAGAAGCCAAGCAGTCCCTCAAAGGCGTGGAAATTCGAGCCCGGGCGTTGGCTGCCGGGTTGTCTTTAGAGGCGTACGCCGAGGATGAGGAAGCCAAAGTGGCCGCTCTGATCAATGCGCTCGACGCCGCTACTAATGAAGCGGAGGTTAACGCTGTAATAGAGGCTCACGCTGCCGCCATAGAGGCACAGGCTGGTGCTATTGACGCTGAGGTCGACACTCGAGGCGATCAGATATTCCTCGAACAGCGACTGATGAAACAGCGGATACCTGTCGATGTTAAACAGGAACTCCAACGTGCCGCGAAGGCAGTAAGTGTTGCTTGTGGTTAGCGTTCAACGATGACAAGCCGCTCTCCCCGGCCTCACCGATCGGCGCATAAGCCATGACGATTGAGACAACCTGGACATCTCCTTGATGAGCAGTCGTGGCAAATCAGCAGTAAAAGCAAAGCGCTGTCACGACGCTCTCCACGTCAAGGCGAAAATACTTTCACCCGGTACTTCAAAACGAATGCGTCCACCCTGGCACTCGACAGTGGCATCGCGGCTACGGCTGTCAGGGCCGAAAAGGGTGAGGGACGGGCAGGCAGTGCCTGCGCCCTGCAGGCTGATCTGTTGCAGGCGGTCGCCCTTGTTTACGCCCAGCACGCTGCGTTCGTTGCCGCGGGCCATCGCCAGGGCATCGACCTCGAACGCGCTGTTGTCCATACGCTGGACCTGGTCGAGCCAGTGCAATTGGATGAATTGTTGCGCCAAGCCTACCGGCTTCAGCTCGAAGCGATCAGGCCCTGGCAGGCGGATCATGCCTTTGAGGTGGTTTGGGTCGTCAGCGGCCTGAAACCAATTGAGCATGTCGAGCAAACCATCCTGGGCTGAATTGATAGCAACCGAGGCCCACCAGAGCGATGCGAAGTGCGTCTCCTGTTCGTAGGGGCTCACGCTTGAACCACTGGAGATATTGGTCTGGTCCAGCAACAGCGCCTTACGTGGCCGGCCATCGGTTTGCAGACCGACGACCTCCGCAGCCCGACGCACAGAGTCACGGTACACCCGAGTGGCCAGCAGGTCGCGAATCATCCACTCGTGCCAGGCCAAGGCGTCGATTTGCGGTGCCGATTCATCGAGCATGCGCCGGGCCCAATCGATGCCACGGTGCTGGGCGCCTTCTGGCGTAAACGGCCCATTGACGAAGCGCGAGCTGGCGGGCATGGCGATACGCACCCCCGCTTCGCGCGCCCCCGGGTAGTCGCGCACCTGGCGATACATGGCGTCGAAGAAGTGCTTGTAGGTCCCATAGTCGGGGTAGTTGTAGTTGGGCTCATCGGCAAACGACAGGTAGTGAGTACCGCGACCCAAGGCCACGGTTGTCGCCAGCCAGGCGTCCAGGCCGGCGATGCTCTGACTGTTGGCCTCCAGGTCGGCCTTACGCCGACTGCCAGCCAGCAAGGTGATATTCATATCGATGCCACCGCGTTCCAGATAAAAACGCCTGAAGGCATCTTCGTAGTGGGGCTGAGCGGCCATGATGTCGACGGCGCTGTAAAAGCCACCCGCACGGGGCTTGAGCGCGTCGAGTGCGGCATGGCTTGCCGGCGGCGGAAGCACGTAGGGCAGAGCGACGCCCAGGCGCGGCGTGGGGCCAAGCACCTCGGGATGCAGGTTGAGTTCGGTACGGCCGTTGTCTTGACGCAGCGGCTGTAGGTGCTGGGGGCGCTGGGCGAACAGGTTGGCGGTGCCGTCCAGCCAGAAAGCCGCCTTGCCGCTACCTTGCAGGCGCAGGCGCCAGTCTTGATCCGTAGCGCTAACAGGTAAAGCAATCTGGTCGAACTGCGGGTAGTCCTGGTAGGGCTTGAGTCTCAGCTCGACTCTGCTGCCATCGCCTAAACGCTCGGCCTGCAACGCCCTGACACCACCGAAATACTTGCCTGCCAGGATCGCGTGTTCACCGGCGCGGACCTTGAAATAGAGCTCGACATCGGATGCGGTCTCGGCGCTGAAATGCACTTTTGTCGGCGCGAACAGGGCGACGGTCTTGTCGTCGTGCTCGAAGCGATAGCGCCTGAAGCTGTAGCCCGGGACTTCCACGCGGTAACTGGCAGCGCTGGCGGGCAATGCCCAGTTTTGCTTGCCGCGACCTTCGCTGGCGGGGATAAAGCGCTCGCCTCGCAGTTGCCCCTGGCCGTCCAGCAGGTAGATACGTTCTTCATTGGCGTCGGTTTGCCAGGCCGGTATCCAACTGACGCGCAACGTGTCATCGCGAGCCGGCTGCAGATAGAGGCTGCCGTCGCGAACATCGCCCCAGCGCATGGGCGCGGACTGGGCCAGGCTGCTGAGGGCGAGCGTCAATACCATGACGATGCATTTCATACGGTGCTTTCCACTACGTCTGTCCCAAAACCCAGAAGCTTGGCGTTCTGCCATCATTCGCTCTACATAGTAGTCACGATGTAACGAGCGTGAGAAAAATAGCGCGGATCGACGATGAACGGTATTAAAGATTTATGTGCTTTTGATGCGGGTTGATGCAGTTGTGAAAAACTATTGATGCCCCGCGTGTTAGCAGTTTTTTTGACGCCATAACTGCGTCAATAGTGCATTCGTCATTGCACGAATAAACCGACTTGCTCTTTTGAAGAGTGATGCTAACGTCACACCGGCTCAGCGGTTTGTTATGCGTCATCTAATCGTTTAGATCTTGCGCCAGGCCCTTCAGTGCAAGGGTGAAGGGCTTGCAATCATTCCGGGAGCGGGTGGCACGTTACCTGGGTGAAGCCGAGCGAGACCATCGCCGACCCAGCGGTAGGGTAATCGCAGGTGAATCCAAGATGTACCGCCTATGCAAGTAAGGGAGCCTGGATATGCACGCAGGGAAGCGGTTTTATTCGCTGGACAGTTTCAGGGGGCTGATGGCCGTTTCAGTGATGCTCTATCACTTACGCGTTAGCGGCAGCTTTACCGAATGGTTGTTATTTCGCCATGCCGAAGTATTTGTATCGTTCTTTTTTGTACTGAGTGGCTTTGTCTTGACGCATGCCTATGGCAGCGCTGTGCAATTTGATTTTCGCAGATTCTTCATAACACGGACCTTCCGCTTGTTGCCGCTGCACCTCTTCATGTTGGGCGTCTTTATATTATTAGAGTGCGGCAGGTATATGGCTGCCCAACAAGGTATGGCGTTCAACAATGCGCCATTTTCTGGAAAGTTTGACCCGGCTGGAATTCTGCCTAATGCGCTACTGTTGCAATCCTGGACGCACTTGACTAATCCACTGTCGTTCAACTATCCGTCCTGGAGCATCAGTATCGAGTACTACACCTATATGATCTTCGCCGTGATCCTGAGCATTGCCTTCGGCGTCAGGACATGGGTGTGGGCGACGATGGTCTTCGTGGCCCTGGCGCTGATGTATGCAGGCAATACCTTCTTCACCATCGAGTCGCTACGGGGCATCGCCTACTTTTTCACCGGCTGCCTGGCCTATGCCGTGTACCTGAAGCTACCCCATCCCAGCCGGGCCAAGACCTGGTTGCTGACAGTGCTTGAAGTGGTGGCGGTTGCAGCGGCGCTGGTATTCGTGGTCAGCGATTTTGCAGCCAAGTCGTTGGTGGCCAGCCCGTTGTTCGGTGTCATCGTTGTGATATTCGCCTTCGACGGCGGGGCGGTGTCACGGTTGTTGGCGGGACGGGTCTTCGGTTTTCTTGGCAAGTTGTCTTATTCCATCTACCTGACCCACGCCGCCATTCTGTTTTGCTTAGTGTCGGCATTCATGGTGGCGGAAAAGGTCCTCGGCGTTGACATCGCACCGATGGTCGACGGGACTCGCTACCTGGACACCGGTAATGCGCTGTTCAACAACATCATCGCTTTGCTGGTAGTGGGATCGGTAGTCCTGGTGTCGATGTTCACCTACCGGTATGTCGAAATGACCGGGCAAGCCCTTGGTCGAGCGCTTGGCAACAAACCCCCGCACAGAAGTCCCGTGTTGAGACCTGATGCTGACTAAATGCTGGCCTGGCCGGACTGTGGCTGCGCTTGCCTTACACATTTACCTGCACGTTCAACGCATCCTAGCGTTGCCACCTTCCGAGCCAGACTGATAAGGATATCGCCATGAATCCCGTGCCCCAGACTCCAGCCGACAAGCTGGACAGTGTTCAAATGCTGCGCGCTATTGCAGCGCTCGCCGTGGTTTTTTTTCATATTCCATTGTTTCGCAATGGCGACTGGGGCGTGGATATCTTTTTTGTGATCAGCGGCTTCATCATGGCCTTGGTCACCGCTCAATCAGGCAGCCACTTTTTTACCAAACGAGTTATCCGTGTCGTTCCGCTGTACTGGCTCGGTACCTTTGGTGTTTTCGGCGTCGCCCTGTTGCTGCCGAGCCTGCTGGACAACACCACGGCGGATGTGACTGGCATGCTCAAATCGCTGTTCTTCATTCCCTACCAGAAAGGTGAATACGTCCAGCCCTTGCTGTACCTGGGCTGGACCCTGAACTTCGAAATGTTCTTCTATGCCCTGTTCGCCATCTCCATGGCCATCAGCCACCGTCATCGCCTGCTGATTTGCTCGAGCCTGCTTCTGGCTCTAGTACTGTTGGGCCACCTGGTGACGTTCGACGCGCTGTGGGCCAAGTACTACACCCAGCAGATTCTCGCCGAGTTCGTCCTGGGCATGGGCTGCTACGCCGTGTACGCACGCACGGCTGCATGGCGCGCGGCCGGCCCCCGCAAGGGTGCGCGCGCAGTTCTGATAATGATCGGCCTCGCTGCCCTGGTTTACATGCCGCTTGCCGGTAGCCTGGTGGAGTCCCTGGGACGGGGGCTGGCCTGGGGTATACCGGCAGCGGTGATCTTCCTGGCACTGGTGCATGGGTTGTCGGGGGTCCGCTTGCCCGGGTTGCTTGTGTTGATCGGCGATGCCAGTTACTCCCTTTACTTGTTTCACCCGTATGTGTTGAAGGTCTTCAATAAGGTATTCCATGTGTTCGACGCACCGGGCACCCTCGCCTATGTGATGACCCCCGTAAGCATTTGCCTGTGCTGCCTGGTGGCAATCGGCATTTACCGCCTGGTGGAATTGCCTATGACCCATTGGCTGCGAGCCATTTTCCTCGACCGGAGCAGGGTGGCCAACCCGCCGCAGGTCTTGCCTGTCAGAGATGGCGAGTAATACAGCGCAGCCAGTTACGCCAGCATCTATGCCTGGACCTGCCGGGCAAGAAGCGCCCCGGTACCGTGTCATTGTTGATGGGTGACGCTGCAGTCCTCAGACCAGTAAATCGACGGTCTGCAACATGCGCCGATAAGGAGAGTGCGCATGCCCCATCTCCAGGTGAATGGTTTCGATCAGACACTCCAGAAAGCGCTCGGCCGCCGGCCGCAGGGGCTGCCCGCTTCGGCTGATAGCGCCCACCGAGGCACTGCCGACCGGCTCGCGCAGTGGCAAGGCGCACAAGCCTTCGCGCTGAGCGCATATCTCCACCAGCGGCCAGGGAAAGATGCTCAACATGTCGGTTTCACGCAGCAAGCTCAAGATGATCGAGAGCGAATGGGCGAAATGCACATGCCCCTGCGTCGAAATCGTTCCGTCTTGCTGCGAGGCCAGTATCCAGTCAGCCGACGCCAGATTCTCCATGGTTCTGCTGTCCGACAACGGGTGTTGCTGACGGGCCACCACCGCACAATCGGCCGTGAACAGCGGCAGATAGCTCAGGTCGGTGCTCGAAAACCGGGTATCAAGCCGTCCGATAAACAGATCGACGCTCGCGTCCCGCAGCAGCGGACACGCGACCGATGAAAGCCCCTCATACAACTCAAGTTGCACCTTTGGAAACAGCTGGCGAAAACGCACGATGGCCTTGGGCATGAGCGTCATCGCCAACCAGGGTGTCACGGCGACCGACAAGCGCCCCACCAGTTCCCCGTTGCAATCAGCCAACACCTGACGGGCACTGACCATCTGTGCCACCAGCAGACGTGCCTGAATCAACAGCTTCTTGCCGAGTTCGGTAAGCACAATCCCTGAGGTATTACGGATCAGCAATTGTGTGGCGGTGTCTGCCTCCAGCTTCTGGATGGCCTTGGTGACCGCTGCCGGCGAAGTGTCGAGCCTTTTTGCAGCGCCGCGGATACTGCCCGCATCGGCCACCGCCACCAGTGCATTGAGTTGATAGAACTTCATAGTGTCCGCCGGTGTTAACCCTGGGTTGCCTTGTTCACTTTCGATTGCCTGTCAGCTGCTGCCTTGGCTCTCTAATCTCGGACCAACACCGCCAGGGCTTCGAGCCTCACCAAAAGACCGTAGCAGAAAAAGCCCAGGCACTTTGATGAAACGCATGATGCCGCAAGCCATCGTGGGATGTGGCCCTTGCGACAGATTGGTTTCTCCTCCTGGTCACCAAGGAAAAACGCTGCCAATGACACAGTCCATCACGCTGTTAAAAGAGATTGAGCAGGAAATGCGCGAACTGCGCCACCAGATCCATGCCAACCCTGAACTCGGTTATCAGGAGGTCGAGACCAGCGAGCTGGTAGCCGAACGATTGATCAAATGGGGTTATGACGTGACGCGCGGTTTTGCCGAAACAGCGGTCATCGCCACGCTGAAAAAAGGCACCAGTTCGCGTGTGATCGGCATACGGGCTGACATGGACGCACTGCCTATTCTGGAAAAAACCGGGCTCCCCTATGCAAGCCGGATACCGGGCAAGATGCACGCGTGTGGCCATGACGGGCATACGGTCATGCTCCTCGCCGCCGCCTACGCCCTCGCCCATGGTCATCCGTTCGATGGCACCGTCCGCCTGATTTTCCAGCCGGCCGAAGAAGGTCTGGCCGGCGCCCGACGAATGATTCAGGAAGGCGTGCTGCAACAGTTCCCCTGCGATGCGGTGTTCGCTGCACACAACATGCCTGGCTACCCTGTCGGAAAACTCGGGTTCCGAGCCGGGCCCTTCATGGCCTCCGCCGACCAGGTTAATGTCACGATTCACGGAAAAGGCGGTCACGGCGCGATGCCGCATCTGAGCGTCGACCCTGTGGTGGTCTGCGCAAGTATCATCATGGCCTTGCAGACCATCGTCTCGCGCAACGTTTCACCCCAGGAAATGAGCGTTATCACCGTCGGGGCCATTAACGCAGGCACGGCGTCCAACGTGATCCCGGACAGCGCACACATGCTCATTTCCGTCCGCTCACTGGACAACGCCGTCCGGGACCGTCTGGAGAGCCAGATAAAACACCTCATTCATGCCCAGGCGCAGGCATTCGGCGCGACCGCCGACATCGACTACAGTGCCGACTACCCCTTGCTAGTGAATGACGAAGAAATGACCTGGTTCGCCAGTCAGGTGGCCATCGACTGGCTCGGTGAGGACGAGGTGATGAACGACATCGTGCCCTTCAATGGCAGCGAGGATTTCGCCTACTTCCTGCAGCAATGCCCTGGCTGTTACCTGATCATCGGCAATGGAGACGGTGAAAAGAGCTGCATGGCTCACGACCCACGCTACGACTTCAATGACGACATCCTGATTCGGGGCGCTGGCTACTGGGTCAGGTTGACCGAGGCTTTTTTACCGTTTAACGCTTGAGCAAAGGCCTGGAAAACCGTGAAAACCAATAAAAAATGAGGTCATCATGCAACTACGCAAACTTCAATACACCGCCATGCTGTTCGGGCTGATCATCACCCCGCTATCGCAGGCAGAACCGGTGATCAAATTCGGCGTCGACCCTAGCTACCCACCTTTCGAGCAAAAGCAGCCGGATGGTTCATTGAGTGGGTTTGATATCGATCTGGGCAATGCCCTATGTGCCGAGTTGCGGGTCAAGTGTATTTGGGTCGAGCAGACCTTCGACGGCATGATCCCGGCGTTAAAGGCGAAGAAATTCGACGCCATCCTGTCTGCATTCAGCGCCACCGAGGCACGTCGCCAGCAGGTCGATTTCAGCCACAAAATCTACACCGCGCCGTCTTCTCTCGTTGCCAGAAAAGACTCCGGATTGCTGCCGACGGCAGAGTCATTGAAAGGCAAGTCGGTTGGGGTGGTTCAAGGCTCGCTACATGAAAGTTATGCCAAGTCGCAATGGGGCCGCCAAGGCGTCGATATCCTTTCCTACCAAACCCAGGACCAGGTGTTTTCAGACCTCATTACCGGACGCCTGGATGCCTCGTTCCAGGCCTCGGTACAAGCCGACATCGGATTACTGCAAAAGCCTCAAGGCCAGGGCCTTGCCTTCGCCGGTGAGCCCATTACCGACAAAAGCATCATTGGCGATGGCGTCGCTATCGGTGTCCGAAAAAACGAGCCTGATCTCAGAGAGCAGCTGAACACGGCCATTGCCAGCATTCGCCAATCAGGCCAATACGACCAGATCGCGAAGCAGTACTTCAACTTCGATATCTACGGCGAATGAGGCAATCCCCATGAACGAAATGACACAACGCGGTGAATCTCGTCTTGCCTTCCCCGTCAGCGCCGAGACTGTGCGTGCCTTTCAAACTGATGGTGCAGTGTGCATCCGTAATGCGTTTACTGCGCAGCAAATCAGCGAACTGACGCAAGGCATCGAGCGCAACCTTGCCCATCCCAGCCCTCGCGCAAAAGTGGCGAGCAGCCCTACCGACCCGGGATGGTTCTTCGAGGACTTTTGTAACTGGCAAGAGAATGCACACTATCGCGACTTCATCTTCAAATCCGCCATCGCCCCCATCGCGGCCGCCCTGCTGAACAGCCAACAGGTGCGCCTGTACCATGATCACTTGCTGGTGAAAGAGCCCAATACGCGCCAACGCACACCCTGGCACCAGGACCAGCCTTACTACAACATCAGTGGTTCGGACACCGTGAGTTTCTGGATTCCAGTTGACCCCGTGCCCAGGGAATCGACCCTCGAATTCATCGCCGGCTCACACAAGGGCCCCTGGTTGATGCCTCGGTCCTTCATGGACAGCCAGGCCAAATGGTTTGCCGAGGGAACACTGGGCGAGCTACCGGATATTGAAAGCCATCGCGAGGACTTTCCCATTCTCGGATGGACGTTGTCGCCGGGGGACATGGTGTGTTTCAACATGTTGACCTTGCATGCCTCTGCTGGCGTGGGCGGGCATAACCGTCGCCGCGCGTTTTCAGTGAGGGTCATAGGCGATGACGTGCGGCATGCGCCGAGACCCTGGGTCACCTCACCCGACTTTCCTGGGCTTAAAGATGCTCTGCTATCAGATGTACCTATGGAACACGAGCTTTTTCCGACACTCTGGCATCGATAAACCAGACTATCCGGGCGATGCAGACGGTATGGGAGTCGATGTGCTTCTGGTAAAGGGTTCTGGGTTGGTTCATGGCAGGCTCGCTGTTGAATTGTTTTGCGAGAGTCCGAAGACATCACGGGACAGCCTTTGCGGCGTGTTCGTGCCCAGCATATTCACTTCATATAGCTCATCAAGATCGCTAAAGTGTTTTTAGGATTCACACATCGTGTTTTATCAGCGCAGAGCGGGAGCAATGACTGCCCTCCTCCATGCCCCTCACTACGGAGCGTTGCTTGATGCCACTTGAGCATTGCGGTCACGTCTGTACGGGAACACCCAGCATTGAGCCAGGCTATACCTGATCCGCATCATGGTAGACCTGCGGGAAGCTCAACAGGCCGATCAGGTCTTCGACTTCTCGCAGTGATTTCTGCCGGGCTTTCCATTCCGGCGTCAGGATGAATTCCTTGGGCAAGCTGGAAAGGTCCTGCTCCAGAACGAAGGCAAAAACCTGCAGCTTTGCATCTTTGACGGCGCAGATGACCTTCCAGAAACGCGAGGGAATCTGTACTCGCTCGGTGCCAGGGAAAACTTCATCGTCACCCGACAATACCGGGCCGGAAAAAATGCAAAAACGCTCCAGGTCCGCCTGGGCGCCAATGAAGTTTTCCAGCTGTCCCCAGATGCCTTTTTTGCCGGAGCGGTTGAAGTTTCCGAGCTGAGGCGAGCAGTTGGTCACATGAAAGGTATCGCCATTGGCGCGTTGGATCTGGGCGAAGGAGCTTCCCCAACAGACGTCTTCCCGACGAACAATGTGGCCCTTGTCGAACGCGCCGTTGTCTTTGCTGTAGAACCGATCGGGTATCTGGAAGCGCTCTTCCACGCGGGGGTCCAGAAACCACTTCTCCGAGTCACCCTCGCGCAGGCCGGTCAGTTCATCTCGGGTGTACTTGTGCCCCGGCTCCGGCCGCCTGGCGCTGTTTTGGCCATCGACATTACAGGCGGTGAACAGCGCGAGCCGGCGGTGTCGATGGAGAACAAGGCTGAAGTGCTCATACGGGATGACTGTTTCGCCGGTTTTACTTGGCGCGATTTGCTCGGGGTCCTTGACGGTAAGGAGTGGAGTTTCGAGGCCGAGGAACTGCGTATCGAAACCGGTCCGCGTCGAATAATCCCTGTCGACAATCGGTTCCCTCATGGCCTCCTGGAGACCCGCCGCAAAAATTTTGGTGGGTAGTTGGGTTGGGGGCTGGAGGGGAACGGCGGGAGGTGTCTGGGACGCAGATGTTCCCAGACCTAAATTGGCTGCCAGCCTGGCAAATGGGCCACCCAGCTCGAGTACCAGGGTGCCGATCTCGATGCGTGAACCTTGGCTGCCAGCGGTGGCTGTCGGGGTGATTTTGGGCGCTGACTCCTGGCCGGTGCGCGCAGCCTGGTAAGCAGTGGACAGGACATCGCCACCCTCACGAGCCGCTCTGAACTCGGCCAGGTAGCCAAGGTTCTCGGTCGCGGCCTGATCGATGTGAGCACAGATACTGCTGACGCGAATACCTTCGTTGGCCTCCCACTCCACCAGTGAATCATCGATGCCATCAAGGCTGTCGACAGCCCGACCGTCTCGCAGGAGATAGCGTCCAGCGCTATCCTTTCGCGGTACTCCAGAGTGATGCAGCGCTACCACCTGAAAACTGTCATTGAGCACGGCCGCCCCACTGGAGCCAGGTGCCGTATCGCTTCGATACCAGAGCACATCGGGCAGGCTGTCATTGGTGCAGCGGTTTTCTCGAATAGCCCATTGTCGTGGGGCCCCGCCAGGATGCTGGACAATGGTCAGCCATTCGCCCTCGATTGCTTTGCCGCTGGTCGGCATCAAGCGGTGGTAACCAAAATTCGATAATACAGCGCCGCCCTTGACGGACTCGGCTTCCACTGCCACCAAGGCATAATCCAGTTCGACGTTACAGAAGAAATACTGGTCGGGCCGCAAACGAAATTGGTGCGAGGGTTCGGGATCGCCGGCAACACCCAGGCGATAGTTGAACTCGGCCAACGAGGGCGCGGCTTCTTCGGCACTGCCAAACACGTGTTCATTAGTCAGCAGCAGTCGCGGCGACACCATGAAACCTGTTCCATAGCCTTGGGTTCGGCCATCGTCGGAGCGAACCAGGATTCTGCAGATCGGCATGCCGGCCAGCAGCGCCCGATCGAAATAGAACTCATCGACCAGATCATTGGCTCCCAGGATCCGCTCTTGTTCTACCTGGGTCGGCCGGGCGCCACCGGCGGACAAAAACGCCCTCCTGACCCCCAGCCTGTAAGGCGACGCCTGGCGCGCAAGGCCCGGAGCCGGGATGAGTGGTTGCGCGCTACCATCACCTATGCCAACCAGCGCAGCTCGTTGCGCGCTCAGATCCAGTTGATACTGTCGAACCAGGCTCATCTCGATTCTCCCTTGCACAAGGCAGTCACGCGGAACAATGCGTTTTCAGACTCAGGTTTCCAGGCTCAGGTTTCCAGACTGAGGGTAGACCAAGAAAGGTTGCTCAGCCGCCAGCGCCCCTTGGCCTGGGTGACCGCGCCCTGACATCATGAACGCTTCCAACCGCCTGTCGGCCAGCGCGAATGAGCGCTTGATACCTTCGCCACCGGGGCGATCCTGTGTATTACAGCAGGCCCATCAGTGGGACCCGGAGCACCTCCAACGCTGGCTCTGCCACCCAGTACCGGGCGCCACAGGCCAGATCGCACGCACTGGACACGCATCTGGAGACAGGACATGAAAATCGTCGTTATCGGTGGCACTGGCCTGATCGGCGGCCAACTGTGCAAGAACCTGCGAGATCTGGGGCATGACGCCGTAGCCGGGGCGCCGAGTACCGGCATCAACACCCTCACCGGCGAAGGACTGCCGCAAGCGTTACAAGTCGCCGACGTGGTCGTCGACGTGGCGAACTCGCCATCATTCGAGGACGCCGAAGTTCTGCACTTCTTCGAAACGTCCGGGCGCACCCTCCTCGCAGCCGAAGCGGCCGCCGGAGTCAGGCACCATGTCGCCCTATCGGTGGTGGGCACCGAGCGGATGCTCGAAAGCGGTTACTTTCGGGCGAAAATGGCTCAGGAAAAAATCATCAAGGACTCCGGCATTCCCTACACCATCCTGCGCGCTACGCAGTTCTTCGAGTTCATGGGCGCCATTGCTCAATCTGGCATCCAGCAAGGCAATTCGATCCATTTGACCTCCGCCACTTTGCAACCGATTGCCGCCTTCGACGTCGCTGAAGCACTGACGAAAATTGCAGTGCAAGCACCGATCAATAAAACCGTGGAAGTTGCCGGGCCCGAACGAAAACCACTGGTGGAGTTCGTGAAGATGTTCCTGCAACACACCAACGATCCGCGCCAAGCCGTCCCGGACAACACGGCCACTTACTTCGGCGCGCCGATCAATGATCAATCGCTGACACCGGGGAGTAACCCCATCATCGGACCGACCCGCTTCAAAACCTGGCTCAAGAGCAACCCGCCCCAAGCCTGACCGTTGCGAACACCGCCCGGACCGCGTGGGCCAGGCGGCTGCGGACAGTCGCTGGCGTTCAGGTGCGCACTGATCAGTAAGACGCGCATAAAAAAACCGCCCAGGATGACCTGGGCGGTTTTCTTACCGCAGGCAGCGTGATTCAGATAACGCTGCGAACAATGTCGTCTCAAGCGATAGGGATCAGCGGGTCGGCTGCTGCCAACGCCGCTTCACGGTTGGCCGCCGGCGGGTAGATCCACTGGGTGTTGATCTGGGTCTTGAGCGACTTGCCTTCTTGCCCGGTCAACTTCACTTGACGATCCCAACCCTCGGTGTAGACCGCGCCCCAGCTGCCCAGGTCCAGGCAGGTGACGTACTTGGGCTGGCTGTAGGGCGTCGGATCCACGCCCAGCAGATGCGCGGCAACGTTGTTGCCGGCATGACGGCCCAATACGATGGCGTGCTGGCAAGTCATCAACGCGTAGTTGCCGATGTCATCGGTAGCGGCATAGGCCACATCGCCGGTGGCATAAATGTCTTGCTGGCCGATGACTTTCAGGTGGGAGTCCACGTGCAGACGACCGTAGGAGTCGCGTTCGCCGGGGATCTGTTCGGTCAGCGAACTGGCTCGCACACCGGTGGTCCAGACCACGGTGCTGGCTTCGATGCGTTGGCCGTCAGCCAGGGTTACACCCTTTTCATCGACGCCAGCCACCGTCGACTTCAAGCGCCATGTCACGCCCACCTCAGTGCTGGCCTCGACGATCGACTTGCTGATTTCGGCCCCCATGGACGCCCCGATCTTTTCACCGCGATCAACAATGATCACTTCGATGTCCGCCTCCTCACCGAGGATGGCCCGCAGACGCGCTGGCATTTCCGTTGCGGTTTCAATCCCGGTGAAGCCGCCACCGGCGACCACTACCGTGTTGCGGGCTTTGCTCTGCGGCTGGTTTGCCAGGGACTTGAGGTGGTTTTCCAGGCGTACTGCTTGTTCGATCTGGTCCACATCGAAGGCGTACTCGGTCACACCGGGGGTGCTGGACTGTGCGAGGCGACTGCCAGTGGCCAGAACCAGCTTGTCGTAGCTGCACACTTGTCGGGTGCCGGACGCATCGACATAGCCAACCTGCTTTTGCTGCACATCGATGGTCTCTGCCGCGCCCTTGATGAAGTTGACGCCTACCGCATCGAACAACTCGCCGATCGGCGCGGCCAGTTGGTGAGCATTCGGCTCGTAAAAGCGCGGACGGACACGCAGCTCGGCTTGCGGCGCCAGTACGGTCACTTCAACGTCGGAGTGACCATGGATGTCGAACAGACGCGTGGCGCTCAACGCCGTCCACATGCCACCAAAACCCGCGCCGATTACCAGGATTTGCTGTTTCATTGTTTAACTCCAGGTGGAAAACCAAGTGATGAATTCGTTTAAAGATTCACGCTCATCGGTAGCAGGGCATGAAGTCGGCGTGCAGCGTTCTTGAAGAGTGCATATCGTTGCTGAGCGAACAACTACGACTATATTTGTCGTAGTTAATCGTCACAAGTCGATTTTGCTGATCATTACTATCGAATTTTTTGATAGGTATCACATAGCGCTCTATACCGGTCATTTACCGCTATATATGTCCTTTCTAAAAACAGAGAGGAAAGACACAAAGGCCGAGACTCGTTGCCACCCTCTCCTTTCGCCGCTACAATTTGCGACTAATCTAGTCGGAGATTCTTATGTCTCTTTACAGCGCAGGCGTTGAGTACGGCATCCATTGCCTGCTGTTTTTGGTGGGGGATGGCGGCGAGAGCCGTGAGGCGAGCGTGCGCGACCTCGCGGAACTGCAGGGCGTGCCCCAGGACTACCTGGCGAAGATTTTCACCAAGCTGGCCAAGTCAAAACTGGTGGTGGCCACCGAAGGGGTTCGCGGCGGGTTCAAGCTGGCACGGCCTTGCGACGAAATCAGTCTTCTGGATATCGTCAACGCTATCGACGGCCGCAAGCTAATCTTCGATTGCCGGGAAATCCGCGGCCGTTGCGCCGTGTTCGAAGGCTCTCCGCCCGCCTGGGCGCTGGACGGTTATTGCGCGGTTCATGGGGCCATGTTGACGGCGCAGAAACGCATGGAAGAAGCCCTCGCCCAACAGACCATTCTGGACATCGCCAGAAAGTTCGGACGAAAAGCCCCCGCGGAGTTCGCCAGCCAGGTGAACACCTGGATAATCGATCGGCGCGAAAAGAAAGGCAGTGCCAGTGCGCAGGCGGGTGATGAGAAGAACATCCCGGTGACCGATATTTCCGGTTGAGTGAGCCTGTGCTTTCCCCGTTTGCAAGTAGTGCGTCCCACACTTCCTTTGAGGAGCTGAAAGATGTCGCTGACTCTTTATTACCACCCGCTGGCGTCGTACTGCCACAAAGTGCTCATCGCGCTCTACGAAAACCAAATCGAATTCGAAAGAAGGATCATCGATCTCGCGGACGCTGCAGACAGAGCGGAGCTTCAAGCACTATGGCCGATCGGCAAATTCCCGGTGATCCGTGACCCTGCTCACCAGCGCACCCTGCCGGAAGCGACTGTCATCATCGAGTACCTGGATCGACTTTATCCAGGTGAACATCAGCTGATTCCAGGCGATTGGGATACCGCGTTGGAGGTACGTCTATGGGACCGTTTTTTCGACATTTACATCCATCAGCCAATGCAACAGATTGTCGGCGATCGCCTACGCGGAACCAACGGCGATTTGACCAGAGAACGATCCATGCTGGAGACGGCGTACGCCATGCTCGATCGCCAGATGGCGTCCAGAACCTGGGTGGCCAGCCCGGACTTCAGCCTGGCCGATTGCGCTGCTGCCCCGGCGCTTTTCTATGCCAGCACGCTGCAGCCGTTTCCCGACGACTTCCGCCACTTGCGAGCCTATTTCGACAGGTTGACCCAGCGACCATCAGTTCAGCGGGTCATCGACGAAGCCAGGCCCTACTTTTCTCTCTACCCGTTTGCGCAGGACATCCCGGAACGGTTTCGCCAGGCGTCGGACATCACGTGACGGACTCCGGGGAGCCCCCCCACATGGATTGCGCTGAACCTGTGGGAGCGGGCTTGCTCGCGATGGACTCAAGGGCGGCGCGTTTATTCAGACAATACGCGTTACCGTTAACGTCCATCGCGGGCAATCGAGCGTCGACCGGCTGCTCCTACAGTGGGTCGGGGTACATCCGCAAGAATCAGCCCGCCTTCGCTTCCTCCAGCAGTTGCTGAATGACCTTCTCCTGCTCGGCATAACGGCCTTCACCAAAGTGGCTGTAGCGAACCTGGCCCTTGGCATCGATAAAGTAATGAGCAGGCCAGTACTGGTTATCGAATGCGCGCCAGATCGCATAGTTATTGTCGATAGCCACCGGGTAACCGATGCCAAGCTGTTTCACCTGCTTGCGGACGTTATCGATGATCTTCTCGTAAGGGTACTCGGGTGTATGAACGCCGATGACCACCAGCCCATCCTTCTCGTACTTCTTCGCCCAGTCCTTCACATAAGGCAACGTGTGCTGGCAGTTGATGCAGTCGTAAGTCCAGAAGTCCACCAGCACTACTTTTCCGCGCAATGATTCACTGCTCAGCGGTGCAGAATTGAGCCACTCGACCGCACCCGCCAGCGGCGGCATGCTGCCTTTTACTCCCAGTTCCATCAATGACGCCGCGCTGACTTTGCTGACGAAGTAATCGACCACCTTGGGGACCTTTTCCAGCAGGCCTTGTTCGACGGCGGTAGAGCCCTGGGAAGAGGTGCCGGCAAGCAGTTTGTTATCGGCGCCGGTGGAGATCACCACCGCTGCCAACAATACCGCGCAACCCGCCCCGCGGCGCAGCCAACCGGTGACCGGAATTGAAGGTTTCAAGCGGCTGACCAGCCCGCGCCCGGCGAAGATCAGCGTCCCCAGGGACAATGCACTGCCCATGCCATAGGCCAACAGCAACAGGCTGGTTCCTGCGTTGGCGCCTTGCAGCATCGCGCCGCTGAGGATCACCCCGAGGATCGGCCCGGCACACGGCGCCCAGAGCAGCCCCGTGGCAACGCCCACCAATACCGATGCCAATGGCCCGGACATTTTGCGGCTGGCAGGATCGATGCGGTTGCCGAGCAAGACGAAAGGCCGAGCCAGCCAGCCACCGACCCTGGCGGAGATCAGCGACAGGGCGAACAGCACCATGACGATCAGCGCCAGATGGCGACCGGTGTTGTTGGCCTGGATCACCCATTCGCTGCTCACCACCGCAAGGCTCGATACCAGCGCGAAGGTCAACACCATGCCACTCAAGGTGAGGAAGACCGAGGAACGGGAACGGTCCGCCCGGGCGAACAGGAACGGCACGACCGGCAGAATGCAGGGGCTGAGGACAGTCAATATCCCGCCCAGGAATGCAATGAGTAACATGGGATCACCTTCTAAATTTGATCGCGAGACTCGCAGCGCCGCTGCGCAACCTCACTCAAGGGAGGGTTATTTGTGCAGCGGGTCAGCCGCCCAGGTTGCAGGCTTCAGCGAATTTTCTGTAGTCGAGGACGCGTTTCTGGCCCTGTGAATTCAGGTAAGTCAGGTGGGCATCCACCACCTCGCAGGAAGCCCCACCCTCATCCACGCTGGAGAGCACCTTTTGGATATCCAGATGAGTGCCATAGGAGTAGTTTTCAGCTTTGAGATCGGCTTCGGCCTGGGCAGAAATCGCCACTACGTTGAGCGCAGCGAACAGGCAGGCGGCGTAGACGGGGTTCCAGTTCATGGTGGTTTTCTCGAGTCTTCAATGGACAATGGACTGAGGCGTTTCGCATGGCCTCGATGGAGCCTATTGAATGCCCTTGAGGTATCTCGAATGTGTCGTAAACAACCGTCCATCAAGTCGGCAAGTATCAAAATGGCGACTGGATACAGTTAGATACATCCAGCCGAAAAAACGTCGAGTTTGTATCCCTGTGTATCCAGCGTGACCTAGATACCGTGCGATACAAAGGACACCGGCATGGGCGTTGCGACTCACTAGAATGCGCAAAGTCCGAATATCAGAGGGTTGTGCGATGGAACACGTGAATCACATTCTGATCGTCGACGATGACCGCGAGATCCGCGAGTTAGTGGGCAACTACCTGAAGAAGAACGGCCTGCGCACCACGGTGGTCGCCGATGGACGGCAGATGCGTTCCTTCCTCGAATCGAACACGGTCGACCTGATCGTTCTGGACATCATGATGCCGGGCGATGATGGCCTGCTGTTGTGTCGCGAGTTACGTTCCGGCAAACACAAGACCACGCCAATCCTCATGCTGACCGCGCGCAACGACGAAACCGACCGCATCATCGGCCTCGAAATGGGCGCTGACGACTACCTGACCAAACCGTTTTCCGCCCGCGAGTTGCTCGCCAGGATCAACGCCGTGTTGCGGCGCACCCGGATGCTGCCGCCCAACCTGGTGATCACCGAGAGCGGCCGGTTGCTGGGCTTCGGCCGCTGGCGCCTGGACACCACCGCCCGGCACTTGCTGGACGAAGACGGCACCCAGGTGGCCCTGAGTGGCGCCGAATACCGTCTGTTGCGAGTGTTCCTCGATCATCCGCAGCGGGTGCTCAGCCGTGATCAACTGCTCAACCTGACCCAGGGCCGCGACGCCGATCTGTTCGATCGCTCCATCGACCTGCTGGTGAGTCGCCTGCGCCAGCGGCTGATGGATGACTCCCGCGATTCGAGCTACATCAAAACGGTGCGCAGCGAGGGTTACGTGTTTTCCTTCCCGGTGGAAATCCTCGGTGCCCAGCCATGAGTCTCGCGCTACGCTGGCCGCGCACGCTGGCCTCTCAGTTGTCGCTGATTTTCCTGGTTGGCCTGATCGTTGCTCACGGCCTGTCCTTCGGCGTGCAATTCTACGAACGTTACCAAAGCGCAGAAGCGATGTTGATGGGCAACCTGGAAAACGATGTCTCGATTGCAGTCGCAGTCCTCGACCGTTTACCGGCCGCGGAGCGTGCCGACTGGGTGCCGCGATTCGAGCGCCGGACGTATCGCTACCTGCTGGGCGAAGGCCAGCCCGGTACGCCCATCGACCTTAAAGGT
This sequence comes from Pseudomonas fluorescens, assembly GCF_902497875.1. GTDB lineage: Bacteria > Pseudomonadota > Gammaproteobacteria > Pseudomonadales > Pseudomonadaceae > Aquipseudomonas > Aquipseudomonas fluorescens_BR. The sequence goes on from NZ_CABVHY010000030.1 coordinate 60,877, forward strand.
GCCCATGAGGCCGTGCAGTCGATCGAAGAAGCCGTGGGCAAACAGTATCCCCTGAGCTATACCCGCATCCCCGGGCCGATGCCGCATTTCCAGGCTCACTTGAAGCTCAGCGATGGCACCCCACTCACTATAGATGCCAGACCTTCGGTCATGCCCTTGTCCTCGTGGCTGCCGCTGGTCTTGCTGGTGCAGCTGGCATTGCTGCTCTTGTGCACCTGGCTGGCCGTCAGGGTCGCCATTCGGCCGCTGACGCGCCTGGCCCAGGCCGTGGAAACCCTCGACCCGAATGCCCACAGCGTCCACCTGGATGAGAACGGCCCGACTGAAGTCGCCCACGCCGCCGCCGCCTTCAATTCGATGCAGGACCGCATCGCGGCCTATCTCAAGGAGCGCATGCAACTGCTGGCGGCGATTTCCCATGACCTGCAGACGCCCATTACCCGCATGAAACTGCGAGCCGAGTTCATGGACGACTCCAGCGAAAAAGACAAACTCTGGCAGGACCTGGGCGAGATCGAACATCTGGTCCGCGAAGGCGTCGCCTATGCGCGCAGCGTCCATGGTTCCACCGAGGCCAGCTGCCGGATTGACCTGGATTCGTTCCTCGACAGCCTGGTCTACGACTACCAGGACATGGGTAAAGACGTAGAGCTCGGCGAGAAGAATGCCGCGGTCATCAATACCCGCCCCCATGCGTTGCGCCGAGTGCTGGTCAACCTGGTGGACAACGCCCTGAAATTCGCCGGAGCGGCGCACATCGAGGTCCAGAGCAAGTCCAATTCAAGCCTCGCGATTCGGGTACTGGACCGCGGACCGGGGATCGCCGAGGACGAGCTTGGGCAGGTATTGAAGCCCTTCTATCGCGTGGAAAACTCGCGCAACCGCAATACCGGCGGCACCGGCCTGGGCCTTGCCATCGCCCAGCAACTGGCGCTGGCCATCGGCGGATCGTTGACCCTGAGCAACCGCGAAGGCGGCGGGCTGTGCGCAGAGCTTGAGCTCAAGCGCCAGCCGGATTGATCTCGGCTGCGATTGGTTAACCGCTATGTAGGAGCGAGCTTGCTCCGGGCGGCGTTCCGACGATAGGGCCATCACAGGCAACGCCAGAACCGAGGCGATTCCATCGCGAGCAAGCTCGCTCAGGTTTTGCGTACACCCGTTGTTTCCTGGAGGAACCGGATTGGTGTAGGAGCTGCGCAGGCTGCGATCTTTTCGGCGCAGGCAAGATCAAAAGATCGCAGCCTATCGGCAGCTCCTACAGGGATCTACGCCTGTTCAAAAACCGTATTCCATATGAGAAGCCTTTAGCAGCAGCGCGTTGTACAGCTGCGATTGCCGTAGCGCGCCTCCTGACGTTCGCGGAAAAACGCCGAATAGCTCATCACCGGCTCGTCCGGATGGTTGAGCGCCATTTGCGCGAGGTAGTTGTCGTAATCCGGGACACCCACCATCAGGCGCGCGCTCTGGCTGAGGAACTTGGCGGCATGCTGCAGTTTGCGGTACATGACGGATCTCTCTTTATGGGGTGGGGACCGGCTCATGAAATCGCACTCATGTATCTGCAATGTGTCGGCGCCCCGGTTATTTGTATTTTCAAGTATTCAAAGCAGCACCTTCGACGCTATTGCCACCCAAGGCATGTATCCCAGTGTGTATCCAGGGGCCGTTGATACATCCGCTTTGATACGGCGGCCATTTTGAAACAAGCCGGATACCTCACTGCGATCAACTGTGTGCATGGTTTGGAGCGACGGACAGGACCTCGCTCCCCTTCCCTTTGAGCCTGTTCCCACCGCAGATTGAGGATTCCCCATGTCTGACGCAATCAACAAAAAACGCCGACACTTCCTGCAGATCGCCGGCCTCGGCGCTGCCAGCCTCGCTGCCAGCCAACTGCTGCAGCTTTCCCCGGCCCAGGCACAATCAGCTACGCAACCGAGCAATGCCGGACTCACTGGATCGGCCGCCGAGCTGGCACCGATCAAGCAAATTCGCGCTGGAGTCCTCGACATCGGTTACTACGAGGCCGGCCCTAAAACCGGACCGGTTGTCCTGCTGCTGCACGGCTATCCCTACAGCATCCAGAGCTTTGCAGAGGTCGCGCCGATTCTCGCCGGTCGCGGTTATCGGGTAATCGTGCCGCACCTTCGCGGTCATGGCAGCACGCGCTTCATTGACCCGGCCACCCCGCGTTCCGGTCAGCAAGGCGCGATCGGCGCAGACGTCATCGCGTTGATGGACGCACTTGAAATCAAGACTGCGGTGTTTGCCGGTTTTGATTGGGGTGGCCGCGCGGCTTGCGTGGCCGCCGCCTTGTGGCCTGAGCGCTGCAATGGCCTGGTAAGCGTCAATAGCTACCTGGTGCAGGACATCGCCCATGCCACCGCGCCGATTCCGGCGAAGCTCGAATCCGGGCTCTGGTATCAGTATTACTTCCAGACCGAGCGTGGCCGCCTCGGCCTGACAGCCGATCGGCGGGCCATTGCCAAAGTCATCTGGACCCGCAACTCCCCGGGCTGGAACTTCGACGACGCCACCCTGGAACGCACCGCGAAGTCCTTCGACAACCCGGACTATGTCGACGTGGTGATTCACTCCTACCGCCATCGCCTGGGACTGGCCGCGGGTTATCCGGCCTACGCGGACATCGAAAAACGCCTGGCCGCCCTGCCCCCGATTACCCTGCCAGCCATTACCCTGGACGGCGTAACCGACGGCAATTACCCGGCGGGCGACGGCTCGGCGACGGCGGCCAGATTCCTCGGCAAGCGAGTACACCGCCAGGTTCCGAATGCCGGCCACAATCTGCCCCAGGAAGCCCCGCAAGCCTTCGCCGATGCGGTCACCGATGTATTGGCTCTCTGAGCAACAGACCGGATGAATAAAAACTTCAAATGCGGACCTGTGGCGAGGGGGCTTGCCCCCGCTGGGGCGCGAAGCGGCCCTAAAACCTGCAGGCCGATTCTGACAGGCACACCGCATGCGCAGATTTTACGACTGCTGCGCAGCCGAGCGGGGGCAAGCCCCCTCGCCACAATTGATCGCCCAGCCGGCTCGAAATACCAGCGCTATTGATAGCCGACCTTTTCCAGATTGCAAACCAGTCAAAAAGCCCCGAACTCCTGCAACTATCCATTCAAATCCGCGCCAGCGCCTGGGCCAGGTCGGTGCGCAGGTCTTCGACATCCTCGACACCCACTGACAACCGCACCAGCGCATCGCCGATGCCGAGCTCCGCGCGGGTGTCTGCGGGGATGCTGGCGTGGGTCATGATCGCCGGGTGCTCGATCAGGCTTTCCACACCGCCCAGGCTCTCGGCCAGAGCGAAGATCCGCACACTCTCGAGGAAGCGCTTGGCGCCGGCCAGGTCGCTGTTCAGGTCGAGGGAAATCATCCCGCCGAATCCGCGCATCTGCCGCTGCGCCAGTTCATGCTGGGGGTGCGACGCCAGTCCCGGATAATAAACGCGCGCCACCTGCGGCTGACGCTCCAGCCATTGCGCCAACTCCAGCGCGTTGCTGCAGTGGCGTTCCATGCGCAGCGCCAGGGTTTTCACGCCGCGCAGGGTGAGAAAAGCGTCGAACGGCCCGGCGATCGCACCCACCGCGTTCTGCAGGAAGCCCAGGCGCTCGGCCAGATCGGAGTTCTGCCCGACCACCGCGATGCCGCCGATCACGTCGGAGTGGCCGTTCAGGTACTTGGTCGTGGAGTGCAGCACGATATCGAAGCCCAGCTCCAGCGGGCGCTGTATCCACGGGCTGGCAAAGGTGTTGTCGGCCACACAGATGATGCCTCGCTCGCGACAGATGCGCGCGACAGCGGCGAGGTCGGTGAGGCTCAGCAAGGGATTGCTCGGCGTCTCGACCCAGACCATCCGCGTGTCGCCCTGCAGCGCCGCTTCGAAGGCCGCCAGGTCAGTCAGGTCGACAAAACTGAAGCGATGCCCCGCGCTGCGTTGGCGCACCTTGTCGAACAGGCGGAAAGTGCCGCCGTACAGGTCATTGCCGGAGACAATGTGCGTGCCAGCGTCGAGCAGTTCGAGCACGGTGGAGATTGCCGCCAGCCCGGAGGCGAAGGCAAAGGCCTGGGTACCGCCCTCGAGGTCCGCCACGCAACGCTCCAACGCAAAGCGCGTCGGGTTGTGCGAGCGTCCGTAGTCGAAGCCCTTATGCACACCGGGGCTCTGTTGCAGGTAGGTGGAGTTGGCGTAAATCGGCGGCATCAGCGCCCCGGTGGAAGGGTCCGGCACCTGCCCGGCATGGATCACGCGGGTACCGAAGGCCCGTGGCGCGGCGGTTTCATCGTGTTGACTCATGTAAGGGATCTCCGTAAGTGATTGAGCATGTCGACGCGGGTAATCAGGCCATGGAAGCCCGAGGCGTCGGCGATGATCGCCACCAGCCCACGGTCGAGTTCCGCCTCCAGTTCAGCCAGACTGGCACCGGGAGGCAGGGTTTCCACCTTGTCGGTCATCGCGCTGGCCACGGTCATACTGAAGTGCGAAGCGTCTTCGTGGACGCCAAACAGAATATCGGACTCGTCGATCACGCCGACCAGCCGCTTGCCGTCCACCAGCACCGGTAGTTGCGACACATCAGCCAGGCGCATGCGCTGGAAGGCGGTGAGCAGCGTGTCGTCCGGGCCCACGCTGATCACCCGGCCATCCTCGAAGCGCCGCGCGATCAAGTCACGCAGATCGTCGTAGCGCTTGCGCTGCAGCAGGCCCTGATCGGTCATCCATTGGTCGTTGTAGATCTTCGACAGGTAGCGGGTGCCAGTGTCGCAGACGAAGCTGACCACTCGCTTGGGCTCGGTTTGCTCGCGGCAGTAGCGCAGCGCCGCCGCCAGCAAGGTGCCGGTCGAAGAACCGCCGAGAATGCCTTCGGCGCGCAGCAACTGGCGGGCATGATCGAAGCTTTCCTCGTCGCTGATCGAATAGGCCTGTCGCACGCTGGAAAGGTCGGCAATAGACGGGATGAAGTCTTCGCCAATGCCTTCCACCGCCCAGGAACCGGGCGTGCCTAGGGTGCCGCTGCGGCTGTATTCGGCCATCACCGAGCCGAGCGGATCGGCCAGCACCATGACCAGGTTTGGCTGCACACGGCGAAAGAAGCGGGTCAGCCCGGTCAGCGTGCCGGCCGAACCGACGCCGACGACGATGGCATCCAGATCATGTTGAGTCTGCGCCCAGATCTCCGGAGCGGTGCTGCACTCGTGGGCCAGCGGGTTGGCCGGATTGTTGAACTGATCGGCGAAGAAAGCGTCGGGAATCTCCTGCGCCAGCCGCGCGGCAACGTCCTGGTAGTAGTCGGGATGGCCCTTGCCGACGTCGGAACGGGTGATGTGCACCTCGGCGCCCATTGCCTTGAGGTGCAGGACCTTCTCGGTGGACATCTTGTCCGGCACCACCAACACCACCCGGTAACCCTTGGCACGGCCGACCAGGGCCAGGCCCAGACCGGTATTGCCGGCGGTGGCTTCGACTATGGTGCCGCCGGGTCGCAGGCGGCCATCGCGCTCGGCGGCGTCGATCATCGCCAGGCCGATGCGATCCTTGATCGAACCGCCGGGGTTCTGCGATTCGAGCTTGAGAAACAATGTGCACGGGCCGGTATCGAAGCGGCTGACGCGCACCAGCGGCGTATTGCCGATCAGTTCGAGCACGGCGGGACGGGAGTCGTTCGGCATGTCGGCACCTCGCTGCGGGAATCCTCACTGAATGGACAGCAACCTGCGGCCAGTCAAGCGCGCCAGTCGCAAACAATGCATCGCTTGGAACATAGGTCGGGATTGCGCCACCCGCAACCTTGCGCAGCCAGCCGGTAGCGTCGCTGCCTGACGACAAAGCCCCTCAAGCCTTGCCGAGGCTTTGTATCAGACTGTGTACGAACCCCGGCCTGATACGCAGACATTGATTTGGGAGCGCTTCAGCACACAGGGGGGATACACCCAGGCGGTTAACTATGGATACCAGATGGCGCTGCCGGTTCAGGCGCTCTTTGCTCAAACATTCAATTCATGAATCGTAAGGAGTGTCACCCATGTCCAACCTTTCGAAACTCTCGTCCCTGGCGCTTGGCCTGGCACTCATCGGTGTCCTCGGTCTTTCGAGCGCAGCTTCGGTAAACACTACGACTGAATTGCCCCAAGGCTTCAGCCTGCAACAGAATCTTGTTGCTGAAGGGGGAGCCGATCGCCTGCAGCAGAATCGAGTTGCCGAGGGTGGTTCCGATCGCTTGCAGCAGAATCGAGTTGCCGAGGGTGGCTCCGATCGTCTGCGGCAGAATCGCGCCACTGTGTAAAACCGGGCACCTCGAAAATTTCGCTAATACCCGATCATCTACACATTTATCTGTATATCCATACAGATAAAGGTTGCCCAAATGCGCGGCACTGCGCATCCTGTGCAGCTTCAAGACCCGTAAGAGATGATGGTGGTTATGCGGCTGTTCCTGTGCGAAAAACCTTCCCAGGCCAAAGATATCGCTGCGGTACTCGGTGCCAACCGCCGTGGCGACGGGTGTTGGGTGGGGTCGGATGTCACCGTGACCTGGTGCATCGGCCACCTGCTGGAAACCGCGCCGCCGGATGCTTATGACGCCCGCTACAAGCGCTGGGTGCTGGCCGATCTGCCGATCGTTCCCGAGAAGTGGAAGATGCTGGTCAAACCCAGGACAGCCAGCCAGTTCAAAGCGGTCAAACGCTTGCTTGGCGAGGCGGACGAGCTGGTCATCGCCACCGATGCCGACCGTGAGGGTGAAATGATTGCCCGCGAGTTGGTGGAGCACTGTCGCTATCGCGGGCCGATTCAACGGCTATGGCTGTCAGCCCTGGACGACGCGTCGATCCGCAAGGCACTGACGCTGCTCAAGCCCGGAGCCGAGACCTTCAGCCTTTACCATTCGGCCCTGGGACGCTCGCGCGCCGACTGGTTGATCGGGATGAACATGAGCCGGCTGTTCACCTTGCTCGGGCGGCAATCCGGTTATCAGGGTGTGCTGCCCGTGGGCCGGGTACAAACCCCAACCCTGCGACTGGTGGTGGACCGCGACCGCAGCATCGCCGATTTCGTGCCGGTGGCATTCTGGGCTATCGATGTACAGCTGGTGCAGGATGACACGACCTTCACCGCTCATTGGCGCGCGGCGCAAGATGTCTGCGACGAGCAGGACCGCTGCCTGAACCAGGCACTGGCGCAAGCAGCTGCGACGGCCATGCGCAACGCCAGCAGCGCCCGGGTGGTCAGGCTGCGTACCGAACGAGTGCGCGAAGCCGCGCCCCTGCCCTTCGATCTGGGCACGCTGCAGGAAGTCTGTTCGAAGAAGCTCGGGCTGGGCGCACAGGAAACCCTGGACATTGCCCAGGCGCTGTATGAAACCCATAAGGTCATCACCTACCCGCGCAGCGATTGCGGCTACCTGCCGCTGAGCCAGCACAGCGACGCGCCGAAGATTCTGGCGGCATTGGGGCGAGCCGATCCGGCCCTGACCGAGCTGCTCAAGTACATCGAACCCCAACGCCGCTCCCGGGCCTGGAACGACGCGAAGGTCAGTGCCCACCACGGCATTATCCCGACTGGTGCCAGCAAGGACCTCGAGCGCCTGGTAGGCAAACAACGCGCCGTCTACACCTTGATTCGAGCACGTTACCTGGCGCAGTTCCTGCCAAACCACGAGTACGACCGGACCCAGGCCGACTTCGACTGCGCCGGCCAAGCCTTGCGTGCGGTGGGCAAGCTGATCGTCGAGCCGGGCTGGAAGCGTGCCTTGCCCGAAGCCCTGGCGCCGGCCAAAGGTCGCGAAGCACCGGCTCCGCAAACGCTGCCGGCGCTGGCCGAGGGCCGCGATTGCGCGGTTGCCGAGGTGATCTTGAAAGACCTCTGGACCCAGCCGCCGAAACCTTTTACCGAAGGTGATCTGATCAAGGCGATGAAGAACGTCGCCAAACTGGTAGTCGATCCCCTGCTCAAACAGAAACTCAAGGACACCACCGGGATCGGCACCGAGGCGACTCGCGCCGGGATCATCCAGGGTTTGCTCGATCGAGGCTATCTGGTCAAGAACGGCAAGGCCTTGGCCGCAACCCCGGCCGCCTTCAGCCTGATCGACGCCGTTCCCCGAGCCATCGCCGATCCCGGCACCACGGCGATTTGGGAGCAGGCGCTGGATATGGTGCAAAGCGGCGAGATGAGCCTGGAGGAGTTCGTCACCCGACAGGCCGCGTGGATGAGCAAACACGTGAGCCGTTGTGTCGGCCTGCGCCTGACCATCAGCGGCCCGGCGAGCCCTGCAGGTAGCGGCGCAGCGCCCTGGAAGAAAAAGCGCAAGCCCGCCAAGCGCAAGACCACGACGTCGACCAAACGCCCTGCCAAGCCGGGCAGCGGAATTTGATGCAAAGATAATCTAATGTGAAGGGCCGGGCGATGTTCGTTTGCTCGCGATGCACCGGGCTCGACCACCGCGAATTATCAGATCACCCGCGTCACCAAACCGCCCCGCATCAGCCCTTGACTATCCGATAAACACAACGTCGCGAGTCGCTCAGCAGATGCTCTTCCCGGGAGACCGTCGCGCCCTGCCCGACAATCTCCTGAAACAGCTGCAGCTCGGAGCGACAAAAACCCTGGCAGGTTCGGGCGGCCGCGCAAATCGGGCAATGATCCTCGATCAGCAACCAATCGTTGCCGTCGTGCTCAATGCGCGCCATGTAGCCCTCGTCGCTACGAACCTTCGCCAACTGCTCCAGTCGTTCCTGCAAGAGGTCGCCGGTGCAAGCCTGGCGATAAATAATCCGCGCATCCTTTTCCCGTTGTTCGATCAAACGCTCCAGGCCCTCCTCCCCAAAAATCTGCCGCACCGAGCCGATCAACTGCACGGTCAGTTGCGCATGAGTATTCGGGAAGCGGCTATTACCGGTTTCGCTGAGTACCCAGTTCTGATGGGGGCGGCCGACGCCGGACACTGCTGGCTGGCGTCCCTCGATCAAACCTGCCGCCAGCAACTTCTGCACTTGCTGGCGCGCCGCCTCGGCAGTCATGTCGAGGGCTTGGGCGATAGCGGCACTGGAGACGGCGCCCCTGGTCTTGATGAAGAACAGAATACGATCGGCCGTCGGCAACGAATCTGGATTATCCAAGCTTTCTCTTGTGTAACTCAAAACAGCCACCTAATATCCAAGCCAATACTTGGATATTAGGCTTTGGCCATTCACCTGTCGAGGGAACGCGAATGCATACGGATACATTGACTGCCACCGCCTGGGGGAACCTGCTGCGCGGCCGCAATGGCTTGCTGGCGCTGGCATTGATGGGCGGTGTGGCGCTGCATGCGATCAATGTACACATCGTCACCACAGTGCTGCCGTCGGTGGTGCAAGACATTGGCGGGCTCGATTGGTACGCGTGGAACACCACACTGTTCGTCGTCGCCTCCATCGTCGGCGCGGCGCTATCGGTCTGGTTGCTGGCAGTTGTCGGGCCACGGGGTGCCTGCCTGGTGGCGTTAAGCGTATTCGCCCTGGGCTCGGCCGGTTGCGCACTCGCCACTTCGATGCCATGGATGCTGGCCGGCCGCAGTGTGCAGGGCCTGGGCGGCGGCACCTTGGCAGCGTTGAGCTACGCGCTGATCCGAATAGTGTTCGAGCCGCGACTATGGCCACGGGCGGTGGCGCTGGTCTCGGGCATGTGGGGAGTAGCGACCTTGTGCGGACCCGCACTGGGCGGGTTGTTTGCCCAGGCGGGACATTGGCGTTGGGCGTTCTGGGCGCTGCTGCCGGTGGCCCTGGTGCAAGGGTTGCTGGTCATCGTGCAATTGCGCCCCACTGGCAAGGAAGAATCCTCCAGAGACAAAGCGCCAAGCATTCCTTTTCTGCAGATCGCGCTGCTGGCAGCGTCCGTGTTGGCCATTGCCGCGGGTAGCCTGTCGGCGTCACTGGTCTGGCAATGTGCCGGCGTCGCTGGCGGTCTGGCGTTGGGCATGAGCGCGATCTTTTGTGATCGACGGGCGACAGTGCGCTTGCTTCCGGTTGGCTCCACCACACTGGGCACGCCGCTGGGCGCCGTCTACGCGAGTGTCGCCCTGCTGTTGATCGGTACCACCCCGGAAATCTTCGTACCCTATTTCCTTCAGGTACTACAGGGACACACACCTTTGGCTGCCGGCTACCTGACGGCGGCGATGGCTGGCGGCTGGAGTCTGGCTTCGCTGTACTCCTCAGGTCATGGCGGTGCCAACGCCGCACGCCTGCTGCGCGCCGGTCCCATGCTCTGTGCGGCGAGCCTGCTGGCCCTGGCCGTGTTGATGCCGGCAGGCGGCGATCTGTCTGCCGATGTGCGCACACTGTTCTGCGGTCTGGCACTGGCCGGTGTCGGTGCGGGTGTGGGCATCTGCTGGCCACACCTGCTGACCCGCGTACTGACACTCGCGCCGCCAGGCGAAGGCGGCATAGCCTCGGCCGCCATCACCACGGTTCAGCTCTATGGCATGGCCGTCGGGGCGGCGGTGGCGGGACTGGTCGCGAACGCGGCAGGACTCGGCGGGTCAGGTGGTATCGCGAGCACGCAGTCGGCCGCCACCTGGCTGTTCGCCAGCTTCGCCTTGGCGCCGGTATTGACCGTATTCCTGGCCCGGCGAATCAGTCGAGCATAAACCCAGCCCTCGCGGCTAAACCTCATCACGTCTGGAACAAGGAATGTCGACATGACCTGGCACACTTCGATCTGGTTATTTCAAGCCGTTCATGCCATCGGCTTGAGCCTCTGGCTGACCATCGCCGCCCTCAACAACTGGCAAGCCTTCCGAGGTTCCATCGCTGCGGTGGGGGGCACAATGTCGATGGCTGCGTTGAAGCAACCGCCAGCGATCGAAACACCCTTGTCAGCACGAGCCAAAGACTCAATCGTTTTGCATCGGATGGCATTGCTGTTAGTGCTGGCACTGCAGATCGTTGCCGCCATCACCTGCCTGACCGGTACCTACCAACTCATCATCGCCCGTGATCTCGCCACCGCGCAGTCTTGGCTCAATCTGGGGCTGAGTGGTTTTGCAGCATTCCTGTTTGCCATGCATCTGGGAGGCTTGTGGTTCGGCTACTGGATCCGCCAGGAAAGCCTGCAACTGACCCATCTTGCGCTGCTGATCTGGGTCCTGTTGGCCTTCTTGCTGTTCAACGTACCGCTGGCATAACGTAGTGACTCCCTTGGGCCATGGTTGAGCAGCCAAGCAAAAGTAACGTCAACCCAACACGTCCGGCGTGCGGGAGATCGTCAGAATCGCAGCCTGCGCAACTCCGAAGTAATCGTGTGCAGCAGAAAACAGGCAGGCAGGCCGCCTCGCTTTGGCTTTGGCTTTTGATGTTGATCTTGATCTTGATCTACCCGCCCCTTCGGCAGGCCGAGTGGAGGTGTTCATCAGGGGGGTGGCGCGTAGCGCCGTCAGCGAAGCTGACTCCGCCGCATTGCGGCGCCCCATGATGGACACCGGAGCGAGGGAACACCGAGCCTTAGCGAGGTGCCGTACGCCGGGGCGAGACCTTTGGTTCCTTTGGGGCGTTTGCCAAAGGGACTCGCTGTAAAAGCGAAACCATTAGTAGCCGTTACCGCAGGAATGGATATGTACACCAGTGAGAGATAGGCCGGCTGCCAGGTAGCCTTCGCGAGCAAGCTCGCTCCCACAGTGGATTTATGTACATCCGCAAGAGACAGGTGAGAGCTAAGACGGTATCTGCAGATATAGCATTCACCTGATAAATTGCGGGTGTACCCGTTCGGCGCAGGCTGCGATCTTTTGGCAGGCATTGCACCGACAGCCCCGAATATCGCATGCTGGCCGTTTCAAATATAACGCAATGGACTGACACGGAAGGTATACGGATGACCCTGAAAATCGACAGAGTGGACAACCCCGGCGAAGACGAGCGCGAGGCCATCCTCGAACCGTTGATGGCGTACAACATTGCCCGGATGGGCGAGACCCGACAGGAAAAATTCGCTTTGCTGGTCCGTGACGACCAAACCGAGCATGTTCACGGAGGGCTCTACGGCAAAATCTCCTGCAACTGGTTGTTCATCGAATTGCTCGGTGTGTCCGAGCAAGTCCGCGGGCAAGGTATAGGCTCACGTCTGATGGCTATGGCCGAAGACCTGGCGCGGGAGAAGAAATGCGTAGGGATCTGGCTCGATACCTTTGACTTCCAGGCACCGGTTTTCTACCAGAAAATCGGCTTTACCCAATTCGGTCGGCTGGACGACTACCCACCGGGGCACCAGCGTCATTTCTTCCAGAAACGACTGGCCCCGAATGGAACGGCTACTCATGAAAATGAGTGAGTGGCGTCTGCACTGGCTGGAGGCGGAAGGTGATCTTGAACCATTGCGTCAGCCAATAACCCACGCGTGCGACTCGGCTCATCAGAGCATTTCCACGCTGATGGCGCCACCGCGCCTGGACATCCTGATCCAGCGCCTGGCTGGCCAGGTCATACCCGAGTTGGGCCTGCTCGGGCAGGCTCATCGAAGCAGCCTGTTCTCCCTGACAATCGACCCGGACAATGTACATTTCGCCAATGCCCTGGACGACGGCAGCCTCAAGCGCCAGGTGATGCATGAAGTTCATCACTGCATGCGGATGGCCGGTCCCGGTTATGGCCATACCCTTGGCGAGGCGCTCGTCAGCGAAGGTCTGGCCGGGCAGTTTGTGCGGTTGTTACTCGGGACGGAGGCCGAACCCTGGGAACGCGCGGTGCCTCTTGAAACCTTGCGCAACACGGCTCTTGATGCGGCTACCCTAGCCTCGAACCACTACGATCACTCGGCGTGGTTCTTCGGTACAGGACAATACCCACGCTGGTTCGGCTACACCCTCGGCTACGAGATCGTCGGGCACTGGCTTGCCGAAATGGGCGAGGTCGATGAACACACCTGGGTGAATGTCCCGGCAGCAACCGTCCTTGCCGTGGCATCAAAGGCAGGGATCCTTTCGCAGGATCCCCTGGTGCGCTGACCCGCAGCCGGCAGTGCTATAGGGAGCTTGCTTGCGTTCGGCTCGGTCCGGCGCTCGGGCGCAGCAGTCGTAAAGTCTGCACATGAGGAGTGCCTGACAGAACCGGTTTGCAGGTTTTAGGGCCGCTGCGGGAGCAAGCGGGAGCAAGCCCCCTCGCCACAGACCAACCAGGCCATCATCCCGGTGATGCAGTCAGAACAAGCCGAGCTGCCCGCCGATCAGCGTGCTGAAATCGTCGTTGACGAACGGCAGGATGGCGTCGGCCACCGGCTGCAACTGGCGCGTGACGTAGTGGTCGTAGTCGATGGGCGCACGCAGAGTTTCCAGCGGTTCCGGCCCTGCAAGGGTGATGACATAGCTGATCCAGCCACCATTCTGGTACTGCCGTGGTCGCCCCTGCTGGTCGTTGTATTCGTCGGCGATGCGCGCCGCGCGAACATGCGGCGGCACATTGCGTTGATAGTCCCCGAGCTGGCGACGCAGGCGCTTGCGATAGATCAGCAATTCATCGAGTTCGCCGGCCAGGGTGCTCCGCACATAGTCGCGCACATACTCTTGGTACGGTTGCCGGTTGAAGATGCGCAGGTAGAGCGCCTGCTGGAACTGGCGGGCCAGCGGCGACCAGTCGCTGCGTACCGTTTCCAGCCCCTTGTAGACCATTTCATGGCTACCGTCGGCGCGCGTGACCAGCCCGGCGTAACGCTTCTTGCTGCCCTCCTCCGCGCCGCGAATGGTCGGCATCAGGAAGCGCCGGAAGTGGGTTTCGAACTGCAGCTCAAGCACGCTTTGCAGACCGAACTCACGGTGCAGATAGTCCTTCCACCACTGGTTGACGTGCTGCACCAGCGCCTTGCCGATACCCGCTGCATCCTCCTCCGAATGGGCGCGTCCCAGCCAGACGAAGGTCGAGTCGGTGTCGCCGTAGATCACCGCATGCCCCCGGGCCTCGATCAGCTCGCGGGTCTTGCGCATGATTTCGTGGCCACGCAAGGTGATCGACGACGCCAGGCGCGGGTCGAAGAAACGACAGCCACTGGAACCCAGGACCCCGTAGAAAGCGTTCATGATGATTTTCAGCGCCTGTGACAGCGGCCCGTTCTGTTCGCGCTTGGCCACTTCCCGGCCCTCGGAAACCCGGGCGACGATCGCCGGCAGACAGTGTCGGGTCCGCGAGAAACGCGCTCCGCGAAAACCCGCCACCGACTCGCTGTCATCGGGATGACGCAAGCCCTCCACCAACCCCACCGGGTCGATCAGAAAAGTACGAATGATCGACGGATACAGACTCTTGTAATCGAGCACCAGCACTGACTCGTACAAACCCGGCCGCGAATCCATGACAAAGCCACCAGGACTGGCCTCCGGCATCCGTTCACCAAGGTTCGGCGCGACAAAACCCTGGCGATGCATCAGCGGGATGTAAAGGTGGGTGAAAGCCGCGACCGAGCCGCCGCTGCGGTCGGCCGGCTGACCGGTCACCGTGGCACGTTCCAGCAGGAACGTCAGCAACTGCGTCTTGGCGAAGATCCGCGTCACCAGCTCGCAGTCCTTGAGGTTGTAGCGGGCCAGCGCCGGCTTGTCCTCGGCGAACATGCGGTTGATTTCGTCCATCCGCTGGTACGGGTTATCGATGGATTTACCTTCGCCGAGCAGCGTCTGCGAGACATGCTCGAGGCTGAATGAGGCAAAGCTCCAGGTCGCCGAGCGTAGCGCTTCGATACCGTCGATGATCAGCCGCCCGGCAGCGGCGGCGAAGTAGTGATTGTTGCGCGAACCGTGCTCGCGCCACTGCATCTCCTCGCCACCGCGCCCCAAACGCAACGGCACCGCCAGGCGTCGGGCATGCTCGTGCAACACCCGCAGGTCGAACTGCACCAGATTCCAGCCAATGATCGCGTCGGGATCATGGCGGGCAAACCACTCGTTCAACTTCTTCAGCAGCAGCGTGCGGGAGTCACAGTACTCCAGCTGGAAATCCACCCCGGCATCGTCGCCATTTGGAGCCCCGAGCATATACACCTGACGCTCGCCACAACCCTCGAGCGCGATGGAGTACAGCTCGCCCTGGGCGGTGGTTTCGATGTCGAGGGAGACCAGTTTCAGTGGGGGGCGGTAGTCCGGCGCCGGTTTCATTTGCGCCTCGAGCAGAGTGCCGCTGCTGTCCGGGGTGCCACTGAAGGCCACCGGCGCGGTAATGAAGCGCTCCATCATGTAGCGTTCCGGCGGGCGGATATCGGCTTCGTAGACATCCACGCCGGCATTGCGCAATTGCTTGTCGAGGTGCATCAACTGGCGGTGTTGCTGGCAGTACAGGCCCAGCACCGGGCGATGGTGAAAGTCGCACAGGTCCAATGGACGAAGTTCGACGTCGCGCTCGCCGCGCAACTGCAACTCGGCCTGCTCGCGCTGCTCGGCGGCAATGAAGGCCACCGAACGCTGATAAGGCAGGCGAATTAACCGCGGGCCCTCGTCGGTCGCCAGCCAGAACTCGACCAGCGTGCCCTCCGGCGTATCGCGCCAGTGTCGGGTCAGGACGAAACCCTGTTGTAAATCCACCACTGCAACCTCAAGAACCTGCTTTCAGCGGACGATTCTACGCGTCATCGTCGGCGATAGCGCGCGCCAGCAGCGCTGGGAAGGTTTGACTTCAAGGCCAGTTGTTCCAGGTCGTGGACAGATCGGCGACACGCTGGCCACACCTGGGCAACTGCCTGTCAATCGTCCAGCGGTTTTGGCGGCTTCGTCGGCTTGGCTTTGGCTGGCTTGCCGGCGGCACCCGGCTTGACCTCGGGCTCTGGTGGAGGGGGTATCACGTACTCTTGTTCCGACGCGGGTAACTGGTCGATAGTGCTGAAGAGCTCCTTGGCATCGACGAGGTCGGGGCGTTCGATCTTCTTCTCCCCGTCCTTGCCCACCAGGATTATCTTGGTTCTGGCACTACTGGCGCCCAGCTTGAGCTCACGGATCAGGGCCATGGTGGTCTGCGGTTCCAAATCCTTGCCATCGCGCTGGCCGATGGTATTGATCACGGTGTAGAGCACCATATTGCGTTCGGTGAAGGCCTTGCGGTTGGCGGGCTCATCAAGGGATTTTTTCAGGCTGACCAATGTCGGGTCCACGGTACTGGGAGCGATAATGACCAACGGACGAAACTTCCCGCGGTCCCGAGCCAGCGGCCCATCGCTGTCGGCAGCCAGCAACGGGCCGGCAGCGGCGAACAGGCTGACGAGGATCAGTGAGCGGATGAGCATGCGCATCTCCTTTTTCATATCCCTGCAGCAGTGATTGAGCGTTTGACCCGCGTAACTACAAGCTCAAGACTGCATGGTAGTGCCCTGAAGCTTAGGTCAGCGTACAGGTACTCGCAAAGCAGCGATGGGTTATGCATGACATTGCTCGATGTGCCGAGAAGATCAAAAGATCGCAGCCTGCGGGGGAGATGTGCACCCACGATGTTGCAGGTGTACACGGTCGGCGAGCTGGCGAAGCCTGCGATCTTTTCGGCGGACGCCACAATCGTCAAGATCAAAAGATCGCAGCCTGCGGCAGCTCCTACGCGGGATTGCCCACCGGAATGCCCCTGCCAACCTGACAATTTCCTGGTGCCTCCAGGCATGCACGTTATAGTTGAGTGGATTCGAATTAACGGGAGGTGGTATGCGCCAGATCGTTAACAAAGAGCCATGGTGGGCTGCGCCGCCGAAACCGGGTCAGGATGAGTCTGAACTGGAGTGGGGTTGGCTACTGACATACAACGAAGGAGAACCGCGGTTTGAGTTCGTCAAAGAGCGGCCTTCAGACCATGAGATCCGTAACCGCAAGAGCTGCCGGATCTCGCCTGTGTCGGAGTAATGCTTACAGCCATGGCGACAGAGACCGCGTCGCGGTGGCAGTTTTTGCCCGGGAGCTGAGCTCAGTGGGGGGCGATTCTTTTTGCCGGCCAGAAGATCAAAAGATCGTCCGAACGCGGCCCGAACCTTCGGCAGCTTCTACCCCCGCTCCTCAGCCCCATTTTTTCCCGAGTGCCTCCAGACCGGCCTTTTGCAGATCCTCGGGGCTCATCGCCAGACGGAACTTGCAGCTGGCCTCGAAGTTTAGAAAAAACGGTTCCGCAAAAGCAGGGATCTCGGATGAGTCCTGGACGTTGATCAGGAAGATCCCGCTGCGCATTCCATCCTGCTCGGTAAAATACGCAGCCTCCGGTTTGATGCTCTCCAGGATACGCCTAATGATCTCACCGACCTTGCCGTCTCTGACGTAGGAGTTGAAGGGCTCATGAGGAAACTCGACCATCAGTAGCATTTTCATCATTCAATACTCCTTTCAACTTGCTGCCTCTGTTGCCGCCTGACAGGTACTCAATAGTCCCGACGGTCCGTTTAATAAAGAGTAGCGAAGCGTGGGCAAGTACCCCCGCGGGGTTACCGGCGGTCATCAAGCACGACGTTTTTCAGTGGATCCAAGAGCAGATCACGGCAGCCGCTCGGCAAGTGAATATACTGGTGGGTGGGATTCATCCACCGGAGAGCAATCATGCGAACGGTCCATATTATCGAAGCGGATAAAACACCCAAGTCTGTCAATGTAGTGGGAGAGGCGATCACTATTCTCGCCGGTGGGGATCTCACTAAACCCTTCGAAGTGCATATCCAGGAAGGTGTGCAAGGTGGCGGGCCGCCACCGCACTATCACCCCTGGGACGAGGCGTTCTATGTGATGGATGGGCAGGTCGAGGTAACCGTAGAAGGCAAGTCCACCACCGTGGCAACCGGTGGTTATGTGCATATCCCGGCTGGCACCGTGCATGCCTACAAAAATATCAGCGCCAGCGCAAAAATTCTCGGAGTGGTCTCTGATCCCAGAGGAGGCAAGTTTTTTGCGGCCGTGGATCAGCTCAAAGTGCCTGAAGATCTACCTCGCATACTGGAAATAGCCAAGCAGTTCGATCTCGTGTTCTTGCCGCCGGCTACTCCCGAATAGGCTATCGCGCTACTCCCCTGCTCCCCTGCGCGCAGATGAACGGAGACCAGAAAATCTGAACGAGGCTGATTTTCGCCGAGTCGAAAAAACAGGCATGCATCAATCAAATCGGCGTTGTTGTTTCTGTGTTCCCGGGATTGCGTGAGGAACCATAAAAGAGCCCGTTCGATACCGTGCGGGCTTTTAATACTTACTTCGCGTCCGAATAGTGCCAATACGCTCCTGTTGATCCCAGTGGGAACGCCAGTACCAAAAACCGCTCATCGCCAGCGTAGGCAAAATCGTTCAACTTGGTACAAACTGATCCGACGCCATCGGCCGTTAACACCAGGATCAATAACCACACACCGGACAAAAACTTCGTTCGGCGTCATGACTTGAAGAATGCCAGGAGAGTATTTCCACCTTCGAGTCCTGCCAGAAAGGAATGACCGCTATGACCACAAAAACAACAGCAAATGTGCCCCACTCTACATGGCCGGAATCCGTCAATCTCAGCAGTCAGCTATTCTTTGAAGCTGATCAGCTCAGTGAAGCCGCCTATGCGCTCTTGAATCATCAACCTGTTACGACTCAGTCCCTTCATGAGTTCTCGGAACTCAAAAGGCGTGCGGACAACAAGTACATCGAAGCCCGCCGCAAATGGCTCGACACCAAAGACGAGATCAACCGGTAAGCGTATTCAGCTGGCAAAGCCGGTGACGGAGTCTTGCTGCAGAGCACGCTCTTGAAATCGCTGGTGGTGAACTCAATCGCTGTCCCCTGGCTGTCCGACAAGCACAGCCGAGCGCGGATCAGGCGCAAAAACAAGAACAGGTCAATGAAAAGGGTGCAGCAATGAATGGAACGAGGGTTTCCTATCCAACCACGGCATGTCTAAACCTGGCACTGGAACGCAACAAACAGCTTTTCAGCGAAGCCCATAACTTGAGCTGCGCCGCCCTTGATCTTCTCGATCGGCCCTACATGGATGCGCACGTGTTCATGCAGTACCAGGAGCGCAGACAGCATGCCGATCTTAAATATCATGAAGCCATCGAGCACCTGCGATCGATCATGACCGAGTATGACGCGCCGCCGTCCTCCACAGAGCTGCGCTGACCACCCGGCAACCCTTGTTTCGTCTGAGTGGTAACGGAAAAATCAGGCCTTGAGTCGGGCAGCCCGCCGAAGGCCTTCACTCCAAATGCTCAACCTTCATCTAGGCTCTGATAATTTATCGGAGAGCAAACATGGCACTGCTCGAGATTCATGAAAGGTTCGCCCAGTTCACGGGCACCTCCTGGATCATGGCGTGCATGAATAGCTGTCGCTTGCAACAGAGTGCCATCGAAGCGCAGATAAGGTATCTGGAATCCTTGGGGGAGGACTCGCTGGAAAGACAGCAAATCCTCGAGAAGGAAATGATATTCAGATTCGATAAATCTCTAGCTTACTGGGAGCGCATGTGGAGCGATCTTGAAGCGTGTCAGAAGTCATTCTGAGCTATACGACTTCTGAAAAATTCTGCAACGAATGAAATCTGCATCTGTCGATCTGTCCGCTAAAATTAATCCGCTGCACCCTGCCAACCCCGAAAGGGGCGTCTTTCCAGGCTCGTCTATCCAGGCTAGTTCCTGGAGAGAGGATACCTCCATGCGTGACTATTACGATCTGGGCACCTACAGCCGTCCAGTGACCACAAGTTCGTCGCAGGCCCAGCTCTGGTTCGATCGTGGTTTTCTCTGGTGCTACGGCTACAACCATGAAGAGTCCGTACGTTGTTTTCGCAAGGCTATCGAACATGACAGTGGTTGCGCGATGGCCTATTGGGGAATCGCCCATGCGTGCGGTTCGAACTACAACAAGCGCTGGGACGCATTTGCAGAGCAGGAACTGAGAGAGGCCGTGGCCGAGGCACGCCGGGCCACGCAAGCGGCACTGGAGCGTATCGACGGCGCAACACCGGTGGAGCAGGCGCTGATCCGGGCGCTGGAACAACGTTACCAGGCAGAACAGGCGCAGAACATTGACCAGCTTTGCACCTGGAACGATGCCTACTCGGCTTCCATGCGCAGTGTCTACGCCGCTTTCCCCGACGATCTTGATGTCAGTGCGCTGTTTGCCGAAGCGCTGATCAACCGCACGCCCTGGCTGTTATGGGACCTCAAGAGTGGCACTGCGGCGCAGGGCGCGGATACCCTTGAGGCGGTGGCCGTGCTGGAGCAGGCGCTGCGACTGATCGACCAGCGCGGGGATGCGCCGCACCCCGGCGTGCTGCACATGTATATCCATACCATGGAAATGTCACCCTATCCGGAACGCGCGTTGCGGGCCTGCGATAGCCTGCGCGACCTGGTGCCGGACGCTGGGCACTTGCGCCATATGCCATCGCATATCGACGTGCTCTGCGGCGATTACCATGCCGGGATAGTGAGCAATAGCCAGGCGATCCTCGCCGACCGCAAGTACCTGGAACGCGAAGGCCCGATCAATTTCTACACCCTCTACCGCAGCCACAGCTATCACTTCAAACTCTATTCGGCGACGTTTCTCGGCCAGTACCGCCCTGCCCTGGAAGCCGCCAATGAACTGATCGCGACTATTCCGCAAGAACTGCTGCGCGTGACTCAGCCACCGATGGCCGACTGGGTGGAAGGTTTCGTGCCGATGAAGATGCACGTGCTGGTACGGTTTGGCAGATGGCAGGAGATTCTTGCCGAGCCCCTGCCCGACGACCCTCAGCTGTACTGTGTGACCACGGCAATGCTGCACTACGCCAAAGGCGTGGCCTACGCCGCTCAAGCGCAGATAGCCGCCGCCGAAGCCGAGCAACAACGCCTGCTTGAAGCAATGGCCCGAGTGCCGCAGACGCGGTACATCTTCAACAACACCTGCACGGATATCCTGGCTATTGCCGCAGCCATGCTGCGGGGCGAAATCGAGTATCGCAAGGGCAACCACGACAGCGCCTTTGCCCACCTGCGCCATGCGCTGGAACTGGACGACAACCTGCCCTACGACGAGCCGTGGGGATGGATGCAACCGGTCCGGCATGCGCTGGGGGCGTTGCTCCTGGAGCAAGGCCGGGTAGAAGAAGCCGAACAGGTTTATCGGGCCGATCTGGGGCTCGACAACACACTCAGTCGAGCGTCCCGGCATCCGGACAATGTATGGAGTCTGCACGGCTACGTGGAGTGTCTGCACCGTCTGGGCAAGCACGCCGAAGCAGCGATCGCACAAGCCCGTCTCGACCTGGCCATGGCTCGGGCCGATGTGCAGATCAATGCGTCGTGTTTTTGCCGGGTTGGAGATGACTGCTGCAGATGAGGCCTGTCAGCGGTGGAACGAGAGGTTTGTCGAGAGGGAACGCTCACCACAAATTTGCTTGCCGGCCTGTGTACTTGGTATCCGCAAAAGTGATTGGCTGCAGCCGGTGTCTCTATCAGCGCAAAGGGTACAACTTCATAAGATCAAATGGGCGTTCACTCAGGGCTTGCTTAGTTATAAATCAACTAACTTAGCCGACCAACTGTCTGAACTCCCAGCCGAATAACCTTCATACTAAGCCGCTGAGTTGAGCGAGCAACAACGCTCGCCGGAGAGCAACTCTACATACCCCAGGATGGGGGGTATCTACTTGGGCGCGGCATTTGCCCAAGCGGATAGGTGCAGGCAGCCGAGGCATTGAAAGCGGTAGACACTAACGCGCGTAACTAAACAAGAAGCAAGAAGTAAGAAGTGACGCAATTATTCCGATACCCCGTGTATCGGCCGCGTTACAACTCTCCCTTTCAATGTAGATGTAATGCAACAAAAGCGCCAGCGCCGGGGAGTCAACTTGCGCCGTTGCAGGAGCGATCAGCAGCCGTTTCGTGGTTATCAATACCCGCTCGATTCAAGTGTCAACCATCGGACCGGGCGGGCAGGATTCGATTTGAGCTGTCGCGTGCATGATGTCGGCAAGTGAACTTCCGGCTAACAGGCGGGCGAGGGTTGACCCTAACGCGTCCAACCCGTCCGAAGGGATATAGGCAAGAGTGCCCATACCGCCCGCATGAAAACTGTACTTATGCACAGGAAGACACTCATGCACACCATTCGCAACACGTTGGTGGTGGTGGATTCACAGCAGTCAAAGGATCTGATCCTGAACAGAGCCAAGATGATTGCCAACGCCACCCAGTCGCACCTGCATCTACTGGCCTGCGACAAGGGGAAACACCACGGCTCCTACCTGAACGACATTCAAGGCAGCCTGGAACAGGAGGGTTATAGCGTCAGTGCCCAACAGGCCTGGCATGGCAGTTCACACAAGACCATCATCGCCGCCCAACAGGCGGAGGGCTGCGGCCTGGTGATCAAGCAGCACCTGCCAGACAATCCCCTGCTGAAGGGCCTTCTCACCCCCGAGGACTGGAAGCTGCTGCGATACTGCCCCAGCCCGGTGCTGATAGTAAAAACCGCCAGGCCCTGGACCGGAGGCAACATTCTCGCCGCCGTCGATGCCGGCAACAGTGACGTGGAGCACCGCGTCCTGCATTCCGGCATCGTCAGCCACGGCTACGACATTGCCAAACTGGCCGGCGGCACTCTACACATGATGAGCGCCCACCCCTACCCCCTGCTCTCGGCAGCCAACCCCGTCCTCCAACTCAAGGAGAGCATTCAGGATTGCTATCGCGACCTGTGCAAGACCTTCCAGGCAGAATTCCACATCACCGACGATCGCCTGCATATTGAGGAAGGCTCGGCCGATGTGCTGATCCCGTACATCGCCCACAAGCTCGAAGCTGCGCTCACGGTGATCGGTAGCGTGGCCCGTACCGGACTGTCCGGCGCATTGATCGGCAACACCGCCGAGATGATTCTGGACACCCTGGACAGCGACGTACTGGTGCTCAAACCGCACGACATCATCACCCACCTGGAAGAGCTGGCCGCCCCGGCGCCGAGTTCATCGGGCGACGCCGCACATTGCTCCTGGCCGTATCACCATCACAACCATCGACACCATACCTAGGAATAAATCAGCGAACACATCCTGTGGTCCTTCCAGTCAGCGCCAGGTAGAAAGAGCGGCCAGCCCGTCGTCAGGCTTCCTTGAGTGGAAGGAGATTGCCATGACCGCGATTCGGAACCTCCGCCGACATAAACCCAATGGGCAAAGGCGATCCTGATTGACTATGATTGGAGCCCATGACGCTCACTTTGCAGATCCGACAACCCTGTCCACCCGGCGCCTGCATCTGCGGGCGTGAACGGCTGCTGGAAGCACCCGCCGCCGATCTGCGCATCCTCAGCCTGACCCGCCAGGAGGAAAAACGCCTGCTCGACCGACTGGAAAATCTTCAGAGCCTGACCGACCTCGAACATCTGCAACGGCGAATGTACGAGCAGTTGGGTATCCGCCTGGAAATCGCCCCAAGCTTCAACGAAGTACGAACCATGCGCGGCATCCGTATTCACATCAGCGAACTGACCGGCCTGTGTCGCAAAACCCGCCAGTCGATCCCGGCCGCCATTCGCCGCGGTCTGGAGAAACGTCCGGACATTGTCTACAGCCTGCTCAACGCCCACGACCTGTTGCGCGATGCCTGAGGCGCCCCGGAAAACCAGCGTCTACGGAACCAGCGGCCATTGCGCCAATGACCGATAGCGGCCTTTATGCGACTCGAACAAGGTGAAGTGTCTGGCACTCAGGTGAAAGTCTGGTGGAGTACTGGATTCAGGGACAGGGGCTCGATAGTCGCGCATCAAGGTCAAGTGCGGGCGAAATTCTCTCGGGGCGTCGACAAATCCAAGCGGTAGCAACGCTTGTTGCAAGGCATAGGCCAGCTGGCGCAGTTCCAGTGGCTCCTGCGCTGGAACCAGTAGCAAAACGCCGGATCGGCGCCATACATCCAGACGGTCGAGCGCTACAGTCAACGGCTCGCCACAGGTTCGAACGCCTGCGGCGGCAGCGCAGATGCCCGGAATCTGCGTCACGGCGACCGGCCCCAGAAACATCAGGGTCAAATGAAAATTCTCCGCTGGCACCGGGCGTCCGCTACTGAGTCCAAGAGCGTTGCGCCATTGGGCGATGGCCCGGCGTTGCGCATCGGCGCAGGGCAAGGCAAAAAACAAACGCTTGAACGGTTCACTCTGCCCACGAGGCTCATAACTCATTGCTGCACCTCCAGTTGACGTCAGTGCGGCGAGCGCGTTGCCATGAATCCTCCAGGCACTTGTCGTTCAACCGCACCCTATTGCCAAGACCTGTTTCTCACCCCCCACCGGCTTTGTACCGCTGACAGGGAACTACTGGCTCCCCTCAGGCATCCTAAATATAGGGTACATCCTTTAGGCTTCACGCTTTCTGAGGACACCGTCATGCGCCGCACACTGCTCGTCTCTTCACTATTGCTCTGTCTGCCCTTTGGTTCGGTCATGGCCGACGTGGATGCGAAAGACGTTGCCACCTCCGCAGGGGTTTCTGCATCGCTGTACTCAACATTCAAGGACGACAAACTCGCGATTCCTGCTCGAGATGACGCTTCCAGCTTCATCGCCAGTGAAGGCACAATTCGCGGCGTCTATCTGGAGTCCGTGCTGAACCGGATTCGGCAGGAAAATCCAGGCCTCAACGCCAGCGACGAAGAGCTGGCCAAGGCGATCCTCATTCAATCCGAGCTGCCTGCCGGGCGCTAGAGGTCTACGCAGATAAGGAGTGGCTACGTATATCCGGGCTGATTTACTGAGTTGCTGTCCAGCAGCCTTGGTTCGGCAACCGACATTTCCTGCGTCACTTGAAATGCCTCTATCACTGCACTGCGCGCTGAAGGCGCCTGATAAAATTATCAGGAGCTTTCAGCCTTGTTCTCTCGGCATTGAGCAGGGAATCGCGCTCAATACTGACAGAGACCACCTATAGTCATCCGTCGCGCAAAATCTCTTTCTAGCACAATCGATTCCGCCATCTGACTCGCGTTGCATCCACTTAGGGCTCCCTATCTGAGCACGATGTATCGTTGCTTTGGCTCGTCCGCCCCCTTGGCACCAAGCTCACAGCAATGTATATACTTAGTATCTACATTCTAGTTGCACTATCCAAATTGAGTTTCTACAATGTATCTACATTGTGAGAGGTGCTTATGGAAGTCAAAATTCAGCAATGGGGCAACAGTGCAGCTATTCGCCTGCCAGCCACCGTACTCAAGCAGATGAGT
Organism: Pseudomonas fluorescens; assembly: GCF_902497875.1. GTDB lineage: Bacteria > Pseudomonadota > Gammaproteobacteria > Pseudomonadales > Pseudomonadaceae > Aquipseudomonas > Aquipseudomonas fluorescens_BR. The sequence continues at coordinate 86,042 of NZ_CABVHY010000030.1, forward strand.
CTGGTCAGCGGCGATGTGCTTATGCTCGACGTGTCTACTGAAGCGATAACGCTCAAACCGGTTAAAGCCAAGCCGCATTACCATCTGGCCGACCTGATGGCGCAATGCGATTTCGATGCACCGGAGCCGGCAGAGCTTGCCGACTGGAATGCAATGCAACCTGTAGGGCGTGAAGCGTGAAGCGTCCAAAACTCAATCGTGCCGACATTGTTCGCCTGAACTTGAACCCCACGGCTGGACGTGAGCAGCAAGGTGATTTTCGGCCAGCGCTGATCCTGACCCCTGCCGCCTACAACGCCTCCGGCCTTGCCGTCATTGCCCCCATCACGCAGGGTGGCGACTTTGCCCGGTATGCAGGCTTCGCAGTGCCTTTGAGCGGTTCAGGCACCGAGACGCAGGGCGTTGTCCTGTGCAACCAGATTCGCACCGTTGACCTGGAGGCCCGAGGCGCGAAGCGCGTTGAGTCGGTTCCCGAAGTAGTGATTGACGATGTTTTAGCTCGCGTTCAGGCATTATTCGAGTAACAGGGAAACCGGCATCAGTAAAAAATGAATGTAACGGGGAAAACACCGCTGCAACGCTATTGAGCGACTATCCAAAGCCTTCAGTCCCCTGCTGACGAACATCAATCCAGATGACTAAGGATCTGATGCGCCAGACGAACCCGCGACTCGTTGGGATAATTCTTGTTGGCCAGTATCACAATACCGAGCTGCTTCGCCGGAATGAAGGCGACGTAGGCTCCAAACCCGTTGGTTGAACCGGTCTTGTTGATCCAGACCGCCTGTTGCGCGGGCAGCGGCGGAACCAACTCGGTGACGGGTTGAGTCTCGTAGGCCATCTTGTCCGAGTTGCCTTCCAGTAACGACGCAAGCTTCACCGGGTAGCTGTACTGCTCCCAGATCAGGTCCTGAATCATCGGCCCGACTTTGAAGTAACCGATATGGGTATCGGCAATCGCGCGCTTGAGGGTGGCGTCTGTCTCGACGAGATTCAGGTTGGCCTCGACGAAGCGAATCAGGTCTTCGGTGCTGGTTTTCACCCCATAAGCTTCGGCGCCAAGCACCCCGGGGTTCAGCCTGACTGGCGCGTCCTGCTTGTTATAGCCCTGCGCATAGAGCGCCATCTTGCTCGCCGGCACATTCAGGTAGCTGCCGCGCATGCCGAGTGTCGGGAAGAGCCGGGTCTGCATCGCTGCCTCGAAGGGCAGGTTCATGCTCCTGGCCGCAATCATCCCCAGCAAGCCGATACTCGGGTTGGCGTAGGTCCGGTGGGTGCCAGGGGCGTATTGCGGCTGCCAGGCATTGAAGTAGTCCATCAGCTGCTGATTGTTCTGCACCGCGTCAGGGACCTGCAACGGAAAACCTCCCGCCGTGTGGGTGCCCAGGTTGATCAGCGTGACCTTGTCCAGCTGGCTGCCCTGCAGCTGCGGCAGGTACTTGCCGGGATGGTCGGTAAGCGAGAGTTGGTCGTTGGCCTGAGCATAAGTGGCCAGGGTGGCGGTGAACGTCTTGCTGATCGAGCCGATCTCGAACAAGGTTTCGCGGCTGACTTTCTGACCGGTTTCCCTGGAGGTCACCCCGTAATTGTAGAATTTCTGTTGGCCATTGGCGGTCACCGCGATGGCCAGGCCGGGAATCCCGTGCTGCTGCATCAGCGAGCGGGCGGCGTCCTGCACCAGCTTGTCGGTATCCGGTTGTTGCGGACTCGCGGCGGCGAAAGTGCCGGAAAAAACCGTGCAGGCAAGGAAGAGAAATGGTGCGCAGCGCTGTCCATTCGGGCGCATTTCGGCCGTCCTTTGAGGGTTCTTGTCGGGAGGCAAAAAATAACACGTAAATGTATTTTTTCAGAACCATCCCTATAACCGGATGTGCCTCTTTGTTGACCCAGTCGAACTTCAGTCCTCGACAGCTCCTGCGCAGGCAGACGAATGGCGACGATCAAAATGCCCCATGCAATGATGCGTGTGCCGACTACATCGCAGGACGTTGCAGTTTGACCCACTCCTGTACGGTAGGTCGCTGCCATTGGCGCTGCGCGTACTCCACCAGCGCGGGTGGCACGGAGTCACCATTGAGTATCAGTCGGTTGAGCATCAAGGCCAGATCCACATCGGCAATCGACCATTGGCCGAACAGGTACTCGGGGCTGCCGGCAAGCAGCGTTTGTGCGGCACCGACCAGCTTGCGCGCTGCCGACTCGGCAGCGGGCGACAAGGGATCTGATTTGAGGCCATAAAACACAACCAATGTGGATCGCTCCTGGCGAATTGGCAGCAGGTCACTGCGCAGCCATGCCTGTACTTGTCGTGCCTTCGCACGCTGCATCGGGTCGTGTGGGTAAACCGGCGACTGGGGGAAAACGTCTTCCAGGTACTCCGTGATCGCCGACGATTCAGACAGGGCGAAGTCGCCATGCACGAGTGTGGGCACCCGTTGGGTCAGCGAGAGGCTGGCATAATCCTCTGCCTGGTGTTCGGACGCTTCGAGGTCTAGCGGACTTATTTCAAACCCGATTGCCTTTTCGCGAAGTACCACGAAGGCCGACATGGCATAGGGGCTGGTGAATTGAGAGTCAACGTACAGGCACAGGCGCGAATTGTTCACGGGGTCATCTCCATATGCAGGAGGAGACACGCTACGAGATCCAAAGCGATAAATAAAATTCGCGATTTTTATGGGCGTATTCCTGACCGGAATACCGTGTTGCCGACTGCCCTCGCCTGCTTTTATATGAAGATCAATAGCGTCTTTCCCGGTAATCCGTGAAGAACCATAAAAAAGCCCCGTGGAATGGCGTAATGCTGTTCACTTAAGAAAATGGATGGCGGCTGGATGGCCGACCGGGTTTTTGATGGTGTACATATTCGTTTCTGCGGTCACGGCGACTTAGGGTTCCGCCCTTACGGCGGGTCACTTGGAAAAGCCCCAAGTAACCAAGGGCTTTTCCAAGTGACTCGCTGTAAAAGCGAAACCGCCAGTGGCCGTGACCGCAGCAACGGATATGTACACGATCAACAAAATACCGCCTCGCTTTTACTCTTGATGCATCGCCCCCTCACTACGCATGTGTGTGCCTGAAACCCCGAGCTTAAGTGAACAGCATTACGTGGAATGACGGAGCCTTTTATTACAGGTGGTTTTACATGAAGGTGTAGGTGTAGTTGAAGATCAGACGGGTTTGGTCGGTATTACGTACCGAGCCTGAATCGTCACCACGATAGACACCGTGACGCAGGGTCGCTCCGAAGTTTTTCAGAGGGCCATTCTGTACAACGTAGTCGACGCGCATGTCGCGTTCCCACTCCGAGTGATCGCTACCGTTGCCGACATCCTTAATATCATCGCCATGCAGGTACGCGACGCTGGCTTTCAAGCCGGGCACGCCAACGGGAGCGAAGTCATAGGTGTACTGGCCGAAGGTGGTATTTTCTCCGGCACGGACGAACGGGTTGATCATGCTGTCGGTGAACAGGTAGAAGCTGGAGCCGCCCTCGCCCTCATTGCGCCCACGGCTGTCAACGATGTTCCCGTTGTTTACCCACACAAAACCACCGTCGTCGTTCACGCGCTGATGGCCGAGCATCAGCGAGTGACCACCAAGGGTATAGGTGAACATGGCGCTCCAGGTCTTGTTGTCGACTTCGCCTGCATTTTTCGCGTAACCGCTGTTGTTGTTGAAACGGTAGCCTGCGTCCCCGTTCTTGCCATTGGAGCTGCTATCGAAGTAGCGAAGGTCAGTTTTGAAGCTTTGAGAGTCGCCAATCGGGAAGACGTGAACGAGGCCGAGGAACGTTTGTTTGTAAAAGTCTTCAAGCTGCGAATGGTATGCCTGTACGGTCAAATCCTTGGTGATTTTCCAGTCCGCGCCACCGTACTGAAAATTGTTGGAGTCTTGCGTAGCACCGGCTATTGAGAGCCCTGCCCAGTTGCTGGATGCACGACCGGCTGCCTGAGTGATCTTGCCGACGTTGACCGTCACGTTGTTAAATTCTTTCGAAGTCAGCATGCCGCCTTGAAAGGTTTGAGGCAGCACACGACCGTCATTGGCAACCAGGATCGGCAGGTTAGGTTGTAGCGCGCTGCCCACC
>NZ_CABVHY010000031.1 GCF_902497875.1 Pseudomonas fluorescens
TGTGTGCATACCGCAAGACGGATGAACAAAGGATGGAAAGCGAGCGCAAGTTACAGAGAACTGCACAAAAAAAGCAAAAACAGAAGCAGCTTCAATCACAGACAGTGGAGGCAGCAGGCTACGTTGTGGTGGTCACGACCTTGGACTGCCTGAGTGCGCAAGAGGTCTTGGCCCTTTATCGGCACCGCTGGCAGGTGGAGTTGGCGTTCAAGCGGATGAAGTCATTGCTAGGGTTATCGCGCTTGAGAAAGAAAAACCCGGAAGGCGCGAAAGCCTGGCTGCAAGGGAAATTATTAGTGGCTTGCCTTATTGAGCGGTTGATCGCCACAGGCGAGCATTTTTCCCCTGTCGAGAGCGAGGGGCATTCAAGAAAACGTGGCTCAGAGGCGTTGTCGCTGGCGTGAAATGGCCTTTATCCATTGGTTGCTTTGTAGCGTGATCAGTCCCCGCTTGTCGTTGTTTACGTGTCTTGAGAAATGGGATTACTTCAGTCGTGCACTGCGCGAATCCCCGCGAAAAAAGCGGGGATACCAGCAAGATGAGCTATGGAGCGAGAGATTTGGTTAGCGCCTATGGGGGCTTGCCCCCGCTGGGCTGCGAAGCGGCCCCAAAACCTGCCACCCCATTGTGTCAGGGAAAACATGTCTTCAGGATTTACGACGGCTTCGCCGCCGAACGGGGGCAAGCCCCCTCGCCACAGGAGCACCCTCGCCACAATCTGCGCTCTTGTTGTACAGTCGTTCAGCTCAGTGGCTGCAAAAGACCAGCCCAACGAACGTTCCAAGGAGATTGATCACCATGACCCAGGAAGCCCGCTTTTCCCGAATGGAGCCGGAGTTGCGCAAGGCCAACCTGATCGAGGCGACGCTGGTGTGCCTCAAGCGCCATGGCTTCCAGGGAGCTTCGATCCGCAAGATCTCGGCTGAGGCGGGGGTATCGGTCGGGTTGATCAGCCATCACTACTCTGGCAAGGATGAGCTGGTGGCCGAAGCCTATATGGCGGTCACCGGGCGAGTCATGAGCCTGTTACGCGACGCCATGGAGCAAGCCGCACCCAATGCCCGTGAGCGTTTGTCAGCGTTTTTTCGCGCGTCGTTCTCCGCCGAACTGCTGGACCCGCAACTGCTGGATGCCTGGCTGGCGTTCTGGGGCGCGGTAAAGACCGCCGAAGCGATCAATCTCGCCCATGAGCATTCCTATGGCGAATACCGCAGCGAATTGCGCAAGGTGCTCAACGATCTGGCTCGGCAAGAGGGCTGGGAGGCTTTTGATGCCGACCTTGCCGCCATCAGCCTGAGCGCGCTGCTCGACGGCTTGTGGCTGGAGTCGGGACTCAACCCCGGCACCTTCACCCCGAGCCAGGGCGTGCAGATCTGTGAAGCCTGGGTCGACGGTTTGCAGGCAGGCGCTCGTCAGCGTTTTCGTTTGCAGACAGAGGGCTGTTGATCGATCGTTCAGCAATAGCTACTCTCTGCCGCTCAAACGCGACAAATTCTAATAAGAAACATGCCCTTCGGGCTTATGCAGGACACCAAGCGATGACTCCTCGGGTACTGATCGTCGACGACGATCCGCTGATTCGCGAACTCCTTCACGCCTATCTTTCGCAAGAAGGTTACGACGTGCACTGCGCCGCGACGGCGGAGCTGGCCGAAACCTTTCTGGCGACCAACACTGTCGACCTGGTGATGCTGGACATCCGCCTTCCGGGCAAGGATGGTCTGACCCTGACCCGCGAGCTGCGCGTGCGCTCGGAAGTCGGGATCATCCTGATTACCGGGCGCAATGACGAAATCGACCGCATCGTCGGCCTCGAATGCGGCGCTGACGATTACGTGATCAAACCCCTCAATCCACGTGAACTGGTGTCACGGGCGAAGAACCTGGTGCGCCGGGTTCGCCATGCCCAGCTGCAACAGCCGGCACCGGCGCTGCGCCAGGTCAAACAGTTCGCGGCCTGGGGATTGGACACTGATCGCCGACGCTTGATCGATGATGCCGGTGGCGAGACCCTGCTGACCCATGGTGAATTCCAGTTGCTCAGTGTCTTCCTGCGCAACAGCGGGCATACCTTGAGCCGCGATCAGTTGATGGATCAGATCCGCAACCGTGAATGGGTACCCAACGACCGCTCCATCGACGTGCTGGTCGGGCGCTTGCGGCGTAAGTTGCATGACGATCCCGCCGAGCCGCAATTGATCATTACCATCCATGGCGCCGGTTATCTGTTCACCGCCAGCGTGGCTGCCTGAACGCTATGTGGCGGCTGCTCTGGCTGTTCTTGGCACTGACGGGTACATCTGCGGCGGCCGAGAAAATTCGCTACTGCGATTATCCGGTCTACCCGCCGATTTCCTGGAGCGACGGCAAACAGGTGCGCGGCCTGGCGCCCAGTGTGGTGAAGAAGCTGTTTGGCAACCTAGGGTACGAGGTCGAGATCGTCGTGCTGGGCAACTGGAAGCGCTGCCTGCTGGACGCCGCCGAAGGCCGGGTCGACGTGGTCCTGGCCTACAGCACGGCGCAGCGTGAACAGAGCATGCGCTTCTCGACGGTGCCGGTGTTGCGTGAAGAGGTCGCGGTGTTCTTCAACCGCCAACACCCGGTGAAGTTCGAACGGCTTGAAGACCTCGGCAATTACCGCGGCGGCCTGCTGTTTGGTGAAAGCTATGGCCTGGACTTCGATCGCTTCGTCGCCCGGCACGGCAATATCGAATGGGTATCCGACAGTCGACAGAACTTCGGCAAGCTGATTCGCGGCAGAATCGACTTCATCACCCATGAGTGGCGCACCGGGCAGCTGTTCGTGGAAAACCTGCCGGGCGCCGCAGACATCCAGGCGTTGCCCCGTTCATTGAGCGTCGACTATTTGCGGATCGCCGTATCGCGCCGTTCCAGGCTGGCCGAGCGCATGCCCGCGATCGACGCCGAACTGCAGCGGATGGTCGACGCGGGCGAGATCGAACGCTGGCTCAACGAAAGCGAAGCCACCTATCGCGACATGATCAAGCTACCGGCGGACACGCAATGAGCCGCGCCAGTCCCGGCGGCCTGTTGCGACGCCTGCTGCTGTTCATCCTGCTGTTCAGTCTGTGCTTCACCATCCTCGCCAGCACCGTGCAGCTGTATTTCGAGTACCGCCGTGAAATGCGCGATATCGATTCGCGCATGGAGCTGATCCGCGCCGGCTACCTGGCAAGCCTGGAGCGCAGCCTCTGGGATCTCAACCAGGAGCAGTTGAATGTGCAACTACGCGGCTTGGTGGATTTTTCCGATGTGGCCCGGGTGCGTTTGCGCAGTCCCGACTTCGACCTGCTGCAAGGCAGCACCGCGCCGGTCGGCCCATTGCGTATCGAGCGTTTCCAGCTGAATTATCAGCCACCGGCCGGCCCGTCGCGGCATCTGGGCGAGCTGGAAGTCAGTATCGATCTGGGCGCTGTGTATCGCCGGTTGTACGCCACTGGCCTGACCAGCCTGTTATGGATGAGCGTGTTCCTCTGCGGTCTGGCGGTGGCGCTGTCGGGGTTGTTCTACCGGCTGGTGACTCGGCATTTGCAGGTCATGGCCGATTTCGCCCGGCGCATTGCCGCCGGTGACTGGCATGAACCTTTGCGCCTGGACAAAAGCAGCACCGGCAGCGAAGACGAAATCGATACCGTGGCTCACGCACTGGATGACATGCGCCGGGCGATTCTCAGCGATATCCACCGCCGCGAAGTCGACCGCCTGGCACTGCAGGACAAGCGCGACGAACTGCAGAAAATGGTCGAGAGGCGCACCGCCAGTCTGCTGCGCGCCAAGGAAGAGGCCGAAGCGGCCAACCTCGCCAAGTCGCGCTTCCTTGCCACCATGAGCCATGAACTGCGCACTCCACTCAATGGCATTCTCGGCATGGCCCAATTGCTTCGCGGCGCGAGCCTCGACGAGCGCGATGGCAAACGCCTGGAAGCGTTGTACAAAGCCGGCGAAGGTCTGCTGACGATTCTCAACGAAGTGCTGTATTTCGCCCGGCTGGAGGAGGGCGAAAGCCATCCGGAGCAGGTCGACTTCTCTCTCGGGCAACTGCTCGATGAGGTACTGACGTTGCTTGAACCGCGAGGGCTGAGCAATGGCACGCAACTGCATTGTCGGATTGATCCGCAGGTCGTCGATCGTTGTCATGGCGCCGAGCAGTTTTTACGCCAGGTGTTGAGTAACCTGTTGGCCAACGCCATCAAGTTCACCGAGGCCGGACACATTACCGTCGACGTCGCGCTACTGACGGCGGGCGATCCGTCCACAGGGCAACGCTTGCGGTTCAGCGTGACCGACAATGGCATCGGCATCGCGGCGTCGGTGCAGGAAAAGATCTTCGAGCGCTTCACCCAGGCCAGCGAAGACGTGGCCCAGCGTTATGGCGGTACCGGGCTGGGATTGGCCATCAGTAAACACCTGGTGCAGCTGCTCGGCGGGCGCATCGGTGTCGACAGCAAGGAAGGGCAGGGCAGTTGCTTCTGGTTCGAGCTGTCCCTGCAACCGGCTTTGGCCGTGGCCCCTGTCACGCGCACCACTTCACCGGTTCAGGCGCTGAGCATTCTGGTAGTCGAAGATGTGGCGTTGAACCGCGAGGTGGTCAGTGGTCTGCTGGAACGCGACGGGCATTGGGTCAGCCTCGCGGAGGATGCCGAGCAAGCCGTGGAACTTTGCCGCCGGCAGTCCTTCGAGTTGATTCTGCTCGATGTGCATCTGCCGGGCTTGAGTGGCGTCGAACTGTGCAAGCTGATCCGCAGCACACCGGGGCCCAATCAACACAGCCGGATCCTCGCCCTGACCGCCAGTGTGCAGCCGGCGCTGGTTCGCGGTTATCTGGATGCCGGCATGCAGGGCATTCTCGCCAAGCCGCTGAAACTCGAAAATCTGCGCCAGGCACTGGCCGGTGAAGCACCTATGCCCGAGCCGGCACCGGACACTCATCCGATGGGCTGGCAGCTGATGGACTGGCAGTTGCTGCACACCCATCGCAGCTTGCTCGGCGAGCAGAAACTTCAGGGTTTGCTGGGGGTGCTGCGCGACTCGATTGCCCAGCACCGCGTGACGCTTATGGAAGCCATTGAAGCCGGTGACTGTACCGAGGTTGCGCATCTGGCCCACCGTTTGGCCGGGAGCAGTGATTCACTGGGCTTTCGCGCCTTGGCCGAGGTCTTGCGGGCCCTGGAAGAGGCGGCACTGAACAACGACACGGCGGCGGTGCAAGCGTTGGTGCCGCGGTTTCATGGGGTGTTGCAGGGTTCGCAAGGGGTGCTGGCGGACGTGTTAAACACCTGAGTACAAAATCGTTACGACTTTTTACAACTTTGATCTTCAGGTTCAACGCGAACTTACATGGCTTTCCAATAATCGGCACAACCGCGCCGGACGCGGTCTTCGAAGCTTATTGGAGATAATAATAATGAACTGCCGTAAAGCTGATCTTTCCCCGCGCGATGACCTCCTGTCATCCACCGCGCACCTTTCCCAATCTTGAGAGGTGCGGTCATGAGCGAATCTATCGAACCTAAAGGCATACAGCTGACCCGGGCCTTGAAAAGCCGACACATTTTCATGCTGTCGCTGGGCGGGGTCATCGGCACCGGGCTGTTCATGGGCTCGGGCGTCACCATCAACCAGGGCGGTCCGATGGGGGCGATTCTGGCTTACCTGGTGGCCGGCTTCCTGATGTACCTGGTGATGGTCTGTCTCGGCGAGCTGTCGGTGCAGATGCCGGTGTCCGGCTCGTTCCAGACCCATGCCACCAAGTACATCGGGCCCGCCACCGGTTTCATGATCGGCTGGGTGTACTGGATGAGCTGGGCGACCACGGTCGGCCTGGAATTCACCGCGGCGGGCATGTTGATGGTGCGCTGGTTCCCGGACATCCCTATCTGGTACTGGTCGGCGCTATTTGTGGTGGTGTTATTCGGGTTGAACGCCCTGGCCACTCGCGCCTTCGGTGAAGCGGAATACTGGTTCTCCGGGATCAAGGTGGCGGCGATCCTCGGTTTTATCATCGTGGGTGTACTGGTGATTTTCGGCGCGATACCGCTGACCAGCGGTGCGCCGGCGCCGATGATGACCAACCTGATCGGCGACTCGCTGTTCCCCAACGGTCTGTCGGCGGTGTTCGCGGTGATGATGACTGTGGTCTATGCCTTTCAGGGCTGTGAGATCATGGGCGTTGCCGCTGGCGAAACCGACCAGCCGGAGAAGAGCATCCCCAAGGCGGTGCGCAACGTGGTGTTCCGGGTGCTGATCTTCTATGTGCTGGCCATCGTGGTGCTGTCGGCCATCGTCCCATGGCAGCAGGCCGGCTTGATGGAAAGTCCGTTCGTGCAGGTGTTCGACATGGTCGGCATTCCTTACGCCGCCGACTTGATGAACTTCGTGATCCTCACCGCGATTCTCTCGGTGGGTAACTCCGGCCTGTATGCCTCGACGCGGATCCTCTGGGCAATGTCGAAAACCGGCATGGCCCCGAAAAGCCTCTCGCCCTTGAGTTCTCGCGGCGTGCCATTGCGGGCGCTGAGCATCACCCTGTGCTTTGCCCTGGTGTCGCTGCTGACCAGCTTCATTGCCGCCGACACCCTGTTCATGGTGCTGATGGCCGTCAGCGGCATGGCCGGTACCGTGACCTGGATCGTGATCGCCCTGGCGCAATATAAATTCCGTCGCGCCTTCATCAGGGAAGGCGGCAAGCTCAGCGATCTGAAATATCGCGCGCCCTGGTTCCCGTTCCTGCCGCTGCTATGCATCGCCTTGTGCTGTTCGCTGTTCGTATTCCTGGCGCTGGACGAGACGCAGCGTCCGTCGCTGTATTGGGGTTTTGGTTTTATTGCCCTGTGCTATGGCGCTTACTTCCTGACGAATCGCAAGCGCCAGGCGGCTATGGCGCAGACACTGCCGACGGTCTAAGCCTGTAAACAAAAAACTAAATGTGGGAGCGAGCCTGCTCGCGATAGCGGACTGACAGTCAACATCACTGTTGAATGTTATGCCGTCATCGTCGGAACGCCGCCCGGAGCAAGCTCGCTCCCACATTTGATCTCTTCGTCCTCAATACCTCGCAAACAGCCCCCGTATTCAGTTGTTCAAAGATGTAACAACTTTTCCGGCGGCTACTCTAAATATCTGGTTTTTTCTTTTAAAAACAATGAATTACTTAAATTTCAGGGCTGTTACACATTCCTTGGCCACAGGATTGCCGCCTTACTGAACAGTCGTTTAGTATGGTCGCCATGTCGCTCCCCCCTCATGCCAAACACAACAATTCGAGGACTCGTATGACTACTCAATCTTCTCTGCTCAGTCAGGTCGAAGCGGGTGTTGCCTGGATCACCCTCAACCGTGCCGCGCAACGCAACGCGCTGGACATTCCGACGCTGAAAAGCCTTCACGCCTTGCTCGATCAATTCAACGTTGATCCGGCGGTGCGAGTGATCGTGCTGACCGGAACCGGTCGCAGTTTCTGCGCCGGTGCCGACCTCGCCGAATGGGCCGAAGCCGAGGCCCGCGGTGCGCTGGAAAGCTACGGCTGGACCGAAACCGCCCACGCCATGATGAGCCGCCTGTACAGCCTCGATAAACCGACCATTGCCGCGATCAACGGTACCGCCGTCGGCGCCGGGATGGATTTGACCCTGTGCTGCGACTTGCGCGTTGCCGCGCAGTCCGCCCGGTTCAAGGCCGGTTACACCAGCATGGCCTACTCGCCGGACGCCGGTGCCAGCTGGCATCTGCCGCGACTGATCGGCACCGAGCAGGCCAAGCGTCTGCTGTTCTTCGATGAACTCTGGGGTGCCGATCGCGCCTTGGCGACCGGCCTGGTCAGCGAAGTCTGCGCCGATGAGCAACTGCTGAGCGTGGTGGGCGAACTGGCCGCGCGCCTGGCCAGCGGCCCGACTTTCGCTTTTGCCCAGACCAAGAAACTGATGCGTGAAGGCGCCCAGCGCAGCCTGCCGGAACAACTGAGCGCGGAACTCGCCGCCGGTTTGCTCTGTGGTCGCAGTGAAGATGGCGCCGAAGCCTTGCGCGCGGCGATGGAAAAACGCCCGCCGGTCTTTACTGGCCAATAAATGCGGCATCGCAGCCCACGAATAAAACGATTATCGAAGAACAGGTAGCGTTATGAATTTCCAGCTGACCCAAGAACAAGAAATGTTGGTGGACGCGGTACGCAGTTTTGTCGCCAAGGAGCTGCTGCCCCATGAAGAAGCGGTCGATCGCGCCGATGAAGTGTCCCCGGAACTCGCCGCACAGATTCGCGGCAAGGCGCTGGCGGCAGGCTTCTATGCCTTCAACATGCCTGAAGAAGTAGGCGGAGGCGGGCTCGACTATCTGTCCCAGGCATTGATCGAACGCGAACTGTCCAAGGTCTCGTGGGCGCTGCATGTGTTCGTCGCGCGCCCGTCGAAAATCCTCATGGCCTGCACCGGCCAGCAGATTCAGGACTATCTGCTGCCGTGCATCCAGGGCGAAAAGATCGACTGCTTCGCCCTCACCGAACCGGGTGCCGGCTCCGATGCCAACGCAATCAAGACCCGTGCCGTACGCGACGGTGACGACTTTGTGTTGAACGGCAGCAAGCACTTCATCAGCCATGCCGGGCACGCCGATTTCGCGATTGTCTTCGCCGTGACCGACACCTACGAACACAACGGTCGCCAGCGCAACGCCGTGACCTCGTTCCTGGTCGACCGGGGCACGCCGGGCATGACTATCCGCCGCGGGCCCAAGTGCGTCAGCAACCGCGGTTATCACACCTACGAAATGTTCTTCGACGACTGCCGCGTCCCGGCTTCCAAAGTGCTCGGCGAAGTCGGCAAGGGCTGGGAAGTGGCCAACGCCTGGCTGACCGCCGGGCGGGTGATGGTCGCCGCCAACTGCGTCGGCCAGGCCCAGCGGGCGCTGGACGTTTCGCTGCAATGGGCGGCGGATCGCAAGCAGTTCGGCCAACCCATCGGCACCTATCAAGGGGTGTCGTTCAAGCTGGCCGACATGGCCACGCAAATCCGCGCTGCCGAACTCTTGACCCTGCACACCGCCTGGAAAATGGATCAGGGCAGCATGACCGACGGCGAAGCCGGGATGGCCAAGTTGTTCGCCAGTGAAGTGCTCGGTCGCGTGGCCGACGAAGCGGTGCAGATTTTCGGCGGCATGGGCTTGATGGACGAAGGTCCGGTCGAGCGCATCTGGCGCAACGCCCGGATCGAGCGAATCTGGGAAGGCACCTCGGAGATCCAGCGTCACATTATTTCCCGCGAACTGCTGCGGCCGCTGCTGCGCTGATCGGGTCGGAGAACGGATATGTCTCAACAGATTCGCGACAACCTCAAACGCCTGCTCGCGCCGCGCCACCTGGCATTCATTGGCGGCCGGAGCATGGCCCGTGCTCTCAAGCGCTGTGCCGAGGGCGGTTATCAAGGCCAGATGTGGCTGGTCAACCCGCAGCACGACAGCCTCGAAGGCGTGCCCTGTGTGCGTAGCGTGGCAGAACTGCCGTGTGGTCCGGACGCGGTGTTCATCGCCACCAATCGCGAGCTGACCTTGACCTGTGTCGCCGAACTGGCGGCCAGGGATGCAGGCGGGGCGATTTGCTACGCCTCGGGTTTCGCCGAGACCGGCGCGCAAGGCCAGGCCATGCAAGACCAGCTGCTCAAGGCGGCCGGCAACATGGCCTTGCTCGGCCCCAACTGCTACGGCTTGCTCGATTACCTGCACAGCTCGGCCCTGTGGCCGGTCGCCCATGGCGGCAGGACTGTGGAGAAGGGCATCGCAGTGCTGACCCAGAGCGGCAACTTCGCCTACAACCTGTCCATGAGTGACCGCTCGTTGCCAGTGGCCTATATGGCTTCAGTCGGCAACCAGGCGCAACTGGGCATCGCCGAGCTGATGGATGTGCTGCTCGACGAGCCGCGCGTCACCGCGATCGGCCTGCATCTGGAAGGCCTGAAAAACGTTCCAGGCTTTGCTCGCGCGGCACACAAGGCGCTGGAAAAAGGTATTCCGATCATCGCGCTGAAAACCGGGGTGTCGCAGATCGGCGCCGAATTGGCCCTCAGCCACACCAGCTCGCTGGCCGGTTCCGATGTGTTGTACGACAGCTTGTTCGAGCGCCTCGGGGTGATTCGTGTCAGTGGTCCGGTGAGTTTTGTCGAAACCTTGAAAGCCGCTGCCTGCGGCAATCTGCCGGCAGGCAACAGCCTGATCGCCCTGGCCTGTTCCGGTGGCGATGCCGGGTTGATTGCCGACTATGCCGAACGCAATGACTTGAGCCTGCCCAAACTCGATGAAAGCCAGCGGGTCGAGCTGGATCAAGTGCTGCCGAGCTACGCCAACCTGGTCAACCCGCTGGATTTCACCACGGCGATCTGGGGTGACCGCGAAGCGCTGGACAAGATGCTCGACAGCGCCCTGCGCACCGAAGCCGACGCCGCAATCCTGGTGCTCGACTACCCCTCGGAGGCCACCGGCGAGCGTAAGGAATGTGACCTGCTGCTGGAACTGTATTGCGATGCGTTGAGCCGTCACGGCAAGACTGGTTTCGTCACCTCGGCCTTTCCCGAACTGCTGCCGGCCAGTGCTCGCGAGCGTCTGCATGCGCGCGGTGTGGCGGCATTGCAGGGCGTCGAGGATGGCTTGGCGGCGTGGGGTCGGATCGCCGGTTATCAGCGCAAGCGTCAGGCCTTGCTCGCGCTGGGTGAGTCGGCGCTGGTGCCGCTCTGCCCGCAAGCGCTGGAAGGCGAGGGGCAACTGCTTGATGAATGGCAATCCAAGCAGGCCTTGCGCGCCTTTGGCCTGCCGATACCGCAAGGCGTGTTGAGCACTCCGGCCGAGGCGCTGGAAGCAGCGAATTCGCTGGGTTATCCACTGGTACTCAAGGCGGTCAGCGCCGAGCTGCCACACAAGACCGAAGCCGGTGCCGTGGCACTGAACCTGCGCGATCCGCAGGCCTTGAGCGACGCCCTGGAACAGATGCGCGCGCGGATCGCCGACTACGCACCGGGCGTCGCATTCGATCAGGTGCTGCTGGAGCGCATGGCAACCCCGCCCTTGGCCGAGCTGATTGTGGGTATCAAGCGCGAAACCTGCTTCGGCCTGGCGCTGGTCATCGGTGCCGGCGGGATTCTGGTGGAGCTGCTCAAGGACAGCCGCAGCCTGCTGTTGCCAACTACTGACGGGGCCATTCGCAACGCGTTGTTGAGCCTGCGCAGCACCGCCTTGCTGCAAGGGTTTCGTGGTCGCGAAGCAGCGGATCTGGATGCGCTGGTGACCGCGATCCGCGCCGTGGCGGACTACGCCTGTGAGAACGCCGGGCAGTTGCTCGAACTCGATGTGAACCCATTGTTGGTCGGTGCCCAAGGCACCACCGCGGTCGATGCGTTGATACGCCTCGGCCAAGCCTGAGGATCTGAGCATGCAAAGCAAAACCTTGACCGGCGGCCAGACCCTGGTGCGCCTGTTGGCCAATTACGGCGTCGATACCGTGTTCGGCATTCCCGGCGTGCATACCCTGGAGCTGTATCGCGGCTTGCCCGGCAGTGGCATTCGCCATGTGCTGACCCGGCATGAGCAAGGGGCCGGTTTCATGGCCGACGGCTATGCGCGGGTCAGCGGCAAGCCGGGGGTGTGCTTCATCATTACCGGGCCCGGCGTGACCAATGCCGCGACCGCGATCGGCCAGGCCTACGCCGACTCGATCCCGATGCTGGTGATTTCCAGCGTCAACCACACGGCCAGTCTTGGCAAAGGCTGGGGTTGCCTGCACGAAACCCAGGATCAGCGCGCCATGACCGCGCCGATCACCGCGTTCTCGGCGGTGGCCTTGAGTGCCGAGGATTTGCCCGAGCTGATCGCCCGCGCTTACGCGGTGTTCGACAGCGAGCGTCCGCGTCCAGTGCATATTTCGGTGCCGCTGGATGTGCTGGCCGCGCCCGTAACGCGTGACTGGAGCAATGAGGTGGTGCGCCGTCCGGGACGTGGCCTACCGGCCGCCGAGGCGCTGGATCAGGCGGTGGCAAAACTGCAGGCGGCACGCCGGCCGATGATCATCGCCGGCGGCGGTGCACTGAATGCCGGCCAGGCGCTCGAGGCCTTGAGCACGCGGCTTGCCGCGCCGTTTTTCAGCAGCGTCGCCGGCAAGGGCTTGTTGCCGCCGGATGCACCGCTGAATGCCGGGTCGACCCTGTGTGTGGAACCGGGCTGGGAGCTGATCGCCGAAGCCGATGTGGTGCTCGCGGTGGGCACCGAGATGGCCGACACCGATTACTGGCGTGAACGTCTGCCGCTGAATGCCGAGCTGCTGCGGGTGGATATCGACTCGCGCAAGTTCAACGATTTCTATCCGTGCACGGTAGCCTTGCAGGGCGATGCGCGGCAAACCGTCGTCGCCTTGCTGGAGCGTCTGCCCGAATCCGCACGCGATGCGAGCACTGCCATTCAAGCCGTCGACACCTTGCGAAAAGCGGTCAAGGCCGGGCACGGCACCTTGCAGTCGATCCATCAGGCGATCCTCGACCGGGTTTCGGCCGAATTGCCGGACAACGCCTTTATCAGCAGCGACATGACTCAACTGGCCTACACCGGCAACTACGCCTTCAGCAGCAAGGCGCCGCGCAGTTGGTTGCACCCGACCGGTTACGGCACCTTGGGTTATGGCTTGCCAGCGGGTATCGGCGCCAAGTTTGGCGCACCGAACCGGCCTGGACTGGTGCTGGTCGGTGACGGCGGTTTTCTCTACACCGCGCAAGAACTGGCGACCGCCGTGGAAGAGCTGGACAGCCCGCTGGTGGTGCTGTTGTGGAACAACGAGGCCTTGGGGCAGATCCGCGACGACATGCTCGGCCTCGACATCGAGCCGATTGGCGTGCTGCCGCGCAACCCGGATTTTGCCGCATTGGGCCGCGCCTTCGGTTGCACCGTGACCCAACCGCAGAGTCTGGATCAATTGCAAAGCGAGCTGCGTGCCGGATTCAGCCGAAACGGCGTGACCCTGATCGAACTCAAGCACGCCTGTGCGCTGGTCGGTTAAACCATCACTAAGGAACAAACCCTCATGCGTTTTTCCGATCTGACCCAACGAATCGACGGTGACGGTGCCGCCGCCTGGGAGATTCATTACCGCGCCCTGGCGCTTCAGGAACAGGGCCAGGACATTCTGCTGCTGTCGGTGGGCGACCCGGATTTCGATACCCCGGTACCGATCGTGCAAGCGGCCATCGATAGCCTGCTGGCAGGCAATACCCACTACGCCGAAGTGCGCGGCAAGCGTGCCTTGCGTGAAAGCATTGCCAGACGCCATCGGCAACGTAGCGGTCAACAAGTCGATGCCGATCAGGTGGTGGTGCTGGCCGGCGCGCAATGTGCGTTGTTCAGTGTCGCCCAGTGCGTACTCAATCCCGGCGATGAAGTGATAGTCGCCCAGCCGATGTACGTCACTTATGAAGCCGTGTTCGGTGCCTGCGGCGCGGTGGTGATTCCGGTACCGGTGCGCTCCGAGAACGGCTTCCGGGTGTTGCCTGAAGACGTCGCCGCACGCATTACCCCGCGTACTCGCGCTTTGGCGCTCAATAGCCCGCATAACCCGTCCGGCGCCAGCTTGCCGCGCACCACCTGGCAGGCGCTGGCCGAGCTGTGCATTGCCCATGACCTGTGGCTGATTTCCGACGAGGTCTACAGCGAGCTGTTGTTCGAAGGCGAGCACATCAGCCCGGCCAGTCTGCCAGGCATGGCCGAGCGCACCGCGACCCTCAACAGCCTGTCGAAATCCCACGCCATGACCGGCTGGCGCGTCGGTTGGGTGGTCGCGCCGCCGTCACTCGCCGGCCATCTGGAAAACCTTGCGCTGTGCATGCTCTACGGCTCCCCGGATTTTATTCAGGACGCCGCGGTGGTCGCACTGGAGACCCAACTGCCGGAACTCGAAGCCATGCGCCAGGCCTACCGCCAACGCCGGGATCTGGTCTGTGAATGCCTGGCCGACTGCCCTGGCGTGCGTGCGCTGAAGCCCGATGGCGGGATGTTCGTGATGGTCGACATCCGCGAGACCGGGCTCAGCGCCCAGGCTTTCGCCGACCGCCTGCTGGATCGACACGGAGTCTCGGTGCTGGCCGGTGAAGCGTTCGGCCCGAGTGCCGCCGGGCATATTCGCCTGGGGCTGGTACTGGGCACCGAGCCGCTGCGCGATGCCTGCCAGCGGATTGCCCGCTGCGCCAATGAATTGATGGAGATACAGGTCGATGCGTAATTATCGCGGGCTGTTTATTGATGGTGCCTGGCAGCGGCCTTCCGGTCAGGGCCTGGCCCAGGTGATCAATCCGGCAACGGAGCAGGTCGCGGGCTCAGTGCCGTTGGGCGACGAACATGACGTTGAACGCGCCGTGGCCGCGGCCCGACGGGCTTTCGGTGCATGGTCGCGAACCTCGTCCAGTGTGCGAGCGGCTTACATCCGCGCACTGGTCGAGCAGCTGCGAGCGCGGGCGGACGAGATGGCGCAGGTGATCACCGCCGAACTTGGCATGCCGGTGCAATGGTGCCGCTCGGTGCAGGTCGAGGGGCCAATCGCCGGGTTGGAACAGTACATCGAAATCGCCTCGCTGATGGATGAAGTACGCGAGGTCGGCAACTCTTTGGTGATTCGCGAGCCGGTGGGTGTCTGCGCCTTCATCAATCCATGGAATTACCCGCTGCACCAGTTGATCGGAAAACTCGCGCCGGCGCTGGCGGCCGGCTGCACAGTGGTGGTCAAGCCAAGTCAGGAAACCCCGTTGCATGCCTTCCTGCTGGCGGAAATGATCGAGGCTATCGGTCTGCCGGCCGGGGTGTTCAACCTGGTCAGCGGGCCCGGTTCCAAGGTCGGTGAAGCTTTGGCCAGGCACCCGGATGTCGACATGGTCTCGTTCACTGGCTCCACCGGCGCCGGCGTTCGCGTGGCCCAGGCGGCAGCGCCTTCGGTCAAGCGGGTCTGCCTGGAACTGGGCGGTAAGTCGCCGTTGCTGATCGGCGAAGATGCCGATCTGGCCGCGGCGGTGCGCTACGGTGTGCAAGACGTGATGATCAACTCCGGACAGACCTGCACTGCCCTGACCCGCATGCTATTACCCGCGAGCCGCTATGCCGAGGCGCTGGAGCTGGCACTGGCAGAGACCCAAAGCCTGCGCATGGGCGATCCGCTCGACCCGCAGAGTTTCCTTGGCCCGATGTGCTCGGCCGCGCAACGGCGGACCGTGCGCGAGTACATTCAAGTCGGTCAGCAAGAGGGCGCGCGGCTGCTGTGTGGCGGTGAAACGGCCGACGAGTTCGAGCGCGGTTTTTACGTCAAGCCAACGCTATTTGCCGACGTCGACAATCGGATGCGTATCGCCCAGGAAGAAATCTTCGGTCCGGTGCTGTGCCTGATTCCCTATGCGGATGAAGTTCAGGCCATACAAATCGCCAATGACTCGCCGTTCGGCCTGTCCAGCGGCGTATGGGCCGGTAGCACTGAGCGTGGGCTCGGGCTGGCGCGGCAGATGCGCGCTGGGCAGTGCTTTATCAACGGCGCGGCGTTCAATTATCAGGCGCCGTTTGGCGGCTATAAACAGTCAGGCAATGGTCGCGAGTGGGGTGAAGAAGGGCTGGCCGAGTTTGTCGAAGTGAAAGCGATGCAGCTGTGATCTCGCCGTGAACGCGCGCGGGCCGCAGGCCTTTATGGCGTTGTACCTGGCCACCCTGCTGTTGCAGGTGGCCGCGGGGTTGCTCAATTCCTGGGTCGCCTTGCGCATGGTGGCGCTGGGCAATAGCGGTCTGGTAATTGGCTCGCTGATGGCGGTGAATGCGCTCGGGCTGGTAGTCGGTGGGCTTAGCGGCTACTGGCTGGTGGCCCGCCTGGGTCATGTGCGGGCCTTTGCCTTATGCGGCGCGCTGGCGATCGCGGCAAGCCTGGGCCATGACTTCAGCAACTGGTTGCCGCTCTGGCTGTTGTTACGGTTTCTGGTCGGGTTGGCGCTGATGACCATGTACATCGTGCTGGAAAGCTGGCTCAACGAGCAGGCCCCCAATGGACAGCGGGGCAGGGTGTTGGCCTGGTACATGACCGCCTCTTTCCTCGGGTTGATCGGTGGCCAGCTGGGTCTGAGCCTGGATGGCGCGGCCAGTCGGGCGTTGCTCGACCTGGTAGTGATCTGCTTCGCCCTGTGTCTGGTGCCCGTCAGTTTTACCCAGCGTCTGCCGCCGACCAGCGTTACACCGCAGGCCCGGCTGCGACCGCTGGGGTTTGTGCGACGGATTCCCCAGGCGCTGTTGACGATCCTGCTGACCGGGCTGCTTTCCGGGGCCTTCCATGGCCTGGCGCCGGTTTACGCCAGCCAGCAGGGGCTGGATCCAGGGGCGGTCGGGCTGTTTATGGCGACCTGCCTGGCGGCTGGATTGTTGGCGCAGTTCCCGTTGGGGCTTTTGTCCGACCGTTTTCCCCGGCCGCGATTGATTCGCTTGTTTGCGCTGATTCTGGCGTTGAGTTGCTTGCCGTTGCTGTGGACGCCGGTCAGCCTGCCTTTGTTGCTGGGCTGTGGTTTTGCGATCGGGCTGGTGCAGTTCTCGCTGTACCCGCTGGCGCTGGGCCTGGCCAATGACCGGGTTGAAAGCCATGAACGGGTGTCGCTGGCGGCGACCATGCTCGTGGCTTTCGGTTTGGGCTCCAGCATCGGTCCGTTGTTTGCCGGGGCGGCGATGGAGTTGTTCGGTGGGCGGGCGCTGTATGGCTTTTGTGCGTTGTGCGCGGTGATGCTCGGTTGGCTGGTGCGTGAGCCACGGACGCAATCCTGCGTTGAAACAGCGATCCCGTAGATGTGTGTGGGCTTTACCCGCGAAGGCGGCCTGACAGCCGGCCTGGCTCTTGAGGGTGTACATATCCATTTCTGCGGTAACGGCCACTTATGGTTTCGCTTTTACAGCGACTCCCTTTGGCAATCGCCGGAGTGCCGGCCCAGCCCAAAGGAAGCAAAGGTCTCGTCCCGAGCGTACGGCACCTCGCCAAGGCTCGGTGTTCCCTCGCTCCGGCGTCCATCAGGGGGCGCCGCAATGCGGCGGAGTCAGCTGCGCTGACGGCGCTTCGCGCCCCCCTGATGAACGCCTCCACTCGGCCTGCCGAAGGGGCGGGTAGATCAAAAACCAGATCAAAAGCCAAAGCGAGGCGGGCTGACAGCCGACCTGTTTTCCGGCGCACGCGATGCCCTTGTAGGAGCTGCCGCAGGCTGCGATCTTTTGATCTTTGCAGTGCGACGCCACCCAAAAGATCGTCCGATATCAGGCTCTATCGCGGTTTTCCAATGGGGTATCGAAGGCCACGAACAACTGGTCGGCGGTGATGCTTCCAAGATCCAGGCGCATGTTGTTTTCCAGCATGGCGAACAGCCGGGTGAACACTTCGAAGACCTTGCAATGGTCTTCCATGCCGGAGAACGGGTTGTCGATTTTCTCGGCGATCAGCGAGCTTTCCTGCACCGCGTCATAGACCTCGCGCAGGGTGATTTCATTCGCCGGTCTGGCCAGGGTCAGCCCGCCCTTGGCGCCGCGATAGGACTTGAGAATGTCGGCCTTGACCATCTGCGAAACCAGGTTGCGCACCCGTGTCGGATGGGTCTTTACCCACTTGGCAATGGTTTCGGTGCGCAGCTTCTGCGGTGCGTTGGCGGCAACGAACGACAGGATGTAAGAAGCGGTGATCAATCGGGTCGACTGGCTCATGAGGCGAAAGGCTCCCTGTAAAAACCGGATTATTCCATCGATGAAAAATACCCGTCAGGGCATGGAATTTACGTTGTGAAGTCGTTAATGTATTTGTTACGGTAACAATTAGGAATACTAGCAGCTTCGGTAGGACCTTCGAATCATTTTCTCTGCTACTGATCAGGGGCAATGCAATGAGCGATAACAAAAACAAGATTACTCAAGCAATTCATGAGTGCAATCTCCCCCGACGGGATTTCCTCAAAGGCAGCGCCGCCGCCGGTCTGGTGGCCGCTGCGTTTTCCATCGGCCTGCCGTTCGGGGCCTTTGCCCAGGAAGCGACGCCGAAGCCGGGCGGTGTGCTGCGCCTTGGCCTGGCGGGTGGCAGCACCACCGACTCGCTGGACCCGGGTTCCTGGAGCGATACGTTCACCTTCGTCGGCTTCTCGGCGGTGTACAACACCCTGAGCGAAATTGCCGTGGATGGCACAGCGATTCCCGAGCTCGCGCAGAGCTGGGAATCGTCGCCGGATGCGCGGATCTGGACCTTCAAACTGCGCCAGGGCGTGACCTTCCACAACGGCAAGAGCCTGACCGTCGAAGACGTCGTGGCGTCGATCAATCACCACCTGGGCGAGAAGTCCACCTCGGCGGCCAAGACCGTTCTCGGGGATGTCGCCCAGGTGCGCGCACAGGGCACCGATGCGGTGGTCTTCGAGCTGCATTCGGGTAACGCCGACTTCTCCTATGTGGTGGCCGATTACCATTTGGTGATCATGCCGAGCAAAGACGGTGTTGCCGATTGGCGAGCGGGGGTCGGCACCGGCGGTTATCGCCTCAAGGCATTCGATCCGGGCGTGCGCATGGCACTGGAACGCAGCCCCGATTACTGGAAACCAGGCCGGGCGCATTTCGCCAGCGCCGAGTTGATTGGCATTGCCGACGGCGCGGCGCGGATCAATGCGCTGGTCACCGGGCAAGTCGATGTGATCAACAAGGTCGACCTGAAAACCGTGGCGCTGCTCAAGCGCAATCCGAACATGGTGATCGAAGAAACCAAGGGCGCGCAGCACTACACCTTCCCGATGCTGTGCGACAGCCAGGACTTCAAGAACAACGACATCCGCCTGGCGATGAAATACGCCATTAACCGTGAAACCCTGCTGGCTTCGATACTGCACGGCTATGGTCTGGTCGGTAACGATCATCCGATCCAGCCCGGCAGCCGCTTCATCAATACTGCTCTGGAGCAGCGCAGCTATGACCCGGACAAGTCGCGTTTCCACCTGCGCAAGGCCGGCGTCGAGTCGCTCAAGGTGCGCCTGCAAGCGTCCGATGCTGCTTATACCGGCGCGGTGGACGCCTCGGTGTTGTTCAAGGAGCAGGCGCGCCAGGCGGGGATCGATATCGATGTAGTGCGCGAGCCGGCGGACGGCTTCTTCTCCAACGTTTGGATGAAGCAACCCTTCACCACTTCGTTCTGGTACAGCAGCCTGACCGCCGACCGTATGTTCAGCATTGGTTACGCCAAAGGCGCTGCCTGGAACGAAACCCATTGGGACAACGGGCGCTTCAACCAGTTGCTGAACGCCGCCCGAGGCGAGATGAACGATCCGCTGCGCCGCGAGATGTACAACGAAATGCAGGCGCTGTGCCGCGACGATGGCGGGGCGATTGTGCCGTTGTTCGCCAGCTCCGTGGCCGCCCGCTCGAAACGCGTCAGTCATGGCGAACTCACCGCACCGTACGGCGAACTGGATGGTCTGCGGGTCATCGAGCGCTGGTGGCAAGCCTGAGCATCTGATCGTTGATGGCCGACCTGTGCGCAGGTCGGCGATCCCTGTGCAATCCCGGAGGATTCTGCGGTGAATAGTATTTTCAAGTTGCTGTTGCAGCGTCTGGCCCTGGGCCTGTTGTCGCTGTTTGCGGTGTCGGTGATTATTTTTCTGGCGGTCGGCATGCTGCCGGGCGATATCGCCCAGGCCATGCTCGGGCAGTCGGCGACGGCCGAAACCGTGGCGGCCTTCCGTGCCCAGCTGGGGCTGGACTTGCCGCCACTTACCCGCTTTGTGCAGTGGATCTGGCAACTGCTGCAAGGTGACCTCGGGGTCTCGCTGGCCAACCAGCGGCCGATCGCCGAGCTGATCGGCACGCGGTTGGGCAATACGCTCAGTCTGGCGGCATTGGCGGCACTGGTGTCGGTGCCGTTGGCGCTGGTGCTGGGGATGCTCGCGGCCTTGTACCGCAACAGCTGGTTCGATCGCCTGCTCAACACCTCGGCACTGAGTGCGGTGTCGTTCCCGGAATTCTTCGTCGCCTACCTGTTGATTCTGCTGTTTGCGGTGAAGCTCAACTGGTTCCCGAGTATCTCCAATCTGGCGCCGGATGCGTCCTTCGGCACGGTGCTGGAACGTTCGGTGCTGCCGGTGGCGACCCTGAGCTTGGTGGTGATCGCGCAGATGATGCGCATGACCCGCGCGTCCTTGATCAACCTGCTGGCCAGCCCCTATATCGAAATGGCCCGGCTCAAGGGCATCAGTCAGTCGCGGATTATCTTCCGGCATGCCTTGCCCAACGCGCTGGCACCGATCGTCAACGTGGTGGCATTGAACCTCGCGTACCTGGTGGTCGGCGTGGTGGTGGTCGAGGTGGTGTTCGTCTATCCGGGCCTTGGCCAGTTGCTGGTGGATTCGGTGGCCAAACGCGACATTCCGGTGGTCCAGGCCTGCAGCCTGATCTTTGCCGCGACCTACATCCTGCTCAATACCACGGCCGATGTGCTGTCCATCGCCAGCAATCCACGCCTGATGCATCCGAAGGGGTAGAACATGAGCCTGCTCAAAGAACTGGTCCGGGCACCGCTGAGTGCGAAGTTCGGGATTCTGGTCATCGTTGTTTACATCCTGGTGGCGCTGTTCGCTCCGGTACTGGCGCCCTATGGCGAAACCGAAGTGGTCGGCGAGGGCTTTGCACCCTGGAGCGGGCAGTTCCTGCTGGGTACCGACAACCTCGGGCGCGACATGTTCAGCCGGCTGGTGTATGGCGCCCGCAACACCCTTGGCATCGCCTTTCTCACCACGGTGCTGGCGTTTCTGCTCGGTGGTTTTTGCGGTTTGATCGCGGCGATCAAGGGCGGTTGGGTCGATCAAGGTTTGTCGCGAATAGTCGACATCCTGATGGCCATTCCGCAACTGATCTTCGCCTTGCTGATTCTCAGTGTGGTCGGCACCACGGCCACCTCCCTGGTGTTGGTGATCGCGCTGCTGGATGCCACCCGGGTGTTTCGTCTGTCACGAGCGGTGGCGATGAACGTGGTGGTTCAGGACTTCGTCGAGGCGGCGCGGCTGCGGGGCGAGGGCTTGTGGTGGCTGGTGACCCGTGAAGTGCTGCCCAACGCCGCCGCGCCGTTGATTGCCGAATTCGGCCTGCGTTTCTGTTTCGTCTTTCTGTTTATCAGTGCGCTGTCATTCCTCGGCCTGGGCATTCAGCCACCGACTGCCGACTGGGGCAGCATGGTCCGGGACAACGCGGTGCTGATTACTTTCGGCGACATCAGCCCGCTGCTGCCGGCTCTGGCAGTGGCGTTGATTACGGTAAGCGTCAACTTCGTCGTTGACTGGATGCTGCACAAATCCAGCGGCCTCAAGGAGTGCTGAACATGCACAAACCCTCGCATAACAACGACCAGCCGCTGCTGGAAATCCGCGACCTGCATATCGAAGGTCATTACGAAGACGCCTGGCATCCGCTGATCAAAGGCATCGACCTGACGCTGCAACGCGGCGAGGTGCTGGGCCTGATCGGCGAGTCGGGTGCTGGCAAGTCGACCCTGGGCCTGGCGGCCATGGGTTATGCCCGTGACGGCTGCAAGATTACTGGCGGCTCGGTGCGCTTCGACGGTATGGAACTGTTGCAGGCCAAGCCCGAAACCCTGCGCAAACTGCGTGGGCTGCGCATTGCTTATGTGGCGCAAAGTGCCGCGGCATCGTTCAACCCGGCGCATCGGCTGATCGATCAACACGTGGAAACGGCGGTCAACAATGGTGGCATCAGCCGCGCTCAGGCCGAAGCCGAAGCGGTGGAGCTGTACCGCGTACTGCGGCTGCCGAATCCCGAGCAGATTGGCCAACGTTATCCGCATCAGGTGTCGGGTGGGCAACTGCAACGGGTGATGACCGCCATGGCCATGGCCTGCCATCCGGACCTGATCATCTTCGACGAACCGACCACTGCCCTCGACGTCACCACCCAAATCGAAGTGCTGGCGGCGATTCGCGACGCGGTGGCGCAATTTGGCAGTGCGGCGATCTATATCAGCCATGACCTGGCAGTCGTCGCGCAAATGGCCGACCGCATCATGGTGCTGCGCCACGGCAAGCTGGTGGAGGAAGCCGAGACCCGCAAAATGCTCCGCGACCCGCAGGAGGACTACACCAAGTCACTGTGGGCAGTGCGCAGTTTTCGCACCGAACCCAAGCCGTGCCCGCAACAGGAAGTACCATTGCTGGAGTTGCGCCAGGCCTGCGCCAGCTACGGTCATCAGCCGGTGCTGCACGATGTTTCGCTGAGCCTGTATCGCGGCCAGACACTGGCAGTGATCGGTGAGTCCGGCAGTGGCAAGAGTTCGACGGCGCGGTTGATTACCGGCCTGCTGCCACCGACTTCCGGTCAGGTGCTGTATGGCGGCGAACCCCTGCCGGCGGACTTCCGTCAGCGCAGCAAGGAGCAGTTGCGACGGGTCCAGATGATCTACCAGATCCCGGACACCGCCTTGAATCCTCGTCAGCGGATCGTCGACATCATCGGTCGACCGCTGACGTTTTACCTCGGTCTGAAGGGCAAGGCCCTGCGCACGCGGGTCGCCGAGTTGCTGGAAATGATCGAGCTGGATCCGGCGACGTTCATGGAGCGTCAGCCCCGTGAGTTGTCCGGTGGGCAGAAGCAACGCATCTGCATTGCCCGGGCGCTGGCGGCCGATCCGCAGTTGATCATTTGCGACGAAGTGACCTCGGCACTCGATCAACTGGTGGCCGAGGGCGTTCTGAAGTTACTCAATCGTATTCAGCAGCAGCTCGGTGTCGCTTACCTGTTCATTACTCACGATGTCGCCACCGTGCGAGCGATCGCCGATGAAGTGGTGGTGATGCAGCGCGGAAGGGTGGTCGACCACGGCTCCCGCAGCGCGATCTTCACCCCGCCGCATCAGGACTACACCGGCCTGCTGTTTTCATCCGAACCGGAAATGGACCCGGACTGGCTGGATCACCTGCTCGCCCAGCGCGCTGGCCAACCAACGCCTTCCAAGCTTGAAATCGTCTAAGGAATTGCCATGAAAGTACTGATCGTCCACGCCCATCCCGAGCCAAACTCTTTCACCGCCGCCCTGCGCGATCAAGCGGTAGCAACCTTGAAGGCCCAGGGGCATGAAGTGCAGGTCAGTGACCTGTATGCGATGAACTGGAACCCGGTGGCCAGCGCCGAGGACTTCTCCTCACGGGAGAATCCGGACTATCTGGTCTATGCCCTGGAGCAGCGGCTGGGTGTTAAAAGCCAGTCGCTGGCGGCGGATATCCAGCAAGAACTGGACAAGCTGCTGTGGGCCGACCTGCTGATCCTGAACTTCCCGATTTTCTGGTTCTCGGCGCCGGCGATACTCAAGGGCTGGATCGACCGGGTACTGGTATCGGGAGTCTGCTACGGCGGCAAGCGCTTCTATGATCAGGGCGGGCTCAGCGGCAAGAAGGCGCTGGTGACGGTGACCCTGGGCGGCCGCGAACACATGTTCGGCGACGGGGCGATTCATGGCCCGCTGGAGGACATGCTGCGACCGATCCTGCGCGGCACGCTGGCCTACGTCGGCTTCGAGGTGTTGGAGCCATTCGTGGCCTGGCATGTGCCCTATATCAGCGACGAGGCGCGCAAGGACTTCCTGCAGAGCTATCGGCAGCGCCTGGAAAACGTCGCCGATGATCAGCCCATCGAGTTCCCGCGCCTGTCGCAGTTCGATGAGGCGCTGTATCCATTGGCCAGGAACGCTTGAGCGGTATCTGGAAGAAGAAAATGCTGCGAGCTCCGGGTTTGCAGCAAACTTTCGGGTGGTAAGCTGGCCTGCGCACCAGGAACAGCGAGTAGTCCATTGAGCACGAAAATAATCACGAAGGAGGGCCATGAGGCCCTGAAAAAGGAGCTGGATTACCTTTGGCGAGAGAAACGTCCCGACACCACCCGCAAGGTCACTTGGGCGGCTTCCCTGGGCGATCGAAGCGAGAACGCCGACTATCAGTACAACAAGAAGCTGCTGAGGGAGATCGACCGCCGGGTCCGTTACATCCGCAAGCGCCTGGAAGACATGCGCGTGGTGGAGTACTCACCCGAGCAGGAGGGGCGGGTGTTCTTCGGTGCCTGGGTCGAGATTGAAAACGAAGCCGGTGAAACCAAACGCTTTCGCATCGTCGGCTACGACGAGATTTATGAGCGCATGGATTACATCTCCATCGATTCGCCCATGGCGCGTGCGTTGCTGAAAAAAGAGGTCGGAGACGACTTCGTTGTGCCGACTCCCCATGGCGACATGGAGTGGTGGGTGAACAAGATCGAATACATCAAATAGATTGTCGCTCGGGCCGGCGCTCATGGCGCCCGGCCCGAACCCGTCAACCCTCGCGCAGCACGGTCAGCGGGCTGGCGTTCAAGGCCCGTCGCGTGCCGAATACCCCGGCACCGCCCACCAGCACCGCGCCGATCACCGGCAACAGCAGCAACCACGGATGCGGGTGCCAGGGCAGATCGAACGCAAAGCGGTAAAGCACCAGGCTCACCAGCTCCGAACCGAGGGCTGCCAGCAGGCCGCTGACCGCACCCAGCAGACCGAACTCGATACGCCGCGCCTTGACCAGCAGTTGCCGCTCCGCGCCCAGGGCCCGCAGCAGGGCGCCTTGACGAATGCGTTCATCCAGGGTCGCCTGCAAGCCGGAAAACAGCACTGCCATGCCCGCCGCGAGCACGAACAGCAACACATACTCCACCGCCAGGGTGACCTGGTCGAGAATGCTGCGCAGCTGTGCGAGCAAGGCTTCGACCTGAAGAATGGTCACTGCCGGGAACGCCCGCGACAGGTCGATGATTTGCTGGTCGTGTCCGGCGGCCAGATAGAAGCTGGTCAGGTAGGTGGCAGGCAGATCCTTCAAGGTCCCCGGCTGGAAGATCATGAAGAAGTTGGGCTGGAAGTTGTCCCAGTTGACCGTGCGCAGACTGCTGACCACGGCTTCGCGATTAACCCCGCCGACGGTGAAGATCATGTGATCGCCCAGTTTCAGCTTGAGGCTTTCGGCCACTTGGGCTTCGACCGAAACCCCCGGTACCTCGCCCGAAGGCTGTTGCGACCACCAGGCGCCTTCGGTGATGGCGTTGCCCGTCGGCAGCTCGGCCGCCCAGGTCAGACTCAGATCGCGCTGAATGGCGCGGTCGCCACTGGATTCCTTGCTGACGATTTGTTGCACCGGTTCGCCATTGATGCTGATCAGCCGCCCCGGTACCACGGGATAAAGCGGCGCCGAATTGGCGGACAGCTCTATCAATCGGGTGGTGAAGGCTTCTTTATCGGCCGGCAGGATATTCAGCGCGAAATAGTTGGGGGCGTTTTTCGGCAACTGATTCTGCCAGGTGTCCAGCAGCTCGCCGCGTAGCAGGGCGATCAAGCCCATCGACAGTAGAATCAGACCGAATGCCAGCGATTGTCCGGCTGCCGCCAGCGGATGGCGCAGCAACTGGCCCAGCCCCAGGCGCCACGGTAGCGGCGCGCCCGCCAGCAACCGGCGCAGGCTTTGCAGTAACAGTAGCAACAGGCCGCCGAGCAGCAGCGCGGCAACCACCCCGCCGCCGAGCAGGGCGAAGGTCAGCAGCAGGTCCAGGCTCAGCCGCCACATGATCAGTGCCAGCGCCGCCAATGCCGCGCCATAGACCATCCAGGTGCTCGACGGGATAGGCAGCAAGTCCCGGCGCAATACCCGTAGCGGAGGAACACGCCCCAGGGCCGCCAATGGCGGCAGGGCAAACCCGGCCAGGGCCACCAGTCCGGTGCCGATCCCGGCGAATGCCGGCAGCAGCCCACCCGGCGGGACATCGTTCGGCAGCAGGTCATGTAACAGGTAGAACAAGCCGTGCTGTGCCAGCCAGCCGAGCAGGGCACCGCAGAGGCTGGCCAGCAGCCCGAGCACGGTCAGCTGCACACTGAACAACAGCAGGGTTTCCCGGCGCGACAATCCCAGGCAGCGCAACAGCGCGCTGGCATCGAAGCGTCGGGTGGCGAAGCGTGTGGCGGAAAGCGCGACTGCCACGCCGGCAAGCAACACCGCTACCAGGCTGGCCATGTTCAAGTAACGTTCGGCCTTGCCCAAGGCTCCGCCGATCTGCCGATTGCCGTCGCGGGCGTCCTGCAATCGCTGGTTGGCGGCCAGGCCGGGTTCGATCGATTTGCGATAGCTTTCCAGCTCGGGTGCCGCTCCGCGCCAGAGTTCACGGTAGCTGACCCGACTTCCGGGTTGCACCACGCCGGTGGCTTCGAGGTCTGCCAGATTGATCAGCACCCTCGGCGTCAGGCTGTAGAAATTGCCGGCGCGATCCGGTTCGTAGGTGAGCACCCGGGTCAGGCGCAGGGTTTTCACGCCTACATCGATGCTGTCACCGATTTTCAGATTCAGCGCCGGCAACAGCCGGGCCTCGGCCCAGGCTTCACCGGGTTTCGGGCCGCCGCCGACTATTTCCGGGGCGTAGGGGGCATCGGCACTTTTGAGCTCGCCGCGTAACGGGTAGGCGTCGTCGGCGGCTTTGACACTGGAAAGCTGGATGCCGTTATCCGTGGCGATGACGCTGGAGAACTCGACCACCTTGGCATGTTCCAGGCCCAGCTCGATGCCGCGTTGAATCTGTTCCGGCCGCGCTGGCGAGCTGCCTTCGAGCAGCAGGTCGGCGCCGAGAAACTCGGTCGCGCGCAACAGCATGGCACCGTTCAGGCGAGCGCCGAAATAGCCGATGGCGGTACTCGCCGCCACCGCGACCAGCAAGGCGAAGAACAGCACCCGCAGTTCGCCGGCGCGGGCATCGCGCAGTAATTGGCGGATGGCGAGGCTGAACAGGCGCAACAGCGGCAAACGTGCCATCAAGGCTCCAGGGGGACGACCAGCAGGCCGGCTTCAAGGCGGATCAGGCGTCGGCAGCGATGGGCCAGGCGTTCGTCGTGAGTCACCAGTACCAGGGTCGTGCCGCTTTCTTTGTTGAGGTCGAAGAGCAAGTCGCTGATGCGCTCGCCCGTGTGGCTGTCGAGATTGCCGGTCGGCTCATCGGCGAACAGCACGGTGGGTTGCGCGGCAAATGCACGGGCAATCGCCACCCGTTGCTGTTCTCCACCGGAGAGCTGGCGCGGCGAGTGACTCAGGCGTTGCCCCAGGCCAACCCGTTCCAGCAGCTCCCTGGCGCGTTCGCGGGCGTCCTTGCGGCCATCCAGTTCCAGCGGCAGCATGACGTTTTCCAGGGCGTTGAGGCTGTCGAGCAGCTGGAAGGACTGGAACACGAACCCGACATGCTCGGCCCTGATCCGCGCGCGCTGATCTTCGTCGAGGATGCTCAGGGCCTGACCGGCAAGCACCACTTCGCCGCTGCTGGGCAGGTCGAGACCGGCGAGCAGGCCGAGCAGGGTGGATTTACCGGAACCGGAGGCACCGACGATGGCCAGGCTGTCGCCCTGGTTCAGTTCCAGGCTGAGTTCGTGCAGGATGGTCAGTTCACCTTCCGCGCTGGGAACCACTTTGCTAAGGTTGCGCGCTGTGAGAATGCTTGCGCCCATGGAGAGTCCGATGCGTGTGTGGTTGTTGAGTGCTGGCCTGGCCCTGATTTGCATGGCCCAGAACGCAGCGGCGGGTACTGTCCTGATCGTTGGCGATAGTATCAGCGCGGCTTTCGGCCTGGATACCCGCTTGGGCTGGGTATCCCTGCTCGAGCAGAGGCTCAGGAGCGAAGGTTTCACCGCTAAAGTGGTCAATGCCTCCATCAGCGGTGACACCAGTGCGGGCGGCCAGGCGCGCCTGCCTGCGCTGCTTGCAGAGCATAAGCCGCAACTGGTGATCCTCGAACTGGGTGGCAATGACGGCTTGCGTGGTCAGCTGCCAACGCAATTGCAACAAAATCTTGCGTCGATGATCGACAGCTCCCGGGCCAGCGGTGCCAAAGTGCTGCTGCTCGGCATGCAGTTGCCGCCTAATTATGGTGTGCGGTACACCCAGGCTTTTGCCGAGGTCTACCGCAAGCTCGCCGAGGAGAAAAATATCCCGCTGGTACCGTTTTTTCTCGAGGGTGTGGGCGGCAACCCCGAGCTGATGCAGGCCGATGGCATTCACCCGGCGGCCGTGGCCCAGGGCAAGTTGCTGGAAAATGTCTGGCCGACGCTAAAACCGCTGCTTTGACACTTTTCTACAAGCAATCTTTCGGCTAAGGTGGCGCCCCGATTTGGAGCCCCCGATGCCGCGTCCCGCCTGGTCCCTGTTTGCCTACCAACTGATCGAGCCTGATGAACAGCTGGATCTGTTCGCCTGCCAGGAAGTCCGGGTGCATCTGGTGACGCGTCAACTGGAACTGGGCGGCTCGGCCGACCGTACGCTGTGCGGCACCTTGTTGCCGGCTCAGCCGCGCTGGTCGCCCGTCGACCGCACGGTTTTCCAGGACCAGCGCCTGTGTTCGCTGTGTCGGGCGATCCTCGAGTCGCAGAAGCGCGGCACCTCGCCGATCTGGCCGGAATTGCGTTTCGAGCTGTAACCTGGCGCCTTAGGGCGCAGCCTGTACCGGCTGTGTGCAACCCGGGCCTCGTCGCCTTGGCTCCCGAAGCGGCGGTTGGCGGTGTACAATCCTTTTTTTTACCCGTTGATCATGCGAAGGATTTTCCGGATGTTGCCGCGTTTTCCTGCCGTCACCCGCTGCCTGTCTCTTGCCGCACTGTGTGTTGCCGGCCCCGTTGCAGCCCTGGAGCTGCCTTTACCGCCACCGGGCGAAGATATCGTCGGTCAGGTGCAAGTGATCAAGGCCAAGTACGAAGATACCTTCGCTGACCTGGGCACGACCTACGACCTGGGCTATCTGGAAATGGTTGCGGCCAACCCGGGTGTCGACCCATGGTTGCCGGGTGCGGGCACCGAGGTGGTGCTGCCGACGCGTTTCATCCTGCCGTCGGGTCCGCGTGAAGGCATCGTGATCAACCTGGCTGAATACCGCCTGTACTACTACCCCAAAGGCCGGGACGTGGTTTACACCTTTCCGCTGGGTATCGGTCGTGAAGGCTGGGGCTCGCCGATTGCTCACACCAGTATCGTCGCCAAAACCCCCAACCCGACCTGGACCCCTCCGGCCTCGATCAAGGCCGAGCACCTTGCCGATGGCGACCCGTTGCCAAACGTCGTGCCGGCCGGTCCGGACAATCCGCTGGGGCCGTTCAAGTTCACTCTGGGCACTCCGGGTTACCTGATCCACGGTTCGAACAAGAAGTTCGGTATCGGCATGCGTACCAGCCATGGCTGCTTCCGTATGTTCAACAATAACGTGCTGGAAATGGCTGGCATGGTGCCAGTGGGCACTTCGGTGCGCATCGTCAGCGATCCGTACAAATTCGGTATCAGTGGCGGCAAGGTCTATCTGGAAGCGCATACGCCGCTGGATGACAGCGGTAATCCGTCGGTCGTCGACAAGCACACGGCGGTGATCAATGCCTTGCTCAAGCGCGAAGACCTGGCCAATAACGTGCGCATGAACTGGGATGTGGTGCGTGATGTGGTGGCCGCTGAAGACGGTCTTCCAGTAGAGATTGCCGTACCGGGCAGTGCGCCCATGGTCACCAGCGTGCCGATCGATCTGCAATAGTAACGGCTTGAAAACAGCCCGCCGCAGCTTGACAGCTACGGCGGGTTTTTTATTGTCGGCAGAAATGCCGTGCAATAAAAAAGCCGATCCAAGAATGGATCGGCTTGATAACAATCCCGAGGGACTATTACTTGCGGCTAGCTTTTTCCAGCATGCGCAGAGCACGCTCGTTAGCTTCGTCAGCAGTCTGTTGTGCTTTTTGAGCAGCAGCCAGAGCTTCATCAGCTTTACGATAGGCTTCGTCTGCACGGGCCTGGGAGCGAGCTGCTGCGTCTTCAGTAGCAGTCAGACGTGCTTCGGTTTCTTTAGAGACGCTGCTGCAACCGGTAGCCAGAACTGCGGCCAGAGCCAGAGCAGAGAATTTCAGAACGTTGTTCATCGTGTTCCCCTTCAAGGACTTTCTATTAGTAGCGATCTCCTCAGAGTGAGGAAATAGCCGGCGTACATACTACCCATTACTTGTAGTAAGTAAACTGAGTTGGCGCAAGAAGCAGTAAAAATTCTAAGCCCTGATTCTTTTTCGAGCAACTATTCATTAATCTGTATAAAAAGTATGCAGCTGTGAGGCCCGCGCTGGGCGAGCCGCTACTATGTCTAGCATAAGCTGGCGCTGCTGTCCGGGGTTGTTTCAGATTGTTGATGAAAGTCGGTCTTTATTGATCGGTCTACACTTTTGTTCGGAATCTGCGGGGCGCTTCACGTATCTTTGTTCCTGTAGAGGTGACTTTAAGAAGGGGCGTTCGTCTTAAGACTCAACATCCGGCAATGCAGGCTGTCGACCAGGCAATCCCGGGTCGGGTCGCCTCTACGCGTACCGCGCTGTACCCCCGGGAGCTACTCGATGACGAGCGCGCCTTGAGCAATTTCAGCAATAGTGCCTACTATTTGAAACGTGCTCGGCTGTGCGAGATCGGTAAGCTCTTCTCGGTGTCCAGACAGGCACGGGGTGGCGTAGATGTTCCTTCGCCGGAAAAACATCGGTAAGGTAGGGGTCAGAATTCAAGACCCGCGAGGAGTAGTGATGAGCGAGGCGTTGTCCATCCACCATGACCAGGCCGGTCATCAGTTCGAGACCAGTGTGGACGGTCATCGTGCCTACCTGACCTATATGGACCTGGGTAAGCAGACCCTGGACATCTATCGGACGTTCGTGCCCAACGCCCTGCGTGGTCGCGGAATAGCGGCTGCGCTGACCGAGCAGGCTCTCGAGTACGCGGAGCAAATGGGCTACACAGTGATTCCGTCGTGCTCCTATGTGGAACGCTACATGGAGCGTCACCAGCGGCATGCCGCGAAACTCTGATCCGGCATGCCGGTAATCCCGGGCTTGTCCGGCATTGTGGTTTATCTGAGCGTAGCGGCCTGTGATCCAGGGTCATTGATCTATAAAGCGCCCCGAGCCTTGTTGGCCCGGGGCGTTTTGTCATGAAAAAATGCCTCGCCCTCGCCAGCGTTTGAATCAGGGCGTCGCTATACCACCCGGCAGGTCGGCAAAAATGGCCTGCACCCATCTCCAGAGAGTCTGGGCGATTTTTCGCGCCACGGCGCTGCCGGATCGACCTCGACCATCCTGAAAACGACGTTAGCGTAGCTTTTTGCCATTATTCAGACGCCAGAGACTTGTGCTCAAGGGCAGCCCATTGCGAATCTGCATGACTAGAAAATGGCCTTTGCGCCATTGGGCATTGGATGGGGATTGAGCGCAATGATTTCGGCCGTGCAAGGACGTTTTGCCAACCTCGGTATGGCGAAAAAACTGGGAGTCGGGTTTGTTCTGGTGTTGCTGCTGACGGCAGTGGTGGCGGCCATCGGCGTATGGTCCCTGCAAACCATCAGTCAGCGCTTCGATGGCCTCAAGCAAATGTCAGCGCTCAATAGCAGCCTGCTTAAAGTGCGCTTGCTGGAGCAGGATTATGCCTTGCATGGCGATCCGAAAACCGTCGATGCCTTACACGAAGGCGTTGATGGTCTGATCGCGCTGGCGACGCAACTCAAGGCGCAATCGACCGCCAATGTGCCGGTGATGAACGATGTCGAGCAAGCGCTTGGCGCCTATAGAAAAAGTTTCGATGAGTTCGTCGAGCTGGCCCAGGCCAAGGACCTGGCGCTGGAAATGGCCAGCTGGTCGGTTTCCAGTGTCGCTAACAACCTCGATGTGCTCCAGGCCGGTCTGGCCGATGATGGCACCTACACGCTGAAGGAATCCCAGGGCAAGGAGGGCGCTGAGTTTATCGAACAGGCCAATCAGGTCAGTCAGGTCTCCCGGCTGATGCTGCAGGCTATGAATGAAGCACGGGTGCGTCTGGACCAGAGCCGCAAGGGCGAGGACGAGAGTGCAGGACAAGGCAAGATCGAACAGGCCGAGCAGGCGCTGGCTCAGGCCGAGCAGCTCAAGACGGCGGTCAAGGATGCGGGGTATCAGACTGTCCTCAACGAAGTGGCCGGACATATCGCCAGTTTCAGCGAAAAGCTGGGCGAGTACACCGGTTTGCTGGCGCAAGAGAAACAGGTCTACCTGCAACTGCATGAGCGCGCCGCACAAGTGGTCGAGCGGGTCGATCAGGCGTATGCGGCTGAAGACCGGTCGATGCAGGTGGAGCTTAAAAACAACTCGATGCTGATTGTCGGCTCGTCGGCTCTGGCGCTGCTGGTCGGATTGATCGCCGCCTGGGTGATCACCCGGTTGATCGTTGCGCCGCTGCGTAGCGTCATTCATGTCGCGCAACAAATAGCAGCGGGGGATCTCAGCGCGACGGTCGAGGTCACCCGACGTGACGAAATCGGCCAACTGATGCTGGCGATGCAGCAAATGGGTGCGGGGCTCAGCAGCATTGTCAGCGGCTTGCAGGCCGGCATCGAGCAGTTGGCGAACTCTGCCCAGTCGCTGTCGGCGGTGACCGAACAAACCAATCTCGAAGTCAGCAGCCAGAAAGAAGAAACCGACCAGGTCGCTACCGCGATGAACCAGATGACTGCCACTGTGCATGATGTGGCACGCAACGCCGAAGAGGCCGCGCAGGCAGCCCAGAAGGCCGACGACAAGGTTGAGAGTGGTCAGCAGGTGGTCCGCCAGAGTATGCAGCGCATAGAGCAGCTGGCGGATTCGGCCACCTCGGCCAGCACCAGCATCGAAAGCCTCAGTGCGGAAATTCAAAACATCGGCACCGTGCTTGGGGTTATCAAGAGCGTGGCCGAGCAAACCAACCTGCTGGCGCTCAACGCGGCCATCGAAGCGGCGCGTGCGGGTGAGCAGGGCAGGGGCTTTGCGGTGGTGGCTGACGAGGTCCGAGCGCTGGCCAAGCGTACTCAGCAATCGACCGAGGAAATCGAGCGGCTGGTGAGCGCCTTGCGCTCGGCGGCGCAGGCTTCGGTGCAGCAAATCCAGAGCAGCGGCGAGCTGGTCAAACTGGCGGTCAGCGATGCTTTGCAGACCGAAAGCGCGCTGGGCAGCATTGCCGCGGCAGTGTCGATGATCCAGCAGATGAACCAGCAGATCGCGGCAGCTGCCGAAGAGCAAAGCTCAGTGGCCGAAGAGATCAACCGCAGCGTGACCAGCATCCGCGCCAGTGCCGATCAATCGTCCCTGGCGATGCAGGGCAACGCCGCATCCAGTGTCGAACTGGCACAGTTGGGGGCAGAGCTGAAAGGGATGGTCGGGCATTTCCGGTTGTAGGGTGCGAGCTTTGGATTAGGGTAGGAGCAGTCATTCAAGACATTACGCGAACCGTAGCAGCTGCCGAAGGCTGCGTTCGGCTGCGCAGCAGTCGTAAAATCAGGCACTTCGGTATTCCAGACAAGCCGTGCAGGCAGGATTTGCGACTGCTTCGCCCGAACGCGGACCGAGCCGAACGCAGGCTTAGCCAGCTGCTACGACATCAGGGTTTGCTCGCGATATAGGTAGTCCGGTCACGCAGTCGCCGCTAGCCGCACGAATGGCTCGCGCGGCGAGCTGCACCGCTTAGTCGTATATCGCTTTCTTCTTCCAGTCAGCATCGGCCTCAACGGTCTTCAAACCTTCAGACAGCTCGTTGACTTCATCTTCCGCCGGCTGGATGTTGGTCAGTACCATCGAGTTGGCTCGCGCCAGCAGTTTCTCCAGGTACTTGAGTTGCTCGGAGTAAACCACCGGATCCGGCTGTTTGCGCAAGTACTGCACGCCACGTTCGAACGCCAGGCGTGCCTGGCCAGGTTGTTCCTGTTGCAGGGCGTGTTGTCCGAGGTTGTTGAAGAATTCGATATGCAGCAGTACCAGAATGTGACGAATCTCTTTGACCCAGTGCTTGGCCTCGTTGGTTGGCAGAAAACCATCTTGTGCCGCCCGAGTTACCTGGCCGTGCAAGGCCTCCAATAGAAAGCGTACATCCTTGGCCTTGGCTTCAGTCTGGATCGGTGCCGGCGGATTGTTGACCGGGATCGACTCGCCCTGGGCGATCAGCGCATTGAGTTCGGCTACCCGCGCCTTTGCAGACGCGTCGGACTTGTTCAGGTGCAGCAAACGCTGAGTGACATTAAGTTCCAGGCGGGTCAGCAGCAGCTTGAGCGCCGGCGTCATAAACTGACCGGGGAAGGTCTCGGTGATTTCCCCGCAACGGCGCAGGCGATCATTGAGTTCGACCTTGGTGCGGGCCTTTTCCAATTTGTTGTTTTCCACCACATGGTTCATGTAGCCAATGGCGATCAGTATTACGATCCCGGCTATTACTAGCAGGGTGATCATGAGTGGTGTCACCGTTAAGACCTCTTTATAGGGTTCGCGTGCAAGTCGAGTGTAGTGGCTATGTATATAAGCGCATAGGTTCGTGCGACGAGTTGAGCCGAACCGAGCCTTGCGCGGGGTTGGGGTTTCGTTTTGTATGGGTACAGATTGCCATCATCCGTGGGCATGGACTATAGCGTCTTGTCAGGTGTCGGAATACAGGCGCCAGATCCTGGACGCCGCAATGCCTGAAACGGCGCTCTAAAGGGTAGCGAAGTCATTGATTTAAATAAATTTATATCTGGGGGTTGACGACCTCCCAATCCATCCATAGAATGCGCGCCACTTACAGCGTAAAGCACACAGCGAAACGCAGTAAGTAGTGAATGTTGTACGTGTGTCCCCTTCGTCTAGTGGCCTAGGACACCGCCCTTTCACGGCGGTAACAGGGGTTCGAGTCCCCTAGGGGACGCCAATGCGGGAATAGCTCAGTTGGTAGAGCACGACCTTGCCAAGGTCGGGGTCGCGAGTTCGAGTCTCGTTTCCCGCTCCAATTTTAAACAGCGTTGCTTTCGGGCAGGGCTGAGTGAAACCAGAACCAAATCTTCGGATGCGGATCTGGGCTCCGAAACACACACCATGTGTTCCGGATAGCGTGTC
Organism: Pseudomonas fluorescens; assembly: GCF_902497875.1. Classification (GTDB taxonomy): domain Bacteria; phylum Pseudomonadota; class Gammaproteobacteria; order Pseudomonadales; family Pseudomonadaceae; genus Aquipseudomonas; species Aquipseudomonas fluorescens_BR. Next base: position 34,970 of record NZ_CABVHY010000031.1, read on the forward strand.
CCCTTCGTCTAGTGGCCTAGGACACCGCCCTTTCACGGCGGTAACAGGGGTTCGAGTCCCCTAGGGGACGCCATTTGCGGGAATAGCTCAGTTGGTAGAGCACGACCTTGCCAAGGTCGGGGTCGCGAGTTCGAGTCTCGTTTCCCGCTCCATTTTTACAAAAACGCCGCTCTCTGAGCGGCGTTTTTGTGTGTGCGTAATTTTGCTCCCGGTTTGAACAAGACACTATAAAAAAGCCCGCCAGTTATGCTGAGCGGGCCTTTTGCGTTGTAAGCGTGGCGAGCGCAGGTTTCAACCTCAAATGCTGAAACCAACCTTGACCTGTTCATGCAGGTGCAGCGCCAGATGGTTGCTGCTGTCGGAAAGCAGGTAAAGGTGATGAACGGCAAGATCAGGCAGCGCCACCCCAGGGATTGTTCGGGTCAAACCAGCCGTCATCCGGCTTTCTTCGATCATCCCCACTGCCAATCCACTCAAGACGCAGGCTTCGACGGCAGGCGAGCTGGCGCTCTCGAGCATGATCCGATAGTAAATGCCGTGTTCTTTCAGTGCGCGAACGGCCGATTCGCGATAGGGGCAGCCGGTCAGTTGCACAGCAATCGGCAGGGGTGATTGCTCAGGGGGCTTGAAATGTTCGGCGACCACCCAAACCGGCTGGATATCACCCAGTCGTTCGCCTTGCTCCAGAGGCTGTGCACTCACCACCAAAGCCAGATCCACTTGCTTGCGGCTGAACATCGCAAAGAGTTCACCGCTGGATCTGGCGTCGACTTCCAGTTCCAACAGCGGATTGTCGGCGATCAGCATGGGTAGAAAATCGCGCATGAATGCCGCCGCATAGGAGTCGGGCAAGCCAAGGCGAATCCTGCCTTGCATGCGTTGCGGCGTCAGTGAGGCCAGCAACCGGTCGTGGCTCTTGAGGAAGTCTGTCGTCTCCGTCAGTAGTTTCTTCCCATACATGGTCAATTCGACGCCCTGGTTATTGCGGTTGAAGAGCTTTTGCCCAACCAGCGCCTCAAGCTTGTGGATCTGAGTGGTGATGGTTGAGGCGCTGCGATGAACATGGTTCGCCGCCTCTTTAAAACTCCTGAAGCGTGCCACCGCGTGAAAGGTGCGCAATAAATCGATATTCAGTCGTTGGCTCATGATTCCACTTTAGTGAAGTACTTGTACATATTATTCAAATTTACAAAAGAATGCTCTCGACCTAGTCTTCGGTCAACCAAGGACGTACGACATTTCGAACAAAAAGGGAGCGTCATGGAAATCAACGATCTGGTTGTCGAGACTTTGAAAAGTGCGCACGGTCTGTCTGGTCGCATATGGACGATTGAAAACGCTGAGAAATATTCAACCTTGTCTGCGAATGTGTCGGACTCCCATCAGCGGATCAGCGAAGAAATCTTCTCACTGATGACCTCGCTCAATACCGAAGGAATGACACGTGCAGATTTGTGTGCGACGCCCAGTGGCTACGGTTCGCTGAACCAGACGCTCCGGGCGGTTGCCGGTGACCTTGTCGCTCTGGTGGGACAAGACCGATTGCACTATGTGGAGTTGGGGCCAGAGCCGGTAAAGACCTCGGTGCTCATCGGCTACCTGCTCGAGAATGGCGTGGAAGCGCAGGACTACACGGCGATTGATATCAACCATGCATCGCAAGCCGTGATGCGTGATGCGCTAGAGCCGTTACTCCCCACCGCGCAAGGCTTCAGCTATCTCGCGAAGGACTTCCGTAATCTGGAGCGCCAGCATATTGAGCGTGGGCAGGACGTGACCCTGATTACGATGCTGGGGTTTCAGGAAGGTAACGAGTTGCCGGGCACCATCGGCGACATCATTCGAAGCATGGGTGGCAAGCGGACCTATGTGCTGTCCGAGATGCAGCTGTCAACGCCTGGGGGCGACGATCATATCCACCGTTTCTATGAGCATGCTTGCATGAGCCGATTTTCCGATTTGATCGGTTTGAAAATGGGCTTCGAGAAGCGTGACAAGCATCGGATTGTCGTTTCCGAAATTGAACATGACGATGATCGATACCGAGTGGCAGCGACTCTTCTACCGGTCAGCGATGGTTGTGAGGAGGGGTATCTGTTGACCAATGTTTGTCTCAAATACACACGCGAACAGTTCATGCGAGTCAGGCAGGAATACGGTGGCTATAAGGTTATCGGCGAATATTGCAGTGGTGATGGGAGCGTGATTTACCAGCTATCAGAATGCTATCTGGCTTGATGATCCCCGTACCGAAGTGAGGCTACGAACATGGCTAGAGAGAGCGATCTTCCTGTATTCGCGCAAGGCGTGGAGCGCATCAAACTGGCGTTGCGGGCATCCTGTTTGCCAGCATCGAAGCGCAAGCGGCCGGAGGCGTTCCTGGATACCCTGAAGGGTTGGGACGACAACTATTTGAACAGCACTTCACCGATGGCAGGCTATGCCAGAAGTCTTGCCGAATTCGGCTATAGCACTTCACCCATCCATGTCGCCTCACCTGACCAATTGACGGCAGTCGCGGAGGTTGGAGGGTTGTTTTCCGAGCAAGGGATGATGGAGTTGCGGCGGGCCTGCTACCAGTTGGAGGCTGCTTCCACCACCAGCAACTGGATCATCTCCAATCGAGCGCGGGCAGCGACCCGGTCTTCAACGTTGATCCGTGGAATGATGAATAGTCGAGCATTCTTGCTGGCAGTTTCCAGGATTGCAGGTGTGCCGCTGGTTCCGCATCCGTTGCTGAATGCTCGTTCGCAGGTCAACTACTTCTATCCACCAGAGACACCAGGCGACCAGGCCCAGATTGGCATGTGGCACACCGACGGCACGAGCTTCGTACTGAATATTTTGTTGTCTGACCCAAGCGAGTACGAAGGTGGGGAGTTTGTCTACTTCGAAGGACCAAGCGAACAATTCGATTCCCATGATTTGGGTGGCCGGCTGCGCAAAAGTCAGGTCAAGGCGTGTGGTGATGCGGTGTACATCCATGGGAGTCGAGTGTTTCACGGTGTGCGCCCAGTGATATCGGGGCGGCGCATGTCGCTGGTGTTGTCGTTCCACTGTCCTTACACCGCCGAAGACGTGAACAAGTTCTGGCATCTGGCATCCGATGATGGAGTTCTGGCCACCGTCAGACCGTGGGTGAGACTTAAGCGGGATCTGTTTGTGCCAGCGTCGGAGCAGTTTCGTCAGTTAGGAATCGAGCCGATTACATTTGCCGAGGTCGCCGCCGGCCACAAGCACCACAACCTCAAGGGATACAAGTAAAGGTGGCCGACAAAAAATTGAGCGCCAGGCCGGTGAAACTGCTGCTGTTGCAGGCTGTGTTTGTACTGTCGTGGAGCTCGGGGTTTATCGGCGCCAAGCTGGGGGCACAAACTGCTGGAGCGTTCAATCTGCTGTTCTGGCGCTTTGTGCTGGTGTCTGTCTGTTTGGCGTTGTTCCTGAATGTCAGGCTGATAAAGATCACTTGGTCTGAAATCAAACATCACGCCGTAATCGGTTTTCTTTCGCAATTTCTGTATCTGAGTTGCGTCTATGTCGCCATCCAGAACGGATTGCCGCCGGGCATCGCTGCAATCATTGCCGCCTTGCAGCCGTTGATGACGGCGGCGCTGTCTTCGGCCAGTGTCACGGAGAAAAGCGGTGGATGGCAGTGGCTGGGATTGATGATCGGCTTTGTCGGGGTGTCGATCGTTATCTCCGGGCAGTACGTGAATACTGGCGCCGAAGTCGGTTTGGTCATGTATTTGTTGCCTTTGGTCTCGGCCTTGGGGCTGACAATGGCGACCCTGTATGAGCGCCGATCCACACTGGTTCAATCCCGGCGCAGTGATCTGAGTGTATCGCTGTTTATCCAGTCGCTTTTCACATTGCTGGGCTTCGGCATGGCGGTGTTCTATACCGACTCTCTGCGGATTCCCAGCGAGCCAGAGGTGCTGATCTCGGTAGTCTGGTTGACCGTGTTCTCTACCTTTGTCGCCTACCTGAGCCTGTGGATGCTGTTGCGTGAGATGACCGCCACGCATGTGGCGGTATTGGTCTATCTGGAACCACCGGTGACCCTGGTCTGGGCGGCCCTGGTATTTGGCGATGTCATCTACGCATCCACCTATGTGGGGATAGCTGTGGTGGTAGCGGGACTGATTCTGGTACGGCTCAAGCAGCCGGCTATTGGATGCACTACTTGAAACTCAGTGCAGTCCCACAACAATCACATCGACAGAATCAAACGCCCGGCGAACAGAATCAGGATCACGCCCATGGTTCGCTCGAACCAGTGGCCCATGCGCATGAACAACAGCCGCACCTTCGCGCTGGAAAAAAACAGCGCGACGATGATGAACCACAGTGCATTCACAAAGCACATCCAGACCCCGTAAAGCGCCTGAATCTTCAGCGGAGTCGAAGCGCTGATCACCGTGGTGAAAATCGCCAGGAAAAATAGCGTGGCCTTGGGGTTGGTGGCATTGGTCAGGAATCCGGTCATGAAGGCTTTGGGCAAGGTCTGGCGTTCCAGTTGCTCCGGCAGGGCATTGCCGCCTTCAACCGCGGTTTTCGCTTTACTGCGCAGCAGGCTGATACCGAGATAGAGGATGTAGGCGCCACCCACCACCTTGGCGACGCTCAGCAGCCAGGGTGTGGTATGCATCAGCGCGCCAACCCCGAGCAAGGTGTAAAGCACATGCACCGATATGCCAGCGCCGATGCCGATGGCCGTGCACAGTCCGACGACTCGACCGTAACGCACGCTCTGGCGGATGGTGACCGCGAAATCCGGCCCGGGGGCGACCACCGCCAGAAAGTGGATCGTCGCCAATGCGAGAAACTCGCCCAGGTAGTTCGAAAGCATTTCAACTCCAGTAAGTAAGGGGCGAAGCGTTGCCCCGATAGCCGACAAAAAAAGACAGGCTCAAACGCTCGTCGGCCACACCCGGGGTAACCGAGTGCATGCGCCGCGAATTGAACATGATGAAGTCACCCGGCTCCGGGCGGAATTGAGCGTCATCGTCCGAAGGGTCAGTCCACGCTGTAGTGAACCGAGAGGGTTCCCTTCCTCTGCGAGAGGGAAGTGATCTTGACCGTGCCCAGTTCCTGCAGGCGCCGTACATGGGTGCCGCCACAGCCGTAAGCGGGCAACTCGCCGAAACCGATTTCCCGGGAGCCTTCGCGCAGGGAAATCAAGCGTGGCAAGTCATCGGCAATCCACTGATTCAAGCCGTTCTGGACGGTCTCGACGTCAAACTCCCGGGGAGTTTCTCCTGGCTTGAAAGACACTCGTCCTTCGCCGGGCCAGTGGTGGGCTTTGATCGGGGTCCAGCCGAAGGTTTCGGCGAAGTGACCGATCAAATGGCCAGCTGAATGCATTCGGCTGTTGAACTGACGGCGTTGTTCATTCACTTGAATCTGGACCATTCCCGGGCTTACCGGATGGCTGACGTAGTGGACGATCCGGTCCGGTTCCTGAGTGACGCGCAGTACCTGACTTTCGCCGATCCAGCCGGTATCAAAGGGTTGCCCACCGCCTTGGGGGTGAAAGAGTGTCGCGCGCAGGACCACTGCACATTCATTCTCGCAGAGCGTGCATTCCAGGACTTCCACGTTGGCTTTGAGGTCATCGCTATGGAAAAAGAGGCGCAGTGTCATATTTTCCATGCCTTGTTGAATTTCTGTTTTTTATTATAGGCAGGGAGGAATTGCGTGATAATCCGTTCAAACATCAATGGACTTTTGCGTTGTGAGCATAAATCTACCGCTGCCCTTATTGGGTGAAATGGCGATTTTCGTCAAGGTTGTCGAAACCGGCAGCTTCTCGGAAGCCGCTCGGCAAATGGGCTCGTCACCTTCTGCGGTGAGTCGCAGCATCTCGCGGCTGGAGAAGGCCCTGGCCACTCGACTGCTGCAACGCACCACCCGCAAGCTGCGGCTCAGTGATGGTGGCGAAGAGGTGTTCAAACGCTGCCAGGAGATGGTCAGTGCGGCCAGGTCCGTGATGGAGATCAGCGGCCAGTACACCGACGAGGCCGAGGGCCTGGTGCGGGTGAGTGTGCCCAAGGCGGTGGGGCGGTTTGTGATTCATCCACATATGCCGGAGTTTTTGCGCCGATATCCCAAAGTCGATGTCGAGCTGCTGCTCGAAGATCGTCAGGTCGACTTGATCGATGACAACGTCGATCTGGCAATCCGCATCACCGATCGACCTCCGGCCGGGCTGGTCGGACGCCAGTTGCTGACCATCGAGCACTTGCTCTGTGCCACGCCGCGGTACCTGGCGGAACACGGCACACCGACTCATCCCCATGATTTGCTCAACCACAGCTGTATTTATCTGGGTGAAACCCCGAGCGACGCGCGCTGGAAATTCAAGAAGGGCACCAAGTCGGTGACCGTGGGCGTGCGTGGACGCTATGCGGCCAATCACACGGGCGTGCGGTTGGGGGCGGTGCTTGAGCATATCGGGATTGGCAGTTTGCCGTACTTCACTGCGCGCCATGCGCTGGAGCAGGGACTGATCGTGCAGGTGCTGCCAGACTGGAGTTTCCTCGCCTCGTATCATGGCGGCGCCTGGTTGTTGCATTCACCGACGCGCTATATGCCGCCGAAGCTGCGGGTACTCATCGACTATCTGGTGGAGTGCCTGGAGAAGGAGCCGACCCTGAGCAAACCTGGAAAGGCGGCTGGCGACAAAGATGTGCGAACGTACGAGCTGCCGGAAAGCGATGGGGGACTCTTCAAGCAATAAACAATAAAAAAGGCCCGCCGGTTTAACCGGGCGGGCCTTTTGCGTTTCCGATCGTGGATCAGTGCTTGCTGTCCTGATTCGACATCGACAGCAGCTGCTTTTCCTGATTCCAGTCGAAGGGTTCGTCGTTTTGTTCGGCTTCATAACGACGATCTTCAAGGGCCTGGTACAGGTCGATCTCATCGTCGGGCATGAAGTGCAGGCAGTCGCCGGCGAAGTACCACAGCAGGTCACGTGGCACCAGGTGGGCAATCTGCGGATATCGGGCGATGACCTGGCAGAGAATGTCCTGGCCCAGGTATTGGCTTTCGATCGGATCGACCGGCAGTAGCAGCATCAGTTCGTCGAAGCGTTCGAGGAACAGCTCGTGGCTTTCTTCCGGAACCTGTTCGGCTTCACCCAAGGCGACCAGGATGCTGCGCAGGTGTGCGAGCAGGGCGAGAGTGTGGTCGAGCATAACGGGAGTCCTCTAGAACTAAAGCAAAACGGGCGCCAGAGTATATAACTCCGGCGCCCGCTTTACATAATTGAACAGCTGTACGGGTTGGCTTAGCGGATTTTGCCCTCGCCGAGCGTCAGTTGCTCCTGGGCAAAATCATCGACATCGATGACTTTGCGCCGCGCCGCTTCTGCCTCGCGTAAAGTCTGGGCTTCACCCGGCTGCAAGACGCCAGCCTCCAACGCGGCGTCGATCACAGATTCCCCGGCAACGGGTTTGAGCTGGCCGCTTTTGAGGGCTAAATGCAGTTTTTTCTGTAGCGGTTGCACGGCACTCAGCAGATTGCAGGCGTGTTGCAGGGCGCCGACCGGATCTTGCGCCGATTGCGGGCGATAACAACCGCCGAGCAGCTCTTCGAGGGTCGGATCGCCTTTGGCGCGACCGATCACCGCGGCCACTTCGGCCCCCAGCTTGTCCGACGGACCTTTGTGCCGACGGCCGAACGGGAACACCACCACCCGCAGCAGACAGCCGAGTACCTTGTTCGGGAAGTTGCTCAGCAGTTCGTCCAGCGCCCGTTCGGATTGACCAAGGCTTTCTTCCATGGCCCAGGCGAACAGCGGATACATATGCTCCGGTGAGTCGAGGTCGTGGTAACGCTTGAGCGCGGCAGAAGCCAGGTACATGTTGCTCAGCACATCACCCAAGCGTGCGGACAGGCGTTCGCGACGTTTCAGTTCGCCGCCCAGCAGCATCATGCTGAGGTCGGCGAGCATGGCGAAGGCGGCTGCCTGGCGGTTGAGGGCACGGAAGTAACCCTGGCTGAGCTTGTCCCCCGGTGCGCGGTCGAAATGCCCGAAGCCCAGGTTCAACACCAGGGTGCTGGCGGCGTTGCTCACGGCAAAACCGATGTGCTTGAGCAGCAAGCCATCGAATTCGATCAGCGCCTGCTGTTTGTCTTCGCGGTCGGCGAGGGCCATTTCCTTGAGTACGAACGGGTGGCAGCGAATCGCCCCCTGGCCGAAGATCATCAGATTGCGCGAGAGAATATTCGCACCTTCCACGGTGATGAAGATGGGTGCACCTTGCCAGCTACGCCCCAGATAGTTGTTCGGGCCCATGATGATGGCCTTGCCGCCATGAATATCCATCGCATGGCTGATGCACTCGCGCCCCCTTTCGGTCAGGTGATACTTGAGAATCGCCGAGAGCACCGAGGGTTTTTCGCCCAGGTCGACCGCGCTGGCGGTGAGCATCCGCGCACTGTCCATCAGCCAGGCATTACCGCCGATTCGCGCCAGTGCTTCCTGAATCCCTTCGAAGGCTGACAGCGGGACGTTGAATTGCTCGCGCACCTGGGCATATTGGCCGCTCACCAGACTGGTGAACTTGGCTGCGCCGGTGCCGACCGCAGGCAGCGAAATCGAGCGCCCGACCGACAGGCAATTCATCAACATCATCCAGCCTTTGCCGAGCATCTCCTGGCCGCCAATGAGGAACTCCAGCGGGACGAAGACATCCTTGCCGGAGTTCGGACCGTTCATGAACGAGGCACCCAGCGGCAGGTGGCGGCGACCGATCTCCACGCCGGGGAGGTCGGTCGGAATCAGCGCGAGGCTGATGCCCAGGTCTTCTTCGTCGCCCAGCAAGTGATCCGGGTCATAGGCCTTGAAAGCCAGGCCGAGCAAGGTGGCCACCGGGCCGAGGGTGATGTAGCGCTTTTCCCAGTTCAGGCGCAGGCCGAGGGTTTCCTGGCCTTCCCATTCACCTTTGCAGATCACCCCGGTGTCGGGCATCGCCCCGGCGTCGGAGCCGGCCAGTGGACCGGTCAATGCAAAGCACGGAATGTCGTCGCCGCGGGCCAGCCGCGGCAGGTAATGGTTGCGTTGTTCGTCGGTGCCGTAATGCAGTAACAGTTCAGCCGGGCCGAGAGAGTTGGGCACCATCACGGTCGAAGCCAGGTCGCCGCTGCGGGTTGCCAGCTTCATCGCTACCTGGGAATGGGCGTAGGCCGAGAAGCCTTTACCACCGAATTCCCGGGGAATGATCAGGGCAAAAAAACCATGCTGCTTGATGTGCTCCCAAGCCGCTGGCGGCAGGTCCATGGACTGGCCGATCTGCCAGTCGCTGACCATGGCGCAGAGCTCTTCGGTAGGGCCATCGATGAACGCCTGTTCCTCTTCGCTCAGTTGCGCTTTCGGATAAGCCAGTAGTTTGTTCCAGTCCGGACGACCGCTGAACAGCTCGCCATCCCACCAGACGGTACCGGCATCAATCGCGTCGCGTTCGGTTTGCGACATGGGCGGCAAGGTTTTCTGAAACCAGCTGAACAGCGGCGCCGTGAAATATTTACGGCGCAGGTCCGGCAGCAACAGAGGCGCGGCCACCGCGGCGAGCAGCACCCAGAAAATCAGTAACAGCCAGCCTGGTGCATGGCTGAAGGCGCCCATCGCCAACAGGTAGACAGCGACCACGCCCAACGCGGGCAGAGGCGCGATGCGACGATGTGCCAACCAGGCAATGCCGACCACCAGAACCAGTATCCACAACAGCAGCATATTCAATCCTCCGTGAAACCAGGGGCAAAACCACCCTCAGAGCTTAGACGGCATCCGTGGAAAGGGTGGTAAGAGCGATGTGTTTGAATTTGTAGGAAACATTGGGTGAAATTTGACGGTTATCGCGACGGCGGACTGTTGAGATCGTCCGCAAACAGCGCGGCAAGCGCTGATATTTGGCCGAAACGTCGTTAACTCTGTGCTGGATGTATCGCTAGACTCGTGGCTTCCCCAGGAGATTTTTCTCATGCACGAGTATCTGAGTCCCGGCCGCTTCATCGATAGTGACCACCCAGCGCTGGTGGAGTTCGCCGAAACCCATCGCGGCAGCAGCCGTGATCCGTTCGAACAGGCAATCAAGCTTTATTACGCGGTACGCGAGAGCGTGCGCTACAACCCCTACACCTTCAGTCGCGACCCGCAGACCTTGCGTGGCAGTTATGCACTGGCGAGTGGTGAAAGCTATTGCGTGCCCAAGGCCACCTTGCTCGCCGGCTGTGCCCGACATTGCGGGATCGCCGCACGAATCGGCCTGGCGGATGTGCGTAATCACCTGTCGACGCCGCGCTTGCTTGCGCTGCTCAGAAGCGATGTATTCGCCATGCACGGCTACACCGAGCTGTATTTGCAGGGCCGTTGGGTCAAGGCTACGCCGGCGTTCAACCAGCAGTTGTGCGAACTGTTCGATGTGGCGCCACTTGAGTTCGACGGGGTCAACGACAGTGTGTTCCACCCGTTCAATCGCCAGGGCGAACAGCTGATGGAGTACCTGGTGGATCACGGGCAGTTCGCCGATGTGCCTGAAGCGTTTTTCTTCGAGCATCTGCAAAAATGCTATCCGCATTTGTTCAGCGATCAACTGCCGGCTTCGCTGGGTGATATGCAGACTGATTTAAGCTGCGCCTGATCCGGCGTAGACTGCCCCGGCATTCATCTATCTAAGGAGTGGTCATGCTGAAGATCTGGGGTCGGAAAAATTCGTCGAATGTCAGGAAGGTACTCTGGTGCGCCGAAGAGCTCGGCCTGAGCTACGAGGCGGTGGATGCGGGCGGCGCTTTCGGGGTGGTCGACACGCCCGAGTACCGGGCGATGAACCCCAACGGCCGAGTCCCGCTTATCGAAGATGACGGGTTCGTACTTTGGGAGTCCAACACCATCGTGCGTTATCTGTGCGCCAGACATGCCGCTGACTCGGTCTGGTATCCGGCGGACCCGCAAACACGTGCCGCTGCCGAAAAGTGGATGGACTGGACCACTTCAACCTTTGCCGACCCCTTCCGTCAGGTGTTCTGGGGCGTATTGCGCACCCCGGCGGATCAACAGGATTGGGTCAGGATTCATGCGGCGCGCGATACCTGTGTCGAGTTGCTATCGATGGTCGATCAGGCGCTGGCCGAGCAGCCGTACCTGTCCGGCGCAGAGGTTGGCTTGGGTGATATTCCCCTCGGCAGCTTCATTTATGCCTGGTTCGAAATGCCCATCGAGCGCCCGCCAATGCCCCATCTGCAAGCCTGGTACGAGCGCCTTCAGCAACGCCCGGCTTATCGTAAAGCAGTCATGACCGCGTTGACTTAATACTGACTATCAATACAGGTGACTGTACTTGTGCGGCGTCGCCAAGCACCATTGGTCTTGTGCGCCGCCGTTGTATTGCGCGCGGTCCGCCCTTATCTCTAACTTTCTTCCCTTCCTGGTGCGTAAATCCGATATGAGTTCCGCTCTGTCCATCCGGCAGCTAACCAAAACCTACGGCAACGGTTTCCAGGCCCTGAGTGGGATCGATCTGGATGTCGCCGAAGGTGATTTTTTCGCCTTGCTCGGCCCCAACGGTGCCGGCAAGTCCACCACCATCGGCATTCTCTCGACCCTGGTGAACAAGACCAGCGGCACGGTGAATATCTTTGGTCATGACCTCGACCGCGAGCCCGCCGCGCTCAAACGTTGCATTGGCGTAGTGCCGCAAGAGTTCAACTTCAACCAGTTCGAAAAGACCTTCGACATCGTCGTGACTCAGGCCGGCTACTACGGCATCCCGCCCAAAGTTGCCAAGGAGCGAGCCGAGCAGTACCTGACTCAGCTCGGACTGTGGGACAAGCGCGATGTGCCGTCGCGTTCGTTGTCCGGCGGCATGAAGCGCCGGTTGATGATCGCCCGGGCGCTGGTGCATGAGCCGCGTCTGCTGATCCTCGACGAACCGACGGCCGGGGTGGATATCGAACTGCGGCGCTCGATGTGGACCTTCCTCACCGAGCTGAACCAGAAAGGCATCACCATCATCCTCACCACCCATTACCTGGAGGAGGCTGAGCAGCTGTGCCGCAACATCGGCATCATCGACCACGGCACCATCGTCGAGAACACGAGCATGCGCCAGTTGCTCAGCCAACTGCATGTCGAGACCTTCCTGCTCGACCTGAAACACGACATGAAGGTCGCACCGCAGCTGATCGGCTATCCGAATCGCCTGGTCGACAACCACACCCTGGAAGTCCAGGTCGATAAAGCGGTGGGCATCACCGCGCTGTTTGGCCAACTGGCGGCGCAGAATATCGAAGTGCTGAGCTTGCGAAATAAAACCAATCGCCTCGAGGAGTTGTTCGTGTCCCTGGTGGAGAAAAATCTGGCGAAGGTGGCGGTATGAGTTCCGAGCTGCAGCCCAACCTCGTTGCACTGAATACCATCGTCTACCGTGAAGTCCGGCGCTTTACCCGGATCTGGCCGCAAACCTTGCTGCCGCCAGCGATCACCATGGTTCTGTATTTTGTGATCTTCGGTAATCTGATCGGTCGGCAGATCGGTGATATGGGCGGCTTCACCTATATGGAGTACATCGTGCCCGGGCTGATCATGATGTCGGTGATCACCAACTCCTACGGCAACGTGGTCTCGAGTTTCTTTGGCAGCAAATTCCAGCGCTCCATCGAAGAACTGATGGTCTCGCCGGTTTCACCGCACACCATTCTGATTGGCTACACATTGGGTGGCGTGTTGCGCGGGCTGATGGTCGGGGTGATCGTGACGCTGCTGTCACTGTTCTTCACCGATCTGCAGGTGCATCACCTGGGCGTGACCATTCTGGTGGTGGTACTGACGGCGACGATCTTCTCGTTGCTGGGTTTCATCAACGCAGTGTTCGCGCGCAACTTCGATGACATCTCGATTATCCCGACCTTCGTGCTGACTCCGCTGACCTACCTGGGCGGGGTGTTCTACTCGATCAGCCTGTTGCCGCCGTTCTGGCAAACGGTATCGCTGGCCAACCCGGTGCTGCATATGGTCAACGCCTTCCGCTACGGCATCCTCGGGGTCTCGGATATCAGGATCAGCGTGGCCATTACTTTCATGCTGGTGGCAACGATAGTGCTGTACGTCGGTTGTACCCGGTTGCTGGTCAGTGGCCGCGGGATGCGCACGTAGGAGCTGAACCTGCGGCAGCTCCTACGTGCGGTTTTTCTTGCGTTTCTTCCATTGCCGGCCGACCCACCAGCGCCAATAGACCATGGTCAGGCAATAGGCGAGGGCGCCCAGCACCAGGCCGGCGACTACCGAGCCGAGCAGGAAGGGTTGCCACAGAGTCGACAACTGCCCGCTGATCCACTCCCAGGTCAACTCGTCAGGCAGGGTTCTGGCGGGCGCGTTCATTAGCCAGGTGCCGATCTGATAGGTGCAAAAGAATACCGGCGGCATGGTGATCGGGTTGGTCAGCCAGACCAGGCTGACGGCAATCGGCAGGTTGCCGCGCACTGAAATGGCCAGAAACGCCGCCAGCAGCATTTGCAACGGAATCGGTATGAACGCGGCAAACAGGCCGACGGCCATCGCCCGTGCCACCGAGTGGCGATTGAGGTGCCAGAGGTTCGGGTCATGCAGCAGCTTGCCGAGAAAGCGTAAGGATTTGTGTTCCCTGATGCTGGTCGGGTCTGGCATGTAGCGTTTGAATAGGCGCCGGGGCATAGGGCTTCTCGGTCGGTTCAGGCGGTCAGTATGCCCGGATTCTGCCGAAGGCAAATTCAGACTTTGTGACAATTAATAAAACGGAGTGCCTGCAGGTCAGCTAATCCAAGAGGGTGATTGCTCAAGGATGGTTGTATGCGCACAGGGATGTTCGCGCTCGCGCTGGGTCTTCTGGCTTTGCGGTTTTTACCGTGGTTGCCGCCGGTCGGGTTGTTGCTGATGCTGCCGGTAGTGGCGCTGATGCTGTTACCGTTTCGCACTTATCCACTGGCTTTTTTTCTGCTCGGTCTGACTTGGGCCTGTTTCTCGGCACAGTGGGCACTCGATGATCGTCTGTCGGCCAGTCTCGACGGCAAAACGCTGTGGCTTGAAGGGCGGGTGACGGGTTTGCCGCAGAACAGCGGTCGGTCCGTGCGCTTCGAGTTGCTGGACGGGCAATCGCGGCGGGGCGCGCTGCCCCGCCGAATGCGCCTGAGCTGGCACGGTGGACCGCCAGTCAACAGCGGCGAACGCTGGCGCCTGGCGGTCAAGCTCAAGCGGCCCCATGGTTTGCTCAATCCCCATGGCAGGGATGACGAAGCCGGCTTGCTGGCCAGGCGGATCGGTGCCACTGGATCGGTCAAGGACGGTCAATTGCTGGTTCCGGCGCAGTGGGCGTGGCGGGACCGAATCCGCCAGCGCTTGCTGAGTGTCGACGCCAACGGCCGCGCCGGTGCCCTGGCCGCACTGGTGCTGGGCGATGGTTCCGGCCTGACCACGCAGGATTGGCGCGTGCTGCAGGATACCGGCACGGTGCACTTGCTGGTCATTTCCGGTCAGCACATCGGTTTGCTGGCCGGCTTGATCTACGCCTTGGTCGCCGCTCTGGCACGTTACGGTTGCTGGCCCGGTAATAGGCCCTGGCTACCCTGGGCGTGCGGTCTGGCATTTTCAGCGGCGCTCGGCTATGGCCTGTTGGCCGGTTTTCAGGTTCCGGTGCAACGGGCCTGTGTGATGCTCGGCCTGGTATTGCTCTGGCGGTTGCGCTTTCGCCACTTGGGGGCCTGGTGGCCGCTGCTGTTGGCACTGAACGGGGTGTTGATTCTGGAACCCCTGGCCAGCCTGCAGCCGGGGTTCTGGCTGTCCTTCGCCGCGGTGGCGGTACTGATTTTTACCTTCAGTGGTCGACTGGGCGCCTGGCAGTGGTGGCAGGCCTGGAGTCGTGCCCAGTGGCTGATCGCTATCGGTTTGTTGCCAATGCTGCTGGTGCTTGGCCTGCCCGTGAGCCTCAGTGGGCCGCTGGTCAATCTGCTGGCAGTGCCCTGGATCAGTCTCGCGGTATTACCTCTGGCCTTGCTCGGCACCGCTTTGCTACCGGTGCCGTATCTCGGGGAAGGGCTGTTGTGGGTAGCCGGTGGCCTACTCGACGGTTTGTTCCAGGTTCTGGGCCTGATGGCCGCGGGTCTGCCGGCCTGGGTCCCGCAGGCGTTGCCGGTCTGGGCATGGGCGCTGAGTGCATTGGGATCGATACTGCTGCTGTTGCCCAAGGGCGTACCGCTGCGACTGCTGGGTTGGCCGATGCTGTTGCTGGCAGTTTTCGCGCCAGGGGAAAAGGTGCCGGCGGGCGAGGTGGAGGTCTGGCAACTGGATGTTGGTCAGGGTCTCGCCTACATCCTGCGAACCAGACACCACGCGATGCTTTACGACGCCGGTCCGCGTTTTGCCGAGCATGACCTGGGAGCGCGAGTGGTATTGCCGACCTTGCGCAAACTGGGTATCCGCGAGCTGGATCTGCTGCTGATCAGCCATGCCCATGCCGACCATGCCGGTGGCGCCGTGGCGGTGCGGCGTGGGTTGCCGGTCAAACGGGTGCTCAGTGGCGAACCGGGTGACCTGTCTGGAGTGCTGCAGGCCGAGCCTTGTGTGACTGGCGAAAACTGGGAATGGGACGGGGTGAAATTTTCCCTCTGGCAATGGTCGGCCGCCGGAGACAGCAACCAGCATTCCTGCGTGTTGTGGGTCGAGGCCAGGGGCGAACGCCTGTTGCTGGCGGGAGACATCGATGCCCGCGCCGAACGGGCGCTGCTCAAGAGTCCCCTGGCGCAACCGGTGGATTGGCTGCAGGCGCCGCATCACGGCAGTCGCAGCTCGTCGTCCCGGGAGTTTCTCGAGGTGTTGCGGCCCAAGGCTTCGTTGATCTCCCGGGGGCTCGGCAACAGTTTCGGCCATCCGCACCCCGAGGTGCTGCAACGTTACCGCGAGTTGGGCATTCAGGCCTATGACAGCGTGGAACAAGGCGCGCTGCGTTTGCAGCTCGGGGCTTTCGAGGAGCCCCGGGGATTACGCGACCAACGGCGCTTCTGGCGTGAGGCACCGCCCTGGAACAGGTAAAGGGGGCAGGGCGCATGCGACATACCGTACTTCGGTGAGTCGACCCCCTATGGTAGAGTGACGCACTTTTTCGAGGGGACTGTCACTGTGTGGGAATTGGTCAAATCCGGCGGCTGGATGATGTTGCCGATCATTCTGAGTTCCATCGCGGCCCTGGCCATCATTGCCGAGCGCCTGTGGACCCTGCGGGCCAGCCGCGTCACCCCGGATCATTTGCTCGGACAGGTCTGGGTCTGGATCAAGGACAAGCAACTCAATAAGGACAAACTCAAGGAACTGCGCGCCAACTCCCCTTTGGGCGAGATCATGGCCGCGGGCCTGGCCAACTCCAAACATGGCCGCGAGATCATGAAAGAGTGCATCGAAGAAGCCGCCGCGCGGGTGATTCATGAACTCGAACGCTACCTCAGCGCACTGGGCACCATCGCTGCCATGGCGCCGTTGCTGGGGCTGCTGGGTACGGTATTGGGCATGATCGATATCTTCAGCGCATTCATGGGCTCGGGAATGAGCACCAACGCCGCGGTGTTGGCCGGTGGTATCTCTAAAGCGCTGATCACCACGGCCGCAGGCTTGATGGTGGGTATTCCAGCGGTGTTCTTCCACCGTTTTCTGCAGCGCCGGGTCGATGAACTGGTAGTGGGCATGGAGCAGGAAGCGATCAAACTGGTCGAGGTGATACAAGGCGACCGTGACGTGGATCTGGTCGAGGGCAAAAAAGCGTGAAATTCCGCCGCAAACCGCGGGAGACGATCGATATCAACCTCGCGTCGCTGATTGACGTGGTGTTTATCCTGCTGCTGTTTTTTGTCGTCACCACCACCTTTACCCGTGAAACCCAGTTGCGCGTCGAACTGCCGGAAGCAGTCAGCGGCTCGCCGGCCGAGGATCAGCAAGCCAAGCACCTGGACATCGCCATCAGCGCCGACGGGGTGTTCAGCCTGAACAATCAGCTGCTACCGAAAAGTGACCTGGCCAGCCTGATGGAGGCCTTGCAGAAGGAGTCCGCGGGCGATACCACATTGCCACTGTCGATCAGCGCTGACGGCAAGGCCCGGCACCAGGCCGTAATCATAGCGATGGATGCGGCTGGCAAGCTCGGTTTCAGTCACCTGCGCATGACCACCGTCGAGGCGGCGCCGACTCCCTGATGGCACTTTCCGATCGTTTGCTCGCCGCCTGGTATGCCGGCCATCCTGCGTTGACGGTATTGCAGCCGCTGGAATGGCTGTATCGGCGCGTGGTGAGGCGCAAGCGTGCGCGCTTTCTGGCCGGTGAAGGTGAGATCTACCAGCCGCCGGTGCCATTGGTGGTGGTCGGCAATATCACCGTGGGCGGTACTGGCAAGACTCCGCTGATTCTCTGGTTGATCGAGCACTGCCAGCGCAGTGGTCTGCGGGTGGGCGTGGTCAGCCGCGGTTATGGCGCCAGGCCACCGCACCTGCCGTGGCGGGTCGAGGCCGAGCAAGCGGCTGAAGTCGCCGGTGACGAACCGCTGTTGATTGTCCAGCGCAGCGGCGCGCCGCTGATGATCGACCCGGATCGCAGCCGCGCCGTGCAGGCGCTGTTGGCCAGCGAGCCGCTGGACCTGATCCTTTCTGATGACGGCATGCAGCATTACCGCATGGCCCGCGACCTTGAGCTGGTGCTGATTGATGCGGCCCGCGGCCTGGGCAACCGGCGCTGTTTGCCGGCGGGACCCTTGCGCGAACCGATCGAGCGCCTGCAGAGCGTCGATGCCGTGCTTTATAACGGCGCCCCGGCCGATCGCGACGACGGCTTTGCCTTCCAGCTCAAACCGACGGCCCTGGTCAATCTGCTGACCGGCGAACGTCGCTCGCTGGACCACTTCTCCCCCGGGCAAGCGATGCACGCGGTGGCCGGCATCGGCAACCCGCAACGTTTCTTCGACACGCTCGAAACGCTACACTGGCAGCCAGTCCCGCATGCTTTTGCCGACCACGCCGAGTACAACGTGCAGGCCTTGACCTTCATGCCGCCATTGCCGCTGGTCATGACCGAGAAAGATGCGGTCAAGTGCCGTGGGTTCGCGGCAACCGACTGGTGGTACCTGGCAGTCGACGCAGTGCCGTCCGCGGCCTTCGTGGCCTGGTTCGATACGCAGTTGATGCGCTTGTTGCCGGATCGTCTTTTGCCTTAACGCTTTTATCCAGGGAATTTTCATGGACACCAAATTGCTCGACATCCTTGCCTGCCCGGTCTGTAAAGGTCCGCTGAAGCTCAGTGCCGATAAAACCGAGCTGATCAGCAAGGGTGCCGGTCTGGCTTACCCGATTCGTGATGGCATTCCAGTGATGCTCGAAAGCGAAGCCCGCACCCTCAGCACCGACGAGCGACTGGACAAATGACCACAGCCTTCACCGTCGTCATCCCGTCCCGTTTCGCCTCCACCCGCCTGCCCGGCAAACCGCTGCAGATGATCGCCGGCAAGCCGATGATCCAGCATGTCTGGGAGCAAGCCTGTAAAAGCAGCGCCCAGCGAGTCGTAGTAGCCACCGACGATGCGCGCATTGTCGAAGCCTGCAAGGCGTTCGGCGCCGAAGTGGTGCTGACCCGCGAGGATCACAACTCCGGTACCGATCGCTTGGCCGAAGTCGCCACGCAATTGGGCCTGGCCGCCGATGCCATAGTGGTCAACGTGCAGGGTGACGAGCCGATGATTCCACCGGCGCTGATCGATCAGGTCGCAGCCAATCTGGCAGCGCACCCCGAAGCGCGCATGTCGACCCTGGCCGAGCCGATCGAAGACGTTGAAACCCTGTTCAATACCAATGTGGTCAAAGTGGTCAGCGACCTCAATGGCCTGGCGCTGACCTTCAGTCGCGCCACGTTGCCCTGGGCCCGGGACGACTTCGCCAGGAGCCGCGAGCAATTGCCGGCCGGCGTGCCGTATCGCCGACATATCGGGATCTACGCCTACCGCGCCGGTTTCCTGCATGACTTCGTCAGTTGGGGTCCGTGCTGGCTGGAAAACACCGAGTGCCTGGAACAGTTACGCGCACTTTGGCACGGCGTGCGGATTCACGTCGACGATGCAGTGCAAGCGCCGCCGGCGGGTGTCGATACCGCTGAAGACCTCGAGCGCGTTCGGCGCCTGCTGGAGGCTTGATGCGGGTTCTGTTTGTCTGCCTGGGCAACATTTGTCGTTCGCCTACGGCAGAAGGCGTGTTACGCCACAAATTGCGTGAGGCGGGGTTGGCGGATCAGGTGGAAGTCGCTTCCGCCGGCACCGGCGAATGGCATGTCGGCAAGGCGCCGGACAAGCGCAGTCAGGCCGCGGCCAGGTTGCGTGGCTACGATTTGTCTGCCCAGCGTGCCCGGCAAGTGAGCCGCGCCGACTTCGCCACCTACGACCTGATTCTGGCGATGGACCAGAGCAACCTGCGCAACCTCCAGGCCCTGCAACCGTCCAAGGGCAAGGCTGAGCTGGACCTGTTCCTGCGTCGCTATGAATCGATGGTGGATGAAGTGCCGGATCCTTATTACGACGGCGATCAGGGTTTCGAGCAAGTGCTCGATTTGATCGAGCGCGCTAGCGATAGGTTGGTGCTCGAATTGAAGGGACGGTTATGAGCTTGCAACTGCAACCCCAGGTTTCTCTCAAACCGTTCAACACCTTTGGCGTTGATGTCCGTGCGCAGCTGTTTGCCCAGGCGCACAGCGATGCCGATGTCCGCGAAGCGCTGGCGTATGCGACTGAGCAAGGATTGCCGCTACTGGTGATTGGCGGTGGCAGCAACCTGTTGCTCACCGCTGATATCCCGGCGTTGGTGCTGCGCATGGCCACCCGCGGCATCCGTCTGTTGAGTGACGACGGCAGCCAGGTGGTGGTTGAGGCCGAGGCCGGGGAAACCTGGCACCCGTTCGTGCAATGGACCCTGGAGCAGGGACTTTCGGGTCTGGAGAATCTCAGCCTGATCCCTGGCACCGTGGGCGCTGCGCCGATGCAGAACATCGGCGCCTACGGTGTCGAGATCAAGGACGTGTTCGCCGGTTTGACCGCGCTGGACCGCCAGACTGGCGAGTTGCGGGATTTCAGCCTGCAAGAGTGCGACTTTGCCTACCGCGACAGTTTGTTCAAGCACGAGGCCGGGCGTTGGTTGATTCTGCGGGTGCGTTTTGCCTTGAGTCGGGCCGAGCATCTGCACCTGGAATACGGCCCGGTCCGTCAACGCTTGACTGAGCAAGGCATCAGTCATCCGACTGCCAGTGATGTCAGCCAGGCCATTTGCAGCATTCGCAACGAAAAACTGCCTGATCCGGCAGTGCTCGGTAATGCCGGGAGTTTTTTCAAGAATCCGTTGGTAGCGGCGGCGTTGGTTGCGGAGCTTAAAACCGAGTACCCCGACCTGGTGGCTTATCCACAGGCTGACGGACAAATGAAACTGGCTGCCGGCTGGTTGATCGAGCGCGCTGGCTGGAAGGGCTTTCGTGAGGCGGACGCCGGTGTACATCGGCTACAGGCGCTAGTGCTGGTCAATTATGGCGCGGCGACCGGGCTGGAGCTGTTGCACCTGGCGCAACGAATCCAGAAAGACATTGCCGAGCGCTTTAAGGTCCAGCTGGAGATGGAGCCCAATCAGTATTGAGCTAAGCTAAAAGCATGAATTCAGAGCCCTGCAAACCTTCCCTGGTGGCAGGGCTTTTTTGTTAATGCCGGAAATCTGTGTACTGGCGAGGTGCTGCTCAGTGCCGTGGGCGAGGAGGGTGTATGAACGAACCGATTGGCGTGATCGTGCTCGCCGCCGGGCAGGGCAGTCGTTTTCGCCAGGTCGCCGGGGCGCAGAAGGACAAGCTATTGACCGACTGCACCGGCCGCGATGGCGGCGTGCGGTCGGTGATCGAGCAGGTCTTGGTCAATCTGCCGGCCAGCCTTGAGAAGCGCCTGTTGGTGACTACTGAGGATCGCCCGCAAGTGATTCGCATGGCCAAGGCCTATGGCTGCGAGATCGTGCTGCTGGAATCGACCGGCATGGGAGACAGCATTGCCGCCGCGATGGCTGCTTGTCCGCAGCTCAGTGGCTGGCTGGTGATGCTGGGGGATATGCCGTTTATCCTGCCTTCGACTATCGAACAAGTGTTGGCGAAGATCGAAGACGATTGCATCGTTGTGCCGGTGCACCAAGGGGAATACGGGCATCCGGTCGGGTTCGGGCGTTCGTTTGGTCCGGTGTTGATGGGGTTGTCTGGCGATCAGGGGGCCAGGTTTCTGTTTGCCTCGGCCAGGGTGGTAGAAATTCCGCTGGAGGACCCTGGGGTGTTGTGGGATGTGGATGTGCCAGAGAAATTGGTCTTTCAATAACCGCGCAATCCAATGTAGGAGCAGCCGGTCGACGCTCGATTGCTCGCGATGGACTCAAGGGCGGCGCGTTTATTCAGAAAACACGCGTTATCGTTAACGTCCATCGCGAGCAAGCTCGCTCCTACAAGAACCAAAAAAAAGCCCCGCCTGCATCAGCAGGCGGGGCTTTTTAACAGCCGTTGGAATCAGGCGAGGGGTTTAGGCTCGTGCTCTTTTTCCAGGGCTTCAGGGTTGTGCTCTACCACTTCTTCGACGGAACGCAGGTTCTCGTCAAAGGTCGGGGCAGATTCAACGACTGCTTGCTCAGGTGCGCTGTCAGCGACTGGAGCAGGTGCAGCTTGCTCAACCACTTCAGCCACAACCGGCTCGGCAGCAACGACTGCTTCAACCGGAGCTGCGGCAGCGGCCAGTTCGGCTTCTCTCTGCAGACGCTCCTCCTCACGCTTGCGACGACGCACTTCACGTGGATCGTTCGGCGCGCGACCGCTGGCGGTCAGGGCGCTTGCAGGTGCGGCTTCAACTACTGGCTCGACTACCTCGGCAACCACTGGCGCTTCAACCGGTGCAGCAACCACTGGCTCGGCGACCACCACTTCAGCGATCGGGGCTGGAGCTTCGACAACGACCGATTCAGCGATCCGGTCGAATGCAGTTGGAGCATCGTAGGTCGGTTCAAAGGCTTTTTCAGCAACCGGAGCTTCGAAAACCGGAGCTTCGAACGCAGGTTCCGCGGCGACAACTGGCTGTTCAGCGACTTCGGCTTGCTCGGCAACATAGGCTTCACGAATCGACGCCACTTCAACGGCTGGAGCGGCAGGCGCTTCAATCGCGGTAGTGGCTTCGACCACTGGTGCTTCAACCGAAGCAGTTTCCAGAGTAGCGGCAGTGGCGCGTTCCGCTTGCTGATTGGCCTGGGCTTCAGCAGGAGCGCTGATCACAGAGCTGGCAACAGCCGCGGTGACGGCCAGGCCGGCAGCCAGATCGGCGCTGCTTGGTTCGCTGGTGCTGGCTTCGCCGGCTTCGGACTCTTCCGAGCCTTCGATCACATTGCCGTTGGCATCACGTTGACGCTCACGACGGTTACTGCGACGACGCTGGCCACGGGAGCGGCGGCGTGGACGATCGCCTTCGGCGTTGTCCTGACCGTCATCCTGCAGTTGCTCTTCGTTTGGCAGCAATTCTTCTTCGCTGACGGCAGCAACAGCCTGCTCTACACGAGGTTGACGCTCTTCACGCGGTGGACGCGGTTGGCGCTCTTCGCGTGGAGCCCGGACCGGGCGCTCTTCAGCAACAACGGCTGGTGCGGCATCCAGAGGCTCGCGCAGCTCACGAACCGGACGCTCTTCACGACCTTCGCGTGGTTTGCGATCTTCACGTGGAGCGCGGGGGGCACGTTCTTCACGCGGAGCGCGCGGTGCGCGTTCTTCGCGAGGGGCTGCGGCTGCTACGACTTCTTCGCGGACTTCGCGCGGTGCACGTTCTTCACGAGGAACGCGTTCTTCACGAGGCGCACGCTCTTCTCGTGGGGCACGTTCTTCGCGTGGCTTGCGCTCTTCGTCGCGGCGACCGTTACGGTTGCGGCTCTGTTGACGACCGGTGCGGCGCTCTTCGTTGCGCGGCTGGCGTTCGGTGACTGGTTTTTCAACCACCACCGGCGCCGCAGGTTCTTCCTTGGTCGCGAACAGGCTGACCAGCGACTTCACCAGGCCTTTGAACAGGCTTGGCTCGGGAACGTGGGCGGGAGCCGCGACAGGTGCTGCAACTTCAACCGGAACCGGTGCATTGGCGCGTGCCGGAGCGGTTTTTACTGCGGCTTCCTGACGAACCAGGGTGCGGGTCGCGGCGGCCGGCTGGACTTCTTCCACTTCAGCAGCGGCAGCAGCGATTTCGTAGCTGGACTGATTGATGCTGGCTTCCGGGCTGTCATCGCGCAGACGCTGAACTTCGAAGTGCGGCGTTTCGAGGTGATCGTTCGGCAGAATGACGATGCGCGCGCGGGTGCGCAGTTCGATCTTGGTGATCGAGTTACGTTTTTCGTTGAGCAGGAACGCAGCCACCGGGATCGGCACTTGTGCGCGAACTTCGGCGGTGCGGTCTTTCAGGGCTTCTTCTTCGATCAGGCGCAGGATCGCCAACGACAGCGATTCAACATCACGGATGATGCCGGTGCCGTTGCAGCGCGGGCAGACGATGCCGCTGCTTTCGCCCAGGGATGGACGCAGGCGCTGACGGGACATTTCCAGCAGGCCGAAGCGCGAGATGCGACCGACTTGTACCCGGGCGCGGTCGGCTTCCAGGCATTCGCGGACTTTCTCTTCCACGGCGCGCTGGTTCTTGGCCGGGGTCATGTCGATGAAGTCGATGACGATCAGGCCGCCGATGTCACGCAGGCGCAACTGACGGGCGATTTCTTCGGCGGCTTCAAGGTTGGTCTGCAGGGCGGTTTCTTCGATGTCGCTGCCTTTGGTGGCGCGCGCCGAGTTGATGTCAATGGACACCAGGGCTTCGGTTGGATCGATGACGATGGAGCCGCCGGAAGGCAGTTCGACGACGCGCTGGAAGGCGGTTTCGATCTGGCTTTCGATCTGGAAGCGGTTGAACAGCGGAACGCTGTCTTCGTACAGCTTGATCTTGCTGGCGTACTGCGGCATCACCTGGCGAATGAAGGTCAGGGCTTCGTCCTGGGCTTCGACGCTGTCGATCAGCACTTCGCCGATGTCCTGGCGCAGGTAGTCGCGGATCGCGCGGATGATCACGTTGCTTTCCTGATAGATCAGGAATGGCGCGGAACGATCCAGCGAGGCTTCTTTGATGGCGGTCCAGAGTTGCAGCAGGTAATCGAGGTCCCACTGCATTTCTTCGCTGCTGCGGCCAAGGCCGGCAGTGCGCACGATCAGACCCATGTCGGCTGGAGCAACCAGGCCGTTCAGGGCTTCGCGCAATTCGTTGCGCTCTTCACCTTCAATGCGACGGGAGATACCGCCGGCACGCGGGTTGTTCGGCATCAGTACCAGGTAACGACCGGCCAGGCTGATGAAGGTGGTCAGGGCTGCGCCCTTGTTGCCACGTTCTTCTTTTTCGACCTGAACGATGACTTCCTGGCCTTCGCTCAGGACGTCCTTGATGTTGACGCGGCCTTCCGGGGCTTTCTTGAAGTATTCGCGGGAGATTTCTTTGAGGGGCAGGAAGCCGTGGCGCTCGGAGCCGAAATCGACAAAGGCAGCCTCAAGGCTTGGTTCGATGCGAGTAATCCGGCCTTTATAGATGTTGGCCTTCTTCTGCTCGCGTGCACCGGATTCGATATCCAGGTCGTAGAGGCGCTGGCCGTCTACCAGTGCAACACGCAACTCTTCGGGTTGGGTTGCGTTAATCAGCATTCTTTTCATGTAGTACCGTCGGTTTCCGGGCTGCCGGAAACGGCGTTCGGCACACACGACTTCTCACGGTCGGTGTCAGGTGCGTCAGGAGTGGTTGGCCACTCCAGTGTCTAGCGAGTTCGACCAAAGGGGGCGAAGTCGCGACTTACGCGTCCTGCTTGCTGTGGCTACTTAAGCACTCAGTCAGGAGGAGGAATCAGCCATCGACTGTGGACGAGATGAAGCGTCTAAATATAAGCCTAGTGCTACACAGTCCGACGGTTGTGCATCTCCACCCTACACGTATCCCTGATAATTCGGGTGCTGCCGCGCGCAGAATCCGCAGCGGGTTGGCATTTACCGTGAGCTCCGAAAGGGGAGGTCACGCATCATGGCTAATTTAGGCGTTGTTTCCGAAGCCTTCGCTCAGGCTCATTCGAGATCGACTGCACTTTGTGAACTGGCCGTGAATATCGGCGTAAAAGGCGAGTAATCACTCTGCTTCTTGCGCTCGCTTCAGGCCTCATGTCACCTGCGCTTGTTACAATCGCGAACTTTCCATAATTGTAGCGAAAGCCCCGTAGGACGGCCTCGCGTCCTGATGAATTGCGTTGGTCAGGGCCGGTCGATGACCGTTGGTCCGCTGTCCAGCCGCTTTTGGCGGCGTTCGCGACTATAGCAGCAATCATTAAGTGCTTCAAATCCATAAAAAATTGTTATCATTCGCGGCATGACGACTACTGCCCCCCCGACCCCCAGCGTCCAGCTGCTTGAGGTCTCGCCGGAATATGCCGGCCAACGCATCGACAACTTCCTTCTTGCTCGGCTCAAAGGCGTGCCCAAGACCTTGATTTACCGCATTTTGCGCAAAGGCGAAGTGCGGGTGAACAAGGGGCGGATCAAGCCCGAATACAAGCTGCAGGCGGGTGATATTGTCCGTGTTCCACCTGTACGAGTGCCTGAGCGCGATGAGCCGGTGCCTTTGGCTCAGGGTTTGTTGCAGCGCCTTGAAGCGTCGATTGTCTTTGAGGACAAGGCGCTGATCGTGATCAACAAGCCGGCCGGGATTGCCGTGCACGGTGGCAGCGGCCTGAACTACGGGGTGATTGAAGCCTTCCGTCAGTTGCGGCCCGATGCCAAGGAGCTGGAACTGGTCCATCGCCTGGATCGGGACACTTCCGGGCTGCTGATGATCGCCAAGAAACGCAGCATGTTGCGTCACCTGCACACTGCCTTGCGTGGCGATGGCGTCGATAAGCGCTACATGGCGCTGGTTCGCGGCAACTGGGCGGCGTCGATCAAGCAGGTTCGTGCGCCGCTGCTCAAGAGCAATCTGCGCTCCGGCGAGCGCATGGTCGAGGTCAATGAAGAAGGCAAGGAGGCGCTGACGGTCTTCAAGGTGCTGCGCCGCTTCGGTGATTTCGCCACGATGATCGAGGCCAAGCCGGTTACCGGCCGGACCCACCAGATTCGCGTGCACACCTTGCATGCCGGGCACTCCATCGCTGGGGATACCAAGTATGGCGATGAAGATTTCAGCAAAGAGATTCGCGATTTGGGTGGCAAACGCCTGTTCCTTCACGCCTACATGCTGACCGTGCCGTTGCCGGATGGCGGTGAATTGAAGCTGCAGGCACCGGTGGACGATATGTGGGCCAAGACCGTGGAGCGCCTGAGTGCACCCCTCTGATTACAAGCTGCTGATTTTCGATTGGGACGGCACCCTGGCCGACTCCATCGGTCGGATTGTCGAGGCGATGCACGTCGCGGCGCTACGATCGAATTTGCCCCAGCGAGATGATTTTGCTGTCAAGGGCATCATCGGCCTGGGGTTGCCGGAAGCAATACGTACCCTGTATCCAGAAATCAGCGATGCCGAGTTGGTGGTGTTCCGCCAGCGCTATGCTGATCACTATGTTGCCCTGGAGGCCGAGCCTTCGCCGCTGTTCGCCGGTGTGGTGGAGTCGCTGGAAGCTTTTCGTGCCGAGGGGTATCACCTGGCCGTGGCCACCGGCAAGGCCCGTCGCGGGCTGGATCGAGTGCTCAAATCCCACGGTTGGGAAGGCTATTTCGATATCACTCGCGCCGCTGACGAGACCGCCAGCAAGCCGCACCCACTGATGCTGGAGCAGATTCTCGCCCATTGCGAAGTCCGTCCCGAGCAGGCGTTGATGGTCGGTGATTCGTCGTTCGATCTGTTGATGGCGCGCAATGCCGGGATGGATTCGGTGGCGGTCAGCTATGGTGCTCAATCGATGGAGGCCTTGCGCGCATTCGAGCCGCGGCTGGCCATCGATCATTTTTCCGAATTGCACGCCTGGCTGAATAAGCCGGCCAATCAGGATTTGCTGGGGTAGATGGCATGGCCGATGAGTGGAAAGCGCCGAGTAAAGCCAGCGCTGACGGTGCTGACGATAAAAGCTGGAAGCTGCTGGAAAAGACCCTGCTGGCTGGGGTTCAGGAGCAGCGACGGTCGCGGCGCTGGGGGATTTTCTTCAAGCTGCTGACGTTCGTTTACCTGTTTGTCGCGTTGTTGCTGTTCACCCCGCTGATGGATATCGAAAAGAGCGCGACGCGTGGTCCGGGCTATACGGCATTGATCGAAGTGACCGGGGTGATTGCCGACAAGGAGCCGGCCAGCGCCGACAACATCGTCGGCAGCTTGCGAGCGGCTTTCGAAGATAAAAAGGTCAAGGGCGTGGTGCTGCGGATCAACAGTCCGGGCGGCAGTCCGGTGCAATCGGGCTATGTCTATGACGAGATCCGTCGTTTGCGCGGCCTGCATCCGGACACCAAGGTCTATGCGGTGATTTCGGATCTGGGGGCTTCCGGTGCGTATTACATCGCCAGTGCCGCGGATCAGATTTACGCGGACAAGGCGAGTCTGGTTGGCTCCATCGGTGTGACGGCGGCCGGTTACGGGTTTGTCGGCACCATGGAAAAGCTCGGAGTCGAGCGTCGGACCTATAACTCGGGCGAGCACAAATCGTTCCTCGATCCGTTCCAGCCGCAAAAGCCTGAAGAAACCCAGTTCTGGCAGAGCGTGCTGGATACCACTCATAAACAGTTCATTGCCAGCGTCAAGCAAGGCCGTGGCGAGCGGCTCAAGGACAAAGAGCATCCGGAGCTGTTCTCGGGCCTGGTATGGTCCGGTGAGCAGGCCCTGCAACTGGGGCTGGTCGATGGCCTGGGCAGTGCCAGCTCGGTGGCGCGGGATGTGATCGGCGAGAAAGAGCTGGTGGACTTCACCATTGAGGAGTCGCCGTTCGATCGCTTCTCGAAAAAGCTCGGGGCCAGCATTGCCCAGCAAATGGCAATGTGGATGGGCTTTCAAGGGCCGGCATTGCGCTGAGGTCTGCAAGGCGAAGCAAGTCTAGTGTGGGAGCGAGCTTGCTCGCGATAGCGGTAGGACAGTCAGCGTCAATGTTGAATGTCGGTCCGCAATCGCGAGCAAGCTCGCTCCCACATTGCTTTTTGGCGCTCAGGGGATCTGCACGCCCTCAGCCAACAGCATATCCACCAGGCGAATCAGCGGCAGGCCGACCAGGCTGGTGGCGTCAGGGCCTTCAGTGCTTTGAAACAGGCTCACCCCCAAGCCTTCGGCCTTGAAGCTGCCAGCGCAGTCGTAGGGCTGTTCAGCGCGCAAGTAGCGTTCGATGCGAGCTGGCTCGAGCGCGCGCATGTGCACGGTGAAAGGGATGCAGTCGACCTGGCAGTGGCCGCTCTGGCTGTTGAGCAGTGCCAGGCCGGTCAGGAAGGTCACACTGGCGCCGCTGGCCGCCAGCAGCTGCTCGCGGGCCTTCTCGAAGGTATGGGGTTTGCCGATGATCCGGCCGTCGAGCACGGCAACCTGGTCGGAACCGATGATCAGGTGCGCCGGGTGACTGACAGCCAGGGCCTGGGCTTTCTCTTTGGCCAGGCGCTTGACCAGGTCGATGGCCTGCTCGCCAGGGCGGTGGCTTTCGTCGATATCCGGTGAGCTGCAGGTGAACGCAAGCTGCAAGCGGGCCAGCAATTCACGGCGATAAACCGAGCTTGAAGCGAGTAATAAAGGCAGCATGCAGCTCTCCTGAGGTTGACTGTAAATTCTAGCGAGGCTTGCAAGTGACGGACAAGACTGAATTTCCTTTGACATGGCTGGGGGCATCCCTATAATGCTGCGCCTATGTTGAATGACCCGATTCCACCTCACGTTGACCCGCGCAAATTGGCTGATCGTGGCACCACCCTTCAAGGTGAAATGCTGCTGGCCGATTTGGAGAGACTCTGCGACCCGCTTTCCGACACTGTCGGTACGGTGCAGGCTAAATTCGTTTTTGAGCGAGATGAACGTAAATCTGTGGTAATCCACAGTTTTATCGACACCGAGGTCAAAATGGTTTGCCAGCGTTGTCTTGAGCTGGTCACCCTGCCGATCCACAGCGAATGCAGTTATGCTGTGGTGAAAGAGGGTGCGAATACCCAGTCGTTGCCGAAAGGTTATGACGTGCTGGAACTGGGCGAAGATCCTTTGGATCTGCAGTCACTGATCGAGGAGGAGCTTTTGCTCGCCTTGCCCATTGTGCCTGCTCATCATCCGGAAGAATGCCAGCAGCCGGCGGGTCTCGATGAGCCCGAACCGAGCGAGGACGAGGTAACGCGGTCCAACCCGTTCAGTGTATTGGCGCAGTTAAAGCGTGACCCAAACGTTTAGGAGTTAATCAATTATGGCTGTTCAGCAGAACAAAAAATCCCGCTCTGCCCGTGACATGCGTCGTTCGCACGATGCTCTCTCGGCTAGCACCCTGTCTGTAGAAAAAACCACCGGTGAAGTTCACCTGCGTCACCACGTATCGCCAGAAGGCGTATACCGTGGCCGTAAAGTGATCGAACAGGGCGCTGACGAGTAATCCTTGTCCGCTCAAGTCATCGCGATTGACGCAATGGGCGGGGACTTCGGTCCCCGCAGCATTGTTCAGGCCAGTCTTGCTTGCCTGTCTGCTACGCCCTCGCTGCACCTGGCCCTTGTCGGTCAACCCTCCCTTCTAGAAGAATTGATTGCCAGTCAGCCGGCTGTGGATCGTGCGCGCTTGAATATCGTGCCGGCCACCGAAGTCATTGGCATGGACGAAAAGCCCTCGCAGGCGTTGCGTGGCAAGCCCGACTCGTCGATGCGTGTGGCCTTGGGGTTGCTGCGCGATGGCACGGCCCAGGCGTGCGTCAGTGCCGGCAATACCGGAGCGTTGATGGCGTTGTCGCGCTATTTGCTCAAGACCTTGCCGGGTATTGATCGGCCGGCGATGGTAGCGGCTATTCCGACCCAGCGTGGCTTCTGTCAATTACTCGACCTGGGGGCAAACGTCGATTGCAGTGCCGAACACCTCCTGCAGTTTGCCGTCATGGGTTCGGTGGCGGCCGAGGCGCTGGGTGTTGTTCGCCCGCGCGTGGCCTTGCTGAATATCGGCACCGAAGACATCAAGGGTAATCAGCAGGTCAAGCTTGCAGCCACGCTGCTGCAGAATGCCCGCGGCCTGAACTACATCGGCTTTGTCGAGGGCGACGGGCTGTACCGGGGCGAGGCTGACGTCGTGGTGTGCGATGGATTCGTCGGTAACATCCTGCTCAAGTCCAGCGAAGGTCTGGCGACCATGATTACCGCGCGGATCGAGGCACTGTTCAGGCAAAGCCTGGCGTCGCGAATGGTCGGCGCCCTGGCGTTGCCGTTGATGCGCCGCTTGCGCGCCGAGCTGGCGCCGGCACGGCATAACGGTGCGAGTTTTCTCGGCTTGCAGGGTATTGTCGTGAAAAGCCATGGCTCGGCCGGGGTGCAGGGTTTTCAGAGTGCCATCCAGCGAGCTCTGATCGAGATCCAGGAAAACCTGCCGGAGCGCTTGCACGGTCGTCTCGAAGACCTGTTGCTTTAGGCGTTTTCGTTCGACAATGCTTAAATGTGACCGCTCACTCCAATCAGCCATCCAACTGTCAGTTTCTTGTGTCCCTATATAGGGACGTCAACTCTCCGACGACAAGATCATTAGGGGCTTGTTACATGTCTGCATCCCTCGCATTCGTCTTTCCAGGGCAGGGCTCGCAGTCCCTCGGCATGTTGGCCGAGTTGGGCGCGCAATACCCATTGATCCTTGAAACATTCAAAGAAGCTTCCGATGCTCTGGGTTATGACCTGTGGGCGCTGACCCAGCAGGGGCCGGAAGAGCAACTCAATCAAACCGACAAGACCCAGCCGGCCATTCTGACCGCATCGATCGCCTTGTGGCGTCTGTGGCTGGCTGAGGGCGGTGCACGCCCAGCCTATGTCGCGGGCCACAGTCTTGGCGAATACAGCGCCCTGGTCGCTGCGGGCAGCCTGAGCCTGGGCGACGCGGTGAAGCTGGTGGAGCGTCGCGGTCAGTTGATGCAAGAAGCCGTTCCGGCCGGGCAGGGCGGCATGGCCGCTATCCTGGGTCTGGATGATGCCGATGTGCTGGCAGCCTGTGCCGAAGCGGCGCAAGACGAAGTGGTCAGTGCGGTCAACTTCAACTCGCCAGGCCAGGTGGTGATCGCCGGTGCCAAGGCGGCTGTCGAGCGCGCCATCGAAGGTTGCAAGGCGCGTGGCGCCAAGCGTGCCATGCCGTTGCCGGTCAGCGTGCCATCCCATTGCGAATTGATGCGTCCGGCTGCCGAACGTTTCGCCGAGTCGGTCGCTGCGATCGACTGGCAGGCGCCGCAGATCCCGGTGGTGCAAAATGTCAGCGCCAGCGTTGCGACCGATCTCGAGACCCTCACCCGTGATCTGCTCGAGCAGCTTTACAAGCCTGTGCGTTGGGTCGAGTCCGTGCAATGCCTGGCAGCCAATGGCGCCACTGCGCTGATCGAGTGCGGCCCTGGCAAAGTCCTTGCGGGCCTGAACAAACGCTGCGCCGAAGGCGTGTCGACCGCTAACCTCAATACCCCAGAAGCTTTCGCTGCCGCTCGTGCAGCGCTGGCTTGAATTAGGAGAAGCCTGCATGAGTATGCAAGGTAAAGTTGCATTGGTTACCGGTGCCAGTCGTGGCATTGGCCAGGCCATCGCCCTTGAATTGGGTCGTCTGGGTGCCGTGGTCATCGGCACCGCGACCTCCGCCTCGGGCGCCGAGGCTATCGCTGCGACCCTGAAAGAAAACGGTATTCAAGGGACCGGTCTGGAGCTCGATGTCACCAGCGACGAATCCGTTGCGGCGGTATTGGCGAGCATTCAGGCACAGTTCGGTGCGCCGGCGATCCTGGTCAATAATGCCGGTATCACCCGCGATAATCTGGTGATGCGCATGAAAGACGACGAATGGCATGATGTCGTCGATACCAATTTGAACAGTCTGTTCCGCCTGTCGAAAGGTGTTCTGCGCGGCATGACCAAGGCTCGCTGGGGGCGAATTATCAGTATTGGCTCGGTAGTGGGTGCCATGGGCAACGCAGGCCAAGTAAACTACGCAGCCGCCAAGGCAGGACTGGAAGGTTTCAGTCGTGCCCTGGCTCGCGAAGTCGGTTCGCGGTCGATTACGGTAAACTCGGTGGCTCCTGGGTTCATCGATACCGATATGACCCGCGAATTACCTGAGGCGCAGCGGGAAGGGTTGGTGGCATCAATTCCGCTGGGCCGTCTGGGGCAAGCTCAAGAGATCGCGCAAGTGGTCGCTTTTTTGGCTTCGGACGGTGCGGCTTACGTTACTGGGGCTACAATCCCGGTGAACGGCGGGATGTACATGAGTTAAATGTGACGGACTGATTCAAAAAAATGTCATACGAGCTGTCTAAAATCCGTTATAAAGCTGCAATCTATTTATAGGCAAAGGGTCGATCGGGTTCGAGGAGTGAAGCTTTCAGTTGAAAAACTGAAAAGCCTTTCTATACACTTACCCACTGGCCAGCTGCCTGAATTTGTCCATTAGGAGTGAAAACAAGGTATGAGCACCATCGAAGAGCGCGTCAAGAAAATCGTTGCTGAGCAACTGGGCGTTAAAGAAGAAGAAGTGACCAACAGCGCTTCCTTCGTAGAAGACCTGGGTGCCGACTCCCTTGACACCGTTGAGCTGGTGATGGCTCTGGAAGAGGAATTCGAGACCGAAATCCCTGACGAAGAAGCTGAGAAGATCACTACTGTACAAGCGGCAATCGACTACGTTACCAGCCACCAGGCGTAACAGTTTGTAATCGTTGCTTGCTGTCATGGAAAAACCGCACTGCCATCATGGCGTGCGGTTTTTTCTTTAGGCCTGATGCAAAGTCGTCATTAGAAAAAGGAGAGTGCTGTGTCGCGTAGACGCGTCGTAGTCACCGGTATGGGTATGTTGTCGCCACTGGGTACGGATGTACCGAGCAGTTGGCAGGGCATTCTGGCTGGCCGCAGTGGCATTGGTCTGATCGAACACACCGACCTTTCTGCCTATTCCACCCGCTTTGGCGGCTCGGTGAAGGGCTTCAATGTCGAGGAATATCTGTCGGTCAAGGAAGCTCGCAAGCTCGACCTGTTCATTCAGTACGGTCTGGCCGCAGGTTTTCAGGCGGTTCGCAACTCAGGTCTGGAAGTCACTGATGCCAACCGTGAGCGCATCGGCGTGGCCATGGGTTCGGGTATTGGCGGACTGACCAATATCGAAGAAACCAGCCGCACGCTGCATGATTCCGGCCCACGACGGATTTCGCCGTTCTTCGTGCCAGGCTCGATAATCAATATGATTTCCGGCTTCCTGTCTATCCATCTGGGTACCCAGGGGCCTAACTACGCCATTGCTACTGCCTGCACCACCGGTACGCACTGCATCGGCATGGCCGCCCGCAACATTGTCTACGGCGAAGCCGATGTGATGATCGCCGGCGGTGCCGAAATGGCTGCCTGTGGCCTAGGTATGGGCGGCTTTGGTGCCGCTCGAGCGCTATCGACGCGCAATGACGAGCCAGCCCGTGCCAGCCGTCCATGGGACAAGGGCCGTGACGGCTTCGTCCTGTCCGACGGCGCCGGAGCCCTGGTGCTCGAAGAGCTGGAGCACGCCAAGGCACGCGGTGCGACGATTTATGCCGAGCTGATCGGTTTTGGCATGAGTGGCGACGCTTACCACATGACCTCGCCGCCAGCCGATGGCGCAGGCGCTGCCCGTTGCATCACCAACGCGATGCGTGATGCGCAGTTGAACCCCGAGGACGTGCAGTACATCAACGCCCACGGCACCTCGACTTCGGCCGGTGACCTGGCGGAAGTCCAGGCGATCAAGTCGGTGTTTGGCGAGCACGCCTACAAGCTGGCAGTCAGTTCGACCAAGTCCATGACCGGTCACCTGCTGGGTGCGGCTGGCGCGATCGAGGCGATCTTCAGTGTGCTGGCGATCAACAGCCAGGTGGCTCCGCCGACCATCAACCTGGATGAGCCGGACGAAGGCTGTGACCTCGACTTCGTACCTCATGAAGCGCGCAACATGGCCATCGATGTGGTGCTGTCCAACTCGTTCGGTTTTGGTGGCACCAACGGCTCGCTGGTGTTCCGCCGGTTCCCCGAGTGATGCACAGCTGGGTCGACGGTCAACCGGCTGACGTTCTGTCGCTAAAGGACCGGGGCCTGGCCTATGGCGACGGTCTGTTCGAGACCCTCTTGGTCAAGGGCGGGCAACCGTTGCTGCTGGAGCGGCACTTGCAGCGCCTGGCTGAAGGATGTTCGCGGCTGGCGATTGCCGCGGATCAGTCCCTGGTCCGCAGCGAGCTGTTGGCCTATGCCGCTGCCATGGGGGAGGGGGTGCTCAAGCTGATCCTCACCCGTGGCGACGGCCTGCGTGGTTATGCCGCCGATCCTGCCGCTCAGGCGCGCCGGATTCTGCAAGGCAATCCGCCCGCCACTTACCCAGCTGCCCACGGGCAGCAAGGTATTCGTCTGTTTCCCTGTACCACGCGCCTGAGCGAGCAGCCCTTGCTCGCCGGCCTCAAGCATCTGAACCGTCTGGAGCAGGTCATCGCCCGCTCCGAATGGCGGGATGCCGAGCATGCCGAAGGCTTGATGCTGGACGTTTCCGGGCGAGTGATCGAGGGGGTTTTCAGCAATCTGTTTCTGCTACGCGATGGCGTGTTGCGCACCCCTGACTTGAGTCGCTGCGGCGTCGCCGGGGTGATGCGCGCTGAGTTATTGTTTCAAGCCGCGTCGCTGAGCATTCCCACGGAAATTGCCGACATCGGTCTGGATCAACTGCAACAGGCCGACGAAGTGTTCGTCTGCAACAGCGTGTATGGCGTCTGGCCGGTATGCGGCTATTCAGCACTGAGCTGGCCGGTTGGGCCGCTCACCCGTAAACTGCAAGGCATTGCCCGCGCGCTATTGGATGCTTGATTCGTGAGACGTAAATTCTTGCTGCTGCTGGAAACCGGACTGGTTCTGGCGGGGCTGCTGCTGGGCGCTTCGGCCTGGAAAGTGAACTCGGCTCTGGATCAGCCGCTCAACCTGAAGCAAGAGGAATTGC
The DNA here is from genome assembly GCF_902497875.1 of Pseudomonas fluorescens. Lineage (GTDB taxonomy): Bacteria > Pseudomonadota > Gammaproteobacteria > Pseudomonadales > Pseudomonadaceae > Aquipseudomonas > Aquipseudomonas fluorescens_BR. The sequence continues at coordinate 70,163 of NZ_CABVHY010000031.1, forward strand.
TTGAAGTGCCTGCCGGTGCGACGCCGAGCGGGACTTTCAATCGGCTGGAGGCTGACGGGGTCTTGAAGGACTCTTTCTGGTTGCGGGTGTATTGGCGCTTCAATCTGGCCGGTCAACCCTTGCACAGTGGTGAATACCGCATGTCGCCGGGCATGACTGCCCAGGCTCTGATCGGTGTTTGGCAGCGCGGCGAAGTGGTGCAGTACAGCGTGACCCTGGTCGAAGGCTGGAATTTCCGTCAGGTGCGGGCTGCCTTGGCCAAGCAGGAAAAACTTGAACAGACCCTGAACGGCTTGAGCGACAGCGAAGTGATGGACAAGCTCGGTCATGCCGGCGTATTCCCGGAAGGACGGTTCTTTCCAGACACCTATCGTTTCGTTCGCGGCATGACCGACGCCGAGCTGCTGGGGAAAGCCTACGCCCGTCTGGACGATGTCCTCGCCAAAGAATGGAGCAAGCGTGCCGCCGACGTACCCTACACTCAGCCCTACCAGGCGCTGATCATGGCCTCGCTGGTGGAAAAGGAAACCGGCGTACCGCAAGAGCGCGGGCAGATTGCCGGGGTCTTTGTGCGGCGCATGCAGATCGGCATGTTGCTGCAAACCGATCCGACAGTGATCTACGGTCTGGGCGAGCGTTACAACGGCAAACTGACCCGTGCCCATCTGCGCGAAGAGAATCCCTACAACACCTACATGATCGCTGGATTGCCACCGACACCGATTGCCATGGTGGGGCGTGAGGCGATCCATGCGGCGCTGAATCCGGTGCCGGGCAGCAGTTTGTATTTTGTCGCTCGCGGTGATGGCAGCCACGTATTCTCCGATGACCTGGACGCGCACAATAATGCGGTGCGTGAGTTCCAGCTCAAGCGTCGCGCGGATTATCGATCCAGCCCGGCGCCGACAACCGCTCCGGCGGCACCCGAGACTTCGAGCCCGACCTCTGAAGTGCCGGCTGAGAGCCGCCCAGAGTCGACTCCCGAAACGTACCCGGAGCCGACTCCAGAGCCGACTCCCGAAACGGGTCTGGAGCCGACTCCCGAGCTGACTCCCGAAACGAGTCCGGAGCCGACCTCGGAGCCGGTTCCCCAAGCAACTCCGGAACTACCGGCCACGGATCCAGCGCCAGACGCGACCGAGCCGCCAAGCCCGCAATGAATCTGACTAAGGACTGCCTGTGACTGGCCTGTTTATTACCCTGGAAGGACCGGAAGGCGCCGGCAAAAGTACTAATCGCGAGTACCTGGCCGAGCGCTTGCGCGCCGAAGGTATCGAGGTATTGCTGACCCGTGAGCCGGGCGGGACCCCGTTGGCCGAGCGAATTCGTGAAGTACTGCTGACCCCCGGCGAAGAAGTCATGTGTGCCGACACCGAACTGTTGCTGGTGTTCGCCGCGCGGGCCCAGCATCTGGCCGAGGTGATTCGCCCGGCGCTGGCCAAGGGCATGGTGGTCCTGTGCGATCGCTTTACCGATTCCACCTATGCCTACCAGGGCGGTGGTCGAGGGTTGTCGCTGGAGCGCATCGCCGCCCTGGAGACCTTCGTCCAGGGTGATTTGCGTCCGCACCTGACCCTGGTGTTCGATCTGCCGGTCGAGGTCGGCCTGGCTCGCGCCAGTGCGCGCGGTCGGCTGGACCGCTTCGAGCTGGAAGGGCGGCGTTTCTTCGATGCAGTCCGCAGTGCCTACCTGCAGCGTGCCGAGGCTGAGCCGGCGCGTTATCGTCTGGTGGACGCCGCGCAGCCGCTGGCGCAGGTCCAGCAGTCGCTGGATGCCTTGCTGCCGCAATTGCTGGAGCTGTACCGTGGCTGAGGCCTACCCTTGGCAGGACAGCCTCTGGCAGCAACTGGCCGGGCGTGCCCAGCATGCTCACGCTTATCTGCTGCATGGCCCTGTCGGGATCGGCAAGCGCGCGCTGGCCGAACGCCTGATGGCCCGTTTGCTCTGCCAGAAACCGCAAGGGCTGGACGCCTGCGGGCAATGCAAATCCTGCATGCTGCTCAAGGCCGGCAGCCATCCGGATAACTACGTGCTGGAGCCGGAAGAGGCGGACAAGGCGATCAAGGTCGACCAGGTCCGTGAGCTGGTCAGCTTCGTGGTGCAGACCGCGCAGATGGGTGGACGCAAAGTGGTGTTGATCGAGCCGGTCGAGTCGATGAACAACAACGCCGCCAACGCCTTGCTGAAAAGCCTCGAAGAACCCTCCGGCGATACCGTATTGCTGTTGGTCAGTCATCAGCCGAGCCGTCTGTTGCCGACGGTCAAAAGCCGTTGTGTGCAGCAGGCATGTCCGCTGCCGAGTGAAGCGATGAGCCTGGAGTGGCTGGCCAAGGCTTTGCCCGATTGCGCTGAAGAAGAACGCATGGAGTTGCTGACGCTGGCCGCCGGTTCGCCGCTGGCCGCGGTCACCTTGCAGGCTCAGGGTGTGCGTGAGCAACGGGCGCTGGTGGTCGACGGAGTGAAGAAACTGCTCAAGCAGCAGCAATCACCGACTCAATTGGCTGAGAGCTGGAATGCCATTCCGTTGCTGTTGCTGTTCGACTGGTTCTGTGACTGGTCGAGCCTGATCCTGCGTTACCAACTCACTCAGGACGAAACAGGCCTGGGTTTGACCGATATGCGCAAGGTCGTGCAGTACCTGGCGCAGAAGTCTTCTCAGGAAAAAGTCCTGGATATCCAGGACTGGATTCTTGCCCAGCGGCAGAAGGTGCTGAGCAAAGCCAACCTCAATCGTGTGCTGTTGCTCGAGGCGTTGCTGGTGCAGTGGGCAGGTTTACCTATCCGCCACTGATCGACCGAGCCTAGAATCAACTATTGAGCAGCGGAGGTCAGCATGAGTGAAATGGTCAATCCGGGTCCACGCAACGGCATCTTGTCCCTGACCATCAAGGACAAGTCGGTGCTGTATGCGGCGTACATGCCCTTCATCAAGAACGGCGGCCTGTTTATCCCGACCCACAAAAGCTATAAGTTGGGTGATGAGGTATTCATGCTGTTGAGCCTGATGGATGAGCCGGAAAAGATTCCGGTGGCCGGCAAGGTTTCCTGGATTACCCCCAGCGGTGCCCAGGGCAATCGGGTGGCCGGTGTCGGCGTGCAGTTCAATGACGGCGACAATAGCGCCCGCAGTAGTATCGAAGCCCATCTGGCCGGAGCCCTCAAGTCCGACCGTCCCACTCATACGATGTAGTTGCAGCCTTTATGCTTGTAGATTCCCATTGTCACCTTGATCGCCTCGACCTCGCCGAACATGCCGGCTCCCTCGATGCTGCCCTCGACGCGGCTCGCCAGCGTGGGGTCGGGCACTTTCTGTGTATCGGCGTGAGCGTCGAGAATGCGGCTGACGTCAAGGCGCTGGCCGAACGTTATGCCGATGTCGACTGCTCGGTCGGCGTCCATCCGCTCGACGTGCAGCCGGGCGCCGCCCCTGCGCTGGACTGGCTGTTGCAGGAACTCAACCATCCACGGGTCGTGGCCATTGGTGAAACCGGTCTGGACTACCACTACGAACCGGAGGCGGCCGAGTTGCAGCAGGAATCCTTTCGCCTGCATCTGCAAGCCGCGCAGCAGACGGGTAAGCCGGTTATCGTGCATACCCGTGGCGCGCGCGCCGATACCTTGAAGCTGTTGCGTGAAGCGGCGTTGCCCCAGGCTGGCGTGCTGCACTGCTTCACCGAAGACTGGGAGATGGCCAAGGCCGCACTGGATCTGGGTTTCTATATTTCCCTGTCGGGTATTGTCACTTTCCGCAATGCCGATGCCTTGCGGGATGTGGCCAGGCAAGTGCCGGCCGATCGTCTGCTGGTGGAAACCGACTCGCCGTACCTGGCGCCGATTCCCCATCGGGGCAAGCCGAACTTGCCGCAGTACGTACGCGATGTCGCGGAGTTTCTGGCGATGTTGCGGGGAGAATCGTACGAACGATTTGCCGAGCAGACAACCGAGAACTTCAAGCGGTTGTTTCCGTTGGCGCATGTCAGGGATTAAGTGCACATAAATCCCAGGCAAAAAAAACCCGGGTTCTGGGGGGTGAATCCGGGTTAAGACCATTAGGAGTAAAACAAAGATACGCCGTCCGTTGGTACCTTCATCGGCGCGCCACTTGGGGGAGATGCCGCGCCGACAGTTCAAGTATTGATCACTATTGCTACTAGTCCAGTCTGACCCCTCTGTTTTTTAAACAGATTTGGAATACGCGCGCTTCGGTTGGGTTCTCATTGCTGGGCAATGGCCGCAACGATTTGCAGAGTTTCGTCGATCACGCGCTTTTCTGTATAGAAATGCGGGGAAAAACGAATACCGGGGCCGCGTTGGATGCACACGACCTGTTGTTGCTTGAGGTGTTCGTAGACCTGCTGATTATCAATGCCATCGATACTGAACGAGAAAATCCCGCCACGCCGGGCGGGGTTCAGCGGGCTGTGCAGTTGCACACCGGGAATCGCGTTCAAGCCGTCCTGTAGCCATTGCACGCGTTCGGCAATGAGCGCGGCGACTTTTTCCATGCCGACTTCTTCGAGCAGCGACAGGCTGGCTTCCAGCGCCATGGCGCCGAGCATGTTCGGACTGCCACACTCGAAGCGCCGCGCGCTTTTGGCCGGCTCCCACTCAGTGCGATTGTAGTCGCCCATATGTTCGAGCATGTGCCAGCCAAATTCATGCAATTTCAGCTGCTCGCGCAGCTCAGCGCGGCAGTAGAACACCCCCAGGCCTTCAGGCCCCAGGAGCCATTTATGGCCATCAGCCATGGCGAAATCGCATTGATAAGCCCGGACATCGAAGGGCTGGGCGCCCAGTTGCTGGATCGCATCGATGCAGAACAGCACGTTCTGCTCCTTGCAGCCGGCACCCAGACGCTGCAGGTCCAGGCGCAGGCCGCTGGCGAACTGCACGGCACTGACTGACATCAGGCGGGTGCGCGGGCCGCAGGCGCTCAGCAGGGCACCTTCGGGGTCATCGCCCTTGAGGCTGACCTGGAGCACTTCCACGCCCTGTGGTGCCAACGCTTCCCAGACGATGCGGTTGGACGGAAATTCTTCGTCACTAATGACTATCTGATCGCCGCTTTGCCATTCCAGTCCGAATGCGACAAAAGACAATGCTTCCGAAGTATTTTTGACCAGTGCCACGTCATCCGTCGATGGAGCGTTAAGCAGGCGCATCAGGCGTTCGCGCAGGCGCTGCTCAAGGGCCATCCAGTCCGAATAGTCCCGCGCGCCCAGCAAAACGTTCTCCTGGGCGAAACGCGCGACCGCCTCACTGGCCCGATTTGGCCAGGGAGCGACGGCCGCATGATTCAAATAACGCAGGCCTGGAGCCTGTACAAATTCAGCAAGAAACGTAGACATGGTCGGATGATCCGTGCAATTTGGCGCAAGTTAGGCATAATACGCGGCTTCGATTTTGACCCCTACAGACCTTTTCTTATGCAGAAAGAACCTCGTAAGGTCCGTGAGTTTCGTCGCCGCGAGCAAGAAATTCTCGATACCGCGCTAAAGCTGTTCCTCGAACAAGGTGAAGACAGCGTCACCGTCGAGATGATCGCTGATGCCGTAGGTATCGGCAAAGGGACCATCTACAAGCACTTCAAGTCCAAGGCGGAGATCTATCTGCGCCTGATGCTCGACTACGAGCGTGACCTGAACGAGCTGTTGCACTCTGCCGATGTCGACAAGGATAAGGAAGCCCTGTCCCGGGCCTACTTTGAATTCCGCATGCGCGATCCGCAGCGGTATCGCCTGTTCGACCGCCTGGAAGAGAAGGTGGTAAAGGGCAATCAGGTGCCGGAGATGGTTGAGGAGCTGCATAAGATCCGCGCCTCCAACTTCGAACGTCTGACCCTGTTGATCAAAGGCCGCATCAGTGAAGGCAAGCTTGAAGACGTGCCGCCTTACTTCCACTATTGCGCAGCCTGGGCGCTGGTGCACGGCGCCGTTGCGCTGTATCACTCGCCGTTCTGGAGCAATGTGCTGGAAGATCAGGAAGGATTCTTCCAGTTCCTGATGGATATCGGCGTGCGCATGGGTAACAAGCGCAAGCGCGATACCGACACTCCCGGCAGCTGAGTCATTCAGTTGCTTTATTGCGCCATGTTTCTCACATGGCGAAGTACCTCAGTAATATACTCAGGCTAAGGGTGCGTTCTCGATAACTGACAGTCGCGCCGTCGCCCCGCTGAAATTGTGGAGCCGACGGTATTGGCGTCAGGGGCTAGGCCCTACGGGTTGAAGCTGTGATCGCGCCATGCTGCGTTGCGGGACTTGAAGAGGCAGTAAGCATCTCCTGCGTCCCGCGCCTTGCCTGGCACGACCACAACTCCAACGCGATCTGTCATTTATCGAAAACGCACCCTTGGTCTTGCTAAAACCTGATTTTTGAGTCAAGTTCCAGCATGTCCGAATCTTCTTTCGCCGGAGTGATCCATGATCGTTGACCGTCAAGGCAGGCGTTTTCGCAATTTGCGGATCAGCCTGACTTCAGCCTGCAATTACGCCTGTACCTATTGCGTGCCGAATGGCAAGCGGCTGGTGGCTGCGCAGGATGAGTTGTCGGCCGAGGCCATGGCTCGCGGGGTGGCCTATCTGATCGAGGCGGCCGGCATCGAACGGCTGCGTATCACCGGTGGCGAGCCGCTGGTCAGTCCCAAGCTGGAAGCCTTCATGACGGCAGTGGGGTCGATGGGTTTGGCGGACATCAGTCTGACCACCAACGGCCAGCTTCTGGCACGCAAGCTACCGTTGCTGCTGGCTGCCGGCATCCGGCGGATCAACGTATCCCTCGATACCCTCGACCCTGGCGCTTTCCGCAGCATCGCTCGCGGTGGTGATCTGGCGACCGTGCTCGATGGCATGGATCAGGCCAACGCCGCGGGGATGAAGATCAAGGTCAACATGGTGCCGTTGCGCGGGCAGAACCTGGATCAGGTAATGCCGCTGCTCGATTACTGCCTTGAGCGTGGTTATGAGCTGCGCTTTATCGAACTGATGCGCATGGGCCATCTGGCCAGTGACTCAAATGCTTTCTTGCAGCAGTTTGTCAGCCTTCAGCAGCTGTTGAGCCTGATTGGCGACCGTTACGAATACCTGCAGGCTGACGCGCCGGTGGATGCCACCGCAGTTCGCTACGAGATTCCCGGCCGGGGTTTCTTCGGGGTAATCGCCAATGAAAGCGTGCCGTTCTGCCGGACCTGTTCGCGCTTGCGCCTGTCTTCCACCGGCTGGCTGCATGGCTGCCTGTCGTCGAGTAACCGGCACTATGTCGGTGATCTGCTGGACAAGCCGCGTCACGAGGCGCTGCCGGCCTTGCAGCGGCTGCTGGTAAAAGCCCTGGGCGACAAGCAGGAAGTGGCGTTCTCCGGTGGCGCGACCATCATGAAAATCATCGGCGGCTGATCGCAGCCCTTGTAGCAGCTGCCGAAGGCTGCGTTCGAGGGGGTACCCCTCGCAAAACCAGGCAACCTCAATCCATCAAGAAGACCGTGCCCTCGGGTTTCACCACTGCTTCGCAGTCGGACGCAGCCTAGCGGCAGCTGCTACGGGATGTGCGCGACCTTGAGCTGGCGCGGAAGCTGCATCCTGCGGCTATTCGCCGGTTTTCCGTCACCGGCCTCTGGCGGGTAGGATGCGTAGCCTGGTTTTGCTGCTGGCCTTTTTGGCGCTTGGTGGCTGCATGAACGTCAGCGATCTGGGCGAGGGCGCTCGTTATCACATGAGCGATGCCGGGCTGCTCGATCACAGCGATACTCGCCGCTTGAACTCGTTGCGTATACAAGCCGACTCGTTCATCTACATCGCCCAGGGTGCATTCGCGCCACCGGGCGATGCCTATCCGCGGCCGAATGTGGTCGCCGAAGAAGCCTTCAACGGCTTTGTCGAATACTTCCCCATGGTCCGGCGTGCCCGCACCCCGCAAGGGCTGGACGAAGCAATGAGCGAAGCCCGCGCAGTCGGTGCGCATTACTTGCTCTATACCCGTTTCGCCAAGGCTGACAATCGGATCGGCAACTCTGATGAATGGACCGATCAGGAAGCCGTGGACCGCCTGGGGATCGACACTGGCGTGATTCAGCTCATGTTGATCGAGACCAGCACCCAGTATTTGATCGATACTGCACGTATTCGCAGTCGTGGCGGTTTACTGACGTTCCACGACACTCAGCCGGAAGATCTGCTTGGCCCGCCGCTGGAGCAATACGCTCGCAGCCTGCTGGGCTTGAGTGACTAGGTACTACAGAAGGAAAACAACATGAGTGGTCCGCAAAAAGCTAACGATCTGCTGGGGCAAATCCCCAAATCCAAAGGCTTGCCGCCGGTCCATCTGTGGAATCCCGACTTCTGCGGCGATATCGACATGCGCATCGCCCGTGACGGGACCTGGTACTACCTGGGCACGCCCATCGGGCGCAAGCCGATGGTCAAGTTGTTCTCCACCATCATGCGCCGCGACGGCGATGATTATTTCCTGATTACCCCGGTGGAAAAAGTCGGCATCAAAGTCGATGACGCGCCGTTTGTCGCGGTCAGCCTGGAGGTCGAAGGAGAGGGAGAGGCTCAGGTACTGCGCTTCACCACCAACGTCGAAGAGCAGACCGAGGCCGGTCCTGATCACCCGATGCGGGTGGTGATCGATCCAGGTACCCAGGAGCCAGCGCCTTACGTGCATGTGCGGACCAATCTCGAAGCCCTGATCCATCGCAATGTGTTCTATCAGCTGGTCGACTTGGCCGTGACCCGGGAAATCGAGGGGCAGCGTTGGTTGGGCGTCTGGAGTGGCGGCGAATTCTTCCCGATCGGGCTTGAGCCGTAGGTTGGCTGCAGCCCTAAAAGATCGCAGCCTGCGGCAGCTCCTACGGGATTTGCGTACACCTGAGGATTTTCGGGTGAATGCGGTCGGCAGGGAATCGAGTAGCGTGGGCGTCAGCTCGATCTGTAGAGTGTCGCCATCAGGCTTGATCGTGACGACAGAAAAAACCTCCCCAAAAGGAAGGAACGCCGGTTTGTTAGATGTGTTTGCTCGCACGAACATCATCAACCAAATCGGCGTTCTTGTTTCTGTGTTTCCCGGGACTCCGTGAGAACCGTAAAAAAGCCTGGCCCATAACAACAAAAGCAGGAGGTTTCATGGAGTGGACAGCCGTTACCCAACACCGTGCCAGGCTCGGAGAAGGTCCGTTCTGGGACGTGCCCGAACAGGCTTTGTATTGGGTCGATATCGCCGGCAAGCAGGCGCTGCGTCTGGTGAGGGACAACGTTCAGATCTGGCAGATGCCTGAACATGTTTCGGCATTCATTCCCTGTACCAGCGGCGATGCGCTGGTGACTCTGAGCAGCGGCGTGTATCGGCTTGATCTGAACTCTCCCGGCCTGGAACCACGCCTGACCCTGCTGTGCATGGTCGATCCGCAACCGGGTAATCGGCCCAACGAGGCTCGTTGCGATGCGTTGGGGCGACTCTGGCTCGGCACCATGCAAAACAACATTGGCGAGCAGGGCGAAGACCTGCCGATCGAACGGCGCAGCGGAGGGCTGTTTCGGGTGGGGGTCGATGGTCGGGTCACGCCGTTGCTCAATGGGCTGGGCATTCCCAACACCCTGGTGTGGAGCGAAGACGGCACCGCCCTGTATTTTGCCGACCGTCTGGATGCGACGATTTATCAATATTCGGTCGGTGCCGACGGCTACTTGAGCCCCCCGCGGATCTGGCGCGGCCCGCATCCACGGGGCGGACCCGATGGCTCGGCCATGGATGCCCAAGGGTTTATCTGGAATGCGCGCTTGGATGGCAGTTGCCTGCTGCGCCTGGCGCCCGATGGTCAGGTTGATCGGGTAATCGAACTCCCCGTCAGCCGCCCCACCAGCTGTGTGTTTGGCGGGGAAGACATGCGCACCCTGTATATCACCAGCGCCGCAAGCCCGGCCAACCACCCGCTGGATGGTGCGGTGCTATCGATTCGAGTCGACGTGCCCGGATCCCTGTGTACGCGTTTCGCGGGTTAATTCCCTATAGGTTGGATGTTAAATTATGTATTGAGACTTTGTTCCAGCCAGGTGATGGTTGACCTGGTGATGTCCGTGGACAAACTGCCGAGCTCCGGCGGCGACGTGTTTGTCGCAGGGCTGGCGAGTGGGTTGGCCCCGATTCAGGCGGCCCACCGTGCCAATGCTGCAGCGGCGCTGGCGGTCACCCGGCCTTTTTCAATGCCTCGATCAACTCCTGCTTGCGCATGCTCGACCGCCCGGGAATATTTTTCGCTAGGGCTTCTTTCATCAGACTGTCCCTGGTTTGCGTTCCCAAAGATGCTTGGCTGTTGCGCGAATGGCCTTCACGACTGGCCACTGCGCGCTTGGCCGACTCCTTGCGATCACTGGCTTTTTCGCTCGCAGGTTTGCGACGTCCGGAGCCGCCGGCACGTTCTCCACCACCGGATTGTTTATTCACCGTCGCCCAGGCGCGCGCTTCGGCTTCGTCTTTAGAAACACCTTTGTCTTCGTAGCCGGCTTCGATATGCGCGGCTTTGCGCTTCTGTTCCGCCGTGTATTTGGCTTTGCTTCCACGAGGCATGGGAGTACTCCTTCTGACCCTGATGCGCAGGGTCAGTCTGAAAGGGCTGCGTTCGATTCAGTTGCGGCCGCTGCCGTCACGGTCAGAGCCCGAGCCACCGGTGGTGGTTTTAGAGCTGGTACCCAATCCGCCGTTGTCCGGGACGTTGGGGCCGATGCCGTCGGGTCTTTGGGAGTCGTTGCGATCAATTCGTGGATCGGTCGCGGTGGCGGAAGGGGGGCCGTACACAGGATTGGTCGGGGGGGATGATTCGGCGATGGCTGCTGAGGACAGCAATCCGGCAAGGACAAGGGCAGGCAGTTTTGACATGTTCATGGCGTCGCCTCCACTTCTAGAGTCGTTACCCGTATTAGTCTGCTCCCGATTTCGATTGGTGCCTGAATTTCGACGAGTGGTCTAGGCCTTTTGCAACACGTTATCGACCGTCATCCAGCGTCGGATCAACCGACCCACAGTGATCAACCAATTCACCAGCGCAACTGCCAGCACGGTAAGCAGCAGAGCTGGCATGCCTTGTTCGACGATAATCCTCCCGGCCAGCAGGGGGAAACCGAACACACCGATAAAGTAGGCAAGGCTGAACAGCAACAGCGATTGTGAGGTTGTCCCGGCGGGTGCTTCATTGGCCGCGAGGCCGTTGATCACCGAATAGGTCAGCCCATAACCAACTCCGAGAATCACCGCCGCCAGCACATAACTGAAGCCGTCATCGACCACGAACCGGAACATCAGGATCGACACCACTATCAGCGCGGAGAGCAGACAGGACATCCCATAGGCGTCGTGTTTGACCACGATGCTGGCGATCAGTAACCGGCTGGTGATTGCCGCGCCCATGAAACCCAGGAAGAACAGCGAGTAATCGAGCGAGCGAGAAGCAGCGTAGCTGGTCTGGAAACTCGACAGACCGCCAAATACGCATCCGCCCAGGCCAACCATGATGATTGCAAAGACGGCTTTGGAACCCAGCACTTGCGCAGTTGCGGACCAGGAAATCTTCGAAACGCCAGCCGATCCCGACAAGCCGGGTCGTGGTTTGAGTGCTACTCCCAATCGCCAGAACATCAGCGCACCCACCAGGCTCGCCCCCGCGGCGATGTAAAAGGCAGCGCTGACGGGGTAACCCAGGACGCTGGCCGCACGGCCCAATAATGGGCCGCAACCGATTCCGGTCATCATGCTGCCGGACAGCAGTGCGAAGTATTTGGCGCGCTGAACGGGCTCGACCAGCATTGCTACGATGATCGGCCCCAGGGTGTAAAACACCCCCCAGCCGAGGCCTAGCATCAGCCCGCAAAACAATAAGGCGTTACCGAACCCGGGCGTCAGCGCGAAGCCCAGGCTGGATACCACCAGCAAGCAGCCGAACAGTGCAATCGAGCGTGCTGCTCCCAGCAGATCCGACAAATGCCCGGAGAGAATCACCGCGACGAAGGTACTGAGCATCGCGATCGAGATCACGCTACCGGCATCCTGTTCATTGCCGCCGCGGGAACTGATCAGCAGCGAAAGTAGAAAGGTCGAACCATAAGACAGTGAAAGCAGATAACTGGCGAGGCAAAACAAACCGAACAGCTTCCCTGAAACAATGCTGCCCTGCGAAGTACTGGTCTGCATGAAAATGTCTCTTGCCTGTTGGAATGATGAGTGACCTATCTAAACATGGCAGGCGCAGCGGTTAGTTGTGTCGTTGCAGATTCCAGGGTTAGTTATTGACGGAGTAATGCAGTGTTTGTTGCCGTCAGTCCAGGCCGATTTCCTCGATGAATTCCTCCATGAAGCGCTTCAGCCGTGCATGGCGAAGCTGCGCCAGCCGGTTGCCGGTCGGGGTCTGGAAACCGGCGGCCAGATGCAGCAGCTTGGTCTGGAAGTGGTCAAGGGTGAAGCGTTTATCGTCGTAATCGCGGGCTTTCGCCTCGGGATCCTGTGGGTCGTAAAGTGCGCTGCCCATTCGCCCGGAGACATAAAAGGTTCGCGCCACGCCAAGCATCCCCAGGGAGTCGAGGCGGTCGGCGTCCTGGAGGATTTTTGCCTCAAGCGTCGTCGGCTCGATGCCCGCGGAGAAGCTGTGGGTTTCGATGGCATGGGCAACCGCGGCGACTTTATCCACAGGCCATTTCATGCTGGCTAATACCTGCGAAGCTTTCTGTGCGGCCAGTCGCGAGGCTTGCGAGCGCAACGGCGAGTTCTTCTCCACCGCCACGCAATCATGCAAAAGCACCGCCGCCAGCAGCACCTCGAGATCGCCGCTTTCTCCTTTGTGAATGGTCCGCGCGTTGTTCCACACCCGCTGCAAGTGCGACAGATCGTGAGCACCGTCCTCGGAGGGCTCGAGCGCATGGGGCAGGAGCGTCACGGCAAGGCTTTGCAGTGGAGCGAAAGCAGCAAGGGTCATGGGAATCCTCATCGAGGTGAGAAAAATAATGTGCCGAGCACAATTGATCTGATAACCATAACCCAAGTTTTTATTTGAAATGTGACGAGCGCTCAGAGTCGTCTTAGTATGGCGTTTTCACTTTCGCACAAGGCAAGTCCATGACCATCGAAATCCGCCCGGCCGTGCCCAGCGATGCCCCGCAAATTCTCACGTTCATCACCGAACTGGCGGACTACGAGCGTGCCAGGCATGAGGTCATTGCCAGTGTCGCCGATATCGAGCGCAGCCTGTTCAGCGAAGGCGCAACCGCCCATGGTCTGATCTGCCTGCGGGACGGTCAGCCGATCGGATTCGCAGTGTTCTTCTTCAGCTATTCCACCTGGCTGGGGAGCAACTGCCTCTACCTTGAAGACCTGTACATCAACCCTGAGCAACGCGGCGGCGGGGCGGGCAAGAAACTCCTGCGCCATCTCGCGCAAATCGCCTGCGCCAACGATTGCGGGCGCTTCGAGTGGAGCGTGCTGGACTGGAACAAACCGGCGATCCAGTTTTACCAGTCCATCGGTGCGGTGCCGCAGGACGAGTGGGTGCGCTATCGCATGGAAGGGGAGAAATTGCGAGAGTTTGCCCAGGGCTGAACCGGCGCTCATTCATTTATCGGTGTAGACGGTCGGCGTAGACAATCCGCTAACCGTCACCGGTAAAGTTCCGTCGTTATCGTTATCCCTATATATGGGATGCTAATTTATATATTGAGATTTTGACGCTTCGAGGTTTATAGTCGCCTGCATCAGCTCTGCGCACTCACTGCCCAATAACAAATTTCAGGTGAAGCGATGCAGGCGCAATTGATCGCGCTCGATTGGGGAACAACTTCCCTTCGGGCTTACAAACTCGCTGCTGGCGGCCAGGTGCTCGAACAGCGTTCGCTGTCCTCGGGAATCATGCAGTTGCCCAGCGCACCGCGGATGATCGCCGGTCAGCTGTGCGCCGATGGTTTTGAACTGGCTTTCGATGCAGCCTGCGGTGACTGGCTGGAGGCTCAACCCGGACTGCCGGTAATCGCCTGCGGCATGGTCGGCAGTGCCCAGGGTTGGCGGGAAGCTGCCTACCGCGATACCCCGGCGAATCTCGCCAGCCTGGGTACCTCCTTGAAAGTTCTGCACAGCCTGCGCGGCGTCGATGTGCATATCGTGCCCGGGGTGATTCAGCGTTCGCGGTTGCCGAATGTGATGCGCGGTGAAGAGACCCAGGTCCTCGGCGTGCTGCAGAGTCTGCCGGCCGGGGACGGGGAGAACCTGCTGATCGGTTTGCCTGGCAGCCATTCGAAATGGGTGGAAGTGGCTGACGGCTGCATCGTGCATTTCGACACCTTCATGACCGGCGAACTGTTCGCCGTGCTCAGCGAACACAGCATTCTCGGTCGCACCCAGCAACGCGATGCGCCCTTTGATGGCGCGGCGTTTGATCGCGGTGTCCAGGTGGCATTGTCCACCGACGGCGAGACCGGTCCGCTGTCGACCTTGTTCAGTGCCCGCAGCCTCGGCCTGACCGGCGAACTGAGTCCAGCCGAGCAGGCCAACTATCTCTCGGGCCTGCTGATCGGCCATGAACTCGCGGCCCTAGCCAGTGTGCAGCGCCGCCGACGCGACAGTGCCCGGCTGCCCTCGATCATCCTGATTGGCAATTGCCAACTCTGTGCCCGCTACAGCCGGGCGCTGGATACCTGCGGTTTCGCTCAGGTGAGCCTGGCCGAACATGCTACCGAACGTGGGTTGTGGCATCTGGCCAAAGCGGCCGGGCTGCTCGGTTGAACCGCCCGCGTTCCACTACCAAGAGGTCTGACATGCTCAAGCAAGCACTGGCGAAAAACGGTCTGGTCGCAATTCTGCGCGGTCTGCGTCCGCAGGAAGCAGCGGCCATCGGCGAGGTGTTGTATCAGGCAGGTTTTCGAGTCATTGAAGTGCCGCTCAACTCCCCTGAACCCTACGAAAGCATTCGTATCCTGCGCAGTACCTTACCCGCCGATTGCCTGATTGGCGCCGGTACCGTGTTGACCGCGGAACAGGTCGAACAGGTGAAGGCTGCGGGCGGACAGGTGATCGTCATGCCTCACAGCGATCCCAAGGTATTGCGTGCAGCCAAGGCTGCGGGTCTGTATCTGTCGCCCGGTGTCGCCACGCCGACCGAAGCCTTTGCCGCACTGGCCGAAGGCGCCGATGTGTTGAAGATGTTTCCTGCCGAGCAAATGGGGCCGGCGGTGGTCAAGGCCTGGCTGGCGGTCCTGCCGGCAGGGACGCTGCTGCTTCCGGTGGGTGGGATCACCCCGGACAACATGCAGGTATTTGTCGAGGCGGGCGTCGGTGGTTTCGGCCTGGGTTCCGGGCTGTTCAAGCCGGGGCTGACGCCTGATGAAGTGGCGGTCCGCGCCAAGGCTTATGTACAGGCCTGGAACGCATTGCGTTAAGACTTTTTGGCGCCGTGCGCGCTGCATCTACATAAGAGAGACAACAAGATGAAAATCACCAAACTGACGACCTTTATCGTTCCACCGCGCTGGCTTTTCCTCAAAGTAGAAACCGATGAAGGCGTGACCGGTTGGGGTGAGCCCGTGGTCGAAGGCCGCGCCCATACCGTCGCGGCGGCGGTGGACGAGCTGTCGGATTACTTGATCGGCAAGGACCCGCGCAATATCGAAGACATCTGGACCGTGCTCTATCGCGGCGGCTTCTATCGTGGCGGCGCGGTGCACATGAGCGCCCTGGCCGGGATCGATCAGGCACTGTGGGACATCAAGGGCAAGGCGCTTGGTGTCTCCGTCAGCGATCTGCTGGGTGGTCAGGTTCGCGACAAGATTCGCGTCTATTCGTGGATCGGAGGCGACCGTCCAGCTGATACCGCCAAGGCTGCCCGGGAAGCCGTCGAACGTGGTTTCACCGCGGTGAAAATGAACGGCACCGAAGAACTGCAATTCGTCGACACCTTCGACAAAGTTGACCTGGCGCTGGCCAACGTCGCGGCGGTGCGTGATGCGGTGGGACCGAATGTCGGCATCGGCGTGGATTTCCATGGCCGGGTCCACAAGCCCATGGCCAAGGTGCTGATGAAGGAGCTCGATGCCTACAAGCTGATGTTCATCGAAGAGCCGGTGCTCAGCGAAAACTATGAAGCGTTGAAGGAATTGGCACCGCTGACCAGCACGCCGATTGCCTTGGGCGAGCGTCTGTTCTCCCGTTGGGATTTCAAGCGGGTGCTCAGCGAAGGCTACGTCGACATCATCCAGCCGGATGCTTCCCATGCCGGCGGCATCACAGAAACCCGCAAGATCGCCAACATGGCCGAAGCCTACGACGTGGCGCTGGCGCTGCATTGCCCACTGGGCCCTATTGCCTTGGCGGCGTGCCTGCAACTGGATGCGGTTTGCTACAACGCGTTCATTCAGGAGCAGAGCCTGGGCATCCATTACAACGAGAGCAACGACCTGCTGGATTACGTCAAGGACCCGCGGGTGTTCGACTACGACAAAGGCTTCGTGAAAATCCCCAATGGCCCGGGTCTGGGCATCGAGATCAACGAGGAATACGTCATCGAACGCGCCGCCATCGGCCACCGCTGGCGCAACCCGATCTGGCGCCATGCCGATGGCAGTTTTGCCGAGTGGTGATCACGGGCTGATTTGTGAATGCATTCCTGTAGGGCTGCAAAAAAACCTGTGGGAGCGAGCTTGCTCGCGATCGGGCCGGCGCGGTTTGCCTGAAGAGTCTCTGTGACTGGGTCGACGTCATCGCGAGCAAGCTCGCTCCCACAGGACCGCGTCGTTTCTATCTTTACCGCCCTCAATAAACACAAGAAGAGGCACTCCCCATGCAACCGGAAAGCTTTACCGGGCAGGCGTCGTTGGTGACGCCGAGCCGCAAGCGTTTTTTCATCATGCTGCTGTTGTTCATCACCGTGGTAATCAACTATCTGGACCGCAGCAACCTGTCGATTGCCGCCCCGGCACTGACCAGCGATTTGGGTATCGATCCGATTCATGTCGGGCTGATCTTCTCCGCGTTCGGCTGGACCTACGCGGCGATGCAGATCCCCGGTGGCTGGCTGGTGGATCGGGTGCCGCCACGCATCCTCTACAGCGTGGCCTTGCTGTTGTGGTCGGTGGCCACAGTGATGCTTGGCTTCGCCGCGAGCTTCATCGCGTTGTTTGTACTGCGCATGGCCGTGGGCGCGCTGGAGGCCCCGGCCTATCCGATCAACAGCCGTGTGGTGACCACCTGGTTTCCCGAGCGTGAACGCGCAACCGCCATCGGCTTCTACACCTCCGGGCAATTCGTCGGGCTGGCGTTCCTCACCCTGGTGCTGGCCTGGCTGCAACATCATTATGGCTGGCAAATGGTGTTCGTCAGCACCGGTGCGGTGGGGATTATCTGGGCGCTGATCTGGTACGCGGTGTATCGCGAGCCACGGGATTTCAAGGGCGCCAACCAGGCCGAAATCGACCTGATCAGCGAAGGCGGCGGGCTGGTGGATATCCAGGCCGAGACCGCCAAACGCAAGGCTCCGTTCAGCTGGACCGACCTCGGCATTGTGTTGAGCAAGCGCAAGTTGTGGGGTATCTATCTGGGGCAGTTCTGCCTTAACTCGACGTTGTGGTTCTTCCTGACCTGGTTCCCGACCTATCTGGTGAAGTACCGTGGCATGGACTTCATCAAGTCCGGGCTGCTGGCGTCGCTGCCATTCCTCGCGGCTTTCGTCGGGGTGCTCTGCTCGGGGTTCTTCTCCGACTGGCTGATCCGCCGCGGCGCGACCGTCGGCTTTGCCCGCAAGCTGCCGATCATAGGCGGGCTGCTGATATCCACCTCGATCATCGGCGCCAACTTTGTCGAATCGACGCCGCTGGTGATTGCCTTCCTGGCGCTGGCGTTTTTCGGCAACGGCCTGGCGTCGATCACCTGGTCGCTGGTCTCGACCCTGGCGCCTGCACGCTTGTTGGGGCTGACCGGTGGTGTGTTCAACTTCATCGGCAACCTGTCGGCGATCACCACGCCGATCGTCATCGGCTTTCTCGCCAGCGGTAACTCATTCGCCCCGGCGATCACCTACATCGCCGTGCTGGCACTGATCGGTGCATTGTCTTATGTGCTGCTGGTGGGCAAAGTGGAGCGCATCAAACTCTAGTAAGCGTTAGTGCGGGCGACCATAATGCCGCCCGTTCTCTCGCTCATTGTTGAAGGCCGGATATGCAGGAAGACGCCGCAAAAAACGCCAAGGAAATCGCGCCGACCGGCACCCAGACGCTGCTGCGTGGCCTGGGTGTGGTTCAGGCCGTGGCCAGTGGCGCTCGCGATCTGAAGGAAATTGCCCGGCTGATCGGTACCACCCGCAGCACCACTCACAGGCTGGCCAGTTGTCTGGTGGACGAGCGTTATTTGCGGGTAGTACCGCAAATCGGTTATCTGCTCGGGCCAAAGCTGATCGAACTGGGTTTCCAGGCCCGCGAAGAGTTGCCGTTGGTGACCCTGGCCGGGCCGTTTCTGGATGAGCTGTCGGCGTTGACCGGCGACACCATTC
>NZ_CABVHY010000032.1 GCF_902497875.1 Pseudomonas fluorescens
AAGGCGCATCTGGCGGCGCTGCTGGCTCTTACGTCGGCCTTGCTGATCGCGATCTTCGCCTTCGGCATGCCCGCGAACATGGCGGGCTCAGCCGCGCTGTATGGCGCCGCCAACGGCCTGCTGCCGATTGGCTGGATCGTGCTCAACATCATCTTCCTGCATCGGCTTACCACCGAGAACGGCTCGTTCAAGGTGCTGCAAGACTCCCTGACGCGCATCACCGACGATCGCCGTCTGCAATTGCTGCTGATTGCCTTCTGCTTCGGGGCTTTCTTCGAAGGGGCTGCCGGCTTCGGCACGCCCGTGGCGGTCACCGGGGCCATTTTGATCGGGTTGGGCTTCTCGCCCCTGGCCGCGTCCGGCCTGGCGTTGATCGCCAATACCGCGCCCGTGGCATTCGGCGCCCTGGGCACGCCCATCATCACCCTGGCCAAGGTGACCGGGCTGGATGAAATGGAGCTGTCGATGATGGTCGGCCGGCAATTGCCGTTCTTCTCGGTGATCGTGCCGTTCTGGTTGATCTGGGCCTTCGCCGGCTGGCGCAAGATGCTGGAAATCTGGCCGGCGATCCTGGTCGCCGGGGTCAGCTTCGCCGTGCCGCAGTTCCTCGTGTCCAACTACCACGGGCCGATGCTGGTGGACGTGATCGCCGCGCTGATTTCCATGGCCAGCCTGACCGGTTTCCTCAGGGTCTGGAAGCCGGCCACCGTGCATACCTCCGCAGCCCTGTCCGGGCGGGTCGACAACTCCAAAATAGCTGAGGAGCATGACGAACAACCCGTGGCCAGCGCGACCTTTGCCAGCGATGTCAAACCCGCGGTCATGCGCGCCTGGATGCCGTGGATCATCCTCACGGTCTTCGTCTTCGCCTGGGGCACCCAGAGCTTCAAAAACATGTTCGATACCCGGCAGGCTGTAGATCCGCAAACCAGCTCGGCCAAGCTCGATCCCCAGGGCAAGCCGATGCGCGAAGCGAACCCGATCTTCGCCCCGACCCTGACCTTCACCACCATTCACCAGCAGATCGAGAAGGTTCCGCCCGTGGTGCCCGCGGCCAAAACCGAGGAAGCGGTCTACAAGTTCAACTGGTTCACCAGCACCGGTAGCGGCATCCTGCTGGCGGCGATCCTGGGTGGATTG
The DNA here is from genome assembly GCF_902497875.1 of Pseudomonas fluorescens. GTDB lineage: Bacteria > Pseudomonadota > Gammaproteobacteria > Pseudomonadales > Pseudomonadaceae > Aquipseudomonas > Aquipseudomonas fluorescens_BR. The sequence continues at coordinate 1,141 of NZ_CABVHY010000032.1, forward strand.
CTGATGGGTTATTCCATCCCGCAACTGATCCACCAATACCTGCGAACGCTGTGGGTGGTGCGTTACTCGCTCATTACGATCGTGGCCATGCTCGCCCTCGGCTTTCTCACCCGCTACTCCGGCCTTGACGCCACCATGGGCCTGGCCTTCGCCGCCACCGGCATCTTCTACCCCTTGTTCGGCACCCTCCTCGGCTGGCTCGGCGTGGCCTTGACCGGCTCGGACACGGCCTCCAACGTACTGTTCGGCGGCCTGCAACGGGTGACCGCCGAGCAACTGGGGATCAGCCCGGTATTGATGGCCGCCGCCAACAGTTCCGGCGGGGTCATGGGCAAGATGGTCGACGCCCAGTCGATCGTGGTGGCCTCCACCGCCACCCGCTGGTACGGCCATGAAGGGGAAATCCTGCGTTATGTGTTTTTCCACTCCATCATCCTGGCCATTCTGGTCGGTGGGCTGGTGACGTTGCAGGCGTATGTGGTGCCCTTCAGCCATATGGTGGTGGGCGGGCCTTGATGACGCGACGTGGTTGATTTTCTCGGCCCAAGGACGGGGCTCTCGTAGCAGCTGCCGAGCCTGCGAGGCCGTGTTCGAGCCGGGGTCGCGCTCGACCGAAGTCCTCGCAAATCCAGCGTACGCGGATTGCCTGAAAGAACCCATTGCCTGATTTTACGACCGCTTCTCGGTCGAACGCAGCCTCGCAGGCTCGGCAGCTGCTACGGACTCAGCAGTTGCACCATTTGTGGGATCACCAGGAGAGATACCGTCAGGTGTTGGTTTTCAGCTTGGTCCACAGACGAGTACTCAACCGTGCGATGGCAGCGGGGAGATCCTCTACGGTGAACAGCTTATCCATCACCGTTTTCTGTGGGTAAATCGCCAGGTCCTGCTTCACCGACGGAGTCACATAGGCATCCGCCGCACTGTTGGGGTTGGCGTAATGGACGCTGTTGCTGATGTTGGCGATGACCTGCGGTTCAAGCAGGTAGTTCATGTAGGCGTAGCCATTCTTCTCGTGCGGCGCGCTCTTGGGCATGACCACCATGTCGAGCCAGAGGGTAGAACCCTCATCAGGAATCGAATAGGCGATTTCGATCCCGTTGTTGGCTTCCTTGGCGCTGGCGGCAGCTTGCACAACGTCGCCATTGAAGCCAATCACCGCGCAGACATTGCCGTTCGCCAGATCGCTGATGTACTTGGATGCATGGAAGTACTGCACATAGGGTCTGATCTTGAGCAATGCCTGCTCGGCTTTCTTGTAATCCGCCGGCTCATGGCTATGGGGCGGCAGCCCCAGGTAATTGAGGGTAATCGGCAGGATCTGCGTCGGGTTATCGATAATCGCCACGCCGCACTCACTCAGCTTCTTGATGTTGTTCTCATCAAAAAACAGGCTCCAGGAATGGGTGACATCGGTGTTGCCGAAGATCGCCTTGATTTTCTCGACGTTGTAGCCAATACCCGCGGTGCCCCACATGTACGGATAACCGTACTGGTTGCCTGGGTCATTGACCTCCAGCTTTTTCATCAACTCCGGGTCAAGGTTTTTCCAATTGGGCAGCTGGCTTTTATCCAGTTTCTGAATCGCCCCTGCCTTGATCAATCTGGACAGAAAATGGTTCGAAGGACTGACCACGTCATAACCGGTATTGCCCGTCATCAGTTTCGATTCCAGGACTTCGTTACTGTCATGAATGTCGTAAGTCGCCTTGATCCCGGTTTCCTTGGTGAAACGGGTCAAGGTATCGTCGGCGATGTAGCCGTTCCAGTTGGAAATATTGACGACTTCGTCCGCGTAACTGGCTGCCGAAAACGTAGAGAGCAGTACTGCCAGGGAAAGAGTATTGACGTGCATGTTCATTCACCTTTTTTAGGAGCTTTTGTTCTTTTTTGATAGTCGGATTTCTAGATTTCTGTCCTGGCCCTGACCGCCTCCACGCGCATTCGAAGCATGGCACCGATGTCGAGTAAAGGTCGGGGCGGGAGCCAGCCGGGCTGCGCTCTGTGCATGACCGACTGCAATATTGGCGAGCTGGCACCCGAGGCCAATTCAGCCAGCAGACGTCCCCAAAGCGTCCCGCGCGCGACGCCCGAACCATTGCATCCGGCCACGGCAAACAGCCCCTCTTCGACCTTGGCAAAATAAGGTTGCCCGGTGCGTGAGGCACTCAGGTGTCCGGTCCAGGTGTAGTGAATATCCTGCTCGGTAAGCCACGGAAAACGGCGCTGCAAGCCCAGCACATGGTGTTTGCGACGGTGCAAGAGCTCACTGTCGGACAAATCCCGAGAGCGGTATTCCGCCGTGTTGCGGATCATCACTCGACGATCCGGGGTCAGTCGCACCGTGGCGCCGAGTGGCCGGGTGGACAGCACGCCCCAAGGCTCGACACCGCCGATAGCTCGGAACTCTTCGTCGCTGAGCGGCCGCGTGAGGCTGGCGCTGAGTTCCATCGGGAACGTTGCGCTGTCATCTATTCCCGTGCGTGGGATGAAAGCGTTCAGGCAAACCAGGACCTGCTTCGCCTCAATGCTTGCATCGATGCCATTCGCGCGAATACGTCCTTTATCCAAGCGCTCCAGGCCAGTGATATCGGTGTTTTCGTAGAGGGTCACATTGTCCGGCAGCGCATCCAGCAGGCCCTTCACGTATTTAGCGGGTTGAAGCAGTGCGTTGCCATTGCCGCACCAGATCGCGGCTTGGTAATGCCGGGTTCCCAGCTTTTGTATGAGTTGTTCACCTTGCAGAAATTGCGCAGAGGCACCGACAGCCTGCAGCGTCGCCAGCTTGGCCTCGACATGGGTCAGCTTGCCTGGATCGCTGACGGCAAAAAAATAGCCGCAATCCCTGAAGTCGCACTCGATGCCATGACGAGCAATGCGCTTGCGTACTTCCTCGCTGGCGACACGTCCAATTGACGTATCCACTTCAAAGCCGGCAAATCCCTGATTGCCTATAAGCTCATCATTGCCCGGATGTTCGTGGGCCACCACGAACCCGGAATTGCGCGCCGAGGCACCCTGCGCTGCTCGCTGCCGATCGACGACCACGATGCGTGCCTGAGGGTGCATTTCGGCGAGCGTATGAGCGGCACAAAGGCCGGTGATACCGGCACCGATGACTAGCCAATCGGCTTTTTGCGTGCCGCTCAGGCGAGCACGAACGGATGAATTTCCAGCTTGCGCAATCCAGCCACATACATTTTCCATGCATCACCTCATTTGACTGTCGTTCTGCGAGCCGCCTCTATCCAAAGCAGAAATACATGCAGTAATCGCATGAGTTGTTTGAGATGACGGTAGCTAGAGCTAGACTCTATAAGGTCTGCGGTCATACAACCAACGTTATAAAATCATTGAGCCATTCTGAAAACGCATGGATAAAATTCGCCACGTCCCCTCTCTTCAGGCCTTTCAGGCATTAGTGGAAGTCGCTGACTCGGGCAGCTTCACTCAAGCTGCGCAAAAGCTCTGCCTGACCCAAAGCGCGGTGAGCCGGCAAATCCAGCAGTTGGAGAGTCACTTCGGCGTACCTCTGTTCGTCAGGAGCAGTCGCAGTATTCGACTGACCCCAGAGGGCGAACAGGTGCTTGGTAGCGCCCGGAGTATCCTGGAGCAACTGAAAACACTCGAGGAGCGGCTTTCTCCGCTGCAGCGCCCTTTTCGCATCCGCATGCATGTGTCGCTGGCGGTTCGCTGGTTGCTGCCCAAGCTGAGCGACTTCTACCGGCGTCACCCGGAAATTTCCCTGTCGATCGAGACCGTCGCGACTGAGGTCGTCGAGCCGTCCAGCGACAGCGACGCCTACATTCTCTACCTGCCCGAGCCATCCAGCGATTCAGCCTGTCTGACCCTGTTCGAGGAAGCGCTGGTTCCGGTGTGCGCGCCTGGCCTGGCCAGCTCAGCCCAGCCACTGGCGTCGGTGGAGGATCTTGTCCGCTTCCCCCTGCTCCATCGTTCGGCGGACAAGCAAGCCTGGATCGATTGGCTGGCAGCCAATGGCGGCAAGTCGCTGGAGGACTACCGGCACATACCCTTCAACCTCGACGAATTGGCGCTCGATGCCGCGGCGCGCGGTCTGGGGGTGGCCGTGACCGACCTGACCCTGGCGCAGGAGTCTATCGAACGCGGGGTACTCGTCGTCCCCTTCGGCCGCCCGCTGAAGACCAGGGGGATTTACTCGCTGTGCCTGCAGCCCTCAGCGGCCTCTCATCCGGCGTCTTCACTGATCAGGCAATGGTTCGCCCGGCAGGCGGAACAGGACGAAGGTGGAATGTGTCTACCCCAACAGGGTTGATACCATCTGCAACCCTGCCTGACAGGTCGAACGTTCACCGGTTCTGCTTCGCCGTAAAAGCGGATAAGGCCGGTTGATATTTTCAAGGATTAAAAAGGTATAGCCATGTACGACGCCTCTCTGCAAGACATCGCCGCGCCGGAAGGCGTCTGTTATGGCTGCGGCAGCAGTAACCCACACGGGCTGCACATCAAGAGCTACTGGCATGCGGATGGCGTGCACGTCATGGCCGAGCATCTACCTGACGCCAAGTATTGCGGCTGGCCGGATCTGGTCTACGGAGGGCTGATCGCGATGCTGGTGGATTGCCATTCGAACTGGGCGGCCATGGCCTACCACTACCGTGCGGGAGATCGCGAGGTGGGAAGCCTTCCCCGCATCCACTGCGTCACGGGCAACCTCGGCATCAAGTTCATCAAGCCGACACCGATGGGCGTCCCGCTAGTCTTGCGGGCAAAGGTAGAGGGTGATGTGGGGCGCAAGAGCCGTGTTATTTGCGAGGTGTATGCCGGCGACGTACTCACCGCGATTGGCGACTCCACGTTTGTTCGCGTCGATACCGAGCAACTGGCAGCCGCGGCTCATGGTCGTGAGGATTGATGCTTCCAGGTTGACGACTGGCTCGCCACGACTCATGGGCCCTTGAGTTTTGTGGCGAACGCTCGAGGCAAGCGTTGGCAATGGAAATGAGCGCAGGCTCAGGGAGTCACTTGATAGCCACGCTGCTGCATGCAACTGCTGTAGGCGGAGGAAGTGGCAGCAGCGTTCTGCTCCGTAGCTCTGCGATCCTCGCGACGATCCTGGCGCTGCCTGGATCCGCCCACCACCACCCCTGCCACTGCAGCATCCTTGGCCTTGTTCTGGCGGTACTCCTGTTTGACATCATCGTCGACCCGGTCATATACCTCGTCATGGCGACGACCGCGCGCTCCGGCGACCGCGGCACCCGCGACTGCACCGGCAGCGGCACCCCGCACGCGTCCACCTGACTGCGAGCTACTGGTACTGGCGCTGCTCGTGGTACCGGCCTGAGCCTGGCATGCACTGATGTCCTGCTGGACGATTTCGGGGGACTGCCCTTTGAGCGGCGTTACTGTCTCGGCCGTGGCGCAAAGGCAAAACATCGAGAGGAGCGTGGCGACGCAGGGGAGTATGGACGGTTTCATAAAGACCCCATTGCTGTTTAGAGTGCTCTGGATCTTTTAGTTTAGCTTGGCATCTCGACCCAGCTATGCTTTTTGCGCGGACTACAATACCCCCAGTAACAACGCCCTGGTGTAGAGCCACTTAGGGAAGAGCCGATTTCAAAAAATCGGCAAGCTCTGGTGCAACTCATTCGCCTTGAATTTCACTGCGCAATGATCGCGGCTTGCTGCCTCTTCGTTTGAGTAAGTAGAGCCGTCGCGGGAGTTTTTATGTTCGTCAGCCTATTGATCATCCTCGTCTCTTCGCTGGTAGTCATTTCCCTGTTCCGACGCCTGCGTTTGCCGCCGGTGCTGGGCTACCTCTGTGTGGGGCTGATAGTCGGGCCGAAGGCGTTCGGTTGGGTGAACGAAAGTGAAGCGTTGCCACTCCTCGCCGAACTGGGCGTGGTGTTTTTGTTGTTCTCCCTGGGGCTGGAGTTTTCTCTGTCGAAAATGATAGCGCTGCGTCGGGTTGTATTTGGCCTCGGCAGCCTTCAAGTCCTGATATCCGCGGTGCTGTTGGGCGCTGTGCTGATGCTGTTAGGCATGCCAGCCACGCCTGCGTTTTTACTCGGCGGCGGTCTGGCGTTGTCTTCCACGGCCATTGTCAGCAAAGAGCTTGGCAGCCTCGGCGAGATTTTCAGCAGCCACGGCCAGAATGCCATCGGCGTGTTGCTATTCCAGGACGTGGTGGCGGTGCTGTTGCTGACCCTGGTGCCGGTGTTCGCCGGCACCAGCGATCAAGTATGGTATTGGGCGTTACCCGTGACGCTGGGCAAGACCGTCGCGCTGTTTGTCGGGCTGTCGCTGGCCAGTCGCTGGTTGTTGCCACACCTGTTTCATGAAGTGGCCGCGGCCCGTTCCGCAGAGCTGTTCGTGCTGTTGGCCCTGGTCATCGTTCTGCTGGCCGCCGGGCTGACTCACCTGCTCGGCCTCTCCCCTGCTCTGGGCGCCTTTCTCGCCGGCATGCTGCTGGGGGAAAGCCACTACCGGCATCAGATCGAGGCCGACATCCGGCCGTTTCGCGACATCCTGCTCGGAATATTCTTTATCAGTATCGGCATGCTCATCGACTTGCGGTTGTTTGCCAGCCACGGCCTGCTGATCCTCGGCCTGGCCCTGGGGTTACTGCTAATCAAGGGCTGCGTGGTCGCGCTATTGGTCAAATGGCGCGGCAGTGATAATGAAACCGCATGGCGCAGCGGCCTGGCATTGGCTCAGGGAGGTGAGTTCTGCTTTGCACTGATGGCGCAGATGCAGCAAAACAAAATGATGCCCGCCGACCTCGGCGGACTGCTGCTGGCCGCGACTTTCTGTTCAATGGTGGTAACACCGTCGCTGCTGCGCGCCGCCCCTCGCATTGCCGCACGCTTGCACCGCAAGCCCAACGAAGAAGCGAAACTCGAGGAAATCAGCGCGCTCAACGCGGGGGTGCAGGGCCATGTGGTGATTTGTGGTTATGGTCGCGTGGGGCAATCCATCGGACGTGTCCTGCGCAATAACCATCAGCCGTACATCGCTCTGGATAACGACCCGGTACGGGTTCAGGAAGCAGCGGTCGATGAAAGCTGTGTGCACTACGGCGATTCACATCGTGGTGAACTGCTGGTCGCAGTAGGACTGGAGCGCGCCAAACTGTTGGTGATCGCCGTGGACCAAACCGACATCGCACTGACGATACTCAAGGAGGCGCGCCAATTAAACTCGAGCGTGCCGATTCTGGTGCGCACCCGCGATGACAGTCAGTTGGTCGAACTGAAGGCCGCTGGCGCCAGCGAAGTCGTGCCCGAATTGCTGGAGTCCAGCCTGATGCTCGCCTCTCATGCGCTGATCATGCTGGGTTTTCCCGCGCATCAGGTGCAGGACCGGGTCGACCAGGTACGACAAGACCGCTATCGCCTGCTGCACGGTTTTTATCCCGGCGCCGAGGATGCGGAATCCTAGACAGAGCGCGCCTTGAATCTGGCAGTTTCATCGGTAGAAGTGTCGATTCGATCTGACACCCTCGCTTTCGAAGGCGATCAGCGGAAGGGTCATCAGACAGGCGTCAAACCAGCAGTAAACGCGAGGGGCATCCCCTCTCAGGTTTGGCAAAAGCGGCGCAAACCAATGACGTCATCATCCGCTTGCAGCTGGTCAACTGCCCGCTAAGCTTGATACAGAGCTGTGGCAGGGATCGGCCATTCCAGGCAGGCGTCAGCGCAGCAAGGGTCGTCGTTCAGTGCAACCAGCCCGAAGCCGAAGCTCAAAGGAGGCGATTTTACAGAGCCCACTGTCACTAAATAGCAAAGGAGCATCACATGTTCACGCCTGGTCACCTTAATCGCACCAATACTCTTGGTACTCCCGGAGTACCGGAATACAACGTTGATGTCTTCTATGAAGTTCGTCGCGACCCCAAGGAAGGCATGCTGATGCACTTCAGGATGGTCGGAGTGGTATCAGGCCGGGAGTTCATCGAAGAATTCGATATGCACCGTGACACTGCCTTCAATTTTGCCAGCCGGGTGGCCAAGGCTGCCGTCAAGCATGGGGTGCCCGCTAATGCCAGTCTGATCATGCGCGGTCACTCTGAATACGACGCGATGTTCAAGGATATCCGCGATAAGCTCGGCGCCAAGGCGGGCGAGCCGATAAACCTGGACAACCTTGAGAAGGACGGACTCTGACTGTCTCCGATGCCGCTCAGCGATCCTCGTCCTCCCGGTCCGTCCAATCCACCGGATGAATCACGAGATAACTGTCGACGGCGGCACCGATAGTCGGAAAAAACGCCTGTTCGCCAAACCGCGCAAAGAGCCCAAATCGCTTCAGCTTGTCCTTGACCGGGTCCTTCATTTCGGCCACGCACAACTTGATACCCGCCGCGTGCAAGGTTTCGTCCAGCTCAGCCAGCATGTCGGCGGAGGTCACGTCCACGCTGGTGACCGGTTCCGCCGCAACGACCAGCCAACGCACTGGCGTAGGGGATGTAGCCACTGCGTCCAGCACTCGGTCATGGAACAGTTCGGCATTGGCGAAAAACAACGGGGCATCCCAGCGAAACAGGACCAGCCCGGGGATCAGGCGCGCCTCGGGATAACGCGTGATGTCGTGGTAGCCCTTGACGCCATCGGCACGTCCCAATACCGCGGAGTACGGACGCCAGCCATCCCACAGGAATTCGATGACGGCGATCAAGATGGCCAGGCCGATGCCCTCGATCGCACCGAACACGGCGACGCCGACGGTGCAGACAATCGAGAGCCAGAACTCCCAACGCTGGATGCGATAAATTCGTCGCAGGTCGGCGACTTCAATCAGGCCGATAGCCGATGCGATCACGACCGCCGCCAGTGCGCTGGTGGGTAAATGCTCCAACAGGTCGGGCGCCACCATCAGCAGTAAGGCAACAGCCAGCGCGCCGACGACTCCGGTGAGCTGGGTTTTGGCGCCTGCGGCCTCGGCCACGGGCGTACGCGACGAACTGCTGCTGATCGCAAAGCCCTGAAAAAATCCGGCGGCCAGGTTGGCGACGCCGAGCCCCACCATCTCCTGGTTCGGGTCGACGTAGGTACGGGTCCGCGCCGCATAGACACGCGAGAGCACGCTGGTGTCGGCGAACGAAACAAGGGCGACGGCGCAACCGCCGATCAGGACGGGGACCATATCAGCGCGGGTGATCCAGGGAATAGCGAATGCCGGCAGACCTTGTGGAAGAGAGCCGAGGACCGACACACCGGCGCGCGCCCCAAGGTCCAGCACACCAACGGCAACCGTCGCTCCTGCCACTGCGATCAGAATGCCCGGTATGCGCTTGTTGCCCTTGAGTAGAAGGATCACCACCAGGGTGGCTGCGCCGACCATGAACGCGGCCCAGTTGGTCTTTCCATCCATCACCGCCGTGGCGATCGCCCATAAGTTTCTCAGCGGTCCGTCGGACTCGATCGAAAAGCCGAAAAGCTTCGGCAGTTGACTGATCAATACCGTCAGCGCGATCCCATTCATGTAGCCGTAGCGGATCGGCTTGGAAAGAAGCTCCGTAATGAAACCCAGCCGCGCGATGCCAGCCAGAATGCACACCGCGCCCGACACGATCGCCATCATGCCCGCAAGAGCGACTGCGCGCTGCGGGTCGCCGCCCGACAGTGGCAGGACGACGGCAAGGATAACGGCAGCCAGCGAGGAATCCGGACCCAGCACCAGAATCCGGCTAGGCCCGAACAATGCGTAAGCGAGTAGCGGAACGATAGTCGCGTAGAGCCCATAGATGCCGGGTACACCCGATGCCACCGCGTAGGCGATGCCGACGGGCACCAGCATCGTGGTCAGCACCAGTCCGGCCATGATGTCGTGACGCAACCAGGCCACTTGGTATTCGCGCAGCGTGCGCAGTCCAGGGAGCCAGCGGCTCCAGCCGGTATCGTTGCCGGTATTGCCACGTGCAATCCGGCCCGGTTCCGGAACGGGAGGCGAAGCATCCGAATGGCTCATAGGACTGTGACCTTTTGGTGTACACCGCAGATTCGTTTAACGTGCCCGTCAGAATTTTTCGGGAATGTGCCGCAGCGGATAATCCGGTTCACGATAGCCGCCTGGCTTCTGCCGCTTGGGCAAAACCACCTTCTCGCGCGGTACATTCTTGTATGGAATGCGGCTGAGCAAATCCGAGATGATGTTGAGGCGCGCCCGCCGCTTGTCGTTCGAGTTGGCCACAAGCCACGGTGCATGGTCGGTGTCGGTTGCCTTGAACATGTCGTCACGCGCGCGCGAGTAGTCATACCAGCGGCTGTAGGACTTGAGATCCATCGGGGTTAGTTTCCAGATTTTGCGTCCATCCTTGATCCGCGCCTCGAGCCGGCGGGTCTGCTCCTCCTCGCTGACTTCCAGCCAATACTTAAGCAGGATAACGCCCGAGTCGACCATCATGCGTTCCATGAGGGGTGCCAGGTTCAGGAAACGGGATGCCTGCTCATCGGTACAAAATCCCATCACACGCTCGACCCCTGCGCGGTTGTACCAACTGCGATCGAAGATCACCACTTCGCCAGCCGCTGGCATGTGCGACAGGTAGCGCTGTATATACATCTGGCTCTTCTCGCGCTCGGTCGGCGCCGGCAGCGCCACCACCCGAAACACCCGTGGGCTAACCCGTTCGGTGAGCGCCTTGATCGTCCCGCCCTTGCCAGCGCCATCGCGCCCCTCGAAGACGATACAGATCTTGATGCCTTTGGTTTTTACCCACTCCTGCAATTTGACCAGTTCGACGTGCAGCAGGCGCAACTGATCCAGATAGTCTTTGTTCGTCAGTTTCAAGCGTTCAGCGGAATCACTCTTGGGGACTTTCTTCTTGTTCTTTGCCATGACAAGACCTCATCAATACAAGTCGCCGATAGGTAAACAGCGTAAGTTGCTATGTGCTCATCCGCCGAGCGCGATGATCGCGACGATCAGCATCGTGCCGGTGACTGCCAACGTAATTGCGCCAAGCCAGGGTTTTGCGCCCGCGTATCGCGCAAGAATCCAGCCGGCGATGAATAGCACTCCGATCCCGACCAAATTAGACACGCGTACTGCAAGAGCCGTCTGTTCAAGCAACAGAAACGGCACCACGAGTGGGAATGTGGCGAACACCACCAACAGAAAAACGCCGAGGGCGCCCTTGAAGTCGTCCAGGCCGAGGCGCGGCTGCACTGCCCCGGCTGAGAGTCCGACCAGGCGCTGGCGCAGCGATTCCAGCTCCTCGGTGCCGGCCGCTGCCGCGAGACGCGGCGGTAGCTCATCGGCAACGAGCGCCTGCCCGGTGGTCGCATCCGCCCCGCACAAGCTTGCAAGTAATGTGCGGTTGCGCGTGCGTTCGATCAAGGTCCGTAACAGATACATCATCGCGTCAGCGAGTCCCCAGGCGAGGTTGCAGCCGAGTGCCGCGATCATCATCGTACGTTCATCTTCCTGGCCAGCCGTTGCCACACTGATCGTTCCGGTGAAGGTCATTGCCATGAGCAGGCCGAAGATCACCTCTGTGACACGTTCGATCGGATCGAGCACTCGTGCCCGCTTTTGTTCTCCAGTGCTTTGCATGCGTCCTTCCTCGCCGGGGCCGCGCGGCCATGCAGCCAGAAGCCATACACAGGCTTGCCCACCAGCGGCCAACTCTCGGAGATGGGCGCGGGCACCATGGATTGCCGCCTTGCAGATCGCTGCAAGAATATGAGGTGGCTAATCCAGCATAGACGCTCAATGAGTGGTCGTAGGCAACTACGTTTTATCCGCACGCACGTGCGCCCTGTGGACCGTCCGCAATGGGTCCAGGCCGTGTGAATACGCCGCCGTGCAACTGAAAGTTAAAAAACAGAGCACACTCTCAACTAAGCTTTTGAGAGTGACCCACATCTCCCAAGGAGCTTTTCTGTGAGCACCGCTCCCCTGTCCGAACTCGATGCCGCTCTGCCCGGTTTGGCCCGCAAGATCCGCGTGCTGGATGCCTTGGCCTGGCCGGATGGGGTCGAGGAGGTGTTCCTGGCGCATTGGCGCGCCGGGCATGCGGAATTGCCCAGGGTCGAGCTGCGTCCGCGCGAGCACAGCGCCGACATCGCCGCCCTGGAAGCCTTTACCAGCCACTGCGACGAGGGGCATCCGGCCGGGCGCTACCTCGCCATGACGGCGCGCAGCTATGCCACGGCCGGGCGCATGCTGGGTGCCATTGGCACACCCGCCTTCACCCAGTACTCGTCAGCGCTGTACCGGCGCCCGGACTTCTACTACTCACGCCTGAAACTGAGCATGTTGGACGCGGCCCAGTTCTTCCTGAACACCACCGACGCCCTTCTGGGGGGTGCGCGGATTCCACCGAGCCAGGCCGAAATCCCGGCCGAGGTCTTCGCCGCCTGGATGCAGCCGGAACTGGACCGCTTCTTCGGCCCGGGCCGGATCACCGTGGTGCTCGATCCGACCCTGGCCGCCAAGGCCATCGCCGGGGCGAGCCGCATCCGCCTACGGGCCAGCGCCCTGTTCTCGGAACTGGACAAGAACCAGCTATTGCAGCATGAGGCCTTCGTGCATGTCGCCACGGCACAGAACGGCGCGCTCCAACCCAACCTGAAAAGCCTGGGCCTGGGCGCGCCACGCACGACCCAGACTCAGGAGGGCATCGCCACCCTGGCCGAGCTGTTCACCGGCAGCATGGACATCAACCGTCTGCGCCGCCTCGCCCTGCGCGTGCTCGGGGTCCAGCAGGCACTGGATGGCGCCGATTTCATCCAGGTATTCGAAGGCTTTCTCGCGGCCGGTCAGTCGCAGGAGGAGTCCTTCCGCTCGACCCAACGGGTTTTCCGTGGCGCCAACCTGCGCGGTGGTTCGGCGTTCACCAAGGATGCCGCCTACCTGACCGGTTTGCTCGGCGTCCATACCCTGCTACGCATCGCGATCCGTGACAACCGGCCGGAACTGGTGGGCCATCTGTTCGCCGGGCGCCTCAGCCTGGGTGATACCGTACGCCTGGCCCCGCTCTTCGAGTCCGGCTGGCTCCAGGGGCCGGTCCATGTTCCAGCCTGGGCCGCCGATCTGCGTCTGCTCGCCGCCAACCTGGCGTTCTCCGCCTTTATCGCCCGGATCAAGCTGGATGTGCTCGATCTGGAGGTGCTCATGGCCTTCGCAGACGAGCATGAAGCCGATGCCAGCGCCTAGAGTAGAGGCGCCAAATGCAGAACCTGTGGCGAGGGAGCTTGCTCCCGCTGGGGCGCGAAGCGGCCCTAAAACCTGCAAGCCGATTCTGCCATGCATACCGCATGTGCAGGCTTTACGACTGCTTCGCCCGCGCGCGGACCGGCCGGCGGGAACAAGCGCCCTCACCACAATTAATATCATTTAACCAGGCCCTATGAGCGGGCTTGTAACCACCTCGGCAAGCCGCTCCATCGACTGGCAGCACCGAGTCCTCATGCACAAGGAGGTGCATGCCCAGTTGGAGCATCAGCCAACGCACTCCTTGCCAAAGATCGCCCGGGCAATGACCAAACGCTGAACTTCATTTGCGCCCTCGTAAATTTCGCCGATCTTGCTGTCCCGATAAATCGCTTCCAAGGGAAACTGCTCGCCAGTCGCGGCCAACTCCTTGACGAAGCCATAGCCGCCGCACACTTGAATGGCATCTCGTGCAACATCACCTGCCAGCGAACTGCCGATCAACTTCGCCATGGCGCACATCGACTGGATATTCGGACGTTTTTTATCGACGACCAGAGCGGCCTTGACGTAAAGATTGCGGGCGTTCTCCAATTGCGTCGCGTACTCGGCAAACTTGAATTGCCAGTATTGAAACTGCGCAATCGTCTTGCCAAAAATTTCGCGCTGTTTCATATAAGCACTGGCGAAATCGAACGCTGCCTGGGCCATGCCGACACCGCAGGCACCGATACCCACACGGCCAAGCGTCAGCGACGTCAACGCAGCTTTCAGCCCCGCACCACTGTTACCGACCAGATTTTCGTCTGGCACAAAGACGTCCTCGAAGTAGACATCGGCGGTCAGTTGGCAGTGATTTCCCATTTTCTTGTCGGGCTCACCCACCCGCACTCCATCGCTACTCATGTCCACCAGGAGCATGGTCATGCCATCTTCCATTTTGCAGAGCACAAACATGTAGTGTGCAACCGGTGAATTGGTGATCCAACGCTTGCGTCCGCTGATCCGGTATCCCCCTTCGACTTTCCTGGCTTCGGTTTTCAACGCCTTGACACTTAAATCGGTGCTCGCGTCGGGCTCACTCGTGGCAAAGGCGCCAACGATTTCGCCCCTGCACAGGGCGGGGAAAAGTTTTTCCTTGATCGAGGGCTGCGCGTGCTTGAGCGTATGGCCGAACAGGATCAACTGGACGTCAATCAGCGCAGCGGCCACACCAGAGGAAACGTAGGCAATTTCCTCGAGCATGATCATGGTCGCCAGTGTCGGGTACTCCAGTCCGGCACCCCCATATTGCTTCTCGAAAGGGATGCGTAAAAGGCCTGCATTCCCCATTTGTTTAAGCAATTGCCACGGGAACGCCGCGACACTTTCCGGCGTGTTATTCAGTTGGTGGGCAATGGGGCGGAGCACGGTTTCTGCAAAATCCCGAACCTGCTTGCGCACGGCAAGCGTTTCGTCAGGCAACCAAAGGTCATCGTAGATTTGATCAGAAATGCGCGGCGTGACTGTACTCATGTTTAATCCTTACTGGATGTCGTGACAATGGAGAATCAAATTACCCGGACATAGCCGTTCAGAACTGCGCGGCATCCAGCAGGTAGAGTGACTCACTGCCGGCTTTCACTGAGGCAGCCAGAGAATGGACACGTGGCAACAGGCGAGCAAAAGCCGAACTGAAGGTTGAAGGCAGTATCCACGCAAGGGTCGCCTTTCGATTGACGGGCTGGGACATTGGATTGACATTTCGGGACACTATCCAACTCGTCTTGCTGCACAGGGCCGGGGTTTAACGCGCCTATCTCCCGTTCGCTATATAAGCGATTCCCCACTAAACAGTGCCGCAATCATCCTCAGTTTCCAGACACCAGCTTGAGTCCGATAACGCCCGCCAGAATCAGCGCAATACAGAGAATCCTCAGTGGCGCAATGGAGTCGCCCAGCACCGCCATTCCCAGAATCGCAGTACCCGCCGCGCCGATACCGGTCCAGACCGCATAGGCCGTCCCCACTGGCAACGTACGGAGCGAGAGTGAAAGGAGAAAAATACTCGATAAGCCGGTGGCAGCTGCAAAGAGTCCAGGTGTCAATCGGGTGAAACCTTCAGACCCCTTCATGGCGAAGGCGAATGCGATTTCGAGAATGCCGGCGATGCCAAGTAGTGCCCATGCCATGGTGATAGATCCGTTCGTTGACTCGCCAGGCGTTACCGCCGGGCGAGTTTTGGTGTGTGCGAAGCACTCGCTGAAAAGCTATTTCAAGCGTTGGCAGCCGCAGTGGGGATCGAACGGAACGTAACTCCGAATCGGTTAAAAGCACTCATCAACCCGATCGCATAGGTCAGATCAGCGAGTTCTTTATCATTGAACTCGGCAGCAGCGGCTTCATAGTCAGCGTCTGGAACACCGGTTTCGGCGACGCGGGTGACGGTTTCCGCCCAAGCGAGCGCAATGCGTTCGCGGGTACTGAATACTTCACCCGCATCACGCCACACGGGTACCAGTACGAGTTTGTCCACCGTAACGCCGAGCTTGAGCAGATCGCGCGAATGCATATCGATGCAATAGGCGCAGCCATTTATTTGCGAAACCCGCAGGTACACAAGATCGATCAGTTCGTGTGAAAGGCCGCACTGTTGAAGAGTGACGTAAACCCCGCCGAAAGCCTTGTAACCTTCAGGCGAAGCGTTGGCGTAGTCGAGACGATTGCTCATGATGAATCCTTCTATTGGCTGATTGGAGGACTCCATCGTGCTGTGTCTTGGACTAGTGGAGAAGGTCCATGTTCGGTCTTTAGTTCCAGGCCATGATGGGGTCTTCCCGGAACCGTCATGGCCCAGTTCTGATTGCCATTCATGGACCTTTTAGGTAGGTCATGAAGTTTGTAGCATGACTGCCTGGCTCGCGCTCAGGCGTGAGCAACGGCATTCAGATACAACCTGGAAGTGAGTAAACAATGAAAATTCTGCACGTTAGTTGCAGCCCTCGCGGGCAAGCTTCCGAGAGCAATAGGCTCTCTCAAAACATTATTGGCTATTTGCTGAAGAGCGATCCAACGGCGGTCTTGATAAACAGGACAGTGGTGGGTGAAGGCGCTCTATCGCATGTTGATGAAAACTATGCGACGTCCCAACAGTCGTCCGCCGACGTATCCCAAGAGGGTTCTATTTCCCGGTCCGAAGAGCTGATTCAGGAACTGAAAAGTTCAGATGTTCTTGTGATTGGAACACCCATGCATAACTTCTCCGTACCTTCCACGCTGAAGGTCTGGATCGATCATATCGCTCGGGTTCGTCGGACATTCAATGTGAGCGCGCAAGGAAAAACCGGCACGTTACGCGACCGTCCGGTCTTTGTCGCCGTGTCCTCGGGGGGAAGATTTTCCGGGGAGCGTGCGCGTCAGCCCGACTTTCTTACCCCGTATCTAAAAGCCGTTCTGGGCATGATCGGACTGCATGATCTAAATTTCTTCACCATAGAAGGAACAGCCTTGGGCCCGGATGCGGTGGCTGAGGCCAGGACCCAGGCAGATCAAGCGCTTCAAGCGTATTTTTCTTCGTTTCACCCTTGATCTAATGGTGTTCATCAACAGGTTTGGTACCCACTATGGGGTCGCGGCTGCATAGGAGGGTTAGCCCCAACACCAGTCATTTCGCCTTCATGCAGGCAACCGATGATTTCAATGCCGTCATGCTGGATTTCCTGGATAAAAAATAATGGCGCAGTTCCCGCGGCGATGACAAATCAACTCAATAGCTTTTCACCACTCGACCCGACCTCCAGAGAGCCTATCTACCGGCAAATATACTGGCGGTTCCGTGGCGCGATAACGGACGGATTGCTCACACCGGGAGAGCGGATTCCCGCGGCCAGGGCACTGGCGAAAGAACTTGGACTGGCGAGAGGGACCATCGATACCGCGTATTCACTCCTGACCGCCGAGGGCTACATCCAGTCTCGCGGCCAGGCAGGCACGGTCGTGGCGCCGGGTATCAACGTCAGGGCCTCCTCTTCCCAGGCGGATCGAGTCTTCAGTTCGGCCGAAGGCAGCTCAATCCGGCATAAGGCGCAGGTATTGCCCTTTCAAATGGCCCTCCCCGCATTGGACGCCTTTCCAAGAAAAATCTGGTCGCAAATTGGCGCACGCTGCGTTCGCGCCACACAGGTCCCGGACATGGCCAATCCGTCGGTCTATGGACTGGAATCGTTGCGCACCGCGATTGCCACCTATCTACAAGTTGCGCGTGGAATTACCTGCACGCCCTCCCAAGTGTTCGTCACGTCGGGATACCGAAACACCCTGGCGTTGATTGCTTATGCACTCCTCAAACCTGGCGACCGCGTGCTCGTCGAAGACCCTGGCTACGCTCCCACCCGACAGTTGCTGGAGCATCTTCAGATAGCGGTTGCGCCCGTTCCGGTCGACCAGGACGGCATGCGGGTCACGCAAGGTGTGAACCGTTCGAAGGGCGTGCGTGCGGCCGTCGTCACACCGGCCCATCAGAGCCCACTGTGCGTGTCGCTGTCGCTGCCGCGACGCCTGGAGCTACTGGAGTGGGCGACTCGGCAACAAGCATGGATTATCGAAGACGACTACGACGGTGAGTACCGCTACATCAGCCGCCCGCTGCCCGCGCTCAAGAGCCTGGATCGCGATGGCCGGGTGCTCTATGCCGGCACCTTCAGCAAGGTGCTGTTTCCGGGGATCCGCCTCGCGTATCTGGTTGTGCCGCAAGCGCAGGTCGAACGCTTCGAACATGTCAGCCAGACATTCCTCGGGGGCTGCCCGGAACTCACCCAAGCCATCGTCGCCACTTTCCTGACAGAGGGCCATTTCGCTCGCCATATCCAGCGTATGCGAAAACTCTACGGCGAACGCCGGGAGGCGACCGCGAGGGGTCTCAAGAAAGCCCTGGGCGAGCGCATCCGCATTGATGCTCAACCGGGAGGCATGCACCTGATCCTGCGACTGCCGGAACAACAGTCCGATCGTTCGCTGGTCGAGCGCCTGCTGCAAGCGGGTATTTACGCAGAAGCCCTGACAGACTGGAGTATCTGCGGCACAACCGACTCCGCGCTGTTGCTCGGGTTCGCCAACATCGACTCGCAGGAATCTGCCGAACAGCTTGGGAAACGCATCCTGGAGCTGATGTGAAGGTATCGGCGCTGCTCTCCATGACCGCTACTCGATGAGCATGGCCCATTCAAACAGCCGATTCTTGGACCTTTTGCGCGGGTCCAGCAGACCCCATGATCTCAGCACTCAACACCATCGACCCGGAACAATCCGATGCCCACTCCTGCCCCACTTCGTAGCATTGCTGTTTTCTCTGGTTCCAATTACGGCTTCAACCCCGACTATGTTGAAGGTGCCCAAGCCTTGGGTCGGGAAATCGCCAAACGCGGCCTGCGACTGGTCTATGGCGGCACCAACAAGGGTTTGATGGGCGTCATGGCCGATGCTGTGCTCGCCGAGGGAGGCGAAGTCATCGGCATCATTACTCGCCTGCTGTTCGACCTCGGGCATCTGCATGACGGCCTGACTCGGCATGAAGTGACGCAAGACATGCGCAGCCGAAAAACCCGCATGAGTGAATGGGCGGATGCATTCATTGCATTGCCTGGCGGCCTGGGGACCTTTGAAGAACTGTTTGAAGTCGCGACCCTGACTCAACTGGGTGAACACCACAAAGGTGTCGCTTGCCTGAACATCGGCGATTTTTTCAACCCGGTTCGCAGCCTTCTCGACCATGCCGTGAAAGAAGGCTTCATGAAAGCCGAACACAGCGAGATGCTGATCTTCAACACCGATCCGTCTGCGCTGATCGATGCACTTGAGCAGTGGCAAGCCCCTACCGTAACGAAATGGATTGGCCCTCCGGGTTCTTGAACTCCGGTCATTCTTCCAAGTACCTTTTTTCCAGGTGATCACGCTATGCATTTTCGAGTCGTTCGCGCAGAAACTCGATAAACCGTTGGGATTTCGCTGGCAACGAATTCGCGTCCGCATCCAACGCCTGGGTATCGTCAACGCCATGGACGATGAACACTTCGCCGCCGCGATCAAAGCCACGGGCCGTAAAAAACTCATCATTGCCGGTGTCACCAACGACGTCTGCACGGTCTATCCGGCGCTCAGCCTGGTGCACAATGGGTATGAAGTTCAGGTGGTTGCCGGCGGTGGCGGCTCACCGACTGTCATGGCCGAGGACATCGCCCTGCGGCGGATGGATAAAGGCGGCGTGACCCTGGCCACCACCAACCAGCTGATTGCCGAACTCGCCGGAAGCTGGGCCATCCCGGAAGGCGGGCAGTTGGTGCAAGTGCTGATGACAGTGCTTCAAAACTGAAGACTTCCGTGAGCGATTGGCGGAACTGCTATGCGTTGTTCTGCCAATCTTCGGTTGAGCAACGGGCATGTAAGCGTGAAATCCCGGCCAGCCTACGATCCAAAAAAAACGCTGAATCATGGGCTGTCCCCAAATCCAAACACCAACCCCCATCAGCGTAGGAGCTGCCGAAGGCTGCGATCTTTTGATCCTTGGCTCCGAATACACACCCATTCGCTACGAACGCAACACACCCATCGCCCGCCGATACTTCTCAATGCGTTCCAGATCCTCCCAGGACGGCTGGGCAATCCGCGACAAGTCGCTGTTCTCTTCCAGATCCGCCAGCTTCACCACCCGCCCGATCGGGTTCTGCGCCGCGCGCTCGACAAACGCCTCGTAGGACTCGCCCGGCACCTTGGTCACCGACTCGATCGCCGTCAGCACCGTTTCGCTGAAGCCTTCCTTGCGCAGATCCTCGAAGCTGATACCGCAGTCTTCGACCACATCATGCAGCACCGCAACGATGCGCTCTTCCAAAGTGTTCACCCGCATCATGACTTTAAGCGGATGCAGGATGTAAGGCGCTCCGCCCTTGTCCACCTGCCCTTCATGCGCAGCGGCGGCGATGGTAATGGCGCGTTCCAGTGTCTGACTCATGGGATTCTCCTCAGGTTAAGCGCCATAACGACCAGTGAAATGACCGCGCAGGCATCCTACAGCCCGGTTGTGGGCACCAAAATGGACATTTATATTCGACCTGTCGCTGACAGCAATCGGCGATAGGGTTTCGCAGCCCTCAAGATTGACACCAAAGTACCGTCAGGCATGATGCAGCCGGCTCCGACCGCATAATGTTTTATGGCGGTTGTGCGTGGGAGGCCTTCGGGTCTGCCGGGTCTTGGTGTAAATCGTCCGGTCTGCGAACCCGCGCACAGCTGCCACCCAATTTGTTTCGCAGCAGAAAGGTGGCAATTCTTCTTTTGTGAGGATTTACACCATGACAACACACCCGCCCCGCCGCTTCACCCCCATGTCCCAATTCGCCACGGACTACCCCGTCCTGCTCATCGACAGCGACGCCCCGCTACGCGAACTCCACAACTGCGTCAGCGAACGCCTCAACGCCGTCCTCAAATACCTGCACCTCATGGCCTGCACCAGCCTCCCCGACTACGCCGAAAACGACATCAACACCGTCACCAACATTGCGCGGATCCTGATTCAGGATGTGAACGATGTGTTTGGGGTGATTGAACAGCGTGGGTTTGATACGCCTCAGGGGCAGTGAACCCTTGTAAGCCGGATACCGGCCACCTGCCCAATTTTCAAAGCCCGCCCTGCGCGGGCTTTGTCGTATCCGCGGGCGCAAAACTGGTCGCAATCGGCAACTCCCAAGCTGACATAGCATCGACCCGACCACTCGTCGCCGAGGCGTAGGGCTACCCCTTGACTCCGATTGGCATCTGCGCGATTATTATTTGCATCGCATACGATCTAATCGCATACGACAATAAACACTCACCTATCGCAACGTTTGAGGATCCACCCCATGAGCAAGATCGAAAAAGTCCTGGCCTCCGGCAAGACTCACACCACGTTAAGCAACGCTGGCAACACTTCGCGTGGCCATAACGGCAGCCTCGACATCGAGCTCTCGTCGCCCGGCAACGCGAACCCGGCGCATGTATTCGCCGCCACCCAACCGCACCCACACGCCGAACAACTGTTCGCCGGGGCATGGTCGGCCTGTTACATCGCTGCGGTCGGGCTCGCGGCCAAGCAGATGAAAGTGACGCTTCCAGCCGATCTGTCCGTCGACATCGAGATCGATCTGGGCCAGACCGGTCCGGCCTACTTCCTCCAGGCCCGGTTCGATGTCCGTATACCAGGCGTGGCACACGACGTCGCGACGGCGATCGCGCACGCCGCGCACGAAATCTGCCCGTACTCGAAGGCGACTCGAGGCAACATCGACGTGGCCCTCAACGTGCTCACGGCTTGACGCACGGAGCGGTTATCACATAGCTAGGCATTTTTCTCACAGCATATATATCGTATGCGATTAAATCGCATACAAATTACAATTTTATTGAACCGTTCAGGTAATCATCCATGAGCAAGATCGAAAAAGTACTGGCCACTGGCAAAACCCATACCACCGCCAGCAGCGCGGGCACCACATCGCGCGGGCATAACGGCAGCCTCGACCTCGAGCTCTCGTCGCCCGGCAACGCGAAGCCCGCGCACGTGTTCGCCGCCACCCAGCCGCACCCGGCCGCCGAGCAACTGTTCGCCGGCGCATGGTCGGCCTGCTACACCGCCGCCGTCGGGCTCGTGGCCAATGATATGAACGTGGTGCTGCCGTCTGATCTGTCCGTCGATATTGAAGTCGATGTGGGTCAGACCGGTCCGGACTACTTCCTCCAGGCTCGGTTGACCCTCCGCGTGCCGGGCCTGGCGCACGACGTTGCGACGACGCTGGCGCACACCGCAGACCAAATCTGCCCGTACTCGAAGGCGACACGAGGCAACATTGACGTGGCCCTGAACGTGCTCACAGCATGATCACCGCGCGACCGGTTCGACGTTGCCATGCTCGTCGAACCGGCCGCCGGCCTCTGATCGCAACCCTGGATTCAACCCGGGGACTGAGCGTTTACCGGCCGGACACCCAAGGATGAAATTGACGTTCAGACGAGCGCAGGTAAATACTCGAATGCCAGGCAAAACCATTCTTGGTACATCAACCGACAACTGGCGACCCATTAACCTGCGGCACATTCAAAAGGTAAGTTCACTGATGGGAAGGACCGTAATATGACGAAGCGAACTGAAACTGCCATTCTGGCCGGTGGCTGCTTCTGGGGCATGCAGGATTTGCTAAGGCGATACCCAGGCGTGCTGTCTACGCGGGTGGGCTACACGGGCGGTGATGTACCCAACGCTACCTACCGCAACCATGGCACCCATGCAGAAGCGATCGAGATCGAATTCGATCCGGAGCAGATCAGCTATCGCCAGATCCTCGAGTTTTTCTTCCAGATCCACGACCCGACGACAACAGATCGTCAGGGTAACGATAGGGGTACAAGTTACCGCTCGGCGCTCTTCTATTTCGACAATGAGCAGAAGCAGGTGGCCGAGGACACAGTGGCCGACGTTGATGCATCCGGTCTCTGGCCCGGCAAGGTCGTCACTGAGATCATGCCCGCAGGCCCGTTCTGGGAGGCAGAGCCGGAGCATCAGGACTACCTCGAACAATACCCCAACGGTTACACGTGCCATTTCATTCGGCCAGACTGGAAACTGCCGAAACGAGGCTGATGGTGAGACCAAGCCGCTGTTATGCCTGGGTTCCAGCGACGGAACCCAAGGTCGGCGCATAAGGCGTTATGCATTGAAAAAAAACGCGACACCCATTAGCCAGTCTCATTTTTCCGGGGGCCGGACATTGGTTGATGGAAGCGGCGCCAACCCAGACTATTCGAGCGATTCGCGACTTCATCGCGCAGTGACGCGTCGAAATCTCGCAAGGGGAAGTTCTTGCAGGTAGACGCTTTCTCTGGATTTACGATCCGCACGTGGCAGGTCGGGCCATGGGTCCTTTTCACGCAGACCACAATCTGTTCCATCGGCGAAGTCAAAGATTGCAGTCGTTATCATCACAAGGGTAGTATTGAGAACGATTCACACTAACATCTGGAACGCCAACGGGTGCAACCTCTTTCGACCAGCAAGCTGGGCTTCTTTTTCAGCGCTCACCATCGTTGGCTGCTGCAGCATATACAGCGCCGTATGCGCAATCACGCGGACGCCGAGGACACCGCCGCCGATACGTTTTGCCAGATGCTGGTGGCCCGGGTTGATCCCGACAGCATCGAACAACCTCGTGCTTACCTTTCGACTATCGCTCGACGACTGATTTTCGATCGTCATCGCCGGCGCAAGCTGGAATTGGCCTACCTGGAACGCCTGTCCACTCTGCCCGAAGCGCTGGCGCCCTCCCCCGAAGAACAGTT
This sequence comes from Pseudomonas fluorescens, assembly GCF_902497875.1. Taxonomy (GTDB): domain Bacteria; phylum Pseudomonadota; class Gammaproteobacteria; order Pseudomonadales; family Pseudomonadaceae; genus Aquipseudomonas; species Aquipseudomonas fluorescens_BR. The sequence goes on from NZ_CABVHY010000032.1 coordinate 24,628, forward strand.
GCAGCTGATCGAAGCTCTGGTCGCCATCGACCGGGCGATCGACGGTTTGCCCATGGTCGTCAAGGCGACCTTCCTCTACAGCCAACTGGACGGTCTGAGTTACGTGGCGATTGCGCAGAAGTTGGGGCTGTCGGAACGCACGGTCAGCCGTTACATGAAACAGGCGTTGCGTCAGTGCTACCTGAGCGAATTATCGCCATGAGCAAGCTGCGCCTGGACCCTGTCAGCGAACAGGCCATTGACTGGATGGTCAAGCTACGTGCCGGTACGCCCGATGCCACGCTGCAAGAGCATTTCAACGCCTGGCTGAGCATGGACCCCGCGCACGCCCAGGCCTGGGAAAAATTGCAGGAACGTCTTGGTGGTTCCTTCAACACGGTTCGCTCCCTGGATCGACGTTTGCCCGGCCAGGCCGGCGAAGCCCGCAAACTGCTGCTGCAGCCCCAGGGTTCGCGGCGCGACGCACTCCGGGTGATCGCCGGTTTGGGGGTGCTCGGTGGCGGTTTGTGGCTGGGTGCTCGCAGCCCGCTGGGCGACTCGCTGTTGGCCGATCTGCACACCGGGCGCGGCCAGCGTCAGGACTTCAATCTGGCCGACGGCAGTCGCCTGAGCCTTAACGCCGAAAGCGCAGTGGATTTGCATTTCGATGAAAAGCAAAGGCTGGTGATTCTGCGTCACGGCGAACTGGTGATTGAGGTGGCCGGCGATCCCCAGCGTCCACTGCGCGTGCGTACCGCCCAAGGTGAAATACGCGCATTGGGCACGCGTTTCCTGGTCGCTCAGGAGCAAGACGCCAGTCGAGTGGTGGTACTCCAGCATTCGGTCCAGGCCCGGCTGTTCGGCGGCACAACGCTTGACCTGCAAGAAGGTCAGTCGGCCTTGCTGTATGCCGGGAAAATCAGCCCCGTTGCCGGCGACCAGCGCCATCGCGGCGACTGGCTCAGCGGGCGACTGAACGTGCTGGACGATCCCCTGGAGCAGGTGATCGGTGCTCTGCGCCCTTACAGTCGGGGTTTTGTGCGCATTGCCCCCGAGGTTCGCAACTTGCGCGTTCAGGGCGTATTCCCGCTCAACGACCCTGATCGGGCCTTCACCGCTCTGGCTGAAACCCTGCCAATCCGGGTAGATCGCTACGGCCCCTGGTTGACGCTGATTCGTGCGAAATAGTCCTGCTGATGAAATATTTTTGAAAATCACTCTCATTCGTGTCCGGTTTTCATTTCTCATCCCACCTATCTCCTGACACTTCCACACGATCAGGAGAATGCTGTGTTCAACCCGTGGCCCCATGCCCTTTCCGTCGCCGTTGTCCTGGCAACCCTGGCGAGCCCTGCCCTGGCGCAGGCGCAAAACCTGACCTTCAACCTGCCGGCCGGTCCACTCGCCAGCACGTTGAACGCCATCGCCAGCCAGCGCGGGCATATCGTTTCATTGGAACCCTCGCTGGTTCAGGGCAAACAGGCACCGGCAGTGAACGGCCAGATGCCCCCTGAACAGGCAATGCGCAGGGCGCTGGCTGGCAGCGGTCTGCAGTTGCGTGTCACCGAGCAAGGCAACTTCAGCGTCGAGCCAGCCACGGACAGCGATGCGGCGCTGCAACTGGGCGTCACCACCATCGTCGAACACAGCGCCGACGCCACCACCGAAGGCTCGGGCTCCTACGCCGCGCGGGCGGTGACCATCGGCAAGGGCACCCACACGCTCAAGGAAATTCCGCAGTCGGTCACCGTGATGACCCGCAAACAAATGGACGACCAGGGCCTGACTGACCTCAAAGACGCAGCCAACCAGACCACCGGACTGGTAGGGGTTCAGGGTGTGGGCAAAGGCATGATCCTGACCTCGCGCGGTTTCCAGATCGATGACTGGCAGTACGATGGCGTGCCGATCCCGCGCAACACCTACGCGCTGGGCAACTGGGCCACGCAGGACCTGATCTTCTTCGATCGCATGGAAGTGTTGCGCGGTGCATCCGGATTGCTTCAGGGCACCGGCAGCCCCGGCGGTGCGATCAACCTCGTACGCAAACGCGGCCAGAACGCACCGACCGTGACCCTCACCGGCAAGGCTGGCACCTGGGATCACTACGGCCTGCAACTGGACGCCGGCGGGCCGCTGAACCAGACCGGCACCGTGCGCGGACGCTTCGTTGCCGACGAGGATCAGAGCGATTCATTTATCGACTACGAATGGAGCAAGACCCACTCGCTGTATGGCGCTCTGGACATCGATCTACGCGACGACACCACCCTGGGCCTGGCAGTCAGCCACTCTGACGCCGAATCGCGGCCGATGCTGCGTGGCCTGCCACGCTACGCTAACGGCGACCCGGTCGACGTGTCGCGTTCAACCTACACCGGCGCTCGCTGGAACCATTCGGACATCGACGTCACCACCGTCTATGCCGATCTGGAGCATCGCTTCAACGATGACTGGGCCTTCAAGGTTGGCGCAGTGCGCATGAGTGAAGACAACGCATCCACCCACCAGCGCGTGCAAACCTCCGGGGCCGGTCTCAACGCCGACGGCAGTGGCGTGCAATACGCCGATTGGGTCACCGACTTCGACTCCACCAAGATCGGTCTGGACATGAACCTGACCGGGCATTTTGAAGCCTTGTCCATGCAGCAAGAAATCATGCTCGGCGGCAATTACGCCAAGATGACCACGGATGACCGTTACGCGCGAACCTTCAATAACAGCCGCGACAGCATTTTTGGTATCGACCACGACCGCCCCGAAATCAGCTACGACGGTTTGCTCAATACCGCTGGCGGCCGAGCGACCACCAGCCAGTACGACATACGCCAGAAAGGCCTGTACGGCAGCTGGCGAATCAAGCCATTCGAGCCGCTGACCCTGGTACTCGGCTCCCGGGTCAGCTGGTACGACTACAGCTACACGTCTGCGAACCAGGCGGCATTTACCAACCTTTCTATCGCCAATGCTCCAAGTACCACGAACGAAACCGGGGAAGTCACGCCCTACGCCGGCATCGTCTACGACCTGAACCGCGAATGGGCGGTCTATGCCAGCTACACCGACGTGTTCGAACCACAGACCGCACGCACTGCGAGCGGCTCGGTGCTCAAACCGGTGATCGGCAGCAACTACGAAGTCGGCCTCAAGGGCGAGCTGATGGATGGCCGGGTCAATACCTCCCTGGCCGTGTTCCGCTACGACCAGGAAAACCGTGCCGTCAACGACGTCGCCTCGGGCTTCGCCTGCGACGGTTGGTACTGCTCGACGGCCGCGGGGAAAGTTCGCAGCCAGGGGATCGAGGCAGAAATCAGCGGCGAAGTGCTCAGCGGTTTGCAATTGTTCGCCGGCTACACCTACAACACCACCAAATACCTCGAAGACCCCGTCGACGAAGGCAGAGTCTTCAGCCAATGGACGCCAAAACACATGCTGCGGGTCTGGAGCGACTACCAGTTCACTGGCGACTGGAACCGAGTCAGCACCGGCCTGGGCTTCACCACCCAAAGTCACACCCTGGGTTATGAACGAACTTACCAGGTGCCGGGTTACACCGTATGGAACGCCCGCCTCGGGTACCAACTCACCCCCGAGATCGGTCTGGCGCTCAACGCTAATAACCTGTTCGACAAGCACTACTACATGGCGGGGTACAACCAACTTAATGGCAACAACAACTTTGGTGATCCGCGAAACGTCATGTTCAGCGTGAAATACACCCCCTCGTTTTAGCAACGAAGCATGTGGCACTTACGCTAGGGAACCTGGCAGGTCGAGCCTTGCTTGATGCCTGCCAGAGACTTGCTCAGGTCACGAACCATGATTATCGGGATCGCAAGCGAAACCCCCTAAGCCAGAACAACGCATTCGCACAATCGGGCCAAGAGCGGCGTTCTCATCACTCGTGCAAGGGGGGCCAATTCAGGCGTCGCCCATTGGGCCTGCTCCTCGCGGATTATTTCGGCTGGCTCGTCGACCTCGCGGTGCCTGCCGAGTGCGAGGCGTTGCAAGCCTGGCACTCGAGAATGCAGGAACGTCCAAGCGTACAAAACTGTGTGACGATGTCAGACCCAACCAAGACGTCCGTTTGAAATCGAGTTCTCGACCGGCCCCTGCGATCCAACCGGTCGAGAGTCGGCAGTCTTCGCGGCCAGAAGTGGACTATCACGCAGATCCTATGGGGCTGCTTCAGCGTTGCAAGGCTGACTCGAACGAGCCTGGCGTGAGATTGCGAACAGATTCCGGCGCGGTTGTCGCGCAAGCTACCGGGGCGTGCAGCGCGGACTATTGGTCTGCCTTTCTCCCAGACCGGCCATCTCCTTTGGCCTGGCGAGCGCTGCGGCGCAGTTCTTGTGGCGTGCGCCCAATGACTCGCACGAAGCAGCGCAGCATGTGATCGGCATCGCCGAATCCGAAGCCCCTGGCGATCCCCTCGAAAGTTTGATGCCCGTCCTCAACCAGCGACCTCGCTGCCTCGATACGAAGGCGCTCGATAGCTTTCGCCGGCGTCACCCCGATGGATGCCGCGAACACGCGGCCAAACTGACGTACGCTCATATGCGCGACTTCTGCCAGGCGCTCAACTGACAGATCATCGCGCAGATGATCGCGCGCATAGCTCAGCACCGTGCGGATGCGATCTGAGCCAGGGTCGAAATCCAGCAGCGAAGAGAACTGATGCTGACCACCTGGCCGCCGATAGTAGACAACCAGCATGCGTGCGATGGAGCGCGCCACCTCCTTGCCCAGGTCCTGCTCGATCATGGCCAAGGCCATGTCGATGCCAGCCGACATGCCTGCTGACGTCCAGACATTCCCATCCTCGGTCCAGATTCGATCTCCGTCCACGCGCAGCGACGGATAGCGAGCTTGCAATTGTGGCGCGTAGTTCCAATGCGTGGTCGCGACACGACCGTCGAGCAGGCCGCTCTCGGCTAGCACGAAGGCGCCGGTACAGACGCTGGCAGTGCGGCGCGAGCGCAAGGACATCTGCCGGATCGCAGCCGCCATCGGCACTATCCAGTCACCGACCGGAACGGCTGGCGCGCCGACGATGATGAGAGTGTCGAGGCGGTCGACAACTTGCAATGCCTGGGTCGTGACCTGCAGTCCGCCTGAGGCGCAAATCAATCCGCCCTCAAGCGAAGCGAACGTGAATCGATAGCCCGAAGGGCGAGCACGATTTGCGTTGGAGAAGGCTTCGAGCGGGCCACTCAGATCCAGCAATACGAACCCTGAATAGACCAGGAAACAAACGTGACGCGGCATGACCTGACCGCCAAAAGTCTGGCTGAAGAGTCATTAGACGCCGCCCCTGTTTGGAACGTCAACGGGTGCAACAACGGGGCTCGGCCCTTGCCAGACTAACGCGCCCGCCTCTCTCAAGGCGGCTGCGTCAGTCGGCTGAAATCTAGGGATAAACGTCCTTTTCGTAGCTTCTTCTCGCCGTACCGTAGACGCGCCACTTCCACTTTGAGGACACGAAAATGACCTTCAACAGAACTCATCCCAAGAGAATGATCTCCTACGCCACCTTGTTGGGAGCCATCCTGATGGCGCCTGGCATCGGCTTCGCCGCCGAGACCCCCTACGCCGATCCGGTCAAGCCCGCACTCCCGGCCTCCACCTTTCAATGGGATCAAAGTCGAACTGCTCTGGTCGTGATCGACCCGCAGATCGACTTCATGAGCCCAGAGGGTGCAGGCTGGCCGGTCTTTGGTGAGAGCGTTACCGAGCAAAATCTAGTCCCGAATCTGCACCGGCTTTTCGCGGCGTTTAAGAAGTCCGGAACGACCGTAGCCATCTCGCCGCACTACTACTATCCCCACGATCATAAATGGAAGTACGAGGCGCCGGCGGAGACCGTTCAGCACACGCTTGGCCTCTTCGATCGCAAGGGCGCCTTGACGCTGGATGGGTTCCGTAACTCGGGTGCCGATTTCATGCCGCAGTTCAAGCCCTTCATCGAAGACGGCAAGACCATCGTCGCATCACCGCACAAGTTGTATGGCCCGCAAAGCAACGACTTGATGCTGCAGCTGCATAAGCAGCGGATCGACAAGATCGTCCTTGCCGGCATGGCCTCCAACCTGTGCGTCGAATCGCACCTTCGCGAGTTTCTGGAGCGCGGTTTCGAGGTGGTTGTCGTGCGTGACGCCGTCGCCGGCCCAAAGCTTCCTGACGGCGACGGATACGGTAGCGCACTGGTCGACTTCCGCTACATCGCCAACGATGTGGTAACCACCGACGAGGTAGTGGACAAGCTGGAAGGACGCTGACCATGGGGTCGACCAACCTCCCGACCAGACACGGGAGCCCTGGCGGCTCCCGTGCTGACTGAATAAGACCGATTTCACGGATGACCTACGGGCGATCACCGTACCTACCTTGGTAATGCACGGTGACTACGCCCAGATCGTTCCCATTGCCGACTCCGCGCTGTCAGGAGTCACTGTTGCCCGGTGCCGTGTACTCAGCAAGCGATGACGCAAGCCGTGCAATGGCATTCCGATCGCCTTGGTTAAGGCGGCGGTAATTCTCAATGACTCTGGTTTCTTCATCAGGCAGATCTTCTTTAAAACGGGACTTCTTCCCCGTCAAAAGGTAGAGAACGTCCACTCCCCTGATTGCGATGGCCGTCAAGTAGTCGGCCCTGGGAAACCGGGATCCCTTCTCGTACTTGCTTTGGGCGTTTGCCAAAACCCCTCCCAGAGCGCCGAACTCTTGCTGGGAGAGGCCTAGAGCCATGCGTTCCTCTTTCAGTCGCCTACCGAACATCTTCATTTTAGTAGCCTGCTCCATGAGTTCGGTTAAAAATCATAGCTTATCGAATATGGCTGCGCCGGCTCGAATATGAGCGCACAAGAGCAGCTAGGGATTGCGCCCTCACACTTGCTCACTGATCGTGTGAATGCAGGTGGTGGTGCGCAGCAATGGTATTGATCCCTGATAGAAGGCTCAATATTTTTCCAGCTCGCTCACTAACATAAGTGGAAACGAGCGCGGCTCGAAAAGGGTACATCGGAGGTTGATCAGAATGGACACGCAGAAGCTTAAACTCGCCGCCCGCGTGCTGATAGACGCCATGATTGAAGAACTCGATGAAGACGATCGATTGTATGAGAAGGGCTTTGCGGATGGTTACATCGCCAGCCCTTCGGCTGGCTTACAAACGACGGTGACACACCTCTGCTGAACCGCTCATGGAACGACCCATCCGCACCCAGTGCCTTAAAACCTGCGATTTCTCTCAAGAATCGCCTGCATACCATTGATATATATTGATTTTTTACAGCACCTGCGTCTGTTTTTACGTTTGTATTTCAAAAAACTAGACTGTAGCAAACACTACACATATACTCTTCTAAGCAAATGTGAAGCAAAACAAACACACCCATAAGAAAACGCCCACATGACAAATTTGCGAGAACAACTCACGGATGCCGCGCTGAACCCAACGCCTTCCGAACGCAAGGTGATTCGCGCGTTACTAGACCACTACCCGCGTAGCGGGTTGGGGCCTATGGCCAAGCTGGCTGAACATGCCGGCGTCAGCGATCCGACCATCGTGCGCCTGGTCAGGAAGTTAGGTTTCGGTGGCTATGCCGACTTTCAGGACGCCTTACTCAGTGAGATGGACCACCGTCTGCGGTCCCCTGTCACACTCTTGCAACCCCGCGCGCACTCATCCCAAGACGATGCCTGGACGAGCTACTTGAATGAGTGCAGCCGTACCCTGCAAGAAACCCAGGCACTGACCCAGCCTGAAGATGTGCGCGTGCTGGTAGATCTGATACTCGATACCCGCCATCAGCTTTTTTGCTTCGGTGGACGCCTCAGCAGTTTCCTTGCCGGCTACATGGTGAGTCACCTGCGCCTGCTGCGCCCGGGTTGCCATGCACTGGAAGACAACGCCCAACTGCCGGACCGGCTATACGACGTCCAGCGCCAGGACATTGTCCTGCTGTTCGACTACCGCCGCTATCAAACCCAAGCCCTTCGCGTCGCCAACGCCGCCAAGGCACGCGGTGCACGCCTTGTACTTTTCACGGACATCTACGCCTCGCCCTTGCGCGAACTCGCAGACCTGGTCATCAGCGCCCCCGTTGAATCCATTTCTGCCTTCGACACGATGGTGCCGGCGCTCGCACAAGTAGAAGCCCTGATTGCCGCTCTCACACTGCGCAGCACTGACCCGGAAGATCGACTGGAAGGCATCGACAAGCTGCGCACCAGTTTCGCCGCCCACCTCCTCGAGGAAAAATAATAATGTTCACACTCCCTCATCATTCACCACGTGACCTTCCTTATGTGCACGGCCATACCGCCCTGTTGCTGGTAGACATGCAACGTGCCTGGCTGGACCCGCAACTCGATCCACATTTGCAGGGTCCTCAAGCGGAATATTTTCTGACACGTACCCAGGCCAAGGTGATACCAAACCAGCAACGGCTACTCAAGGCGATGCGCGAAGCGAATCAGAATGTGCTCCATACCATCATCGAAAGCCTCACGGCCGACGGGCGTGATCGCTCGCTGGACCACAAGCTGTCGGACATGCACCTTCCCAAGGGCAGCTACCCCGCCGGCATCATCGACGAGCTGGCCGCCGGTGAGAACGAGGTGATCCTGCCCAAGACGTCATCAGGTGTTTTCAACTCGACCAACATCGATTACGTACTGCGCAACCTGGAAACCCGTCATTTGATTATCGCGGGCATTGTCACCGATCAGTGCGTGGACATGGCGGTTCGTGACGCAGCGGATCGCGGCTACCTGGTGACGCTGGTCGAAGACGCTTGTGCCACCTACACATCGGCACGGCACCAGGCGTGCCTTGAAGCAATCAAAGGCTATTGCTGGATCACTGACACCGAGACAGTTATCAAGCGCCTGCAGGAGATGCAAGCATGAATCGGCCCACACCTGGCAATGGCCTGATTACGCCCATTGCGATGACGACGATCGTCACCACCGATTTGATCGGCATCACGCGCGGCCGTTCATTTCCCACCGACGAACTTGAAAGCTATCAAGCCAGCGGCTGTGGCTGGGTACCGGCCAACAGTGCGCTCACCCCACAGGATGTAGTGGCCGACAATAATCCTTGGGGGGCTTACGGCGACTTGCGGTTGATACCAGACATGAACTCGCGCGTTCAGGTACCCAATGGTCCCGACGCCAATGCGCCTGCACTGGACTACGTTCATGCCGATATCTGTGAAACCGATGGTCGGCCTTGGGCTGCGTGCCCGCGCACGCTGTTGCGCAATGAAGTCGAACGCTACCGCGATGAACTGGGTCTGGATGTCACGGCCGCATTCGAACATGAATTCAACCTCGGCGAGCTTGATACACAGCCATCGCACCGTGCATTCTCACTTGGTGCGCAGCACCACGCGGCCAACTTCGGCGGCTGGCTGCTCAGTGCCTTGAGGGCCGCCGGGGTCGAGCCTGAAATGTTCCTGCCCGAGTACGGCAAGGCGCAGTACGAAATCACCTGTCGCCCCACACAAGGCGTTGCCGCCGCCGACCGGGCCGTGAACGTTCGCGAAATCACCCGCGAGATCGCTCGCCAGATGGGCCTGGACATCAGCTTCTCGCCCAAACTTGAAGAGCACGGTGTCAGCAACGGTGTGCACCTGCATATCAGCCTGCAGGATCAAGACGGCACCCCGGTGATGTATGACCCCGAACATACCAATGGCTTGTCGACATTGGGACAGCATTGGGCTGCAGGTGTGTTGAAGTACTTGCCGGCGTTGTGTGCCTTCAGCGCTCCGACACCCATTTCCTATTTGCGCTTGAAACCCCACCACTGGAGTGCGTCCTACGCCTGCCTGGGCCAACGCAACCGCGAAGCCTCGTTGCGCATTTGCCCAACGATCACCATTGGCGGCAAATCACCGGCTAAACAGTACAACCTCGAGTTTCGGCCACTCGACGCAACGTCTTCGCCACACTTGAGCATGGCAACCGTGCTGATGGCCGGTCGGCTGGGCATAGAACAGAAGCTCGCGTTGAACGCCACCACCGATGAAGAGCCCGACACCCTGACCGACGAACAACGGGAGGCTCGCAATATCATCGCCCTGCCGGGCACGCTTGGTGAAGCGCTGGCTTGCTTGCGCCAGAGTAAGGAGCTGTTCGAAGCGCTGCCAAAACTCATGATGGACGCTTACTTCGCGGTCAAGACTCAGGAGCTCAAATCGACAGAACCATTCACACCTGCTGAACTATGTGAACACTATGCCCGCCTTTATTGAAACCCCAGAGCATGGCTTGTACAGCGAGCCGGTTTACGCCCTGAGCCAAGAGCACTCCGAGCACCCGGTGATCTTGGTGTGTGAACATGCAAGCCCCTACATTCCGGCGCAATTGGAACGTCTGGGGTTGAGCGCGGAGGCGGCACGCGAGCATATCGCTTGGGACATCGGCGCCCACGCCCTGGCGCAACAGCTGTCAAAAACCCTTGGTGCGACCCTGATATCAGCGGGTTATTCACGCCTGCTGATTGACCTGAATCGCCCCCTCGAGGCGCCTGACAGCATTCCAGAGCGCAGTGAAGTCTACGAGGTGGTCGGCAACCAGAATCTAGACGATGCCACACGCCAATATCGACGAGACTGCCTGTTCACCCCTTTTCATCAAAAACTCAGTGCGTTGATCGACGCCAGGGTCGCCGCAGGCCGAGCCGTACGAATCATTGGGATCCACAGCTTCACCCCGATGTACTTTGGCCAGCCACGCACCCTGGAAATCGGCGTGTTGTACGCCCGTGCTCATGCCTATGCCCATCGGTTGCTCGAAGGCCTGGCGGCACAGGGCCTGAAGGTGGCGGCAAATCAACCGTATGAAATCAACCCTCTCGAGGATATGACCGTCCCCTTTCACGGTGACAAACGCGGCATTGATGCTGCGCTGATCGAGGTCAGAAACGACCTGCTGCGGACACCGGATGCCGTTCAGTCATGGTCAGATGTACTGGCTCCACTGCTCTAAACGCTGTTGCTTGGTAAATCGGTAATACAACTATAAAAACACCGCTTGGGCGCTTTTTAACCTGCCGGGTTTAAAAACTTGTTTCAGTCGCCGCGTTGTCATCAGACAGTGACCGAACATCCGCCTTACTCGCTTATGGAGTACCGTGTCATGGCTATCGAAGATTTTGGTTATAAACAAGAATTAAAACGTAGTTTGTCGCTTGCCGACCTGGTGATCTATGGAATGATCTTCATGATCCCCATTGCACCCTTTGGGGTGTACGGGTACGTGAACCAGCAAGCCCCTGGAATGGTGCCACTGGCTTACATCATTGGCATGGGGGCTATGTTGTTCACTGCATTGAGCTACGGCAGCATGGCGCGCGCCTTTCCCATTGCCGGTTCAGTCTATTCTTATGCGCAACGGGGCTTGCACCCCAACGTTGGCTTTCTTGCAGGCTGGTTGCTGCTGTTGGACTACTTGCTGATTCCGCCTTTGCTGTACATATACGCCGCCATGGCACTTAACCATCTCTACCCTGAAATTCCAAAGTTTGCCTTTATTTTCATTTTCCTGATCAGCGCTACGCTGGTGAACTTGCGAGGCATCACCTTCACCGCCCGCATGAACATTCTGTTCCTGATCGCGCAGCTCGTGGTACTGGGCATTTTTCTTGCCTGTGCCTGGAAGGCATTGCACGCAGGCGGCGGCAATGGGCAACTGACATTGGCCCCTCTGTACAACCCGTCGAATTTCAATTTTGCCTTGATGATGCAGGCTGTTTCGATTGCGGTGCTTTCTTTTCTTGGGTTCGATGCCATTTCCACGTTGGCGGAAGAGACCAAGGGCGATGCCGGTCGCAGCGTTGGCAGGGCCGCGCTGATCAGCCTGCTGATCATGGGTGGAATATTCGTCGTACAAACATGGCTTGCCGCTGACCTTGCAGCGGGCATGGGTTTCACCTCAGCCGACACTGCGTTCTATGAAATCGCCACCATCGCCGGTGGCGATCGGTTGGCATCCTTGACGGCTGTAGCAACAGCTTTGGCCTGGGGCGTGGCGGTGTCCATCACATCGCAAGCGGCAGTTTCGCGATTGTTGTTCGGGATGGCGCGGGATGGAAAATTACCAAAAGTCCTCGCAAAAGTTCACCCCAAATACAGCACTCCGCACTTGAGCATTTACTTGGTGGCGATACTGTCGCTGGCGATCTGTTACTTTTTTATCAATGCCGTCGACACCTTGACTTCACTGGTAAACTTCGGCGCATTGAGTGGCTTTATCATTCTGCATCTCACCGTCATTAACTACTACTGGCGCCGGCAGAAATCAGGAAACATTCTAGCTCATCTGATTTCACCAATTATGGGTTTTATCATCACCGGTGCAATCATGTACAACATGGGCCTGGACGCACAAAAACTTGGCGGTGTCTGGATTGCGATAGGCCTTGTCTACTTGTGCACTCTCAATCGAAAAGGTGCAAACCTGGTATTATCCAAGGATATCTGACTCAGCCATTATATTAATAAGCCTCTAAACACTTCGGTGCATTGATCACCCTAGCCCATGTATGGGGTAACGGATGGCGGCTGCCCTGAAACGCCGTTGATGCACCCATTATTGCTTTTGTCCGAAGGATGACAGAATGACCCGTTATATCGATGTTAACGACCTCACCCAATTGGTATCGCATAAAGGCTTGACGGCGTGCTTGGCGGAAATGGCCGAATGCATACGTGAAGATTACTTACGTTGGCACGAATTCGATAAGTGCGCGCGCCTTGCCAACCATTCGAAGGAAGGTGTGATAGAGCTCATGCCAGTGTCAGATACCTCGCTGTACGCCTTCAAGTACGTCAATGGCCACCCAAAAAACACCCTCAATGGCATGCTCACCGTAATGGCATTTGGTGCACTTGCTGATGTGGACACCGGCAAACCGGTGCTGCTCAGCGAAATGACCCTGACCACTGCAATTCGTACCGCCGCAACATCGGCGTTGGCGGCACGCTACATGGCCAGGCCTGGCTCGCGCAGCATGGCGCTGATTGGTAACGGTTCACAGAGCGAATTCCAGGCAGTTGCCTTCCACACGATGTTGGACATCAACGAAATTCGCTTGTTCGACATCGATCCCAAGGCGACCCGCAAGCTGGCAAAAAACCTCGAAAGCTTCCCGGCGCTCAAGATCGTGATCTCGACCTCGGTTGCCGAGGCCGTGCGAGGTGCCGATATCGTGACCACGGTGACGGCGGACAAGGCCTACGCCACTATCCTGACCCCGGAAATGATCGAACCCGGCATGCACCTCAACGCCGTCGGTGGCGACTGCCCGGGCAAGACCGAGCTGCACCGTGAGATCGTCGGGCGTTCCCGGGTGATCGTGGAGTTTGAACCGCAAAGCCGTATCGAAGGCGAGATTCAACAGATGCCCAGCGATTCGCCTGTCATCGAATTCTGGCGCGTGGTCAATGGCCAGGAAGCAGGCCGTAAACATGCAGATGAGGTCACGCTGTTCGATTCGGTTGGCTTTGCGCTGGAAGACTATTCAGCGCTGCGATATGTCCTGGCCGTTGCCCTGGCGTGCAATATCGGACGTGAAATTGAACTGGTGCCTGAACTGGAAAACCCAAAGGACCTGTACGCACGTCTGATTACAGCCAAGACGGAAGTTCACAAGAGACGCGCCTGAACAACATCGCCCCGCACCGCAATGTGAGGCGTCTTGATGACGTCCTGACCCTTCACGTAGTCGGCACAAAACAACTCACCGGCCCCAGAGCGCCCGTTAACATGGAAACCAACACCTACGAAAAGGAATTCAGGGCGCAACTCGTGGCGCTTTTGTTGCAAAGCTGTCGGCGGTGGAAATGTGTGTCTTGCCAAGACAGTCCAGGGAAAGGTCATTCCAGTAGCGAGACCAGACGCGGCTCTATTGAGGTCTCAAGCACCTCAAGCAGAGCCAGCGTCACCGGCAGCTTGAAGCGCCGCCGTCCAGCGCTGCCGGGGGCAAACGCCCTCGACGTGCGCGGTCAGCTCGCAAAGTCATAGACGGCGATCAAAGCCGTAGCCTCGTCCTGTCATCGTGTGGTGTACCTGCGAGGCTCTCGTGACCCGAAGGACGCGCAGGGAGAATCCGATCCAGTGCTGGTTGGCGTAGGCTGTCTCACGCGACGGTTCGCGCAGCGCGTACTTTCGCGTATCGCGAGAATCCGATCTTGATGCCGACCAGCATGGGGGCGGCGATTGCAAAAAGCAGGGTAACGGCGATGAACGCTGAGTCGAAGGCAATCACCGTGGACTGACCTGACACGACCCGGCCCAGGAGGCTCGTCGCTGCCCGGCCAGCGGCCACGGCATCCATGCCTTTCGCCGACAGCATGGCCGTCGTGGTCGTCAGCCGTTCGATGACCGCGGCCCCACCGGGAGTAACGCTGGCACCGAGGACCACGGCATTGGCGGTAACGTTATGCTCGATCAGCGTCTGGAGTCCTGCGACCCCCATAAGGCCACCCAGTTGGCGACCCGTGTTGAAAAGGCCTATTCCGCAAGCAAGGTTTCGGCTGTTGAGGTCGCTGAAAGCGATCAGCGTGATCGACAGAAACAGGAAGCCAAGGCCCAGGCCGCGTAACAGGATGGCTGCCATCATGTCGTCGGTGCCGCTTTCGCTGGTCGAACCGGACAGCATCCACATCGCAACCATGATCATCGGGATGCCAAAGGGCACAGTGGCGAACGGCGCAACGTGGCGGACCTGCATGAGAAAGGCAGCAATGAGCAGCGCGCCGATAAAAAAAGCACCACTGGGCAACAGGAGCAGGCCGGCTTCGGTGGGCGTGAACGCGAGGACCGACAGGGCGAACGCCGGAATCAGGAACGCGCTGCCGAACAAGGCGGCGCCGGCGACAAAGCTGACGATAAAGGCGAAGGAAAAATCGCTCGATTTGAACAGGGTGAAGTCGAGCAGACCCTGGCCTTTGGCCAACACTTGTTGACCGAGAAAGGCCAACAGAGCGGCTGCGCCGATCACCGTCATCCAGAGGATGCGAGGCTCCTCGAACCAGTCCCATCGGCTGCCCTGGCTGAGCACATAAGTGAAACAGAACAGGGTGGCAGAGATCAGCGAGAAGCCGATCCAGTCGAACGGCCGGTGCCGGGCCTTGGCGGGTATCGGGCCGCCTGCGATCAGCAGCAGTCCGCTAGCCGCCAAGGCCAGCGGAACAACGCTGAAGAAGATCCATGTCCAGGATTGGCTATCGATCAACCACCCCTGAAGGGCCGGGGCCAGCGTCGCGGGCGCGACAACGGCGCCCATGGCAAACAGGGCTTGAAGGATGGGTTGATGGGATCGCGCAAAGGCGCGAAAGATGATCGCCTGCCCCCCGACCAACAGGGTGCCGCCGGCGAAGCCCTGAATCATTCGAAACGCGACCAGCAGATCCAGTCGAACCGTGATGGCGGCAATGCCGCATGCCAGGCCCATGACCAGGATTGAGCCGATGATCAGGTTACGTGGAAAGAAACGGCTCATCAGCCACGGGGCCGTCATGAACCCGATCAGCTTGAGCGCGGTGTAGCCGATATCCAGCCAGGCAAACTCATCAGGCGTTGCATAGGTGTCGCCGATGATGTCGCCGCGTCCAAGCGACAGAACGGTGCTGGCGATCGCTTCCGTCAGCGTGGCAAGCACGATGCCCGCAATAAGTAGAACGCCGGTCGTAACGCTGGCGTTGCTCCGCGTGGTGGTAGCCGTGTTCATGACCCGCTCCCTTGCACAACCTCGACACGCGCGGACAGGCCCGGCACGATGCGGCCCGGCAACGGGTTGTGGGCAAGCCGGATCTTTACCGGAACCCGCTGCACGACACGCACGAAGTTCCCTGTTGCGTTGTCGGGGGGCAGCAAGCTGAACGCCGACCCGCTACCCGGTGCAAAGCTGTCGACCACACCTTCAAGTGCCCCGTTGGGGTAGCCGTCGACCGTGATGCGCACGTGCTGACCGGGGTGGATGTGTTCGAGCTGGGTTTCCTTGAAATTCGCCACGACCCACACATCATTGACCGGCACGATATCGAGCAAGGCAACGCCCGGCGTGACGAACCGGCCGATGCGGACCTGGCGGTTACCGACCACGCCATCAACCGGCGCGCGGACCACGGTGCTGTCGAGATCGATCCGGGCGAGATCACGCGCGGCCTGCGCCTGCGTCACCGCAGCAACGGCCGCTTCTCGCTGGGCGACAAGGACGGTGATGCGTTGCTGTTGAGCGTCTACCGTTGCCGAAGCAGCCGAAACCGTCGACTCGGCCCTGGAGCGTGCCGCGTCGGTTTCGTCGACCAGGGCCTGGCTGACTGCGTTGCTGAGGATCAGTTTGCGGCTGCGATCATGGGTCTTGTTCGCCAGATTCATCCCGGCGGCGGCCGAGCGGCGTTGCGCTTCGGCCTGACGAATCAGGGCCCGCTGAAGCTGGGTCTCGGCATCGACATGGGTCAGGCGAGCCTGGGCAGCGCTGACATTGGCCTCTGCTTGCGCAACCCGTGCGCGGTAGTCCCGGTCGTCGATCCGGAACAGGACGTCACCCGCCCGGACGCTTTGGTTGTCCTCGACCTCCAGCGCGGTGACATAGCCGGCCACCTTGGCGGCGAGCGAGGTGACGTCGCCGCGGACATAAGCGTTGTCGGTCGAGGTCGTGCCACTTGAAACAGCCATGGTCCATCCGGCTGCCACGACCACCAGGGCAGCGACGCACAGTAACAGGCCGATCCTCTTTCTCTTGCCTTGCCGCGCCACGACATCAGCGGTTTCAGCGCTTGCGCCGGTGGTAATGGCGGCCTTGTCCTGGAGCGCGTTCATGTTCTCATTTCCTGTTTAATGCCAAGGATCTACAGCCGAGCGGCAGTCGTCTGCCGCCCGCTGTCAGGCGTCGATGAGCGCGTTGCCGGGCTCACTTCCCGGTGGGCGTGACGAGCACCTTTTCGTCGCTGTCGAGGACGAACACGGCCAGCAGGCGTGCAGGTTTCGTGTCGCTGGCGTTTGCGCTGACCTGGTGATGGGAGCCAGGCTCCTCAACGAAGTTTTCGCCGACGTTGTAGACCTTTTCCGGTGCGTCGTTGACGCGGCTGCGGACCGCGCCCTCAAGCACCGTTGCGTAGATGAAGGCCGTTTTCGGATGCGTGTGGGCCGGCGACGCGGCGCCCGGCGCGTACTCGACCAGCACGCCCTTCATGCTCTTGCCGGGGATGTTGGGAATGGGGCGGTCGAATACGACCGTCACCTTGCCGGCGGGCCGCTCGTCGGCCGATGCTGAGGTGATCGACAGCACTGCAAAGGCAGCGGCCAGGAGGTATCGGGTAACCATGGCAATTCTCCTTGGTGGGTATGTGTTGTGAAGGCGCGGCCCGTTACCGGGCCTACGCTTTCCTGAAGGTTCCGGGAGCCTCAGCGTCCCGCTTGGGCCATCGACTGACCGAGCCAGTCCTCGAAGCGGATCGCGCCCAGGCGCGGGTTCTTGCCGGGAGTCAGGGATTGATCGTCGAGCACGGCGCCGAAGTAGCGCGCGTGCACGTCCGGCACCACCTTGCGCGTGTCCTGAGTGGCCCGCAGGAAGCGCCTGACCAGTTCGTCGAGCGGCATGGCCTCGGGACCGGCGACTTCGACCGTGCCATTGACCGGCGTTGCCAGCGTGACATCGGTAAGCGCCGCCGCCACGTCGTCGGACGCCATCGGTTGGATCAGCGCCGGCGACAGGCAAACCTCCTCGCCGACGGTGGCTGACTGCGCGATGCCGCCGACAAACTCGAAGAACTGCGTGGCACGCAGGATGGTGTAAGGAATGCCGGACGCCTTGATGAGGTTTTCCTGCGCGACTTTGGCCCGGAAATAGCCGTTCTCGGGAAGCCGTTCGCTGCCGACGATCGACAGGGCAACGTGATGGCGAACCCCGGCGGCCGCTTCGGCAGCCAGCAGGTTGCGGCTCGAGGTTTCGAAGAACTCGAGGACGGCCTGGTCTTCCCACGACGGCGCGTTGGCCACGTCGACGACGATATCGGCGCCATCCATCGCTTGGGCCAGGCCCTCGCGGGTAATGCTGTTCACTCCGGTGTTGGGGGAGGCTGCGAGCGCGTCATGGCCGCGCTCGCGGAGGTTCTTCACAAGTTTCGATCCGATGAGGCCGGTGCCTCCGATGACGACGATCTTCATGGGTTCTCTCCGCTTCCCGACGGCAACCATTGCTGTCGATGTAGAGAAAGAGTGCCTGCGCGCGTGAGGGAAGTCCTTGTGCCGGCCTTGAGTTTGTCTTTGGGCAAGCTTGGTTTTTCGTCCAAAGAAGCAAGTGGGCAACTGGCATCCCTTGCTGGACGGTGCAGCGGGTTACGCGCTGCCGTATTATCGATACCTCGTTCTAATCGCCAGCTCGGACACGGAGTCGAGGGCGCTCGACCAGGGGATCCTCACCTTGCAATTCGTGTTTGAAGACTACGTGCTCGATCAAGAGCGCCGGGAACTCACCTTGCGCGGGCAAGTCGTGGCCGTCGGGCCGCAGGTCTTCGACCTATTGCTGCAGCTCGTCAGCAACCGCGATCGCGTCGTCAGCAAGGACGACCTGCTCCAGGCGGTGTGGAGCGGCCGGATCGTCTCGGAATCGACGATCACCAGCCACATCAATGCGGTGCGCAAGGCCATCGGCGATACCGGCGAGGAACAGCGCCTGGTGCGCACGGTCGCCCGCAAGGGTTACCGCTTCGTCGGTGAGATCAAGGTCGGCGAGATCGGCGAAGCGCAACAGCCTGACCGCAAAGGCATCGACGACCCTGCGCCCGTGGACCCGAAGCAAACGCCTCCGTCCACGCTCGTCCTGCCGGACAAACCCTCCATCACCGTCTTGCCCTTCCACAACCTGAGCGGCGATCCGGAGCAGGAATATTTCGCCGATGGCATGGTGGAGGACATCATCGCCGCCCTGTCGCGAATCCGCTGGCTGTTCGTCATCGCGCGCAATTCGAGCTTCACCTACAAAGGCCGGGCGGTGGACGTCAAGGGCGTCGGCCAGGAGCTCGGCGTGCGCTACGTGCTGGAAGGTAGCGTGCGCAAATCCGGGAACAAGGTACGCATCACCGGGCAACTGATCGACGCGACGAGCGGAACGCACATCTGGGCGGAGCGCTTCGAAGGCATGCTCGACGACATCTTCGAACTGCAGGATCAAATCGCCGAAAGCGTCGTCGGCGCCATCGCGCCGCAGCTCGAACGGGCGGAAATCGAGCGCGCCAAACGCAAACCAACAGAAAGCCTGGACGCCTACGACTATTACCTGCGCGCAATGGCGAAACTCCACAGCGGCACCCGCGAAGCCATCGAGGAAGCGCTGCCATTGTTCTACAAGGCCATCGAACTCGATCCGGAGTTTGCATCGGCCTACGGCATGGCAGCCTGGTGCCACTTCTGGCGCAAGGTGAATGGCTGGATGACCGATCGGACTCGAGAGATCGCCGAGGGCGCGCGGCTTGCGCGTCTGGCAGTGGCGCTCGGCCGCGATGATGCGGTGGCGCTGACGCGAGGCGGACATGCACTGGCCCATCTCACCGGTGATGTCGATGGCGGCATTGCCCTGCTCGACAGGGCACGCCTGCTCAATCCCAACCTTGCTCCCGTCTGGTTCCTGGGCGGTATCCTGCGCGCGCTGCGCGGTGAAACAGACGAAGCGATTGAGCATTTGGCCCATGCCGCCCGCTTGAGTCCGCTGGATCCGGAAATGTTCAGGATGCAGGTCGGGATGGCGCTCGCGCATTTCTTCGCCGGGCACTTCGACGCCGCTTCGGCCTGGGCGGAAAAGGCGTTGGGGAACCTGCCCAGCCTCCTGGTGCCGGTTGCCCTGGTGGCGGCCAGTCACGCGCTCAGTGGACGAATGGACAAAGCGCAGCAGGCGATGCAGCGCCTGCGCGAGCTGGATCCAGCTTTGCGCGTCTCCAAGCTGAAGGATTGGCTGCCGATCCAACAGCCCGAGGATCTCGCGCGGTTCGCCGACGGACTGCGGCTGGCCGGGTTGCCCGAATAACCGCGGCCCGCTTGGCCCTCGCCGATGTCTCACAGTCATTCACACGCCATCGCGACAAGAAACGCGACATGGTCGCCTGATAGTAGTCAGGCGTCATCAGGGCCTCGCACTGTCGATTTCGCAGAGTCTCGTTCGACTATCGTTAGGGAATGAATCTGATGGGTCGCAGTGATCGCAGGCGTTCCCTGTACGAGAATTTTCACGAGGACGAACCTGAAGAAGCGTATGCGCAAGCTCATCGTTGCCGCTTTCATTAGTCTCGATAGCGTTATTCAAGCGCCCGGCGGACCTGAAGAAGATACCAGCGGCGAATTCCGCTTCGGTGGCTGGATAGTGCCCTACGCCGACGAAATCGGCCAGGCCGTGCAGGACCTGTTCTCGCAGCCGTTCGAGTTGCTGCTGGGGCGTCGCACCTACGATATATTCGCGGCGTATTGGCCGCACGTACCGGCCGATTCACACAGCCGCGCCATCGCTGATTTGTTCAACAACGTGCCTAAGCACGTGGCCACGCATCGATCCGATACGCTTGATTGGCACAACAGTCATGCGTTGGAGGGCAACCTTGCCGACGCGATACGCGCGCTTAAGCACCAGGGCGGCGCCCACCTATTGACGCAGGGCAGCGGCGATCTGGTGCGCCAACTGCTTGCAGCCGGGTTGGTGGACGAGTTTCGACTTATGATTTTTCCCATCGTACTTGGGCGCGGCAAGCGCTTGTTCGGCGACAACGCACAAGCGTCGGCCTTCACCTTGGCGCACTCGACCAGCACGCCTGGCGGTGTGCTGATCACCCGCTACGTGCGCAGCGGCGACGTGCGCACAGGAACGTTCGAAGAACGCTGATCAGAAAAAAGCCAGTGACGCCTGACAACTCGTTGAAGGCCGACGTCCCTGGCGGGTTGCGGCCTTGACTCAAACGTCAGGCCAGCTTGTTTATGGACCGATAGTAGCTTTAATAAAGTGTGGGGCTGCGAGTAACAATTGTTCCTTCCAAGGGAGAAGCAAATGTACACATTAAGAGTCTTTGTGGCGTCAAGCGCACTCACACTCGCCGCACTCATGACGTCTGCCGCGTCGGGCGCTGAGCAACCTATGGCGGGCCACATATCGGTTCTACCCTCTGATCTCAAATGGTCTGATGCACCATCGGTCGCGCCTGGTGCCCAAATCGTAGTCATTGAAGGCGACCTGAAAGCCGCAGATCCGTTTACCTTTCGGCTCAAGCTTCCTGCCAACTCCAAAATAGGTGTCCATACTCACCCGGTGGTCGAACGTGTCACTGTAATTTCCGGCACTTTTCACTTGGGAATCGGCGACAAATTTGACCCCGCCAAAGCCAGGGCCTACACGCCGGGCGGTATCACGATCATGCCTGTTGGTATGCCGATGTATGTATTCACCCAGGAAGAAACCGTGGTACAGATCCATGGGACCGGCCCGTGGGGTATCACTTTTCTCAATCCCGCGGATGACCCCAGAAAGAAGTGAACTTATCTGCCTGACTTTCCGGCCATCAGGCAGGCGCATGGTCGAGCATGCGCCTGCATCACGAATTCACAGGACTACCCGGTTTGCCACCACACGGCGTCAAACCGGCTGCAAGTACCTCCAACAACGCACTGACCTTGGGAAGCGCCTGACGGCTTTTTTGCCAAACCAGATTAATCGCCAGACCATCGGTTGCCAAATGGGGGAGCACTTCAACCAATGACCCCTCTTCAAGTTGATGTTTGATCAACCACGTCGGTAATTGCGCGATACCGCATCCCGCCAGTACCGCAATCACCAGGCCTTCGCCATCACCGACGACGAACCTTGCGGGCATGACCCTGCGCTCAGTTTCGCCTGGGCAGGCTCCTGAAAAACGCCAAGGGCCGACCGTTCCATCCCCCCAGCCGTACGCGATGCACTGGTGATGTTCCAGATCGCGATCGGTCTCAGGCGTGCCTTGCTTGCTCAAATACGCGGGCGAGGCACAGAAGATATGCCACTCACTGCCCAGGTAGCGATGCCCCAATGCGGCGGGCCAAACATCCGAACCACCGATGCGCACGACGATATCGACACCTTCCTCGATAGGGTCGATGAAACGGTCGGAAAACGAAATGTGCGGTAGCAACTGAGCGTGCTCCTGGGCAAACCGCAGTATGACCGGAAGTGCCTGCAAGCGGCCGAAGGCACCTGGAAGGCCAATGTGAACCCTGCCACGAGGCTCGGTGTTTTCGGCATGCAAGGACAGCTCAGCCTCTTCGAGGTCAGTCAGCACGCCTGTGCAGGTGCGATGGAACGCAATCCCCGCCTCCGTCAGTGACAAGCGCCGGGTCGTTCGATCAAACAAGCGCGCCTGCAGCCTGCTCTCCAGTCGAGCGATGCTTTTACTGATCGCCGAACCCGTCAGATTCATCCGCTCGGCAGCGGCCTTGAAACTGCCGCAGTCCGCGACGCAGACAAATACATCAATGCCCTTTAATCGCTCAGAGGAAAACATAGCCGCCCCGTATTCATGAATTCAGTTCCACCGACTCGATAAAAAACATCATAAATCAGAACTGGATTCCCAAGTAAGCTTGAGTCCATCGCATCCATCAACGATATGCGACTAGCAAACTCCATAAAAATAACCCGCTGAACGATGAGGCAAGGATGCTGACAACGCTAAAAAACTATCCGACGACAGTAAATTTGCTGCTGTCAGCGTCTCTCATATTGACCTTGGCACGAGCAATCACCCTGCCCTATCTGGTCATCTACCTTTCCGGCAGTTTCAGCTTGAGCGTCGCCGATATCGGCGTGGTCATTGGCAGCACACTGATCATCGGATCGCTATTGAGTCTTTACGGTGGCTTTCTGGTCGACAAGATGTCCAGTTACCGGCTGATTTCGAGCTTTTGCGGTGTGTTCACACTGGGGTTTCTAGGGACGTTTCTGGCTCGCGATCTTTGGCTGTTCTACCTCTGCCTGGTGTTGATCAACCTGGCTTATGCGGTCATTGATATCGCGGTTAAATCAGGATTTGGCAGCCTGCTTCCCGCCAGTGATCGCAGCGAAGTGTTCTCGATCAAATACACGCTAACCAATGTCGGGTATGCCGTCGGCCCATTTCTTGGAGCCGGCATGGCCAAGCTGGATATCAACTTGCCATTCCTGTTGTCTGCCGGACTTGGCGCCGGGTTCTTCTTCATCTATTTCGTTTGGGGCGATAGAGACCTGACCGCCGTGGATGCGACTCAGAAACCCGCACCGTTTCTGGCCCTGGGAAAACTTCTGCTGCAGGATTATCGGTTGGTCTGTTTCACCCTTGGCGGGCTGCTCAGCGCCGTGGTCTTTGGCCAGTTCACGGCTTATCTCTCGCAGTATCTGGTGGTCACGACAACGCCTGAAGCCACCTATCAGATCATCAGTACCGTTGTGGCGACCAATGCGCTGATGGTGATCAGCTTGCAATACTCCATTGGCAGAAAAATTTCCCACCGGCACCTGAACCTGTGGCTGGCGGCGGGACTGAGTATGTTCATGATGGGGTTGGCGGGTTTCGCCCTGTCGACCAGTGTTGTGCTCTGGGTGATATCCATGGCCATTTTCACTGTCGGCGAGATTATCGTATTCCCCGCTGAATACATGTTCATCGACAAAATCGCTCCCGACCACCTGCGAGGCATGTATTACGGCGCGCAAAACCTGTCCAACCTCGGTGCGGCACTGGGTCCGGTGCTTTGCGGAGTCGTATTGGCGACCCAGCCTGCCCATTACATCTTCTACATGCTCGCCCTTTTCATTGTTGCGGGTGGATCGTTTTACTTCCTGGGCGCCTCCTGTTTGAGCAAGACAACGGGTAACGAAGCGGATTGAGGGGCAGCCGCTGAGCAGGCTGCTAACCAGGGTTGCGATTCCCCTCGACTGTCTCTCAGCTGTTTGGTTTCTGGATTCAGTTCGGATAGGATGTAACCATCGTTACATTTTAGGAGTATCCATGAGCGCATTAAACTGGCTACTGATCACCTACAAAGTCCCGGCAGAGCCGACCACCAAACGCATTGCCTTGTGGCGCCGCGTGAAAGCCATGGGGGCCGTGTACTTGCAAAGCGGGGTGTGCCTATTGCCCAAGACCGATGACCATGTGCGCCGACTGCAGATGATTGAAAACGATATCGCCGGCATGGGGGGTGATTGTGTGATCCTCGAGACGGTGGCGCTGGACCGTGCGCAGGAAGACAAAGTCGTCGCTCGTTTCAAAGCCGATCGGGACGACCAGTACCGCGAGTTCCTCGGCCGCTGCACGGACTTCGAAGCCGAGATCGCCAAGGAGGTGGCGATCCAGAAGTTCACCTACGCGGAGCTGGAGGAGGAAGATACCGACCTGAAGAAATTGCAGCGCTGGTTCGAGAAGATCCGCAAGCTCGATTTCTATGGAGCGCAACTGGCCGAGGTAGCGGCGACGCGGCTGCAGGGGTGCGAGGCGCTTTTGGATGCCTATGCCAAACAGGTTTTCGAGGCTCATGATGAAAACCACTGACAAGTCGGATGGCACTTCGAATACTGCGCCAATCGAGAAGGCGTCAACCGTCAACGTCTGGCGCACCATGCCTGGCGGCATCTGGGCGTTGGGCTTCGTCTCGATGCTGATGGACATCTCCTCAGAGATGATCCACGCACTGTTGCCGCTCTACATGGTGACAGTACTGGGCACCTCCGTTTTGATGGTGGGCCTCATCGAAGGCATCGCCGAGGCTACGGCCTCAATCACCAAGGTATTCTCCGGGGCACTCAGTGATCGATTGGGCAAGCGCAAACTGCTCGCGGCGCTGGGCTATGGGCTGGGGGCGCTGTCCAAACCGATCTTTCCTTTGGCGGGCTCGCTGGACTGGCTGACCGGGGCGCGCTTTATCGACCGCATTGGCAAAGGTATTCGCGGCGCTCCGCGCGATGCGTTGGTGGCCGACATCACGCCGCCGGCGATACGGGGGGCGGCTTTCGGCCTGCGTCAGACTCTGGATACCGTTGGCGCATTCCTGGGACCGTTGCTGGCGATCGGGCTGATGTGGCTAACCGCGAACCACTTCCAGACGGTGTTCTGGGTGGCCGTCATCCCGGCCTTCCTTGCCGTCGCGGTGCTGCTGGTGTTCGTTCATGAGCCCAAACAAGTGGAAGGGACGCAGCGTGTGCGTGCGCCTTTGAGCCGGCGGGAATTGGCCCGGCTGGGCGCTGGCTACTGGTGGGTGGTGGGAGTCGCTACGGTGTTCACCCTGGCGCGTTTTAGCGAAGCCTTTCTGATTCTGCGCGGTCAGGCCGTCGGGCTGTCGCCGATGTGGGCGCCCGCGGTGCTTGTCCTGATGGGGGTGGCCTACTCACTGTCAGCCTATCCCGCCGGGGCCTTGTCTGATCGTGTCAGCCGCGTCGCGGTGCTCGGCGCAGGTCTGATCGTGCTGATTGCTGCCGACCTGACGCTGGCGTTCGCGCCGGGTATTGGTGGCCTGGTCGTCGGCGTCGTTCTATGGGGGCTGCACATGGGGTTTACCCAAGGGATATTCGCCGCCCTGATCGCCGATTGCGCGCCGGCTGAACTGCGCGGGACGGCATTTGGCATGTTCAATCTGTTGACCGGGTTAGCCTTGCTGCTGGCCAGTGTGATCGCTGGAGCGTTGTGGGACACGGTAGGTCTCCAAGGCACTTTCTTGATGGGAGCGGGCTTCGCTGTTCTGACTTTGCTGGGATTGTGGGTGATCCGGACGAGAGTCCAGGTTCGATAGCAACGAGCGATGAAATCCCGGAGCCACCGGCCATTCAAGGACCTTCAATCAATCAGCTCATTGAACATTTACGCAGGTCATTCAGACAGGACAGCAAGGCCGTCTGCTTCGGGTCCAAAAGCGGCCCCGCTGTCGGCTGTCGATGAGACCGAATCAGGGTTTCGCAGGGCAGCTCATTCAGCCGGTCTGGCGCGGGCCGCTCGCACCGACATGTTGAGAGCCACGGCGGCGTGAATGAGCGCCTTCAAGGCTGTTTGATCAATCCTGTCGCCCTCATGGAAATCAATGGCACGTCTGGTGTGGCCTTCGAGGCTGGAGTTGAAGAGACCTGAAGGGTCATCCAGCGAGGCGCCCTTGGCGAAGGTCATTTTCACGACATTCTTGTACGTCTCACCGGTGCAGATGATTCCGCCGTGCGACCACACCGGCACCCCCCTCCACTTCCATTCCTCGAGCACTTCGGGGTCGGCCTGCTTGATGAGCGTTCGGACCCGAGCGAGCATCTCGCCCCGCCAATCACTCAGCGCCTTGATTCTCGCCTCTATCAGCTCAGAGGCAGAGCCTCCTCCATCGCCTTCCTTTGAGTCGATCGTTGCCTTCTTCATGCTGGTTGTCGCTCTCTTCATGATGGTTCTCGCTCCCCCCGCCACTTGAGTATCGCTGACCGGTAATTTGTAACGGTCTGTATTTTTTCCGGCGATCTTACACAACGTTACACAAGCGCCGTTTCACGACACATCTGAAGTACATGTGAGTGAAAGAATCACCCGCCTCGGAATCCTGGTGTTACCCGATAACGCTACCGACATAAATGGTAAAGAGTCCCCAACCTTAGCAGGAACCCCTCCATGATCAATCACTTCGACAACGTGCTTTATACCGGCAAGACTCACACTACCGGAGGCCGCGACGGTGAGTCTCGAAGCTCGGATGGACGTTTGGACATCAAGCTTTCCCCTCCGGGCTCTTCAGGTACTGGCACGAATCCCGAACAGCTGCTGGCTGCGGGTTGGTCGGCTTGCTTCATCGGCGCGATTGGCAAGGCGGCCGCCAGGTTGGAGGTGGCTCTGCCTGCCAACCTGGCCGTCGATACCGAGGTGGACCTGGGCAAGACCGGGAATGGCTTTTTCCTCCGCGCGCGCCTCAATGTAAGTCTTCCGGGAGTGGATCCGGCTCTCGCACGGGCACTGATAGAGGCGGCACACGAAACCTGCCCGTACTCCAAAGCGACCCATGGCAACATCGACGTCGAGATCAATCTGGTTTAACAGATCGACAATCTGGCGATGACCCCTGCGATGCTCATCGCCAGAACGCTTACCCCTGAGAGACGCTTTTGAAGTCAGGCAACAGGGGACTGGCTGCCGTCGATGACGCAACAGCAATACTGTCTGCTTGAACCGCCTCGGGCCTCTCCTCTTCTACCTCCCCGTTAAGCGCTTTGTGCATCTTTACGATGTCCAGCGCGCCGACCCATTTAGCAATGGCCATGGTCCCGACGCCGTTGCCGATGGTGTTGGTGATCGCGCGCTTCCGACATGAACCGGTCGACGCCTAACAACAGCACCATGCCCGCCACCGGAATGGTGCCGAGGGAAGATAGCGTCGCCGCAAGAATGATGAATCCCGAACCGGTGACACCCGCAGAGCCCTTGGAGGTGAACATCAGCACTGCCAGTACGATCAACTGATCAGTCAGGGTCAACGGGGTGTTCGTTGCCTGCGCAATGAAGATGGCGGCGATGGTGCAATAGATCGCCTGACCATCCGGGTTGAAGGTCAAGCCCGAGGGAATGATCATCCCGGCAACGGGTTTGGAAACACCGGCCTTTTCCATCTTGGAAATCATCTGCGGCAGCACCGATTCCGAGGAGCTGGTGCCCAGTACTGTGAACAGTTCTTCCTTGATGAATTTCAGAAACTTCCACAGGCTGAAACCGCTGTCGCGGCAGATCGGCCCAAGCACGAAGATCACGAACACCGCGCAGGTCAGGTAGACGCCCACGCTGGCGCTGGTCGACATCGATCACCTGGATGAAGCGCAATCTTCGTTCGACTGAATAGTCGTTGGCCGGCGTCAGCTATCGGTCAAGAGCGGTGAGTCAGTAAAAGCAAAAATCAGCTAACCTGCCAACAGCACGGATTTGTACTATTTTTATAGCTTCTCTGGATTGACCTTCCTGATCAGAACGGACTGCCGTCGATCCATAACAGGAGATCGCGCCATGAAACGCTTGCTTGGGTCCCTTGGACTCTCGTTGTTACTGGTGGCATCGGCGGTGTTCGCTCATCACGGCTGGAGTGAGTACGACTCGAGCAAAACCTTGCAGCTGGACGGG
The DNA here is from genome assembly GCF_902497875.1 of Pseudomonas fluorescens. Classification (GTDB taxonomy): domain Bacteria; phylum Pseudomonadota; class Gammaproteobacteria; order Pseudomonadales; family Pseudomonadaceae; genus Aquipseudomonas; species Aquipseudomonas fluorescens_BR. Next base: position 52,737 of record NZ_CABVHY010000032.1, read on the forward strand.
ACGATCGAGGAATCCGGCTATTCCCACCCACATGGATTCGTGCGTCTCAAGACCGACGACAAGACCTGGAACGTCGTGCTGGCGCCGCCATCGCGCATGCAGAATCGGGGTCTTTCCAAGGAAATGCTGAGTGTCGGTAATCGAGCCACGGTGGTCGGCTATCAGAATCGCAACAAGCCCGATGAGCTGCGGGCAGAAAGCATCACGGTCGACAACAAGACCACCGAGTTACGCTGATGCAGGCAACCGGTACCAGCGGTGGATCGGGTCCCGAAGGCTGGCTGGACTATGTGGATGGCTCGCAACTCGGTTCGGCCATGCGCAGCGAGCTGTGGCTGTATCCGATAGTCGAGGTGGTTCACATCATTGGATTCGTGGTGCTCGTCGGCTCTGTCGTCATGTTCGATCTGCGGGTTCTCGGGCTGTCGAGAGATATTCCGGTGACGGCACTGGCTCACCACCTCCTGAAGTGGGGAGTCGCTGGCCTGCTATTGATCGTCCCGGCTGGGCTGATGATGTTTTCAGCACACCCACATGACTTCGCATCCAACAGCATTTTTATTCTGAAGCTTTGCCTGATCGGTACCGCGGGCCTCAATGCGGCCCTTTTCCACGTGGGTGTGTTCCGTTCGGTGGCCCAGTGGAACACCGGCGCCGCGGCGCCTGGAATAGCAAAAATCCAGGCAATGCTGTCGATTATGTTGTGGATCACCGTGGTGCTCTGCGGTCGACTGCTGGCCTATACCTGACAGGGCAACATGGCGTGTTGCTGGCGGTCACTCACGACCATGGGCACTCTTATGCGCCGCACATTGTTATCCGGGCTTTTGTTTGCACTTGCATTCAGTTTCGGCCAGCCGCTCGCCTTCTCCGAAGCCCTTCCAGATGAAGAAGGCATCTGGGCGGCGCTCAAATCCGGCGGATATGTCGTCTTGATGCGGCACGCCATAACCGAGCCCGGCATCGGCGATCCTCCAGGCTTTACGCTCGATGATTGCCGCACACAGCGCAATTTGTCGGCCCAGGGACGTATCGACGCGCAGCATATTGGCGAGGCTTTCCGCCGCCGTGGAGTACCTGTGAGTGAGGTGCTTTCCAGCCGCTGGTGCCGATGTCTCGAGACCGCAAAACTGGCCTTTGGCAGCGTGACTCCCGCGCCGATGCTTGATTCGATGTTCAGGGAGACCGGTACTGCAGGCGAAGAAAAAATGCGGCAAGTGTTCGCGGCCGCCAAGCGGCGACCGTCTGCAGAAAATCTGGTTTTCGTTACCCATAACCAGAACATCCTGGCGCTGACCGGCTTATCCGTGGCCTCAGGGGAAATGGTCATTGCAGTGCCCAAGGGGGACGAACAATTCAAAGTCATCGGGAGGCTGAGTATTGAGCGTTAGGCTGGTCGCGGGTTCATGCCTGGCTGTGGAGTCAGTGGCCGGTATGTCTGCTGTGAGTCCAGAGTGTGTAAAAACGCTTCTACGAATCCTTGCTATGGTTTCTGAGGGTTTCATCGCCCGCGGGCCATAGGTCACAGGAATAGAAGTTCAGGAATCTACAGTGACCGCGGACATGGTCAGTCGCGACGCTTTTGGCTAAGTGTTCACGCAGATAGCTGATGCCGATCAGATGGACTCAGTTCCACTGGTGAATTTTACGCAAACTTTACGGGCAGCCATGTTGAGTCAATCGATACTGTGCGACGCTCATCAGCCAGGCGTCTTTTATGTCCATTGCAGTACTGCGGCTTATCGGATTTATCCTGGGTATTTTTTTGATCACATTGGCCGTGAGCATGGTGATTCCCATGTTTACGCTGGTGGTTTATGACCGCAGTGATGATCTGTCGGCGTTTCTCTGGTCGAGCCTGATCACGTTCGTCTGTGGGCTGGCGTTGATTATTCGCGGGCGTCCAGAGGTTGCCCAACTTCGTCCACGAGATATGTACCTGTTGACCACGGCCAGTTGGGTTGTCGTCTGCGCCTTTGCGGCTTTGCCGATGGTGCTCATCCATCACATCAGCTATACCGATGCATTTTTTGAAACGATGTCCGGCATCACCACCACCGGCTCGACGATTTTGACGGGGCTGGATACCGCGTCACCAGGATTACTGATTTGGCGCTCGATGCTGCACTGGCTCGGGGGAATCGGTTTTATCGGTATGGCTGTGGCGATTTTGCCTTTGTTGCGAGTCGGCGGCATGCGTCTGTTTCAGACAGAATCTTCAGACTGGTCAGAGAAAGTGACACCACGCTCTCACGTCGCGGCGAAATATATTCTGGTGCTCTACCTCGGGCTGACCGGGGTGTCCGCTCTGGCGCTATGGGTAGCGGGCATGACGCCTTTCGAAGCGATCAATCATGCGATGTCATTTATTTCAACGGGCGGCTTTTCAACCTCGGATGCATCTCTGGCGCACTGGCCTCAACCGGCTATTCATTGGATATCCGTGGTCGTCATGATACTCGGCAGCCTGCCTTTCACTTTGTATGTCGCCACACTACGGGGCAACAGAAGTGCATTATTAAAAGACCATCAGGTGCGAGGGTTCATTGGGTTTCTAGTGATTACCTGGCTGCTGTTGGGTACGTGGTTGTGCTTTAACAGTGACTACGGCTGGTGGGAAGCGTTTCGAATCGTGGCCGTCAATGTGACCTCGGTGGTCACGACCACCGGTTTAGCCCTCGGGGATTACACCTTATGGGGCAGCTTTGCTGTTCTGCTGTTTTTCTATTTGACCTTCGTCGGCGGCTGCTCCGGGTCTACGGCGGGAGGGCTTAAAATATTCCGCTTTCAGGTCGCCTCCTCATTGCTGGTGGGCAGCCTGAAACAACTGATTCATCCTCGTGCGGTCATTCGGAAAAAATACAACGGCCACCCGATTGACGAAGACATCGCGCGCTCGCTCTTGACCTTTTCATTCTTTTTCACCATCACCATCGGTGGCATTGCCCTGGGGTTGGCGCTGATCGGTCTTGATTGGACGACTGCTTTAAGCGGTGCTGCCACCGCAGTATGCAACGTTGGCCCCGGACTGGGCACGATCATTGGTCCTGCGGGCAATTTCTCGACCTTGCCGGATGCAGCAAAATGGCTGTTGACCATCGGCATGCTCTTGGGAAGGCTGGAAATTTTGACCGTGCTGGTGCTGCTCACACCAGTCTTTTGGAGGTACTGATCGGGTTGGCAGGAGCGCACTTTACACTGGCGTCCGGATCAGGTTTTGAAAAGCTCCGCGCCCATGAAGTCGATGAACGCGCGCAGCTTCGGCGCCAGGTGCTTGCTCGACGGCCAGAGCATGCGGAAGGTGCCCTGATGATGGTTGTAGTCGTCCAGCACCCTCACCAGTTCGCCGGCCGCGATGGCATCGCGCACCATGAAATCCGGAAGGCAGGCGATTCCAAGGCCATCGCGGGCGACGTGAAACAGGGCCTCGGTGGTGTTGCACACCATCGAGGCCAAGAGGACGGGTTCTGCCTCGCCCTCCGGACTGCGCAAGGGCCACGACTCGAACTTACCGGTACTCGGGAACTTGTGTTGCAGGCAGGCGTGGCCCGTCAGGTCGGCGGGCACGCGCGGAGTGCCGCGCGCGGCGAAGTACCGGGGCGAGGCAACTAGCAGCAGCTTGAAGGTACCCAGTGCACGGGACATCAACCGGGAATCAGTCGGTTCTCCGGTGCGAATGACAACATCGAATCCGTCCTCGATTACATCGACCATCCGATCCGAGAAATCCACGTCCAGTTCGATGGCGGGGTAGCGGTGCATGAAGGCCGTCAGCGCCGGCATGACCAAGCTGCTGACCAGCGGCATGCTAACGCGCAGCTTGCCTTGGGGCGCCTGCCGGGTTTCCGACAGTTCCAATTCCGCCGCCTCGACCTCGCAGAGGATGCGCCGGCAACGCTCCAGGAACAGCGTGCCCTCGGCGGTCAGCGTGATACTGCGCGTGCTGCGGTGGAGCAGGCGCACGCCCAGCCGCTCCTCCAGCCGGGCCACGCTCTTGCCCACGGCGGAAGACGAGACGCCGAGCACGCGCCCGGCTTGCGAAAAGCTACGGTCTTGCGCCGCCTGCACGAAGAACGCGATGCCATTGAGGGAGTCCATTCTTCACCGCTCCAAGAAAATTTGTCCGATATGTTCGGAACCTTAGCCCATTTTTCTTAATCGAGCCCGCACTTACGCTGACGGCTGCACAGGTTGGATGCGGCTGTCTTGGCTTTCGAGATACGGCTTTGGCGTCTGCCTGACCCTCTACTGACTCTTTGCGGATGTTTCCCATGACACAAGCCCTGACCGCCACAAGCGGTACCACCGGACGCGACTGGCTGCAACTGCTCGCCGCCTGCCTTACCGGCATCCTGATCCCGCTGTGCTTCACTGGGCCGGCCGTCGTGCTGCCGTCCATCAGTCAGGAACTGGGCGGGACGGCGGTGCAACTGAACTGGGTGGTCAACGGCTACATCCTGACCTACGGCAGCGCCATGATGGCGGCCGGCAGCCTGACCGACACCTATGGCCGCAAGCGCGTGTGGCTGGTTGGCCTGGCGCTATTCGTGCTGATGACACTCTTAATCTCGCTGGCGCCGACGGTCGGCTGGATCGACGGGCTGCGCCTTGCGCAAGGGCTGGGCGGCGCAGCCGCCTTCGCGGGCGCCATGTCCTCGCTGGCGCAGACCTTCCACGGCCCGATCCGCACACGTGTGTTCAGCCTGCTCGGCACCACGTTTGGCATCGGCCTGGCCTTCGGGCCGCTGGCGGCAGGCTGGCTGGTGGAGGTGGCGGGCTGGCACTGGGTGTTCCTGGCGACGGCGCTGATCGGGGTGGCCGGTTTCCTGCTGGTGTGGATCAGCGCCACGGAGTCCCGAGACCCAGACTCTACCGGCCTGGACTGGCCCGGCGCCCTCAGCTTCACCGCCGCGCTGAGCTTGTTCACCTACGGCATCCTGCTGGCGCCGGAAGAAGGCTGGCGCAGCGCTTCGGTGCTCGGCACGCTGCTGGCCTCAGTCGGGCTGTTCATCGCATTTGTACGCATCGAACGCCGCGTCGCGCGCCCGATGCTCGACCTGTCGTTGTTCGGCAGTGGCCGCTTCGTCGGTGTGCAGGTGTTGGCCGCATCGCCGGCCTTCTTCTTTGTCACACTGATCGTGATGCTGCCGGGCCGCTTCATCGGCATCGACGGACTGAGCGCATTGGAAGCGGGCCAAATGATGATCGCCCTGGCAGCGCCGCTGCTGGTCGTGCCGTTCCTTGCCGCGTTGTTGTCGCGCTGGTTCACCTCCGGCATGCTGTCTGGCGTCGGGCTGCTGTTGGTGGCGGCCGGACTGGTCTGGTTGAGCCAGGTGTTGTCCGGCGGGGCCGGCCCTGCGCTGATAGCGCCGTTGGCGCTGATCGGCGCAGGCATTGGCCTGCCTTGGGGGCTGATGGATGGCATGGCCGTGAGCGTGGTGGAGAAAGAACGTACAGGCATGGCGACCGGCATCTTCAACTGCGTGCGTGTTTCGGCTGACGGGATTGCCATCGCAGTGGCGGGCGCGCTGCTGGCGTTCTTGATTCAGGGCGGGTTGCTCGGCACCTTGACCGCGGCCGATCCAGCGGTTGTGATCGAGGTCGCCAATCGCGCCGCGCTCGGCGATCTGGCACAGGCCAGTGCCCTTGTCAGCGGAGAGCGCGCCTTGCTGCTGGCGACCTACGACCAGGCATTGCGCTGGGTCTTGTACGTCCTGGCCGCATCTTCGGCACTGACTGCGTTGCTGGTGTTCGCCTTGCTGGGTCGATCGCGTGCGCATGAAGAAGTGGGAGCGGCGGCATGAATTCGATTGGGACAGGCTCTCGGTCCCCCGACCGCACAGGGCATCGGGCTATACGCGGGTATCCAGCCGGGACGGCTCGACTCGGCTCATCGCATCAAGCCAGCGGTGCTGGCCACTTCAATGCAGGTTATGCGACTGATCCGCCAGCCCGCAGGCCTTCATCGACTCGTGCCGCAATGCCTCCACCTTGCGCAGATTAGAGTCGGGCCGGGCGCGAAATTGCGTGGCAAAGCGGTCGGCGCTGCAGCCGCAGAACCGGGCATGATCCGAGCGCACATGCTGCATGTAGTCGTCGTAGCTCTTGTACACCCCCGCGACGATGGTCTCCTTGCATCTACACACTCACGATGTAGCTCCATCGCTACTTGCGCAAACGTACTATTGCCCAGCGATAGAGTGAGTGAGCTTTCGTATGATTTGTAGTCTGCCGAACAGGCTCTCGCTGGCATCGATTGTGATCAGTTCAACAAACCGGGAAACACTGGGGCCAGACTTGGAGCAGCTAATCAGGCCATACTTGAAGGGATAGACATCGTTGCGCGGCAACCTGCGAGTACTTATTTCCCGCCGGATAAATAGACCTGCCGCATATCGAAGGCCCAGCCATCGAGCACCGGCTTGAAATCATCCAATGTCATGACCTGCTTATCATTTTCCAGTGTCAGGCCAGTTTCTTTGCGCACTATTTGCGCCACAACGTCATGATCGGCGGCATCCAGAACAGCTACTTCGGTGGTGATTTCACTGTCTTGGTCGCGGATGCCAGTAGCCGTGCTGACGCCGGCAGCAAGCAGTGTCACGGGAAGCCACTCATAAAATCGCAAGCTCTGAGTTCTGGCCGCGACCGAGATGATGGAGGGCCTGACGATTAGTGTGTCGGGGCCTGGGGTCGCGACGACAGTCATGACCTTGCCCAGTTGGTGTTTGAGGGCGGCATCGTAGTAATGGGTCACGGCCGAGAGCGTTGACTGCGGAGCGCGTTCGGTCGGCAGCACTTCTGGATAGAATACGCTCGGCTCGATATACACACGCCTGTAATGGTTGATATTGAGAGTCGGGCTCACCCAAGTCAGCACAACTTTCCCGGAGGGAAGCTTTTTTTCCGTCAGTTGACTGTAGTCATATAAGAAGCCCGAATACTCTTCGGGTGTGATGGTTTTACTGGCACACGCGGTGAGCGAAATGGATAGGGCAGCCATTAGCGGCAGCGAGATACTTCTTCCCATTGTTGGCGTTCCTGAAACGATATTTTTCATTGGTGGTACGTGTAGAGCTCAGGTGCCTGGGCGGCCCTCTGAGTCCTCGATTTTCAGTTCGCCATTAGCCATGATCCACTGAGTGAACTCGGAGATCGGCACAGAGTGGGAGTACTCCACCCATTGGCCGCACCCCGGACTGTAGCGCTCGATATAGCGGATCAGGACGACACGTTCGCGATCGCTGGAAAGTGCCATACGCGACTCTTGGAAAAGTACTGGATCGTTGCTCCAGACCTTGCTGGTGCGCTGCGTCAGGATCAAAGAGTTGGTGCATTTGTCTTGGCTGCTCAATGTCTGTATGGAGGGCGTTCCGGAATGGATTGCGCACAGCTTGCCTGAGCGTTTTTGCCAGGAGATGTCTGATTTATATCCAGGAAGTAGAAATGTTTCTCGATTGAAATAAATGACCGTAACGCCAGAATAGTTTTAGATACCTCCTTTTTTGCACCATGGATCGCTGAATGTGAGCAGGTTACTGATCGTCGACGACGATGTGGAAATCCTATTGCTGCTAGAGAAGTTCTTTCTCTTGCATGCCTATGAAGTGGAACTGGCCACCCATGGCAAAGCGATGTGGGCGGCCATCGAGCGCAAGCGGCCGGACCTCATCATTCTCGATCTGATGCTTCCTGGTGAGGGTGGTCTAAGCCTCTGTCAGAAATTGAGGCTAAACACTCGCATTCCGATTGTGATGCTGACCGCTATGGGCGAGTTGAGTGACCGTATTGTCGGCCTGGAGTTGGGTGCCGATGACTACCTGACCAAGCCTTTCGACCCTAGAGAGTTGCTTGCCCGGTTACGCGCGGTGCTGCGCCGCGCCAGTGATCCTGTCCACCCGCGTATCGAAGATGCACGGCTGGTTATCAGCTTCGCTGGTTGGCATCTGGACATCACTCGCCGCGAGCTGCGTTCGTCTGCTGATGTCATGATTCCGCTCTCTGGCGGTGAATTCGATCTACTGGTGGTCTTTCTTGAACACCCTGAACGTATCCTTACCCGCGAACAATTGATCGACCTGACTCGGGGGCAGAATCATGAAGCCTTTGATCGAAGCATCGACGTGCAGGTCAGCCGCCTGCGACGAAAAATAGAGCCGGACAGCAAACGTCCAGATCTGATTCGTACCGTGCGCAATGGCGGATATATGTTCAACGCCAAGGTGACGCGGACGTGATTCGTCTGATTCCGCACGTTGACACTCTTCGACGCCGGATTGCATTGACCATTGTCGCGGCGATGCTGGCCTCGCTTGTACTCTATGCCCTGTTTGTGCAGGTCGCCGGTGTCTGGGCCAAACCGCCCGTAGATCAAATCGGCTTGCTGGATCAGGTCGCTGCTACGACGCGAGTCATCCAGGCGGCGCCCCCGGCAATGCGCGCGCAGTTGTCTTCCGCAGCGAGCAATCCGACACTTGAGGTGCAATGGAGCGAACGCCGAAGCGGTTTCGAACTGCCTATGTCTGGTACCTTGGTCAGCCCGAACAGTTCGCCGGTTCTGCGTCAATTGCTGGGGGAGACACAACACAAAATTGAAGTCTTGCAGCCCGCCAATTGGCCCGCTGATAGCCCGCACGCTCGCTATGTGATGTTGGTACAACTGGCCGACGATAGCTGGTTGTCGTTTACGCCACCGCAACGCAGTTGGGGGATGAGCTCTGCGTTGCGTTTTGCCATCGTCATTGCCCTAGGCCTGGTTGCAACTTGGTTGGTGGCCTGGTTCGCGACACACCAGTTGGCTAACCCTCTGCAGCGCTTCACCAGCGCTGCGCAACGCTTTGGTGGGGACCTGCACGCCCCTCCCATTGATATCGAAGGGCCGCATGAAATTCGCCAAGCGATTATTGCTTACAACACCATGCAGGCGAAAATTCAGCAATTCATCGCCGAACGCACGCACATGCTAGCGTCGATCTCCCACGACCTGCGCGCGCCACTCACGCGTATACGGCTTCGTTGCGAGTTTATTGAAGACATTGAGCAGCAACGCAAGCTGATCCGCGACACGGATGAAATGCAATCGATGATCAACTCAGCTCTGGGGTTTTTCCGCGACGAAGCACTGCAGGAACAAGCCACCAGTTTTGACCTCTCTGAGCTGCTGCAAACTGTGATCGATGATTATAGCGATCAGGGTATCGTCGTCGGTTTTGCAGGACCGCCCCATCTGGTGTTTTTCGGCCGCCCAGTGGGCATTAAGAGGGTGACTGCCAATTTGCTGGAAAATGCCGTGAAGTATGCGCAACGACCGTGCATCGAATTGATCAGTGACACGTGCTCGGTCCGCATCGAGGTTAGCGATGAAGGCCCAGGGATTCCCGAAGCGGAGCTGGAGAATGTTTTCGCCCCATTCTTCCGACTTGAACCCTCTCGCAACCGTAACTCCGGCGGCGTGGGTCTTGGCCTGTCCTCGGCGCGGGCGATGGCACGCCAGCACGGCGGAGAGCTGCTACTGCGAAACCGTAATGGCGGCGGACTCGTTGCACACGTTGAGTTGCCCCATACGTTCTTGAATCGGCTTTAGTTTGGTTGATACCTTGGGGCTGAGGGTATGGCCCCCGGCGATGACGGAAACGCCAAGCGTTAGTGTTTTAGCAAGTTGATTGCACGTGGCTTTCGGGCAGTTCGCCGGTCAAGGCAATGGGGCCACATGCAGTCTGCCGAAAACCAAGGCAGGCCGGCCTGAACTGTTGCACATCCCCAGGGGCGCGTCGCGACCCTCTCCTCTGTTTGTTTCAAGGCAAGATTTTTGCCTGGCCCGTCAATTCCGCAGCTTCACGCCGGCTTACGCCGTTCTCCATGGCAGCCACCAGATCCTTGGCACCCGAGCCCCATTTGGAGATGACTTTGAAGGCGTCGGTGAAGGAAACGTCCAGGGGATGCACGCGGTTCGCGTCGAGAATGTAGATGGCGCCGGCCAATGGCGTGGGCACCGAGGGGACAAAAATCGTGTAACGGCCGTCCTCGAACACTTCGATGATGAAGGCCGGGACGAGCGCGTCCTCGATCTCGACCAGGGCAGGTTTCCAGACGGTTTGGTGGCTGTCCCCTGCCACCTGCTGCGTCAGGCTCCGGAACAACCCGTAACCGGGGATTCTTTCAAAGAGGCCCTTCTCCACCCGCTCGCGGGCCACCTGGCCCAGCCGCGTGCGCAAGGCAGAGCCGATCAGAAAGCAAATCAACAACATTAGAACAAGTGACAACGCCTGCTCGGCGGGGATCCAGTCCGGAAGGATCTTGGTGAAGGGCCGCACCAGTTGCCCAAGCGATTTCATACCCTTGAGCAGCAACAGGATGGCGAGGTAGATCGGAATGATTACGAGCAGTCCAGCAATCACCCGTTTGGTGATGAACGCAAGTGCCTGTTTCATATGCACTGCCTTTGTTTCTGGATGAGCGGAACGGGCCGCACCCTTGATCTCCCTGGGCAGTTGAAGTGCGCGGCACATTCGCCAGAAGACGCCGCGCAGCTACAACCGATTCCCGAACAGATCGACCGTTTTCAGCCCCCGGCAGCCACGTGGAGCCGGGGTTCAGGCTTACTATTGGTATTTGACGTCCCGAGCGGTGTCGCGTGTGTCCTGCTTGGTGTCGCGCTTGTCCTGGCGACAGTCGGCACGGCTCTTTTCATCGCCCTCTTTGCATTCTTCCTTGGTTTCCCTGGCGGCATCGCGCCCTTCCTGCTTGGTATCCCGCGATTCCTGCCGCTGGTCAGCCTGGTCGGTCGCGTAGGCCGGCACCGACACCCCGTACACACCAGCAGCGAGGGCCAGTGTCGCCAGTGCAGTTATGTAAAGGTTGCGAATCATGATCTTCCTCCTGTTCAAGAGTACTCAATCACTTGATTTCCCCGGTCATTAACCGGAGACGCTATGTCGCACGTGAACTTTAACGATAGGACGACATAGGCAGCCCCGCAAGGTCAGGCTCCTGAGGTATCGGTTGTGTGGTCACCATTGGCGGCAGGGGCCGGCAGCCAATGGGGCAGCGGCCATGCCTTGGGCCTGGTGTTGTCGGCGCGGCGGCGCAATGCCTTCGAGGCGCCGGCTTGGATCTAGAGCATTTTCTCCAGGCCGATCTTGTCGCTGAGCCAGGCCTTGAAGCTGCGCCATTTGCCGCCGGGCTCCTTATGCAAAGTATGCAGGCGGCCGTCGTCTTCGGTGATCCAGACAAGTTCGCCGTTTTCCAGGCGGGCCTGGTAACTCATGGCTGGCGCCATGCCCTCAAGCGCCAGCTTGCGCAGGTAGCCGGCCAATTCAGGGCTGTCGACCAGCACCCCGACTTCAGTGTTCCACAGCACTGAACGCGGGTCGAAATTGAAGGAGCCGATGAACACCTTCTGCTTGTCCAGGATCATCGCCTTGGTGTGCAAGCTGGAGTCCGAGCCACCACTGAAGCCAAAGGAAGAACCGCCACTGGGGTCGTCCGGCTGGCGCCGCACCTCATAGAGCTTCACGCCATGTTCGAGCAGGGTCTTGCGGTAGGGCGCATAGCCGCCATGCACCGCCGGCACATCGGTGGCTTCCAGTGAGTTGGTCAACAGGCGCACATCAACACCGGCATCGGCACGACCGAGGAGGTAGCGCATACCCGGTTCTTGGGGGACGAAATAGGCCGAGATCATGATGAGTTCCTGACTGACGCTATCGAGCTCAGGCCGCAGTTGTGTGGCCATCAATAACGCGCGGGCCGGTTCGTCGTCGGCCAGTACCTTGCTCGGGGCGTCCCACATCGCCTTGTTATGGGCCCAGATTAGCTGCTTGCGCCAATTCTCGAGTTGCGGGTGAGTCCGGTAGGTCATGAGATGGTCGTACAAGGCCTTGTTCTCGATACGTGCGGTCTGGAGCGATTGTTCCAGGCGCTGGCGGCTCTTGAGCAAGTCTTCGGCTGTTGGCTTCTTGAACAGGAAGTCACTGATCGGCTGGCTCAGGGCACTATTCCAGTACTGATCGAAGCTGTGGCTCAACTGCTCGGCGACCGGGCCGATGCAAAGCAGGTCCATGTCGGTGAAGTTGAGATCGGGCTTGGCGTCGAAATACTCATCCCCCAGGTTGCGTCCGCCGACGATGGCCGCGCTGTTGTCGGCCAGCCACAGTTTGTTGTGCATGCGCCGGTGCTGTTGGGAAAGATTGAGCAGACGGCCCATGGCTCGGGTAACCAGGGTGCTGCGCCCCAGATGCAAAGGGTTGAAGACACGGATATGGATGTTCGGGTGCACGGCCAGGGTAGCGATAACTTCTTCCTGGCCGTCGCTGGCAGTGTCATCGAGCAACATGCGTATCCGTACGCCGCGATCGGCTGCCAGCAGCATTTCACGCACCAGTGCCCGGGTGCTGAGACCGTTATGCACGATGTAATACTGCAGATCGACGCTTTTCTGCGCATTGCGGATCAACTCGGCGCGCGCCCGGAACGCTTCACTGCTGTTAGGCAGCAGGCGAAAACCCGAGCGCCCCACATGCTGGGCGGCCTGGGCCTGGATCGAGCGCCCGAAAGCCGAATCGTTGGCGGGTATTGCCTCGCTGAAGTCGTGGGGCAAACGCTTGGTGGCGCAGCCAGCGAGCAGCAGTGCGAGCAACATGGCGGGGAAGAACCGGGACATGGACAAGGGGCTCGTCCTCAACCACGACGGGTGTAGTTTTGACCTCGGGAGCCCGCCAATTGTTACGACTCAGCTGTCCAGTTCACCCAGCAGGCGTATGGCTGTGGCGCCGACCGTGCGCACCGCCTGTTCGATTTCCTGTGTTGCCCTGGAAGCGAAGTTCATTCGCAGGCAGTTACGGTACTTGCCCGATGCCGAGAAAATGCAGCCCACGGCAATCTGCACACCTTATTCCAGTAAAGCCCGGTTCAAGCGCAGCGTGTAGGAATTTTCCGGTCCTGGCCTGTAACAGAACTCTCATCGCGAGGACCTCACCCCGGGTTTTGCATCGTTCAGCCACAAGCAACTGCCCTGGCATCGGGATTAAGCGTCCCCGCTAAGGATTGATGCTTACTGGGCGCTACGGCTGAAAATCCTGATCACTTCATTCAGATGCTCGGCCATTGCCTGACGCGCCGCGTCGGGGTCGTGTTGCTCCAATGCTTGCAGCACACGGCGGTGTTCATCTTCCGAACGATGGGGCATGTCGCCCGAACTGTAATGGCTTTGCAGACGCTGGAACATGCTGCCGTATCGATGGCCCAACAGGTGTTGAATCATCAGCGCATAGGCCGGGTTGTCCGAGGCCTGGGCGATGCGGATATGGAATAGACGATCGCCGGGGTGAGTGTGTGAATCTTCAAGGTTGTCCTGCACGTTGCGCTCGAACGCCTCGCGGATGCCTGCCAGTTCTTCATCGCTAGCATTCACGGCCGCCAGTGCGGCGGCTTCGGGCTCGATCAGACGGCGGGCCTGAAGCAAGGCGAATGGCGGGCTTTCAGCGCTGAAATCAATCTCGATCCCCAGCTCAGGGTCCAGCTCTTTCCACTGATTGCGCGTGACCTGGACCATTACCGGCTCATTCGATACCGCTTGTACTGGAGGCTCGCAGACCAGCACCCCATTACCGACGCGCACATCCACCAAGCCGATCACTTCTAGCGCAATCATCGCCTCACGCACAGAGGCGCGGCTCACCCCTAGCAACTTGGCCAGCTCGCGCTCGGCCGGCAAACGGCTGCCCGGGGGAAATTCTCCGCTGTCGATCAAGGCCCGCAGCTGGTCGGCGATCTGCCGGTAAAGTCTTTGATTATCAATAACTTGAAATGGCATTTAGAAATAAGCTCTGGTCTGGACAGCATTCGACAAGCACTTTTGTGGGAAAAGACGCTTGTTGATGATTGAGGTGAATGCTATAAAAGGCCCAATGGCCTGACCATTGAACCCATAACGTGAAGTGATCATAGCAAACTTTATCCCGACACTTGAGTAGGTTTGCCATTTGATGCGCCCTAAATGGCCTGACCATTGGGCCAATACCTCACAAAAACAATAAATAATTAGCGTCATGGAGCACTTATGGATCTTTCCGGCAAACGCGTGCTGATCACGGCGGGTGCTCAGGGCATTGGCCTGGCCAGTGTCCAGGCGTATCTCGCTGCTGGCGCTGAAGTCTTCGCCGTCGACATCAATGCTGGCGCCCTCGAAGCACTTGAAGGTGCGCATCCCCATATTCTAGACGTCACCGATGCAAGCGCCATTGAGCGCCTAGCCCAAGAGCTTGGTCCGCTGGATGTTCTGTTCAACTGCGCAGGCGTGGTTCACAGCGGCAACATCCTTGAGTGCAGCGAAAAAGACTGGGCCTTCGCCCTGGACCTAAACGTTACCGCCATGTACCGCATGATCCGCGCTTTTTTGCCGGGCATGCTGGCGAACGGTGGCGGCTCGATCATCAACATGGCCTCTGTGGCTTCCAGCGTTAAAGGCGTCCCCAACCGTTTTGCCTACTGCGCCAGCAAAGGCGCGGTGATTGGCCTGACACGTTCAGTGGCGGCTGATTTCGTTAGTCAGAACATCCGCTGCAACGCCATTTGCCCCGGCACCGTTGACTCCCCCTCCCTGCGTCAACGCATCAGTGAACAAGCCCAAAGTGAAGGTCGCAGCACCGCCGAGGTCTACGCCGCCTTCGCTGCCCGCCAACCCATGGGCCGCATCGGCACCGCCGAGGAAATAGCGCAACTGGCGCTGTACCTGGGCTCAAGTGCCAGCGGGTTCACCACCGGAACTGCGCAAATTATTGATGGCGGCTGGAGTAACTGACTCCCGCTTCCACATTAGATCTGCGTCCCCCCTTAGTACTAACCAACAAAGGAAATCATATGAAACTGCTGCGCTACGGCGAAAAAGGCCAGGAACGTCCCGCTCTGCTTGATAACAACGGTCAATTGCGCGACTTGTCCGCAGTGGTTGCTGATATCGCAGGCGACACGCTGAGCCCGCAAAGCATTGCCCGCCTGCAAGATATCGACCCGTCCAGCCTGCCGCTGGTTGAAGGCTCGCCACGCCTCGGCGCTTGCGTCGGCCAAGTCGGCAAGTTCATCTGCATCGGCCTCAACTACGCCGACCACGCCGCCGAAACTGGCGCCGCCATCCCGGCCGAACCCGTGGTGTTCAGCAAGTGGACCAGTGCTATTGTCGGCCCGAATGACGACATCGAAATCCCGCGCAACTCACGCAAAACCGACTGGGAAGTCGAGCTGGGCGTGGTCATCGGCAAAGGCGGCCGCTACATCAGCGAAAGCGATGCCCTCGAACACGTGGCCGGTTATTGCGTAATCAATGACGTGTCCGAGCGCGAGTTCCAGCTGGAACTGGGCGGCACTTGGGACAAAGGCAAAGGTTGCGACACGTTCGGCCCGCTCGGCCCTTGGCTGGTGACCCGCGATGAAATCGCCGACCCGCATCAGCTCGACCTGTGGCTGGAAGTCGACGGCAAGCGTTACCAGAACGGCAACACGCGGACGATGATTTTCCAGATCCCGAGAATCATCAGTTACCTCAGCCAATTCATGAGCCTGCAACCCGGCGATGTGATCTCCACCGGCACTCCCCCTGGCGTCGGTCTGGGTTTCAAACCAGAGCCGGTGTACCTGCGCGCAGGTCAGCAAATCCGTCTGGGCATCGCCGGCCTTGGCGAACAAAACCAACGCACCGTGAATGCCCAGTGACAGGAAGCTGCACCATGACCATGATTACCGCTGTACGCGTTGAAGACATCCGCTTCCCTACTTCGCAATCTCTCGATGGTTCGGATGCGATGAACCCGAACCCGGATTACTCAGCGGCCTATGTGATTCTCGAAACCGATACCCCGGGCCTGGAGGGCCACGGGCTGACCTTCACCATCGGCCGTGGCAACGAGATTTGCTGCGCCTCGATCAACGCACTGGCCAGTCTGCTGGTGGGGTTGAAGCTGGAATGGATTGCCGAAGACATGGGCCGTTTCTGGCGCCACGTCACCAGTGACAGCCAACTGCGCTGGATCGGCCCGGACAAAGGCGCCATTCACCTGGCCACCGGTGCGGTGGTCAACGCTGCCTGGGACTTGTGGGCCAAGGCCGAGGGCAAGCCGGTATGGCGTCTGGTTGCGGACATGAGCCCCGAGCAGTTGGTGCGCTGCATTGATTTCCGCTACATCACCGACTGCATCACCCCCGCAGAAGCCCTGAGGTTGCTGCGCGAACGCGCCCGCGGTAAGACCGAGCGCCTGGCCCTGCTCGAAGCGCAAGGTTACCCGTGCTACACCACCTCAGCCGGGTGGCTGGGGTATGCCGACGACAAACTGCGCCGTCTGTGTCAGGAGGCGGTCGACGCCGGTTTCTCCCACGTCAAACTCAAAGTCGGCCACGACCTGAAGGACGACATCCGCCGCGTGCGCATTGCCCGTGAAGTGCTGGGCCCGGATCGCCAGTTGATGATCGACGCCAATCAGGTGTGGGAAGTCGATACGGCCATCGACTGGGTGCGCGAGCTGTCCTTCGCCAACCCATGGTTTATTGAAGAGCCCACCAGCCCGGACGACGTCGAAGGCCATCGCAAAATTCGCCTGGGTGTCGCACCGGTCAAAGTCGCCACCGGTGAGATGTGCCAGAACCGCATCGTGTTCAAACAACTGATCATGCGTGAAGCGATTGATGTGGTGCAGATCGACGCCTGCCGACTGGGCGGGGTCAATGAGGTGCTGGCGGTGATGCTGATGGCCGCCAAGTACAACTTGCCGGTATGTCCGCACGCCGGCGGTGTGGGCTTGTGCGAGTACGTACAGCACCTGTCGATGATCGATTACCTGTGCATCGCCGGCACTCATGAAGGTCGCGTAGTGGAGTTTGTCGACCATCTGCACGAACACTTCGTAGACCCGTGCATGATTCGTAATGCGGCGTACATGCCACCGCAGGCACCCGGCTTCTCGATCCAGATGAAGACCGCCTCCCGCGAACAGTACCGGTATCGGGGCTAACCGCCATGCCATCCTCACACCCACTTCGACTGGATGCTCACCAGCACTTCTGGCGCTATGACGCCGCGGCCTATCCCTGGATCGGCCGCGACATGGCGCGCTTGCGCCGGGATTTTCAGCCCGATGATCTAAGGCCTTTGCTGGATGCAGCCGGAGTTGACGGCTGCATCGCCGTGCAAGCCCGCGCCTGCGAGCGCGAAACCGATCAACTGTTGATGTTGGCTGCGCGTTATCCGTGGATACGTGCCGTGGTGGGTTGGGTTGACCTGTGTGCCGGCGACCTTGAACAGTCGCTGGAACGTTGGGCTGAGGCTACGGTGTTGCGTGGTTTTCGCCATCAGCTACAGGACGAAAGCTCACCTTGCGAGTTTATGCAAAACCCGGCGTTTAACCGGGGGTTGGCCACCTTGCAGCGTCAAGGGCTGGTGTATGAAGTGCTGATCAAAGCCCCTGATCTGGAGGCCGCAACACGCTTGTGCCAGCTACACGATCAACATCATCTGGTGCTCGATCACTTGGCCAAGCCTGACGTGCAGGCCAACGACCTGCACGCCTGGGCTGCGCAACTCGCACCGCTGGCGGCCCTGCCCCACGTCAGTTGCAAGTTATCGGGGCTGATCACCGAAGCCCATTGGCAAGACTGGCAAAGCGCGCAATTGACGCCCTATCTGGAAACCGCACTGCACCTGTTCGGCCCTGAGCGCCTGATGTTCGGCTCAGACTGGCCGGTGTGCCTGTTGGCCGGTCACTACACAGATACCTGCCGTTTGGTCGACAGCGTATTGCACAGCTTGAGTGCGCCGCAGCAAGCCGCGATTTGGGGCGGCAATGCCTGCGCTCTCTACGGGATTGAAGGAGTGATGCAATGAATCTGTACCTGCAAGACAAGGTTTTTATCGTCACGGGCGGCGGCTCGGGTATCGGTGCCGCCATCTCTTTAGGCTTGGCCAACGAAGGCGCCATCCCGGTCATTTTCGGCCATAGCCCGCTGTCGGATGAACTGAGGCGAGAACTGGATCTGCGCGGCGCGCAAAGCCTGTTTATTCAGGTCGAACTACGTGACGAAGACGCTTGTCGCGCCGCCGTCGCCAGCGTGCAGCAGCGCTTCGGGCGCATCGACGGACTGGTCAACAACGCCGGGGTCAACGATGGTGTCGGGCTTGAAGCCGGGCGTTCGGCATTCGTCGAATCGCTGGAAAAAAACCTGATCCATTACTACTTGATGACTCACTTGTGCGTGGACGCGCTCAAGGTCACGCGCGGCGCCATCGTCAATATCAGTTCCAAAACGGCTCTCACCGGACAAGGCGGCACCAGCGGCTACACCGCCGCCAAAGGCGCGCAACTGTCGTTGACTCGCGAATGGGCCACTTCATTGCGTGGCGACGGAATCCGGGTCAACGCGGTGATCCCGGCAGAAGTCATGACCCCGCTCTACGAGCGCTGGATCAACACCTTTGCCGACCCGAAAGCCAAGCTGGCGAGCGTTGTCGAAAAAATCCCTTTCGGCCAACGCATGACTACGAGTGAAGAGATCGCCGACAGCGTGCTGTTTCTGTTGTCGTCGCGCGCCTCCCATACCACCGGGCAATGGTTGGTGGTGGATGGCGGCTACACCCATCTGGACCGGGCGCTGACATGAGCGCCCAGCGCCAATGCCTGGCTCTGGACCTGATTGACGACCCCGCGTTGATTGCGGAATACGAGCATCTGCATCAACAAATCTGGCCTCATGTCAGCGAGCAGCTGCGCCAGCACGGCGTGCTGGACATGCAGATTTGGCGAGTGGGCACGCGGCTTTTCATGGTCATGGACACCGCCCCTGAATTCAGCGCCCAAGCGTTTGCACAGGCGGCTGCCAGCGATGCCCGAGTGCAGGAATGGGAAGCGTTGATGTGGCGTTTTCAGCAACCCACGCCATGGACAAAACCGACAGAAAAATGGGCACCGATGACTCGGATATTCAGTCTCACCGACCAACCCTGAGACAGATATAGAACCAGTGGAAGCGGGCTTGCTCGCGCTTGAATCACCCCGATGTTTCAGACAGATCGCTTCGCCTCCATCGCGAGCAAACCCGCTCCCACAGTAGATCCTGCAGACAGATACACCGTTCTAACAACAATAAAAAGGAAATACGCCGTGTCACTCAAGCACTCGAACGTCGCAGCACCGCCCATTATCCGGGCGATTACGTCCTATCGCAGGGCCCTGATTCTGGTGACCTCTCTGTTCTTTCTATGGGGTTTGTCCTATGGCCTGCTGGATGTCCTAAACAAGCACTTTCAAGAAACCCTACACGTCAGCAAGGCGCAATCCGGCTTGCTGCAAAGCGCGTACTTCGGGGCGTATTTTTTAATCGCCTTGCCTGCCGGTTTGTTGATGGATAAATATGGCTACAAGGCCGGCATCCTGCTGGGCCTGTGCCTCTACGCCACCGGCGCCCTGCTGTTTATGCCCGCGGCGGCGGCACAAAGCTTTCCGTTCTTTTTGTTCGCGCTGTTTACCATCGCCTGCGGTCTGGGCTGCCTTGAAACCGCCGCCAACCCCTATGCCACGGTGCTGGGCTCGCCTGCAGGCGCAGAGCGGCGCTTGAACCTGGCGCAATCGTTCAACGGTCTGGGGCAGTTTTTTGGCCCGCTGATTGGCGGTGCGTTGTTCTTCAGCGGTGCCAATAGCGCCGACACCACCCAGTCGCTGCAAATGACCTATCTGGTGATTGCCGCGATGGTGTTGCTGGTGGCCGGACTGATCGCCCGCACCCCGCTGCCCGACTTGCGTGAGCAGGAAGCTCAGGTCCAGCAGCACAACAGCAAAACCCTGTGGCAGCACCGCGAGTTCGTCACTGGGGTGATCACCCAGTTCTTCTATGTCGGCGCGCAAGTCGGCGTCGGTGCGTTTTTCATCAACTACGTCACTGAACACTGGGCGTTGATGAGCAGCCAGCAGGCCGCCTATCTCCTGTCAGTTGCCATGCTCAGCTTCATGTTTGGCCGTTTCTTCAGCACTTGGCTGATGGGCCGGATCAACGCTCAGCGCCTGCTGCTGATTTACGCACTGATCAACGTGGCACTCAGCGCCGTGGTGGTGATGGGTTTTGAAGGCGTGTCGGTGGTGGCTCTGGTCGCGATGTTCTTCTTTATGTCGATCATGTTCCCGACCCTGTTCGCCATGGGCGTCAAAAACCTTGGCCAACATACCAAGCGCGGCAGTTCATTCATGATCATGGCCATTGTCGGCGGCGCATTGCTGCCCTACGTGATGGGCTTGGTGGCCGACCACTCCTCCACTGCCGTGGCGTATCTGTTGCCGATGGGTTGTTTTTTGGTGGTCGCAGCCTATGCCCGTCGCGCCTTGAAAAAGCTGTAAGAGCTGTATTGATGTTGCTGAACTCCAAAAAAATAATGGGAGCACTTCATGTCTAACCCCGCATTGAAACAGGCGCTCAGCAAAATTCGCTGGCGCGTCTTGCCCTTTGTCGCATTGATGTTTGCGATGGCGATCATTGACCGTTCCAACATTGGTTTTGCCAAACACGCCTTCCAGGCCGACACCGGCCTGAGTAACGCCGCTTTTGCGCTTGGTGCGGGCATTTTCTTTATCGGCTACGCCGTGTTTGAGGTGCCCAGCAACCTGATGCTACACAAGATTGGCGCGCGTATCTGGCTGAGCCGGATCATGGTCACCTGGGGCCTGGTCTCGGCCGCGATGATGTTTGCCCACGACGAAACCAGCTTCTACATCCTGCGCTTTTTGCTTGGCGTGGCCGAAGCCGGTCTGTCGCCGGGCGTGGTGCTGTACCTGACTTACTGGTTCCCGCAGAACCAGCGCGGTTCGGCCTACGGCATTTACTACTTCGGTGTGCCGGTGTCGTTGATGGTCGGCGGGCCGGTGTCGGGCTGGCTGCTGGAAACCGCCCAGTTCGGCCTGGCTGGCTGGCAATGGATGTTCGTCACCGAAGGCCTCGCCGCCTCGATCATCGGCGTCTTGGCGTTCTTTTACCTGACCGACAAACCGCGTGATGCCAAGTGGTTGAGCACCGAAGAAAAAGCCGCGATTGAGCACGAACTGGAAAAAGAACAGCTGTTGAAAGCCAATAAAGGCCCATCTTCATGGCGTGCCGCGCTGATCAATCCCAAGGTACTGTACTTCACCCTGATCTACTTCACGATTCAGGTCAGTGTCTACGGCGTACTGTTTTACCTGCCTACGCGAATCGCCGAACTGCTCGGCACCGGCATTGGCCTGAAAGTCGGCATGCTGACCGCCATCCCGTGGATTGCCACCGTTTGCGTGCTATATGCGGTCACCCGCTACGCCGACCGTAAAGGCCAGCAGACCCGCTTCGCTGCCTTGATGCTGGCACTGGCAGCAGTGGGGATGGTGGGCTCGACCTTGAGTGGCAGTCTGCCGTTGGTGATTCTGGCGTTCTGCGTTGCCGCCGCCGGGTTCATCACCGTGCAACCGTTGTTCTGGACCTTGCCTACCCGCTTCTTGGGCGGTGCCGCAGCGGCCAGCGGGATTGCGGTGATTGGCGCATTGGGCAACCTTGGCGGCTTCCTCGCGCCGACGGTCAAAACCTGGGCCGAGCAGTACTTCAATAACGCCCACGCGGGGATGTACTTCCTGGCGGCTACCGCCCTGATCGGCGCGCTGATGCTGATTCGCTCGGCAAGTGCGGGGCACGAGCCGGACAACCAAGTGGGTGCGGTTCAGGTGACGCCATCGCCTAGCTGAAAATGTGTACGTGCTCGCGATGGCACTTCTTCGGTACATCAGGGGCATCGCGAGCAGCCCGCTCCCACGGACTGTATGTCCATGACATATACTGTTAAATGATGCCTGACGCCTTGTTCTTTCCAACCACTAGCCTTTGAGGTCTATCAAACCTGCGAGCATGGTTACCTGTGCTTCGACGCTTTGCAAAGGTACATCCGGATTGGTCCACGATAACTCAAAGGTTTGAATTGTGGACCAACGGCAAGTTTTCTGAAGAAGCTCACGCCTTGGTTAGAAAAAATGGTGGATCCGCCACTCATTGGTGTTGCGCGAACCTTCCTGGCGCTCGACCTGAATCAACAGGGCCACTGTTACTTCGAATCCGCGTATTCACTCCCTCAGTGCCTCGCTCTGGTACTGCCGCGGACACATGCCAAACCGGGCGCGAAACTCGCGGGAGAAATGCGCGCCGTCGGAGAAGCCGCAGTCCATGGCAATTTGGGTGATGCTGCTGTGGCTGTTCACGAGCAGCCAAGCGCCGTACTCGACCCGCAACGAGCGTTGGAACTCCATGGGTGAAAGCCCCAGCGACTGCTGGAATGCCCGTGTCAGTTGGCGTCTCCCGAGCCCCACGTAGCGCGCGATGGCATCCAGGGTCGGTAGGCTATCCATGCGCTGCTCGATATAGTGCGCGGCCTGGCGCACTCGCTCATCCTTGATGTCCGCCAGGTTTGCGTAGAAGTGCGCCTGTGGCTGCCGCCCCTGGCGAATACCTTGCAGCATCATATGCCGCACCGCTTGCTGGGCTTTTTCCCGTCCGCAATGCCGGGCCACCAGGTACAAACCGAGGTCGATGGCTGCAGTCGAGCCGGCACAGGTGATCAGGTCGCCCTCGTCGATGAACAGATGATCCACCGCCGCGGGGGTCTTGGGGAAACGTGCGCGAAATGCATCCAGCACGTTCCAGTGCACACATACCGAACGACTTCCGACCACGCCCGCCTGCGCCAGGGCGAAAGTGCCCGTGCAGATACCCAGCAACCGCGTACGACTCTTCGCGGCGCGCTGCAGCCAGTCACGCAAGTTATTGGGCATTTGAGTATTGAGGTAATCGTTACCACCGCAGATGGCAACGTAGTCGAACTCTTCCAGGTTCTGTGCCAGTCCCCCGGACACCTCCAGTGTGATTCCCGCGCTGGAGGTTCGTGGCAATCCGTCGACGCTCATCACACGCCACGCGGTATGGATCTGCCGGCTACCGCCACCCAGGTCGGCGGACAAGCGCAACACATCGATAAAGCCGGAAAACGCAGCCAGTGTGAATTGATCCAGAAGGACCAGTCCCACTGACAGCTGCGGACGGCCGCCCGCCTCAGGCCCGAGGGAGTCTGGCAGATGGCAATCTCGATTTATCCGAGTCATTTTTGTCATGACCTAACTATTCAACTTTAAGACCCCGAAGTGCAAGCGCTCGAATCAACGATACGAGCAAGATGCAGGTAAGGGGAAAAGTCCAACAACACCCCAGAGGACACACGATGAAACTGAAGACAGGTAAGAAAATCACCGTCGCTCTTTTAGTTACCGGCTGCATCTCCTCACAGGCCGCCATGGCTGAGCAGCAAAAGCTGACCGTTGCGCTGTATGGCGGTAACTGGGGTGAAGCGTTCCTCAAATGTGTTGCAGAACCTTTCACGCAAGCAACGGGAATTGCCGTTGCAGCAGAGGTCGGTACCTCGACCGTCACCCTGGCCAAGCTCCAGCAACAGAAGTCCAACCAGACGATTGATGTGGCCTGGATGGACGGCGGTATCAGTGAACTGGCCTATGCCGCAGGGGTCGTCGCCGATCTCGATCCCGCGGCCATTCCCAACCTGAAAAACATGCAGGACAAAGCGGTCTACGTCAATGCCGGCCATACCTTCGCCGTCAGCAGCGGCTTTTATTCCCTTGGCCTGACCTACAACACCAAGGAAATCAAGGAAGCGCCTACCAGCTGGAAAGATCTGTGGAAGCCGGAGTATGCCGGCGCCATCGCCCTGCCCTCGCCCGCCAACTCTTCCGGGGTGCCCTTCGTGTTTTTCATGGCCGATGTCTGGGGCATAGACCGGGCAAATCTGGAGCCGGTCTACACCAAGCTGGGTGCGCTGGACACCGCGCTGTTCTTCGACAGCTCGGGTGCCGCCACCAATGCCTTTCAGAGTGGCGAGGCGATCATCGGCGCGCACTTCAACGTCGGTGCCTGGGACTTGATCGACAAGGGCGCGCCCATCGGTTTCACCATTCCCAAGGAAGGTGCCTGGGCCACCGATGCGCGCCTGCACCTGATCAAGGGGGCAAAGAACAGCAAGGCAGGCGAGCAGTTCATCAATACCGCCCTGACCAAAGAAGCGGCGTCCTGCCTGGCCGGCAAGTTGTATCTGGGGCCGGCGGTGAAAGGTGTCGAGGTCACTGAAGACGTGGCCCGCAAGCTGCCATGGGGTGTGGGCGGTTCGATCGACAGTCTGCGGTTGTTCGACTGGAGCCAGATCAACGCGCAGCGTGCCAGTGTCACCAACGACTGGAACCGCAAAGTCACCGCCAACTAGCTCAAGAGGTCTGCAATGTCAGTTTTGTTGAGCATCGACAGTGTCTGTAAAAGCTTCGGGCCGTTCCAGGCGCTGGACAACATCCACCTGGACATCGAGCAGGGCGAATTCATCGTTCTGCTCGGCCCCAGCGGCTGTGGCAAAACCACTTTGCTGCGCTCGATCGCTGGCTTCATGCAGCCCGATTCCGGCAGCATCGCGATCGATGGGCAGGATGTGAGTCGTCTGCCCCCGTACCGTCGGCCTCTGAATACCGTGTTCCAGAACTATGCGCTGTTTCCGCACATGACCGTCTTGGAAAACGTAGCCTACGGCCCTCGGCGTCAGGGTGTCGGTCGCGCCGAAGCCCGGCTCAAGGCTCGAGAGGCACTGACGATGGTCGGCCTGGAAGCCCTCGAAGAGCGTTTTCCCCGCGGCTTGTCCGGTGGCCAGCAGCAGCGCGTGGCCCTGGCTCGTGCCATCGTCAACCAACCGAAACTGCTGTTGCTCGACGAGCCGCTCTCGGCCCTGGACATGAAACTGCGCAAGCGCATGCAGTTGGAGCTCAAGCACCTTCAGGCCAAGCTCGGCATCGCGTTCATTTTCGTCACCCACGATCAGGAAGAAGCGATGACCATTGCCGACCGTATCGTGGTGATGAATGCCGGACGAATCGAACAGGTCGGGGCCAGCAGCGAGATTTACAGCGCACCCGCCACGCGCTTCGTTGCCGACTTCATCGGCGAGGCCAACCTGATCGGCTATCAGGCCAGCGATAGCGGCGAGATTCGTTTGGGCATTCGTCATACCCCCATCACCAGCCCCGCAAAAGACCTGTTGCCTAACGGGGTGGCGGTGCTGCGCCCCGAACATCTGCAGGTGCTGGATGGATCGAGTCCCGAGAGCGCCGGTTGCTGTGAAATCAACGGCACAGTGACCGATATTGTCACCGTGGGCAGCCATACCCTGGTGCATTCCCTGATCGACGGGCAACCGATCGTGGCGCGCACCATGGGGTTCCCCCGAGCCGACCTGGTCACCGGCAGCGCCGTGCGCCTGGGCTTCAATCCCGCGCATTTGCACCTGATCGGAGAGCCGGTATGAAACGCCCGGTGCTCGCCCCGTCGTTGATGCTCTTCGGCGCCCTGGCATTTTTCACGGCGTTCTTTCTCGCGCCTTTCGCCGTGGTGATCTTCGCCAGTCTGACCAAGGGCGTCGATCAGGCGTTCACCCTCGAGCACTACGTCAGGGTGTTGGGCGACCAGTACCACTGGGACGTGATTCTGGTCACGTTTCGCATCGCCGCGCTGACCACCCTGATCTCGTTGCTACTCGGTTATCCGCTGGCCTGGTATCTGGTACGTGTCGTGAAATGGCGTGCCTGGCGCCGAGCCTGCGTGATTCTGCTGGTGGTGCCGATGTTCACCAGCAATATCGTGCGTTCGTTCGGCTGGATGGTGCTGCTGGGGCGTAAGGGGCTGGTCAATCAGAGTCTTATGGAAACCGGCCTGATCGATACGCCGGTACGTTTCCTGGGGACCGAACTCGGCATCCTGATCGGCATGGTGTACATCCTGCTGCCGTTTATTGTGCTCGCGGCCGGCAATGCCCTGGCACAAGTCGACCCGGCCTACGAACAGGCGTCCGAGGATCTTGGCGCCAGCCCCCGTGCCACGTTTTTCCATGTGGTGCTGCCGCTGACCATGCCCGGCATCATCTCCGGCTCGATCATGGTGTTCACCCTGGCGGCGAGCGCCTACGTCACGCCGGCCCTGCTTTCCGGCGGCCGGATCTCCGTGCTCTCGATGCTGATTTTCCAACAATACAGTTCGGTCTTCGACTTCAACTACGGCGGAGCGCTGAGCGTCGTGCTGCTGATCTTTACCCTGGTCATGGTCGGGCTGGCCGGACGTGTGGGCAGTATCCGGGGGAGCAATCAATGATCACTCAAATATTGGTCAGACTGGTGGCCTGGGCCGTGCTCGGTTACATGCTGCTGCCACTGGTCGTCATTCTCGGCGTCTCCGTGACTGCCTCGTCATTCCTGGCCTTCCCGCCACAGGGCTGGACGCTGGACTGGTACGCCAAGATGCTCAGTGATCCAAGCTATGTGGCGTCCTTTGCCACCAGCACCGTCCTGGCCCTGTTCGCTACCTTTGTCGCGGTGTTGCTCAGCGTTCCGGCCGCCCTGGCGATGGCACGCTACGACTTCCCCGGCAAAGCCACGATCCTCGCAGCCCTGACCTCACCGCTGGTATTTCCGCACATCGTTCTCGGGGCGGCGCTCCTGCAGTTTGGTGGCTACTTCGGATTGACCCGCAGCTTCCTGGCGCTACTGATTGGTCACACCATCATCATCTCGCCCTTCGTCCTGCGCTCGGTGCTGTCGATGTTGACGCCCGAGCAGCGCGCCCTGGAAGAAGCCTCAAGCGATCTGGGCGGCACACCCTGGGCCACATTCTTTCTGGTGGTGCTGCCGCAGATCCGGCCTGGGCTGGTGACCGGGTCAATCTTTGCCTTCATCTCGTCATGGATCAACGTGGAGCTGTCGATTTTCAACACCACGCCGAACCTGAACACCATACCGGTGAAGCTCTTCAACTACGTGCAGTACACCGTCGACCCGACCATTGCCGCTGCCTCCGGCGCCACCATCATCGTGGTCGTAGTCGCCGTGATCATTCTGGATCTGTGCATCGGTCTCGACCTTTTGTCAGAACGCAAATAACCCCCTCATACATCCCGTAAGCCAGGAGTTCAGTCATGCGCATGCAAGACACGTTCGATGTCATCTATACCCATACCGAAGGCGAACCACTGTGCATCGTCCACAGCGGTATTCCCTACCCCGCCGGCTCGAGCATTCTGGCCAAGCGTGCCTTTCTCGAGCAGAACTATGACTGGCTGCGCAAGGCATTGATGCAGGAACCACGCGGCCATAAGGACATGTTCGGGGTTTTTCTCACCCCGCCTTCAAGCAGCGAATTCGACGCCGGGCTGATCTACATGGACGGCAGCGTGTATTCGCATATGTGCGGCCACGGCACCATTGCCGTGAGCATGGCGATGGTCGCCCTGGGCCTGGTGCCACGCGGCAAGGATGGCATCACCAAAATCCGCTTTGAAACCACTGCTGGCCTGGTGGTGGCGGAGGTGGCGTCGGAAGGCGACACCGTGCTTTGGACCCGTTTCGAGAACGTGCCGGCCTACGTTGCCGCCCAGGACATTCCGATCCATCTTCCCGGCTATGGCGACCTCAAGGCCGACCTGGTGTGGGGCGGCAACTACTTCGGCATCGTCGACCTGACCAACTGCGACTTGCGCATCAGCCCGGACAACGGCA
This sequence comes from Pseudomonas fluorescens, assembly GCF_902497875.1. GTDB lineage: Bacteria > Pseudomonadota > Gammaproteobacteria > Pseudomonadales > Pseudomonadaceae > Aquipseudomonas > Aquipseudomonas fluorescens_BR. The sequence continues at coordinate 80,366 of NZ_CABVHY010000032.1, forward strand.
GCGAACTGTCGCGCCTCGGCCTGCTGGCTCGCGACCAGATCAACCAGCAGATGAAAATCCAACACCCCACCGAGGCCCATATCAACGACCTCAACTTCATCACGTTCTGGCACCCAGCGACCATCGAAGGCGCGTTCTACAAGAACGTCCACGTCTTCAGCGCCGGCCAGCTCGACCGCTCTCCCGGTGGCACCGGCACCAGCGCAATGATGGCGATGTTCGAGGCTCGAGGAAAACTGGGCCTGAACCAACCGATTCTGTCCGAAGGACTGCTGGGCAGCGGTACTTTCGAAGGTTGCCTGCTCGGCGAAGTCGACCTCAACGGCACGCGCGCGGTGCGTCCGACCGTCAAGGGCACGGCCAGCATCCTGGGGACGTCGCGCTGGGTGATCGAACGCAATGACCCGGTCGGGGCAGGTTTCGTCATCAACTGACACGCTGAAGCGGACAGACCTGTATGAGCCAAACGCCCGGGCACTTCCTCGGGCGTTTTGTATTGTGAGTATCGGAATGTTCCGGACAGCGCATATCGTTTGAAAGAACAGGTGTGTGTGCAAAGGATTATGCGACCCTTCGTGACAAGCAGATTCGACTATGCGCAAGGTAGTGGTGGCGTGCTGGCGATCGTGGTAGTAGGCAGAGCGATAATCTTGAAACCAACGTACAACACAACCGGCCAAAAGTGATCATTCGAAGGCGTCCAGGGGAAACCAGGGGCGATTCACCAAGAGCGTGCTACAGGGATCTGATCCAATGTCTTAAGCTGATATCATTCAATAATTTACAAGCTGAGTAGAAAAACATGAATCGTCAAAAAAAAATAAAGCAGTTATTAAAGGCTCACGCCAAAAAGGCTAGTGCCAAATTGGCACCGTCAAACAAGTCAAAATACATTAGTAAAGCTGACCGATTGAAACTGGATGCTGAATCCAGTCACGACTCAATCATTTCTGAAAGCTGATCCATGCATCCTAAAAACCACCGGAATTTACCAATCTGGTTGGGCCAGGCATTCCGAGGACGCGGCCTGACAGTTCATTCAGCCGAAGCCGCTTCGCGGCTCTGAATCGAACCAGATTCCCTAGGGAAGGTCTGAAGTACCCACCGATTTTTGATGCCCTCGCTGCGTGAGGTTCAAAAAACGCTGATTCGGTCGGAAATCAAACCGTTCCACTTTTTAATTCATGACTTTTCCTCTAATCGCGCTGTTTCAGGGCGATTAGCCCGCATTACAGGCGTACCTCTCCTGCATTTAACAATCGCTTTCGCACCATCCACAGGTTCGACAACGCGAACGACGTCGTCTGCTGAGCGATGTTTTTCGCCAGACCACGAAAGCGCACTTTCGTATAGCCAAACTGGCGCTTGATCACTCGAAACGGATGCTCAACCTTGGCCCCCACTTGCGCTTTCGCATATTCGATCTTGCGGCGCAGGCGACCGATCAAACTCGTTTTCGCATGCTGTTTATAGCTGCTGGGCCGAGCGGCAACCGACCAGATCATCTGGCGACCCTGATGTTCGGGACGCTTGTCTACACCGGTGTAACCAGCATCGCCAGAGACGTACGTTTCATCACCATGGAGCAACCGATCGACTTGAGTCACGTCCGCCACATTGGCCGCCGTGCCCACCAGGCTATGCACCAAACCCGACTCGGCATCGACACCGATATGCGCTTTCATTCCGAAGAAATATTGAGTTCCTTTCTTGGTCTGGTGCATTTCGGGATCGCGTTTGCCGTCCTTGTTCTTGGTCGAACTGGGCGCATGAATGATCGTGGCATCGACCACCGTGCCTTGGTGTAACAGCAAGCCGCGATCGCCCAGATAGCCATTGATGACCTGCAAAATCCCGCCGGCCAGTTCATGTTTTTCCAACAGACGGCGGAAATTGAGGATCGTGGTTTCATCGGGGATCCGATCCAGGTGCAGCCCCGAAAACTGGCGCAGGATCGTGGTTTCGTAGAGTGCTTCTTCCATCGCTGGATCGCTGTAGCCGAACCAGTTCTGCATCAGATGAACCCGCAACATCACCCGCAACGGATACGCCGGACGACCGCCTTCACCCTTTGGATAATGCGGCTCGATCAAGGCAATCAAACCCTTCCAGGGCACGACCTGATCCATCTCGATCAGGAACCGCTCGCGGCGGGTCTGCTTACGTTTGCCGGCATACTCGGCATCGGCGAAGGACATCTGTTTCATCGGGGCTCAACCGTTCGGTTCGTGTGAGGTGCGTATTTCACCAAATTTGGAAGTCTTTTTCAGAGCTTCCCTAATAAGGATGCAAGCACCTCAGCACGCCTGAGATGCTGTGCACCTATTTTACAACTACTGCGTAGATTTGGTTTCTCGTGCTTTATTTTGTTCTGCCAGAGCTATTGCTTTGAAATCATACGTAGGAAAAAACTCTGTCCGGTAACTTCCCCAAGCGGTGTTTTCGAGCGCAAGGTTTACCGCTGCGAGGCGCGAAGCAGGTAACCGTAGAACGATAACCTGCCCTATACCCATGGTTATATTCCAACTGATAATTTCTACACCCGCAGGAGGAAATGCTTTGTAAAACTCTTGTTTGGCGAGTTGCGCTCTCAGCTCCCCTAATGGTCGTGATTGATCGTGCTTCAGGAAAACAGTCAACATAAGTGCATTATCTGGCGTGACGCTAGCTTCTTTTGCCACCGGTGGGGCCGAGGGTTGGGCATTGGCGCTCACCGAGTATATTCCTGCCCATAGCAGAGTAGACGCTAATACAGCTTTAAGTGCAGTTCTCATTTTGTGCCTTTTTATTATTAGGTTTCATGAATGCCATCTCAGTGTCGCATCATTAGAAGCGGATGCTTGGCATCATGGATTCTATATATTTCCGGGTATATTTATTGTGACATTGAGGTTTTTATGGGTCCTTTGTAAGGTCCATGGACCACATAAATTCGGACAGGGGTGTTGGTTTCTACCATGTCGCGAGGCACCTCTCGTGAGTAGGTAAACTCTTCGTCATTCAGCTTTTCCAATCTCCTGACCACCGTTCTAACCGATCCCGTATCAGGAACTAGAATATGGTTTTTTTTATCGCCGGTAACAATGAAGTAACCGCCGCCGCCATTCTCGTACTTTGACCGTCCAGTATCGGTATAAAAAAACTCATAGCGATTGCGCTCTGGATCCCACATTGATATCCCAACAACACCTGGATATTTATCCTTTACGTCTACTTCCGGCATTCCTTCTATATAAACCTTGGTTGTCAACCATTGAGGAGATGAAGCTAACGCTTGAATGTCGGACTTAGCCTCCATCTGCTGTCCATAGCTGGTGAGTGGGCTGAGCAATCCAGCGAAAAACAAGCCCTTTAATACAGTATTATATTTCCGCATGGAAACATTCCTTGCTGAGTTTTAGTGGTGGCTCTTGTTAGTACTTTTGTTTTCGTAAAGCAACGATCACCGCGATCCACTCATGAAATATAGGACCAATATCAATTACTCACAATACCCCGGCATACTTCTGTAACAATTACAGCAGTGATTTGTTCAATCCATGATTTTAATGTTTCCTATAAATTCAACAAAGCAAGGGAACCTCAAAGAAGCCAAGCTGTACTGAAATACGCACTCACCAACTGATCCGAGCCGTTTATGGGAAACCTAGGGACGGTCTGAAGTACCCACCGATTTTTGATGCCCTCGCTGCGTGAGGTTCAAAAAACGCTGATTCGGTCGAAAATCAAACCGTTCCACTTTTTAACTCATGACTTTTCCTCTAATCGCGCTGTTTCAGGGCGATTAGCCCGCATTACAGGCGCACCTCTCCCGCACCCAACAACCGCTTTCGCACCATCCACAGGTTCGACAAGGCGAACAGCGTCGTCTGCTGAGCGATGTTTTTCGCCAGACCACGAAAGCGCACTTTCGTGTAGCCAAACTGGCGCTTGATCACTCGAAACGGATGCTCAACCTTGGCCCGCACTTGCGCTTTCGCATATTCGATTTTGCGGCGCAGGCGACCGATCAAACTCGTTTTCGCATGCTGCTTATAGCTGCTGGGCCGAGCGGCAATCGACCAGATCATCTGGCGACCCTGGTGTTCGGGACGCTTGTCTACACCGGTGTAACCAGCATCGCCAGAGACGTACGTTTCATCACCATGGAGCAACCGATCGACTTGAGTCACGTCCGCCACATTGGCCGCCGTGCCCACTAGGCTATGCACCAAACCCGACTCGGCATCGACACTGATATGCGCTTTCATTCCGAAGAAATATTGAGTTCCTTTCTTGGTCTGGTGCATTTCGGGATCGCGTTTGCCGTCCTTGTTCTTGGTCGAACTGGGCGCATGAATGATCGTGGCATCGACCACCGTGCCTTGGCGTAACAGCAAGCCTCGATCACCCAGATAGCCATTGATGACCTGCAAAATCCCGCCGGCCAGCTCATGTTTTTCCAACAGACGGCGGAAATTGAGGATCGTCGTTTCATCGGGGATCCGATCCAGGTGCAGCCCCGAAAACTGGCGCAGGATCGTGGTTTCGTAGAGTGCTTCTTCCATCACTGGATCGCTGTAGACGAACCAGTTCTGCATCAGATGAACCCGCAACATCGCCAGCAACGGATACGCCGGACGACCGCCTTCACCCTTTGGATAATGCGGCTCGATCAAGGCAATCAAACCCTTCCAGGGCACGACCTGATCCATCTCGATCAGGAACCGCTCGCGGCGGGTCTGCTTACGTTTGCCGGCATACTCGGCATCGGCGAAGGACATCTGTTTCATCGGGGCTCAACCGTTCGGTTCGTGTGAGGTGCGTATTTCACCAAATTTGGAAGTCTTTTTCAGAGTTTCCTTAGGTACATTTGACTGGCCGCTGTTGACCGACCTCTGACGGTCATGATGGGCAGAAATCGGCCAAAATCAGCCCTTCAAGTCTGCCGAGGCGCGCGTTGCCGGTCGATGCACCTGGCATCAACCGGGTTGATCGACGACCTTAATCTGCGTCAGCCCGACCAGCTCGGCCTGCTCTAAAATCTTTTCCGGCGTCGCGTCCGCAGTGGGCATGATCAGGCTGTTCTCTGCATCCCCAAAATGCAGCTGTAGCAGGTGCATCGCCGCCTCATGGACGGGCAGCTGAGGCTGCTTGAATTCGAATATGTGTGTGCGGGGCTCGCCGTTGAACAGGTATTCCAGAGTGTAGGTGCGCATGGTGGGATCCTCGTCATGGGAGAAGTTCAGCTGATTATCCCGCTCTTCAGTATGTCCCTTCCCGCACCCACCGTCGGACCTCAGCCTGTATGGCATAAGCCGGCGCCTCCACTGCATTGAAATCTTGTGTATAACGCTGGGCAAATCCTTCTACTCCCCATTCCTGATACTGCTGCACATGCTTTAATTCGTGGGCCCAGAGCGCGATGTTCTGTTCTGCGGTTTGGGCGTCCCGGAAGAGGATGATGTCGATCAGCGTCACGGCACCGACATCGGGGTTTTGCAGCATGGCAGTGGCCGCGCTGAATTGGCCGTTGTCGCTAACTTTGTAGCGCGCGGTATCGAGGACGCCGGGGTCGTACCAGCGCAGCAGTTGCTCCCGGATGTGCGGTGGAATGGGTTGGGTGCCGGCGTTGGCTGCTTCAGCGCGGGCTTGGCTCAGCCACAGCGCCAGGGCAGGTGCTGCGATCTGGTAGATGCCATCAGGCAGGGGGCCGAGCAGCGGTCCCACGTCTGGCAGGCAGATGCAGCCGTCCAGGCACACTTGTTTCTCGCCAGCCGGGCAGGCGTTGGTCTGGGCTGGCACTTCAAGAGTCAGGCAAAGAACCAACAGCGCCACCAGGCGCGTGGGGATGGGCGGCATTGGGCGCTCCAGGGACGGACGCAGCGCGAACAGTGGGTCACAATTGATCGACGACCCGCATAGCTTTAGCGTAGTCCCGAACTATGCGCCCCCAGGATAATCGCAGGAAGCGACAGACCACCTTTCCTGCGAATCTCCCACTTTAGTAGACATGTGTCCGCGGCAGCTATTGGCGGGTAGCAGCTCGGCGATTTTTCGTACAAACCCTGGACCGGGCTCAAGCCAGCAGTGCGGTGATCCAGCGGGCCTGCCGGGCGACGTCCTGAACTTTCTCCTCGGGCACGGCCTGCCGCGCCCGGGCGAAGTCGGTCAGGGTCTGCTGTTTCTGGCTCAGCATCCGCTGCCACTTGACCAGGAACGCCGGGCTGCGTGCCTGCATCTGCAGCGGGCCGAAGTACAGCTCCTCGGCGGTGTACATCACCGGCCCGTCGCGCTCGGCGACGATGATTTCGTAGTCGAAGCGGTTTTCCCGCAGCAATTCCTCGCAGAGGATGCGGTAGTCATTTTCCATCAGCCATTGGCGCAGTGGCTGCTCGCCGCCGTTGGGCTGCAGGATCAGGCGCTCCTGGCCATTCAGGCGCGCCTTGCCGCTGTCGAGGATGTCGCGGATCGTCTCGCCGCCCATGCCGCAGATGCTGATCGCCGTGATCCCGTCTCCCGGCTCGATCGCC
>NZ_CABVHY010000033.1 GCF_902497875.1 Pseudomonas fluorescens
AACCTGAGCAGCCTGCCGCTGACGGATGAGCAAGGGTCGCGCTTTGAGCAACTGCCGCAGTTACGCACCTTGCAGGCAGGGCAAACGGGTGAATGGCCAGCGGTGATGCAAGGCTCGAAAGGGGATATTGCGGTACGCGTGTGTGCATACCGCAAGACGGATGAACAAAGGATGGAAAGCGAGCGCAAGTTACAGAGAACTGCACAAAAAAAGCAAAAACAGAAGCAGCTTCAATCACAGACAGTGGAGGCAGCAGGCTACGTTGTGGTGGTCACGACCTTGGACTGCCTGAGTGCGCAAGAGGTCTTGGCCCTTTATCGGCACCGCTGGCAGGTGGAGTTGGCGTTCAAGCGGATGAAGTCATTGCTAGGGTTATCGCGCTTGAGAAAGAAAAACCCGGAAGGCGCGAAAGCCTGGCTGCAAGGGAAATTATTAGTGGCTTGCCTTATTGAGCGGTTGATCGCCACAGGCGAGCATTTTTCCCCTGTCGAGAGCGAGGGGCATTCAAGAAAACGTGGCTCAGAGGCGTTGTCGCTGGCGTGAAATGGCCTTTATCCATTGGTTGCTTTGTAGCGTGATCAGTCCCCGCTTGTCGTTGTTTACGTGTCTTGAGAAATGGGATTACTTCAGTCGTGCACTGCGCGAATCCCCGCGAAAAAAGCGGGGATACCAGCAAGATGAGCTATGGAGCGAGAGATTTGGTTAGCGCCTATGGGGCTTGCCCCCGTTCGGCTGCGAAGCAGTCGTAAAACCAGCACATGAGATGTGTCTGGCAGAACCGGTTTGCAGGTTTTAGGGCCGCTGCGCGCCCCAACGGGGGCAAGCCCCCTCGCCACAGGAGTTGTGCGCAATGTGAGCCACAGCGTCCGTCGCTACAGCGCTACAGCGCTACATCGCAGTCTTGAACCCTTCCTCCCGCTGCAACAGCCGAGCCTGAATCACATCCAGCACGGCGCAGCCTTCGCGCGTCAGTAGATGCACCGCCCGGGTGATGCGGGTGAGGTCACAGTCGGAAATGTCTTTGAGGTTGAGGCTGGACAAGGTGTCCGTCAGATCGCGAACCACGGTGAAACGATGCATGGCGCAGGCGGCCATGTCGCTGAGTGCCTGGTGGGTATTGATGAAGAGTACCGGGTTTTCGGCGTCGTAGGTGTCGATGGGGAGGTAACGGGGCATGACTTGGTCGAACATGGTGTAACTCCTGTAATTAGAGCAACCACCATTCGCGGCCAAACGAAAAAGGTGGCAGCCGTACGCGGGTTGGCCGACCGGGTACAGGAACCGGCACACCCGAAGGTGTCCCACGCACAGCCGCCATAACACAACGTTTCAGACATACATCGCCTGAAAGGTGTTGGGGACGCTGAGCGTTCCTGCATTCGACCGGCCAAGGTCGTTCGCGGTCTTTTCCGCGAGCCCGAACTATAGGGGTCGATGCTGAAACGCGGCAACAGGGTACGTTGTAGGAAACGTCTTGGAAAGTTGTGCGCTACTGAATGATCGTTCCCGCGTGGGCACGATCATTCAGACCTGGTTTCATTCATCGGCCAAATGCGCAATCCACTACGAATAGGTGATTTCACTGAGGTCGATAGCCACCAGCAACGCGTCCTTGTCCGCCTCCCCATCCGCCCCGCGCCGATAAGCCCGTCGCTTGCTCGGCATGCGCAGCCCCTGGGCTTCTACGTAGTCATGGACGTACTGGGCCGCCGGCAGGCCACCACTGACGTCGACGTTGTAGTCGTGCCGGCGAAGCAGGTAATCCTCACCGAAATAGAAATCCTGTACCGCGCAGTGGGTAGCGATGCTTTCGGGAAAGCGCACCCGCAAGCGGCGCCATCGCTGTGCGCCCTCTTGCCAGGGCTCGATTTCCTCGGCCACGACACCTGGCAAGGTGAACGCAAAGGGCATGGTCAAGTAGGACCAGAGCGCATAACCGTTGAAGTACGCCCGCTGCAGTGGATCCCAGGGTGTCGTCTCCCCATGGCCACGAAAGGACTCCCGTGGCGCCAGGCGCTCGGCGACCACCTGCCCGTCGGTCTTTTCAATGGCGATTCGATCCGGCGTGAAGGCGGTAAGCTGATCAAGAGCCCCGAAAGGCATCACCGAGGCTCTCTGCTCATGCAGCCAGACGGTCATCTGGCGTGGCGTGCTGTCCTGCGTCAGCCCTTTCATGCCCCACAGCAAGCCGCCCGTCACCAGGCTGGCGCGAACGGTAGTGAACCGGTTCCGGCGTTCGAGACCACCATGGGCGATCAGTACCTGATCGAGCAGTTCACGCTTCTGTTCACTCATGGTTGTGTCCTCTTTGTTTCTGCGTGGATCCGGCATGACGCCTCACCTGGAAAGCCAGGCCCATGGAGTCATTGCAAGGCGTGTGATTTTTTCAAATTATATTAGATTTGTAATATTTTATTGAAAAGCCCTTCTCGCCCCAAGCGTGCACCTTCCGACCCTGATTTCGAAAACCAGCGCTCTGCTTCGCGGGCGTTTGTTGAACGCCAGGCGTCAGCGAGGATTACCAGCTTCTGGCAGTTGGAGCCTGGTCAGGGCGATAAATCCCGTCCCATTCGCCTTGAACTCCACGCTCAAGGGTTAACCTGATACCCCCGCCCCTGCAGACAACTGGTATAGGCCGTTGCACTGGTCGTCGCACTGGTCTTCTCCTGCGCCCGGCGTTCCTGACGCTGGCGCGAACCACCCACCACGGCTCCAGCCACTGCAGTTTCCTGGGCGCGATCCTGGCGATAGTCCTGCTTCACGTCGTCATCGACACCCTCATAAAACTCGTCATGCTGACGTCCTCGTACCTGCGCGCCAGCCGCCCCGGCAGCGGCGCCAACGGCGGCTCCACGAAGTCTGCCCCCGGCAGGCGGCGCGGTCGCGGAGCTCTGGCTGGCAGCCACGGTTTGACAGTCGGTGATGTCCAGCTGGATTTGTTGCGAAGTCTGGCCCTTGATGGGCACGACTGTTTCCGCCCAGCCTTGAGTGCCGGCAAGCGACAAGGTGAGGCACAGACTAAGGGACGATAACCTATTCATGACAACCTCCGACAAGGCCCAGCGCTCCGCAGAGGACTGGGTCGGGGGACAGGCAGGTAACGACATCGCACCTGGTGATTGTTGGGCTTTGTGCTGAAAAATTGTAAACCTGGTGCTCAACGGGATCTGCGCGAAATGGCGGAAGGCTGCGGGAGTCGAACCTGCCCGGGAACGGCTGCCGTCCCCAACCGGGTTTGAAGCCCGGCCGCGCCACCGGGCGCGATTGCCTTCCTTGAGGTTAGCCTTCGGTCCGCTGTGCCAGTGCATTGTCCGCGCGGAGGCGGCGCTGGTCGCCAAGCCGTCGGGTCAAGCCGATCCGGTCGAAGAACTCGAGTATCTGAATGCTGCGCTTGCGGCCCAGGCCGACCCTGTCGCGAAACGCCGAGGCCTCAATCACCGGGTTATCAGCAACCAGTTGCACCAGCATAGCCGCCAATTGGCGCACCGTGGCGTCAGCGTAAAACAGGTCACGCACTACTTGGTGTCGATCGAGACGTTGTAAGAAGCGTATTTGTCGACCCGCAGTTTCAAGGTGGCGGAATTGGCAGGCAACTCATGGCTGTCATTCATTCAGCCGCCATCAGTGCGGGACTTGATGCTTTGCACGTGCCCTCATCGATCACGGCCGAAGGCTTTTACGCCAGGCTGGGCTATTGAAAAACACGTCATGAATTTCATGGTGCCGAGCGCACGATCATTATGGAGAGGATGTTGGCGCAATAGCGGGTCCTGATCGAGGACCCGATTGTACTGCTATCGACCCTTCAAACCCGCTCCAATGCCTGAGCCAGATCCGCCCGCAAGTCTTCCACATCCTCGACCCCCACTGACGTATTACTCAGCCACAAACTTGCTTGTGCCCCCAATCACATCGTCCGCCCAGCTCAAGGCCGCAACGACGGTCGGGAAACCAATCGTGCTCGTCAGTGAAATCAGCGTGTGATGGATCTGCTCTGTCGTGGCGCCCGCTTCCTGTGCCCGCCTGGTATGACTGTGCACCGCGCCCTCGGAGCGGATGGCCGCGGCGGCAGCGAGCTGGATCAGCTGGACAACCTTCTCGTCCAGCGGGCCGGCATGATGTGCAGCCGCACCCAAGGCCTGCACCGCGCCAAAGTAATCCGGGTATTGCTGTTTGAGACGTTGGTAGATGTTGTGCTCCTTCTTGCTTTCCATCGTTGTCTCCTCGCGTTGGATATTAGTTCTCGCCTTTCACTTCACGCAGCGCTCTACCAGCTCCGCCGCGCTGGTCACCGGGGGTTCGCAGGTGCGGTTTCGGCACACATAGGCAGTGGTTTGCCCTTTGAGCATATGCCGGTCTGCGCCAATGGGCACATCCTCGGCAAAAGCCAGGACCCATGCTGGCAGGTAGCGGCGCTGCAGGCCCGCCACCAGGGCACTGGCCGCCGAGCGTGCGCCGGCGATGACGATGCTGATCGGGCCACGCTGGACGAAGTCCTGCGCCGCCAATAGATGGGCGAAGCCGAAGGGATTCTGGGCGGCCGCGGCGCGGTACATCGCAAACACCTGCTCGGCGCGCTCGCGGTACAGCTCGCGGCCGGTCAGTTCATGGAGGCGCAAGAACGCGAATACGCTGGTCGAGGTGCCCGATGGCCAGGCATTGTCTTGCGGCGCCCGTGGCCGGTGCACCAGCGGCTCGCCATCGCTGGGGGTGAAATAGAGTCCGTCCTCCCAGAATTTCTCGAGGATCTGCTCGACCAGCTGCGTGGCGCGTTCGAGATAACGCGGGTCGAAATCGCACTCGTAGAGATCGAGCAAGGCGTTGGCGAGGAAGGCGTAGTCCTCGAGGAAGCCTGGAACCTTGGCCGTGCCCTCCCGCCAGGCCCGGTACAGGCCACCCTCGGGAGTCGACAGGCGATCCAGAATGAAATCCGCGGCGCGCCGCGCGGCGTCCAGGTGGGTCGTGGTTCCGGTCGCCTGGTAGGCGGCGCAGAGGCCCTGGATCATTAACGCGTTCCAGCTGGTGAGGATGTTCTCGTCGCGTCCCGGACGAATGCGCTGGCCCCGCGCTGCCAACAACCTGTCGCGCAGACCCGCCAGTTGCACTTCTTGCGCCGCGTCCAGTACGGCTGCGCGGTGCAGCACGGTGGTGCCATGCTCGAAGTTGCCGCTGGCGGTCACGCCATAGGCCTGGCAGGCTAGCGCGGCGTCCGGGTCGCCGAGGACGGCCTGCACCTGCGCGGGCGTCCATACATAGAACTTGCCTTCTTCGCCCTCGCTGTCGGCGTCCTCGCTGGCGTAGAAAGCGCCTTCGGGGTGAGTCATGTCACGCCGGATGTAGTCGATCGTTTCCTCGAACACCCGCCGCCAGGCAGGCTTGCCGGTTGCCCTGTAGGCGTCGGCATAGAGCTTTACCAGCTGGCCGTTGTCGTAGAGCATTTTTTCGAAATGCGGTACGGCCCAGCGCTCATCCACGCAGTAGCGAGCGAAACCGCCGCCCAGGTGATCGTAGAGCCCACCGGCGGCCATCTGATCCAGGGTCAGTTCCAGAGAGCGCAGCAAGTCCGGCTCGTGCAGGCGCGGATAAAGGCGCAGGACCAGATCATGGCAGGCCACGTTGGGAAACTTCGGTGCATCGCCCAAGCCACCGTGCACCGGGTCGGTGTTCCTGGCAAACAGCCGGGCAGCGGCGGCCGGCTGGTCTGGCTCCAGCGGCGTATCGCCCTCGAGCATTTGCCTGTCCATGGCGTGGTAACCCTGGAGGAACTGTTCGACGTTCTGCCGCAGCGCTTCTCGGTTGTTTTGCCAGGCCTCGCTCAGACCGCGCAGAAGTTGGTCAAATCCAGGCCTGCCATAGCTTTCCCGCGGTGGAAAATAGGTGCCGCCGAAGAACGCCTCACGCTGCGGGGTGAGAAACACCGTCAGTGGCCAACCGCCACCCTGCCCCATCATCTGCACTATTTTTTGATAGATGTCGTCGAGGTCAGGCCGCTCCTGGCGGTCGACCTTGATGTTGATGAAGCGTTCGTTCATCAGGCGCGCGATCTCCGGGTTCTCGAACGACTCGTGGGCCATCACGTGACACCAGTGACAGGCGGCGTAACCCAGCGACAGGTGGACGGGCTTGTCCTCGTCGCGCGCACGCTGGAACGCCTCCTGACCCCAGGGATACCAATCAACGGGGTTCTCTGCGTGCTGGCGCAGGTAGGGCGACGTTTCCTTGGCGAGCCGATTGCTCATGGCTGCATCCTCACAATGGGTTCCTCACAGCAGGCCCAACTGCAGGCGGGCCGCCTCGGACATGCGACTTTGATCCCAGGGCGGCTCCCAGACGATCTCCACCTCGACCTGACTGACTCCGGGAATGCTCTGGACCCTGGCGCGTGCCTCCTCCCTCAGCACGTCGCCCATCCCGCAACCGGGCGCGGTCATCGACATCTTGATCTCGACGCGCTGGCCGCCATCGGCGAGCGGCGAGGCGTGGCACTGGTAGATCAACCCGAGATCGACCACGTTGACCGGAATCTCCGGGTCGTAGACGGTGCGCAGCCTGTCCAGCACCTGCTGGATGTCGAAGGCGCCGCTGAGCGCCGGCCGGGGCCGGGGCTGAGACTGAGGAGCCTCCAGCCCCAGGGCATCGGCGTCCTCGGCAGCAATCCTTGCCAGCCGGCCGCCGACGATCTGCACCGTGATGCTGCCACCGAGTGCCTGGGCCACCATCACGCGCTCGCCGCGCTTAAGCTGCAGCCGATCCCCATGAGGAATCAGGGTCGCCGCGCAGTCCCGCGTGAGCTCGATCGGTTGGGGATGGCCAGGCTGGTTCGGGTTGTCGAAATGAAAGCCGGCGCCTTGCAGCTCATACGCAAAGTCGATGGACAGGCCATCGGCTCGCCCTGCGCTGGCGGGATCGAGCAGCAGCCTGATGCCGTAGTCGGTTTCGACGACGATATCGCCCTCGACGCCGGGCTCGAACAGAAACTCATGGGCGAAGCCCTCGTCGATCCTGAGTCGTACCGAGTCCCCGCTACCATCCGCCAGGGCGGCACCGAGGATTTGCTGCGCCGAATCGCTGAGGCGGATCTTGGGGATGGCTGGTTCGGCTGTCATGGCTTACTCCGTCGAGACCTGTGCGTCGCTGCCTTCGAGGGCACTGCGCAGCGTGTGCCAGGCCAGGGTGGCGCACTTGACCCGCACCGGGAATTCCCAGACTCCGGAAAGCACCGCGAGTTTGCCGAGTTCCGCGGGCACCACTCGGGCGTTGGGCCCTTCGGTGAGCAGCGTATGCACCCGGGCAAAGAGTGCCAGCGCCTCCTCCGGCTTCTTGCCCTTGACCGCCAGGGTCATCAAGGATGCCGAGGCCTGGGAAATGGCGCAGCCGACGCCCTGGAAGCCGATGTCCTCGATCACCCCGCCCGCGAGTTTGATATAGATCCTCAGCTGATCGCCACACAGCGGATTGAAGCCCTCCGCCGTATGGGTAGCGTCCTCGAGCTTGCGGAAATTGCGCGGTCGCTTGCCGTGGTCAATGATCACGTCCTGGTAGAGGTCGCGCAGCTCATCGCCGCTCATCGGAACACCTCCTGGACCTTGGCCAGGCCCGTCACCAGCGCATCGATATCCTGCTCGGTGCTGTAGCAGCCGAGCGAGGCGCGGGCGGTGGCGGCCACACCGAAGCGGTTCATCAAGGGTTGGGCGCAGTGGTGCCCGGTACGAATCGCGATCCCCTCGCGGTCGAGGATGGTCCCGATATCGTGTGGATGGATGCCATCGAGGACGAACGAGAGGACCCCGACTTTCTGCGCCGCGGTGCCGATCAGCCTGAGGCCGGGCACCGCTGTCAGCGCCTTCGTCGCGTAGGCCAGCACACTCTGCTCGTGGGCGGCGATAGCGGCGGGCCCCAGCTCGCCGATGAAATCGATCGCCGCGCCAAGGCCAATCGCCCCGGCCATGTTCGGTGTCCCTGCTTCGAAGCGGTACGGCGGTTTGTTGTAGACGGTCTTCTCGAAGCTGACCGAGAGGATCATGTCGCCGCCGCCCTGATAAGGTGGCATGGCCTCGAGCAGCTCGTGACGGCCGTAGAGCACGCCAATGCCGGTGGGACCGTACATCTTGTGCCCCGACAGCGCGTAGAAGTCGCAGCCCAGCGCGCGCACGTCAACCTTCTCGAGGTGCGGGGCCGCCTGGGCGCCGTCGACCAGCACCCGTACGCCCCGGGCGTGGGCGAGTTCGACGATGCGTCGGATCGGGTTGATGGTGCCGGGCACATTCGACACATGGGTGACGGCCAGCAGCCGGGTCCTGGGCCCGATCAGCCGTTCCAGCTCATCGAGCAGCAGTTCTCCGGAATCATTGATGGGGGCCACTCGCAGCCGGGCACCGGTTTGCTCGCAGAGCATTTGCCAGGGCACGATGTTCGAGTGGTGCTCCATAGCGCTGATCAATACTTCGTCGCCCGCGCGGACCTGAGCCTTGCCATAAGTTTGCGCCACCAGATTGACCGCTTCGGTGGTGCCGCGGACGAAAACGATCTCTTCGACCTGCTCGGCATTGAGGAAGCCCTGGACCTTGGCCCGTGCCTTCTCATACTCCTCGGTGGCGCGCACCGAGAGGTAGTGCACGCCACGGTGCACGTTGGCGTTCTCCCGCAAGAAGAAGTGCGACATTGCTTCTATGACCGCCAGCGGCTTCTGGCTGGTCGCGGCGCTGTCGAGGTAAACCAGCGGCTTGCCATAGATCTGCTGCGCAAGGATCGGGAACATCTGGCGCACCCGCTCGACGTCATAACCTGACGCAGGCAAGAGCTGTTTCGGCAATGCCTGCAGGCTGCTTTCGAGCTCGCTCATACCAACACCTCCAGGCGCTGCAGCTGCGCGGTGACCAGTCGCTGCACATCGGCGCGCAGCGGTTCCAGGCGAATCAGCTCGAGCATCTCGCTGACGAACGCAAAGGTCAGTACAGACCGCGCCATCGCCAGGGAAATCCCCCGCGAGCGCAGGTAGAAAAGCGCCTGCTCATCCAGTTGACCGACGGCGGCACCATGGGCGCACTTGACGTCATCGGCGAATATCTCCAGCCGTGGCTGGGTATTGATCTGGGCCACCTCCGACAACAAGAGATTCTTGTTGGTCTGACTGGCATCGGTCTTCATCGCGCCCGGATGCACGATGATTCGCCCGTCGAAGACGCCATGCCCGCGATCATCCATCACACCTTTATAGAATTCGCGGCTGGTGCAGCGCGGTGCCAGGTGCTCGATGGTCGTCTGGTTATCCAGGTGCTGCTTGCCCCGTGGCAGGTAGAGGCCGTTCAGGACGACCTCCGCGCCGGGCCCCTCGAGCACGACTCGCACCTCCTGGCGTGCCAGCGCCGCCCCCAGTGCCCAGGAGTGCGCGGTAAAGTGACTGTCCCGGGCCTGGCGCACGCTGAGCAGCGCGACATGGAAAGCCGCCGTGCTTTCGTTCTGCACCTTGTAGTGCTCAAGCGCCGCGCCTGCATCGAGTAGCACCTCGCTGACGGCATTGCTGAGGTAGACCTCGCCCGCGCTGCCGACGTGGCTTTCCACCAGGATCGCCCGGCTGCCGGCCCCCACCCGCACCAGGGCGCGAGGATGGCTGGCCCGCGGCGTGGGGCCCGGGGCCGAGAGGAACACCAGGTGGATCGGTTCATCGACCCTGGTCTCAGCGGGGATCTGCACCAGTGCTCCATCCTCGGCGAACGCCGCATTGAGCGCCGTGAACGCCTGCGGTCGGGCGCGGAACGCATCCGCGAACAGAGGCGCCTCGCGGTCGGCACGCAGCAGCGGCGCGAGATGGGTCACTTGAGTGCCTGGGGCCAGCCGCTCCAGCGTCGAGAGCCCGGCGGCGAAATAGCCATTGACGAAGACCAGCCTTGGACCGCCGTAATCGCCGACCAGCCGCTCGACGCTGGCGGCGCACAGCTGCGGGTTCGTGTCCGGCTTGGCTGGCTGGAAAGGGATCTCCAGAATGGGCGCGACGCGTGTGTACTTCCAGGCTTCGTCCTTGGCCGTGGGAAAGCCTTGTTCGGCGACCCATTGAAATGCCGCGCGGCGCAACGCCTGCAGCCAGGCAGGATGCGGGGAATCGGTGCCGGGCTGGAGTCGGCTCAGAAAGGCTTCACTCGCCGCGGTGTTCATGGCCCGGCTCCGGGCACTGGCGGAGTTTGTTCGAAGCTCGCATAGCCGTGCTTCTCAAGCTCGACGGCCAGCTCCTTGCCGCCCGACTGGACAATCCTGCCGTTGGCCATGACGTGGACGCGATCGGGGACTATGTAGTCGAGCAGTCGCTGGTAGTGGGTGATGACCAGCAACGCGCGATCCTTGCTGCGCAGCGCGTTGATGCCGGCCGCGACTATCCGCAGCGCGTCGATGTCGAGACCCGAGTCCGTCTCGTCGAGGATCGCCAGTCGGGGTTCCAGAATCGCCATCTGGAAGATCTCGTTGCGCTTTTTCTCGCCACCGGAGAAATCGACGTTGACCGAGCGATTCATGAAGCTCTGGTCCATCTCGACCAGCGCCATGCGCTCTTTGGCGAGCTCGAGGAAATCCATCGCGTCGAGTTCCTCGAGCCCGCGCTGTTTGCGCACGGAGTTGAGGGCCGTACGCAGGAAGTACAGGTTGCCGACGCCAGGGATCTCCACCGGGTATTGAAACGCGAGGAAGATCCCGGCGACCGCGCGCGCTTCCGCCGGCATGGCGAGCAGATCCTGGCCTTCGTAGAGTACCTCGCCGCTGACCTCGTAGGTGTCGAGGCCCGCCAGCACTTGAGCCAGGGTGCTTTTGCCGGAGCCGTTGGGCCCCATGATCGCGTGCACCTCGCCGGCGTCGATCCGCAACGTGATACCCCGCAGGATTTCACGGCCTTCGACGCTGGCGTGCAGATCATTGATCTCGAGCATGCTCCACCCCGGGCCTCAGCCCACACAGCCCTCAAGGCTCACGCCCAGCAATTTCTGGGCTTCCACCGCGAACTCCATCGGCAGTTCCTTGAGCACCTCGCGGCAGAAACCGTTGACGATCATCGGCACTGCGTCCTCCGCGCTGATGCCGCGCTGGCGACAGTAGAAGAGCTGCTCATCGCTGATCTTCGACGTGGAGGCTTCGTGTTCGACCTGGGCGCTCGGGTTCTTCACCTCGACATACGGGAAGGTGTGGGCGCCACACTGGCTGCCCAGCAGCAGGGAGTCGCACTGCGTATGGTTGCGCGCACCGGTCGCGCCCTTCTGGATCTTCACCAGTCCGCGGTAGGTGTTCTGCCCATGACCGGCGCTGATGCCCTTGGAAAGGATGGTGCTGCGGGTGTGCCGGCCGATGTGGATCATCTTGGTGCCGGTGTCAGCCTGCTGGTAGTTGGCCGTCAGGGCCACCGAGTAAAACTCGCCGACCGAATAGTCGCCCTGGAGAATCACCCCCGGGTACTTCCAGGTGATGGCTGAGCCGGTCTCGACCTGAGTCCAGGAAATCTTCGAGTGCGCGCCTGCGCATTTACCGCGTTTGGTGACGAAGTTGAAGATCCCGCCGAGTCCTTGTGCATCGCCCGGGTACCAGTTCTGCACCGTGGCGTACTTGATCCGGGCGTTATCCAGCGCCACCAGCTCGACTACCGCCGCGTGCAGCTGGTTATTGTCGCGCATCGGCGCAGTGCAGCCCTCGAGGTAGCTGACGTAGGCGCCCTCCTCGGCGACGATCAGCGTGCGCTCGAACTGGCCGGTATCGGCGGCGTTAATGCGAAAGTAAGTCGACAGTTCCATTGGGCAGCGCACGCCCTTGGGCACATAGCAGAAAGAGCCATCGGAAAACACCGCCGAGTTCAGCGTGGCAAAGAAGTTGTCGCTGTAGGGAACCACCGAACCCAGGTACTTGCGCACCAGCTCCGGATGATTCTGCACGGCTTCGGAAAAGGAGCAGAAAATCACCCCGACCTCGGCGAGTTTGTGCTTGAAAGTGGTCGCCACCGAGACCGAATCGACCACGGCATCCACCGCGACCCCGGTCAGGCGCTCCTGCTCGGCAAGCGAAATACCAAGTTTGCCAAACATCTCGCGCAGCTCGGGATCGACCTCGTCAAGGCTATTGGGCCCCGGCGTTTTCGGCTTGGGTGCCGAGTAATAAATGATGTTCTGGTAGTCGATAGGCGCGTAACGGACATTCTGCCAACTGGGCTCACGCATCGTCAGCCAGTGGCGATAGGCCTTCAAGCGCCAATCGAGCAGCCATTGCGGCTCATTCTTCTTCGTCGAGATCAGGCGGATAACGTCTTCGTTGAGCCCGCGCGGGGCCTCATCGCTCTCGAGATCGGAGACAAAGCCATATTTATACGCCTGGCCGCTGAGTTCGCGGATCCCGGCATTGTCAGTGCTCATCGCTGACTCCTCCTGCTGCTGGCAGGACGATTCAATGGTTTTAACTATACTCCATCCCTTTATCTCGCGGCGCGTGCGAGATAAAGGGATGGGGGCCTGCGGTAGCTCCAAAGACATCACGTGCGCCAAAAAACAGGCCGGCCGGTAGGCCGCCTCGCTTTGGCTCTGGCTTTTGATCTTGATCTTGATCTACCCGCCCCTTCGGCAGGCCGAGTGGAGGTGTTCATCAGGGGGGTGGCGCGTAGCGCCGTCAGCGCAGCTGACTCCGCCGCATTGCGGCGCCCCCTGATGGACACCGGAGCGAGGGAACCCCGAGCCTTAGCGAGGTGCCGTACGCGCGGGGCGAGACCTTTGCTTCCTTTGGGGCGTTTGCCAAAGGAAGGCGCCGTAAGGGCGAAACCATTAGTGGCCGTTACCGCAGGAATGGATATGTACACCCGCAAGAGCCAGGCCGGCTGTCAGGCCGTCATCGCGAGCAAGCTCGCTCCCACAGTGGATCGGGGTACATCCTCAAGAGCCAGGCCGGCTGTCAGGCCGCCTTCGCAGATAAAGCGAAGCGCCCCACCGCAACCCCCAAAGACATCACGTGCGCCAAAAAACAGGCCGGCCGGTAGGCCGCCTCGCTTTGGCTCTGGCTTTTGATCTTGATCTTGATCTACCCGCCCCTTCGGCAGGCCGAGTGGAGGTGTTCATCAGGGGGGTGGCGCGTAGCGCCGTCAGCGCAGCTGACTCCGCCGCATTGCGGCGCCCCCTGATGGACACCGGAGCGAGGGAACCCCGAGCCTTAGCGAGGGGCCGAACGCTCGGGGCGAGACCTTTGCTTCCTTTGGGGCGTTTGCCAAAGGAAGGCGCCGTAAGGGCGAAACCATTAGTGGCCGTTACCGCAGGAATGGATATGTACACCCGCAAGAGCCAGGCCGGCTGTCAGGCCGTCATCGCGAGCAAGCTCGCTCCCACAGTGGATCGGGGTACATCCTCAAGAGCCAGGCCGGCTGTCAGGCCGCCTTCGCAGGCAAGTCGGATCGCCGCACCGCAGCTCCCACAGGGGATCGGGGTACATCCGCAAGAGCCAGGCCGGCTGCCAGGCCGCCTTCGCAGGCAAGTCGGATCGCCGCACCGCAGCTCCCATAGGGGATCAGGGTACATCTGCGAGATCAAACATCCCCCGCCTCCCGCAGCAGAATGTCATCACCCTCCACCCGAACCTCGAACCGCTCGACGTGATAGACCGATTCCGTCAGGCATTCACCGCTGATCACGTCAAACTCGTAGGCATGAAAGGGACAGGTCACGACACTGCCGCAGAGCGTACCCTCCCCCAACGGGCCATCCTCATGGGGGCAGGTGTTTTGAATGGCGAAATACCGGCCATCGACATTGAACAGCGCGACAGGCGTTCCCCCCAGGTTCACAGTCTTGCCGGTACCCGCTTGGATATCGCCTACGCTGGCGACCTTTACAAATTCACTCATGGTGCCACTCCCGAGTGCAACCGGCAGGACGCAGAGCCGCGAAACCCAACGGCTGGACGGCCTGCTCTTGATTATCAATATAGCATTCAGGTCTCAATCACCGTTTAGACGGTCGGTATACATCCGAAGTCCAATCGGCTAAAACGGTCCCTCATCGAAGTAAATGAATTGCCCTACAGAACATGGTATTATTTCGCTACTAGCATGCCTCGATTGGCCAAGGGACTGAATGTCATCATGTGGTTTTCAAGTATTAAAACCACTGCGGGCAGCTTGCTGGGCATGGAGATAAGTCCAACCGGCATCGCCTTGGCCCACATTCAACGCAGTTCCGACCAGCCTCCCCGCCTACTCCACTGCCATTTCCGCGAAGCAGCGCCAGAACAACAGCTTGCCGTATTAAAAAGCATGGTCAGCGAGGCAGGGCTTGATGGCTTGCCGGTCAACCTCGTGTTGCACCCCGCCGAATACAAGATGTTGCTTCTCGAATGCCCCGATGTTCCCGCGCAAGACCTGGGCGCCGCTATGCGCTGGCGTATCAAGGACCTGATCAGTGAACCCCTCGAAGATCTCGTCGTCGATGCGTTCGCCCTGCCCGCGGACGCCTACCGTGGCCGATCGCGCATGGCCTATTGTGCCGTACTCGACAAAGCGCGGATGGAAGGCTGGAGCACCCTGATCAAAAAGGCCGGACTCAAGCTCGTGAGCATCGACGTCACTGAAATGGCCTTTCGCAATCTCGGCTTGTTGGCTGGCGCCGAGGATTTGAACATCGCAATGCTCCGCCTGCGTACCACCGGTGGCCTGATTTGCGTGCAGCGCGGCGCCGATTTGTATATGGCGCGTGCTATCGAGCATGGTCTGGAACAGGCCGGGCCGAACTTTTCTTCGGCCACGCTTGAGATCCAACGCTCTCTTGATTATTTCGAAAGCCAACTCGGCAAAGGACACATCAACCGTCTGCTGTTGCTGCCCATGAAAGGTGATAACCAGGGTGCCCTGGAAGCGCTGGGTAGCCGACTCACGGTTAAATTGCAGGCGCTGGATCTGCGTGACTTGTTCGATGGACAACCCGCGGCAGAGCTGGATGAACAGACACAGGCTTCCTGCATGACAGCCGTCGGCGCGGCACTGCGCCAGACGGTTGCCTGATGCAAAACCTCAATCTCTATCAAATAGAAAAACCGGTTCGCGCTGGACCCCATAGACCTCAACTACTGGGTGGCCTGGCCATTCTTATCCTGCTCTGCCTGTGTCATGGCGCTTGGCAAGGCTGGCAACTGCGTGCCGGCGCTGCACGGTTGGTCCAGGCGCAAAATCTGGAGCAACAGCAGCTACGCCAACTCGAAGAGGCCAAGGCCACCTTCGTCCAGCCGGTACTTGATCCGCAACTACCCCTGCGTCTGGCCGACATGGAGGCTCGGAACCGTGCCTTGACGCGTCTGGTCAGCTATCTGCAGACGCTGGCACACCAGCAGCGTATCGGCTTTGTGGCACCACTCGCAGCACTGGCCGCTCAACACCCGCCCAGCGGGCTTTGGCTTAATGCCATTTCCTTGAGCGAAGGTGGGGCGCATATGCGCTTGCAGGGGCTCAGCCTGAATCAACAACTGTTGCCCGATTACCTGGTGCGACTGGGTCAGAACGCCGCGCTCAAGGGTCGTGAGTTTGCACGCTTCAATGTGCGGCTCGGTGAAGATCAGTTATTCCATTTTGACTTGTCCTCACGGGCTACCGATCCACAGGACATCCCATGAACATGGACACATGGTTGCGACGCTGGCAAGCCCTGGCCCCGAGAGAGCAATGGTTGGCATACGGTGCCGGCCTTGCAGTGTGCGGCTTGTTATATGTGCAGTTCGTCGGCACTCCGATCGCCGCCAGGCTCACCAGCCAGACGACTGAATACCAGGCTGTCGAGGCCCGCGGCCTTGAAGCCGCGGCCACTCTGGCCAAGTTGCACGCCGCACTGGAGGCTGACCCCAACATCCCCTACAACCGCGCCCTGCTCTTGGCGTCGACCGACAGCGCGAAATTGCTCGAGCAGATCGACCACAGCACCGGACAGTTGATCTCTCCGAACAAGATGCGCGCCGTGCTTCAGGATTTGCTCAAGGCCCAAACGGGTCTGCAATTGGTCAGCCTGGAGAGTTTCACCACGCCCGTCGAGTTGCCGTCCGCCGATTTAGTCGACACCACCAAAGCGCGCGCACCGGCCAGCTCAGTGGTTTTGTATCGGCATGGCGTACATCTGAAGCTGGAGGGCGGCTATTTCGAGTTGCTGCGTTACTTGCAGGCCGTTCAGGGCACCCCGTGGAAACTCAACTGGGACAGCCTCGACTATCGGGTCGGCGAGGCCGGTGCGGCGCACGCACAGATCAGCCTGCAGTTGTATACGCTGAGTCGCTACGTGGGGTGGATCGGTGTTTAAACGGCTGATCGTCAGTGTGCTGCTATGCAGCGCCATCGTCCAAGGCGCCGGCGCGGCGTCCCTTGATCCGACCCGACCACCCGCCAACCATGCACCGGCGTCAAAGGCAGTCCCTGGAGAACAAGTCCAGGCACTGGTGCTGCAAGAAATCCTGTGGGGCCCGCGGGGCAGCCGGGTAGTCATCAACGGCCAGACCCTGCGCGTCGGCGACTCCCATGCCGATGCCCGCGTAATGACTATTAATCCCCAGACTGTTTTGATCGAACGCCACGGCAAACGCGAATACTTGCGCCTGGCCAAACCTGTTCTACAACCGAGCCGATAATGCCCATGTTGAAGTTCTTATCGGGCGCAGGCCTGCTTGGTCTCTTGTGCTTGCTGACCGCCTGCCAGACATTTAAAGGTGGCGATCAGGTGCTCTATAACCAAAGCAACCAGTTGCTCAACGAAAGCCTGCAACAGGCACAAGCACGCGTAGTGCCTCCGCCTTCGGTCCAGGCGGCGTTGCTGCCTGCTTATATTGCGCAAGGGTCCTCGACCGGCGATCCGCGATTTGACGTCTCGGCCAAAGACATGCCCGCGCGCGACTTTTTCCTGAGCCTGATGCAAGGTGCCGGGCAGAACCTCGTGGTGCACCCGGAGGTCACCGGCGACATCACGTTCAGCCTGCGCCGGGTCACGCTCGAAGAAGTGCTCAGCGCGGTACGAGATACCTACGGCTATGATTTTCGCCGCACCAGTTATGGCTATCAGATCCTGCCAAACAGCATGATCACCCGCAGCTATGACCTCAATTACCTGAACCTGCAGCGCTTCGGAAAATCCGATACCCGGGTCAGTGCGGGGCAGATGACCAGCAACAACAATAACCAGGGGACTGACGGCGATAACGGCGGCAATAACGGCAACAATCGCAACAGCACTAACCAACAAAATGGCCAAAGCACGGCGTCTACCCTGAATGCCAGTCAGGTCACCACTACCAGCGACGTCGACTTCTGGAAAGAAGTCAACGTCGTGGTGAAGATGATCGTCGGTGACGAGGTCGGCAACAATGTGGTGGTCAATCCACAGGCCAGCCTGCTGGTGGTTCGTGCCAGAACTGCCGACCAGGAAAACGTCGCGCGTTTTCTCGAAAAAGCGCAGCACAACCTGCAGCGTCAGGTGGTGCTGGAAACCAAGATTCTCGAAGTTCAGTTGTCCGAAAACTTCCAGGCCGGGATCAGCTGGACCGAGCTGGGCGGCGATATAGGCACCAGCCTGGCGGGCGTGGCGCTGGCTGGCCCAGTCGGTGTTGGCGGGGTATTCAGCAGCACCATCAGCACGGGCGACTTCAACGGGCTGATCCAGCTGCTGGAAACCCAGGGCGAAGTGCGCGTGCTGTCCAGCCCGCGGATTTCCACCCTCAATAACCAGAAGGCGGTCATCAAGGTCGGTTCCGACGAATTTTTTGTCACTGATGTGTCGTCGACATCGGGAACCACCACCGTTGCCGGGATTACCCAACCGACCCAGAACGTGACGCTGACCCCGTTCTTTTCCGGCATCTCGCTGGACGTGACCCCGCAGATCGATCAGCACGACGTCGTTACCCTGCACGTACGGCCGACCGTCAGCCGCGTGACCGATCAGAACAAGATCATCACCCTGAGCGAGGACACCGTACTGAACCTGCCGTTGGCGTTGTCGACCACCCGCCAGTCCGATTCCATCGTGCGAGCCCGTAGCGGCCAGGTCGTCGTGATCGGTGGGTTGCTGCAAAACGATAGCGAGAACCTCGACGCTGGAATTCCATGGCTCAGCAAAGTGCCGGTCATCGGCAACCTGTTCAAGCAACAGCGCAAGGCACTGAACAAAAGCGAGTTGGTGATCCTCATGCGCCCCCAAGTGGTCAACGACGACGTATGGCTGGGGGATTTGCGCAAAACCGCCGAGACCTTCAAGGAACTCAGGTAAGGCTATGTACGAAGCCTACTTCGGTCTACGCGAGAAACCGTTCGCGCTTACCCCCAATACCGGCTTTCTGGTCAGGCTGGCGCCCTATCAGGCGTGCCTTAACCTGCTGCATGTTGCCTTGGGCGAAGGCGAAGGCTTCATCAAGGTGACCGGTGAAGTGGGTACCGGCAAGACCCTGATCTGCCGCACCCTGCTCAAGCAACTGGACAGCGAACACTATCAATTGGCCTACCTGCCCAACCCCGGCCTGAGCCCGACTGGACTGCGACAGGCGCTGGCGCGCGAGCTGCATATCGCCGACGTTGAAGAGTTGGATACCCAGGGCGTGCTGGAGGCCCTGCAGCGGCGGTTGATCGAACTGGCTGCGTCCGGAAAAAGCACGGTGTTGTTGATCGACGAAGCTCAAGGGTTGCCCGTGGGCACGCTGGAAGCGTTGCGGCTGTTGACCAACCTGGAAACCGAGCAGGCCAAATTGCTCCAGGTGGTGCTGTTCGGCCAACCGGAACTGGATGCCACTCTGGCGCGCAATGACCTTCGCCAACTTCGCCAGCGCATCACCTTTTCCTACTGCCTGCGCATTCTGGACCTCAAAGACACCACCCGTTATCTGAACGAGCGCCTGGCCGTCGCCGGCTATCGCGGCGAGCCCCTGTTTGCTCCGGCCGCAGTACGCCGACTGGTACACGACAGCGGCGGAATTCCCAGGCTGCTCAATGTTCTTGCGCACAAAGCCCTGATGGCGGCCTACGGCGAGGGCCGGCGCCAGGTCATGACCCGGCATGTGCAACGCGCCCAGCGGGATACCGAAGGCGCTCTGCCGTTTGTGCCGGGCCGTTCGTTACGACCGCTCTGGCGCGTTGCCTCTGTGTCATTGTTGCTGCTGGTCACCGTCGGGCTCTGGTTGACCCGGTATTGGGAGAGCCTGGTATGAGCCTGGTCAATGACATGCTCCGCGACCTTGAGCGGCGCCGTGCCGCACCCTCCGAGCGGCCGCGGCTGGACGGTCTGGTAGCCGTTGACGAGGCCGACAATGCCCGGCGCTTTCGGCGTCTGCGCATTATCGTCGGCGGGTTGATCCTGATCATGCTGATCGGTGTGCTCGCGGGGCTGCTGATCCACCGTCTGGTGAAGTCTGTGGCACCGCCGCAGGTCGCAACCATAGCGCCTGTCGTACCTGTCACACCTGTCACGAGCCAAAGCGCTCCGTCGCTCGCCCCTGCTCATATGATGGAAGTGCTGCCCCGGCACGATGACCATGGTCTGGTCCTGCAACTGCTATTGGACCGCTCGGCCACCTACCAGCGTCGTGATGAAAGCGGCTCGGTGGCCCTCATCTTTCCGGGGGTGCAACTGAGCACGGCACTTGGCGCCGAACAGCCCCAAGGCCGCCTGGAGCGTGACGGCCACAGTCTGTCGTGGCGCGTTCAGGCCCTGAACCAGGGCGTGCAAGTATTGCTGACGGGGCTGGGTGACAACCTCCAGGTTCGCGATCGATTGGAGGCGTCGGGCGATCATTGGCGTCTGTGGATCGAAGTGCCGATGGCGACGAAGACCGCCACCCCCGATGCGGCGGACACACCGATGGGCATGGAAGAACCGCTCGCTGAAACGCCAGCGGTCGATCCAGCCAGCGCCGAGGAACCGCTGCCCGCCTGGGCCTACGCGCCGGTGCCGACGGCAGACCAAGAGCCTCGCCCCGCCCCTGCTGCCCCGCGGGTCAAACCACCGGTGGCCAGTGGGCCGCCGCAGATGAATATCACCACCTACCAGCCGGACGCCCTGACACTGGCGCTGCAAACCCTGCAGAACGGCGACTATCCGCGCGCCATCCGTGAGCTCAACGCCCTGCTGGCGTCCCGGGGCAATGACGTGGATGTCGTGCGCGGACTGGCCCGCGCCTACCTGGCCGACGGCCAACAATCATTGCTGCTGACGTGGTTACCGCCGCGCTTGAAACAGTGGCCGAACGACAGCGAGTTACGCCTGTTGCTGGCCCGTGCCCAACTGCAATCGGGCAACGCCCGGGGCGCGGTGGCGACCCTGGAGCAGAACGCCCCGCCACTGGCGCAAGACCTGATCTACCACGCCTTGCTCGCGGCCTGCTACCAACAGACCGAGCAGTGGCCACAAAGCGTCGCGCTGTATGAGCAGATGATCAAATTGCGGCCCGGCCAGGCGGCCTGGCAGTTAGGCCTGGCGATCGCTCTGGAGCGACTGGATCGCTCGGCCAGGGCGGCGGTCCATTACCGCCTGGCCGAACAAGGACAAGGTCTGGACGATGGCGCTCGACGCTTCGCCAGTGATCGCGCACTGGCGCTGGGAAGCAGGTGACTAGGTGGGTAACGCTTAATGGATAAGGAAGAGATACGTCGGGGCAAGGTGCGACTTGGCGACCTGCTGATCGACGCCGGGCTACTCAACGATATCCAGTTGCAGCGAGCCTTGCAGGAACAAAAACGTACCGGCTTCAAGCTCGGACGGACCGTTGTCGACCTTGGCTTCGTCGACGAGGTGCGGCTGCTGACCGCATTGTCCGAGCAATTGAACATCTCCTTTATCGAACTCAAGCACTTCAAGTTCGACAAAGCCCTGGTGCAAACGCTGCCTGAAGCCGTGGCCCGGCGCTTCCGGGTCATCGTTCTGTCGCGGTTGGGCGAAGGCCTGGTGGTGGGCATGAGCGACCCGCTCGATCTGTTCGCGCTGGACGAGATGGACCGCTTGCTCAAGACCAGCGTCCAGCCCGCGGTGGTCCGTGAGGCCGAGCTGCTGGCGGCCCTCGACATGCTGTACCGGCGCACCAGCGAGATGGACTTGATCGCTGGCGAACTCGAAGGCGAACTCAAGGACAACGACTTCGACCTGTCCGCCCTGGGCGCCGACAGCAACAGCGAAGCCCCGGTGGTGCGGCTGTTGAAAACGCTGTTTGAAGATGCCGTGCAAATGAAAGCATCGGACATCCATATCGAACCCGGCGAGGGTATCTTGCGCATTCGCCAGCGTATCGACGGCGTGCTCAGCGAGCACATCATGAAAGAAGCGCGGGTGGCTTCGGCACTGGTCATGCGCCTGAAAATCATGTCCGGCCTGGACATTTCCGAGAAGCGCCTGCCCCAGGATGGCCGCTTCAATATCCGGGTCAAGAACCACACCATCGACGTGCGGATGTCGACCATGCCGGTGCAGCACGGCGAGTCGGTGGTCATGCGTCTGCTCGATCAGACTCACGGCATCACCAGCCTCGACGCGGGCGGCATGCCGGCGCCGATGCTCGCGCGGTTTCGCCAGTTGCTGCAGCGGCCTTTCGGGCTGGTGCTGGTCACCGGGCCCACCGGTTCCGGCAAGACTACGACTATCTATGCCGGGCTCAGCGAACTGAACACTCCGCAGAAAAAGATCATCACCGTAGAGGACCCGGTGGAGTACCGGTTGCCGAGGATCAACCAGGTCCAGGTCAACGCCAAGATCGACCTCGGTTTTTCCCGTGTGCTGCGCTCTGCCCTGCGCCAGGACCCGGATATTCTGCTGATCGGGGAAATGCGTGACCAGGAAACCGCCGAGATCGGGCTGCGCGCGGCAATGACCGGCCACCTGGTGTTGTCGACCTTGCACACCAACGATGCCCCGACCTCCGCCCTGCGTCTGGTCGACATGGGGGTGGAGCCATTCCTGGTGGCCACCGCGCTGAACGCCGTGCTGGCCCAGCGATTGATTCGCCGGGTCTGCGAAAGCTGCCGCGGGCCGCACGTTCCCGAGCCGAACCAACTGGTCTGGCTGGAGAAGCTGCACGGCGCCTCATTGGCCGGGCAGGAATTCCAGCACGGCTCTGGCTGCCACCTGTGCCATAACACCGGTTATTCGGGGCGTCTGGGGGTTTTCGAATTGCTGGAAATGAACGAGGCGATGATCAGCTCCCTGCGCCGTGACGACCCACAAGGCTTCGCCGACGCGGCGCTCGCCAGCCCGCATTATCGCCCGCTCGCCACCTGTGCCCTGGACTATGCATTGGCCGGACTGACCAGCATCGAGGAAGTGCTGAAGGTCTGCGTCACCCGGACCGATGAGGCACCGATCTGATGGATAGCGTCTTGCACCGCCCTTCCCCCCATCGTGTCTTCTTTGCAGGTAGCCT
The DNA here is from genome assembly GCF_902497875.1 of Pseudomonas fluorescens. Classification (GTDB taxonomy): domain Bacteria; phylum Pseudomonadota; class Gammaproteobacteria; order Pseudomonadales; family Pseudomonadaceae; genus Aquipseudomonas; species Aquipseudomonas fluorescens_BR. The sequence goes on from NZ_CABVHY010000033.1 coordinate 22,366, forward strand.
GACGCAATGACTCTGTATCGATTTACCGGCCGCGATGCCAAGGGCGGCAAGGTCAGTGGCAGCCGCGATAGCGGTTCCGCCGACTCGCTGGCCAGCGAGTTGCTGGCCCAGCAGATTACCCCGCTGACGATCGAAGCGGCGGCCGGCCAAACCGCCAACGGGCTTGCAGTGCTGGCCGAACGTCTGCGCAGTAAAAAAGTCGATCTGCTGGTGCTGATCATGTTCTGTCGGCAAATGCACAGCCTGAGCAAAGCCGGCGTGCCGATCATCCGCGCCATGGGCGGCTTGGCCGAATCCCAGCGCAATCGCTACTTTCGCGAAGTATTGCTGGAGGTGCGCAGCGACCTTGAGGGTGGCATGAGCATGGCCGTGTCCCTGAATGCCCACCCTTCGGTATTTGGCACCCTGTTCATCAGCATGATCAGCGTCGGCGAAAACACCGGGCAACTGGACCTGGCTTTTCGCCAGCTGGCGATTTACCTGGAGCTGGAACGCGAGACACGCAAGCGCATCAAGCAGGCTACCCGTTATCCGATGTTTGTGCTGATTGCCATGGGCGTCGGCCTGACCGTTATCAACTTGCTGGTAATCCCCGCGTTCGCCAAGGTGTTTGCGCAATTTCATGCGCAATTGCCCTGGGCCACCCGTTTATTGATCGGCACCTCACAGTTCTTTCAGGACTACTGGTGGCTGCTGGGGTTGTTGGTGGCGGGAGGCATCTATGGGTTCACGTCGTGGACCCGGACCGACGCAGGGGCGATGCAATGGGACCGGATCAAGCTGCGTCTGCCGATTGTCGGCGGCCTGTTTGAACGCATCGCCCTGGGCCGCTTTACCCGCACGTTCGCGATGATGTACCGCGCGGGGGTGCCGCTGCTGCAGACCTTGACGATCAATAGCGCAAGCGTCGGCAACCGCTATATCGGCCGGGCGATCCTCAGCATGCGCGAGGGCGTGGAGCGCGGCGAAGCACTGACTCGCACGGCGACTGCCAGCGGCCTGTTCACCCCGCTGGTGCTGCAGATGATGGCGGTCGGCGAGGAAACGGGCGCCCTGGACGACCTGTTTATCGAGGTGGCGGATTTCTATGAGCAGGAAGTGGATTACGACCTCAAGCAACTGGCCGATGCCATCGAACCGATCCTGATCGTGAGCATGGGGGTGATGGTGCTGGTCCTGGCCCTGGGCGTGTTTCTGCCCATGTGGGATTTGTCCTCGGCGGCCAAGGGCCACGGATGAGGCTCACGATGAAAAAAAACCAGGGCTTTACCCTGATCGAACTGGTGGTGGTGATCCTGATACTCGGCATTCTCGCCGCCGTTGCGCTGCCGCGTTTTATCAACGTCAGCCAGGACGCCCATCGCGTCGAGGTCAAGGGGACCGGGGGGGCGTTGGCGTCAGCCATCTTGCTGGTGCGCGCTCAGTATGAAGTCAACCGTCACGGTAGCAGCGGGAGTTGCGGTACCCCGCTCAACTGCCAGATCGATGTGCAGGGTTTTGGCAACAACAACGTCGACGTGAATGCCAATGGCTGGCCGGTGGCGACCGGGGCCACGGGCACGCCGGCGGCCACTACCGCCATGGGCGCAAGCACCTGCAACGAGGTCTTTCGCAGCGTTTTGCAAGCGTCGGCGCCTACGGTGGGGACCAGCGAAGGCACCGATTACCTCACCACAGCTTCCGGGACGGTCTGCACCTTTACCTATCAGCCAGACAACCAGAACAGCGCAATTACCTACGACGCCAGCAACGGCGACGTATCCAATACCATTAACTGAATTAACCCAAGAAGGATCTACACAGTGAAAAGTCAACAAAGTGGTTTCACCCTGATCGAGCTGATCATTGTGATTGTTATTCTTGGCATCCTGGCGGCGTTTGCGCTTCCGCGGTTTGTTGATGTCAGCGGCAATGCCAGGGCCGCGACCATCAATGCTGTAGCGGGATCCATGCGCTCAGCCTCGGCTATTGCGCATTCGGCGCTTCTGGTAGCGGGTACCGGTCCTAACGTTAGCGTTAAGCTTGAAGGCAAAGATATCGCAATGAAGAACGGCTACCCAAGCCTGGCGGGTATATTGGATGCAGCGCAAATCTCCGGGGAAGGTTTAGACACGGCTACTACACCCGGCACAGTGACCGCCACCGGTGCCACGACACCAGCCTCTTGCAAGGTCGTCTACACGGAAGCGACAGCAACAGCCGCCCCTACTGTTGTCGTTACCGCTAGCAGCACCGACTGCTAATGCCTTACAACCGTGGCTTTACCCTGGTCGAGTTGATTCTGGTGATGGTTATCATCGGCATCCTCGCGGCCGTGGTCGGGCCACGGTTCTTTGATCGACGGGTGTTCGATGAACGCCTGTTCTTCGAAGAAACCCTGGCGGCCGTGCGCTACGGGCAGAAAGTTGCCCTGGCCAGCGGTTGCCTGACCCAGGTCAGCCTCGATGCCGGCGGTTACCGCCTGCGCCAGGCGGCCAACTGTACCAGCGGCGCCTACAGCGCCGAGGTCCGCAGCCCGGATGGCGAAACAACCTTTGCCGCTGCAGCGCCCACTGATGTGACGCTGACAACGGTCAATTTTCCCGTGGTATTCGACTCGCTGGGCCGTCCGTCCAGCGCGGCGAGTGCCACTATCGGAACCGTCAACAACGGTTTCACCTTCAACGTCACGGCCGAAACAGGTCTGGTGCAGTGAAGCGCCAACGGGGCATGACCCTGATCGAACTGGTGATCACCATCGTGATCATCGGTATCGCGGCGGCGGCCTTGTTCGGTGCCATGGCCGCTATCAGCAGCCGCTCGGCCGACCCGCTGCTGCGCCAGCAGAGCCTGGACATTGCCGAGGCCTACCTCGAGGAAATCCTGCTCAAGGATTTCGCCGACCCAAGCGGTGTCGCCTGCCCTCCCGCCCCGGCCAGCCGCAGTCAATATCAGCTGGTCTGCAACTACGCCGGGCTGAATGACAACGGAGTCCGGCAATCAGATACCACGCCGATCGTCGCCCTCGCCGGCTACCGGGTGAATGTCACGGTCAATCCGCAAGCCTGGGCAGGCCTGCCGGCGGCTGACGTTCTGTATGTGGAAGTCACGGTGACCGACCCGGCCAATCAGGCATTGGTGCTCGGCGCCTATCGGACGCGTTATCGATGAGCAGCTCAGCACACACCCGCGGTTTCACCCTGGTCGAACTGGTCCTGGTGATCGCCCTGGCCGGCGTTGTCCTGGTACTGATTGGCAGTGTGCTGTCGAGTCCGTTGCAGGGTTTCGTCGATCAGAGCCGACGCGGCGCGCTGGTGGATCAAGCGGCCAGCGCACTCGACCGGATGATCCGCGATGTGCGCATGGCCGTGCCCAATTCGATTCGGGTATCGGCCGATGGCCAGGCGGTGGAGCTGCTGCTGATTCACAGTGCCGCGCGCTACCGCTCGAACCGGCAGGACAGCGAAGGCCTGCGGTTTTCCACGGAGGCGGCCGGCACCTGCGCCAGCACCACCGTGGGCGGTCGCTGCGATGGCGTGCAGGTGTTGGACGCGGCGTTCGATCCCGCAGGCGCGCGCTGGATGGTGCTGTACAACATCGGCGCCGAGTCGGGGGGTGTTCCGGTCGCCGGGAGCAATCTCTGGGCACCCGCTAACCCGGGCGTGATGACCCCCACCGGCAGCACCTTCAGCCTGATCCCGGGAGCCCCGGCAGGGGAAAGCCTGATCGCGGTGGGCAACCTGCCCGTCGGCGGTTTTCGCTTCGCCTACGAGTCGCCGCAGCATCGATTGTATCTGGCCAGGTCGGTGGTGGGCTTTCGCTGCCAAAATGGCCAATTGCTGCGCTACAGCTATGACCGACTGCTGCCTGCGCTACCCGCTGCCCCACCCGCCGACTCCAGTCCCGTGCCTATGGCACGCAATGTCGACTGTGGGCAAACCCAGTTCACCTACCAAGCCGGCAGCACCCAGCGCAGCGGCTTACTGTCCCTGGTGTTGCGGATCACCCTCGAAGGCGAAAGCTTCCAACTCTTGCAACAGGTCCATGTCGACAATGCGCCCTGATCTCCGCTGGCCTCGTCGCACCCAGGGTTTTGGCCTGGTGGCGGCCATGTTTTTGCTCATCGTGGTGACCCTGGTGGTGATCGCCATGGCGCGTCTGTCCACTCTGCAACACGGGAGCAACAGTCTGGCCATCCAGCAAGCACGGGCCTATCAGGCTGCGCGGGCCGGCCTGGAGTGGGGAATAATCCAGGTGATGAACACCGGCCATTGCGTGGCGGGAACCCCCGACCTGAGCGGCAATAATCTTGCCGATTTCAATCTCGGCGTGGCCTGCAACGGCACTAGCTACCTGGATAACAACGGCTCCACCGTACAGATCTTCCGCTTCACCTCCACCGCGCAGAACGGTACGCCAGGCAGCCGCTCCGATTACGCCTATCGACAACTTGCCGCAACCATAGAACAAGGCACTCCATGAGCAGACAAGCATTCATCCGCAGGGGCTTGTGCGTTGTGCTTCTGGCGGGCCTGGCGCTGACCAGCCTGGCTCACGCCGCCACCACTTATACCTTCAGCCTGACGGGTACAAATGCGCCATGCTCAGGCGCCTGGACCCGCAGCGGCAATACGTTCACCTGCAGCGGTCAGATGAACCTCAATGGCGGGGACGCATTGGCGACCGGCACCTTGATCGTCGGCAACATTACCGTGGTGGCGAATCAGGGTTTTTCACTGAACTCCAACACCATCGGCACCAGCAGTAACACGGTGACGTTGGTCTCCGCTGCCGGGGCGATTAACGTCCAGGGTTCCGGGAGTACGTTCAGTGCTTCGGTGAGTTCCACCGATGGCGCCATCAGCATGAACAACGCCACGGTGACAGGCTCCGTCCAGACCGCCCGCGGCGCCATGACCCTGATCAGCAGCACTATTGCCGGCGATGCTCTGGCCGGCGGCGCGATTACGGCCACGCGAAGCTCGGTCGGCGCCAACCTGATCAGCAGTACCGGAGCCATTACGCTGACCGATGTCAAGGTCGGTGGTTTTGTCGAGGCCCTGGGGGCGGTCACTCTTCAATCCGACAGCGAGGTGAGCGGAGCGCTGACCAGCCGCGCAGGCGCGCTCACCTTGACCCGCTCCAGCGTCGGTGGCGATGCCCAGGCCTACGGTGCCATTACGGGGACTGACACCCAGGTCAACGGCAACCTGATCAGTAGCACGGGGGCGATTACCCTGGATAGAGGTAGCGTGGGCAATGACGTTCGCGCCGAAGGCGCCATCACCGCAACGGCCACGCCGGTGACCGGCAACCTGACCAGCAACGCAGGCGCTATAACACTCACCCGTGGCAGTGTCGGCGGTAATATCCTGGCCGCCGGCGTGATTACGGCGACCGATGCGCCGGTGACCGGCAACCTCACCAGCAGCACCGCCGCTATCACCCTGGTGCGCGGCAGCGTCTCGGGCGATGTCAATGCGGCTGCCGCCGTCACCACTACCGACACTTGCGTCGGCGGCAATGTACGGGCCGGTGGCGCTATCACCCTCACCCGCACCAGTGTCGGCGGCAATGTCCAGGCCGGTGGCGCCATCACCTCCACCCACAGTTGTATCGAAGGCACCATCAAGGCCGGCGGCGCCACCACCATCACCGGCAGTTGCTCATCCGGTCAGAACCATTCCAGTTGCAAGGCTACGCCGCCGACCAAGGCCCTTGATCACTTCGCGTTCAGCTATGGGGCCGCAGCGCTGACCTGCAATCCGCAGCCGATCACCATCAGTGCCTGCAGCAGTGCCGACTGCAGCCTTTACGCCGATCCCGTCAGTATTACCCTTAGCCCCACCAGCGGCTGGACAGCCATACCGCCGGCAGTCATGAGCGGCAACACCCTGACCTTCAGCGGTGGCAGTGCCCAGGCAACATTGCGCAGCGGCTCAGCGGGGAATGTAAGCCTGGCTGTCCTCTCGTCGGTCCCTGCCAGCACCAGGCCGGTCGTCTGCTCGACCAGCGGTTGTACGATCGGCTACGCCGAAAGCGGTTTTATTTTCGATGTGCCAACCCTGATCGCGGCCCGACCACAGAGCAACATTGCCTTGCGCGCCGTGAAAAAAAGCGATGCCTCGCAGGCCTGTGTGCCCAGTTTCTCCAGTGTCACCCGCAAACTGAGTTTTACCTCGGCCTACCTTGATCCCGGTACCGGCAGCCAACCGGTGCTGGTCAATGGCACCTCGGTAACGGGCAGCCCGCGCGAGTTGGATCTCGCCTTCGACAGCACCGGCAGCGCGCGCCTTACCGTCCGTTACGACGATGCCGGGCAGATGATGCTCACGGCCAGCTACCAGGGCAGCGCCGCCAACAACGATGCCGGACTCACCATGAGCGGGAACGATGTGTTCGTCGCCAAACCCTACGGCCTGTGCCTGCAGACCGATTCCACGTGCAGCGTTGCCGGTGTCAGTAGCGATTGCAAGGTGTTCCCCAATGTGCGCGCGGGCGACGCATTTCCCCTGCGCATCCAGGCGGTCGGCTGGCTGGCAGACGGCGAGCCACTGACAGCGGCGGCGTTGTGCAGCAACCATATCGTCACGGGCAATTTCCGGATGGCCGACATTCCCCTGGTCAGCGCAGTGGTCGCGCCCGTGGGCGGCGACAATGGAACAGCCTCGCCGTCTGCATACCGTCATGAGTCAGGTAGCCAGACGACGACCCTCACCTCGATTTCCGAGGTCGGTGTATTTCGACTGAGCGCAACGCCATTGGCCAATGCCTATTTCGGTGAAACCGTCAGTGGCGGTCAGAGCGGCCTGGTCGGACGCTTGATTCCCGCTTATCTGGGCGTCCAGGCAAGTGCCAGTCTGACGCCCAGCTGTAATTCGTCCTTCAGTTATCAGGGTCAGCCCATGGCCTTTGCCGCCGGACAAGAGCCTGACTTGAAGGTCACCGGTTTCAATCGCGCCGCCAGCATCACGCGTAACTATGATCGCGGTGCATTCTGGCGGTTGGCGACGCCGGTGCCGAATGCCTACACCTCTAATACCGGCAAGCTCAGCCTGGATGCCAGCGGGCGCCTGACCAGCAGTGGCGGAGCCAGTCTGACGCGAGGTGGTGTCGACGATGGCGACGGCACCCAGAGCTACCGCTGGCGCAACGAAACCCTGCGGTACACCCCGGCCATCCTGCCATTGGCCGATGACCGGCCATTTATTGCGGCCATTGTCGGGGGCTTCAGCGCTGCATCATTGACCGACAGCGATGGTGCCTGTTTTGGCGGTGGCAATGGGTGTTCGGCGTATCACTATGACTTCGCCAACAGCCCGGGTAGCGAAGTCCGTCTCGGTCGCTTGCGTCTGGGTAACGCCCATGGCTCGGAATATCAGAATCTGGACCTGCCCTTGAGCATCGAGACCTGGCAAAACGTTGCCGGTGGCAGCTTTCGGGTTGAAGGCCTGGATACCTGCACCACCGCCACCGTTTTGCAGGCGCCGGGGCTAAGCTCCTACACGGGACAGCTCGGCCAGAAAGATTATGGCAATGACAAGATCACGTTAATCGCGCCGAGCGCCGGCCTGGGCCTGTTGCGCCTGCAGGCTCCCGGCATCAATGGATCAGTCCTCGGTCAGTTAGCGGCAATGCCGTCCTGGCTTTTCTATGACTGGAATGGCAAGGGCCGCGAGGCGGCAACGGGGCTGGCCAGATTCGGCATCTATCGAGGTTCGCCGTCGATGATATTTCACCGGGAGGTTTATCGCTAAGCGCCGGGTTTCGATCGTCGAAACTTGGGCTAAGCTCGTAGGAGCTGCCGCGGGCTGCGATCTTTTCGGGCTTGGCGCTGGTCTGCGGGAAGATCAAAAGATCGCAGGCTACGCCAGCTCCTACAGGTATTGCGTACATCCGGGTAGGAGCTGCCGCAGGCTGCGATCTTTTTAGGCTTGGCGCTGGTCTGCGGGAAATCAAAAGATCGCAGGCTTCGCCAGCTCCTACAGGTAGTGCGTACATCCGGGTAGGAGCTGCCGCAGGCTGCGATCTTTTCGGGCTTGGCGCTGTCTGCGCAACGATCAAGAGATCGCAGGCTACGCCAGCTCCTGCAGGTATTGCATACATCCGACAATGAGCGGCTGTAGGCGTACAGGTTCGGCGTAGATCCGACAATTCAGACTGGCCCAAACATTTCACGCAGGATTGACGTGATGACCAAGCCCCTCCTCTCCTTCGAAGAACTCAAGCGCGCGGCGGCCTCCGGCGAGATCGATACCGTGCTGGTGTGCATGGTCGATATGCAGGGGCGACTGGTCGGCAAGCGTTTCCAGGTCGAGTTTTTCATCGACAGCGGGCATGAAGAAACCCACTGCTGTAACTACCTGCTGGCCGACGATATCGACATGGAGCCGGTGCCGGGTTACGCCGCTGCCAGCTGGAGCAAAGGCTATGGCGATTTTGTGCTCAAACCCGACATGGCCACGCTGCGCCGCGTGCCTTGGCTGGAGTGCACGGCGCTGGTGCTCTGCGACGTGCTCGATCATCACCATCGGCAAGACTTGCCGCACAGCCCGCGGGCAATCCTGAAAAAACAGATCGAGCGCCTGCGCGAACGCGGCTATACCGGTATGTTCGCCTCGGAACTTGAGTTCTACCTGTTTGATGAGAGTTACGCGGCCATCCACGAGCGCAATTATCACCAACCGAAGACCGCCGGCCATTACATCGAGGATTACAACATCCTCCAGACTACCCGCGAGGAGCCGGTGCTTCGGGCCATTCGCAAGCATCTGCAGGCCTGCGGCATTCCCGTGGAAAACTCCAAGGGTGAATGGGGCCCCGGCCAGGAAGAGATCAACATTCGCTATGCCGATGCCCTGACCATGGCCGACCACCATGTCATCATCAAACACGCCTGCAAAGAGATCGCCCAACTGCAGGGCAAGGCAATCACCTTCATGGCCAAGTGGCGCTATGACGCCGCCGGTTCCAGCAGCCATGTACACAATTCGCTGTGGGACAAAAATGCCAAAAAGCCGCTGTTCTTCGACCCCAAGGCCGAGTTCGGCATGTCGAAGCTGATGCGCTCGTGGGTGGCCGGGCAGCTCAAATACGCCAACGACATCACCTGCTTTCTCGCGCCCTACATCAATTCGTACAAGCGATTCCAGGCCGGCACCTTTGCGCCGACGCGGGCGGTATGGAGTCGGGACAATCGCACCGCGGGCTTTCGTTTGTGCGCGGAAGGCAGCAAAGCCATCCGCATCGAATGTCGCATCGGCGGCGCCGACCTCAACCCCTATCTGGCCTTCGCCGCCTTGATCGCCGCGGGCCTGGCCGGTATCGACGAAAAGCTCGACCTCGCGCCGCCTTTCGAGGGCGATGCCTACCTCGATGAGCATTTGCCTGAAGTGTCGAAGACCCTGCGCGATGCCTGCGCCGCACTCAAGGCCTCGAGCATGTTGCGCGAGGCGTTCGGTGATGAAGTGATCGAGCACTACGTACACACCGCCGAGTGGGAGCAGAAAGAGTACGACCGGCGGATCACCGACTGGGAACTGCAGCGCGGCTTCGAGCGCTATTGAGACCACCATGACCTCGATGATTCATCTCATCTCACCGGTCGATGGCCGGGTCTACGCCGAACGTCGTTGCGCCGATGCTGCGCAAATCGACCAGGCTCTGAGGGCGGCCACAGCCGCCCAGGCGCAATGGAAACGCCGGCCACTGAGCGAACGCGCCGCCTTCTGTAGCGCCGCGGTGGACGCGATGCTGGCCATGAAGGCTGAAATCGTGCCTGAACTGGCTTGGCAGATGGGCCGCCCGGTGCGCTTTGGCGCCTTTGAGCTGCGCGGGTTCGAAGAGCGTGCCCGGCATATGATCGCCATTGCGCCTGAAGCGTTGGCAGCGCTTGAACCCACGCCTGTCGCGGGTTTTCGGCGCTATATCAAACGCGAGCCGTTAGGTACGGTCCTGGTCGTCGCACCCTGGAATTATCCCTATCTGACGGCGGTGAATACGATCATTCCGGCGCTGATGGCCGGCAACAGCGTCATCCTCAAACACGCTTCACAAACGCTGCTGGTCGGCGAACGTTTCGCCGAGGCCATGCGCCGCGCCAATCTGCCTGAAGGGCTGTTCCAGAACCTGCTGCTCAATCATGTCTATACCGGGGCGATCATTGCCTCTGGAGGGGTGCAGCAGGTGAACTTCACCGGTTCAGTGGACGCCGGCCAGGCCATGCAACACGCTGCCGTCGGAGGTTTCCTCGGCGTCGGCCTGGAGCTCGGCGGCAAAGACCCGGCCTACGTGCGGGCAGACGCCAACCTCGAGCACGCGGTGGAAAACCTGGTGGACGGCAGCTTCTTCAACTCCGGGCAGAGCTGTTGTGCCGTCGAGCGTATTTATGTCGATGAAAAAATCTACCCGGCCTTTGTCGAGCGCTTCGTTGCCTTGACCGGCCAATACGTGCTCGGTAATCCGCTGAACCAAGCCACCACCCTCGGCCCAATGGTCACGCCGAGCGCCGCTGAATTCGTTCGGGGTCAGATCGCCGACGCACTGTCCAAGGGCGCCAGGGCACTGATCGATCCGAAGGCCTTTCCCGCAGACGCGCCGGGCAGCGCCTACCTCGCGCCGCAGGTGTTAGTCGACGTTACCCATCAAATGTCAGTCATGCGCGAGGAAAGCTTTGGTCCAGTGGTCGGCATCATGCCGGTGGCCAGCGACGACGAAGCCATCGCCTTGATGAACGACAGTGAGTTCGGGCTCAGCGCGTCCATTTGGACCCAAGACCTCGCCGCCGCCGAACACCTGGGCAACCAAATCGACACTGGCACGGTTTTCATGAACCGCTGCGATTACCTGGACCCGGCCCTGGCCTGGACCGGAGTGAAGAACAGCGGGCGCGGCGTAACCCTGTCGCGCCTTGGCTACGAACATCTGACCCGAGCCAAATCCTTCCATCTGCGCCACGAGGTGTAGAACATGAGCCTGACTGGAAACTGGAACTACCCCACGAGCATTCGCTTCGGTGTCGGCCGCATCGCCGAGTTGGCCGAGGTCTGTCGCAGCCAGGGTATCCAGCGACCGTTGCTGGTCACCGACAGTGGCCTGGCGCGCGTGCCGATCACCGCGGCGGCGCTGGAGGCCTTGCGCGCCGCCGGTCTTGGCGTAGCACTGTTTTCCGACCTCAAGCCCAATCCGGTCGAAGCCAACCTGGCGGGTGGGCTCGACGCCTGGCGCGCGGGCAACCACGATGGGGTGGTCGCCTTCGGCGGTGGCAGCGGCCTGGATATGGGCAAGCTCATCGCCTTCATGAGCGGCCAGACCCGACCGGTCTGGGATTTCGAAGACATCGGCGACTACTGGACCCGCGCCGACGACAGTCACATCGCCCCGGTCATTGCGGTGCCGACCACCGCGGGGACCGGCTCCGAGGTCGGCCGTGCGGCGGTGATCATCGATGAGCGGACGCACACCAAACGCATCATCTTCCACCCGAAAATGATGCCGCGGGTGGTCATCAGTGACCCGACCCTGACCATCGGCATGCCGGCCAAGGTCACCGCCGGCACCGGCATGGATGCTTTTGCGCATTGCCTGGAGTCGTACTGCGCCCCGGGTTTTCACCCGATGGCCGAGGGTATCGCGGTGGAAGGCATGCGGCTGGTGGCCAATGCCCTGGTACGGGCCGTACACACACCTTCGGACCTTGAGGCGCGAGCGCAAATGCTCGCGGCTGCCGCGATGGGCGCCACTGCCTTCCAGAAAGGTCTGGGCGGGATGCACGCGCTCGCGCATCCGGTGGGAGCTCTGTACGACACCCATCACGGCATGACCAATGCCACCTTGATGCCCTATGTCCTGCAGTTCAATCGAGCGGCTATCGAGGAACGCATCACCCGCCTGGCGGCTTATCTGCGTCTGCCCTCCCCGGGTTTCAGCAGCTTCCTGGCCTTCGTCCTCAAGCTGCGCAAGGACATCGGCGTACCGCATACGCTGTTTGAACTGGGCGTGGATGATCGCCAGGCCGACCTGATCGCCGACATGGCGATTGTCGATCCCTCTGCCGGCGGCAACCCGCTGCCATTGACCCGGGACGGCGCGGCACAGATTTTCGACGCGGCTTTTCACGGCCGTCTGTAAAACCAAGGTCGCAGCCTACGGCTGTCCATGGCCAAGACGCAGCATGAATGGGTTCCATCCATTAGAGGCAGGGTTAGAGGCAGGAGCAGTACGACAGGGGGTTGAAGGCCAGCCCATTCGGCAACGCACAACGCCAATGGATGTGAATCAAAACCTGAAGGGGCACAGATCATGAGTCCAGCAAGCCAGCCCGGCACCAGCGCGCCGCAAGACGATGACATCAAGGTGTTGCACAGCATGGGCTATGCCCAGCAACTCTCACGACGCATGGGCGTTTTCTCCAACTTTGCCATTTCCTTTTCGATCATCTGCATCCTCTCGGGTGGCATCAACTCGCTGGCCCAGGGCACCTCGGGCGCGGGCGGCGCGGCCATCGGCATCGGCTGGCCGATCGGATGCCTGATCTCCGGGGTTTTCGCCATGGCCATGGCGCAGATTTCCTCGGCCTACCCCACCGCTGGCGGTCTCTATCACTGGAGTTCGATTCTCGGTAACCGCTTCGCCGGCTGGCTGACAGCCTGGTTCAACTTGCTGGGGCTGGTGACGGTGCTCGGCGCGATTAACGTCGGTACCTATTACTTCTTTTTCGGGGCCTTCGGACCGGCCCTGGGAATGGAAGACACCATCACCACACGGATCATTTTCCTGAGCATCCTGACCGGCATCCAGGCCTTGTGTAACCACTTCGGTATTGGCCTGACCGCAAAGCTCACCGACTTCTCGGGCTATCTGATCTTCGCCACGGCGATCGCATTGACCATCGTCTGCCTGATCGCCGCGCCCAGCTATGAGTTCGCCCGGTTGGTGACCTTCGGCAACTATTCCGGCGAGACCGGCGGTAACGTCTGGCCAGAAGTGTCGAACGGCTGGATTTTCATGCTCGGCCTGCTCCTGCCGATCTACACCATCACCGGTTATGACGCCTCCGCGCATACCTCCGAGGAGACCCGCCAGGCTGCCATGTCGGTGCCGGTCGGGATGGTCATGTCGGTGGTCTGGTCGCTGTTGTTTGGCTGGCTCATGCTCAGCTCGTTTGTGTTGATGCTGCCCAGCATGGACGAAGCGGCAACCCATGGCTGGAACGTGTTCTTCTGGGCGATGGACACGCAGGTGAACCCGAACGTCAAGATGGCGCTGTACCTGGCGATTTTCATCTCGCAGTTTCTCTGCGGGTTGGCGACCGTGACCTCGGTCTCACGAATGATTTTCGCGTTCTCGCGTGACGGCGGCCTGCCCTGCTCCAAAGCCCTGGCCAAGGTCTCACCCAAGCATCGCAGCCCGGTGGCGGCGATCTGGACCGGCGCCACGCTCGCGGTGCTGTTCGTCTGGGGATCGTCCCTGGTATCGATCGGCGAAACCCCGGTCTACACCATTGTGGTGTCCTGCACGGTGATCTTCCTGTTCTTCTCCTTCGTCATTCCCATCATCCTGGGCCTGTTTACCTTCGGCACCGCTAAGTGGCCGACCATGGGGCCGTGGAACATGGGGCGCTTTTGGTATTCATTCTTCGCCATCCTCTCGATCCTCTCCATGGTGCTGATCTTCATCATCGGCATTCAGCCGCCGAACGATTGGGCGCTGTACATCACCATCGGCTTTCTGGTTCTGACCGCTATCGTCTGGTTCGCCTTTGAAGCCCGGCGCTTCCAGGGCCCGCCCATGGGCGAGACGATCATCAAGCGCCAGGCCGAAATCGCAGCGGCTGAAGAGGCGTTGAATAAACAAACTGGAAGCTGAACGCCACCGCCATGAAAAACGGGATTCTTCCGTCTAGTGACATTTGTGGCGAGGGAGCTTGCTCCCGCCGGCCGGTCCGCGCTCGGGAGCAGCGGTCGTAAAACCGGCGAACGTGCTCCAACTGATGAACCGCAGCGCCTGGTTTTAGGACCGCTTCGCGGCCCAACGGGGGCAAGCCCCCTCGCCACAGGAAGTGTGCCCGACGCTGGGAGCGTTGCTTTTCATGACATCCAAGCCTCAGCGGGTTTTACGATAGGTACCTATCAGCTCGGCCTGTGCCAGGACATGGCCGCGCATGGCGCTTTCCAGTTGAGCCTTGGTTGGTAGCTTCAGGTCCGGCAAGACCGTGTCCAGCGCGTAGAGCTTGTGAAAGTACCGATGGGTGCCAATGGGCGGACAGGGTCCACCGTAGCCGATCCTTTGCCAGTCGTTGAGCCCCTGTAGCGTGCCGGGCGGCGGCGTGTGCAGGTCTTCGGCCAAGCCGGTTGTCCCTGCGGGCAAGTTATAGAGCAGCCAATGGACCCAGGTCATCTTCGGGGCCGCGGGATCTGGCGCGTCCGGGTCGTCCATGATCAGCGCCAGACTTTGGGTGCCTGGCGGCACACCACTCCAGGCCAGCGGCGGAGAAACATCCTTGCCCTCACAGCTGTAAAGCACCGGTATCGGACCCTGGGCAGGAAAAGCAGGCGATTCGAGCACGAGTGGCATGGCGGTTACCTCTTTGAAGGGTGTTTGACAACAGACTCGATGCCGCGCGGGGGCCCCGATATCCCCGATAACAAACACTATAGTTGCGCCACGGCGCACTGCCTGGCATCAGGCATGGGTTCCGGGTCCGGCTTTAGCGTTCTGCAATACCGTTTCGGGATGTCCATGAAAGGCCTGGCTAAGCGATTCCAGGCGAGCGGCCAAGGGAGGCAGGCATTCTCATTTCCAAATATATCGCTTCCGATACCAGGCAAGGCTATTCAGGGCCACCCGCTAGTTCTCATGACACTACTGCGATTAGTTGTCTACCATTCCACTCTATAAACATCTTCCGACCTTTACAGTGCGCGGAGCCAGGGCACTAACAAGAGACCTCTCGCGCCAGGGTCTAGCGCTTCGCGTGGAACACATCGGCTCTATGAGTTCCCGCTAAAACTTTAAATAGTCGACGACGTCCCCGGGTTGCTGGTGAATGGAGAGGTAACGGATGTTATTTGAAACGGGAAAGGCTAAGCCTGGCCAAGAGAAGCAACGCGTGAAACCTCGGCATGGCTCACGGCTGCGACGGCTTGGGTGGTCGCTGGTGGTCCTTGGACTGATTGTTTTGTATGCCACCTCTTCACGGTCTTACTGGCATCAACAAGTGTATTTCTACCTGCACAACCGCTGGACGGGTGATACCGCGCCTGGCAAAAACATCTGGCTGCCGGACTATCATCCGGTGATTGATGGCAAACCGCTGGAAAGTATCCGGCACAACCTGTCCGGGATCACCTATGACTATGATCGTGATCGCCTGCTGGCAGTCACCAATGGTTCACCGGTGGAACTCCTGGCCCTGAGCAAGACCGGTGAAGTGCTTGAGCGATATCCGCTGTCAGGGTTTAAGGATCTCGAAGGCATCACCTATCTGGGTAACGGCCGTGTGGCATTGGCCGAGGAACGTCTTCAACAGTTGGACATTATCGATCTGCCGACTGCGGTGCGCCCGATTCAGGTCGAGGAGGCACAATTCATCGCGCTGGCGATCAATTTGAGCCATTCCAACAAAGGCTTTGAAGGCGTTACTTATGACGCCGCAAATGATCGCCTGCTGGCAATCAAAGAACGCGACCCCCGCCAGCTGTTCGAAGTCTCGGGCGTCATGAAGTCTCTCGATGGCCCGTTGCAAATCAAGGTCGGGGACCTGACCTCATGGATCAATCGCAGCGTGTTCGCCAGCGACCTGTCCGACGGTTATTACCACCCCGGGACGGGCCACCTGCTGATCCTCAGCGACGAATCGAAGTCAATCATCGAGCTGGATGGTGACGGTAAGTTCGTCAGTTTCCTGCCCCTGAGAAGCGGCGTTTCGCAACTCAAGGCCCATGCACCGCAAGCCGAAGGCGTAACGATGGACAGCGCGGGTAACCTGTATGTGGTCAGCGAGCCCAATCTATTCTACAAGTTCCAGAAGAAATAACCGCCGCGCCCCTGCTCACTGACATTTCGCCGGTCACTGATGGCAGGGCTCGGTAGCACCCGACATGGCAACCATGTTTGTACATCCTTGCCCTGAAAAAAGCAGCTATCGTGTGGATACTGGCCTATCGAAATTACCCTGTTTTTTCGTCGGATCCGGGAAAACCAGGCGGGGGTTAACGTGGAAGACATCGATAAATCAAAAGTTCTTCAACAAGAGTATTTCCACCTGCAAAGCGCCATAGATGCGTTCGACTCCCGCGCCCTGACAATAAAAGCCTGGAGTGTTACCTTCGGCTTCGCCACCCTGGTGGGCTCCGCAATATTCAACGAACCGGCTGTCTCATTCGTTGTGTTTATCAGCGGCTTGCTATTTTGGTGCATTGAGGCCAGTTGGAAAACATTCCAGGATGCTTATTACCAACGGGTCAAAGTGCTCGAAGTCTATTTCGAGAAACCCACCGGGGAATTGGCTCCGCTCCAAATACATCGCGCCTGGAACAATGCCTACAAGACCAATCGCATCGCCACCTTTGCCAAGGTGTTGTTTTATCCTCATGTAATGTTGCCTCACGTGGCTGTTGCACTGTTTGGTCTTGTTTTCTATGATATTTTTCCGGTCAACCATGAGCTCCCGGCTTCAGTTTTCCCCATCGTAGAGAGCCCACAGCCAATGACGCTCAAGGATCTGATAATAATCATCGTGACTGTGATTGGCGTCCCGGCGGCGCTACTGGCGGCCTGGAAGGCGCTGGTCGAATTCAGGGTCGGGAATACCGAAAAACAACGGGAGAATCGCCACAAACAGGCGAGTGCGGCTAAAGAAGAGCTTAAATCACTGTTCAGCGACCCGTTGGCTCACGCAGCCATGAGGATGACTGATTGGACAGGTCGCTACTACCTGATAGATGGAACTTCGGTCCCGATTCTGACCGAAGACGTCATTTCCGGACTTCGAACACACAATCTGAATTTCAGCAGAAAAGAACTATTTATACGCGATTGTTTCGAATCGTTTTTTGATCATATCCTGATGATTGAGCATCTTGTTTCCATCGACTACATCAACTATGAAGAAATAGAGGTCCCACTAAAATATTACGCGAGTAAAATCGCCTTGAACCTTCACATCTACAATGACTTCCTTACTGACTATGGCTATCAGAAAGCCAAGGAACTATTCCTCAGGGTAGCGGACGTCACTCCCCCGCCTCCAACAAAGGTTTGATAGCAAACAGGACCTTCATGGATCCTGCCCCTCATGCACCAAGCGGAACATCTCATCGATCTGCGAGTAACCCTGCGGGCTGATCCGCCAGTATTTCTGGCCCTCTGCGCTTGTCAGGAAACTGCGTCGACGCTCCAGCCGGTCGTCGCCACCCACGCTTTTCAATATCACATAGCGCACTTTGCCGACCGGGCTGATCAGCACCGTCGATCCCCCTTGATAGGTAAACGCCGGGCCCTGCCCGGAGGCCTTTACATGACGCTTTTGAGTGACTTCCGCCACCAGGTCGAAGGTCACGCTCTGATCAGGACCGACTCGACGCAAGGTGCGGATCGACTGGACGCATGGCAGGCTGACGCTGTCGCCCTGCAAGCGCCGGTCATCCGCGGCGACCAGGCCGAACTCGGCCAGGTGTTCGGGCCTGCTGACATACATCCCCAGCACACCGGCCTGGCGGCGTAGTTCCTGGGGGCTGGCGCAATGCGCCGGGTCCCCTTCGAAACGCAGGGAGGCGAAGTCCAGGGCCGACACGCGGGGCAAGTCTATCCGTGGCGCTCGCCATAACAAGGCGTCTTCCGAGAGGCTGGTAACAGTGCGCGGGTAAATATTACGCCGCCGGAAGCTGTCGATGATCGCCCCCCGATAGTCCCATGTGTCATCCGGCAGCACGTCGTAATCGGCGGTGATGAGCGCTCGCAGGTAGTCGCCGAAATTGATTGCCGTGGGTGGGCAATAGTCGATGGCACGGATGCAGATGGTGAGGAACTGGCGGGCCAGCTTGCTGGCCTTTTCCGCCAGCAGCACTTGCAAGTCGTGGGACAGGTCACCGGGCGGGAGTATCCCGCAGCCGTTGGTGGCGAGGCGGATGTAGCGTGCGCTTTTGCGCTCGAAGATCTGCGCAAAGGCTTCGAACAGCGCACTCACCAGAATCGATCCCAGTTCATGCACTTCCAGATCCGGCTTGTACTGTCGCGGCTGCTCGAAATTGATTTCTATCGCGTTGCGCAGTGGACCGTTCTTGCCGGTGGTGTGACCAAACTGCTGAGCCAGCTGGGTCAGCAAGCTGGCTTGCAGCAGATTGCCTTTGCACCTGCGGATCGAGGCGATCAGCACTTCCCGGTAACTGAAGTGTTGAAAAATTGCCACCAGGTCGGCGAACGCTTCATGAAAGGCCGGCACGTCCACACTCAACGGCAGGCTGAAGCATGGGCGCAGGCCATCGAGCAGCGCATGGGTGACTTCGTGGGAGATGATGTCGTGTGACAGGCACGTGAAGACGTAGCCGCCCGGCAGCGATCGATCGCTGGGCGTGTCGCTGGCCTTGAAATAGCCGAAACGGATCTCGCCGCCCTGGCTGCCTTGGGTGTAGTAAGCGTTGCGGTTCTCGCCGTAATGCGGGTGCAAGGTGAGCGGTACTGGCTCCTGTTCATTGCCGAATCCCCAGCTCGGGTCGCGTCCCAGCGCCAGCTTGAAGGCCATGTAGATGTTGCTGCTGACGGCATAGACCATCTGCTGATGAAAGCGCGGGTCCGACGGCGAAGGTTCATAACCATTGGCGATCAGTACCCCGAGCTCATCCAGGTCGGCCTGGCGATACTCCAGGCCCAACTGGGTGTTGCGATGCTCGACCCGGAACAGACAACCGCTGAGCCCGGCGGTTTTGAATCTCTCGAAGGGTACATTGATGGTGCCAATGGCGCCCTCCAGGCGCCGCACCGAAGGGTCCACCGTATAGATCCGCAATGGTCGGTACAACGGGTCTGCGGGGTCCCGTTGGTAGGGTGGGCTCGGTAGCCAGCCGAATGACCCCGCCAGGCAGAAGTCGACCCCTTCGCCAGGGCGCTTGGGTTCCTTTGGCACGATCGGTTACCTCCTGCCGGATTGACTGTTCAACTGTTGCAGTAGCTGCAGGATCTGCATCAGCACGGCGCTCTCCGAACCCGACTGCCGCCCCGGACCGGCCACCAGGACGCTCTGCAGCGGTTGCAACAGCACCGCGACTTTGGCGTTGTCGTTGCAATCGAGCTTGGGATGCTGACGGGCTTGCGCGCCGAAATCGCCAACCACCCGCTGGGTGAACTGCTCATGGGTGATCTGACTACCCTCGTCGAGCACGCGGGTAGCGCGCAGGGTGAACTCGCCATGGCCGTCGCTTTCCCACGCCACTTCATCATCCTGGCAGGCGGCGAACTTGATGTCGCGCATGCCCTGCGCCCCGCCACTGTCCATGGCCCGCGAGACGCCGCCGCGGGCTTGGCGAAAGAGCGCGTGGGCGCGGTTGATTTCCTCGCTAGGCGGCACGAAACGCTTGCGAGCGTCTCGGCCCAATGGGCGCTGATTGACGCCACCGACCGCAAACCGCGTATTGCTGCCTGAATGGCAGCAGTCCATGAAGCAGGTGAGGTTCACTCCGTCCGGCAAGCGGGCGAAGATCTCGGCGATGTCATCGTCGATGTACAGCGCGCCCGTGGCAAAGTCCAACGGACACAGCGCTTCGTCATTGGCATCGTCTTCGTCGCCATTGAGGTCGGTGACAAAGGTCCCGTGGCCGGAGTACTGGAGGACGATCACATCCCCGGCCCGCGAGTCAGTAACCATCTCGCGAATACTTCGGTCGATCGCCTCGCGGGTGGCCTGGCCGTTGAGCAGCATCTGGATGGAAAAGCCGCGCTTGCTCAGAGATTGCGCCCACATCTGCGCATCGGCGACACAGCCGGCAAGCCGATGTTCCGGTTCAGGGTAATCATTGATCCCGATGCACAGCGCCATGCGCCGGCCACCTGCCGCCACCGCAGACGCGCCAACGGCCTGGAGCGAAACCGCAGTCGGCGACGCCGGGTAGCGCGTCGGCGGGGCAATCGAGGCGTTCTGACGCCACTGCTCAAAGCCCTCGGGCCAATCGACCTCCTCGGTCCATGCCCGAGCCCGGGACAGCGCTTTGGCCCGCGGATAGGGGTTGATCCTGCCGGCATCCGGCAGGTCAAGAATGCGCAGCAAGGCGCTGTTCATGGTCACCGGGTCATCATCGAAGCCGCCATGGGAGGTGGACTGGCTGGCCGAGAGCCCGGTGTCGGATGCTGACTGCGACCAGATGACTTCTCCCGGCCCGCTGTTCTTGCCGTCGAGATTGAACAGCTGCTTGAGCACAGGATCCGCGCGCAGGCTCTCTTCGAGCCCGAGAATCGGTGTGCCGCGCTTTTCTTCCAATGCATAAAAAATCAGATAGAGCAGCGACTTGCGATATACCCCGGCGCAGTCGTCCGCCTTCTCGAAGAGTTTTTTCATGGTAAAGATCGTGATCTTCTCGGCCACCTCACCCTTGTGCAACAGTTCCAGCAGGTGCTGCTTGAAGGTGTCGACCCGCACCGCGGGTGCGAGAAATTGCAGGGTGGCTAATTTCGGTACTCTGAGATGGTGCGCGGCGGTCAGGAAATGACAATGAAAAATCGCCCCGGCACTGTGGCCCATCCCATGCAGTTCGACACTTTCGGGATGGGCGTCACAAAATTGCTTGAGCTTGCCGGCGACGTACCAGGCCCCGCCATCGACCGGGTCAGCTGCCCGTTCGGCGCTGTACTTCATCCCGCCCCAGATGCTCTCCCCACCCAGGGATCGCGCCGCACCTTCGATCAGCAGGTCCGAACTGTAGTCGGCCAGGTCCCGAGCCGCCCCCGGCCAGGCGCGCTTGAGCAGGCTGCCGATAGTCTCGAAAAAGCCGGTCCGCCAGATGAAGAAGATCGGATAGATTCCATTGCTCAGCCACCACGCCAAATGTTTCTGGGCAATTTCCAGGCCGGCGGACTGCGAAATCAACCCGCCGTGGGCATAGAGCAACACGCGCAGCTTGCGATTCTCCCGCTTCGCCACGGCCAGCGCCTCGATCAAATGCTCCTCGAATATCGCATCGACATCGGCCGCTGAAGTCGTGACCTCACCTTCGCTGGTGAATCGCCCCACGGTGAGGTTGACCAGGTGCGGCTGCAGCGCGGCCAGTTGGCCGGGGGTCAACCCGTGGCCGCGCGCCGTTGCGGACGGCTCTCGCGACCCATCGGTGGACCGCGCCTCGTGCTCATCGTGAGACAACTCCGCATCCGCCGGATCGATGCCCCTTGGCGTGCGCGACAGCGCGTCAATGGCATCGCGCAGGACATTAGCCTGCTCACCGGGAAAGGGTCCCTCCGTTTCACCGAAGCCACGACCCTGGCCCTGGCCGGCTATCTGCTCGCGCAGGCTCTGCACCTCGGCAAGAATCTGCTGGTAGTCCAGGCTGTTGCCCGGGCACGACTTGCTCGACATCGAACTATGAAAGCGCAGGCTTTCCAGCGTCAGGTCGAATTTCTCCTGAACCAGGGCCACCACCCGCAATGCCGAATCACGTTGCTGACCATCAAAGGGGTCGCGGCCCTGGTCGAAATCACCGACCATCTCGAACATGAACGGGCCGAACGAGGCATTGCCGTTATGCCCCGCCGCGCTCGCCGGTGGCTGGTTCCAGTTGCGCCCCAGCCAGATGAAGCCTTCGGGATCAATGGTGATGTGCTGGGCAATATCACTCCAGCCATTGGTCTGGGTGTGAAACCGCCACATGCCGACGATCGTTTCATGCCCTTTGAAGTCCCGTCGGCTCGGTCGCCAGGTGTGATGCATGTGCACGGCATTGATTTTGCGACTGAAGGGGTATTGAGCAAGCAGCTGCGTGAACTGCTCCAGGCTGAGCCTGATAAAGGTGGGCGTCGACATGCTGGAAAACCTCTGAGACAAGGTTACTCGAGAAGACACTGAAGGAAACTTTAGGTGGGAATGGCACTTTGTCCATTTATAACCAGGCGGGCCGGTCAATGGCGGGCGGTCTGTAGCTGGCAAAGTCCCGAACTGCCCCAAAACAAACCACCGCCAAACTCGCATCGCACCTTTCTGGTTCAATTCGCCGCACTGGTCATGCCCCACTGTAGGAGCGAGCTTGCTCGCGATAGACGTTAACGATAACGCGTGTTTTCTGAATCAACGCGCCGCCCTTGAATCCATCGCGAGCAAGCTCGCTCCTACAGGGGGTGGGTGCAGCCTCCAAAAGATCGCAGCCTGCGGCAGCTCCTACACGGGGATTGCGTGCATCCGTTGTTTCATGGGAGAGCCGGCTCGACTGAAGCTGGCATGGAATGTGCTCTACACCTTGTATACCTCCCGAGTGGTCACTGCTGACCACCGGCCTGCAAAGGCCCGGGACGGGTGAACCGGGCAACGTGGCCGCGGCTTTCACCCCATCACACACGAATGAATACCAGGCAAAGGCGCCTGGAGCTGCTAGTCGGCTCCAGGCGTTTTTTTTTGGTTTTTTTGGCCATGCCAAGGCAGCGGCTTCGACTGAGGAAAGGCAATGAACGCTATCGTCACCCCGATCAAGAGCGAAACATTGGTTGTCATCGGCAACGGCATGGTCGGTCATCATTGCGTCGAGCAACTGATCGAGCACGGCGCCCTCGCCCACTATCACGTACATGTGTTCGGTGAGGAGCGCCAGCGTGCCTACGACCGCGTGCACCTCTCAGAGTACTTCGGCGGCCGCGATGCCGAGTCCCTGGCCCTTGGCGAGGCCGATCTGTACGCCCGCCACGGCGTGCACCTGCACCTCGGGGTGCAGGTCCTGGAAATCGACCGCGAGCGCAAAGAAGTGGTCACCAGTGCCGGACGCCAGGCTTACGACCGCCTGGTGCTGGCCACCGGATCCTATCCGTTCGTGCCGCCGATCCCCGGTGCCGAAGGCCGTTCGCGTCTGGTCTACCGGACCCTGGACGACCTCGACGCAATTCGCGAGGCGGCCGCCAATGCCCACCGTGGCGTGGTGGTCGGCGGAGGCTTGCTCGGCCTTGAAGCCGCCAATGCGTTGAAATCCCTGGGGCTGCAAGCCCATGTCGTCGAATTCGCCCCACAGCTGATGCCGGTGCAACTGGACGCCTTGGGCGGTGAAGCGCTGAAAGCGCGAATCGAGGCCCTGGGGGTCGGCGTGCATCTGTCACGGGCGACCAAGGAAATCGTCTCCGGTGAAGACTATGCCTACCGCATGAACTTCAACGATGGCGAGTTCCTGGAAACCGACCTGATCGTGTTCTCCGCCGGCATCCGCCCACAGGATGCACTCGGCCGCAGCGCCGGGCTGGAAGTGGCCGCTCGCGGCGGGCTGGTGGTCGACAACCATTGCCGCACCAGCGACCCCGAGATCTTCGCCATCGGCGAGTGCGCGTCCTGGAACGGCAGTATCTTCGGCCTGGTCGCGCCGGGCTACAGCATGGCGCGCAACGTCGCAGCGCTATTGGCTGGTCAACACTACGAACCCTTTACCGGCGCCGACATGTCGACCAAGCTCAAGCTGCTGGGGGTTGATGTCGGTTCGATCGGCGATGCTCACGCCGCCACGCCGGGTGCCAAGAGCTACCGGTTCATTGACGAAGCCAGCGCCAGCTATCGACGCCTGGTGGTCTCCGCCGACGGCAAGCACGTACTCGGCGCGGTGCTGATCGGCGACAACAGTTACTACGATACCCTGCTGCAGTACGCGCAGAATGGCATCGCGCTGCCCAAGGATCCGTCGAGCCTGATCCTGCCACTGTCGGACGGCGCGCCGACACTCGGCGCCGATGCGCTACCGGACAGCGCGACCCTCTGCTCCTGCCACAACGTCAGCAAGGGCGCGGTGTGCTGCGCGATCGACGCCGGCTGCACCGACCTCGGCGAGCTCAAGGGCAAGACCAAGGCCGGCACCGGCTGCGGTGGTTGCAGCGCGCTGCTCAAGCAGGTCTTCGAACACGAACTCAGCGCCCGTGGCGTCGCTGTCGACAAGAGCCTGTGCGAACACTTTGCCCATACCCGTCAGGAGCTCTATGCCCTGGTGCGGGTGGAAGGAATCATCAGCTTCGACGAACTGCTGGCCAGGCACGGCCGCGGTCACACTGGCTGCGATATCTGCAAACCCGCGGTGGGCTCGATTCTCGCCTCGTGCTGGAACCAGCCGATCATGGATCCGGCGCTGGTGTCGCTGCAAGACACCAACGACACCTTCATGGCCAACATGCAGAAAAACGGCACCTACTCGATCATCCCGCGCATTGCCGCCGGCGAAATCACCCCGGACAAGCTGATCGCCCTCGGCGCCGTGGCGAAGAAATACGACCTCTACACCAAGATCACCGGCGGCCAGCGCATCGATCTGTTCGGCGCCCAGCTGCATGAACTGCCGGATATCTGGGGCGAGCTGGTCGAGGCCGGCTTCGAGACCGGCCACGGCTACGGCAAGTCGTTGCGCACGGTGAAATCCTGCGTCGGCAGCACCTGGTGCCGCTACGGCGTGCAAGACAGCGTGGGCATGGCGCTGCTGCTGGAGAACCGCTACAAGGGCTTGCGCGCGCCGCATAAATTCAAGCTGGCGGTGTCCGGTTGCACCCGTGAATGCGCCGAAGCGCAGAGCAAGGACATCGGCGTGATCGCCACCGAGAAAGGCTGGAATCTGTATGTCTGCGGCAACGGCGGCATGCGCCCGCGTCACGCCGAGCTGCTGGCCACCGATCTGGATGATGCAACCCTGCTGCGCTACGTCGACCGCTTCCTGATGTTCTACATCCGCACCGCCGACAAACTGCAGCGCACCTCGGTCTGGCGCGAAAGCCTGGAAGGCGGCCTGGACTACCTCAAGGAAGTCATCATCGACGACAGCCTGGGCCTGGCCGCCGAGCTGGAGTCGCAGATGCAGCTGGTGGTCGACCGCTATGAATGCGAATGGGCCAACGCCATCAACGACCCGGAAAAGCTCAAGCGCTTCCGTACGTTCGTCAACGACAAGCGTGGCGACCCGGACATCCATTTCGTCAAGGAGCGCGGCCAGCGCCGGCCCGTACACGCCAGCGAACTCCACTTGATTCCCGTAACCGAGGAGGTGCTCTGATGAGCCAGTCAAACGTCGTCCGTATCGAGCCGCAACGCGCCAATCAACATCCTGCGCTGTGGCAGGCGCTGTGCAGCCTTCAGGACCTGGTGGCCAACTCCGGCGTCGTCGCCTTGCATGAGGGCACCCAGGTGGCGCTGTTTCACCTGCCTGACACGCAAGGCAAGACCCTCTACGCCATCGACAACCGCGACCCGAAATCCGGTGCCAATGTCATTGGCCGGGGCATCGTCGGTAGCCTCAAGGGCGAACTGGTGATTGCCTCGCCGCTGTACAAGCAGCACTTTCGCCTCGAAGACGGTCGTTGCCTGGAGTATCCGGAGCAATGCCTGCGAGTCTGGCCGGTGCGGCTGAACGGCGATGTGGTGGAGATTGGCGTGAGTAGCGCGGGTTAACTGTCCGCTCTGTCACCCTCGTTAACAGCACTGGAGAGACCCCGATGAAAAGCGTTGCGCAACTCCTGAAGTTAAAGGCCCGGCAAAACCAGCAAGTGCACACTATCGGCTCCGAGCAAATGGTGCTGGAAGCGCTGAAGGTGATGGCGGAAAAAAATGTCGGCGCGCTACCGGTGATCGAAAACGGTCAGGTGGTCGGGGTGATCAGCGAGCGCGACTACGCCCGCAAGATCGTGCTCCAGGGCCGCTCCTCGGTCGGCACCCCCGTCAGCGCGATCATGAGCGCACCGGTGGTGACGGTGGATTCCAGCCAAAGCATCGAGCAGTGCATGGGCGTCATGACCGACAGCCACCTGCGCCACTTGCCGGTGGTGGAGAACGATCAGCTGCTCGGCCTGCTGTCCATTGGCGACCTGGTCAAGGAAGCCATCGTCGAACAGGCCGATCTGATCCGTCAGTTCGAACAGTATATTCGCGGCGAATGGACCGACCTTTCCATCGAGCATCACAGCTCCGGGGCGCGAACCTGAGCGGCATCGTCGGCCCATTCAAAGGTCGAAGCGATCAATCGCCCTGCGCCGCTCGTTTTCATCCCGAACATCGTAATTCGCGGTGGTCTGGATGTTGGTGTGATGGGCGAGCTTTTGCGCGATCGACAAGTCGTGCTCCTCGATCACTCGGGTGATGAATGAACGGCGAAAATCATGCGGCATGATTTTCACCCCGACCTGGGTGCCGCGTTGCCGGGCGATGTAATAGATCGCGTGTTTGGTAATGCGCTCACGGGTGATGTGACTGCCGCGGCGAATCCGGTTGAACAGAAACGGATCGTCTTCCTGCCCTTCGATCAACTGCGAGCGGCGGAACTCCAGCCACGCATCGAGCTTGGCGAAGGCCCAGCTCGGGGCGTATTTGATCAGCTCCTTGTTGCCTTTGGCGGTGACTCGCAAGCTGCGCTCATTGAAGTCGATCTGCTTGAGCTCCAGGTTCACCGACTCGGATTTGCGCATGCCCGAGCCATACAGAATCGCAATCACCGCAGCGTCCCGCAGCCCCTGCGGGCGTGGGTCAGCGGCGCAGACCGCCATCAGGTCCTGGATCAGCGTGCGCTTGAGATTGCGGCCCTGGGACAGGCGTGTGCCGGCGATGGGTTTGACCGAACGCATTTTCAACAGATGGTCCTGGGTGATCAGGCTCAGGCGCCACGCTTCGTTCATCACCCCGCGCACGGCATTGACATACAACGACGAGGTGTTGGGTGCATAGCCATCGGTACGCAAGGCCGCGACCAGTGCGATGACGTCGCCAGGTTGCAGCTCATGCCAGGGGATTTCTTCGATATTGACCTCGTCGAAACCCAGCCGGTCCGCGGCATCCTGCAGCACGTAGCGCATGGTCAGCCGGCTGGAAGGCGCCAGACGAGCCAGATAGAGCGTCAGCGGATTAGCGTTACCTTTTGCGGCGCTTGAGGTACTCGGTAATTCGGTATCGGGTAGATCAATCAAACTGAACAGGCCTTAAATGAAAATGGCTCAACCTAATAGCTCACTAGTTGAGCTGTCCTAATGCAAAGAAGGTTTTTTCTCTGGGGAAAGTCGGTGCAACGCAGACCCTGAACCTTAGCTGCCTGGCTCTCGGATATACAGCCTTTTGCCCGGTTTTTTCCTGTTTTCCGACCATTGCCCAAGTTCAAAGCCGTGTTCTTGAACCTTCCCCTCTCTCGCAGAAAGAGCCTACACATAAATCGGTAACCATCACCTATGAGCGCCCCTCGAGCGGCTCATAATCAATCGGTAAAATCGACTTACAGAAAAGTTAATGCGTTTCTTGCCAAACTACCCTTGGTGCCTCCATGCCCGAAGATGCCCCCCTCAGTGCCCAGCCTGCCCGATCGTTGCGCGAAGGCATCGACCCTCTTGCCTCACAGGCTCTGCTCTACGGCGAACCGCCGCTGCCCTTGCCACAACTGAACACACTGAGAGCGTTGCGCAATGCCCTGGTAGCGCTCAAGGGGCCGCTGGCGGAAAATCCGCGGTTGCGCGAGCGTATTGAATGGGGGCTTTTCAACAACGAGACTTATGATCGGATGCTGGGCAAAGTGGTCTGTCGGCCCCTCGACTTTCACCGGCAATGGGCACCTGAACACGCCGTCAGGAAGCGGCCTTCAGAACCACTCCCAACGCCGGGTCGAATACCTTGACCAGAAGTCTGCGATGCGGTCTTTAATGTTCAAACCTTGCGCATCCCTATCCGTCGACACATGTCAGCGGTGATGGTCTGTCGGGTTTTCTTCAGGTCCGCCCAGGGTTCGTCACCAACGTCGACCAAGCGCTCATACACAGTGTGCAGATTCCATTGATTGCCCCCCTTCAGCTGCGCGACCTCTTCGCGAAAGATCGGTACCGACACCGGCAGCCCTTCGCGAGTGCGCACGGCGTAGGCACAGATGGTGGTAGCGCCAAGGCCATTGCGCAGGTAGTCGATGAAAATTCGCCCCACCCGATTTTTCGGTCCGGATACCGCGGAAAATCGATCGGGCAACAGCTTGGCCATGTGGCTGACTATCGCGTGGCTGAAATCCTTGACCTCATCCCAGCCAAGTTTGCGGGTGAGCGGCACGATCAGGTGGATGCCCTTCCCACCGCTGGTCTTGAGGAATGCCTTGAGTCCCAGTTCATCGAGCACCGAGAGGGTTAACTGCGTCGCTTCGACCATGCTTTTCCAGGGCAATGCCGGGTCGGGGTCGAGATCAAGGACAAATCGGTCGGGCTTGTCCAGGTTGTCAGAGGTGGCGTTCCAGGTGTGCAACTCCACCGTGCTCATCTGCACCGCCCCGACCAGGGCTTCGATGTTATTGATCATCATCACCGGCTGCCCGGTGACGTCCTTGTCCAGAGTAACGATCCCCGGAATGGCCAGGCGCTCCGCATTTTTCTGGAAGAACAATTCCCCGGCAATGCCTTCGGGCGCCCGAACCAGTGCCACCGGTCGATTCTTGAGCTGAGGCAGGATCCACTCGGCGACGCTGGCGTAGTACTCCGCAAGCTGCACTTTGGTGGTGCCGCTGGTGGCATCGATGATTCGGTCGGGGTGGGTGATGCGCACTTTGCCGGTACCCGACGCAGCTTGGGTTGAGGCGACCTTGGCGGGTGGTTTTTTCGCAGCGCTGGCTGGTTTTTTCATATCCTTCGGGCGCTCCTCAGTAATATCCCTGGCAGGTTTATCGTCACGCAGCCCATGAAATACCCCATGGCGTACCGACCCATCCTTGGTCATTTCGGCATAGGCGACTTCTGCCAACACATTCGGTTTCAGCCAATGCACGCCTTTAGCCTCAAAACCGCTCGGTGGATTGACCACCGCCGGTTTTTTCGTCTCCAGCGGCTTGAGTTGTTGATAAATGCTCTTGAGGGTTCCTTCGTTAAAGCCGGTCCCCACCTTCCCCGCATAGCGCAATTCGCCGCTGTCGGTATCATGCAACCCCAGAAGCAAGGCACCAAAGGCACTGCGCGCACCTTTGGGGTCGGTGTAACCAACCACCACAAACTCCTGTCGATGTTTGCACTTGAGTTTGATCCAGTCACTGCTGCGCCGGGACACATAAGGCGAGCCAAGACGTTTGCCGATCAACCCTTCCATCTGCATTTCACAGGCACTGTTGAGCAAGGCTTCCGGGCCCTCGCCAAATGCCTCGGAGAACCGCAGAAGCGGTTCTTCGTTAAGGTTAAGCACCGTCGCCAGGGCGGCCCTTCGTTCCTCGACGGGCACCTCTCGCAGGTCAACGCCATTGAGGTAAGGCAAGTCGAACAGGTAGTAAACGATGCCGCCACTGCGACCTGAGTCAAAGGCGTTTTGCAGGGCCTGAAAATCCGGGACTCCCTGCTCGTTGGCCACCACCATTTCACCGTCAAGCCAGGCTGACTCCAGACCAAGGGCAGCCAGGGCCGCTGCTTGTTGGGGTAGCTTGTGAGTCCAGTCATGACCATTACGGGTGAACAGCTGGATTTCGCCGTGATCGACACGGGCCATGATTCGATAACCGTCGAACTTGATTTCATAGCTCCAGTCGCCGTCCGGCGCGCTGTCGACCAGTGTCGCCAGTTCCGGCTTGAGCAGTTCGGGCAGTTTGGCTTTGCGCGCGCCGGTCAATTGCGGCGATTTATACTTTTGCGCAGGTGCCGGATTTTTTTTGATGGGTTTGGGTTTGTCCGTGCCTCGCGCCTTGGGGACGATCGTGCGGTCGCTAAGGACGCTGTCCGGCTCGGCCTTGACCACGTCATACTCGGCCTCGGGCTTCGCTGCATTGTCCTGATGCTTGATCAGAAACCATTGCTCTTGCTTGCCCGGCATGTGGGTGCGCACCAGGTTCCACAGGCCGCTGAGTTTTTCGCCCTGCAACTCGAACTTCAAACGGCCCTTTTCATAGGCTTTGGCAGGGTCTTCCTGAGGTATCCACACCCCACGGTCCCAGACAATCACATCGCCTGCGCCGTAATGCCCTTCGGGAATGCTGCCCTCGAACGTGACGTAATCGATCGGATGATCTTCGACGTGCACCGCCAGTCGCTTTACCTTGGGGTCCAGAGACGGTCCCTTTGGCACCGCCCAACTCTTGAGCGCGCCATCGAGCTCCAGCCGAAAATCGTAGTGCAGTCGAGAGGCATCGTGCTTTTGAATACAGAACTGCAAGGCGTGCGCAGTTTTTTTCGAGCGCTTTGCCGATTTGTTCGCCGCAGGTTCCGGCGTGGCGGCGAAGTCTCGCATGCGATTGTAGTCGTCCAGATTTTTGCTCATGGCTCACCTGCGGATCTCTCATACCTCTGCGCGCCTGCTCCAGCGACAATCCATGGGTGATGATCGCTTCCGGGCTCACTCCCAACGACCGCCCGCCATTTCGCAGTCTTTGCGTGCCTGTGGCAGGTGCGCGGTCTGGTAGTAATAGGTGACCACCTGCGCGCCTTGGGGAATGTTCAGCGGATCCTGCCCGGGTGCCTTGCTCGTCGCGTGCGGATTGGCCAGCCCCTCCTGGGTCAGTGTCGCGATGCAGCTGCCGACCGAGCCGGTCTGGCACTGGGCGACCTGGCGTTTTTCACTGGTGAGCATTTCCTTGCTCTCGTTGCTGCATGACCAATCGATTGCCTCCGGCGGCACACCGGTGAACCGGTAACAGGTATGGGTTTCAACACTCGGCACCGCGCTGCTTTGCGAGCGGGTGACAACATCGCAGGCAGCGCCATGGCTGTAGCTGCTGACCAGCATGGCCAACCCGAGAATGAAGGTGTGCGTGTTCATGTCTGCCTGCCTTGATGCTTGCGGCTGTGCCGAAGACGGGCACCGGGACGCCGGCCTTCGGCTAACCTGCGGTTATGGATTGGCCTGACTACCGCCATGCGCTGCGGCCAGCGCCTTGGCTTTCTCCAGGTGCTCTTGCAACGTTGGCAATGTCTGTTGGGCAAAGGCCTTGAGTTCGGCATCGGTGCCGTCTTTGGCATAATCCTGGAACAAGCTGATAGCCGCTTCGTGGGCATTGACCTGATTCTTGGCATAGGCCTGGTCGAAGGACTTGGCGTTACGCAACTCAAGGATCATCGCTTTGGCTTTGTCCATCAGCTCGGCATCGGTAGAGACTTTGAGCTGTTTGCTGGTGGCCAGTGTCTGGAGTTTCTCGCCGGCCTGTCCGTGATCCTTGATCATCATGTCAGCAAACGCTTTGACGTCGCTGGAGGTGCCCTTCTCCTTGGCCAGTTTTCCCGCCTCGACTTCGGCAACGCCTTTGGCCGATGCCTCTTCGACAAAATCATCAGCATCCTGGGCCGCATGCACCGCGCCAGCCAGTGTGAAAGCCAGAGCGAAAGCGCCGCTGCGCAACAGAGTATTCATTATGAAGTCCTCGTCTCGTGGTTCCGGATTGTTTTGGTTACCGCTACCTGTATTGAGCCTCGGGTTTTTGCAGAGGTTCATCTTTTTGTTCAGTGGCACTGGCTGGTTGGAAGGAAATTCCATTCGTCGCCCCCCCGCACAATCACGTTCAACTTCGATGGGCGCAGAGTGGAGATACAGCAAAACTAATGCACTTAAAGCGCATTATTATGAATTTGTAGGGGATGCCGTTCATCGGCACACTGTGCTGGTTCCTGCCTCCCAAATGCTGGAACGTTCAAAGGGCTCTCTGGTGCTCCAGAGTGCTCTTTTTTTGTCGGTTTTTTTGTCATTGGATCGTCTTCGTCATGCTCGCTCGCTGGTTTCCTGCCGCCATCAACACCCGCCCCGCAGAATGGAGTCGTGCCGCCATCGGCATGTCCTTCGCCACTATGTTTAGCGTCTGGTGCTGCGCAAAGGTGTTCGGGATGGAAGTGGCGCTGCACTTGATCGGTCCGCTGGGCGCTTCGGCGGTGTTGCTGTTTGCCGTGTCGTCCGGCGCGCTGGCTCAGCCGTGGTCGATTCTTGGCGGCTACTTCACCGCGGCGGTGATTTCGCTGTTGGTGGCTCACGTGCTCGGTCGGACCCTGGGCAGTGCGTGCCTGGCCGCCGGCATGGCCCTGATGCTGATGTGCTGGCTGCGTTGCCTGCATCCCCCGGCCGGAGCCCTGGCCCTGTTGCTGGTGCTGGCTGATCCTGCGACCATCGCCCTGGACTGGCTGGCCCTGGGCTCGGTCATGCTCAGCGCGTTGTGCATGCTGTTCAGCGCGCTGGCCTATAACAACCTGACGCGGATACGCTACCCGAAAAGCCATAACGAGAAGGTTCCGGTGGTTCCCGCCGATCACCCACCCATAGACCCAGCAGGCATCACCGCCGAAGACCTGAAGCGCGCGCTGGAAGACATGCAAGAGTTCTTCGACGTGACCCCCGAGGACCTCGAGCTGCTGATCCACGCCAGCGAACTGCACGCCAGGCGCCGCAGCATCGGCGAAGTGCTGTCCAGCCGGGTCTGAATCTGTTGGTGCTTGCTCAGGCCGCCGCCAATTGCCGCGCCGGTACCGCCAGACTCACCGCCCGTACCGAAGTCCCGGCAGTCAAACCGAGGGCCTTCGCGGTGTCCACATCGACAATCAAGGTGCCTGCAGCAACCCGTGCCGGGGCGGCGGTGATCCGGCAATCGGCGAACTGACGGTTGTGAATCAAATACGGCACTGCCTGATCGCCGGGTGTGCCGATACTCAACTGCAACACCTGGCTGTCACGCACCGCACGGATGTCGCCGGTGGCACACTCGATCAACGGCCCGCCGTCAAAGATATCGATGTAATCCTTGTGGTCGAAACCTTCGGCCTTGAGCATGCCCAGCGCCGGTTCGGTATTGGGGTGAACCCGACCGATCGCCGAACGCGCCGCTTCCGGCAGCAGACAGGTCGGTAGCGGGAACTTGGGCATCAACTCGGCAATAAAGGTCTTGTTGCCAAGGCCGGTGAGGTAGTCGGCATCGGCAAAGTCCATCTTGAAGAAATGCCGCCCCAGACCTTCCCAGAATGGCGAAACACCCTCCTCGTCCGAATAGCCGCGCATTTCGGCGATCACCTTGTCGCCGAATTGCTGACGAAACTCGGCCAGGAACAGAAAACGCGCCTTCGACAGCAATCGCCCATTGAGCCCATTGCGGTGGTCGGCATGCAGGAACAATGAGCACAGCTCCGAATGGCCGGTCATGTCATTGCCCAGGAACAGTGTCGGCAGCTGCTGGTTGATGCCGAGACTTTTCGATGCGGCGACAAACAGCCCGAGGCGGTAGTTGTACCAGGGCTCGCGCATCCCGACGGCTCCGGCCAGGGCACAGATGCCGATGGCCTGGCCGTTGTCCGCTTCCAGCACAAACAGATAGTCGGCATCGGCTCGCTCAGCCTCGCCGGCGAAGGTTTTTTCCGCCCATTCCAGACGCTGGCGCAAGCGCACTGCATCCGCCGGCAAGGTGGTCAAACCGGTGCCGGCACTGTGGGCCAGGGTCAGCAGGGCCGGTAAATCGGCCATGGTTGCAGGACGGACGATCATCGCAGTTGCTCCGCTGTGGTTTCAGGTTTTTTAGGTAGATAGACTTCCGCCAGCATGCAGCGCGCGCTGCCGCCGCCGATGCGTTCGATGGTGTCGATGTTCACTGGCAGCGGTTTGGCGTGACGCTCGATCAGCTTGTGTTGGGTGGCATCCAGTGATTGCCAGGCCGTGCGCGACATCACCAGCAAGGGTTCGCCCGCGGCGTTATGGACTTCGAGCATGTTGCCCGCAAAAGACTCAAGCTGCTCCCAGCTCAGCGCCATCACCTGCTTGCCACTGTCTTGCAAGCGCGCCTGCAACGTCGAGCGCTCGCCCGCATCGCGGACCGACTCCAGGCAGGCGACCGCGAGGCTGCTGCCCACGCTCATCATCACATTGGTGTGGTAAATGGCGACGCCTTGGCGGTCCAGCGCATTGAACGCGCAAAGCTCATAGCCCAGATGATCAACCAACTGATTCAGGGCCCGGGCATGGGTGCGCGTGGAATAGCCGGCGTAACAAATGCGCTGCTGACGATCGAGCACCATGCTGCCGGTGCCCTCGAGGAACACTTCCTGCTGTTCCAGGCTGGACAGATCCAGCAACTGCTCGACCCGGTACTCGTCGCGCAACCAGTCCAGCACGCCCTTGTCCCGCTCGAGGCGCCGGTTATGGCCTTGCATCGGGTACAGCACCAAGGTGCCGTCAGGATGACTGCTCCAGCAATTGTTGGGGAAAATCGAGTCGGGGGTGTGTGGCGCTTCGCTGTCGTTGTGCACCATCACGGTGACACCCTGCTCCCGCAGCGCGGCGACATAGCCATCGAACTCTTGCAGCGCCTTGAGCTGCACATCTTCGGCAGCCGCTGCCGGGCGCTGGAAATGGTTGTTGGCCGCGGTGTCCTGATTGAAGGAGAAACGTGTCGGGCGAATCATCAAAACGGTATTGGTGGTTTGCATAGGCACAGAATCAATGAGGGTTGAGAGGGGCTCATTGTCTGATTCGGCACCGGGAAAACCCGGCTGATAATGGGGGTCGGGGTGATGGAAATGGCTGAAAGCGAGGGGGTAGGCAGCCGATTCGGTGAGGGCCGGGAAGATCAAAAGATCGCAGCCTTCGGCAGCTCCTACGCGAGGTTTGTGTTCAACCCGTAATATCGGGTGTACCCGGTCGGCGTAGGAGCTGCCGAAGGCTGCGATCTTTTGGCGGCCTCACAGACAACGATTGTAGCCAGGCTTACTCCATCGACGTCTTGACCATGGCCAATTCTGGATGGCTGACCAGCTTGTCGATATGCAACTCCGAATCATCGAACCAGGTTTCGGTCAGCACCCGATAGTGCTCCATGTCCCGACAGCGCATGCGCAGGCTGTAGTCGAAAGCACCGCTGATCAAGCGGCATTCAAGCACCTGCGGACAGGCACGGACCTTGGCTTCGAAGGCTTTCTGCGCCGCCCGCCCGCTCTGGTTCGACAGCGCCACCAGCACCAGCAACGACAACCCCGGTGTCAGCTTCTTTTCGTCAAGAATCGCCCCGTAGCCGCGGATAACGCCGAGCTGTTCGAGCTTGCGCACCCGTTCCAGGCACGGCCTGGGTGTCAGGTGGACCCGCTCGGAAAGCTTCTGATAGGTGATGCGCCCATCGTGGCGCAGCACCTCAATGATTGCCTGATCGATACGATCAAGCACGATCGACAGATCGCGGATATCCGCCATGTACGTCTTGCCTCACTTCAAACGGCCCGATAAAAATTGCTGCAAACGCTCGCTTTGCGGCTGATCGAGAATCTCTGCACTGCCCTGCTCCTCGACCCGACCTTGATGCAGAAACAGCACCTGGCTGGACACTTGTCGGGCAAAACCCATTTCGTGGGTCACCATCAGCATGGTACGACCTTCCTCTGCCAGCGCCTGTATTACCTTTAGTACTTCCCCCACCAGTTCCGGATCGAGTGCCGAGGTCGGCTCGTCGAACAGCAGAATTTGCGGTTCCACCGCCAGGGCCCGGGCAATCGCCACTCGCTGCTGCTGACCGCCGGATAGAAACGCCGGGTATTGCTCGGCGACTCGTTGTGGCAAACCGACTTTGTCCAGATACGCACGGGCGCTCGTCTCGGCATCCTTGCGGCTGATGCCCAGCACGCGGCATGGCGCCAGCGTGATGTTTTCCAGAACCGTCAGGTGGCTCCACAGATTGAAATGCTGGAACACCATGGCCAGGCGCGTGCGCAGCCGCTGCAACTGCGCCGGGCTCGATACTCGCATACCGCCTGCGGCTGGCCGGGTGGCGATCCGTTCACCGTCCAGTTCGATGGAACCTTCGTCCGCCCGCTCAAGGAAGTTGATACAACGCAACATGGTGCTTTTCCCGGAGCCACTGGCGCCGATCATGCTCACCACATCGCCGGCCCGCGCTTTCAACGAGACGCCCTTGAGCACCTCATTGTCACCAAAACGTTTATACAGATTTTCGACTGTCAGTTTGTACATGAAAGACTCCTGGAGCCGGACCGCTGTCGGCACAGCTCTGGACAGAAACAAGGGAAGTGAAAAAGCGTCGGCAACGGCTTCAGTGAGCCGGCCCGAGAAAGCTCAGCCAGCGCTTCTCGGCCAGGCGGAATGCGCCCACCAGCCCGAAAGACAGCGCCAGGTACAACAGCGCGGCAATACCGAATGCCTGGAAGGTCATGAAGGTCGCGGAGTTGGCGTCGCGGGCGACCTTGAGGATGTCTGGAATGGTCGCGGTAAAGGCCACGGAAGTCGCATGCAGCATCAGGATCACTTCGTTGCTGTAATACGGCAGTGCCCGGCGCAACGCCGACGGCAGGATCAGCCGCAGGTACAAACGCCAGCCACTCAAGCCATAGGCTTGGGCCGCTTCGATTTCACCGTAGGGAATGCTGCGAATCGCCCCGGCGAAGATTTCCACGGTGTAGGCGCAGGTGTTGAGGGTGAACGCCAGCAAGGTGCAATTCATCGCATCGCGAAAAAAAGCTTCCAGCAGCGGCTGGGAACGAACCACTGCAATGCCGTAGATCCCGCTGTAGCAAATCAGCAACTGGATATACAGCGGCGTACCGCGAAACACATAGGTGAACAGCTGAACCGGCCAGCGCAGCACACCCCAGCGCGAAACCCGCAAAATCGCCAGGGGCAGCGAAAGAAAGAACCCGAGGACGATGCTTACGCACAGCAACCACAAGGTCATTGCCAGCCCGGTGAAGTTATAGCCGTCGCTGAAGAGAAAGGGTTTCCAGTACTCCGAAAGCAACTCGATCATCGCGTCATCCCCCGCACGCCCTGGTTGTAACGCCGCTCAAGCACCCGCAGCACATAGTTCGAGGCACTGGTGATCAGCAGGTACAGCGCTGCCGCCAACAGCAGGAAATCCAGCATGTTGAAGGTGCTTTTGCCAGCCTCCTGGGCGACCTTGACCAGGTCCGACAAGCCAATGATCGATACCAGCGCCGTGGCCTTGAGCAGTACCAGCCAGTTGTTGCCAAGGCTCGGCAAAGCGAAGCGCATCATTTGCGGGAACACCACGAAGCGAAACCGTTGCCAGCGGTTCAAGCCAAACGCCGCACCGGCTTCTTGCTGGCCCCGTGGGACGCTGAGAATCGCTCCGCGAAAGGTCTCGGTGAAGTAGGCGCCATAGATAAACCCCAGGGTAATGATCCCGGCCACGAACGGATCAATTTCCATATAGGGCCAGTCCATGGCCTCGGTCAGGCTGCTCAACCAGCCTTGCAGGCTGTAGAAAATCAGCAGCATCAACACCAGATCGGGAACGCCGCGGATCAGTGTCGTGTAGAAGGTCGCCGGCAGGTTGAGGATGCGCAGCGGCGACAGTTTGGCGGCCGCACCCAGCAGGCCCATCAACATGCTCACCAGCAACGAAAGAAACGACAGCTTGAGCGTCACCCAGGTGCCATGCAGCAACAGAGGGCCATAGCCCTGCAGGGCCGACACGTCGAGGCCCAGAATATTCAGGAAGAAATTCACGTCAGTCACCCGTCTTGATTTGCCGCAGCCGGACGCTGCGTCGCACAGGGCGATGCAGCGTGGTCGGTGCAAGGATCAGTTGTTGTAGAGGTCGAGATCGCCGAAGTGTTTCTGCTGGATCTGCGCGTAGATGCCCTTTTCATGCAGGGCCTTGATGGCGGCATTGAGCATGCCTTTGAGTTCGTCGTTGTCCTTGCGCAGGCCAATGGCGATTTCCGACGGTACCAACGGGTCACTGATACCCTGGCTGTTCTGGAAGTCGGCGCCTTGTGGCGACTTCAGGAAACTCATTTCCGCTTGCAGCTTGTCCTGGATCGAGGCATCGAGACGCCCGAAAACCAGATCCGCATAGACCTGGTCCTGACTCTGATAGGCCCGCAGCTGCACACCACCCGGAGCCAGTCTGGCTTTGGCGTAAGTCTCCTGAATCGTGCCCTGCATGTAGCCGATCACCTTGCCCTTGAGGGATTGCGCGGTGGGCTCCAGGCCGGAATCCTTGCGGGTGACAATCGCGGTCGGGCCGGCGTACAGACGGTCAGAGAAGTCGATCTGTTTCTTGCGGGCGTCGGTCACTGTCATCGACGACTCGATCGCATCGAACTTGCCGGCCTTGAGAGCAGGAATCAGCCCGTCGAAGTCATTGCTGACCCACACGCACTTGAGCTTGAGCTCGGCGCAGATGGCATTGCCCAGGTCCACGCCAAAACCTTGCACGCCGCCATCGGCGGTGGTCGATTCGAACGGTGGGTAGCTTGGATTCACGCCAAATCGCAGTTCTTTCCACTCTTTGGCGCTAGCGCCTGTGGTGCAGAACAGCACCGCGAGTACCGGCAAGGTCAGCCATTTCTTGTTCATCTTCTTGAGTCCCGATTTATTTGGATTTATCGCGGCCTGGTACAGGTCCGAGCCACATTTATGGGCAGGAGCAGAGAGTCGATGCGGCATTCACCGCAACAGGGTTGTTATTGTTTTTAATGGGTGCGTCGCCACACCCTCCCTGAAACCCTTGGCGCAGACGGCTTCAACGGGAAGTCCAGAATGCCGACAGAACGCCTTGGGCAGGTGTCGTAACGGCCTGCGCAGACAGACCAGTTGTGCTGATAAGGGCTATTTGACAGCCGAATCGGTCGTTGTGGGAGCGAGCTTGCTCGCGATGGACTCAAGGGCGGGCGCGTTTATTCAGAAAACACGCATTATCGTTAACGTCCATCGCGAGCAAGCTCGCTCCTACGGGACTGCAAAAATGCACACCCAACCTGCAGTTATCCGGGTTGTACAGGGCAAATTTGCACTGTTACGATCCATCATCGTTCGCGCGCGAGCATTTCTATAAAGAACAATAAAAGCAGGGAGTTAGTGATGACTGCTCAGGTTTCTTCCCAAGTGACACGGGACATCGACGCCACACAAAACGAAGTGCTGGCCCAGGTCCGCAACCAGATTGGCCATCTGACCCTCAACCGCCCCGCCGGTCTCAATGCCATTACCCTGAACATGGTCCGCTGCCTGCAACAGCAACTTGACGCCTGGGCCGATGACCCGCAGGTGCATGCGGTGGTCTTGCGCGGTGCCGGTGAAAAGGCCTTTTGCGCCGGGGGCGACATCCGCACGCTGTACGACAGCTTCAAAAACGGGCAAACCCTGCACCAGGAGTTTTTCGTCGAGGAATACGCCCTCGACCTGGCCATCCACCACTACCCCAAACCGGTGCTGGCGCTGATGGACGGATTTGTCCTCGGCGGTGGCATGGGGTTGGTGCAAGGCGCAGACCTTCGGGTGGTCACCGAACGCAGCCGTCTGGCGATGCCGGAAGTGGCCATCGGTTATTTCCCGGATGTCGGTGGCAGCTATTTCCTGCCGCGCATCCCTGGTGAACTGGGGATCTACCTCGGCGTCAGTGGCGTGCAGATCCGCGCCGCCGATGCGCTGTATTGCGGATTGGCCGATTGGTACCTGGAAAGCGACAAACTGGCGGTGCTGGATCAGCGCCTCGACAGCCTGCAGTGGCACGACACTCCGCTCAAGGACCTGCAAGGTCTTCTGGCCACACTCGCCGTGCAACAACTGCCTGATGCCCCCTTGCACGCCCTGCGTCCGGCCATTGACCATTTCTTCGCCCTGCCCGACGTGCCGAGCATCGTCGAGCAGTTGCGCGAAGTGACGGTTGCCGACAGCCACGAGTGGGCCCTGAGCACCGCCACACTGCTGGAAAGCCGCTCGCCGCTGGCAATGGGCGTAACCTTGGAGATGCTGCGTCGCGGTCGCCATCTGAGCCTGGAGGCATGCTTCGCCCTGGAGCTGCATCTGGACCGTCAGTGGTTCGAACGAGGCGACTTGATTGAAGGCGTGCGCGCCTTGCTGATCGACAAAGACAAGACACCGCGCTGGAACCCGCCGACCCTGCACGCCCTCGACGGCGAGCAGGTCGCGAGTTTCTTCTGCGGTTTCGACACGAGTGGGAGCTGAGCCATGCACGACCTTGAATTGAGTGAAGAGCAAGTCATGATCCGCGACATGGCCCGGGACTTCGCCCGCCGTGAAATCGCCCCCCATGCTCAGGCCTGGGAAAAGGCCGGCTGGATCGATGACGCGCTGGTGGCGAAGATGGGCGAGCTGGGCTTGCTCGGCATGGTGGTTCCCGAGGAATGGGGCGGCACCTATGTCGACTACGTGGCCTACGCCCTGGCGGTGGAAGAAATCTCCGCCGGTGACGGCGCGACCGGGGCCTTGATGAGCATCCACAACTCGGTGGGCTGCGGGCCGGTGCTCAATTACGGTACCGAGGAACAGAAGCAGACCTGGCTGCCGGATCTGGCCAGCGGCCAGGCCATCGGCTGTTTCGCCCTGACCGAACCTCAGGCCGGTTCCGAAGCCCACAACCTGCGCACCCGCGCCGAACTGCGCGACGGTCAGTGGGTGATCAACGGCGCCAAGCAATTCGTCAGCAACGGCAAACGGGCCAAGCTGGCGATTGTCTTTGCAGTCACTGATCCGGATCTGGGTAAAAAGGGCATTTCCGCGTTCCTGGTACCGACCGACACCCCGGGCTTTATCGTCGACCGGACCGAACACAAGATGGGCATCCGCGCCTCGGACACCTGCGCCGTGACCCTCAACCAATGCACCATTCCCGAAGCCAACCTGTTGGGTGAGCGCGGCAAGGGCCTGGCGATTGCCCTGTCGAATCTGGAAGGCGGTCGAATCGGCATCGCCGCGCAAGCCCTGGGCATTGCCCGTGCGGCCTTCGAAGCGGCACTGGCTTATTCGCGCGACCGGGTACAGTTCGACAAACCGATCATCGAGCACCAGAGCATCGCCAACCTGCTGGCGGACATGCACACCCGCCTGAACGCGGCGCGCTTGTTGATTCTGCATGCAGCGCGGTTGCGCAGTGCCGGCAAACCCTGCCTGTCGGAAGCCTCACAAGCCAAGCTGTTTGCTTCGGAGATGGCGGAAAAGGTCTGTTCCTCCGCAATACAGATCCACGGCGGCTACGGGTATCTGGAAGATTATCCGGTGGAGCGCTACTACCGCGATGCGCGGATTACCCAGATCTATGAAGGATCGAGCGAGATACAGCGGATGGTGATTGCGCGGGATTTGAAGAACTATCAGATCTGAAGCAAAAGATCGCAGCCTATCGGCAGCTCCTACAGGATTTGCGTACACCCGGTATTAACGGGTGAACGCGGTCGGTGTGTGAGCTGCCGCAGGCTGCGATCTTTTCAAGGCACCAACATCACTTCCCTTTGAACTGCGCCGCACGCTTGTCAATAAACGCCGCCATCCCTTCCTTGCGATCTTCAATGGCAAACGCCGCATGGAATACCCGGCGTTCGAAACGCACGCCTTCGGACAGGCTGACTTCAAAGGCGCGGTTGACGCTTTCCTTGACCATCATCGCGATCGGCAGGGATTTGCTGGCAATCACTGTGGCCACTTTCAGCGCTTCTTCCAGCAGTTCATCCACCGGTACGATGCGCGCAACGATCCCGGCACGCTCGGCTTCCACCGCATCGATCAAGCGCCCGCTCAGGCACATTTCCATGGACTTGGCCTTGCCCACCGCACGGGTCAGGCGCTGGGTGCCGCCCATGCCCGGCAGCACGCCGAGGTTGATTTCCGGCTGGCCGAATTTGGCGTTGTCGCCGGCCAGGATGAAGTCGCACATCAACGCCAATTCACAGCCACCGCCCAGGGCAAACCCGGCGACCGCGGCGATGATCGGCTTGCGGCGGCTGGCCACCCGGTCACTGTCGCTGAACAGATCGTCGATGTAGATCTGCGGATAGGTCAGCTCGGCCATTTCCTTGATGTCGGCACCGGCGGCGAAGGCCTTCTTCGAACCGGTGAGCACGATGCAGCCGATTTCGGGGTTGGCTTCCAGGCCATCCAGCGCCTGATTCAGCTCGCTGACGATCTGCGCATTGAGCGCATTCAAGGCTTGTGGGCGGTTGAGGGTAATCAGACCGACGCGGCCGTGGATTTCCAACAAAATCGTTTCATAGCTCATGAACAGGTTCCTGATTCAAATGGAGTGAGTCAAAGATTGCGCGAAATCACCATGCGCTGAATGTCGCTGGTGCCTTCATAGATCTGGCAGACCCGCACGTCGCGGTAAATGCGTTCCAGCGGGAAGTCGCTCAAATAGCCATAGCCACCGAGGGTTTGCAAGGCCGCAGAGCAGACCTTCTCGGCCATTTCCGAGGCGAACAGCTTGGCCATCGACGCTTCGACCAGCGCCGGCTTGCCGCTGTCGCGCAGGGCTGCGGCGTAATGCACCATCTGCCGGGCGACTGCGATCTGGGTGGCCATGTCCGCCAGACGAAAAGCCACGGCCTGGTGCTCGATCAGGGTCTTGCCGAAGCTTTCCCGCTCGCGGGCATAGTCGCGTGCGGCTTCAAAGGCGGCGCGGGCCATGCCCACCGATTGCGAGGCAATGCCGACACGCCCGCCTTCGAGGTTGGCGAGGGCGATTCTGTAGCCTTCACCCTCCTCGCCCAGGCGATTGGCGACCGGCACTTTCACGTCTTCGAACAGAATCTGGCAAGTGTCCGAGGCATGCTGGCCGAGTTTGTCTTCGATCCGCGCGACCTTGTAGCCCGGCGAGTCGGTCGGCACGATAAACGCGCTGATGCCGCGCTTGCCGGCACTCGGATCGGTCACTGCAAATACAATCACCACCCCGGCGTTTTGCCCGGAGGTGATGAACTGTTTGCAGCCATTGAGAACGTAGTGGTCGCCGTTCAGTCGAGCCCGGGTTTTCAGGCCGCTGGCGTCGGAGCCGGCCTGGGGTTCGGTCAGGGCAAAGGCCCCGAGCATCGCGCCGCTGGCCAGGGGTTTGAGGAATTGCTCTTTCTGTTGATCGTTGCCGTACTTGAGGATCGGTACGCAACCCACCGAGTTGTGCACGCTCATGATGGTCGAGCAGGCGCCGTCACCGGCGGCTATTTCTTCCAGGGCCATGGCGTAGGCCAGGTAACCGGTATCGCACCCGCCCCACTGCTCCGGCACCAGCATGCCGAAGAAACCCAGCGCGGCCATCTCGCCGATAGCCTCTTTGGGAAAGCGGTGTTCACGATCCCACTCGGCGGCGAAGGGTTTCAGGCGTTCCTGGGCAAACTGCCGGGCCGCTTCGCTGATCTGTAGTTGTTCGTCATTGGGCAGCATAAGGATTCCTTAATACAAAACTTCAACAGCCATGGCCGTCGCTTCGCCGCCGCCGATGCAGATGGCCGCCACGCCGCGATGCAGGCCTTTCTGGCGCAGGGCCGAGAGCAGCGTCACCAGGATCCGCGCACCGGAGGCACCGATCGGGTGGCCCAGGGCGCAGGCGCCGCCGTGGATGTTGACCTTTTCATGGGGGATTTCCAGTTTGCTCATGGTCACCAGACTGACCACCGCAAAGGCTTCGTTGATCTCGAACAGCTCGACCTCATCCAGCGACCAGCCGGTCTTTTCCATCAGCTTCTTGATCGCACCGACCGGTGCCACCGGGAACAAGCCCGGAGTATCGGCGAATGCCGCATGGCCGTGAATCACTGCCAAGGGCTTGAGGCCGCGGTTTTGCGCCTCGGAACGGCGCATCAACAGCAATGCCGCGGCACCGTCGGAAATCGAGCTGGAGTTGGCTGCGGTCACCGTGCCGCCTTCGCGGAACGCCGGCTTCAGGCTGGAGATCTTGTCCAGCCTGGCCTTGGGCGGTTGTTCATCGTCGATGATCAGCTTCTGCTCTTTGCCGACCATGACCTGCAATGACACGATCTCGGCGGCGAAACTGCCGTCGCTGATGGCCTTTTGGGCACGGGTTGTCGACGCAATGGCAAACTCATCCTGGGTTTCGCGACTGAAGCCGTTGGCTTCGGCGCAATCCTCGGCAAAGGTGCCCATCAGGCGACCCTTGTCGTAGGCATCTTCCAGCCCGTCGAGGAACATATGGTCGATGACCTGGCCATGGCCCATGCGGTAGCCACTACGGGCGCGGTCCAGCAGGTACGGTGCGTTGGACATGCTTTCCATGCCGCCGGCAATCACCACCTCGGCGCTGCCGGCAACGAGCATGTCGTGGGCGAGAATGGCCGCTTCCATGCCGGAACCGCACATCTTGTTCAGGGTGGTGCAGCGGGTCGACTTGTCGAGCCCGGCGCCCAGCGCCGCCTGGCGCGCAGGTGCCTGGCCGAGACCGGCCGGGAGCACGCAGCCGAACAACACTTCGTCCACAGCCTCGGGGGCAACACCGGAGCGCTCGACTGCGGCGCGGATCGCGGCGGCACCCAGTTGCGGTGCGGTGAGGCTTTTCAGTTCGCCCTGAAAACCACCCATCGGGGTGCGGACGGCGCTGACGATAACAATCGGATCGTGGGAAATAGTCATGACAAATACTCCTTACTTGGCGGCCATGCGCAAGGCACCGTCGAGACGGATCACCTCGCCATTGAGCATGCTGTTTTCAATGATATGCCTAACCAGCGCAGCGTACTCCGACGGTTTGCCCAGACGCGGCGGGAACGGCACGCCGGCGGCCAG
The DNA here is from genome assembly GCF_902497875.1 of Pseudomonas fluorescens. GTDB lineage: Bacteria > Pseudomonadota > Gammaproteobacteria > Pseudomonadales > Pseudomonadaceae > Aquipseudomonas > Aquipseudomonas fluorescens_BR. Next base: position 66,929 of record NZ_CABVHY010000033.1, read on the forward strand.
AGAGTCGCGTACTTCCTGGGTCATGCCGGCCATCATTGGCGTTTCGAAGATTCCCGGAGCGATGGTCATCACCCGGATGCCATAGCGCGCCAGTTCACGGGCGGCAGGCAGGGTCAGGCTGGCAATCGCCCCTTTGGAAGCGGCATAGGCCGCTTGGCCGATCTGGCCATCAAAGGCTGCGGCCGAGGCGGTGTTGATGATCACCCCGCGCTCGCCGTCGGCATCGGCCTGGCCTTCAGCAATGGCCGCGGCTGCCAGGCGCAGCAGATTGAAACTGCCGATCAGGTTGACATTGATCACCTGGCTGAAGCTGTCCAGGCCATGGGGGCCGTTCTTGCCGAGGATCTTCTCGCCACGCACGATGCCCGCGCAGTTGACCAGCCCATGCAGCCCGCCAAAGGTGGCGACCGCAGCCTTGACTGCTGCTTCGGCGGCGGCTTCCTGGCTGATATCGGCGACGACGCTCTGCGCCCGCGGGCCAAGCTTTTGCGCTTGGGCGGCCACGGCTTCGGCGTTCATATCCACCAGCATCACCTTGGCACCGGCGGCCACCAGCATTTCAGCGGTAGCGGCGCCCAGGCCGGATGCGCCGCCACTGACCAGAAAAATCTTGTTTTCAATCTGCATCATGATGTCCTTCAGTTCAAACTTTTTGAGCCGCGGCCTCTTGAGCCTTGGCGATTTCCTGGTTGCGCAAGATAAAGCGCTGCAATTTGCCGCTAGGGGTTTTCGGCAACTCGCTGACAAATTCGATTTCACGGGGGTACGAGTGCGCCGCCAGGCGCTTGCGCACATGCTGACGCAGTTCCTCGGCCAGCTCCGGCGAAGCACGGTATTGCGCGCTGAGCACGACAAAGGCTTTGACCAGTTCGGTGCGCTCCGGATCCGGCTTGCCGACCACCGCCGCTTCAACCACCGCCGGGTGTTCGATCAGCGCGCTTTCCACGTCGAACGGACCGACCCGATAACCCGAAGTGGTGATCACGTCATCACTGCGGCCGACGAAACTGATGCTGCCGTCCGGGTTCAGCTCCACGGTATCGCCACTAAGGTAGTAATTGCCGACGAAGGCTTTGGTTGCCGCGCCTTCGTAGCCGGCGAACCAGCACATGGGTGACTGAGTGCGGTCGATGGCCAGAATCCCCGGATGCCCGGCCGGCAATTCCTCGAAGTTCTCATCGAGCACCACAATCCGGTGCCCCGGTGAGGCAAACCCGGCCGAACCGACATGCACCGGGTGCTCCAGCGCGTGGTGATTGCACAGCACCATGCCCAGTTCGGTCTGGCCGTAATGGTCATGAATGACCACGCCGAGGTTATCGGCAAACCAGCGGATCACTTCCGGGTTCAGCGGCTCGCCGGCGCTGCTGACGATGCGCAGCTTGCCCTTGATCGAGCGGGCGAACTCGTCACCGCCGGCGATCAGCAAGCGATAGGCGGTCGGCGAACCGGTCAGGTTGGTGATGCCGTACTTGTTGATCACCCGGCAGGTACTTTCCAGGGTGAACGGGCCATCGTAGAAGGTGATCGGATGGCCCATGGCCAAGGGACCGGTGACGCCGAAATAGATGCCATAGGCCCAGCCCGGATCGGCGACGTTCCAGAACGCGTCTTCCGGGCGCAGGTCCACCGCGTCACGGGTGTAGCTCTGGAACGCAACAATCGCCTTGAGCGGTACCGACAGGGCCTTGGAGGGGCCAGTGGTGCCCGAGGTGAACATCAGCAGGAAAGGGTCTTCGCCGCTGAGCAGCACCGGCTCACAGTCCGCCGAATAATTGGCCTGTTCGGCCCAGAAGCTGAAATCGCCGCGCACGATGCCCTGGCCCTTGGGCCCGCCGACGGTGACGATGGTCGGGCAGTCGGGCACTTCGCTGAGCTTGGAACGGTTGCCGGCATCGGTCACCACCACGGCGGCACCGGAGCTGCTCAGCCGATGCTCGATGGCCTTGGGGCCGAAGGCGGTAAACAGTGGCTGATAGACCGCGCCGATGCGCCAGGTGGCGAGGACGGTGATCAGCAGTTCGACATTGCGCGGCAACAGGCCGGCGACCTTGTCGCCCTTCTTGACGCCCTGGGCCAGCAGGAAGTTGGCGAAGCGCGCGGCCTTGTCCTGCAGCTCGCTGAAGGTATAGGCCGCACTGGCGCCGTCGCGGCCTTCCCAGAACAACGCAATACGGCCGGGCAAGGCGTGGCGGTCGCAGCACTCGACACACGCATTGAGCCCCGCCAGCGTGCCCTTGAGGGCGGCATCGACAGTGTGTTGATAATCAAATTGTGCAGTGGCAGACAAGTAATCGCGCATCGTCAGAATCCCTCATTTTTTTATTTGGATGGGAACCACATAAAAATCAGGGAAATACTCGCCCCGCAGGGGGTGCAGGGCAATGGTCAAAGCTATCAAGTTGGCTGACTGGTTTGGCCAAGGATTAGAGAGGTGTTGCCTGTGCCGACGCTATCGCGAGCAAGCTCGCTCCCACACTTGATCTCATCCAGTAGACAGATTTGTGACCGACACAGATCCAATGTGGGAGCGAGCTTGCTCCGGGCGGCGTTCCGACGATAAGGGCATCACAGACAACATAAGTATAGAGCCTTGCCCTACCCCGGCTCATTCAAGATCAAACTCCGGTAATGCCCGGGATTGGACCCCGACCACTTGCGAAACGCCTTGTAGAACGAACTGGTATCGGCAAATCCCAGCCGCGCGGCGATCTCGGCGAAGCTGATTTGAGGCTCGGCCAGCCAGAGGATTGCCAGTTCCTTGCGCACGCTGTCCTTGAGCCCTTGATAGGTCTGGCCCTCTTCGGCCAGACGGCGGCGCAAGGTCGAGGCCGACATGCACAGGCTTTGCGCCAGGCTCTCGGTTTCCGGCCAGTGTTCGGCGGGCAACTGTCGCAGATCGTGCTTGATCCGGCTGGCCAGGCTTTCGGGGTCGCGGTACTTGACCAGGATATTGGCCGGCGCATGGGCCAGAAAACGTTTGAGCTCTTCGCTGCTGCGCTTGATCGGCAGCTCGAGACAATCGGCGGCGAAAATCATCCGGGTCCGCGGTCGGTCAAAGCGCAGGTTCTGGGAAAACATCACCTTGTAGTCGTCGCAAAAATCCGCTTCCGGGCACCGCAGCTCAATGGCCAGGATCGGAATCCGCCGCCCGGCCAGCCAGCAAGCGACACCGTGGACGATCATCCAGTAGGTGAAATAGGTGAAGGCCCGACGTGGCTCCTGGTCGTCCTCCAGCAAGACGATTTCCGCCAGACTCTGCTGCTGAACCAGCTGCGCCGGCATCCGCTCGAGCATCAGTGACAGAAACCCCAGCCCCGACTCCAGCCCCGCTGCCAGGGTCAATTGCGCCATCGACGAGCGACAGAGAAACTCCAGGCTGCCGGATTTGAGCTTGCGCGGATCCATCCCGAAGAACTCATCATCCATGCGCCGGGCCAGCAAGCGCCAAAGCCGCGCATAGTCGGTGGCCGGGACCCGCGCCAGCGGTTGATCGAGCAGCGCCGGATCCATGCCGACCTTGTTCAGCACTTCATCCGTCGCAGGGCCAGGCGCACAGCTCTGCAACAGGGCTTCGCGCACGAGCTGGATGGAGATGGTGTCTTTTTCCGACATTGACGGTTGCACTGCCCTGCGCAGATGAATGGGCGGACATCTTAACGTAGGAGCTGGCGCAGCCTGCGATCTTTTGGCGAGTTGGCGGTTACCCAAGATCAAGATCAAAAGATCGCAGCCTGCGGCAGCTCCTACAAGGGATTGGGGTGTTAGGGCCTGCGCCCCCCCCTGCAAATACCTCTCTATTCATGCACTAATAAACCTGTGCCTTGCCCCGTCATATCTATAACGTTCACCGACGCTCATTGTTCAAGGAAGACTTCACCATGCCCAATTCGACGGCCACCGCCGTTGTGCCGCTGACCAGCGTCACCTTTGACCTGCGCCCTCTGCTGATCGCCAACATGACCTGCACCATGGCAATGATGGCTTTCGTTTCATTGATCGGGCCGATTTCCCGCGTCCTCGGGCTTGCCACCTGGCAGGCCGGCGCGGCGGTCACCGTCTCCGGGGTGATCTGGATGCTGCTCGCGCGGCCATGGGGTCAGGCCAGCGATCGCCTCGGGCGGCGACGGGTGTTGCTGATCGGCACCGCTGGCTTCACCCTCGCCTACTGGGCGCTGTGCCTGTTTATCGACCTCTCGCTGCAGCTGCTGCCCACAGCGCTGCTGGCCTTTGTCGGGCTGATGCTCGGACGCGGTCTGGTCGGGGTGTTCTACGCGGCGATTCCGGTGGGTGGTTATGCCTTGATTGCCGACAATATCGAACCCCAACACCGTACGCGTGCGATGGCTTCACTGGGTGCGGCAAACGCCTGCGGGCTGGTGCTGGGGCCGGCGATCGCGGCGTTGCTGTCCCGGCATAGTCTGAGCTTGCCGTTCTATGCCATGGCGCTGCTGCCGCTGCTGGGCTTCCTGGTGCTGCTGTTCAAGCTCAAAGGCCAGGAGCTGCACCTCAAGCAACCGCCCAAGACCGTGCACCTGGCTGATCCGCGCCTGCGCCGGCCGCTGGCGGTGGCATTCGTGGCCATGCTCTGTGTGTCTATCGCGCAAATCACCGTCGGTTTCTACGCCCTCGACAAGCTCGGGATGAACCCGGCCGATGCCGCGCAGACCGCCGGGATCGCCCTGACCATGGTCGGCCTGGCGCTGATTTGTTCGCAGTTGGTGGTGCGCAAACTGGAATGGCCGCCGCTGAAGATGATCCGCGTCGGCGCGCTGATCGCCGCCAGCGGTTTTGCCGGCAGCATGCTGGCCGACACCGCTTGGGGATTGTGGGCGTGTTTCTTTGTTTCGGCCTCGGGCATGGGCTGGATCTTTCCGTCCTTCGCGGCGCTGGCGGCGAATGCCGTGGAGGCCGCGGAACAAGGTGCCACTGCCGGTTCCATCGGTGCCGCCCAAGGTTTCGGGGCGGTCATCGGCCCGCTGGCCGGCACCCTGATCTACGCGATCGAACCTCGCCTGCCGTATCTGCTGGCGGCGGCATTGCTGCTATTGGTCGCCTGTTGGCCAGCGGCCAGACAGCCGCAGCGCCGCTAAGCCTTACAGAATGCGATAGAGCAAGCGCTCGATGCGCAACCGGCGGACCCGTCGCAAGAACTTGCCGACGGCCGCCGGGTACTCCACCAGGGTTTCCAGCTGCTGATGCTGCTCGACGCGGCGCGTGTTACGGAAAATTTCCAGCAGCTCAGCCTCCCGTGGTTCCTTCAACTCGTTTTTCGGATCATCGATCAACAAGCCGTTTTCCAGGTCCAGGCGAAACGCCCGGGGATTCAGGTTGTTGCCGGTCAGCAAGGTATAACGCTGATCGATCCACATGCCCTTGAGGTGATAGGTATTGTCGCCATCGCGCCACAGGTGCAGGTTCAGCTTGCCGCTGTCGATCATCCGCTGATGGCGCTTGGCGAAGCGTCGCAGGCTGATTTCATACAGGTATGGCAGCGCGGCGATGACCTTGAACGGCTCGCTCGGCGGAATGTAGAAGTCATTGGCGGTCTTGTCGCCGACGACGATATCGACTTTCACCCCGCGGGTCAGCGCCCGGTTGATTTCCCGGGTCACGGCCAGCGGCAGGTTGAAATACGGTGTGCAGATCGTCAGTTGTTCCTTGGCGCTGGCAATCAACTCGCAGATCACCCGGCTCAACGGATTGTTCTTGCCGACCCCCAGCAGCGGGCTGACCGACAACCCCTGTTTGTTGATGCTGCCGCAGGTGGTGTCGTAGGCCGCGTACTTCAGGCGGCTGCGCAAATCACCGATGTCATTGCGCAGGCTGCGGGTAGTCGGCAGGTTCGGCAGGTCGAGGCGATGCACAGCTCTGGAACCGATCAGCCCGTGCTCGACCAGGTGCTGCATGGAGTCGGCCAGGGCGCTGTTTTGCAGCACGTGATAGCGATCGAAACGGTACTTGTCGAACTTGTGCAGATAGACGTTGTTCAGGCTGGCACCGCTGTAGATCACGCAGTCATCGATCACGAAGCCTTTAAGGTGCAACACGCCGAACAGCTCGCGAGTCTGCACCGGCACGCCATAAACCGGCACTTCACTGGCGTGGGTGCGGGTTTGTTCCTGATACCAGGCCGAATTGCCCGGCTGCTTGCCGGCACCGATCAAACCACGCTGGGCGCGCAGCCAGTCGACCACGACCACTACATCGAGCTCGGGCCGGGCAGCCTTGGCGGCGTGCAAGGCATCGAGAATTTCCTGACCGGCTTCATCCTGTTGCAGGTAAAGCGCGACGATATAGATGCGCTGCGTCGCCTGGGCGATTTTCTCCAGCAGGCAACGGCGAAACTCGGCGGCGCCGCTAAGGATGGTGACGGCATCGGCAGTCAGCGGAAAACTGCGCAGTTTAGGCAGTAGGGAGCGTTTGAAAAGCGACGGCATAGGGCTCGCAAAAGGTCGATTCCGAAGAGCGGATGAGCTTACACCATGCGTTCGTCCGGGTCTTCTGGTGACCGTAAGATCAAAAGATCAAAAGATCAAAAGATCAAAAGATCGCAGCCTATCGGCAGCTCCTACGGGATCGGTGTTCATCCATTTATTGCGGGTGTACACGATCGGCGTAGGAGCTGCCGATAGGCTGCGATCTTTTGGGGTCAGAAAGAAAAACCAAATCTCCCATTGACCAAGGAGAACGATCGTTCTACTGTTAGCCACATGAACGAAATCAACAGCAACGAAACCCGCGACATCATTCTGGATGTCACCGAAAAGCTGATCTATAAAAGTGGCATCGCTGCCACGGGCATGGATCTTCTGGTGAAAACCGCCGGCGTCTCCAGAAAGAGTATCTATCGCTACTTTGCCAACAAGGACGAGCTCACCGTGGCCGCCTTGCAGCGCCGGGATGAACGCTGGATCAGCTGGTTCCGCGGCGAAGTCGGCAAGGCCCCTACTACCGAGGCGCGCCTGCTGAACCTGTTCACCGTCCTCAAGGACTGGTTCGCCAGCGAAGGCTTTCGCGGCTGCGCCTTCATCAACACCAGCGGCGAAACCGGCGACCCGCAGAACCCGGTGCGCCTGGTGGCCAGGGAACATAAACAGAAGCTGCTCGACTACTTGGGCGAGCTCTGCAAAGAACATGGCGTGCAAGATCCGCAGGAGCAGGCTAAACAGCTGCTGATCCTGATCGACGGCGCCATTACCGTTGCGCTTGTCATGGGTGATCAGAGTGCCGCCGATAATGCGCAATGCATGGCGCGAAAGTTATTGGACCTCTGATTGATTCAAACAAGACAACCCCTGTTTGAACGTTAACTTTCTGTGGAGACTTGAAATGTCATCTAACGCCGAAGTTCGTCCGCCACTTCCGCCCTTCACCCGTGAGTCGGCCATCGAGAAAATTCGCCTGGCCGAGGACGGCTGGAACTCCCGCGACCCGCAACGGGTGTCCCTGGCGTATACCCTGGACACTAAATGGCGTAACCGCGCCGAGTTTGCCAACAATCGCGAAGAAGCCAAGGGCTTCCTGACCCGTAAATGGGCGAAGGAGCTCGACTACCGGCTGATCAAGGAACTCTGGGCCTTTACCGATAACCGCATCGCGGTGCGTTACGCCTATGAATGGCACGACGATTCCGGCAACTGGTACCGCTCCTACGGCAATGAAAACTGGGAATTCGACGAACACGGACTGATGTCCAACCGTCACGCCTGCATCAACGACATGCCGATCAAGGAAAGCGAGCGCAAGTTCCACTGGCCGCTGGGCCGGCGCCCGGATGAGCATCCGGGGTTGTCTGAGCTGGGGATGTAAAAGCTGGTATCTGTAGGAGCTGCCGCAGGCTGCGATCTTTTCCGGCTCACCGCCGATTTCATGAAAGATCAAAAGATCGCAGGCTTCGCCAGCTCCTACGCCGAATGGGGACACCCGCAATCCCGTTACCGATCAGGGCCTGCCTGCAGCGGTACGCCGCAAGCACAAGTCCTGGGCCAGTGAGGTCAGCAGCAGTCGCGGCCATTGGTGGTTATGGGTAATATACCGGCCTTTCGCGCAGCCTCTTCTGCGCCCCGCCGAATAAGTCGATCCCATGCCTTTGGAACTCAGCGTAGACCTTGCCACCCTCGCCATTCTTGTCTTTGTCGCATTCATCGCCGGTTTTATCGATGCCATCGCCGGCGGTGGTGGCTTGCTCACCACCCCGGCCTTGCTCACCGCCGGTTTGCCGCCGCATCTGGTGCTCGGCACCAACAAACTCAGCGCCAGCTTCGGCTCGGCTATCGCCAGTTTCACCTTCTACCGGCGCAAGCTGTTCCACCCGCGCCAGTGGCTGCACGCGATAGTCGGGACCCTGGTGGGCGCATTGACCGGCGCGATCGTGGCGCATTACCTGCCGGCCGATTGGCTGAACAAGATGCTGCCGGTGATCGTCTTTGCCTGTGGCGTCTACCTGTTGTTTGGTGGCACGCCAAAGGCGCCGCTGGACAGCGATGCGCCGATCAAGAAGAAGTGGCAGTCGAGCCAGGGTTTCAGCCTGGGTTTCTACGACGGAGTGGCCGGCCCCGGCACCGGTGCCTTCTGGACCGTCAGCAGCCTACTGCTGTACCCCATCGATCTGGTCAAGGCCAGTGGCGTGGCGCGCAGCATGAACTTCGTCAGCAACATCGCGGCGCTGTCGGTGTTCATCTTTTCCGGTCAGGTGGACTGGATCATCGGCCTGAGCATGGGCCTGTCGGTGATGGTCGGGGCATTCTTCGGCGCGCGCACCGCCATCAGCGGTGGTGCGAAGTTCATTCGCCCGGTGTTCATCACCGTCGTCCTGGGCTTGACCGTGCGCCTAGCCTGGCAACACTGGTTCAGTGTGGCCTAAGCGACGCGCGACATAGACGTCGATCAGGTAGCGGGCAATCGAGCGGGACGCCGGCAACGGCGGCAGCGCATGGATGTTGAACCACTGTGCATCTTCGATCTCGTCCTCCTGCGGGACGATTTCGCCACCGGCGTACTCGGCATGGAAGCCCAGCATCATCGAATGCGGGAACGGCCAGCACTGGCTACCCATGTACTGGATGTTCCTGACCTCGATCCGCACCTCTTCGCGCACTTCCCGAATCAGGCAATCCTCCGCCGACTCGCCAGGCTCGGCGAAGCCGGCCAGGGTGCTGTAGACCCCGGGGACAAAACGCGGCGAGCGTGCCAGCAATACCTCGTCGCCGCGGGTGATCAGCACGATCATGCTCGGCGAGATTCGTGGGTAATGCCGCAGATCGCAGGCTTCGCAGTACATCGCTCGTTCCCGTGAAATCTGCTGCATGGCCTGGCCGCAGTTGCCGCAGAAGCGATGTTCGCGGGCCCAGGTGCCAATTTGCGCGGCGTAACCCAACACTTTGTAGACCGTGTGATCGCCCTCGAGCATGAACGCCCGCAGGCCTTGCCAGCGACAACCCGGGATCTCGGCTGAGCTGTTGAGCTCGAGCAGGTAGACCGGCTCGCCATCCAGATGACCGATGCCATGCTCCGCCAGAATCGACAGCTCCTGGCGCTTGAGCCATTCACGCGGGAACAGCGCGCCGTTGTCATCGAACAGAAAACCGTCGCGGCTGCGCGCCACCGCCCAGCCGCCGGTAATGTCGGTATCGAGTACTGCGGTGGTCCAGCGTGAAGTCATTTTTTATCAATCCATAAATTCGGGTTTCTGCTTGCTCATCTGCGCGGCCATGGCCACCCGCAAATCGGCGGATTGCAGCATGGCGGCGTTCCAGGTCGCGATGTATTCCAGGCCGTCGTTAATGCTGTGATCGCGCATGTAACTGATCATCTCTTTGGTTCCGGCTATCGCAATCGGCGATTTGCCGGCAATTTCCCAGGCGATGCTCATTACGCCGTCGAGCAGGCTGGCCGCATCCGGGTAGGTGCGGTTGACCAGGCCAATGCTACGCGCTTCTTCGGCTCCCAGGGTACGCCCGGTGTAAGCCAGTTCCCGTAGCATGCCGTCGCCGATGATCCGTGGCAATCGTTGCAAGGTGCCGACGTCGGCAGCCATGCCCATGTCGATTTCCTTGATCGAGAATTGCGCATCTTCGGCGGCGTAACGCATGTCGCAGGCGGCAATCAGGTCGATGGCACCGCCCAGGCAGTAGCCCTGGATCGCTGCAAGCACCGGCTTACGGCAGTTGTCGACGGCATTGAAGGAGGCTTGCAGTTGCAGGATCTTGCGCCGCAGCAGGCGCGCGTTACGCCCAACATCCTTGCCCAGCTCGTTGGCCACCGACGCCAGCATCATCAGATCGATGCCGGACGAGAAGTGTTTGCCGGCACCACTGAGCACCACTACCCGGACTTCATCGGTGTCGTCGATCCACTGGAAAATCTCGATGATTTCGCTCCAGAACACCGCGTTCATCGAGTTGATCTTTTCCGGACGGTTGATCTGCACATGGGCGATGTGATCCGTCAGTTCGACGCGAAAGGCTTGGTAGTCGGACATGCAGTGATCCTTTGCTGGACTGTAATGAAGGCCGAACTATAACAAGGCATTGTGTCTGGACGTAGGCAGCGCATTGGCCAAAAGCGGGACTGACTGACCCGTAGCAGCTGCCGAAGGCTGCGTTCGGACCGGGGTCGCGCTCGACCGCAGCGGTCGTAGTTCGGCTATTGCGGTTAGCCTGGAAAAACGTGGTGTATGATTTTACGACCGCTGCCCGCTCGTACGCAGCCTTCGGCAGCTGCTACGGGGGCGATGCGCTGATTCTGCACTCAGTGCCCAGCCCCTCCACAGGAGAACGGCGATGACTGATCAACCCTCGCGACCCGCGCCCTCGGATGAGCAGTTGGTGGCCTACCTCGATGGGCAACTGAGCAGCGAGGAGCGTCTGCGGATCGATTGCGCACTGGCCAATGATGAAAGCCTGGAACAGCGTCTTGAGTGGCTGTCCAGCAGCGACATGCCGTACCAGAGCGCCTATGCGCAATCGCACGATCAAGCGCCCCGGGATCGGCTGGCGACGATGCTCACGGAGCCGGCCCCCGCTGCCAGCGCGCCATGGAGCCGCCGCCGTTTCATCGGGGTGGCGGCAGGTTTTCTGCTCGCAGGGATCGCCGCGGATCGGCTGTACCTCGGCTGGCAGACCTCGTCCCCCAGGATTGCAACCCACTGGCGGGGCCAGGTGGCCGATTACATGGCCCTCTACAGCCCGCAAACTCTCGACCACCTGCCCGGCGACGAAGCCTCCCAGCGGGCGCAACTGCAGACCCTCGGCCAGCGTTTGGGGCGGGCGCTGGAACCGACGCAGCTGAAGCTCCCGAGGCCGGCACTCAAACGCGCACAACTACTCGAATACAATGGCGTGCCGATTGCCCAGATAATCTATCTGGACCCCCTTCATGGGCCGCTGGCGCTGTGCATCACCCGCTCGACCGTCGGCAACCGCGATCCGGCGCAGGAGCAACGGCGCGGGATGAACATCGTCTTCTGGTCAGACATGGGTTATGCCTACATGCTGATCGGGCGTAACCCGATGCCGGAACTGGAGGCTATGGCGCAGTTGGTTAGAAGCCGGTTGAGTGTTTGAGCACGATAGTCAGAATATTCATCGCCTGTTCGGCAGCTATCGTCGGAGCGCCGCCCGGAGCAAGCTCGCTCCCACAAGTACCGTGTACACCACAAGTTGTGTGGCCTACCGGATTCCCCTGTGGGAGCGAGCTTGCTCCAAGGCAGCACATTCAAGATTGATGCGACTGTGAGACCGCTATCGCGAGCAAGCTCGCTCCCACAAGTACCGTGTACACCGCAAGTTGTGTGGCCTACCGGATTCCCCTGTGGGAGCGAGCTTGCTCCAAGGCAGCACATTCAAGATTGATGTGACTGTGAGACCGCTATCGCGAGCAGGCTCGCTCCCACAAGTGCCGTGTACACCGCAAGTTGTGTGGCCTACCGGATTCCCCTGTGGGAGCGAGCTTGCTCGCGAAGAGGCCGGCAAACTCACCACAGCATTGAAAGTGTTCACCCCGCCATCGGCAACCACAGCCTGAACCGCGCCCCGCCCAGTGGTGACGGCTCGACCGTCAACGTCCCGCCCTGGGCTTCCAGCGCCCGGCGGCTGATCGCCAGGCCGAGGCCGAAGCCGCCGGTGGCGCGGTCGCGGCTGCGATCGAGGCGGTAGAACGGTTCGAAGATCCGTTCCCGTTCATCGTCGGGAATGCCGATACCGTCATCGTCGACCCAGATTTCACAGCCTTTTGAACCTACGTGGACGCCGACCTGAATGCGCTTTTCGCAGTAACGCATGGCATTACGCAGCAGGTTCTGGATGGCGCGGGCGGTCAGTCGTGGATCGAGGACAAAGCGTTCGTACAGGCCATCGAGCAAGACATCGATGACAATGTCGGGGGACTGCAGCTCTTCGTCGACGCTACCCAGTATGCTGTCGACGAACTCATCGAGGGATACCCGCACCCGCTCCGGCACCCGCGCCGGGTTTTGCAGGCGGCTGTAGGACAACAGTTCCAGCACCAGTTCATCCAGTTCGCGAATGTGCGCGACCAACCCCTGCAAACGCTCGCGACTGGCGCTCGGCATATCGTCGGACAGTGCCAGCGCCAGGCCGAAGTCGAGCCGGGTCAGCGGCGTGCGCAGTTCATGGGAGACCGCGTTGAGCAGGTCGCGCTGCTGGTTCAGCAGGTTTTCAATGTCGGCGGCCATGGTGTCGAAAACATGGGCCAGGCTGCCAATGTTGGAACTCGGGGAAATCTGCGTGCGCTCGCTCAGCTGGCCCTTGCCGAAACGCTCGGCGGTGCCTTTCAAGCGCTCCAGATCGCGCCAGTGCGGGCGCAGCCAGATCAACAGGCACGCCAGCAACGCCGCGCCGATCAGCACGTTGATGCTCCAGTAGAGGAAACTGACGTCCGCCGGATCCGGCGGAACGGTCAGCTTGACCGCCAACTGCTGGTCCAGCGGCGCCACCGCGAGCGTACGCCAGGCCCAGTCGCCCATGCGAACCACTTTCTCGCCGCGCTGCAAGCGTTCGGTTTCATAGTCGCTGAAGTCTGGGTCGTCATTGCGTACCAGGACCACCTGCAGCGGCTGGAACTCCTGATCCAGCTCCGCCGCCAGGGCCGGCCATTGCTCGGCGGGCACTTGGTGAAACTGTTTGACGATCAGATTCTGCAGGCCGCGGGACTGGTCGAGGGTGTAGTTCTGAAAACGCTCGTGAAAGACCTTGATCACCAGGTCAGGGATCAGATAGATCGCCGCGCTGAAGGTGACGATGGTGATCAGGTACAACCGAATCAGGATTCGCAGCATCGGCTCAGCATTCCCACTCGGATCGACTGAACAGGTAGCCCTTGCCCCACACGGTCTTGATCTTGCGCGCCTCACCGGCATGGTCGTCGAACTTGCGCCGCAGCTTGGAGATGGCCACGTCTACCGAGCGGTCGGTGCCGTTGAATTCGATGCCGCGCAGGCGTTGTAGGATCTGGTCGCGGCTCAGCACTTCGCCAGCATGCCGGGCCAGCACCACCAGCAGGTTGTATTCGCCGCTGGACAGCTCCACCGGTTGCTCGCGCCAGGTCACGCTGCGCTCCGACAGGTCGATGCACAGATTGCCGATAAGGATCCGGTCGTTGGCGGTTTGCGGCTCGTTCAGATTGCTGCGGCGCAGCAAGGTGCGCACCCGCGCCAGCAATACCCTTGGCTCGCAAGGTTTGGTGACGTAGTCATCGGCGCCCATTTCCAGGCCCAGGACTTGATCGTGACTGTCGTCACGAGCGGTGAGCATCAGGATCGGCAGGGTCGCCGAGTCGGCCCGCAGCAGGCGGCAGACTTGCAGGCCGTCGAGACCCGGCAGCATCAGATCGAGGATCACCAGGTCCGGCGGGTTCGACCGTGCACGTTCACGCACTTGATCACCGCGGCTGAGCACGCTGACGTGGTAGCTGTTGCGTTCCAGGTAGCTGGCGATCAGTTCGCAGAGCGCGGAGTCGTCTTCGACCAGGAGAATGTTGGGCATGGGTGTTTCCTGTAGGAGCGAGCTTGCTCGCGATCGGCGGCGCAGCCGTCGTAAAGCCGACAACTGTGATTTACCTGTAGTAACGCGATTGCAAATTTTACGACGGCTGCGCCGCCGAAGGCAGGCTTCGCCAGCTGCTACGGGGAATGTGCCACCAGTCAGTAAGCCGTCAAGGATATACGCCCACGCACGCCAGCGAGCAAAACCCTTACACAATTTCACAGAGCGCCTACAAAGCTTCACCGCTCACCTTGGCGGCTGTCCGTAGCATGCCGGGGTCAATATTGGGGTATCCACATGTCAAAGAACCTGCTTGCAAAGCTTGGCCTGATTGCGCTGGCAGTGACGCTGAGTGCTTGCGACAAGTCCTCCATCGCCGAAGAACAGGCCCCGCTGGCCTCGGTGCGGATCGAGACGATCCAGGCGCAGGCGCTTTCGATCACCAGCGAATTAAGTGGCCGGATCGCCGCGCCGCGGATTGCCGAAGTCCGTGCCAGGGTGGCCGGCGTCGTGCTGCAGCGCACCTTCCGCGAAGGCTCCGACGTCAAGCAGGGCGATGTACTGTTTCGCATCGACCCGGCGCCGTTCAAGGCCGATCTCGACAGCGCCCAGGCCAGCCTGCGCAAGGCCGAGGCCAATGCGTTCCAGGCGCGCTTGCAGGAGCAGCGTTACGCCCAATTGGTCGAAGGCAACGCCATCAGCGGCCAGGACTACGACAACGCCCGGGCCAGCGTCCGGCAGACCGCTGCTGACGTGGCGGCCAATCAGGCCGCGGTGCAACGGGCCAGGTTGAACCTGGGTTACGCCACGGTCACCGCGCCGATTTCCGGGCGCATCGGCCGCGCGCTGGTCACTGAAGGCGCCTTGGTCGGGCAGAACGAAACCACCCCGCTGGCGCTGATCCAGCAACTGGACCCGATCCACGCCGACCTGACCCAGTCGACCCGCGAACTCAACGACCTGCGCCGGGCTTTCCGTGCCGGGCAGTTGCAGCAGATTGGCCAGGACCAGGCCCGCGTCACCCTGATCCAGGACGACGGCAGCCTTTACCCGCTGCCGGGCAAGCTGCTGTTTGCCGACATCAGTGTCGACCCGAGCACCGGCCAGATCATTCTGCGCAGCGAGTTCCCCAACCCGGACCTCGACCTGCTGCCCGGCAGCTTCATTCGCGTACGGCTGGAGCAGGCGATCAACCAGCAAGGCATCAGCGTGCCGCAACGCGCCATCCTGCGCGACAGCGCCGGTATCGCCCAGGTATTGCTGGTGGACGCCGAGCAGCGGGTCAGCCAGCAGCCGGTGCAGCTGGCCTCGGTGCAAAACGACCGCTGGATCGTCATCGACGGCCTGAAACCGGGCGACCGCATCGTTACCGAAGGTCTGCAGCACGCTCGCCCCGGCGAAAAAGTGCAGATCGACGACACCCCTCTTCCGATTGCCCAGGCTGCTCAGTAGGTAGGAAACCCCATGCCGCAATTCTTTATCGACCGCCCGATCTTCGCTTGGGTGGTCGCGCTGTTCATCCTGCTGGGCGGCGCCCTGGCCATCCCGCAGTTGCCGGTGGCGCAATACCCCAACGTCGCGCCGCCGCAAGTCGAAATCTACGCCACCTACCCCGGCGCCTCGGCACAAACGGTGGACGAAAGCGTGGTCAGCCTGATCGAGCAGGAGCTCAACGGCGCTGACAACCTGCTGTATTTCGAATCCCAGAGCAGCCTCGGCAGCGCCACCATCACCGCGACCTTCCAGCCCGGCGCTAATCCGGAAATGGCCCAGGTCGACGTGCAGAACCGACTCAAGGCAGTAGAGCCGCGCCTGCCGCAAGCAGTGACCCAGCAAGGCGTGCAAGTGGAGAAGGTCTCGGCCGGTTTCCTGTTGCTGATCACCCTGACCTCCAGTGACGGCAAACTCGACGACGTGGCGCTCAGCGATTACCTGGCGCGCAATGTGATGAACGAAATTCGCCGTATCGACGGGGTCGGCAAAGCGCAGCTGTATGGTGCCGAGCGGGCCATGCGCATCTGGATCGACCCGCGCAAGCTGATGGGTTTCAACCTGACCCCGGCCGATGTCAACGCGGCCATTGCGGCGCAGAACGCCCAGGTGTCGGCCGGCAGCATCGGCGACCTGCCTGCTCGCTCGACCCAGGAAATCACCGCGACGGTGTTGGTCAAAGGCCAATTGTCGAGTCCCGAAGAGTTCGCCGACATCGTGTTGCGAGCCAACCCCGACGGTTCCACCGTGCGCATCGGCGATGTCGCCCGGGTCGAGATCGGCAGTCAGGAATACCAGTTTTCCACTCGCCTGAACGGTAAGCCGTCGACCGCCGTCAGCGTGCAACTGGCGCCGGGGGCCAACGCCCTGAGCACCGCGACCCTGGTGCGGGCGAAGATGGATGAGCTGGCGCAGTATTTCCCGGTCGGTGTGCAATACAAGATCCCCTACGACACCTCGCCCTTCGTCAAGGTCTCGATCACCAAAGTGGTCTACACCCTGGGCGAAGCAATGTTGCTGGTGTTTGCGGTGATGTTCCTGTTTTTGCAGAACATTCGCTACACGTTGATTCCGACCCTGGTGGTGCCGGTGGCGCTGATGGGCACCTTCGCGACCATGCTCGCGCTGGGTTTCTCGATCAATGTGCTGACCATGTTCGGCATGGTGCTGGCCATCGGCATCCTGGTGGACGATGCCATTGTGGTGGTGGAGAACGTCGAGCGGATCATGGCCACCGAGGGCCTGTCGCCCAAAGAAGCGACGCGCAAGGCGATGAAGCAGATCACCGGGGCGATCATCGGCATCACCCTGGTGCTGGTGGCGGTGTTTATCCCGATGGCGTTCATGCCGGGCTCGGTGGGGGTGATCTATCAGCAGTTCTCACTGTCCATGGCCACCTCGATCCTGTTCTCGGCGTTCCTCGCCCTGACCTTGACCCCGGCCCTGTGCGCGACCCTGCTCAAACCGATTGCCAAGGGCGACCATCACGCCAGGGGCGGTTTCTTCGGCTGGTTCAACCGACGCTTCGAACAGCTCAGCAACGGTTATCAACGCGGGGTGGTCTACGCGCTGAAACGCACCGGGCGATACCTGCTGATCTACGGTGTGCTGCTGATTGGCCTGGGGCTGTGTTTCAGCCGCCTGCCCTCCTCGTTCCTGCCGGTCGAAGACCAGGGTTACACCATCACCGATATCCAGCTGCCACCGGGTGCCAGCAAAAACCGCACGGTGCAGGTGGTGGAGCAGATCGAAGCCCATAACGCAACCGAACCCGGCGTTGGCGATAGCACGGTGATTCTGGGCTTCAGTTTTTCCGGCAGCGGACAGAACGCAGCGTTGGCGTTCACCACGTTGAAGGACTGGTCTGATCGCGGCAGCGACGATTCGGCGAGTTCAATTGCCGATCGCGCCAACATCGCGTTGAGCCAGATCAAGGACGCCGCGGCTTTCGCGGTACTGCCGCCACCGGTGGACGGTCTCGGCACCTCCAGCGGTTTCGAGTTCCGTCTGCAGGATCGTGGCGGCGTCGGCCATGCCGCATTGATGCAGGCGCGTAGCGAGTTGCTGGCCGCCGCCGAGAAAAGCCCAATCCTGATGAACGTGCGCGAAAGCGCGCTGGCCGAAGCGCCGCAGGTGCAACTGGAAGTCGACCGCAAGCAGGCCAACGCCTTGGGCATCGCCTTTGCGGACATTGGCAATGTGCTGTCCACCGCAGTGGGTTCGGCCTATATCAATGACTTCCCCAACCAGGGCCGGATGCAACGGGTGGTGGTGCAGGCTGAAGGCGATCAACGCAGCCAGGTGGCGGATTTGCTGAAGATGCACGTGCGCAACAACAGCGGAAAAATGGTGCCCTTGTCGGCCTTCGTCCAGGCCACGTGGACCCAGGGCCCGGCGCAGTTGACCCGCTACAACGGCTACCCGGCCATCAGCATTTCCGGCGAGCCGGCACCCGGCTACAGCACTGGCGAGGCAATGGAGGAAGTCCAACGGCTCGTCGCACAACTGCCGGCGGGCCTGGGCCAGGAATGGACCGGGCTGTCGTTGCAGGAACGCCTTTCCGGCGCCCAGGCACCCATCCTGCTCGGGCTGTCGCTGCTGATCGTGTTCCTGTGTCTGGCGGCGTTGTACGAGAGCTGGTCGATTCCCACCTCGGTGTTGCTGGTGGTGCCACTCGGCGTACTCGGCGCGGTACTGGCCGTGACCCTGCGGGGGATGCCCAACGACGTGTTCTTCAAGGTCGGGCTGATCACCATCATCGGCCTGTCGGCGAAGAACGCGATCCTGATCATCGAGTTCGCCAAGAGCCTGTACGACGAAGGCCACGACCTGATTGACGCCACGGTGCAAGCCGCACGCCTGCGGCTGCGACCGATCGTCATGACCTCGCTGGCGTTCATCCTCGGCGTGATGCCACTGGCGATTGCTACGGGTGCCAGCTCGGCGAGCCAGCAAGCGATTGGTACCGGGGTAATCGGCGGAATGATCACCGCGACCCTGGCCGTGATGTTCGTGCCGGTGTTTTTTGTGGTGGTGATGAAATTGGTCAAGCGGCGATTGTAGATTTGTGTCCATCCGCAATGTTGTGGGTGTACTCAATCGGCGTAGATACCGTCTTAACTCTCACCGGGCAAGCGCAAGTTTCGGGTCAAAGGGCTGGCCCGATTTGATCACTCCAAAGATGATGTGCAGCAGCTTGCGCATTGCTGCACAGATGATCTGCTTGGGAGCCTTGCCGTTGGCTTTCAATCGCTCTTTGAGCGCGATAATCGCTTCGTTGTGCTGCATCGCCACCAGACCTGGCATGTAGAGCCCGGTTCGGAGTCGCGCTGATCCGATTTTCGAGATAAAGGTGCGGCCCTTAAGCTGGCCAGACTCTTCCAGCTTTGGATTTAAGCCCGCCGCCGCCACCATTTGTCGAGGATTCGAATACTTTCGCAGGTCGCCCAGCTCGGCAAACAGCATTTGCGCCGATTTGTCGGCAATGCCATCAATGGTCACCATCAAATCGCGCATTTGGCGCATGTCCGGGTCGTCATCAATGTGTTTCTTGAGAGCCTTTTTGGTTTCGGCAATCTCTTTCTCGATGTGGCTGATTACGGATTTGATCGAAATCTTGACGCTGTCGTCGGACACATCCAGACGATTACGTTCCATCTGCAGCATTTCCTGAAGGTCATTCAGGCGACGAACCATGGCCTTCACCTGTCGATACTTCAGCGGCTCCGGCTCCCACAGCCTTAGCTTTTCATGCTTTTCCTTGGCGAAATCGGCGATCAACTTAGCGTCGGTCTTGTCTGTTTTGACCCGTTGCAAATCACTCTTGGCATGGGCCTTGGTCTGTGCAGGATTGACGACGCAGACCCGATAGCCC
>NZ_CABVHY010000034.1:0-69261 GCF_902497875.1 Pseudomonas fluorescens
GCACAAAAAAAGCAAAAACAGAAGCAGCTTCAATCACAGACAGTGGAGGCAGCAGGCTACGTTGTGGTGGTCACGACCTTGGACTGCCTGAGTGCGCAAGAGGTCTTGGCCCTTTATCGGCACCGCTGGCAGGTGGAGTTGGCGTTCAAGCGGATGAAGTCATTGCTAGGGTTATCGCGCTTGAGAAAGAAAAACCCGGAAGGCGCGAAAGCCTGGCTGCAAGGGAAATTATTAGTGGCTTGCCTTATTGAGCGGTTGATCGCCACAGGCGAGCATTTTTCCCCTGTCGAGAGCGAGGGGCATTCAAGAAAACGTGGCTCAGAGGCGTTGTCGCTGGCGTGAAATGGCCTTTATCCATTGGTTGCTTTGTAGCGTGATCAGTCCCCGCTTGTCGTTGTTTACGTGTCTTGAGAAATGGGATTACTTCAGTCGTGCACTGCGCGAATCCCCGCGAAAAAAGCGGGGATACCAGCAAGATGAGCTATGGAGCGAGAGATTTGGTTAGCGCCTATGGGGGCAAGCCCCCTCGCCACAGGTCCGCGCTCGACGCATCTTCCTTAACTGACTGCTATTAGGTCTGATCAGCCCTACACTTGATCGCCATTGAGGATGGACTATCTTCGGTTCCGCATTAGAAATGCGCAGCATAGGGTCAATAAAACCAGAAAACATAAAAATGTGGTCATTGACACTTACAAACCACCAATCAAGTAATCGACGATAGCATCGCACGCTCAATGATAGCGGAGCGTCAGAATTTCAAGCCTCTTAGATATCTAACTCTTAAGATACTTTCCCTAGCAATACAATAGTTCATTGATGTTTCAAACGCTTGTGTTCCTGAGGGGGTCACAAAGCTCTCAATCGCACAATTCTCATCCCTAAGAACAATCCAAGCTCGCTGTGATTTTTTTATATGGGACTTAAGCTCATCTCCTAGCAGGGGATCTGCTTTGTAATCCACAGAAACCTTGTCATTCAACTCTCTATATGCATTATTTAATTCTAAATCGGCTTCCTTGCTCTTTTTCTTAGAGCACTCATACACCCCCTGGCTATCCACTACCTCAGGAGAACAAACATCCAACAAAGAAGATTCTGCATAACACAAACTGCAAGTAAAAAACATCAACCCAAAAATCAATTTCATCGCCATAAAATCTCTCCAGTTAATTATCTCTCAAATAGCTAGCTCGCCGCCGCCCTGGCTCATACTGGCTAATCGCGGGTGTATTTTGAACGTATGAAATCATTTCATCCCTGCTGTTGCGCATCCCAGACTTCATTGGATTAGGTCCCGCAGTGAATCCCTGATACACAAAGTCCACTAGGACATCCCGAATAATCGGATCAAGATTTTCCCATGCGACTCTCCCCACTTCAGACTCAGTCCACTTATTGTAAATTGAAATAGCCCTACCTACATAAGCGGGATAGATCAAGTTAAACAGTGATATTTGTTGACTCTTTGTTATTTCGCCAATTAACGCTTTGTTATTTCTGACAAAATCTCCAGCAGTTTCCCCCTTTAAGCCGTGAGCTAACGAAATCTTACTAGCTTTCTCGTCGCCAACACCCGCCTGAGTCATATGTGTATATATTTCATTCCTTGTTCTACTCCCCATGTCATATCCACGACCTAAAGTTACTCCAGACAAATCATTCCCAGGCCAATGGATAACTCTGCTGTAGTGCATTGAGCCTGGACTATCGTTGCCTTCCGCATTGTAGGTAATCTTCCCTGCTAGAATTTTTGCTTCATCCTTAGTGGTGAATGCTCCCAATATCCCCACCGGATGAAAGTGATACGCCTTCCCCCACGACGGCAACCCAACCCTTCCGCGACCTCACCCCACCAACTCATTTGCTCGATCCGCTCTCCGCCAACCAGTTCAAGTGTGGAGTCGATCCGCTATGGCCGAGCAATTCATCCAGCGCGTCCCACTTCTGCGTCTGGTGAAACCACTCGCTTTCTTTGCGGATGATCAACTGCGAGATCGCTTGCGCGTGGGCTGGGAAGCGGAGGGCCGCTTGCAGCTCTTCAGCGGTCATCTTGCCGTCGCGGTTGTGACCTTGGAAACTCTAGAATCTAACTTTGCAGAGCCGCATGTACAATATTCTACAGTACGTTCTTCTTTTTTCTTACAGGAAAGGTGATCTGCCAGACCATCATGGAACACAACCTCGCAGGTCATAATTACTTTATCAACTAAACGTAATGGATAGACTGCAAGGTCCAAGAAAAGCTTACCACCTTCAAAGCTCCCTTTTTTAAAATCCACTTCGGCATAACCATTACTAAAAGCTTTCCTTCTAATGAGCAAATTTTTTCTCTGCTGAGACCTTGCCGTTCCCACCAAAAACCATATTCTGAATAACGATGCAGTGGTCCTCCGACCAAACCAAATATCGAACAAGATTATCTCCCACGCGGCCTGTCCCTGCCTCTGGCACATTCCGATAGTCAAATTCCTTGGCTTCGGCCAGGCCGGCTAAGCAGAATGCCAAAATAACAAAAAATGATATTTTGACTATCATAGATCGAGTTCCTTATCCGAAATCCTTGAGTTAGACAAAGCAAAGTTCTCTGACCATCAAAACTATCTGCTAGTGCATCGTAGTCGAGCAAACTACGACCCCCTATCAGATATAGGCTTAGACTTTAAGTCACCAAACGAAAATAGGGACTTTACTAAAAATTGTGCATTATCAATGCAAACTCCCATTTAGCCGAACTCAGGTTGGACCTGCGCACACAAGCTCCCCAATAACTCCTTGCTCAACCGGAACAGTGCATGCCCTTCGCTGCTCCGCAGCCAATTGCAAGGGAGTAATACTCAAAGTAAAATGAACACCATCTTCGGCAAAATAAACGCCCTCAAATTGTGCATCCGCAACTTCATCTTCAAACGACTTACCTTCAAATGAGCAAATATGCGTGGCTGAGACCACCTGCCATTCAGGTTTTTGGCTTAGTGCCTGTATAGTCAAACAGGGATCTGAGAATAGCTTTATGTACCGCACGACGACTTTCCCTATCCGATGCGAATCGACTCTAAACACGTCCTTATAATTAACATCCTCCGCCTGCACAAACACTGGAAGAATGGCTAGCATAACGCCAAAAAAAAATTCCCTCACAAAATTATCTCAAATATTGAACACGCTTGTTAAATCGATCCAGAGGTACGCTCATCCATCTGGCCCTGTCAGATATTGTTTCTGAGAAACGAGCCAAGTCATTTCCGGTAATATGCCTCTGAAGAATCTCTCTAGTACGAGCCCCATAATCTCCTCGATACATCAGGTCCACTACCACTTCTTGAATCTTTTCATGAGTCAAATCCCAGTCCAGTCGCCCGTATAGCTCAGCGGTATCGGTCTTTCCTGAGATCCTTATGATTTCACTTTTCATATAATCATAAACAGAAACAAACATATCATATTGTTGCTTTCTAGTAATTTTATGATTTAGGATCTCCGCTGGAGCCTGGGCAAGATAAGTCTTAGCTGTATCGCCCTAAAGTCCTTTAGCCCCAATCAACCAAGTTAATAGCTGTTCTTCAACGCCGGCTGCACGTAGGTCACTTTCTGGAGCAGGCCGCTGACCGAGATCGTAGCCCCGTCCGATAGTGATGCCCGATGCACCACCTGGCCAGTGCACAACCCGACTGAAGTACCTGTACAACGGATGCGACTCATCTTCTATATCATTGCCTTCCACATCAAAGGTCAGTTGGCCATAAGGTACTTTCAGCCACTTAAGATCATTGTCATCATTCTCCGCGGAGAAACTCCCCACCAACCCCACCGGATGAAAGTGATACGCCTTCCCCCACGACGGCAACCCTACTTTCTCCGCTACCTCACCCCACCAACTCAGTTGCTCGATCCGCTGCTTCTCCGCCAACCAATTCAAGTGTGGAGTCGACCCGCTATGACCGAGCAATTCATCCAGCGCGTCCCACTTTTGCGCCTGGTGAAACCATTCACTCTCTTTGTAAATGATCAGCTGCGAAATCGACTGCGCGTGGGCCGGCAGGTGGAGGACCGCTTGCAGTTCCTCGGCGGTCATCTTGCCGTCGCGGTTGCGGTCGATGATGTCGTACAGCCGGCTCTTCATCGGCCCCTGGTCGTCTTTGTCGGCCAGGGGCCGATAGCGTTCGCGTTGCGCTTCGCTGAAGTGGTCGACAGCACTCAGAAACGAGGCCATGGCGTGCTTGGGCGTGCTGTAGTCGAAAATAACGTCATAGCCCTCCCACGACCAGGGACTGAGCCAAGGTGTAACACCTACTTCTTCGCGCACCCAGCCGTCGAGCAGGGTGTTGTCCGCGTCGTGCAGCAGCCCATCGAGGCGATACCAGTTGCAGGCCCTGCGGTCAGCCGTCGCCGGTACCGCGATTTTTCTGTCGGCCGGCAGACCATCAAGCAAACTTTTGGGGACTAACAAGTCGGCAGCACTGAGTGGGCTGGCTGCACTCAATATTTTCAGTTGTGCGGCAGTGGCATTTTCTTGATGAGTCACCACAGCGGTGCCTTGGGCGAGCTTTAACCAGGTTTTGTCTTTATCCGGCAGGCGCTGGGCCCAGGCTCGACTGGCTTCGATGAATAAATCGATGTCATCGCCACTGAACACTTCCAGGTGCAGCTTCTCTTCCGGCTGATCCGCGCTGCCGTCCTGATACAGGCCGAGATGACCGATCAGCGCGCCGGCCTTGATCGCGACGGGCGTTTCGAGCACCACCACCCGATCCGCTGCCAGCGGTTTCTGCTCGCCTTGCAGCCAGTCGAAATGCACGTACTGGTTGATGCGCTCCAGTTTGCGGTACTGGCCTTCACCGCTGACCGTGACGTGCGTGCCAGTCGGCAGCTCCCCGATAATGTCGCTGTGAAAGCTCGGTTCGGCGCGGATGTCGAACGAGTCATGCACGGTCGCGATGCGATACTCGTCCCCGGCGACAGGTATCAGAAGGCTGTTGGAAACGTAGCCGCGTAGCGATCCATCGGTGTTGAGCAGATTGGCCGGGCCCAGGGTGTTCTCCAGCTTGCGGTATTTCCCCTCACCAATGACGGTCACCTCTGCGCCGCGCGGCAGGAGGTCGATCACCTTGCCCTGTGAGTCCTTATTGCGCACGTTCAGGCCACGCTGCTCAAGATTTCCGGGGCGTACGTCATTCGCCGACTCCTTTACGCGTCGGGTCGGTGCCTCGGGCCAGAACGCCGGGCGAGCGATGGCGGAGTCTTCCTGGTACACCGCCCAGTCCTGCAGGTGCATGTACAGGCTGTAGAAGGTCAGGCTGGGCGGCGTGTCCGGGCTGCCTTCGATATTGGGTGGCTGCAACCGATGACGAACCAATACGAAATTGCGCGAGAAGGGTTTCTCGACGGTGATTGTGTTGATGAAGTAGCGCGTGGTCGGCGAATGCGTGTCGATGCGGAAAGCCACCACTTCACCGTCGGCCAGGCACTGCACGCTGGATTGATCCAGGCCGCCGGCGGTGCCGCTGTCGAAATGCACGCCGCCGTGCCACAGGCCGTTGCGTCCCAGGGGGTAGTAGCCCGCCGTCGCCTTGGCCAAGTGGGTCAACTGCTGCAGCGGGTTGCGCGTGTCCTTGAACGGATGGCTCCAGTTCTTCAGCGGTTGCAGAGCGTCGGCGCCTGGTTCCGGGGGTAAAGATGCGCGGACCGGGCCTGTGTCGGGCGTCGGCAGGATCGGGGAATCGCGCACCTCAAACCGAGAGTTCCGGTCAGTGTATTGCCGTCCAAAAAGCCAAGTGGACAACTTGCTCATGGGGTGTTCGCTCCTTGCGAAGGTGTCAGCCAGAGAAATCCGAACGATGGATCATCTTGAGCGACCGCGACACCCCCTAAAGTCGCATCAGGAACGTCCCTATAACCTTTGCCGAATATGCCTACAGCGATGGCTAGTTGATGGGATGCCTGACTATTTTCACGGGATAGCAGAAGTCCGCGTTCGGCCCCTCTTCCTTAACCGGCTGAACAGCCCCGCAGCTAAACTCGATCCGGGCCGGGCACAAGTTCTACCTAAACCCTCACAACAAAAAAGGCACCGGACGTTAATACGCACGGTGCCTTTATTTGAAACCGATCGATCAGTCAGCGAAGCTCAGCTTCCGCGCCTCGCTCAGCAACGCCTGATTACGCGTTGCCAGGCAATAATAGAGTGGACACGTCACGGCCAGTCCCACCAGCCACGACAGGTCCACGCCTTCGATGATATTGGCGTAAGGCCCGACGTACAGCGAAGTATTGGCGAAGGGTAGCTGCACCAGGATGCCGATGAAGTACGCGACGATCGCGTGCAGGTTGAACCGTCCGTAGATCCCGCCATCGGCGCGAAAGATCGAGGCGATGTCGTAGTGGCCGCGCTTGATCAGGTAGAAGTCGATCAGGTTGATCGAGGCCCAGGGGACCAACACCAACAACAGCGCCAGAATCAGCCCGATGAACTGTGAGATGAAGTCCGCCGAAGCGCTCAGTGCCATCAGGCAGCAGCCGGTGAGCACGAGCGTCGACAGCAGCACGCGCACTTTGATGCTCGGCGTCCAGTTGCTGGCGAAGGTCTGGATCGAGGTCACGATGGACAAGACCGCGCCATACAGATTCAACGCGTTGTGGCTGATGATATTCAGCAAGAACAGCACCATCAGGATCGGCCCCAACCAGCCGGTGGACTGCTTCACCGCCGCCATCGCGGGTGTGCCTTCGGGTGTCGCCAGGACCGCGACTGCGCCGAAGCTGAAAGACAGGATAGTGCCCAGCGTCGCCCCGGCGTAGGTGGCGAAGAACGGCCTGGCAATGCCGATGTCCGCCGGCAGGTAACGCGAATAGTCGGAAACGTATGGCGAAAAGCTGATCTGCCAGATGATCCCCAGGGATATCGTCGCCAGCCAGCCGGACAGATTGAAGCTGCCACGGCTGAAGAAGTCCGCCGGCAGGTCATGACCGAAGATATAGACAAAGCCTGCAAGCAACGCGCTGCCCATGACCCAGGTGCCGATCCGGTTGAGGGTATGGATAAAACGGTAGCCGATCACGCCGATGGCCGTCGCGCTCAAGGCACCTATAAGGATACCGGCCGGCAATGGCACCGACTCGACCATGCCATGGATCGACTCCCCGGCCAGGACGATGTTGGAGATAAAAAAACCGACATAAATGACCGCGGCGAAGAACACGATCAACAGCGCGCCGTAGCGGCCGAACTGTCCACGGCTCTGGACCATCTGCGGAATCCCCATACGCGGCCCCTGGGCGGAAGCGAGGGCGATGACAATGCCGCCGATCATGTGCCCAAGGACAATCGCAATCAGCCCCCAGAACAGGTTGAGGTGGAACACCTGGACCACCATCGCCCCGGTAACGATCGGCAACGGTGCAATGTTGGTGCTGAACCACAGGGTAAACAGATCGCGTGCCTTTCCATGGCGTTCCGCAAGCGGAACGTAATCCACCGTATGATTTTCGATGAGCTGGTTTTGACTGGACGTCTGGGACATGTATTTGCCTGTTTTTATCTTTGTAT
Source organism: Pseudomonas fluorescens (assembly GCF_902497875.1). Taxonomy (GTDB): domain Bacteria; phylum Pseudomonadota; class Gammaproteobacteria; order Pseudomonadales; family Pseudomonadaceae; genus Aquipseudomonas; species Aquipseudomonas fluorescens_BR. The sequence goes on from NZ_CABVHY010000034.1 coordinate 7,547, forward strand.
GAAGCCAAATCATGAAGCGCGTACCTCGGCACAAAGCTGTCGCCAAGCCGCCTGGACCGCGACGCACATCTGTTTTTGACAGATTCGTCGACGGACACCATATTATGGTATTCCAATGCTTTAACAAGACTGATCCGGGGTTTTACCGACCAACTGATCCGCAATTCACAGCCGTAAATAGGTGTCTATCAGCCTGAAAACCCCGTATTCATTGAGCATCAGCGAAAAACCGACGTTCGTCCGCCCAGCGCAAAAAGCACTTGCAAAGCAGGTATTACGGTATACCATCAGACATACAAAGCATTTAATAAGGCGCACAGCGCTACCGTTTGACCGAGGAACATCCAATGATCGACGCGAACGTCTACAAATTAGTCATGGGCTCTTTCCCTTCCGGTGTGACGGTTATCACCACGCTGGATGACGAGGGCCAGATCGTCGGCCTGACGGCCAGCGCCTTCAGTTCGCTGTCGATGGACCCGGCCCTGGTGCTGTTCTGCCCCAACTACAGCTCCGACTCCTATCCGGTGCTAATCAAGAACAAGCGCTTTGCCATTCACCTGCTGTCCGGTGAGCAACAGAATGAAGCCTATGCTTTCGCCCGCAAAGGCAAGGACAAGGCGCAAGGCATCGAATGGACGCTCAGCGAGCTGGGTAATCCGCTGCTGAGCAATGCCACGGCGATTATCGAATGCGAGCTGTGGCGAGAATACGAAGGCGGCGATCACGCCATCATGGTTGGCGCCGTGAAGAACCTGATCGTGCCGCAGCAGCAAACCCGCCCGCTGGTGTATTGCCGCGGCAAGATGGGCGCGCTGCCAGCCTTTGCCTGACCCCAAATCCCGCGCCTGTAGTTGACAGGCCAACAATAAAAAATTCGAGGTATGCGTCATGAAGTTTTCGTTATTCGTTCATATGGAGCGCTGGGATGAGCAAGTCAGCCACCGCCAATTGTTCGAAGACCTGACCGAACTGACCCTGATGGCCGAGGCCGGTGGCTTCAGCACGGTCTGGATCGGCGAACACCACGCCATGGAATACACCATCTCGCCTAGCCCGATGCCGTTGCTGGCTTACCTGGCTGCCAAGACCACCACCATTCACCTCGGCGCCGGCACCATCATCGCGCCGTTCTGGCACCCGTTGCGGGTTGCCGGCGAGTGCGCCCTGCTCGACGTGATCAGTAACGGTCGCATGGAAGTCGGGCTGGCCCGCGGCGCCTACCAGGTGGAGTTCGACCGCATGGCCGGCGGCATGCCCGCCTCCTCCGGCGGTCAGGCCCTGCGGGAGATGGTCCCGGTGGTGCGTGCCCTGTGGCAAGGCGACTACGCCCACAACGGTGAGATCTGGAAATTCCCCACCTCCACCAGCGTGCCGAAACCGATTCAAAAACCCTGCCCGCCGATGTGGATCGCCGCCCGCGACCCGGACTCGCACAATTTCGCCGTAGCCAACGGCTGCAACGTGATGGTCACGCCGCTGATGAAAGGCGACGAAGAAGTCCTCGACCTGAAGAACAAGTTTCAGGCCGCCCTGGATAACAATCCGGACGTGCCGCGCCCGCAATTGATGGTGCTGCGCCACACCCACGTCCACGCGGCCGATGACCCTGACGGCTGGAAAGTCGGGGCCAAGGCGATCTCGAAGTTCTACCGTACCTTCGACGCCTGGTTTGGTAATAAGGAAGTGCCGGTCAACGGCTTCCTGGCGCCGAGCCCGGAAGAGAAATTCGCCGGTCGCCCGGAATTCGAATTGGAGAGTCTCCACAAAACCGCCATGATTGGCACCGCGCAGGAAATCATTCCGCGCATCAAGTACTACCAGGAATTGGGAGTCGACGAATTCAGCTTCTGGTGTGACAACAGCCTGCCCCACGCCGAGAAAAAGAAATCCCTGGAACTGTTCATCAAGCACGTCGTGCCTGCGTTCCAGTAATCCAAGGGTTACGTATACTGCCGGTCCGGCATGGGTCCGGCAGTTCCCGATCAGCATTGCCTGTCATGGTCGATTTTCATGATAAACCGTCGATTCCAGCCACTTGCACCTACCTCTGCGCCAGGCGCTGAACAGGCGTACCTGCGTGGCGAGTCGACCTCTTCGCACATCCATCTCAAGCGCCTGCGCGCCTGCGTTTCGGCCAAGCAGAACGGCTTCTGGCAGATAGTCCCCTGAGCAAACCCTGAGTTAGAACCACAGCGTGACCGGTTTTGGCCTGTCACTCTGTACTCTGCTTCGTACTCGATTCGATCGGGTCCGCGTGGCGGCCGTTGGTGCCGCGCGCTTTATCAGGTTTGCCCATGAATAATAAAAACGCACTGTTGATTATCGACATGCAACAGGAAGATGGCTTCCCCCTGGAAAACCTCCAGGGGGTCATCGCCCACAACCTTGCATTGCTCACGGCCGCCCGCCGTAACGCTGTCCCGGTGTTCTACACCCGCCATATCAATCAGGCTGACGGTGTTGGCCTGCCACCCGGCGAACCCAGGTCCGACGACGGTGGCCCGAGCAGCTACCGGGCCGGCACTGCGCAGGTGGAAATCATCGCCGCCCTGGCGCCCCGCCCGGACGAGCAGGTCATCGACAAACATCGCTACAGTGGCTTCCATCAGACCAACCTCGACGCTCGACTCAAACAGCTGGGTGTCGACACCCTGATCGTCAGCGGAATGCTGACCGACGTCTGCGTACTGAGCACTGTGTTCGACGCCTTCTCCTTGGGTTACCGCGTCCAGCTGATCACCGACGCCTGCACCGCCACCACCCAGGCGGCGCACTACTCGGCGCTGCTGATCATGGCCAACTGGGTGTACTGCATCGAGTTGTTCACCTGCGAGCAATTCCTCCGCTCACTCAGTGGAGAGCCATTCGTCTGCTGCGCCCCGCGACAACCGGACCTGTTCGCCCACCAGCCGGACGAGTTGCCGAACACTATTGCCCGCCTCCAATCCAGCCTTCAGCGCCAGGAGTGACTGCCATGAGTATCGAAAAAAGAAGCATCGATTTCATTCCGGAAGCTGAACGCCATGGCAAACCCGGCTCGCTGTTTTTCATCTGGTTCGGCGCCAACATGAACATCACCACCATTGCCTCTGGCGTGCTGCCAGTGGTGCTGGGACTGAATCTGTTGTGGAGCGCGCTGGCGATCATTCTCGGCTCGCTGCTGGGAGCGATCTTCATGGCCTCGCACTCGGCCCAGGGACCCCGGCTGGGCATCCCGCAAATGATCCAGAGCCGCGCGCAGTTCGGGGTGATCGGGGCGATCCTGCCGTTGCTGTTCGTGATGCTGATCTACCTCGGCTTCTTCGTCAGCAACACCTTGCTGGCAGCCCAGGCCCTGGAGACGGTCAGTCCGCTGGGGAGTAATGGCAACATTCTGCTGATCGGCGCGCTGTGTTTCGTGGTGGCGCTGTATGGCTACCGATTGATCCACCGGCTGCAAAAAATGCTGTCGCTGCTCTCACTGGTGGTGTTCATCGCCGCCACGCTGCTCGCATTGAGTCTGCCGATCGCCCCAGAGCAATGGGCGGCGACGGACTTCTCGCTGGCGAAATTCCTGATGGCGGTGAGCATCGCCGTGACCTGGCAACTGTCCTATGCCCCGTATGTAGCCGACTACTCACGCTACCTGCCGAGCAAGACCTCGATGCCCCAGGTGTTCTGGTACAGCTACGCCGGAACGGTCAGCGGCGGTGCCTGGATGATGATCCTCGGCGCAATCCTCAGCGTCGCCATTCCCGACTTTGCCAGCAATGTCGGTGGTCATGTCGCCGGCTTGTTCGGTCCGGTCGCCCTGCTGCTGTTCGTGTTTATCGTCTACGGCCAGGTCTCGATCAACGTCTTCAACCTGTATGGGGCGTTCATGTCGACCATCACAGTGATCGAACCCTTCGCCCGCCTGCGCGTCACACCAAGGGTCAGATGCGTGTTCATGCTGATCATCAGCCTGGTGGCCACGGCGTTGTGCACCATCAGTCAGGATGACTTCATCAGCTTTTTCCTCAACTTCATTTTCTTCATGAGCTATTTCCTGATCCCCTGGACGGCGATCAACCTGGTCGATTTCTACTGGCTGAGGAAAGGCGAATACCGGATTGACGACATCTTCGACATGAATGGCATTTACGGCCGGGTCAACTGGATCGCCTGCGCCAGTTTCATTGTCGCCATTGCCGTGGAGATCCCGTTCATGAATACCACCCTTTATGTCGGTCCGCTGGCCACGCAACTGGGCGGCATCGACCTGGCCTGGGTGGTCGGGTTGGTGGTGCCGGCCTTCGGTTACTACTGGCTGATGAGATTTGCCAGGCAGACTCCGAGGGTTGGTGAGTTGTCGTAACTCTGCTGAATTGCCCGCTGTTGGAGGATATTCAGCAGCGGGCTTTGACGTTACGACCTCACCAATGGTCGGATTGGCAGCAAAGTCGAGGGCAACGTCCAGGATGAATTCGTATACCATATCCACAAATCTCATCGAACGACCACCACCGTGACCCTACCTAGACTCAACGCACCGGACCTGGGCAATTCGCCTTCGACTTCGGAGATCATCACCCGTCATCTGCGCGATGCGATCGTCGCCGGGCATTTCGCCGAGGACGAACCGATTCGCCAGGACGATATCGCCCGCCAGTTCAACGTCAGCAAGATCCCGGTGCGCGAGGCGCTCAAGCGCCTGGAAGCCGAGGGCCTGGTGATGTTCCAGCGTAATCGCGGGGCGATGGTCACGAGCATCTCCGAGCCGGAACTGGCGCAGATGTTCGAAGTGCGCATGCTGCTCGAAGACAAGGTGCTGCGCCTGGCCATTCCGAACATGACCGAAGAAACCTTCGCCCGTGCCGAACGGATCTGTCAGGAGTTCATCGGCGAAGATGACGTGGGGCGCTGGGCCGAGCTCAACTGGGAACTGCACGCCTGTCTCTACGAACCGGCGCAACGCCCGTTCCTGGTCAGCCTGATCCGCTCGGTCAATGACAAGCTGGAACGTTACCTGCGCATGCAGATGAGCCTCTCGGCCGGCAAGGAGCGCGCCGATCACGAACACCGGGAAATCCTTGCGGCCTGTCGCGCCGGTGATGTGGATCTCGCGGTGAAGTTGCTCGACGAGCACATTGCCGGGGTCTGCAAAACCCTGTTCGAGCACTTGCCTCACAGCCACTGACAGCTCAACCCACTGTGCCGATTTCGTCATGAGTGCTGGATAAAACCATCAAGCCGGCAAGCCCCGCACAGGCCACTCTTTCGTTCACTCATCTGAACGGACGTGGCCCTCCCATGAAACGCATCACCGTGATCGATTCCCACACCGGCGGCGAACCCACCCGTCTGGTCACCGCCGGCTTTCCTGACCTGGGCAGCGGCAGCATGGCCGAACGTCGCCAGCGGCTGGCCGACCATCACGACCAGTGGCGCGCCGCCTGTATGCTCGAACCACGGGGCAGCGACGTACTGGTCGGCGCCCTGCTCTGTGAGCCGGTGGACCCGACAGCCTGTGCCGGGGTGATTTTCTTCAATAACAGCGGCTATCTCGGCATGTGCGGCCATGGCACCATTGGCCTGGTGGCCTCCCTGGCACACTTGGGCAAGATCGGCCCCGGCGTGCACAGCATCGAGACGCCGGTGGGGACGGTGCAGGCGACGCTGCACCAGGACCGTTCGGTCAGCGTGCGCAACGTCCCGGCCTACCGTTACCGCAAGGGACTGACACTGCAGGTGCCGGGGCTCGGCCAGGTGGTCGGCGATATCGCCTGGGGCGGTAACTGGTTCTTCCTGATTGCCGAGCATGGCTTGCAGATTGCCGGCGACAACCTCGAAGCGTTGACCGCCTATACCTTTGCCGTGCAACAGGCGCTGGAGGCTCAGGGTATCCGTGGCGAAGACGGCGGGTTGATCGACCATGTCGAGTTGTTCGCCGAAGACGAGCAGGCCGACAGCCGCAACTTCGTGCTGTGCCCCGGCAAGGCCTACGATCGATCACCCTGCGGCACCGGCACCAGTGCCAAACTGGCGTGCCTGGCGGCCGACGGCAAGTTGCAGCCGGGACAGATCTGGCGCCAGGCCAGTGTCATCGGCAGCGAGTTCGAGGGTTCCTACGAAATCGACGGCGAGCGCATCGTGCCGACGATTCGCGGCCGTGCCTATATCAGCGCCGAAACCAGCCTGATCATCGAACAGGACGACCCGTTCGCCTGGGGCATTCGCCCGTGAGCGAGGGCCGGGTGGCCGATGTGATCGTGATCGGTGCCGGCATCATCGGCGCCGCCTGTGCCCAGGCGCTTGCCCGGCGCGGCTTGCGCGTGCTGGTGCTCGATGCCGGCTTGCCCGGCGCTACGGCGGCGGGCATGGGCCACCTGCTGGTCCTCGACGACAATCCGGCAGAACTGGCCCTGAGCCAATACTCTCTGCAACGCTGGCGCGAACAGGCGCCGGCCTTGCCCGACGGCTGCGCCTATCGCAGCAACGGCACCCTGTGGTTGGCGGCCGATGCCGAAGAAATGGCCGTTGCCCACAGCAAATACCTGAACTTGCAGGCCCAAGGCGTGGCTTGCGAGTTGATCGCCAGCAGTGCCTTGCGTCAACGCGAACCTGAACTGCGCAAGGGCCTGGAAGGCGGCCTGTTGATCAATGGCGACGGCATCCTCTATGCCCCGGCAACCGCACGCTGGATGCTCGACGCACCCAACATCAGCCAGCGCCGGGCACGGGTCAGTGAAGTCGATGGCAACCGCGTGCGACTTGATGACGGTCAGTGGCTGAGTGCCGAGGCGGTGGTGTTGGCCAACGGCATCCAGGCCAACGATCTATGCCCCGAGTTGCCGATCGAGGCGAAGAAAGGCCACTTGTTGATCACCGACCGCTACCCTGGAACAGTCACCCACACCCTGGTGGAACTCGGCTACGTCACCAGTGCCCACAACGCAACTGGACCTTCGACGGCCTGCAACATCCAGCCCCGACCGACCGGACAATTGTTCATCGGCGCTTCTCGGCAATTCGGCACCACCGATCCGCAGGTCGAAGGCTGGATGCTGGCGAAAATGCTCAAGCGCGCCACCGCCTACATGCCGGGCCTGGCGCAGCTCAACGGCATCCGCGCCTGGACCGGGTTTCGCGCCGCGAGCCCCGACGGTCTGCCGCTGGTGGGCCAGCACCCGCAACGCAAAGGCTTATGGCTGGCGGTCGGCCACGAAGGCCTGGGTGTCACCACCGCTCCTGGCACCGCCGATCTGCTGGTCGCGCAATTGTTCGACGAAACGCCGCCACTGGCTGCGCAACCTTATCTGCCGCAGCGTTTTCTCAAGGAGCCTGTGTATGCCTGAATTGATGCTGGACGGCCGTGCGTTGAGGGTGGCCGAGGGCACCAGTGTCGCGGCAGCACTGGCCCTGGGCGGGGACGGTTGCAGTCGCACCTCGGTCAGTGGTCAGCGTCGTGCACCGCTGTGCGGCATGGGCGTTTGTCAGGAGTGCCGGGTGACCATCGACGGCCGACGTCGCCTGGCCTGCCAGACGCTGTGTCGCGACGGCATGAATGTGGAGACTCAAGCATGAACGAATACGCCGACCTGCTGATCATCGGTGCCGGTCCCGCCGGGATGGCCGCCGCGCTCGCCGCGGCACCCAGCGCTGCCCGCATCATACTGCTCGACGATAATCCGCTGCCGGGTGGGCAAATCTGGCGCGACGGGCCGCAGGCCAGCCTGCCGGATCAGGCCCGTCACATGCGTGAGCGACTGGAGGCGTGCAGCAACATTCGCCGCCACTCCGGCACTCGGGTGATCGCCTGCGCCGGCCCGAAAGAACTGCTGGTTGAAGATGCCGATCGCGGCTGGCTGATCGGTTACGACAAACTGATTCTGTGTACCGGCGCCCGCGAGTTGCTGCTGCCCTTCCCGGGCTGGACCCTGCCCGGCGTGACGGGCGCGGGTGGTCTTCAGGCATTGATCAAGGGCGGCCTGCCCGTGCACGGCGAGCGCCTGGTGATCGCCGGCAGCGGGCCGTTGTTACTGGCCAGCGCTGCCACCGCGAAACACAACGGCGCCCAGGTGCTGCGCATTGCCGAACAGGCCGCCACGGCCGCCGTCACCGGTTTCGCCGCGCAACTGCCGCGCTGGCCCAACAAACTGCTGCAGTCGTTCAGGTTGTTCGACCGTCATTATCGTAGCGGGACTCACGTGCTGGCCGCTCTGGGCAATGAGCGGCTGGAAGGCGTGCGCTTGAAACAGCAGGGAAAAATCCTCGAGCTGGCCTGTGATCGCCTGGCCTGCGGCTTCGGCCTGATTCCCAATACTCAGCTCGGCCAGGCCCTGGGTTGCGCCCTTGATGACCAGGCACTCGCGGTCGATGCCTGGCAGGCCAGCAGCCGCGCCGATCACTACGCGGCGGGCGAATGCACCGGCTTCGGTGGCAGTGAACTGGCGTTGGTCGAAGGCGCGATCGCCGGCCATACCGCCGTCGGTGACCTTCAGGCAGCTCGACAATTATGGCCACGCCGGGCGCGCTGGCAGGGTTTCGCCAAGGCCCTGAACAAAGCATTCGCCCTCGACCCGCAGCTCAAGTCGCTGGCGCAGGCCGATACGCTGGTGTGCCGTTGCGAAGACGTGCCCTATGCGGCAGTGGCCGGGCACACGGGCTGGCGCGAGGCCAAGCTGGCCAGTCGCTGCGGCATGGGCGCCTGCCAGGGCCGGGTCTGCGGCGGCGCACTGCAGCACCTGTTCGGCTGGCAACCCTCGGCGCCACGTCCACCGTTCAGCCCGGCGCGGATCGAAACTTTGATGTGCCTGGACGACACCCCGCCGGACTGAATGCCGGGCCGGGGCTTTCGGCAGCGCTGCCGAGTCATTATGATCCCGGAGATTGCCATCAGATCCCCAGCGCCATGTATGCCTCGCTCACTACCTTCAAACCCTGCGACCTGCCGACCCTGCTAAGCAGTCTGCAGCCGATCGCGGCGTTGCTCGATACCCTGTCGGACGTGGTGTTTTTCATCAAGGACAGCGAGGCCCGCTACGCCTTCGTCAACCAGACCCTGGCCCGGCGCTGTGGCTTCAAACACAGCTCAGAACTGCTTGGGCGCACCGCCGAAATGGTCTTCCCGGAGCGCTTCGGCCCGCTGTACACCGAGCAGGATCGGCGGGTGCTGTCCAGCGGCCGCGAGCTGGCCGACCAGCTCGAACTGCACCTCTATTACGGTAATCAACCGGTCTGGTGCCTGACCCACAAACTCGCGCTGCACGACCAGCAGGGTCATATCGTCGGCCTCGCCGGTATCTCCCGCGACCTGCAACTGCCACAATCGAGCCATCCGGCGTTTCAGAAACTCGCCGCGGTGGACGCGCATATTCGCAGCCACTTCGCCCGGCCCATCAGCCTCGCCGAGCTGACTGAGATCGCCGGGTTTTCCGTGGCGCAACTGGAGCGCCACTGCAAACGGGTGTTCCAACTCACCCCTCGGCAGATGATTCACAAGGCCCGGCTGGAGGAAGCCTCACGGCTGTTGCTGCACACCGAACTGCCCATCACCGAGATTGCCCTGCGCTGCGGTTACACCGACCACAGTGCTTTCAGCCGGCAGTTTCGCGCCTTGACCAGCCTGTCGCCCAGCCAGTATCGGGAAAGCCGTCGCTGAATCCGGGCGAGTGTTCCTTTAAGGGGCGCCCGGCGTTCCCGTTGCTCCCTTCTGTAACACCCGCCTGATACTGGCCACAAAGGCCTTCGTCTCACCCTCGGTATTCCCTTGTCCTTGCAGACCCCCTGGCTCAAGGGTTGCCGGATAATTCTCGGACTCATTCGGAAACAGGCACGCTCATTGCTAATAAAATATCGTATACGAAATTCACAATACGATATCCAACAGCACTTTCCGACAACGAGGCCTCTATGAAAAACCCCGCATTTGCCGTAGCCCTCAGCGCTGTTCTAAGTACTTCCTTTGTGGCCACCGCCCAAGCCGACAAGCTCGACGAGATCATTGGTTCGGGCAAGCTGCGTTGCGCCGTGACCCTCGACTTCCCGCCCATGGGCTTTCGTGATGAAGGCAACAAGCCCGCAGGTTTCGACGTGGACTACTGCAATGACCTGGCGAAAATCCTCGGGGTCGATGCCGAAGTGGTTGAAACGCCATTCCCGGATCGAATTCCGGCACTGGTTTCCGGGCGTGCCGACGTGATCGTCGCCTCCACCTCAGACACCCTCGAACGGGCCAAGACCGTCGGCCTCACCGTGCCGTACTTCGCCTTCCAGATGGTGGTGCTGACCCGCGACAACACTGGCATTAACAGCTTCGCCGATATCAAAGGCAAAGCCCTGGGTAATACCAGCGGCACCTATGAAGCCATCGCCCTGGAAAAAGACGTGAAGAACTGGGGCAGTGGCACCTTCCGCGCCTATCAGTCGCAGAACGACACGCTGCTGGCAGTCGCCCAAGGCCACATCGACGCCACCGTGGTCACCAATACCGTGGCCGCCGCTACACTTAAATCAGGTAAATACAAGAACCTGAAAATCGCCGGTAACGCGCCGTACGTGATCGACTACGTATCCCTCGGCGCCAAGCGCAACGAGTATGGCCTGCTCAACTATCTCAACCTGTTCGTCAACCAGCAGGTGCGCAGCGGACGTTACCAAGAGTTGTTCGTCAAATGGGTCGGCACCGAGATCCCGCCGACCAACCTGACCGTGCCACAGGTCTACTACTGAGGTGTCCGGCATGCCCAGGAGCACTTCCCTGACCGGGCGCAGCCTGGTCGCGGGCGCCGCCCAAGGCGCCCTGCTGTTCGCCGATGTCGGGCTGAGCTTCTGGGGCGGGGTCGACTCGTACAGTGGCGAGGTCATCGACCGTCACCACCCCCTCAGCGGCGAACACCTGGCCGGCCGCGTGCTGGCCATTCCCAGTGGCCGCGGCTCGTGCACCGGCAGCAGCGTGCTGATGGAACTGATCAGCAACGGTCACGCGCCCGCCGCACTGGTGCTGGCCGAAGCCGATGAGATCCTGACCCTTGGCGTGCTGGTGGCACAGACTATTTTCGAGCGTTCCCTGCCGGTGCTGTGCATCGGCCGGGAGGCCTTTTCCGCCTTGCGCGGCAAGGCCTTCGCCCGGGTCGAAGGCGCATCCGTGACGTTGTTCGAGCACCTGCCCGGCGATGCCTGGCAGGCACTCGCCAGCCCTTTGCAGACAGCAGCATCGGCCGCCACGATCGAACTCAGCGAGCTCGACCGGGCGCTGCTCGACGGCCAACATGGCAAGGCTGCCCAGGTGGCCATGCAGATCGTCCTGCGCATGGCCGAACTGCAAGGTGCCCACGGCCTGGTGGATGTCACCCAGGCACACATCGACGGCTGCATCTACACCGGCCCGGCGAGCCTGCGCTTTGCCGAACAACTGGTGCAATGGGGAGCAAAAGTACGGGTGCCGACCACCCTCAATTCGATTTCCGTCGACCAGCGTCGCTGGCGTGAGTTGGGCATCGACCCGGCCCTCGGCGAACCGGCCAGTGCCTTGGGCGATGCCTATATGGCGATGGGCGCGCAACTCAGCTTCACCTGCGCGCCCTACCTGCTCGACAGCGCGCCGAAAGCTGGCGAGCAGATCGTCTGGGCCGAATCCAATGCAGTGGTCTACGCCAACAGCGTGCTCGGTGCACGCACCCTGAAATACCCGGACTACCTGGATATCTGCATCGCCCTGACCGGCCGCGCGCCATTGATCGGCTGCCATCTGGAAGCGCATCGCAAAGCTTCTCTGCGAATCGAGTTGCCCGCTCTGGGCGAGCTGGACGATGCCTTCTACCCGCTGCTCGGTTATCACATCGGCGCCCTGGCGGGCAGCCGGATTCCGCTGGTGCTCGGGCTGGAAAAAACTCGGCCAAGCCTCGACGACCTGAAAGCTTTCGGCGCGGCCTTCGCCACCACCTCCGCGGCGCCGTTGTTCCACATCGCCGGGGTGACTCCGGAGGCGCTCGACCCGACACAGGTACTGAATCCGGGTGATCCGCTGCCGGTGGAAAAAATCCGTCTGAAGGACCTGCTGCTGAGCTGGCGCGAGCTCAACAGTGCCCGCGACAACCGGGTGGATGTGGTCTCGCTGGGCAACCCGCATTTCTCCCTCAGCGAATTCGCCCACCTGGCGCGGCTGTGTCGGGGTCGGAAAAAGCACCCTGAAGTCGTCCTCGCCATCACCTGCGGCCGGGCGGTGCTGGAGCAGGCGCGCGAGGCCGGGCACATCGCCGTCATCGAAGCTTTCGGCGCGACCCTGGTCACCGACACCTGCTGGTGCATGCTCGGCGAGCCGGTGATCCCGCTGGCCGCAAAAAACTTGATGACCAATTCCGGCAAGTACGCCCATTACGCACCCGGACTGGTCGGGCGCAAGGTGCACTTCGCCAGCCTCGCCGAATGCGTCGACGCTGCCTACAGCGCCACGGCCAGCGGTCGTCTGCCCGCCTGGCTGCAAGCGGCCGCCCCTCTGGAGAATCCCGCGCATGTTTGATTACACCTTCCAATGGCGCGCAACCCTGCGCGCCCTGCCGGACATGCTCGGTGGCGCCTGGGTCACTTTCGAGACCGCCGCGCTGTCGATGATCTTCGGCGTGTTGATCGCCCTGGCCCTGACGGTGATGCGCGAAACCCGACACCCATTGTTGCGCGGCATCGGCAACGGCTGGGTATCGATCGCCCGTAACACCCCGTCGCTGTTCCAGATCTACGTCCTGTACTTCGGCCTCGGTTCGCTCGGTTTGCATGTCAGTTCCTGGTTCGCCCTGCTGGCCGGGATCACCTTCAACAATGCCGGCTACCTGGCGGAGAACTTTCGCGGCGGCCTCAAGGCAGTGCCCGACACCCAAGTGCGTGCCGCCCGTTCGCTGGGCATGAGTGCCTTCCAGGCCTACCGGATGATTATCGTCCCGCAACTGCTGCGGATCGTCTTCTACCCGCTGAGCAACCAGATGGTCTGGGCGGTGCTGATGACCTCGCTGGGAGTAATCGTCGGGCTGAACAATGACCTCACCGGGGTGACCCAGGATTACAACGTCAAGACCTTCCGCACCTTCGAATACTTCGCCATCGCCGCGGTGCTGTATTACCTGATTGCCAAGGCGATCGTCGCGGCAGCCCGGCTGATGGCCTGGCGGCTGTTCCGTTACTGAGGAGCTGTTCATGTTTTCCACCAGTTTTTCCTGGAACGACCTACTGTTCCTGCTCGATGGCGCCTGGGTCACGCTGCAACTGACCTGCTGGGCGATCATCCTCGGTTCCTTTGCCGGGTTGCTGTTCGGCCTGCTGCGGGCCCTGTTGCCGCGGGCCAGCCTGCCACTGGCCTGGGTACTGGATGTGTTTCGCAGCGTGCCGCTGCTGATCCAGTTCGTCCTGTTCAACTCGCTCAAAAGCATCGTCGGCTTGAACATCAGCGCGTTCAGCGTCGGCTGCATCGTGCTCGGGGTCTACGCCGCCGCGTACTTCACCGAGATCGTGCGCAGCGGCGTGCTCTCCGTGCCGTTCACCCTGCGCCGGGCCAGTCGTTCGCTGGGCCTGAGCTTCCTCCAGGACCTGCGCTGGATCGTCCTGCCGATGGCCACGCGGGTGGCCTTCCCCGGCTGGCTGAACCTGGTGCTCAGCGTGATGAAAGACACCGCGCTGGTGATGTGGATCGGCATCGTCGAGCTGCTGCGCGCCTCGCAAACCATCGTCACCCGCATCCAGGAACCGCTGCTGGTGCTGTGCATCGCGGGCCTCATCTACTACGTCATGAGCCTGGTGGTCGCTCGCCTCGGCGCTCGTCTGGAAAGAAGGTGGCAAGAAAATGATTGAGATCGACAACGTACACAAATCCTTCGGCAACCTCGAAGTGGTCAAGGGCGTCAACCTGACGGTGAACAAGGGCGAGGTGGTGTCGATCATCGGCGGCTCCGGCTCGGGTAAATCGACCCTGCTGATGTGCATCAACGGCCTGGAACCGATCCAGAAAGGCAACATCCGCGTCGATGGTGTCGAGGTCCACCACAGCACCACCGACCTCAATCGTCTGCGGCAGAAAATCGGCATCGTCTTCCAGCAATGGAACGCCTTCCCGCACCTGACCGTGCTGGAAAACGTGATGCTGGCGCCGCGCAAAGTGCTCGGCAAAAGCAAGGCAGAAGCTGAAGAACTGGCGGTTAAGCAACTGACCCACGTCGGTCTGGGCGACAAGCTCAAAGCCTTTCCCGGCAAGCTCTCAGGCGGCCAGCAACAGCGCATGGCCATCGCCCGCGCTTTGGCCATGTCGCCGGACTACATGCTGTTCGACGAAGCCACTTCGGCCCTCGACCCGCAACTGGTGGGCGAGGTATTGGACACCATGCGCATGCTCGCCGAAGACGGCATGACCATGGTCCTGGTGACCCACGAGATCCGCTTCGCCCGCGATGTGTCGGACCGCGTGGCGTTCTTTCGCAATGGCCTGGTGCATGAAATCGGCTCGCCGGACCAGGTGATTGGCAACCCGGTGCACGCGGAAACCGCGGCCTTTCTCAGATCAGTGAAATAACCCAATGGCCCATCGCGAGCAGGCTCGCTCCCACAGGGTTTGGCGGCGCACACAAAATCGGTGGCCTACACAGATCAATGTGGGAGCGAGCCTGCTCGCGATGGGGCCTTAACAGACAAAACAAGGAGCAGGCAATGCGCTCATCAAAAATCATTCATGTAGTCAGCTGTCACGCCGAAGGCGAAGTCGGCGACGTGATCGTCGGTGGCGTCGCCCCGCCACCCGGGGCCACGGTGTGGGAACAGTCACGCTGGATCGCCAAGGACCAGACCCTGCGCAACTTCGTGCTCAACGAACCCCGTGGCGGGGTGTTCCGCCACGTCAACCTGTTAGTGCCGGCCAAGGACCCGCGGGCGCAGATGGCCTGGATCATCATGGAACCGGCCGACACGCCGCCGATGTCCGGTTCCAACTCGCTGTGCGTGGCCACGGTGCTGCTGGACAGTGGCATCCTGCCGATGACCGAACCGCAAACCCGGCTGGTGCTCGAAGCGCCCGGCGGGCTGATCGAGGTCGTGGCCGATTGCCGCGACGGCAAGGTCGAACGGGTGGAAATCAAGAACGTGCCGTCCTTCGCGGATCGTCTCGATGCCTGGATCGAAGTCGAAGGCCTCGGCTCATTGCAGGTCGACACCGCTTATGGCGGCGATAGCTTCGTGATCGCCGATGCTCAGCGCCTGGGCTTTTCCATCTGTCCCGACGAGGCTGCGGAACTGGTCGAGGTCGGGCTGAAAATCACCCGTGCGGCCAACGAACAACTGGGCTTCGTCCATCCGCTGAACCCCGAGTGGTCGCATATTTCCTTCTGCCAGATCGCCGCGCCCATAGTCGTAGAAAATGGCATCGCCACGGGGGCCAACGCAGTGGTGATTCAACCCGGCAAGATCGACCGTTCGCCGACCGGCACCGGCTGCTCGGCGCGCATGGCGGTGTTGCACGCCAAGGGGCTGATGCAGGTCGGTGAGAAGTTTATCGGCCGCTCGATTATCGGTTCCGAGTTCCACTGCCGGATCGATTCGCTGACCGAAGTGGCTGGACGCCCGGCCATCTACCCGTGCATTTCCGGTAGAGCCTGGATCACCGGCACCCACCAACTGCTGCTCGATCCGAGCGACCCCTGGCCACAAGGCTACCGACTCTCAGACACCTGGCCTGGCGCCTGACACTCACTCAGACAAACGGCGACCAAAACCCCTGATTATTTTTGAAAAAGCACTAGCCGAGTATCGGCATTTAAAATATCGTATACGAAATACAATTAACGAACCGGAGGCAACAATGAGCAAGCGCATAAACTGGAGTGGTGTCTTCCCCGCGGTGACCACTCAATTCAACGATGACTTCTCGATCAACCTGGAAAAGACCCACCAGGTGATTTCCAACGTGATCCGTGACGGCGTCTCGGGCCTGGTGGTGTGCGGTTCGGTGGGGGAAAACACCTCGCTGAGCGCCGAAGAAAAAATCGCCGTGACCGAAGTCGCGGTAGACGCCTCCCGCGGCCGGGTGCCGGTGATCTGCGGTGTGGCCGAATTCACCAGCGTGCAGGCGGCCAAGGTTGCCAACGCGGTGCGCAAGGTCGGCGTCGACGGGGTGATGCTGATGCCGGCGCTGGTCTACGGCTCCAAGCCGTTCGAGACCGCCGAGCACTACCGCTACGTGGCAAAGAACGCCGACGTACCGCTGATGGTCTACAACAACCCGCCGATCTACAAAAACGACGTAACCCCGGACATCCTGATTTCCCTGGCCGACTGCGACAACGTGGTGTGCTTCAAGGATTCATCCGGCGACACCCGACGTTTCATCGACGTGCGCAATGAAGTCGGCGATCGTTTCGTGCTGTTCGCAGGTCTGGACGACGTGGTGCTGGAAAGCATCGCGGTGGGTGCCGAAGGTTGGGTCTCGGGCATGTCCAACGTGTTCCCGAAAGAAGGCGAAACCATCTTCCGTCTGGCCAAGGCCGGTCGTTTCGCCGAGGCCATGCCGATTTACGAGTGGCTGATGCCGATCCTGCACCTCGACGCCCGTGCCGACCTGGTGCAGTGCATCAAGCTCTGCGAAGCCATCGCCGGTCGCGGCAGCGCCCTGACCCGTCCGCCACGCCTGGCCCTGCCGGAAGCCGATCGGGTTTTCGTTGAGCAGATTATGGCCAAGGCTTTGGCTAATCGTCCGGAGTTGCCGGACGTCGGTCTCTGAGTGATTGCCGGGCCGGCCCTTGCGGCCCCGGCCCGGCTTACCTGTCTTTGCGCCCCTACAGGAAACGCCAGCATGCCCACTCCTCAACACGGCTCCAGCGCAACCACCCCTTCGGGACTGAAACGAGTGGTGGCCGCCGCCATGGCCGGCACCGTCGCCGAATGGTATGAATTCTTCCTCTACGGCACCGCCTCGGCACTGGTCTTCGGCCAGCTGTTCTTTCGCCAGACCGACAGCCCGATCGACGGCATCATCGCCGCCTTCGCCCTGTATGCCGTGGGCTTCCTCGCCCGCCCATTAGGTGGTCTGGTGTTCGGTCACTACGGTGACAAGTTCGGCCGCAAGCGCCTGCTGCAACTGAGCCTGGTGGTGGTCGGCATCACTACCTTCCTGATGGGCTGCCTGCCCGGTTTCGACCAAATCGGCTACGCGGCGCCAGTGTTACTGGTGCTGCTGCGGCTGATCCAGGGCTTCGCTTTCGGCGGCGAATGGGGCGGCGCGATTCTGCTGGTGTCCGAACATTGTCCGGACAATCGCCGGGGCTTCTGGGCCAGTTGGCCGCAAGCCGGTGTCCCGGCCGGCAACCTGGTGGCCACCGTCGCCCTGCTGCTGTTGTCGTCGAACCTGTCGGAGGAGCAATTCCTCGCCTGGGGCTGGCGCGTGGCGTTCTGGTTCTCGGCAGTGGTGGTGCTGATCGGCTACTGGATTCGCACCAGCGTCGATGACGCGCCGATCTTCAAGCAAGCCCAGGCTCGTCAGGCACAGAACAAGCAACAGCAACTGGGCGTGGTCGAAGTGTTGCGTCACCACTGGCGCGCAGTGCTGGTCGGCATCGGTGCGCGGTTCGCCGAGAACATCCTCTACTACACGGTCGTGACGTTCTCGATTACCTACCTGAAACTGGTGGTGCACAAGGACACCTCAGAGATTCTGTTTCTGATGTTCGGCGCGCACTTTCTGCACTTCTTCATGATCCCGCTGATGGGCTATCTGTCCGACCTGGTCGGGCGCAAACCGGTGTACCTGACCGGCGCGATCCTCACCGCCTTCTGGGGCTTCGTCGGCTTCCCGATGATGGACACCGGCAACAACTGGCTGATCATCGCGGCGATCACCCTGGGCCTGGCTATCGAGTCGATGACCTACGCACCCTACTCGGCGCTGATGGCCGAAATGTTCCCGACCCACGTGCGCTACACCGCGCTGTCCCTGTGCTACCAGGTGGCGCCGATCTTCGCCGGCTCCCTGGCGCCGCTGATTGCCATCACCCTGCTCAACAAGTACCACAGCTCGACACCGATCGCCTGGTACCTGGTCGGTGCGTCGCTGATCTCCATCGTCGCCGTCGGCCTGACCCGGGAAACCCGCGGCAAGTCGTTGCACCAGGTGGACGCCGAATCCGCCGCGCGCATCGCCGCCCTGGACAACGCCGAACCGGCCGCCACACGCCGGGGCGATTCGTTGGCTTGAGCCCAAAAGATCGCAGCCTTCGGCAGCTCCTACACACGCCGCATACACCCGACAATCCGCGGTTGTACCCGATCCCCGTAGGAGCTGCCGCAGGCTGCGATCTTGGCAATCTGACAAACAGCAAAAGACTTGCCTGAGCCCCCTTCCCGAAAGGAATTTTCCATGCCCCAGATCATCGGCCACCACTACATCAACGGTACGCGCAGCGCCGCCAGCAACATCACCCTGCACAGTCATGACGCCAGCAGCGGCGAAGCCCTGCCCTACTCGTTCATGCAAGCCACCGGTGAAGAAGTGGACGCTGCTGCCCAAGCCGCCGCGGCAGCCTATCCAGCCTTCCGTAACCTGCCGGCAAGCCGGCGCGCGGAATTCCTCGAGGCCATCGCCGCGCAACTGGACGCACTGGATGACGAGTTCATCGCCCTGGTAACCCGTGAAACCGCACTGCCGACCGGGCGTATCCAGGGCGAGCGCGGTCGTACCAGCGGCCAGATGCGTCTGTTCGCCCAGGTCCTGCGTCGCGGCGATTTCTATGGCGCGCGCATCGACCGGGCATTGCCCGAGCGTCAGCCAATGCCACGGGGCGATCTGCGTCAGTACCGGATCGGCGTCGGTCCGGTCGCGGTGTTCGGCGCGAGCAATTTCCCGCTGGCCTTCTCCACCGCCGGTGGTGACACCGCAGCTGCGCTTGCCGCTGGTTGCCCGGTGGTGTTCAAGGCCCACAGCGGGCATATGGCGACCGCCGAGCAGGTGGCCGACGCTATCATTCGCGCCGCCGAGCTAACCGGCATGCCCAAGGGTGTGTTCAACATGATCTACGGGGCCGGGGTCGGCGAAGCGCTGGTCAAGCATCCGGCGATCCAGGCGGTCGGCTTTACCGGCTCGCTGAAGGGCGGCCGCGCCCTCTGCGACATGGCCGCCGCACGCCCACAGCCGATTCCGGTGTTCGCCGAAATGAGCAGTATCAACCCGGTGCTGGTATTGCCCGAAGCCCTGCGGGTGCGTGGCGAGAAAATCGCCAGCGAACTCGCCGCCTCGGTGGTGCTCGGCTGCGGCCAGTTCTGCACCAACCCGGGACTGGTGATCGGTATTCGCTCCCCCGAGTTCAGCGCATTCATGGAGCATCTCAGTGCGCTGATGGCCGAACAACCGGAACAAACCATGCTCAACGCCGGCACACTCGACAGCTACGGCAAGGGCGTGCAGGCGTTGCACGCTCATCCGGGAATCAGCCACCTGGCCGGCCGCGAACAACAGGGCAGACAAGCCCGGCCCCAGCTGTTCAAGGCCGACGTCAGCCTGCTGCTCAATGGCGACCCGCTGCTGCAGGAAGAAGTCTTCGGTCCGACCACGGTACTGGTGGAAGTGGCCGACAAGGCCGAACTGCAACGAGCGCTGCAGAGTTTGCACGGTCAGCTCACGGCCACGTTGATCGCCGAAGCCGCTGACCTGCACACTCATGGCGAAGTGCTGCCGCTGCTGGAACAGAAGGTCGGCCGCGTGCTGTTCAACGGCTACCCGACGGGCGTCGAAGTCTGCGATGCGATGGTGCATGGCGGCCCCTACCCGGCCACCTCCGATGCCCGTGGCACCTCGGTCGGCAGCCTGGCCATCGAGCGTTTCCTGCGTCCGGTGTGCTACCAGAACTGCCCGGACGCGCTACTGCCCGACGCGCTGAAAAACGCTAACCCGCTGGGCATCAATCGCCTGGTCGATGGTAACAGCCACCGCGAACCGGTTTAAAAAACCACTCAAATGAACGGGAGACCTCCTGTGGGAGCGAGCTTGCTCGCGATGAGGCCATCAGATTCAACATCCTCGTTGACTGATACGCCGCTATCGCGAGCAAGCTCGCTCCCACAGGACTGGCCCTCCCGTTCATTCAGGCCAGCAGTGCCTTCAGGTCGTTGTATAGGGCCTCGGGAATCTGCACGCCCTCCACCAGGCTGCGCGCTCGCGCCTCATAGCGGCGTTGCGACGGCAAGCGTGCGCCCTGCCCTTGAATGCTCTCGAACAAGACTTCGGCACGGGCCAGATGCTGCTCGGTGGCCTCGCCGAGGAAGCGTCGCGGGTCGAGGGCGATGATCAGCTCGCCGTGGTACGGCGACGACTTGCTGCCAGCGTCGTAAGCCAGCGACTCGGCACTGGTCAAGTCACCGATCAACGGCCCGGCGATCAACTCCACCATCGCCGCCAGCGCCGAGCCCTTGTGCCCGCCGAACGTCAGCATCGCCCCAGTATCGAGCACCACGTTCGCATCGGTACTCGGCTGGCCCTCGGCATCCACCCCCCAGCCCTCGGGTATCGCTTTGCCGGCACGCCGGTGCAACTCGATATCGCCGCGGGCAATCGCACTGGTGGCAAAGTCGAAAACAAACGGCTCCTTACCCGCACGCGGCCAGCCAAAAGCAATGGGGTTGGTCCCGAATACCGGCTGCCTGCCCCCCGCAGGCGCAACCCAGGCATGGCTGGGATTACAGGCCAGCGCCACCAGACCGGCAGCGGTCAGCTGCTCGATCTCCACCCAAAGCGCGGAAAAATGCACACAGCGATTGATCGCCAAGGCGGCAATACCGTTAGCCCGGGTTTTCTCCTCCAGCAATGGCAGGCCCGCCTGGAACGCCAACTGGGAGAAACCACCGGCGGCATCGACCCGCACAATCGAAGGTGCCTGGTCGATCACCCGCGGCTCGGCATCGGCCACCACCTTGGCGGCCCGGAGCGAATTCACACAGCCGAGAATCCGGTACAGACCATGGGAAGCACAGCCATCGCGTTCGCCAGCGATCACCGTAGCGGCCACCGCTTGAGCATGGGCAGCATTGAAACCGTTGTGCAGCAGGATCGATTCGGCCAGCGTTTGGGCCTCGATCAGGGTCAGTCGGATCATATTCAACTCCTTGGACAGACCGTCCAGACTGGCTCATTCCAAGGCCCGCGGCTTGATCGCTTTAGCCCGTGGGCATGACGATCTCGGCATAGTCTGATCACCACAAGCCTGGCGCGAAGCTGTCCCTGGATCCTGTTCAGCGCATACCGAGTGGAGTACCGTGGAGGCCATGATTAAACTCACGTGACGATAGGAAATCGAAATGAGTAAGGCAGAAGAACTCGCCGCGAAGCTGAAACAAAAGCAGGAAAGCAGTGCTGACTCAACAGTATCTGCCGACAACGCGATCGAGCATTGGCCCGGCCAGGTTTATGAAATGTATCACCAGCTCGAAACGTGGCTGGAGCCGCTGTCTGAAGCGGGATTGAACATCCGGCGAGTATCGACGCGAGTCTTCGAGAGCCATTCTTCAGGTTCGACCTACAACTACGCCATCGATCAGCTGCTGATCGAGGGCAACCATAAAAGCATTACCCTCGACCCGATTGCTCGCTTCACTGATGTGGGTCTGGGTCGGGTCGACATCCACTTGAAAGGCAAAGAACTGTATCTCCTGCGGACCGGCGTCGAGCAGGGTGATCCGCAATGGGTTATTCACAGGGTTCCACAGTCTGGACAACACAAGGTAGATCCGCTGCTGCTTGATGAGGACAGTCTGCTTTCGCTAATACAAGAGGGGCTGGAGCTGTAGAGCGGGCTTACTGAGGTCGAACGGGCGCCAACTCGCGCACCAAAGTAAAAACGCCGGCCACTATGAGCCGGCGTTCTGTTTCTGCGGACGAGACGCCAGCCTTCTCGGCCTTCTTTGAAATAGCCTTCCCCGCAGTACGACCGATTCTCGGACCTGATTGGCTCGACCCAAAACAGCGCACTGCAGCCCGGCAATTCCCGTGACTGGTGCATTGATTTTTTTCTACCTTCGCAACCCGCGAAGTAAAAATCAGAGTGAGGCCGGAGGAGAAAAATATAAGCCTGCCCCTCTCCAGATCCGGTTTTTACTGCAAGCACGCTCAGCGCCGGGCCTGTCACTCATCATGGCGATCGAATGGCATCGGCCTTTTCACTGCATGGGTGACACGCCGGTTTACCGCCAACGGCGAAGACTGGCAAACAACTTGCTTAAGTCTAGTCAGGCTTGAGCCATCAACGACGATGGCTTCGCAACTATCACGGGCAACGGCGTCCGCTCCCCTTCGCATTGCGTCAGGTGGGCGTGCGCCGTTTTGCTTTTTATCCCGGCACAAAGGAAATCCTCATGTCTGCTCAAGGAATCCCTGCGGGTCTTGCCATCGCTACTGCGCACAGCGTTGTCGACAAGTCGCGCCCTGCCGGCATTGCATTCACGGCATTGTTTGAACCCGGTATGGCTCTGCTCGAACGCAGCAGGATCGGCCTCTGGTTACCCCTCGCACTGGCACTCGGCGCCTGTGGTCTCGCGCTGGCTGAACAACCCGCCAGCGCACTGACTCTGATCCCTGGTGTCCTCTACCTGGGCTGCGCCTGGCACCTTCGCGAACGCCATCAACGCCATCTACAGACATTCTGGAGCACCGAACTGGCACGGCTGCTGCTCAGCTCACGGGATGCCGACCCGGCGACGCTACTGGTGGCCGCCAGCATGCAGCTGCGCAACAGCGAACGCTTGCGCAGCGAAGTACAGTTCGCCAGTCGTGCCCTGCAGCAGATGGCCCGGCAGGCCCGCGACCAGGGTGAGGAACAGAGCCAACGGATCGCCATGATCGCTGCCGCCAGCGAGCAAATCGATCAGACCCTGCATAGCATCGACGCCCTGGCCCAAGGTGCTTTGGCAGCTTTTGCCGACGCCCATGCCCAGAGCGATGCCGGTTGTCTGGAGGCGCGCTCGGTGGGTGGCAGCATGCGCGCCATTCAGCACAGTCTGGGCAATACCGCACTGGCCGTGGAAGCGTTGCTGCAGCGCACCAGCGCAGTGGAAAGCACCGTCAATAGCATCCAGGCACTGGCCAGGCAGACCCAGTTGTTGGCCCTCAACGCTTCCATCGAGGCCGCTCGCGCTGGCGAACACGGTCGCGGTTTCGCCGTGGTCGCGGCGGAGGTCCGCAGCCTGGCCCAGGCCACCGACCGGGCTACCCACGAAATCACCACCGCCGCGACAGCGATTGCCACGGCAGTGCGCCAGGTGGATGGCGAGGTCAAAGAGCACCGCGCTTTGCTGGAAGCCGGTAGTCAACAGAGTGAGCACCTCGCTACCAACCTCGACGACCTGGCACAACGGAGCCAGACCAATCTGCAACACCTCGGCGCCATGCAACAGGCGCTCAGCGAGCACCAACAAGCCAATCATGCCCTCAGCGAACAGTTGCAACAGGTCAATGGGGCCGTGCAGGAACAGAGCACGCAGACCCATGCGCTGCATGACCTGACCCGCTATCTCAATCAGCTCACCGTCGGAGGTCACCCATGAACCCACAACTCGTCACAGCATTCGATGGCGAACAATCCCGACGAACCCGGATGCCACAGGGTGACGCTGGCCTGCGACAGGCGCTCTTGCTGGGCCTCGACCTGCTGCAAGGCCTGCAACAGCATCGCGGACTCGGCGGACAGACCACCCCTGAGGCTCGGCAGCGCTGCCAGGCACTGGCTGACTCGCTCGACCCACGCTGGAGGGACTGGCCGTGCCCCATGCAACGCCAGGCTTGGCAGGCATTACGCCGCGACCCGGCGGATTTCGAAGGTCATTGCCTGTCGATACAAGACTTGCTCGGCACCCTCCAACACCTCGAATTGCATCGCTGTGCGCTCAGTCTGCAGCCCCCGGTCATCGCCGAGCGCTGTTGGGAGCTGGAAGACTTGGGGCGGCTGCGCGGCTTGTCGGTGCGCGCCGCCGCCCATCGGAGTTGCCCATTGGACATGCTTATTCAATTGCAGTACCTGCACGAACGCTTGCTCAAGCATGCCCCCCGCTCGCTGCTCGACGCTCTCGAACGGCTGCAACAAGGACTGATCGGCTCGCCGGTAGTGTCGATTACCGCAGCGCAGTGCTACGCCCTTCTCACCCCACTGCTCGATGAACGCCTCGACGCTATCCGTCGAGATCTGCGCTGAGGGTTATCTCTGCTGCCGGATAACCGGCAGCGGCCCAGCGAGGTGTGATGTCCGGGAACAACCAGGACTTGGCTTACCCATCATCACTCTCGTCGATAATCACCATCTGCGCTAATTTCTTCCCCTTCATAAACGTGCGCGTAACAATCCAACGCAAGCCAACGCACTTTACGAATCGAGGGGGAAAATCATGCTCATCCACATCCTGACTTGCCTGGCCCTGACGGTGGTAACCCTGTCGTTGTTCTCGCGCTTCGTTCTTCATGTTGGCGATTTGAACAGCGAATCGCCTCGAGTCGAGGCAGCCCAAAAAACCGGCGACGCTCTCGCGTGAGAGACGTCATCTGAAACGCAGCGGAGTTACCAACGTGAACCATCAAGTCAGCCTGGTCGTGAGTTTCCCGAGGTTTGGTAAAAACTACTACTCGCAGCACGCGGTCTCTCGCAAGGACGTCGCGCTCATCGTCGACAAGCGTTTCGACCCGTTTTTGATGTCCGCGGCGACCCATCACTTCAACAACGAAGTCATTGGTTTCAACGACCAGTTCCGATTCCTGAGTGAGGTTCTGTCCTCGCACTTGCTGGACATCGAAACCAGTCAGCCAGCCCAGCCTTCACGTCAGGCGGCACAGAGACACGGAGCCCGTTAACAGCCTTCAACTCAGCCCGCATGACGCTAAGACGTCCTTGCCCCCGGATTTTGCCAAAACGACGGATCGGCACTCTTGAGCCGCTCAACGGCATTGTTGATATGAGTGAGCGCAGCATGCCGCGCGCCCTCTGGATCACCTGCAGCGATGGCCGCGTAGACCGCGAAGTGCTCGACCCGCACCGTCTTGGACAGATCATGGCGCCGCTCTTCGTTCGAGCGCGTGATGCGGATTGCCTCTTTGATGAACTGAGCGATAAATTCGTGCAATGACGGGTACAGCGGATTGCCCGTCGCTTGAGAAATGGAGTGATGGAATGCCAGGTCTTCCTCGACACCATCGCGACCGGCCTGCTCGGCGGCATCGATGGCCTTCAGCGCCTGGTGGATGGCATTCAGCTGCTCAGGCGTATGCCGCTGCGCCGCCAGAGCAGCGGCTTCCCCTTCAATGCCACGGCGTAACTCGGTGACTCGCAATACCGCCTCGATCGACCCGGACACATCCAGATCGATAGTGAACGCCTTGATGTGCGCACCTTCGCTGACCACGGTACCGCTGCCTTGGCGTACCTCGACCAGACCGGCTGACTTCAGGCGCGAAATCGCCTCGCGGATGACCGTCCTGCTGACGCCGAAACGCTCCGCGAGCACGGGTTCCGTAGGCAGGCGAGACCCTGGCAGTGCTGCGCCATTGGCAATATGTGCCTTGAGGGCGGCAGTCACCTGATCAGACAGCGTGCCCTTGGCGGAATCCTTCAGAACAGCCAGTGCATCGGCGGAACGGGAAGATTTATCAGGAGTGGGCATAGGTATCTCTGGGCTCAAATCGGTGAACGGTACTGCATTTTAGACCCGCCGTCCTCTCCGGCTTCCAGCCCTTGAATTCGTATGACGTATTATGATAAAAAACGGCACTTCATGTAATCCGATAAAAACAAAGTCACCCACTACAAAAATAAGGATGGGGGAAACACATGACTGAATCAGTGATTCAAACCGGCGCCATCGTGCCCGCTGATCGCTTCGAGGATCTGGCGTATCGCAAAGTCGCGTGGCGGATCCTGCCGCTGTTGTTGCTGTGCTACCTCGTCGCTTACCTGGATCGGGTGAACGTGGGTTTCGCCAAATTGCAGATGTCCGACGATCTGCAATTTTCCGAAGCGGTGTATGGTCTCGGCGCGGGGATTTTCTTCATTGCGTACTTCCTCGTCGAAATTCCCAGCAACTTGATTCTGCATCGTGTCGGTGCCCGGTTGTGGATCGCGCGCATCATGATCAGCTGGGGAATCATCTCCTCCGCCATGGCACTGGTTAATACGCCGATGTCCTTCTACATCATGCGCTTCCTGCTGGGGCTCGCCGAGGCAGGGTTCTACCCGGGTGTCATTCTCTATCTGTCTTACTGGTTCCCGACCCATCGCCGCGGCAAGATGTACGCCCTGTTCGCCACGGCAGTGCCGCTGTCCGGACTGATTGGCGCGCCCTTATCCGGCTGGATCATGAGCGCCTTTGATGGCGACCATGGGTTTGCCGGCTGGCAATGGCTGTTTTTCCTCGAAGGGCTGCCCTCGATCGCCGTCGGGATTCTGGTGATTTTTTGCCTCAGCGACCGGATCTCCAAGGCCAGCTGGCTCACCAGCGAAGAGAAAACCCTGCTGCAGACCCGCATCGACGCCGAAACCGCCGGTCATCAAAAGCACAGCCTGAAAGAGGTGTTCCTCCAGCCGCGCATCTGGCTGCTGACGGCCATCTATTTCTGCATGATCGCCGGCTTCTACACCGTGGGTTTCTGGTTGCCGACGCTTATCCGCCAGGCCGGGGTCAGCGACGTATTGCAAGTCGGAATGCTCACCGCCATCCCTTATGCCGCGGCGGCGCTGACCATGATCCTGGTTTCGCGCAGCGCTGATCGGCTCCGTGAGCGTCGCTGGCACCTGGCGCTGACCGCAGTGCTCGGCGGTATCGGCTTGTTCATCTCCGCCACCTGGAGCGACAACTTCACGATTTCCATGATCGGCCTGACCCTTGGCTCCATGGGGGCCATGAGCACCCTGCCGCTGTTCTGGAGCCTGCCGACCGCCTTCCTCGGAGGCACGGCAGCGGCCGCCGGCATTGCCCTGATCAACTCCTGGGGCAACCTGGCGGGCTTCGTCTCTCCGTACTTGATGGGTTTCCTCAAAGACACGACCCACAGCACCACGATCGGCATGTATGTGATGGCAAGCGCGCTGTTCCTGGGCGCACTGCTGGTCTTCAGAATTCCCGGAAAACTCGTCAACCACTGACGTTTGGAGTAACTCATGAAAATTCTCGTGACCGGCGCAGCCGGCTTCCTCGGCCGCCGCCTGATCGAAGCCCTGCTGCTGCGTGGCTCGCTCAGCGACCGCGCCGGCCAGACCCAACCCATTACTCAAATCGTCGCCTTCGACATGATCGCGCTGGAGGGGATCGATGATCCTCGGGTAAAGGTGGTATGTGGTGATATTGCTGACCCTGAAGTACTGGGCAGCCTGATCGATGCCACCACTGATGGCATTTTCCATTTGGCCGCGGTGGTTTCCAGCCAGGCGGAAGGCGACTTCGAACTGGGCATGCGGATCAATTTCACCGCGACCCAGAATCTGCTCGAACGCATTCGCCTGCTCGGCACTTGCCCGAAATGGGTGATGACCAGCTCTGTCGCCGTGTTCGGCGGGCAACTGCCGGAACACGTCAGGGATGATCATGTCTGGGCGCCGCAGAGTTCCTATGGCACGCAAAAAGCCATGAACGATCTGCTGCTCGCCGACTACAGCCGCCGAGGATTCGTCGATGGCCGCAGCCTGCGCATGCCGACCATTGTGGTGCGCCCGGGCAAACCCAACCTGGCCGCTTCCAGCTTTGCCAGCGGGATAATCCGCGAACCGCTCAACGGCCTGGACAGCGTGTGTCCGGTGCCGCTGGATACCCGGCTCTGGCTGATGTCGCCGGCGCTCGCGATTCGAAACCTGATCCATGGTTATGAGCTATCAAGCGAGCAATTGACCCAGGGTCGGGTGATCAACATGCCTGGGCTGTCCATCACCGTCGAACGGATGATCGATGCACTGCGTCAGACCGCGGGCGCAGAGGTTGCCGAACGGATTCGCCTGGAGCGCAACCCCGCGATCGAACGCATCGTCGGTTCGTGGCCAGGAGCCTTTTGCGCCACCTACTCCCGGGATCTGGGGTTCACAGCGGATGAGAATTTCACCGATGTGATCAAGCAGTTCATGAATGAGTATCTGCCCGGATAAACCAGATTAAGGAGCTCAACATGTCGACTGCCCCTGCCCGCCCCTTGCTGGGCTGCATCGCTGACGATTTCACCGGTGCCACTGACCTTGCCAACATGCTGGTGCGCGGCGGCATGCGCACCGTACAAAGCATCGGCGTACCCGGCGCTGAAGTTGCCGATGGGCTTGACGCCGACGCTATCGTCATCGCCCTGAAGTCCCGGACTGCGCCGGCCGCCGATGCCGTGAAGGAAGCGCTCGAAGCGTTGCGCTGGCTACGCGAGCGTGGCTGTGAACAGATTTTCTTCAAGTATTGCTCGACCTTCGATTCTACCGCTGCCGGCAATATCGGCCAGGTCAGCGAAGCCCTGCTTGCTGCACTGGACAGTGATTTCACCCTCGCGTGTCCGGCATTTCCCGAAAACGGTCGCACGGTCTTTCGTGGGCATTTGTTCGTACAGGACCAGTTGCTCAACGAGTCCGGCATGCAACATCACCCGCTGACACCAATGACTGACGCGAATCTGGTTCGCGTGCTGCAATCGCAGAGCCGGGGCAAAGTCGGCCTGCTGCGCTATGACACGGTGTCCGGGGGAGTCGAGCGCATTCGAACGCGCATTGCCGAATTACGCGCCGACGGTATCCGCATGGCCGTCGCCGATGCCTTGTCCGATGCTGATCTTTATGTGTTGGGCGAGGCCTGCGCCGATCTTGCGCTGCTGACTGGCGGCTCGGGGCTGGCGCTGGGCTTGCCGGATAACTTTCGTCGTGCCGGTAAATTACGTGACCTGGACGCCGCTCAAGTACCAAAGGTCAACGGCGGCGAAGTGGTTCTGGCGGGCAGCGCTTCGCAAGCAACCAATGGGCAAGTCGCGGTCTGGCTGCAGGCGGGTCGACCGGCTTTTCGTGTCGATCCGCTGGCATTGGCTGCGGGAGAACCGGTCATCGAGGAGGCGTTGGCCTTCGCCGCAGACAGCGCAGAAACGGTACTGATCTACGCCACCAGCTCCCCGGAAAAGGTCAAGGCCGTACAACGTGAATTAGGGACCGAGCGTGCGGGAAATATGGTCGAGCAGGCCATGGGCAGGATCGCCAGCGGGCTTCACAAAACAGGTGTTCGTCGCTTCGTCGTCGCCGGCGGGGAAACGTCGGGAGCAGTGGTTCAGGCGTTGAATATCCAGCTCTTGCAGATCGGTGCGCAAATCGACCCCGGTGTGCCCGTTTGCATCAGTACGCCGGGGGAACCATTGGCGCTGGCGCTCAAGTCCGGTAATTTCGGCGGTGCTGATTTCTTCGCCAAGGCGCTCAATCAACTGGCAGGAGTTCAATCATGAGCGACGAAAACGCTCTGCGCGAGGAAATCTGTGAGGTCGGCGGTCTTTTGTATGGCCGTGGTTATACGGTGGGTAGCGCCGGTAACATCAGCGCCCGACTGGATGACGGTTGGCTGATCACACCCACGGATGCCTGCCTGGGCCGTCTCGACCCGGCCTCGATTTCAAAGGTTAATCTGGCTGGGGAATGGGTCAGCGGAGACAAGCCGTCAAAAACCCTGGCCTTGCACCGTCAGGTCTATGATCGCAACCCCGGTGTCGGAGGCGTCGTACACACCCACTCGACCCATCTCGTGGCGCTGACGTTGGCCGGTGTCTGGCACCAGGATGACATCCTGCCACCACTGACCCCCTATCAAGTGATGAAAGTCGGGCACATTCCGCTAATCCCCTATGAACGTCCCGGTTCACCAAAGGTGGCCGAGCGTGTGGCGCAACTGGCCAACAGCGTGCGAGGGGTGATGCTGGAGCGGCTGGGCCCGGTGGTGTGGGAAGCTTCGGTATCCAGGGCGAGCTATGCCCTGGAAGAACTGGAAGAAACCGCTCGCCTTTGGCTGATGAGCAATCCTAAACCGACCCCGCTCGACCGGACGGCACTGGACGAGTTGCATGAGGTATTTGGTGTTCAGTGGTAAAACACCACGTGGTGTCTTGGCCGTTCGTTTAATGTTTTTATTTCAGGAGTCTTTATGCCTCGTTTCGCTGCCAACCTCAGCATGCTCTACCCGGAACACGATTTTCTTGAGCGTTTCGCCGCGGCCGCCGCCGATGGTTTTCAGGCAGTGGAATACATGTTCCCCTACGCCTACAGCGCGCACGAACTGAAACAGCGGCTCGACGACAATGGCCTGGTCCAGGCCTTGTTCAACGCGCCTCCCGGTGATGTGGCGGCGGGCGAAAAAGGCACCGTGTCTTTGCCTGGTCGCGAATCAGAGTTTCGCGCCGGTTTCGACCAGGCCCTGGAATACGCCGCGGTACTGGGCAACGACCGCATTCACGTCATGGCCGGGCTACTGACGTGCGAAGCAGATCGCGCCAGACACCATGCGACCTACCTGGAAAACCTCAGCCACGCGGCGACAGAAGCGGCCAAGGTTGGCGTCACCGTGTTGCTGGAGCCGATCAATACCCGCGACATTCCGGGCTTTTTCCTCAACCACCAACATCAGGCCCAAGCCATCTGCAAGGAACTCGGCAAGGCGAATCTCAAGGTCCAGTTCGACATCTATCATTGTCAGATCGTAGAGGGTGACGTTGCGACAAAGCTGCGTCGGGATTTCGACGGCATCGGTCATATTCAGATCGCCGGTGTGCCGGATCGCAACGAACCGGACATGAACAATGAGGTGAACTACCCCTACCTGTTCGAGCTGATCGATCAATTGGGTTACAGCGGCTGGGTGGGTTGCGAGTATCGGCCGCGCGGCAACACCTCCGACGGTTTGAAATGGTTGCGCGATTGGCAAGCCCGTTCGATCTGAAGCGCGTCAATCCTGAACAGGTTGAAGCTTGTGCAACCTGCATCTTCAGACACGAAAAAGCCCGCACATGGCGGGCTTGAAATTCGAGTAGGTGGCCGGCGCTGGTCCCCGGCTTACAAGGTTTATCAGGACTCTGACAGAAGAGTTTTGAGTTCTTCTGCTTCACACGGCATAAGGGCTGGATCTCATCGAGGAGATCTTTCTAACCGTGTACCCTTCGGAACGTACCCCACGTCTCCTTGCTATCCTCTTGCGCATCAGTCTGCGTCTTCACCTACAACTTCAGAATAGCAAAAAGTCCAAAGCGCTGGCCGTTTTTTTTAGAACGATTTTGTTCAGAGGGAAGCACGGCAGGATGGAAAAATACTATCGCCAGCCAGCCAGTTCTGATGCCGCCCGTTAGAGGATGGCCTGGCTTTGCCATCAGCATTCAGACAGGGAAGTAGCGAGTTGCGCGAGCGCGTCCTGATCCCCTCCGTCCAGAGTGCGGTAGTGCCTGATGATGACCGTCTCCTCATCAGACAGCGTCTCGGCAGTCAGAGCGGTTCGCTCACCGGTGAGCACGTAAAGCACGTCTACGCCCTTGAGCCGAATGGCCATCAGATAGTCCGATTTTGGTAGCCGCTCACCATTCTCATAACGTCCTTGAGCATTCGCAGCGACGCCGCCAATTGCACCGAAGTCGTGCTGGGAGAGCCCTAGTGCCTTGCGCGCCTCTTTCAAGCGCTCGCCGAATCGGTCCATGTGGGAATACCTCGATGGGAGTGCGTATTACCACCATACGCCTATATCAAGACCGCTGATGTATTCGTTTGCGTGTACTTACGCGCTCTGGAAGCGGCAATCTTGGCGGACCTCAACGGCTCAAGGGTGATCAGAGCGGGTCGAGATTGCCCTTTCGACTGCGAAGAGGAAAGAACAGAAACATTGAAATCGTCAGACTTGAACGTCTCGCTGCAACATGACAGCATTCGCAACTGCAACAGTTTCCCATTTGCGAATTATCTTCGTTCGAGGTTTTGTGGTGTCGGGCCAGTCCGCTTCTTTCCTCTCCGAGCTCTACCGTGGGCATCATGGCTGGCTGTTTGGCTGGCTGCGCAAAAAACTCGGTTGCCCTGAAAATGCCGCCGACCTGACCCATGACACCTTCGTCAAGCTGCTGGGCCTGGACATCTTGCCGACGTTGCAAGAACCACGGGCCTATCTTCTGGTGGCGGCCAATCGGTTGTTGATCAATCAGTATCATCGCCGCCGGGTCGAGGAAGAAACCCTGCGCAGCATGGCCGTGCTGCTCGATGAACAGCACCAGCAAGGCCCGGAACAGCTGATTGCCGTGCGCCAGTTGCTCGGCAAGGTCCTGCAGTTGTTGCTCGAAGAACTGGACGAGAAACCGCGCAAGGCTTTTCTGATGGCGCGGGTCGATGGCTGCTCCTACGCCGAAATTGCCAGGCAGCTCCAGGTATCCGAAAGCAGCGTCAAACAGTACCTGGCCAAGTCGCTTGCGCACTCTCGCCGGCCAAAACCACGGCCTTTGTCGCCTTCGACCAGGACGACTACAACCTGCGCCTGCAGGCCATGCGCCTGGAAAGTTATGACGCTGGTTTCCAGGATGGCAATGGTCGAAAAATCGAAGGCTACACCACCGTCGATCTGCTGGGAGGTGTGGCGCTGCCGGTTGGCAAGCTGGAGATGGGCGTCTACAACCTGAGCGACCGTAACTATGAAACGCTGTACATGCAGGCTAATGCGGCAGCGCCTTATCCACATGCTGAAGGGCGGCGGTTGGCGGTTAGTTATTCGGTGGATTGGTAAGGGGATCTGCTGATTATTGAGCGTAGGTATCTACACATCTTTTTGGTCTAGCTCCCGTAGCAGCTGCCGAGCCTGCGAGGCTGCGTTCGGCCGCGGAGCGGTCGTAAAATCAGGCAGCGCGTTCTTTCAGGCAATTCGCGTACGCATGATTTGCGAGGACTTCATCCTCGAACGCAGCCTCGCAGGCTCGGCAGCTGCTACGGACTCAGTCCTACGCAGCAATTGGTAACTCATTGCCCCTCCACGATGGTCGGAAAAAACACCTCTCGCCGGGCACTTCTGTTAAAAACCGTTCTCCATGTCGGCGCCGGTGGACCACCCAATGCCCGCTTCCTTTCTTACTCGTCTCGGACGACGCTGGCTGCCACTGCTGTGCATGGCCGCGCTGATCGTCGGCCTGCCCGTGGGTTGCGGGGTGCTTGAGCATAAAGAGCGAGAGCTGTTGTTCCGCATCGAACCGGGTAACGCCAGCTGGTACAGCGGCCTGCCGAGCAGCATTCAGGAATTCGAGTTGCAGCCCAAGAGTTTCAAGGCCGGGCAAAGCATTCATGGTTGGTGGTGGCCGGCGGAACGCGCGGATGCGCCGGCGATTCTGTATCTGCACGGCGTGCGCTGGAACCTCACCGGACAGCTGTTTCGTCTGGAACAATTGCGAGCACTCGGCTATTCGGTGCTGGCCATCGACTACCGCGGCTTCGGTCAGAGCCAGGGCGATCTGCCGTCGGAAAGCAGTGTGTATGAAGATGCGCGTATTGCCTGGGAGCGTCTGAAAGTCCTGCAACCGGACGCAAACAAACGGCTGATCTACGGCCATTCACTTGGTGGCGCGGTGGCGATCGATCTGGCGGCCGAATTGGGCCAGAGCGCCGTAAAAGAGCAGACCCCGGTGCCCGCCCGAGGGTTGATCATCGAGTCCACCTTCACTTCCCTGGCCGATATCGCCACGGCAATCGCCAACACCTCTCTGCCGGTACGTTGGCTGCTGTCGCAAAAATTCGATTCCATCGACAAAATCGCCGGGATTCACATGCCGTTGCTGGTGGTCCATGGGCTGGATGACCGCTACGTGCCGCCGCGTTTCAGCGAGCAATTGTTCAACGCCGCCGTTGAACCCAAGCGTCTGTTGCTGGTGCCCGGTGCAACGCACAACAACAGCTTGCGCATGGGTGGGCCGGCCTATCGCAAGGCGCTGGACGCCTTGATGCAATCGCAGCCGCCAGAACAGGTCGCCGGGCCGGCTGTTTCGCATCGCTCTCGGGACTCATAAGGTTGCTGGCCTAGCGGTATCCCCGGGCCTGCAAGCTGAACAACTGCGCATAACGCCCGCCCGCGGCGACCAGGCTGTCATGGTCGCCTCGCTCAAGGATCGCCCCCTGATCCAGCACGATGATGTGGTCGGCATTGCGCACGCTGGAGAACCGGTGAGAAATCAGCAAGGTCATACGCCCTTCCGTGTGCTGACTGAAATGCTCGAACACCGCCGCTTCCGCTGCCGGGTCCAGTGCCGAAGTCGGCTCATCCAGAATCAGGATATCGGCGTTGCGCCGCATGTAAGCGCGGGACAAGGCGATCTTCTGCCATTGCCCGCCGGACAACTCCTGCCCACCGGCAAACCAGCGCCCCAGTTGCGTGGCATAACCTCGATCCAGACGCTCGATGAACGGCGCGGCCATGCCCTCGGCCGCAGCTTCCTGCCAGCGCAGTTCATCGTTGAAAGCCAGGGTGTCACCGACGCCAATGTTCTCGCCCACGGAGAACTGATAACGAATGTAGTCCTGGAAAATCACCCCGATACGCCGACGCAATGCCTCCTCCTGCCACGCCTGCAAATCGCTGCCATCGAGCAGAATACGTCCTTCATCGGGACGGTACAGCCGCGTCAGCAACTTGATCAGCGTGGTCTTGCCCGAACCATTCTCCCCCACCAGCGCCAAGCTGCGACCCGGTACAAGGTGCAGGTCGATGCCCTCCAGAGCGGCTCGACTGGCACCCGGATAGCGGAAACCCACGTTCTCGAAGCGCAGACCATCGCCAGGCACTGCACCCACAACCAGATTTCCGCTGTCCGCCACCACTGGCTCGGCCAGGTATTCATAGAGACTCGACAGGTAAAGCCCGTCCTCGTAGAGACCGCTGATGGCGCTCAAGCTGCTGCTGACCGCCGTCTGCCCCTGCTTGAACAACACCAGGTACATGGTCATCTGCCCGAGGCTGATACTGCCGTGAACGGCATCGACCACGACCCAGGCATAGGCCAGGTAAAACGCGCCCGTGCCCAACAGACCCAGGACAAATCCCCAACCATCCCGGCGCAGCGTCAGCCGCCGATCTTCGGCATAGAGACGGGCGAAGGTCTCGCGATAGCGCTTCAACAGCAACGGTGCAAAGCCGAACAGCTTGACCTCTTTGATGTAGCCCTCATGGGAGAGCAGCGTCTCGATGTAATTCTGCTGCCGACTCTCCGGTGCGCGGCGGGTGAAGAGTCGAAAGGCATCCCCGGAGAAATGCGCTTCGGCAAAAAACACCGGCAACGCGCCGACCACTAGCAGCACCAGCGCCCAGGGCGAAAAATGCACCAGCAACACGCCGAAGCTGATCAACACGATCAGGTTCTGGATCAGCCCCAACGACTTCATCACCAGCGCCAACGGCCGGGTCGAAGCTTCGCGCCGCACCCGCACCAACTTGTCGTAGAACTCGGAATTCTCGAACTGCACCAGCGATAACGTCTGGGCCTTCTCCAGAATCATCGTGTTGACCTTCTGCCCCAACTGCACCCGCAACAGCGACTGCTGGACCGACAATGCGCGCTGGGTCCCGGACAGCAACGCAAGCACTCCCGCCTCAAACAGCACATAACGCAGCACCGGCCACAACGGCGCACTGCCCTGCTGCGCGTGCAACTGCATGGCGGCGACCACCGCATCGACAATCCGCTGCCCCAACCACGCCGCCAGGGCCGGCAGCACCCCGGCGATCAGCGTCGCCAGCACCAGTCCCAGAAACAGCCCGCGGGACGTTCCCCAGACCAACAGCAAGGCACGTCGCGCCTGGTCGAGCAAAGTGGTGAAGCGGCTAAGGACCGGCATAAAGCGATGGACTCAGGCAGAGGATGGGTAATGTGCGCCGCGGGATCTAGGGTCATGACAATTCGCCATGGTACAACCAAGACGTCCAGCGCAACCCCATCAAAAATGACTCGCCCCCCGTAGCAGCTGCCGAAGGCTGCGTCCGGCCGCGAAGCGGTCGTCAAACCTGCATCAACGGTTCATCCTGATACACCCCGGAACTTGATTTCACGACGCCCGGAACCACCAAAAAGGAATGAGTGTGCTAGCCCAAATCCTGATATCGGCCAGTTCAGCGATAGTGCTGTCGCTCGGCACCCTTCATCTCGTCTACACATTTTTCTCCAACAAGTTCTCGCCCCGGGATAAAGCGATGGCCGAACAGATGAAAATGGTATCGCCGGTTATCTCCAGGCAAACCACCATGTGGCGAGCATGGATAGGCTTCAACGCGAGCCACAGCCTGGGCGCAATGCTCTTTGGTTTGCTCTACGGTTACCTGTCGATCTTCCATCCATCGTTTCTGCTAGAAGCGCCCTTTTTGCTGGCCATAGGGGCCTTGTTTCTAGGCTGCTTCCTGGTTCTTGCAAAACGCTACTGGTTCAATGTGCCATTGGCTGGCATTGCCTGCTCACTGATTCTGTTCCTGGTGGGCACGGCGCTGACACTGGTTTGAACCCTATGCGCGCGTACTTGAGGCGATAAGCCTCACCACGTCCATAGAAAAAACATCTAAAAAAATACCGCCAACCGCGGCGTCTAAGGCTTTGCTACTTGGAGTCAATCCATGTCGGAACTGGCGGTGAAATCAACCGCCAGCCGATCCCCCCTCTGTTACCGGGAGCTGAACATGAAAATCAATCCCTACCTGATCTTCAACGGCGACTGCAAAGACGCTTTCACCTTCTACGCCAAATGCCTGCAAGGCACCCTCGAAGTCATGATGACCTTCGGCGAAAGCCCGGCTCGCGAACACTTTCCGGCGGACCTTCACCACCTGATCATTCATACCCGCCTGCTGGTGGGTGATCAGGCGCTCATGGGCTCGGATACCACGCCTGATCGCCCTACCCAGGGCATGAGCGGTTGTTCGGTTTCATTGAATGTCGACAGTATTGCCGAGGCGGAACGGGTCTTCGGGGCGCTGGCAGACGGAGGCAGCATTGAAATGCCGTTGGAGGCCACGTTCTGGGCGGCGCGCTTTGGGATGCTGGTCGATCGTTTTGGCGTGTCGTGGATGGTCAATTGCGAAAAGGATCAGTGAAACAGACTTGAGCAGATCGGTGGAGCCAAATCTTTGATGATGACGAGTTGGCCAAACGCCGCTGTGATCATCTCTCCAGAGCCATCACGGCCATTTCTTCGTAGACGGTCGTGGTGGCTCCAGATATGAAGAGCCTGGCGTACTGGATTGGCGCCTGGTTATTTTCTGGTTTCCATCATCTTGTCAGCAAGAGCCTTGGCTCTTTCAATCAACAGGTTCTGCCTGTCATCGTGAGTGGCCCCTCCTACAACCGGTGCTGTCAGATTGCTTTCCGCGATCAGCGCAGCACAGAAGTATTGATCCCAAATAGCTTTGTCTTCGGACGCCGGTTTGGTGATTTGGTCGGAGATCATATGCGGCTCCTTTTGATGAAGTAGCACCGCTAGTTTACGCCCGAATCACCAACAACCGACGCCGGCGATCGCGGCGTAGACCCGCTGCCAAGCACACCGTCCCGATGGAGTTGATAAAAAAATCCTCCACTCACTGGCGCGTTGAAAGCTCCGTGCTACGGTTCAAGTCTGTTCAACAAAAACGGTGCGTGAAAAAATGCTGAGATCACGGATAGTTGAATCTGGACTTTATGAAGCAGAGAGCAAATCCGGAAAGCGCTACACGATTGTGGCGGAAACCCGTCAACTCGGTTTCGACACAAATGAGTCAACTCCGACTTCGTGGCGCAACGGGCCGATTTATTACCGCACCCTGGATCATAAGCCAGTCTTTTGGGTGAGCAATCAAGAGTTCACGCTCGTACAGACCGGTGAAATTGTCACGCGACTTTAACTCTGCCGCCTTGCAAGGGGGTTCTCCGTAACCGCCTCGCCTCGCTCCCCCATTTAGCGCCATCTCCCAAAACGAAAAATCCCGACGCAGTGGTCGGGTTTTTTTTGAAATGACGGTGTAATTTGCCGGAGGCACACTACTCACCATGGCGAAATGCTGCCTCCGCCGAGTGGGAAATCAATCCTTGTAAATCAAAACGAAATCTTCAGCGGAAAGAGACTCGTCCCGGCCTAAAAAAACCACTGGAACTCCCTGGAAAGTCCCTCTGAAAAACTCAGCACTGGACGTGATCGCATCCGTAGCCTGCCGCGACCATATCTGTAACTGAGTCACTTTCTTACCCTCGAGCGCTGACTGAGATAGAGCGCACACTATTTTTTCTTTCATGCTTGCCTCCTTCATTTGATAGACCACCGCTGCAACAGGGCTTAGCGCCATCCGGTCGATCTCCTCGCAGCAATCGAAGCATAGCTGGATAAATCCTTCCCATTCCTACCCCTGATGGGTGGGACCCAGGCGCCTGAAAGAAGCACGAAAATGCGCCCGCGGCGGGCTGAGTTACAGGCTGTAGCGGCTCAAGACTCATCGGCGAGCCGGAACTGAATCTCCACCGGTCCGCCAGGCGCCTTGGTTTCCTCGACCTGCACATGTCGCGCACCGCACTCGATGCATTCGAAAGCCTGGCGGCCGATATCCTTGTCGTAATGCACGTCGACCTCAGTGTCTTTACCGCATTTCTGACAAACGAATTTCACAGTCATGGCGGTAACTCCCGATTCAGATGAATGCTCATCCTGAGCCACTGCACTTACTTAAGTCTTGACTATCACGATCACTGTGCGGCTCCGGCCATCGAGCGCCAGCCAAAGCCAAAGAACTGACAATCGGTAACAGGCCTAACGACTGAGCCACCTGAACGCAAGATCAGTACCACGGCGCATGGCATCTCCAAAGGTCGGCCATTCGCCAACTTCCTCGCCGAGCTTTGCGTAACCGTTTTCGTCCTTGATCCAAATAATAATTCCGACAGGCGACGTGCTATCAGGGTCGCCCCAGATGAAACCTATCTTCGCCTTATCTCCATTTGGATGGAGGTATTCCACGGGATAAGGTCTTTCAATATTCGAATGCATGGCAATGTCCCTAAACCGATCTCGTGTCAAAACTCAGAAATAGCTCACAGCTCTAATTCTCGCCAACCGGCCGCGGTCGAGGGCAAAGAACTGCTGCCATTCGCCCACCGTGTGGGGGTTTCGACTTCGCGCAAAGGGGGTGTCAAGGCCACGACTCAAGCCAGAGGGACTGGCTGTGAATGTCCATGAGCGGATATCGATGGAGTGACCATCGGCCTCACGTGGGTTCCCGGTCGAGTTACCTGGATGTCATACCTATTCATAGCGTTGAGCCTCTAAGCCGGCTGCCACCTTTTTCAATCATCTCGGCGTTAAAAGTTGCCGTGTGATGCTGGTCCGCTTTATCAAACCAATCGCAGGTCACCTGGACGCTGTAACCGTCGCTGGTGTCGTTATCAACATCTCTAACAGTCATGACAGGGCCGCCACTGTTCAAAACCACTAGATCACCCTTCTCGAAATTCGACATGGCCTAACTCCATGGATGGTTGAGCATCCATCATGGGCTGCAGCAAACCTGAGTTCAATTGCCACTACAGAACCATGATCCGTGTCTGTATCGGTGAGTGGCCGCACCATTCGTCGCATCAGAACAGGTAGCGCCGATTACATGACCTTGACTGGCTTAAGGATTGCACAGCACGCCCCTAGCGGCCCCAGAACGACATAATTCTGACGCGGCGGCAATTAAATCAATATTCAAGGACTCCAGCGATGCGCTTGGTCAGTCACCG
The DNA here is from genome assembly GCF_902497875.1 of Pseudomonas fluorescens. Classification (GTDB taxonomy): domain Bacteria; phylum Pseudomonadota; class Gammaproteobacteria; order Pseudomonadales; family Pseudomonadaceae; genus Aquipseudomonas; species Aquipseudomonas fluorescens_BR. Next base: position 47,223 of record NZ_CABVHY010000034.1, read on the forward strand.
GGAGATGTAACGTGTCAACTCTCAATGAAATCGCAGCGAACCACGCGAGAATGGCTAAGGCACTGGCTGAGGAGTCGACCGAGCTAAATGAACGACACACCCAGATAGTGGGAAGTCTCGAAGCTCCAGCCACTCATGCGAAACAGCACGTACCGCTGCATCTACTTGCCGGAGTGAAGGATAACCATCCCGGACAGGTGGCTGGCTACTTGATCTGACTACGCGCGATCTGGACGTCTACCTGATCGGCACAGGTGCCGAGCAGTTTGACGGCCAGGTCTTTCAGATGGCGTCTTTTGCGGGAACAGCGTCAGCCCTTCACCGATGTCGGCACTGGAAAGAGTGAACGACCCTGGGCGGGGGCTGAGTTACTGGCTGTAGCGGTTCAGGCAAAAAAATCGCAGCTTGCGGCAGCTCCTTGGGATTAACGGACGGCGCGATATCCACAGCGCATGCGGTCGGGGCAGGAACTACCGCAGACTGCGATCTTTACGACTGGCTGGCCAGGCATCACCCTAGCGAAAATTAAGCCAGCTCGGGACGTTCGAGCTGATGACGACACAGCTAGCGTAATGCTTGCAAGCCTTGACGCTGGCCGATTCCGGCGGCTCCGAAAACTGCACGGTCAACATCAGGACCAACAGGATTAACAAAGGAACGTAATAGGCAAGAAGACTTTTTGTTTTCATTGTCAGTGCTCTCATGACCTTTTAATCGGACCTGCGTTCTGCAATAAAACCAAGGGCAGCGCGCCCTTCTGGACCGCCCTTACGAGCGGCAAGCGATGACTCGCTGCCTGCCTCTCGAAGGGAACCGTTACTGCTCAGCGCTCGTCGACCGTGACGATTTCGCGGCGTTCAGCCATGCTCGCGGGCACCTGATCTTCATCGGTAAAGAACTGCTGATACCACTCGCGCAATTGGTAGACCGGACCGTCGGCTTCCGCCAGCACCGGGTTGTCGATACGGATTTTATGCTTCCAGATATCCACGTCCTGATAGAACGAGGTGCGATTACCCGTGATGTAGGCTTTGGCCACTTCAATGTTCTGCTCTTCGCTCCAGCCAGGCACACGCTTGACCATGCAGCCGAAACGCAGGTCGAAGCTGTTGGCCGTCACAGGCACATGGCTGTTGAGCAAAATGGCGTGTATCCGCACATCGCCGAACATCGAGCTGATGTGAGTGAAGTGGGTCGCCGGGCCGTAGTAGGCCGACGGTGCGATCAGATCGCCACCCAGGCGCTCGGAATCACCGTGGAAGATCTGGTGGCCGATGTGCCCTTCGAAGATATTAGCGAAGTACTTGGTCGGCGTGCCGTGCACGGGGCCGAAGTGCATGGCGTCCACCAGGTTATCGACCAACTCCCGTGGGTTGGTTTCGATCAGCATGGTGTCGATGTTCCAGTCGTGAATCCAGTCCGCGTCGTCCATTTCGGCCAGGTGCGGAATGATCACGCCCTCTTTCGGCGGACGGCCTTCAGGGTTGTTCCAGACGAACAGCAGGTTGTTTTCCTCACAGGTCAACCAGCTGCGGGTCTTGGCCTTCGGTGGAATGCGCTTGCAGTAAGGAATCTCGACGCATTTACCGCTGGTGTCATATTTCCAGTGGTGGAACGGGCACACCACCGTGTCGTTTTCGATGGTGCCCTTGGACAGGTCGGCCCCCATGTGCGGGCAATGAGCGTCGAGGATGCTGACAGCACCCTTGCTGTCGGCAAACGCCACCAGGCGGGTGCCAAAGATATTCAAGGTATGCAACTGGCCATCGCGGTAATCATCCGCCACGCCCAGACAGTGCCAACCACGGGCGTAACGGTGAGTACGCTGGGCGTTTTCGATACTGATTTCAGCGAGTTTCGTCATTGTTATTGTTCCTCGATTGGAAACTTTAGGGAGCAGTACCCCCAAAAAAAACAGGGTGAACCCATAGCGGATATCATTGAGCGCCTCGACAAGGGATTCATCCCTCACTTGGACTAGATCAAATGAGATCCGCTCTCAAAGGGTTCACCTGTCAGCCTCTGCCATCGCGAATCTGCGCTGGCTATTGGCCAAACCGACGGGCGGCTTCCGGGCCGAAATCCCGCGGGCTGAAGCCCGGCTTGTTCAACTGATAGCCCTCGCGCTGTTCGTTGATCAGGTTGAACGCCAGGTAACTGCCGGCATTGAGGTCGTAGTACAGCCCCACGCCCGCTTGTGGCCGCTGGCTTTCATAGGCGTAGAAAAAGTTCAGCATCGAGGTCCGCCACAGCTCGCCACGGTTGTCGTAGTTATCGGCGAGCATCGGGAACCAGGTGTCTTCGTCGATGTACAGCTTGCGTTTGCCGTACAGGTGGCGGTAACCCGGTTTGAGGGTGCCTTCCAGTTCCCAGACCCGATGGCGCTCGTAGCGCATGGCATCCGGGTTGATATGGCCAGGGGTCAGCAGGTCGGCGTACTTGAGGTTGGCCGCATGCAGGCGATAGGTGTTGTAGGGAATGAACATCTCGCGTTTGCTGACGATCTTCCAGTCATAACGCTCCCCCGAGCCGTTGAACAGGCGCACCTCGTCCACGGTGATCGAACCGCCACTGCCGGGGAATGACATGTCGAAGCCATAACCCGGCGACTGCCGCACACGGCGGGTGCCCGGGTCGTAACGCCAGGCCTGGTTAGGCTCGGTTTTGAAGTTCCAGAAATTGGTGCCGGTATTGATCTCGCCCTTGTCCCGTTGCGGCAGCAAGGTTTCGTTGAGGTAGAACGATTGGTTGCCGACGGTTTCGCCGACATTGCCCGGTTTCCCTCCCGGCGCCAGGTTGCGCGAGTGCACACGGCCCCAGTTGATGTTGCCGTCCTTGAGCACATAGGCGTTGTCGGAGGTGTATTCCTCGGTCCAGGCCATCAAGGCGAAGGACGAGGAATTTTTCAGCAGTTCCAGGCCGTTGCGCGGTACGGGAAAGGGGGTACCCCCGGTTTTGCCCACTACGCCTTCGCCGTCATCCACCAGGCGCGCGACGCTGGCGTTCTCGCGAGTGGCCTGGCAAGTCGAGTCGTTGAAGCGGAAATCCCGATGTGTGGCGTAGATCGGCATCTTGTATGTGGCCGGGTACAGTTTGAACAGGGCTTTCTGCCCGTCGGACAGGTAATCGCTGTATTGCGTCAGATTGGCCGCAGTAATCACGAACAGCGGTTTTTCTTCCGGATACGGGTCAACCGGATGGTTGCCGGTCCCTTTGAAGTCCACGTGCGGTGGCACGCCCAGCCACTTGCCACTGAATGCCGGAATGCTGCCATCGGCATTGGCGCTCTTATCCGCACCGATGCAAGTCAAATCCTTGCCCAGGCGCTCCACATCTTCCGGTGCGGCGTTCGTCGTACCGATTGCACTGCATCCCAATAACAACCCCAGCACCCAGGTGGGAGTGGCGTTGGCAGCCCGCGAGACAAGACAACTGGAGGCCAGGTTACTGCCGGTCATTTTTATTCTCCTTGGTTACCGATAGCGGTCACCCAGTATCGGCAGCCCAAGGAACCGGCAGCATCGTCCGCACGGACTAACGCGTTTTCCCACGGCGCCTGTGAACGACAGACTAAAGCGCATCCTTCACGGATCCTGGCAGCTGTGGCCCGGCCAATGCCACGACACTGTTGAGCATGATCCGCACAAGCTCGGTCTGGCGCCGCACACCCGTCTTGGAAAAGATCGAACGCAGGTGCGCACGGGCGGTATTACGGCGGATGTTCAGCGCCTCCGACGCCTCCTCCAGCGACAGGCCGTTAGCCAGTTCCAGCGCCAGCAAGGTTTCCGCGGGTGTCAGGTTGTACAGCTGCGAAGTCACCACATTGCTCACCAGCGACTTGCTGACAGCGTCGCGGACATAGACCACCACGGTAGGTTTTCCCCTGCCCTCGACCAGCTCCTGCGTCGGAATCAACTCCACCACCACCCCCAGGCTGACTTTTCCGGAAGGGCGGGAAATCGACGTGGCCTCGGCTATTTGTAATCCGGCGTGGCCCTGCTTCACCCGTTGAAAGGCGTTGCGCACCAGCCGCGACAGTTCACGATTGTCACTCGGGTAAGTCGCCTCCAACCGCCCGCCGACGACTTTAAGGCCGTCCTGGCTGGCGAGAATCTCCCGGGCCACCGGGTTCAGTTGCACCACAGTGCCGTTTTCATCGAGCACGATAGTCGCCACCGCCATACGGCTGATCGTTTGCGAGTACAAGCTGCCCAACGACTCACTGCGATCCAGTAGCGAATGCATGTGCAGGGCACGGCGCAAATGCGGCAAGAGCATGGCGCACATGGCCCGCTCGACCTGGGAAAAACGTGCCTGGCCCCGTGGCCGGTTGATCCGCAAGCGCACCGTGCTGCCGTCCGGCATGCGGATGTCGGCGCCGAGCATCTGGTGGCAGTCATGGGGTTGGCAAAACAACAGGTAAAAGGAAGAGCTGACCCATTCATCATCAGTCATCAACTCATCGATGGTGAACACCGTGTCGGTGGGCAGACCGTCGAACAGCGTGGACTTGGCGTAGTAGGCGTAATGGTTGATGCCGCCCTCCCCCAGTTCAATGTCCCCGGCAACCATCATCGGCGACAGCAGCGGCTCATCCTGCACACGCAGAATCAAGGTCACGAAATTGGCCTTGAACAGCTTCCGGAGCTGGCGCAACGAATCACCCATGCAGCGAATATCCATGGCCGAGTCGTACATGTTGCCGATGAGGCCTTCGTACTCGGCCAACTCCAGCCCCATTTGCGCGAGGACCTGCGCATTCGGCACGCGACTTTGCATAACCACTCCCCAGCAGCGGGCCCGGACTGCATGGCCCGCATCAATTTAATCGTAATGGGTGTTATAGGCGCTCAACGCACCCCGGTCAGCCCTATGGCAGTTCGAACAAACCGGCCGCACCCATGCCGCCGCCAATGCACATGGCGATCACCACATAACGGGCGCCGCGACGGCGACCCTCCAGCAGTGCGTGACCGACCATGCGTGCGCCGGACATGCCGAACGGGTGGCCGATGGCAATCGCGCCGCCGTTGACGTTCAGACGTTCCGCCGGGATGTGCAGTGCATCGCGGCAATGCAGGACCTGGCAGGCAAAGGCTTCGTTGATTTCCCACAGGCCGATATCCGACACGTTCAGGCCAAAGCGCTTGAGCAATTTTGGCACGGCCACCACCGGGCCAATGCCCATTTCCTCCGGCGCGCAGCCACCCACGGCAATGCCTCGGTAGATGCCCAACGGAGTCAGCCCCCGACGCTTGGCTTCAGCGCGGCTCATCAACAGGCTGGCCGAGGCGCCATCGGAAAACTGCGAAGCATTGCCAGCGGTAATGAATTCACCCTGCTCGATCCATTTACCGTCCTTCCACACCGGTTTCAGCGAAGCCAGGTCTTCCAGGCGCGTGTTCGGTCGATTGCATTCGTCGCGCTCGACCAACACACGCTGATGGCCGCTGGGTTGGCCACCTGCATCGAAGCACAACTTGTCGACGCTCAAGCCGACGATTTCATCGTCGAACAAGCCGTCACGTTGGGCGGCGGCGGTGCGCAGTTGGCTCTGCAGGGAATACTCGTCCTGGGCCGCGCGGCTGATGCCATAACGGCGCGAGACAATTTCGGCGGTTTCCAGCATCGGGATATAGGCGCTGGGCATGATTTCCAGCACGGCTTCGGACTGGGCGCGATAGCTGTTTTTGTGCTTGGTCTGGGTCAGTGACAGCGACTCCACGCCGCCGCCAATGGCGATGGTCATTTCGCCGGTCATGATGCCCTTGGCGGCTACGCCGATGCTCATCAGGCCCGAGGCGCACATGCGGTCCAGGGCCATGCCCGGCACGGTGTCCGGCAAGCCGCCGGTGTAGGCGCAGAGGCGGCCGATGTTGAAGGCCTGGGTGCCCTGCTGCACGGCCGCGCCCATGATTACATCGTCCACTTCACCCGGTTCGATACCGGCGCGCTCGACCACCGCACGCACCACATGTCCGCCCAGTACCGGGGCTTCGGTATCGTTGAACGAGCCGCGAAACGATTTGGCGAGCGCGGTCCGCGCAGTGGCAACGATGACAACTTCATTCAGGTCCATGACAGGCTCACTCGGTAATAGGGTTGAAGGTGTAACGGCTAATGGTGTCGATCACACAGCCGGGCCGCGCCTGGCCCTCGACTTCAATGGTCACGCGTACCACCAGTTGCACGGCGTCCGCCAGTTGTTCGGCACGCACGATGCTGGCGCTGCCGCGCACCCGCGACTCCACCTTGACCGGCGCCGGGAAGCGCACGCGGTCGCTGCCGTAATTCACGCCCATTGCCATGTTGTCGAGGGTGAGCAATTGCGGCAGGAACAGGTTGACGAGTGACTGGGTCAGGTAGCCGTGGGCAATACAGACACCAAACGGCCCGCTGGCGGCGCGCACCGGGTCGACATGAATCCACTGGTGATCACCCGTGGCTTCGGCAAACAGATCAATGCGCTGCTGGCTGATGGTCAGCCACTCGGTGCAACCCAGGTCCAGGCCCTCGGCCTCGAGCAACGCCTGGGCACTGCTGAAAACATGACTCATGGCCCACTCCTCAGGCTTGTTGGGAACTGACGGACAATACTTCGCCAACCATGTAGGAGGCGTAGTCGCTGGCCAGGAACATCATCACGTTGGCAACTTCCCAGACTTCGGCGGCACGGCCGAATGCCTCGCGCCCGGCGAGGCTGGCGAGCAGCTCTTCACTGGAGGCCTTCTTGAGAAAATCATGCAGGGCAATCGACGGTGAAACCGCGTTGATGCGCACGCCGAATTCGGCAGCTTCCAGCGCACTGCAACGGGTCAGGGCCATCACCCCGGCCTTGGCCGCGGCGTAATGGGCCTGTTCCTTCTGTGCGCGCCAACCGAGGACCGAGGCATTGTTGACGATGGCTCCGGCGCCACGGCGCTGCATGTGTGGCAGCATCGCGCGGGTCATGCGGAACGTGCCGGTCAGGGTCACATCCAGCACTCGCAGCCATTCTTCGTCACTCATCTCGACCACGAGTTTCTGGCCACCGAGGCCGGCGTTGTTGATCAATACATCGACGCCGCCCAGCAACTCTTCCGCGCTCGCCACCAAGGCCTGGACTTCGTCTTCAATTGTGACATTGCACAGCTGGCCGTAAATGGCCTGCAGGCCGGTTTCGGCCTTGAGGCGCTCCACGGCTTCTTCGAGGCGGCGCGGGTGCACGTCGGAAATCATCAGTGCCCGGCAGCCCTCCTCGGCGCTGCGCCGGGCGGCCGAGTAACCGATACCGGCACCTGCGGCAGCGGTAATCAGCACGGATTTTCCAGCCAGTAATTGATGGCCCGGGACATAAGGGGGAGCTTGTTTCACAGCGTTTACCTCCGAAGGTATCAGTTCGCTGTCAGGTATAAAGCCACGCCCGGGCCGGCACATCGTCAAAACGGGGTATGACCGCCTCCGGCAACCGGTTTTGCGCGGTCAGCTGCCCCAGACACGCTGCGCTGCAGGCGCTTCGGCGAGAATCTCAGCCACGGCGGCGCCGATTTCCTCGACACGCCACAACGCGCCTTTGTCGCGGGTGACCCCGGTGCGCCAGCCGTCCCCAAGGGAAATACGGCCGCCCTGGCTCTCGAAAATCTGGCCGCTGACGTGGGCCGATTCGGCGCTGCCCAACCACACCACCAGCGGCGCGACGTTTTCCGGCGCCCAGGCGTCGAAACTGCCGTCCTCAGGCTTCTTCACCACATCGGGCATCGCGCTTTCAGTCATCGAGGTCCGTGCCGCCGGGGCCAAGGCATTGGCGGTGATGCCGTAGCGCGCCAGCTCAGCGGCCTGCACCAGGGTCAACGCGGCAATCCCGCCCTTGGCCGCCGAATAGTTGGACTGCCCCACCGAGCCTTGCAGGCCCGCGCCGGAACTGGTGTTGATGATGCGTGCGTCGACCGGAGTGCCGGCCTTGGCCAGATCACGCCAACGTCGCCCCAACAGGTTCGCCAGGCAATAATGCCCCTTGAGGTGCACACGCATGACCATGTCCCAGTCCTCTTCGCTGAGACTGATGAACATGCGGTCGCGCAGGACGCCGGCATTGTTGACCAGCACGTGCACCTCACCGAACGCCGCCACTGCGGCCTCGACGATGCGCTCGGCGGTGGCCAGGGTGGTGATGTCGTCACTGTTGGCGATGGCCTGGCCACCGTTGGCGCGAATCTCGCCCGCTACATCCTGCGCCGCGTCGGCGCGAATATCGTTGATCACCACGTTGGCGCCCGCCGCCGCGAACGCCAGCGCGTAGGCGCGACCGAGTCCGCCGCCGGCCCCGGTGATGATCACGGTGCGGCCTGAACAAATAGCCATGCTTGACTCCTTATGACTGCGTGACCGCACGCCCAGCGGACGGCGGCAAGGATGGGAAAAACCTAGAGGCGTTCGATGATCGTGACGTTGGCCTGGCCGCCGCCTTCGCACATCGTTTGCAGGCCATAACGGCCGCCGCTGCATTCCAGCTCGTTCAACAGCGTGGTCATCAGCCGGGCTCCCGTGGCGCCGAGCGGGTGACCCAAGGCAATGGCGCCACCGTTGACGTTGGTGCGCGCCGGGTCGTAGTCCAGTTCCTTGGTCCAGGCCATGACCACCGAGGCAAAAGCTTCGTTGATCTCTACCCGGTCGATATCGCTCATGCGCAAGCCGGTTTTTGCCAGGGCCCGACGTGTCGCGGCGATCGGCGCGGTGAGGTGCCAGATCGGATCATCGCCCAGCACCGTGAGGTGATGGATGCGGGCCCGTGGCGTCAAGTCGTAACGCTTGAGCGCCGCCTCGGACACCACCAGCAACGCCGCCGAGGCGTCGCAGGTCTGGCTCGAAACAGCTGCAGTGATCGAGGGGAATTGCGGGTCCACCGGCTGCAGCCCGGCCATTTTCGCCAGACTGGTCAGGCGCGGGGTTTCATCCGCAAACAGGCCATTGCAACCGACGATTTCCCGAGCGAAACGCCCGCTCTCGATGGCGGCCAAGGCGCGGCTATGGCTTTGCAGGGCAAACGCTTCCATCTGCTCACGAGTGATGCCCCAATGATCGGCGATGCGCTGGGCGGCGTAGAACTGGTTGACCGGCTGATTACCGAAACGTGTGCGCCAGCCTTCGCTACCGGAAAACGGATCGGCAAAACCCAACGGTTGCCCGGCGAGCATGGCCGAGGAAATCGGAATCCGGGTCATGGTTTGCACCCCGCCCACGGCGATCACATCCTGGGTGCCGCTCATCACCGCCTGCGCCGCAAAATGCAGCGCCTGTTGCGACGACCCGCACTGGCGATCGATCGTGGTACCGGGCACATTCAGTGGCAACCCGGCGGCGAGCCAACTGGTACGGGCAATATCACCGGCCTGGGAGCCGATGGTGTCGACGCAACCGAACATCACGTCGTCATAGTCTTCGCCCGGAATGGCGTTGCGTTCCACCAATGCCCTGAGCACATGAGCCCCCAGGTCTATGGCGTGGACTTCGCTCAAGGCGCCTTTGCGCTTGCCGGTCGGGCTGCGCAGTGCATCAACAATATAGGCCTCTGGCATGACTCACTCCTCGAAGGTATGGCCCGGGCCCAGGCGGGCACCGTCGGCGAACAGGTAGTCGCTGACACGGGTTTTATGGAAGCCGCGATCACCCCAGGACGCATCGAGCGCCCAGGCACGTTTCATGAACATCTGCAGATCGACTTCCCAGGTGTAACCCATTGCGCCGTGCACCTGAATGCCCTTGCGTGCGGCGATCCAGCTTGCCTCGCAGCAGGCCAGGCGGGCCTGGGAAACCCAGACGCTGGCGTTGCTATCGCCTTGGGCCAAGCCGTGGGCGGCGCGGTACAGCACGGGTTTGGCTTGTTCGATCTGCCGGGCGACATCGGCCAGGTGATGCTTGACCGCCTGGAAACTGCCGATGGGCTTGCCGAACTGCTTGCGCTGAGCGACGTAGTCCACCGACAAATCGAGCATGCGTTGCGCCAGCCCGAGCAATTGCCCGGCCACCGACAAGGCCCCACGGTCGAGCAGTCGCGCTTGCAAGGCACGGCCCGCAGCACCACCAGCCACACAGGTGGCCGGTGTCGGGTTCCAGGTCACCCGACCCAGGCGCCGCGATGCATCGATGCTCGTCCGGGGCTGCACATCCACCTGCGAACGCGGCACCACGTGAATGTCATCGCCATCGATGAGGATCAACACTTCTGCCAGTTGCGCATCGCTGACCAGCAAATTGACGGGGTGGCTGATGGCAAGGCGCAATGTGCCTTCGGCGATTCGTGGCAACAAGCTGCTGCGTGCCGGGTGATCGGTCGCCAGGCTGGCGAGCAGCCCGGTGGCGACATACGCGGTGTCAGCCAGGGAATCGGGAATCGCGTAATACCCCAGCTCCTGGGTCATCAGCGCCCAGGCCACATCGTCCATGCCCAGGCCACCCTCGGCTTCGGGGACCGACAAGGCGGTCAGACCCTGAGCGGCGATCTTGTGACGCAGGTCCGGTGAGCGACCGACATCGGTTTCCCAGATTTCCCGGAGCATCTCCGGGGCGGCTTCAGTCATCAGGAAACGACTGATGGCTTCGCGAAACGTCAGCTGGTCATCGGTAAAAGTGAAGTCCATGGCCCGTTCCTTATTTCGGCAAACCGAGCATCCGCTCGGCAATGATATTGCGCTGGATTTCGTTGGTCCCGGCGTAGATCGGCCCGGCCTGGGCGAACAGGAAACCCTCCAGCCAGCCTGCAGCATCGGCATCGGCATCGGCAGCAGGCAGCAGCTCGGCGCGGGCTCCCAGAATGCGCAGGGCGGTTTCGTGCATTTTCAGGTCGAGCTCCGACCAGATGATCTTGTTGATGCTCGACTCGGCACCGATCTGCTCGCCCCGGCTGAGGCGCCCGACCGTGTGGTAGGCCGACAGGGCGTAGGCCTCGGCACCCATCCAGGTGTCCAGCACCGCGTCACGCAGACCCGGATCGCGGTCGGCGCTGTCGCGGTTGGCCTTGTACAGTTCCACCAACTTGCGTGCGGTGTACTGGAAACGCGCCGGTGAACGCAGCAGCAACCCGCGTTCAAAACCGGCGGTGGCCATTGCCACATGCCAGCCCTGCCCTTCGGCACCGATACGGTTGGCCACCGGCACGCGGACGTCGTCGAAAAACACTTCGGCAAAGGCGTCCTTGCCATTGAGTGCCTTGATCGGACGAATGCTCACGCCCGGCGCATTCAGTGGCACCATCACGAACGACAGGCCGTGATGACGCGAGGAGCCCGGTTCGCTGCGGAACAGGCCGAATAGCCAGTCGGCGAAGGTCGCTCGGGTCGACCAGGTTTTCTGGCCGTTGATCACGTAATGATCGCCGTCGAGCGTGGCCTTGCTGGTGATCGCTGCCATGTCCGAACCGGCATTCGGTTCCGACCAGCCTTGTGCCCACATGTCGAGGCTGGCGGCCATGCGCGGGAGAAAACGCTGTTTCTGTTCAGGGGTGCCAAACTCCATCAGGGTCGGCCCCAGCAACAACTGGCCGTTCTGGTTGACGCGCATCGGCGCCCCGGCACCGTAATACTCCTCTTCAAAGATCAGCCACTCGATCAAATCGCAACCGCGACCGCCCAGTTCGGCGGGCCACATCACCATCGACCAGCGGCTGTCGAACAGTTTCGCTTCCCAGGCGCGGTGCTGCTCAAAGCCTTCCTGGGTGTCGTAGCTGGCCAGCGGTTCGCTGGGCAGGTTGACCGCCAGCCAGGCGCGTACTTCGGCGCGAAAGGCGTTTTGCTTGGGGGTATAAGTCAGTTCCATGGCGTTCTCTCAGAACTTGGCGTCGCGTTTTTCGACGAAGGCCCGGCGCGTTTCCGCGGAGTCCGGGCTGCTGTAGGCCTGCATGGTGAAGCCCTGCTCCCAGCGGTATTTGTCTTCCAGGTTGCCGTCTTCGATGCCGTTCAAGGCTTCCTTGGCGATGCGGATCATGCCCGGGCTCTTTTCGGCGATTTTCGCCGCGATGCCCAGAGCGGTTTCGCGCAGTTGGTCCTTGCTGACGATCCGCTCGATAAAGCCGTATTGCAGGGCTTCGGGGGCGCTAATGCTGTCGCCGGTAAAGAACAGGTAACGGACTTTTTGCACCGGGAACAGCCGTTGCAAATGCGCACCGCCGCCCATGGCGCCACGGTCGACTTCCGGTAAGGCGAAGGTCGCGCAGTCAGAAGCCACGACAATGTCTGCCGCCCCGGTGATGCCGATGCCGCCGCCCAGGACAAAACCATGCACCGCGACAATCACTGGCACCGGGTTACGGTGCACGGCCTTGAACGTCGCGTAGTTGCCGGCATTGACCTCTACGATCCGCTCCGGATACTTGTCCAGTTCCTTGATGTCGACACCGGCGCAAAAGCCGCGGCCTTCGGCGCGGATCACGATCACCCGCACCTCGGGGTTGGCCCCGAGGGCTTCGATCTGACGCGCCAGAGCGTGCCATTCCTGGCTGTCGAGGGCGTTGACCGGCGGTTTGGCGATCACCAGCTCAGCGATCCCCTGATTGAGTTGTGTCGTAAATGCCTGGTTCACAGGGGTTCTCCAATACTGGCGGGATGGGTCGAAGGGTGGGTCTGGCTGCGGGCCAGGAGTGAGTCCAGACATTGCTGGGCCTCGCTGGCGATGCCTTCAATGACTTCACGGCAACTGAGCAATTCGCCGATGGCCGCCGCCACCTGGCCGCTGGGCAAGATGCCCTCGTCCGGGGCGCCATCGACCATCGAGCGCTGCAACAGCACCGGCTGGTTGGCGGCCATCACCACTTGCGACAGCTGCGAGGGGTCTTCACGCAACGCACGGATAAAGACCGAGGCCATGTGCCCCAGGCTCATGCCGGTCTGCTGCTTCCACTGCCAGGCACTGCCCAGGGCAATGCGCAGGCGGCCGAACGGACCGGCCTGCTCCAGATGATTGATAAAACGGTTTTCGATCATGCGGTGGCGCATGCCATCCACCGCGGTGGTCACGCGCACCTGTTGCGGGTCGTTGACCTTCAGGTAGCGCTCCAGGGTCGCGACCGGTGTCGGCGATTCGCGGGTCATGAGGAACCGCGTGCCCATGGCGATGCCGGCGCCCCCAGCAGCCAGCACCGACGCCAGGCCACGACCGGTGGCATAACCGCCGGCGGCGATCACCGGCACCTTGACCGCGGCCAGTACCTGAGGCAACAGAATGGAACTGGGTACGCCGCCGGTATGACCGCCGCCCTCGCCGCCCTGAATGGTGATCAGGTCGGCACCCAGTTCCACAGCCTTCAGCGCATGTTTGAGTGCGCCCACGGTGGGAATGCACAGCACCTTCGCCGCCTTGAAGCGCGCGATGGTCTGTTTGTCCGGGCCGCGTCCGTAACTCACGGCGCGCAGACGGTACTGGATCGCCAGGTCGACGCACTGTGCGGCGTTGTCCTGGAACATATGGAAGTTGAGCCCGAAGTTGCTGCCACCGGTGGCGTCGATCACTTTGCGGATTTCGCTTTCCAGTTCATCGGCGGGGATGGTCGCCCCGGCCAGGAAACCAAAGCCCCCGGCCTGAGTGGTGGCGATCACCAGGTTGGCGTCGGCAACCCAGCCCATGGCGGTTTGCACAATCGGGTAGCGGCAACCGAGGGCCTCGGTCAGTGGCGTATCCAGCCAGCGATTCATTGGCTCTTGTCCTCTGCCTGCTTGTTGGCCCGGGCCATGCCCTTGGCGTCGAAGCCGCCCAGTTTGTCGCCGGACAACAGCTCGTTATGGGCATGAGCGAACTGGTGCCAGGCGAACACCGCATCCATCGCCGTGCGCTTGCCTTGAAGGTCCTCGACGTGGTTGATCGCCTGTTTGGTCAGGGCCAGGCCCATGCGCGGCTGACGGGCGATGCCGGCGGCCAGGGCATAGGTGGCCTGCTCCAGCTCTTCGCGGGGCACCATGCGGTTGACCATGCCCACTTGCCAGGCTCGGGTGGCGCTCATGCGGTCACCGGTGAAGAGGAATTCCTTGGCGATACGCGGGTTCATTTCATAGGGATGGGCAAAATACTCCACCCCCGGAATGCCCATGCGCACCACCGGATCCTGAAAGAACGCGTCATCACTGGCGACGATCAAATCGCAGACCCAGGCCAGCATCAGCCCGCCCGCCACACACGCGCCCTGGACCATGGCGATGGTCGGCTTGGGCAGTTCACGCCAGCGCCGGCACATGCCCAGGTACACCTCCTGCTCGCGGGCATACAGCTGCTCGCCACCGGGCTTGTTGGTGTGGTCCCACCACAGGTGTGCACGCTCGAACGGCTTGTCGATATCGCGTCCCGGCGTGCCGATATCGTGGCCCGCCGAGAAATGTTTGCCGTTGCCGCGCAGGACGATGACCTTGACGTTGTCGTCGTTCACCGCCTCGCGAAAGGCGGCGTCCAGCGCGTAGGTCATTTGCGAGTTTTGCGCGTTGTTGAAGGTCGGCCGGTTCAGCGTCAGCGTGGCGATCCCCTCGGCCACGCTGTACAGCACCGGTGTGTCTGTTTCGTAGACGGCTTTGTCCTCGCGGACGACGAATTCACTCTCGCTGCTGTGCATGTTCACTGTCCTCGCCTCAGGCCGTACGGATGCCGGGCGGGTTGCCCTTGATCGCCGTGGCGCGGTAATCGTGGGGGTCGAGTCGACGGATCAGGGCCAACTGCTCTTGGGTCGGGTGTACGGTCTCGTGCAACTGCGCCGACTTGAGCAACGGGAAGCCGGTGTTGTCCTGGACCTGCTCGAAACTCACGCCGGGGTGCAACGAGCGCACCTGCACCGCACGCTCCGGGCCATTGAAATCGAGGACGCACAGGTCGCTGACCACGCAATGGATGTCCATCAAGTCGCGACGCGCACCTTCTGGCCAGCGCTCGGCCTTGAAGCCGACACCGGAGACCATGTCCACTTCGCCGCTGACGAACACCCGGGTGTTATGGCCGGGCACGAAAAACGAGTTGAGGTGGTTGATGCTGTTGCCTGGCAAGCCGCGCACGCCAAGAATCGCCGTCCTGGGCTTTTGATAGTCGCCGACGCAAGACAGGTTGGTCTGTCCCCAGCGGTCGATCTGGGTCGGTCCGATCATCGCGTGGCGGCGTCCGCCCCACACGCATTCGAACACCCGCTCGAATGACAGGTAACCCGAGTAACGCGGCACGTAGTCGCCACGCGGGCCCAACGGGATCGGCTCCTCGACCAGGAACGCTGCGCTGTCGGTCATCAACAGTTCAGGGCTGTGGGTCAGTTTGGCCAAGCTGGCACCCAGGCGCGGGATCACGCCAAGGCCCGAGGCAATCACTTCTCCATTGCCGCGCCAGGCTTCGGATGCGGCGACGATCATCAGTTCCGCGAGGGTAAAATCACAGGTTGCAGACATAGTCGCTAATCCTCAGAACACGGGAAGGGGCAAGGCGCCCATGGAATCGGCACCGCCGTTCTGTGCCTGATAGGCCTGCTCGCCACCGGCGATGTAGGTCTGCACATAGTCCTGCCAGCCGTTTTCCGCCTGGCTGCTGGCGACATAACCCTTGAGGTGCTTCATGTCCCAGCCGTAGTCGGGGGCGCAGAGCGTCGGGTGCGCACCGAGGGGCGCATGCACCACGCCTTTCACCAGGTAACGCTCGAAGGTGTTGAAGCGGGCCATGTCGGCGCTCAGCTCCAGACGTTCTTCCAGGCGCTCGCACGAGACAAAGCACTGCTCGGCGGCACGGGCGAACAGATGATCGAAATACGGGTCCGGCCCGGTCACCAGGCAGTTGCCCAGGCGGTCGGCGACGTTGACATGCAGGAACGCAACGTCGAGGTTGAGTGCCGGCATCGCCAGCAGCACCTCGCCATCGGCATAGGGCGACTGGACAGTCTTGAGTTCCGGGTTCCGGCGCGTCACATCGGTGGCCAGGCCGCAACGGGTCGGCAGGAACGGCAAGCGCATGCCAGCGGCGCGCAGGCCCCACTGGAACATGCCTTCGTCCAGTTCCATCAACTCCAGTTCGCCCGCTTCGCGAGCCTTGCGGTAGTAGGGTTCCAGCGGAATGGCATCGAGGGTGGCGAAGCCGAACACCAGCTTCTTGACCTTGCCGGCGGCGCACAGCATGCCCACTTCCGGACCGCCGTAGGCGACCACGGTCAGGTCCTTGACCTTTGATCGCAGGATCTCGCGCACAATCGCCATCGGCTTGCGCCGTGGTCCCCAGCCGCCGAAACCGATGGTCATGCCATCGCGCAATTGAGCGACCGCATCGGCCGCTGTCAGTTGTTTGTTCATCATGACAATTCCTTAGCGTTGGCCGACCGAAAAGTCGTGCCCCCAAATGCTCACGCGGGTGAACTCGAACGCCGAATGCTCGGCCCAGTCGACTTGCAGCCCGCCAAAGCCGTATTCCAGATCGAAACCGGATGGCGTCTTCATGTAGAAGCTGGTCATGCGGTCGTTGAGGTGCTGGCCGAGGGTTGCCGACAGGCTCACGTCATGGGCCAGCAAACGGTCATGGGCGCGCCCCACCTCGGTCATCGAATCCACCTCGACCATCACGTGCACGCAACCTGACGGCACCGGGTATTCGGCCAATGCCAGGCTGTGATGGCGGGAGTTGTGGCAATGCAGGAAGTGAATACGGATCGCAGGGGCCGACGGATCGGGCCGGAAGTTGTAAATGTCCGAGAGCTCGAAACCCAGCACGTCCTTGGCGAACGCCAGCGTGGCATCGAAGTTCGGCGCCGGCAGCACGGTGTGGCCCAGGCCCATGTCACCGGTGATAAAACGCGGCACGCCCTGAGGCGAAACAAATGGCAGGCAGTCGGAGCGATGACCCCAGCTCAATTCATGGTTGTTGCCCGACGGGTCGGTGAGTTTGACCAGCGCCTGTACGCCGCGCTGCTCGATCTCGGCGGTAGAGCCTGGCTGCCATTCGATACCGACGGCGCTCAGGTGCTCAAGTGCGGCCTGGAACGCCGACTCGCTGGCCAGCTCCCAGCCGGAAGCCAGATACCGCGCCTCGCTGCCTTCGACGATCAGCATGCGGAACGGACGTTCGTCCATTTTTACGTACAGGCCACCGCCCGGCGCCGGACGTACCTGCATGCCCAGCACGTCCTCGGCGTAACGTTGCCAATGACTGAGGTTTTCGATCTGGGAGACGAAATAGCTCAAACCGCGAATGTCGATCATGCCTGGGTTCCTCGTTGGCTGATTTCGGTGCATGGCGAGCATTGTGCAAAGCGCCGAGGCCTGCTTCATCGTCCATTGAGACTAAGCAAGACAACGGTTTCAGGGTCGGTGGCGGTAGGGTTCTAGTCCGTTTCGATGATTCGGGGCAAACCGGCGCCGCCCTAGACTCGCTCATCTATTCGCCTAGCAGAGACAGCCCCCATGGAGTTCGCCTTTACCCAGGAACACTTGATGATTCGCGACAGCGCCGAGCGCTTTCTCGCCACGGCCAGTGATTCCCAAGCCGTGCGCGCGACCATGAGTCGCGCGGACGGCTACGATCCCGAGGTCTGGCAACGCATCGGCCTGGAGCTGTGCTGGCCGGCCCTGATGGTCCCCGAGCGTTTCGGTGGCATGGGCCTGGGGTTTGTCGAGCTGGCGATCCTGCTGGAACAGAGCGGTCGTTTTCTACTGGGCTCGCCGCTCTTCGCCACCACCTGCCTGGCCACCCCAGCCCTGCTGTCGGGACACAACCCGGCGCTGCAAGAGCGCTGGCTCAGCGCGATTGCCGGTGGCGAAACCCGCGCGACCCTGGCGTTCGCCAGTGGCCCCGGATGGGATGCGCACAGCGTGCAAACGATCGCCCGGGCCTGTACGGGTGGTTTTAACCTCACCGGTTGTTACGCCCAGGTCATCGACGGGGCGCAAGCGGACCTATTGATCGTCGCCGCGCGTACGCCTGGCAGCGAGGGGGAATCGGGTATCAGCCTTTTCGCCGTCGACGCCGATACACCGGGCCTGGAGCGCACTGCCCTGCCCACCCTGGATCAGACCCGGCGCCTGGCACGGGTCGAACTGCAGAATGTATTCGTCAGCGATGCACAATTGCTCTGCGCCCCCGACCAAGGCTGGCCGGTACTGCGAGAGAGCTTGCAGATCGCCGCCGCGGGCCTGGCTGCCGAACAGGCCGGGGGCGCACAACAAGTCCTTGACCTGACCCTGGCGTACATCGCCGAACGCCGGCAGTTCAGCCGCACCATCGCCAGCTTCCAGGCGATCAAACACCGCTGCGCCGACATGATGTTGCAGGTTGAGTGCGCCCGCTCTGCGGTCTATTACGCCGCCTGCGTGGCTCAGGAACACCTCGACCCCGCCGGTGACAAAGCGGTGGCCAGCGAATTGGTGATGGCCGCCGCCACGGCGAAGATCCATGCCAGTGAAGCGTTTTTCAACTGCGCCGCCGAGTCGATCCAGATGCATGGTGGCGTGGGTTTTACCTGGGAATACGACCCGCACCTGTACTTCAAGCGTGCCCGCGCCAGCGAGCAACTGCTGGGCAGCCCCGCACTGCATCGCGAGCGCCTGGCCGCACACCTGTTCGGAGAAGACGCATGAAAATCGGTTTCAGCAATGCCGACGAGGCTTTCCGTCGCGAAGTCGCCCAATGGTTGGCCGAGCACCTGAGTGGCGAATTTTCGCCGTTGCGCTTTCGCGGCGGTCCCGGGGATGAGCACAGCTTTCCCGAAGAACGCAAAGCCTGGGAACGTGAACTTGCCGCGGGTGCCTGGATTGGCCTGGGTTGGGCGAAGGAGCATGGTGGGCGCGGTCTGAGCCTCTGCCGGCAGGTGATTTTCCATGAGGAATATGCGCGTGCTGGCGGCCCCGGACGCATGGGCCACATCGGCGAAGGGCTGGTCGGTCCTACCCTCGCCGCCTTCGGCACCCCGGCCCAGCGACAGCGCCTGTTGCCTGGCATCCTCGGTGGCAGCGAGTTCTGGTGCCAGGGCTACTCTGAACCCGGCGCCGGTTCCGACCTGGCGAACGTACAAACCCGGGCCAGGCTCGACGCCACGGGCGAACACTGGCTGATCAGCGGCCAGAAGGTCTGGACCTCGCTGGCCCACGAAGCCGACTGGTGTTTTGTTTTGGCGCGCACCGAACCCGGCAGTCAAGGGCATCACGGTTTGTCGTTCCTGCTGGTGCCGATGGCCCAGGAGCAGATCCGCGTGCACCCTATCCAGCAACTGACGGGCACCAGCGAATTCAACGAAGTGTTTTTCGATCAGGCGGTGACCCATGCCGATAACCTGATCGGCCAACCGGGCGACGGCTGGAAAATCGCCATGGCCCTGCTCGGCTTCGAGCGCGGGGCCTCGACGCTGGGCCAGCAAATGCAGTTTCACAATGAACTCGACGAGATCATTCGCATTGCCCGCGCCAATGGCGCTTCACGCGACCCACTGCTGCGCCAGCGCATCGCCCAGGCGTGGGCCGGGCTCAAGGTTTTGCGCTACAACTCCTTGCGCATGCTCTCGGGTCCACAAGATGGCAGCCTGCGCCGCGAAGCCATGATCTACAAACTGGCCTGGTCAACCTGGCATTCAGACCTCGGGAAGCTGGCGATGGATGTGTTGGGCGACGATGCCGAAGTCCTCGATGGCCAGTCTTATCAGCTGAGTCGTCTTCAATCGCTGTTTCTGTTTACCCGCGCCGATACGATTTATGGCGGCAGTAATGAGATCCAGCGCAATATCATTGCCGAGCGTGCCTTGGGGATGCCACGGGAGGCGCGGGTGCGCGAGTAACCCGTGGAAGCGGGCTTGTTTTGTGATGGGCCCCGCTTTCATATTTTTGATTAGTGGGCATATCCGTTTCTGCGGTAACGGCCGCTAACGGTTCCGCCCTTACGGCGGGTCACTTGGAAAAGCGCCAAGTAACCAAGCGCTCTTGCCCCTGTCGTTCGGTGCCTCGCCTAGGCTCGGCATGCCCTCGCTCCGGTCCTGCTCCGTGGGCCCGCCGCCATCGGCCATCCATGGCCGGGGGCGGCTAACCCGGCATCCATGCCGGGTTGCCCACTGCGCAGAACCTCCACTCGGCCTCTCGAGGGGGCGGTGCATCAAGATCAAAAGCTGCAGGCGAGCTAACGCTCGGCCTGTTGAGTGGTGAAGAGCGAAAGCCGTACACCGATCCCTCGTGGGGGCGAGCCTGCTCGCGAAGCTGTTGCTGTTGCTGTTGCTGTTGCTTGGGCTTGGGTTTGGGCTTTGGCTTCAGATCTGCCGCCCCTTTCCCAGAGGCCGAACGCAGGCGTTGCGCAGGGGGTACCGCGGCAAGGATGCCGCGGTAGCCGCCCTCGGCCATGGATGGCCGATGGCGGCGGGCCCCCGGAGCAATGCCGGAGTGAGGGCATGCCGAGCCTAGGCGAGGCACCGAATGGCGGGGCAAAAGCCCTTGGTTACTTGGGGCTTTTCCAAGTGACCCGCCGTAAGGGCGGAACCATAAGCCGCCGTTACCGCAGCAACGGATATGCACCCAATCCGAACAGCGCCGACATTACCGCAGCAACGGATATGTACACCGCCCAACCATCCTTCAGCGCACGCGAATCTTCGGATCACCCGCCCCGCGCCGCAAAGTCGCAAGAAACCCCTCCAGCGGTGCCGGCTCGGCAATTTCCGGCAAGGCCTCCTTGTCCGGCCGTTGCGCCCAGAACGCATCCCAGGACGGGAACAGCTCGTGAAACGTGCCGGCATAAGGCTCGCGCCCCGGCCAGCGCATTTTCAAGCCGCCAATCGGTGGTTTATTCAGGTCGGTGGCGTACCAATAGCACGGCAAGCGACGACGGAAGCACCAGCGTCCGTCGATCCGCTCGTAGTCGTCCCAATACAGCATCTGCATGATCACCCACTCCGGACCCGTCTCATGCTCGTTCTTGGAATAGACCACGCCCGTGGCATGATCCGGATCGCTGAACTCGATGATGTGCTGCCCCAGGTGATGGGAAGTGCCGTGAAACTGCTTGCGCATGGTTTCGTCCAGCCATGCCTTGAGGTGTGCACGGCCCGTCTTGTCGCGCCCCACACGCACGTCCGGGGCGAAACAGTTGGCCATGGCATCCATGTCGCGCATGTCCAGGGCCAACGCGTACTTGCCGGCCAGTTGACGGATCGCGTCCAGCGATTCAAGGCGGTCGATGCGCTCAAGCAGCGCGGCGGATTCCAGGCCCATCAGTCGAACACCGTATACAGGTCGGAACCGCGTCCGCCGTCCACCGCCAGACTGGCACCGGTCACGTAGGAAGCTTCGTCGCTGGCCAGGAACAGAATGGCGTTGGCCAGTTCCACCGGCAGGCCGACCCGTTTCATCGGGATGACTTTCTCGGTGTTGGTGCGGGCCTTGGCGTCGCCGAGCATGCCGGCGGTGGCCGGGGTATCGACCACGCCGGGGATGATCACGTTGCAGCGAATGTTGTTTGGCGCGCCTTCACTGGCCGCCGCCCGGCTGAAGTTGATCACCGCGGCCTTGGCCGCCGAGTAACCGGCCATCCACGCGGTGCCGAACAGGCCGCAGATCGAGGCAATGTTGACGATCGAACCGCCGCCCTGCTCTTTCATCAGACGCATCGCGGTGCGAGTGCCAAAGAAGGTGCCGTCGACGGTAGTGGCGAAGTTGGCGTGCCAGTCGGCGGTGGACATTGTGTCGATGCTGCCCCAGGTGTAGGCCATCGCATTGTTGACCAGAATGTCCAGGCGACCGTGGCGTTGCGCGGTGGCTTCCAATGCGCTGACGTAGGCCTGCTCGTCGCTGACGTCGGCCACCGCAATTTCAGCGTGCCCGCCGAACCCAATGATTTTTTCCTGCACACCTTGCAACGGCTCCACGCGTCGCCCGCAGAGCACAACAGTGGCGCCCTCCTCGGCGAACCGCAGCGCGGTGGCTTCACCGATGCCCGAACCGGCGCCGGTCACAAAGGCGATTTTTCCCTGTAAACGCTTGCTCATCAGTCATTCTCCGATCAAATAAAGGCCATGCCGCCGTTAACCGCGATGTTCTGGCCAGTCATGAAGCTGGCGTCTTCGCTGGCAAGGAAGACCGCAACACGGGCGATCTCG
>NZ_CABVHY010000034.1:69281-84866 GCF_902497875.1 Pseudomonas fluorescens
GTCCTTGAACGGATGGCTCCAGTTCTTCAGCGGTTGCAGAGCGTCGGCGCCTGGTTCCGGGGGTAAAGATGCGCGGACCGGGCCTGTGTCGGGCGTCGGCAGGATCGGGGAATCGCGCACCTCAAACCGAGAGTTCCGGTCAGTGTATTGCCGTCCAAAAAGCCAAGTGGACAACTTGCTCATGGGGTGTTCGCTCCTTGCGAAGGTGTCAGCCAGAGAAATCCGAACGATGGATCATCTTGAGCGACCGCGACACCCCCTAAAGTCGCATCAGGAACGTCCCTATAACCTTTGCCGAATATGCCTACAGCGATGGCTAGCTGATGGGATGCCTCACTGTTTTCGCGGGATAGCAGACAGTCGGGGCACCTGTGGACAAACCCGAAATCATTAGGTGGCCGTTACCGCAGAAATGGATATGTACATCAGCGAGAGATGAGTTGGCTGTCAGGGCCGTTATCGCGAGCAGGCTCGCTCCCACATTTTGATTTGGGTACATCCGGGGGAGACAGGTCGACCTGGCCGGCCGCCAATCGCGAGCAAGCTCGCTCCTACAGTGGATCTGGGTACAGTCGCGAGAGATAGGTCAGCAATAGAGTATCGACAGGTGATCGAGTACCGAGCGATAGTGGCTTCAATGCCCTACGCGCCCCCTTGGGGCGAGGCAACGAGACAAAGCGCCCATGACCGCAGCGTAGCGGCCTTCGCATCCACCACGACCGCCTGAGCGGGCACCCTGCACCACCTGAAAAACGACCACGAAAAAAAACGCCCCAATCCGTGAGGACTGGGGCGCTTTTCATGTTTGGTGCACTCGACAGGATTCGAACCTGTGACCGCTCGGTTCGTAGCCGAGTACTCTATCCAGCTGAGCTACGAGTGCATTTTGTGTTTGATAAACCAGACCACCGCTGGTTGAAGCAAGTTGCCTGCATCACTGCAGACAACTCTTAAATGGTGCACTCGACAGGATTCGAACCTGTGACCGCTCGGTTCGTAGCCGAGTACTCTATCCAGCTGAGCTACGAGTGCATTTTGTGTTTGATAAACCAGACCACCGCTGGTTGAAGCAAGTTGCCTGCATCACTGCAGACAACTCTTAAATGGTGCACTCGACAGGATTCGAACCTGTGACCGCTCGGTTCGTAGCCGAGTACTCTATCCAGCTGAGCTACGAGTGCATTTTGTGTTTGATAAACCAGACCACCGCTGGTTGAAGCAAGTTGCCTGCATCACTGCAGACAACTCTTAAATGGTGCACTCGACAGGATTCGAACCTGTGACCGCTCGGTTCGTAGCCGAGTACTCTATCCAGCTGAGCTACGAGTGCATTTTGTGTTTGATAAACCAGACCACCGCTGGTTGAAGCAAGTTGCCTGCATCACTGCAGACAACTCTTAAATGGTGCACTCGACAGGATTCGAACCTGTGACCGCTCGGTTCGTAGCCGAGTACTCTATCCAGCTGAGCTACGAGTGCATTTTGTGTTTGATAAACCAGACCACCGCTGGTTGAAGCAAGTTGCCTGCATCACTGCAGACAACTCTTAAATGGTGCACTCGACAGGATTCGAACCTGTGACCGCTCGGTTCGTAGCCGAGTACTCTATCCAGCTGAGCTACGAGTGCATTTTGTGTTTGATAAACCAGACCACCGCTGGTTGAAGCAAGTTGCCTGCATCACTGCAGACAACTCTTAAATGGTGCACTCGACAGGATTCGAACCTGTGACCGCTCGGTTCGTAGCCGAGTACTCTATCCAGCTGAGCTACGAGTGCATTTTGTGTTTGATAAACCAGACCACCGCTGGTTGAAGCAAGTTGCCTGCATCACTGCAGACAACTCTTAAATGGTGCACTCGACAGGATTCGAACCTGTGACCGCTCGGTTCGTAGCCGAGTACTCTATCCAGCTGAGCTACGAGTGCATTTGTTGCCGCGCATTATAGTCCGTCGAATCTTTTTGTAAAGCGCTTTTTTTCTAGTAATTTCAACAACTTACCGAATAAGCCAGATTACAACGTACTAGATAAATAATGGCGGAGAAGGGGGGATTCGAACCCCCGACACCCTTTTGAGATGTACTCCCTTAGCAGGGGAGCGCCTTCGGCCACTCGGCCACCTCTCCGCAACACGGGGCGTATGTTAACCAACCTTTTCCCCGTTTGCAAACATAAAAAACGATAAAAATTAATGGCTTGGTTCTTCATCCTTCTCTTTCTTGATCCGCAGGTAGATTTCCTCGCGGTGAACCGCCACTTCCTTGGGTGCGTTGACACCAATACGCACCTGATTTCCTTTGACGCCGAGCACCGTCACAGTGATTTCGCCATCACCAATAATCAGGCTTTCTGCGCATCGACGAGTCAGAATCAGCATACCTTTCTCCTCACGCATTTCATTTCAGGGACAACAGTCTGCAAAAAAAAGGCACTCGACCCACAACCGGAGCGGTCGCAGCCCTACATGCCTAAGTATTGACTAGCGCGAGCAAAAGAACAGGCTTGAGCCGCGCCTATCAAAAAAACAAAAGGCGCGGATAACCGCGCCCTTTGGCTAACGCATCACTCGCCCTGTCGGACCGGTGCGTCCAGGTCGAAAGCCGTGTGCAGAGCACGCACAGCCAGTTCCAGGTACTTCTCTTCGATCACCACCGACACCTTGATTTCCGAGGTCGAGATCATCTGGATGTTGATGGTCTCTTTGGCCAGCGCTTCGAACATGCGACTGGCAACACCCGCATGGGAGCGCATGCCAACGCCGACGATCGAGACCTTGGCGATCTTGGTATCGCCAACGACTTCGCGGGCACCGATCTCGCGAGCGGTGTTTTCCAGCACTTGCTGGGCCGCCAGGTAGTCGTTGCGGTGAACGGTGAAGGTGAAGTCGGTGGTGTTATCGTGCGCAACGTTCTGCACGATCATGTCGACTTCGATGTTCGCGCCACTGATCGGGCCGAGAATCTTGAAGGCCACGCCGGGAGTGTCTGGCACACCACGGATGGTCAGCTTGGCTTCATCGCGATTGAAAGCGATGCCGGAAATGATCGGCTGTTCCATGGTTTCCTCTTCATCAATAGTAATGAGGGTGCCCGGACCCTCCTTGAAGCTGTGCAATACGCGCAGCGGAACGTTGTACTTGCCGGCGAACTCGACCGCACGAATCTGCAACACCTTGGAACCGAGGCTGGCCATTTCCAGCATCTCTTCGAAGGTAATCTTGTCCAGGCGCTGAGCCACGGACACGACGCGCGGATCGGTGGTGTAGACACCGTCCACATCGGTGTAGATCTGGCACTCATCAGCCTTCAAGGCTGCCGCCAGCGCCACACCGGTGGTATCGGAGCCGCCACGACCGAGGGTGGTGATGTTGCCGTGCTCGTCGACGCCCTGGAAACCGGCGACCACAACCACTCGACCGGCTTTCAGGTCACCACGAATCTTCTGATCATCAATCTGCAATATGCGCGCTTTATTGTGTGCGCTATCGGTCAGAATCCGCACCTGGTTGCCGGTGTACGACACCGCCGGCACACCACGCTTGATCAGCGCCATGGCCAACAGGGCAATGGTCACCTGCTCGCCCGTGGAGACAATCACATCCAGTTCACGGGGAACCGGTTGGCCGTCACCACTGATTTTTTTGGCCAGATCGATCAGACGGTTGGTCTCGCCGCTCATTGCAGACAACACAATCACCAGGTCATCGCCGGCTTCGCGGAATTTCTTAACCTTGTCAGCGACTTGCTCGATTCTCTCGACAGTGCCGACCGAGGTGCCTCCAAATTTCTGTACGATCAAAGCCATTTCAAAGCCGCCTCTGCCCATGAAGGGCGCCCAATAATCACTCAAACAGCTGCGAAGCCCGTCACTAGACGACGGGCTCGGCACGCAGCCTTATAAACCCTGCTCTACAAATGGAACGGCCAGGGCCAGTGCGCCATCCAGGGCGCTAGCGTCAACACCACCGCCTTGCGCCATGTCCGGACGACCACCGCCCTTCCCGCCCACTGCCGCAGCGGCTTGTTTCATCAAATCACCGGCTTTGAGTTGGCCAGTCAGGTCTTTGGTCACGCCTGCAACCAGAACGACCTTTTCCTCATGGACACTGCCGAGCAGGATCACTGCGCGGCCGAGTTTGTTCTTCAACTGATCGACCAAGGCCAACAGCGCCTTGCCATCCTGACCGTCCAGACGCACGGCCAGCACTTTCACTCCTTTGACATCCAGTGCACTAGCCGACAGATCGTCACCAGCGGCGCTGGCGGCCTTGGCCTGCAACTGCTCGAGTTGCTTTTCCAGCGCACGGTTGCGCTCAAGCACAGCCAGGAGCTTGTCGATCACGTTGTCGCGACTGCCCTTGACCAGGCTCGCCGCTTCCTTGAGTTGTTCTTCAGCGCCGTTCAGATAAGCCAGCGCCGCAGCGCCGGTCAGCGCTTCGATACGACGAACACCGGACGCCACACCGCCTTCGCTGACGATTTTCAGCAGGCCGATGTCGCCGGTGCGATTGGCGTGGATACCGCCGCACAGCTCGACGGAGAAATCACCGCCCATGCTCAGCACTCGCACGTTGTCGCCGTACTTCTCGCCAAACAGCGCCATGGCGCCTTTTTTCTTGGCGGTTTCGATATCGGTTTCTTCGGTTTCGACCGCGGTGTTGTGACGCACTTCACGGTTGACGATGTCTTCCAGGGCCTTCAACTGCTCGGGCTTGATTGCCTCGAAGTGGCTGAAGTCGAAGCGCAGACGCTGACTGTCGACCAGCGAGCCTTTCTGTTGCACGTGCTCGCCCAGGACCTGGCGCAGCGCGGCGTGCAGCAAGTGGGTCGCGGAGTGGTTCAGCGAAGTGGCATGACGCACGTCGGCGTCGACCTGAGCCTCGACCTCTGCGCCGATGATCAGGCTGCCCGAAGCCAGCACACCGTGATGCAGGAACGCGCCGCCGGTTTTGGTGGTGTCGCGCACGTCGAAACGCGCTACCCCGGCTTGCAGATAGCCGCAGTCGCCGATCTGGCCGCCCGATTCAGCGTAGAACGGGGTCTGATCGAGAATGACCACGCCCTCTTCGCCTTCGCTCAGCACGTCGACCGATTGCCCGTCTTTATAGAGCGCAATCACTTTGGCCGAACCGCTGGTGGCTTTGTAGCCGGTGAACTCGGTGGCCACATCAACCTTGACCAGGCTGTTGTAGTCCATGCCGAACGAGCTGGCCGACCGCGCACGGACGCGCTGGGCTTCCATCTCGCGCTCGAAACCTTCTTCGTCGATGGTCAGGTTGCGCTCACGGGCGATGTCGCCGGTCAGGTCCATCGGGAAGCCGTAGGTGTCGTACAACTTGAACACCACATCGCCAGGAACCACGTCGCCCTTGAGCTCGGCCAGATCCTGCTCGAGGATTTTCAAGCCCTGCTCCAGGGTCTTGGCGAACTGCTCTTCTTCGGCTTTCAACACGCGCTCGATGTGCGCCTGGCCTTGGGTCAGTTCAGGGAACGCTTCGCCCATCTCGGCGACCAGTGCGGCAACGATCTGATAGAAGAAGCTGCCCTTGGCGCCCAGCTTGTTGCCGTGGCGGCAGGCGCGACGGATGATCCGGCGCAGCACGTAGCCACGACCTTCGTTGGACGGCAGCACGCCGTCGGCGACCAGGAAACCGCAGGAGCGAATGTGGTCGGCGACCACTTTCAGCGAAGCCTGGTTGTCATTGGTGCAACCGATGGCCTTGGCCGAAGCGCTCAGCAGGCTCTGGAACAGGTCGATTTCATAGTTCGAGTGAACGTGCTGCAGCACGGCACTGATCCGCTCCAGGCCCATGCCGGTATCCACCGACGGTGCCGGCAGCGGATGCAACACGCCATCGGCGGTGCGGTTGAACTGCATGAACACGTTGTTCCAGATTTCGATGTAACGGTCGCCGTCTTCTTCCGGCGAGCCCGGTGGGCCACCCCAGATATCGGCGCCGTGATCGTAGAAAATCTCGGTGCACGGACCGCACGGACCGGTATCGCCCATGGTCCAGAAGTTGTCGGAAGCGTACGGCGCGCCCTTGTTGTCGCCGATACGGACCATACGCTCGGCCGGAACCCCGATTTCCTTGGTCCAGATGTCATAGGCTTCGTCATCGCTGGCGTAGACCGTGACCCAGAGTTTTTCCTTGGGCAGGCCCAGGACCGACGTCAGGAAGGTCCAGGCGAAGCTGATCGCATCACGCTTGAAATAGTCGCCGAAGCTGAAGTTGCCCAGCATCTCGAAAAAAGTATGGTGACGAGCGGTATAGCCGACGTTTTCCAGGTCGTTATGCTTGCCGCCGGCGCGGACGCACTTCTGGCTGCTGACGGCGCGGGTATAGGCGCGTTTTTCCTGGCCCAAAAAGCAGTCCTTGAACTGGTTCATCCCCGCGTTAGTGAACAGCAGGGTTGGGTCGTTGCCAGGAATCAAAGAGCTCGAGGCTACACGGGTGTGGCCTTGCTCTTCGAAGAAGCGAAGGAAGGCTTCACGGATTTCTGCGCTTTTCATTAGGTTCTTCCACGGAGACTGGGCCAAAGGCCGGTGCAAAACGTCAAAAGACGGAGCGACGGCAAAGGGCCGCATTATATCGGCCCTGCGCTTTGGGTACAGCGTGTTTATACGATAGAGAGGGTCAATTAGACCGAACGTAGCCCGTGTGGCTGGTTCTATTAGTCAACTTCGGCGTCAGAAACCCATATCCTGCGTTGCCGTTCCTCGCCATAGCGGGCTATGACTCGTCATGGCGCCTTGGCTCTGGGGCTTCTGGCATCCGAATTTGATCCAATGAACGAGCCGTACGGGCTACCATTATCACTTTCCGGAAAACTCGGCAAATGTGCCGACGACCTGCTCGATCTGCGCCCGGCTGACGTCCAGGTGGGTGACCATGCGCAAGCGCGCGGCGGCACTGAGCTTGATCCCGCGTTCGGCGGCAAAGGCCTTGATCGCCTCGGCCCGCTCGCCCATCTGCACGTAGACCATGTTGGTCTGCACCGGCTCGACCGCATAACCCGCCGCGCGCAGGCCCTCGGCCAGCAACTGGGCGTTGGCATGGTCATCGGCCAGGCGCTGCACCTGGTGATCCAGCGCATACAGCCCCGCCGCGGCGAGAATGCCGGCCTGGCGCATGCCGCCACCGACCATCTTGCGCAGTCGTCGCGCCTTGCCGATCAACTCGGGCGTGCCACACAGCACCGAACCAATCGGCGCGCCAAGGCCTTTGGACAGGCACACCGATACCGAATCGAAATGCCGGGTGATCTCCCGCGCATCAACACCGAGCTTGACCGCGGCGTTGTACAACCGCGCGCCATCCAGGTGCAGGGAGAGGCCATGCTCC
The DNA here is from genome assembly GCF_902497875.1 of Pseudomonas fluorescens. Classification (GTDB taxonomy): domain Bacteria; phylum Pseudomonadota; class Gammaproteobacteria; order Pseudomonadales; family Pseudomonadaceae; genus Aquipseudomonas; species Aquipseudomonas fluorescens_BR. Next base: position 76,627 of record NZ_CABVHY010000034.1, read on the forward strand.
CGAGTAAAGCGGCGGGCCTGGGCCAGGTATTCCAACGGCAGGACTTTGCCTTGCATGGTGTTTTCCAGGGCCAGCAAGCGCGTGCGGGCGAAATGGAAGTCGTCCGGTTTGATTGCCGCGGCCACCTGGGCCAGGTCCAGCGAGCCGTCGGCCTGGACTTCCAGTGGCTGCGGCTGGATCGAACCGAGCACCGCCGCACCGCCCCCTTCGTACTTATAGGTATGCGCCTGCTGGCCGACGATATATTCGTCGCCGCGCTCACAATGGGCCATCAACGCCAGCAGATTACTCATGGTGCCGCTGGGCACAAACAACGCTTGAGCAAAACCCAGGCGCTGGGCCAGTTCGGCTTCAAGGCGGTTCACCGTCGGGTCTTCACCGTACACATCGTCCCCGGTGGCGGCAGTTGCCATGGCCTCAAGCATCCCGGCAGTCGGTTGGGTCACTGTGTCGCTACGAAGATCGATAACACTCATGGAGCAGGCCTCGGCAATGGGACGCGAACGTCGCCGCTAACTAAACGGGAAAATCCCTTTCGAACTGGATTACTGCGGTCATCGCCCTCGATAATCAAGGCTCAGGTCAAGAAAAGCCGGTTCAAGGCAACGGAAAATTCGATTCATATCATCAAAAAGCAGCGATGCGCAGCTCAGAAATATATGTTAAAAACTCACCGCCGCCAGAAATGCTGGTGGCAACGTTCTCAGGGCGGGGTGCAACTCCCCACCGGCGGTAATTGCGCGCAATGCGCATAGCCCGCGAGCGCTTGGTGACACGGACAGCTTCGGCAGTCTGCGTCGGCAAGGTCAGCAGACCCGGTGTGATCCCGGGGCCGACGGTCATAGTCCGGATGAAGAGAGAACGGGATTGGCGCCAAAGGGCCGTCTCACGGCATTCGTGCGATTAACTGCGCGATCGACCGGAACGTACCCTTAAATCCCATTCGATTCATAAGCCCTGTTTTTCACACAAACAGGAGTCAGAACAGATGCAACCCACCGCAATCGATAGCAAGAGCAAAAACCATCAGGGCGAGCGCGTCGCGTTTATCCAGGCCTGCTGGCACAAGGAAATCGTCGACCAGAGCCGTAAAGGCTTTGTCGCCGAAATGCTCGTCCAGGGCTATCAGGAAAGTGACATCGACTTCTTTGAAGTCGGCGGCGCCTTTGAAATCCCGCTGCACGCCAAACTGCTGGCCAAATCCGGCCGTTACGCCGGCATCGTCGCTGCCGGACTGGTGGTGGACGGTGGGATCTACCGCCACGAATTCGTCGCCCAGTCGGTGATCAGCGGCCTGATGCAGGTTCAGCTGGAAACCGAAGTACCGGTGTTCTCGGTGGTACTGACCCCGCACCACTTCCATGCCGGCGAAGAACATCAGAAGTTCTTCTTCGAGCATTTTGTGCATAAAGGTCAGGAAGCGGCGAAGACCTGTGCCGACACCCTGCACAAGACCCGTGCGCTGCGTCGTCATGAGCCGCGGGCGGTAGCGGTTTAAGGCTCAGCTCCGCTCTCACAGAATGACGCAATACCTGTGGGAGCGAGCTTGCTCCGGGCGGCGATCCGACGATAGCGGACTGACAGCCAACATCATTGTTGAATGTTAAACCGCTATCGCGAGCAAGCTCGCTCCCACAGGGTTCAGCGTGCGCCACACCTGTTTGTCGCGGCACAAATTCACTGTAGGAGCGAGCTTGCTCGCGATGCTTTCAAAGGTCAGACCAGGTTTTCGGCAGTGGTCGGCACTATCAGAATCCCTGCCCGCAAGCCGTTCTTCACCTTTGGATTGGGGAAGATGATCCGTGCGCCGTCTTCTTCGACGATCCAGCGGGTCTGGGCGATGTCTTCCGCCAGCAAGTAACCCTTTTTCAGCTCCGAAAAGTTCTCGATATCCGCCGGCAGGTGCAGGTGGAAGGTATCGCTGTGCTTGATGATCTCCCGTGCCACGCTGAACAGCTGCAAGCCGTCCAGCCCGTCATCGGCAAACGAGGGCTCGGTGCCTTCAATGATTTGCTTGAGGCGGGTTTCCAGGCGATCGACGTTGACCCCTTCGTTCTGCCCGAACGGCCGGGCCTTGCCCAGTTCCAGGGTGAAGGACTCGGCGCCGAGTTTGTCGTAGGTGTAAGAACTGAAAACGATCGAAGGCTTGTTCTGCAACAGCACCGCGTCCATACCGGCTGCGCGCAGGCGCATCAGCTCCTGGCGTGAATGCTGGCGGCCTTCCTTCCACGGATACAACGCGAACTGCTCGATCTTCGAGCCGCGAATGGCGGTGTGCAGGTCGTAGTGCAAGCGGCTGCGATCCGGCAGGCTGAAGAAGCTCGCGGCCAGACGCTCGAGCGCGCAAGCGCGCAAGGCTTCGGAACCGCTGGTCAGTTCGTGACGGCCGTTGAACAGCCGATTGACGTCCTGCTCAATATAACGCTCGCCGTGGCGCATGGCCTCGGGGTTACCGAACAGGAACAGAATGCGTGCACAGGGCTTCAAATCACCACGGGCAATGTCGTGCAACAGACGGTCGAGCAACTCGATCGGGGCGGTCTCGTTACCGTGGATGCCGGCCGACAACAGCAGATCCATGCCGTTATCGCGAGCTTCAGGTGGCCGGACTTCCAGCGCACCTTCGCTCAACCAGCGCATCCGCACGCCTTCGACAGTCAGTTGAGTCTTCTCCGCCGGTTCGCGGCCGGCGAGGGTCAGTTCAAGCAGTTTGCCGAGGGCGAGCATAGAGCAATTTCCTTAATGGTCGTGTGCGCAATCCGGGCCATGCACGTGGTCTTCGTCACCGACTTCGGCCGGTTCCATTTCCAGTTGCAGACTTACAAGATTAGTCGCCAATGGGCGCAACAACAGGTTGGCGTACTCAGCATCGCCTTCTTCGACGTCTACACCGATCAGCAACTGGCCGCGGCCGTCGTGCTGGATCCACAATTCCTTGCCTTGCCACATCACCGCAACGCGGGTGCAGGTCGTTTCCAGTTGAGTGCCGTCGGTGTCTTCAAGGATCAGCTGCAGGGTATCGCTCATTATTACGTTCTCATCTGGAAATAAAGCGGCGCGCCCGGCTCTGATGGAACCGGACGCGGGCTTTCAATTGATCTGGAATGGATAAACCGCGCCCAGTTTAAGGATTTGTGTCAGTTCATCCAGTGCCGTCCGGCACTCAAGCAACAATTGCGGGTCCGCCAGATCGCTTTCGCGCATGACGTCGCGGTAGTGCTTGTCGACCCATTGGGTCAGTGTGTCGTACAACGGCGCGGTCATGATAACCCCTGGATTGACCGCCGCCAGCTCGGTTTCATTCAGCGCGACACGAAGCCGCAGGCACGCCGGGCCACCGCCGTTCTGCATGCTCTGCTTGAGGTCGAAGACTTTCACTTCGCGGATCAGCCCGCCGGAGCTGGTCAGGCTTTGCAGGTACTGCCAGACACGGTCGTTGTTCTGGCACTCTTGCGGCACGATCAGCAGCATCGAACCGTCGGCGCGCGACAGCAGCTGGCTGTTGAACAGGTAGGAACGCACGGCGTCCTCGACCGTCACCTGGGAGCGCGGTACGCAGATCGCCTTGAAATTGCCGCCACGCTTGGCCAGCTTGGTCTGCAGTTCAGCCAGCATGGAGTCGGTGTCGAGGAATGCGTCCTCGTGGTAGAACAGCGCCTCGCCATTGCCCACCGAAATCACGTCGTTATGGAACACGCCCTGATCGATCACCGAGGGATTCTGCTGGGCGAAAACCACGCCCTCCTCGCTCAAGCCGTGCAGGCGGGCGACTGCTTGCGAGGCTTCGAGCGTCTGGCGCGCCGGGTACTTTTGCGGAGCCGGGTAACGGGTATCGAACGCGCTGCGACCGTACACGAAGAACTCGACGCCAGCCTGGCCGTATTCACGGCAGAAACGTGTGTGGTTGGCCGCGCCTTCGTCACCGAACTGCGCCACCGCCGGCAACGCGGCGTGGTGGGCGAAGTGCTTCTGGTCAGCGAACATCGCGCCCAGCACGCGGCTGGTGGTCGGGTGTTCGATGCTGCGGTGGTATTTGCAGTTGAGGTTGGCGGCGGTGAAATGCACGCGACCGTCAGCAGTGTCGGCGCTCGGGCTGACGGTAGCGGCGTTGGCCACCCACATGCTCGAGGCCGAGCAGCTGGCGACCAGCAACGGCATGGCCTGTTTGGCCGCCTGCTCGATCACTTGCGCGTCAGTGCCGCTGAAACCCAGCTTACGCAGGCCTGCCACATCCGGGCGCTCCTGGGGCGCGAGCACACCTTGCTGAAAGCCCATTTCCATCAGCGCTTTCATTTTCGCCAGGCCTTGCAGTGCCGCTTCCTTTGGATTGGAGGACTGCTGGCTGTTGCTCTGGGACGCGACGTTGCCGTAGGACAGACCGCCGTAGTTATGGGTCGGCCCCACTAGACCGTCAAAGTTGACTTCATAGGATTTCATCAGCGAGGCTCCACAAAAAACTGTTGTTATACATTCGGTTCGACCGCTTCGCGGTCATCGCGAGCAAGCTCGCTCCCACATGAGCTGCGCTGTACTGGTGGGAGTGGCAGATCCCATATTCAGGGTCGATGCAAAACCCTGTGGGAGCGAGCCTGCTCGCGATAGCGGTCTTACGACATGCGCACGCCGGGTGTCAGGGCCGTCGGCAAGGTCAGGCTCGGTGTTTCCAGCGAGGCCACCGGGTACGCGCAGTAATCCGCCGCGTAATAGGCACTGGCGCGATGGTTGCCCGAGGCGCCTACGCCGCCGAACGGCGCGCTGCTCGCGGCACCGGTCAGCTGCTTGTTCCAGTTGACGATACCCGCACGGCTTTCCAGCCAGAACTGCTGATAACGATCCTCGGAATCCGACAGCAAACCGGCCGCCAGACCATATTGAGTGTCGTTGGCTTCAGCGATTGCGGCTTCGAAATCAGCGTAGCGAATCACTTGCAGCAATGGACCAAACAGCTCTTCATCCGGGCGATCCAGCACGGCGGTGACGTCGAGAATCCCCGGCGTCAGCAACGCGGCCTGGGCGACGGGTTGAGTCATTTCCAGCAGCGCCACGGCGCCGTTTCCGAGCAAGTGTTCCTGGGCTTCCATCAGCGCACGGGCGGCGCCGAGGGAAATCACCGAGCCCATGAACGGCGCCGGTTGTTTGTCGAACGCGCCGACTTCAATTGTCGAGCTGACCGCCACCAGACGCGCCAGCAGCGCATCGCCCCAGGCGCCTTGCGGTACCAGCAGACGACGAGCGCAGGTGCAGCGCTGACCGGCGGAAATGAACGCCGATTGGATAATGGTGTAGACCGCGGCATCGAGGTCAGCGACCTGATCGACCACCAGCGGGTTGTTGCCACCCATTTCCAGCGCCAGGATCTTGTCCGGACGCCCGGAGAATTGTTGGTGTAGATGGTTGCCAGTGCGGCTGGAACCAGTGAAGAACAAGCCGTCGATACCCGGATTGGCCGCCAGGGCGATCCCGGTTTCGCGAGCGCCTTGCAGCAGGTTCAGCACGCCGGCAGGCAGGCCGGCTTCGATCCAGCACTTGACCGTCAGCTCGGCGACTTTCGGGGTCAGCTCGCTCGGCTTGAACAGAACACTGTTACCGGCCAGCAAGGCAGGAACGATATGCCCGTTCGGCAAGTGACCCGGGAAGTTGTAGGGACCGAACACCGCCACTACACCGTGAGGCTTGTGGCGCAATACCGCGGTGGCGTCGCCCAATGGGCCGCTCTTCTCGCCGGTACGCTCGCGGTAGCTTTGCACCGAGATGGCGATCTTGTTGATCATGCTGGTGACTTCGGTGGCCGACTCCCACAGCGGTTTGCCGGTTTCTTCACCAATGCAGCGGGCCAGTTCGTCGGCGTGGTTTTTCAGGCTGGCGGCAAAGGCCTCCAGCACGCCGATACGCTCTTCCAGCGAGCGCTTGGCCCAGGCTGGAAAGGCCTGACGGGCAGCCTGCACGGCCGACTCGACTTGCGCGACGTTGGCGCCATTGCCGGACCACAGCACTTGCTGGGTCACCGGGTTCAACGATTCGAAGACTTCGCCCTGGCCTTCCAGCCATTCACCAGCGATGTATAGCGTGCTCATTATTTCGACTCCCGAGAAACTGGCTGGGCCGACAACGGCACAGCACGTACCTGATCGCCCGCCGTCAGTTGAAGACGTTTGGCGGTCAGTTGATCGACCACCAGGGTGCCTGCGGCGTAACGTGCGGGAGCGGCAGTGATCCGGCAGTCATCGCGCTTGCGGTTGTGGATCAGGTACGGCGTGGCATCGTCACCCGGGGTGCCGATGGCCAGCACCAGCGCCTGACTGTCGCGGATCGCACGGATCTTGCCGGTTTCGCATTCCACCGCCGGACCGGCGTCGAAGATGTCGACGTAGCCCTGATAACTGAAGCCTTCGCTCTTGAGCATGGCCAACGCCGGCTCGGTGTCGGTGTGAACCTTGCCGATCACGTTGCGCGCATCTTCGGAGAGGAAGCAGGTATACAACGGGAATTTCGGCATCAGTTCGGCGATAAAGGCCTTGTTACCGACCCCGGTCAGGTAATCGGCCTGGCTGAACTCCATCTTGAAGAAGTGCCGGCCCAGGCTTTCCCAGAACGGCGAGCGCCCGGCTTCGTCGGACATGCCGCGCATTTCGGCGATGATCTTGTTGCCGAACAATTGCGGGAATTCCGCGATAAACAGCATCCGCGCCTTGGCCAGCATGCGGCCGTTGAGGCCAGTGCGGTAATCGGCATGCAGGAACAACGAGCACAGCTCGGAGTTGCCGGTCAGGTCGTTGGCCAGGAACAGCGTCGGGATCTCGCGGTAGATCTTCAGCTCCTGAGAGGCGCTGACAGTCAGGCCGACCCGGAAGTTATACCAAGGCTCACGCAGGCCAACCGCACCGGCAATCGCCGAAATGCCCACCACCCGGCCGTCGTCGTCTTCAAGCACGAACAAGTAGTCCGCGTCACCGCGCTCGGCTTCGCCGCGAAAAGTCTTTTCCGCCCAGCCAACCCGATGCGCCAGGCGCTCTTCGTTGGCCGGCAAGGTAGTCAGGCCGGTGCCGGTGCTGCGGGCCAGGTCGATCAGAGCGGGTAAATCGCTGCTGCGTACGGGACGAACGATCATGCTATCTCCTCAAACAGGCGGCGCTGACGCCACCCGCGAAACTCGCTGTAAGGCTTTAAACCGCAACCAGGCGCACGCTGGCACCTTCGCCGACGCCCAGGGCTTCTGCCGCTTCAAGATCCAGGGTCACCGGTTTACCCGGCGCGTAGTCCAGATCGAGCAATACCGCGCGGTAATCCTGCAACTGCGCATTGGCCACCAGGTATTGACGACCGGCGCCTTTGACCGGCTCGCCGATTTTCACTGGCACCACACGGCTCTGGGCGATCGAACGGATCCCTGACACGCGGGCATGCAGGGTCGGGCCACCGTCGAAGATGTCGATGTAGTGATCGGTCTCGAAACCTTCGCGCATCAGGATGTCGAAGGTGATCTGCGCCCGTGGATGCACTTGGCCCATCGCCTCTTGGGCGGAATCGGGCAACAGCGGCACGTAGATCGGGTAGTGCGGCATCAGTTCGGCGAGGAAGGTCCGGCTTTTAAGCCCGCACAGACGCTCGGCGGCGGCGTAGTTCAGGTCGAAGAAGTTACGGCCAATGGCGTCCCAGAACGGCGAATCGCCATTCTCGTCGCTGTAACCGACGATCTCGGTCACCACCGAATCGGCAAAGCGCTCCGGGTGGCTGGCAACGAACAGCAGACGCCCCCGGGAGTTGAGTTCCGACCACGGCGAACCCACCAGCTCCGGGACCACGTAGAAGCTGGTCAACAGGCTGTTGCCCGTCAGGTCATGGCATTGGGAGAGCACGTGGATCTTGTTATGAATCTTCAGCTCACGGGAGGCGTGAACGAAGGTTTCATTACGGAAGCTGTAGAACGGCTCGGAGTAACCGGCCGAGGCCACGATCGCCGAACAGCCGACCAGTTTCCCGGTGCTGGTGTCTTCGAGCACGAAAAAGTAGCTTTCTTCGCCGTTAAAGCTGACTTCGGCGGCGAACGAGGCTTCGGACGCCGCGATCTTGTCGCTCAGGCGTTCGACATCATCCGGCAAGGAAGTGACACCAATCGGGCTGTCCGCAGCCAGACGCTGTACCTCGCCCAGATCAGCCATTTGCGCGGGGCGCATCACCAGCATGGTGTCACTCCTTTCTCTCGAAAAAACTCACAGAAGAAAATATCCCGGGCCGCTCCC
>NZ_CABVHY010000035.1 GCF_902497875.1 Pseudomonas fluorescens
GGAGCTGCCGCAGGCTGCGATCTTGACGATCTACAGCCAACCGCAGCTGTTTTTGCTAGAATCCGCAACGCGCCACTAACTCAAGTTAGCCGGCGCGTTTTTTTTGCATCCGGTTCACCCTTTACGAGGGTAGCCACCTGGAGATCACCCATGACACAAAACATTGTCGTGGCGGCACTGTATAAGTTCGTCACCCTTGAAGATTACGTAGCCCTGCGCGAGCCACTGCTGCAGGCGATGGTCGATAACGGCGTCAAAGGCACGTTGTTGATCGCTGAAGAAGGCATCAACGGCACCGTTTCCGGCAGCCGCGAAGGCATCGACGGGCTGATGGCCTGGTTGAAGAACGATCCGCGCATGGACGACATCGACCACAAAGAGTCGTACTGCGAAGATCAGCCGTTCTATCGGACCAAGGTCAAGCTCAAGAAAGAAATCGTCACCCTCGGCGTTGACGGTGTCGACCCGAACAAGCAGGTCGGCACCTATGTCGATCCGCAGAACTGGAACGCGCTGATCAGCGATCCGGAAGTATTGTTGATCGACACCCGTAACGATTATGAAGTCTCGATCGGCACCTTCGAAGGCGCCATCGACCCGAAAACCACCAGCTTTCGCGAATTTCCGGACTACATCAAAGCCAACTTCGATCCGGCCAGACACAAGAAAGTCGCGATGTTCTGCACCGGCGGCATCCGCTGCGAGAAGGCTTCGAGCTACATGCTCAGCCAGGGCTTCGACGAGGTGTATCACCTCAAGGGCGGCATTCTGAAGTACCTCGAAGAGGTGCCGCAGGAAGATAGCCAATGGCGCGGCGACTGCTTCGTCTTCGATAACCGGGTCACCGTGCGCCACGACCTCAGCGAAGGAGACTACGATCAATGTCATGCCTGTCGTACACCAATCAGCGTCGAAGATCGCACCTCCGAGCACTATGTGGCCGGCATCAGTTGCCCGCATTGCTGGGATAAACTGAGCGAGAAAACCCGACGCAGTGCCATCGACCGGCAGAAGCAGATCGAGTTGGCGAAAGCCCGCAACCAGCCACATCCGATTGGTTTCAACTACCGCCAGTCCAACACCGAGGCCTGAGTCATGTCCGCACGCTTGCTCTATGTAATGGACCCGATGTGTTCCTGGTGCTGGGGCTTTGCTCCGGTGGCCGAGGCCCTGGCAGAGCAGGCGCGAGCGGCAGGTATCGAGTTGCATCTTGTGGTGGGCGGCTTGAGGACCGGCAGCGGTGCCGCGCTGGAGCCAACTACGCGGCGCTACATCCTTGAGCATTGGCAAGCGGTCACCGAGTCCACTGGCCAACCGTTCAAAACCGAGGGGGCCTTGCCCGACGGTTTTGTCTATGACACCGAGCCGGCTTGCCGGGCACTGGTGACGGCGCGCAGCCTGGCGCCGGACTGTGCCTGGAAACTGCTCAAGCTGATTCAACAGGCCTTTTATGTCGAAGGTCGCGACGTCACCCATGCCAGTGTGCTGGTGGAGTTGGCCGAGGCGGCAGGCTTGCCGCGAATCGAGTTCGCGGCGGCCTTCGACCGCGCCGACCAGCATGCGGCCACAGCCGCGGATTTCACCTGGGTACAGGATCTGGGTATCGCCGGTTTCCCGACCCTGCTCGCCGAGCGCAACGGCCAATTGGCCCTGCTGACCAATGGTTATCAACCGCTCAAGGAACTGTCGCCGTTGCTCGGCCGCTGGCTGGAGCGTGCCGCCTGTGCATGATCAGCCCGACGGCGTGGAGCCACCCAAGCGGGCCGATCGGCTGACCTGGGCGGAAATCCGTCGTTTGGCGTTACACCATAAAAAAGCCCTGTGGATTGCCAATGGTGTCGCGGTCCTGGCGACCTTGTGCAGTGTGCCGATTCCCTTGCTCTTGCCATTGCTGGTGGACGAAGTGCTGCTGGGACATGGCGATGCTGCACTGAAGATCATGAACCACGCATTGCCCGACGCCTGGCAAAGCGCCGCCGGCTACATTGGCTTGATGCTGCTGATTACCCTGACGCTGCGCTGTGGCGCGTTGCTGTTCAACGTGCTGCAGGCGCGCTTGTTCGCCAGGTTGGCCAAAGACATCGTCTATCGGATTCGCGTCCGGCTGATCGAACGTCTCAAACGCATCTCTCTGAGTGAGTACGAAAGCCTGGGCAGCGGCACGGTGACCACCCACTTGGTCACCGACCTGGACACCGTCGATAAGTTTGTCGGCGAAACCCTCAGCCGTTTCCTGGTGGCCACGCTGACGCTGATCGGCACCGCCGGCATCCTGGTCTGGATGCACTGGCAACTGGCGCTGTTGATTCTGCTGTTCAACCCCCTGGTGATCTATGCCACGGTACAACTGGGCAAACGCGTCAAACACCTGAAAAAACTCGAGAACGACAGCACGTCCCGATTTACCCAGGCACTCACCGAAACCCTCGACGCGATCCAGGAAGTCCGTGCCGGTAACCGCCAGGGCTTTTTCCTCGGACGGTTAGGGTTGCGGGCGCAGGAAGTGCGCAATTTTGCAGTGAACTCACAATGGAAGAGCGATGCCTCCAGCCGGGCCAGCGGTTTGCTGTTCCAGTTCGGGATCGACATCTTCCGCGCGGCGGCCATGCTCACCGTGCTGTTCTCGGACTTGTCGATTGGCCAGATGCTGGCGGTGTTCAGCTACCTGTGGTTCATGATCGGCCCGGTCGAGCAGCTGCTCAATCTGCAATACGCCTATTACGCAGCCGGCGGAGCGCTGACCCGGATCAACGAGTTGCTGTCGCGTGCCGACGAGCCGCAATACCCCGGAGGCGTCGACCCGTTCCAGGGGCGCGAGACGGTCGGTATCGAAGTTCGCGGGTTGAGCTTCGGTTACGGCGACGAGCTGGTGCTGGACCAGATGGACCTGTCCATCGCGCCCGGCGAAAAAGTCGCGATAGTCGGGGCCAGCGGCGGTGGCAAAAGCACGCTGGTACAACTGCTTCTGGGGCTCTACACGCCACAGGCAGGGAGCATCCGCTTTGGCGGTTCGACCCAGCAGGAGATCGGCCTGGACACCGTGCGTGAAAACGTAGCGGTGGTTCTGCAGCATCCGGCGCTGTTCAACGATACGGTGCGGGCCAACTTGACCATGGGCCGCACACGCAGTGACGAGGCCTGCTGGCAGGCACTGGAAATCGCGCAACTGGACGCCACGGTCAAAGCCTTGCCCCAGGGGCTGGACAGCATTGTCGGGCGCTCCGGGGTGCGTTTATCGGGTGGGCAGCGTCAACGTCTGGCCATTGCGCGAATGGTCCTCGCCGAACCCAAGGTAGTGATACTCGACGAGGCAACCTCGGCGCTGGACGCTGCGACCGAATACAACCTGCACCAGGCACTGGCGCGTTTTCTGAACGGTCGGACTACGCTGATCATTGCCCACCGCTTGTCCGCGGTGAAACAGGCCGATCGAGTGTTGGTGTTCGATGGTGGGCAGATAGCCGAAGACGGTGACCATCAGCAACTGATTGCCGACGGCGGCCTCTACGCCAAGCTTTACGGGCATTTGCAGCAAGTGCAGCGCCCTTGAATTTTGTTTGCTTTTCTGTGCTTAGTGCTTGAACTCACAGGGGAAACGGTGCACTGCTGACACTCAAGTTCATGTCTGACTAAATCTAACAACCGCTTATCCAACAGTTCGAACTGTCGAAAATTAGCCTAGTCTGAGCTGTCAGGAGCAAAAAAATTCGGGTGTTCATCTGACCAGTGCTTATGCAAGGGACGACATGAAGCAGAAAAGGACTCTCGGAACGCCACGGTTATTGGGCATTGTCTGGCCATTTATTGCCGTTGTGCTGTTTCAGGCATTGCTCGGCGGGGTCAGCCTGTACGTGCTGTCGGCGGTGCGCGGCTATGTGGCAGGGGAAAGTCTGTGGTCCAAGGGCCAGAAAGACGCTATCTACTACCTCAACCTCTACGCCGACAGTCGCGACGAAACGACTTTCCTCAAATACCAGAATGCCATGGCCGTGCCGCAGGGCGGCCATGAGCTGCGTGTCGCCCTCGATCGTGAGCCACCGGATCTTGAAGCTGCCCGTCTGGCGATCCTCAAGGGGGGTAACCATCCGGAGGACGTCTCCAGCCTGATCTGGTTGTACCTGAATTTTCGTCACTTCAGTTACCTGGAAAAAGCCATCGATCTGTGGACCGTGGGTGATAGTCACCTGGTGCAACTGGAGAGGGTCGCCAAGGAGATGCATCAGGGCATTGCCGGTAATCTGGCCACAGGCAGCGATGTGCAAGGCTGGAAAGACGGGATTTTTGCCATCAATGAAAGCGTGACGCCTGCCGCCAAGGCCTTTAGTGATGCATTGGGCGAAGGCTCGCGGGTCATTTTAAGGTTGCTGCTGATTACCAACCTGGCCACTGCGCTGGTACTGATCGCCCTGGCATTGCTGCGCACCCACAAGCTGCTGACCCAACGCCATGCATTTGCCGACGCCTTGCAGCTGGAAAAAGAGCGGGCGCAAATCACTCTGCAATCCATTGGCGATGGCGTCATCACCACCAATGTCGAGGGCGCGATCGCCTATATGAACCCGGCGGCGGAAGAGCTGACGCACTGGAAAGCCGAGCAGGCCAATGGCCTGCCGTTGGCGGCGTTGTTCAATCTGTTGGATGAAAACGCACAGGCTGACGGTTTTACCCTCATCGAGCGGATTCTCAGTGGTCAACTCAGTAGCGCCAGTGAGCATTCGAAACTGATTCAACGGCTGGATGGCAGTACGGTCTCGGTCACCCTGGTGGGGGCGCCGATCCGCAACGCCGGCAAGGTCAGTGGCGCAGTACTGGTGTTGCACGACATGACTCAGGAGCGGCAGTACATTGCCAATCTTTCATGGCAGGCGACTCATGATGCGCTGACCGGGCTGGCCAATCGTCGCGAGTTCGAGTATCGCCTCGAACAGGCGTTGCACAATTTGACCCGTCAATCGGGCCGTCACTCCTTGATGTTTCTCGATCTGGATCAGTTCAAGCTGGTCAACGACACCTGCGGGCATGCTGCCGGTGATGAGTTGCTTCGGCATATCTGCGTCTTGTTGCAATCGGGCTTGCGCGAAGGCGACACCCTGGCTCGTTTGGGGGGCGACGAGTTTGGCATTCTGCTTGAAAACTGCCCGCCGGAAGCCGCGGAGAAAATCGCTGAAGTCTTGCGTCAAATCGTGCAGAACCTCCACTTCGTATGGAAAGGCCGGCCTTTCGTGACCACCGTCAGTATCGGTCTGGTTCACGTCGCGCAAATCCCCACCAGCCTGGAAGCATCGTTGCGAGCCGCCGACATGGCCTGTTACATGGCCAAGGAGAAGGGGCGTAATCGGGTCCAGGTCTATCATGCCGACGATTCAGAGCTGTCCCTGCGTTTTGGTGAGATGGCCTGGGTACAGCGCCTGCATATGGCGCTCGAGGAAAACCGCTTCTGTTTGTATTCCCAGGAAATCGCTGCCCTGGGTCAGGCCGAGCGTGGGGGCGGGCATATCGAAATACTGCTGCGCCTGCATGATGAATCAGGGCGGATGATTCTGCCCAACAGTTTTATTCCCGCCGCCGAGCGTTACGGGTTGATGACGTCGCTGGATCGCTGGGTGGTACAGAACGTATTCAAGATCATTGCCCAATGCATTGCCGAAGGGCGCGAAGGGCCAATGGCGATGTGTGCGATAAATCTGTCAGGTATAACTATCGGAGATGATGACTTTCTGGACTTCCTGCGTCAGCAGTTCATTTCCTACGCTATCCCTCCTGACATGATTTGTTTTGAAATCACAGAAACCAGTGCCATTTCAAATTTGGCGAGTGCAATAAGATTTATCAATGAGCTCAAAGGGTTGGGTTGCCATTTTTCGCTGGATGACTTCTGTGCCGGTATGTCCTCGTTCGCGTATCTGAAACATTTGCCTGTAGACTTCTTGAAGATCGATGGAAGTTTCGTAAAGGATATGCTGGACGACCCGATTAACCGCGCCATGGTCGAAGTGATCAATCACATCGGTCATGTCATGGGTAAGCGCACAATTGCCGAGTTTGTTGAAACCCCTCAGATTGAGCAGGCCTTGCTGGAAATCGGCGTGGATTATGCTCAAGGGTACATTATCGAGCGTCCGCAATTGTTTACCGGTGATAGCCTGCAGCGTCGACCCGCGCGGCCACAGCCCTTGTTATTCAAGGTGCCCGGCACGTTCCGTTGAAATCTCTGCCGATCAGTACAATCACCATCAAAAGGAGCTCGACAGTGATCGACACATTCAACAGAACCGGCCCGCTTATGGAAGCCGCAAGTTACCCAGTCTGGGCGCAGAAGCTGATCCAGGATTGCAGCGAGAGCAAACGCCGGGTGGTTGAGCATGAAGTGTATCAGCGCATGCGTGATAACCGGCTCGGCGCAAAAACCATGCGCCAGTACCTGATTGGTGGCTGGCCTGTTGTTGAACAGTTTGCCTTGTACATGGCGCAAAACCTGACCAAGACCCGCTTTGCTCGCCACCCCGGCGAAGACATGGCGCGGCGCTGGCTGATGCGTAACATTCGCGTAGAACTCAATCATGCCGATTACTGGGTGCACTGGAGTCGTGCGCACGGCATCAGCCTGGAAGATTTGCAGACGCAACAAGTCCCCCCGGAACTTCATGCCCTGAGCCATTGGTGCTGGCATACAAGTTCAGCGGATTCGCTGATCGTGGCGATTGCCGCGACCAACTATGCCATTGAGGGCGCGACCGGCGAATGGTCGGCACTGGTCTGCTCCAACGGCATCTATGCGGCGGCTTTTCCGGAGGAAGACCGTAAACGGGCGATGAAATGGTTGAAAATGCATGCCCAGTACGATGATGCCCATCCCTGGGAAGCGCTGGAAATCATCTGCACGCTGGCGGGTATGAATCCAAGCCAATCGCTGCAGACCGAATTGCGTCAGGCGGTTTGCAAGAGTTACGACTACATGTTCCTGTTCCTGGAGCGGTGCATACAAATGGAGCACTCGGAAAAGCTCTCGGTAACCCGTGGGCACATGGCAATGGCGCAGAGCTGACAGCAACAAGATCGCAGGCTGACGGACACCCGCAATGTAGCGGGTGTCCGCGATTCCCTGTGGGAGCTGGGCAGTCCAGATCCCACAGGCCGCGCAAACCCTGTAGATACCTTGACTTTCAGCCCGCCATCGCCAGTTGATTGCGACCTTGGCGTTTTGCCACGTACAACGCACTGTCAGCACGGCGCAGCAGGCTTTCGGCAGATTCTGCGGGCAACAACGTGGAGCAACCGAGGCTTACCGTCAGTTCGACAAGCGCATCATCCGCCCAATAATCCTGAGCCTGTGCCGCATGGCGCAGGCGTTCGCCAACCAGCGCCGCGGGTTCTCGGCCAGTGTTGGAGAGCAGGATCAGAAACTCCTCGCCACCGAATCGAAACACCATATCGACATTGCGCAACTGGCCCTTGATCGAGGCCGCTACAGCCTTGAGCACCTGGTCGCCGGCAGTGTGGCCGTGGTTGTCGTTAATTTTCTTGAAGTGGTCGATATCCAGCATCAACAGCGATAGCGGCTGCAGGTGTCGGCGGGACATATCAATTTCCCGTTGCAGCGTCTGATCCATGGCGATGCGGTTGCCAGTGTCTGTCAATGGATCGCGCAGCGCACTTTGAGTCGCTGCCCGGTACAGCAAGGCATTACGCACCGGGTAGAGCAAGGCGCAGAGCAGAGATTCCAGGTGGCCCAGCTCCTGTTCGCTAAAGCGTTGATTGCGCCGAAATACCAGTTCGCCCAAGTGTTCGCCTTCGTGGCTGAGGCTGTAGCTCACGCTGTGGTGCCCACCCTGGCCGAAAGCAATGCGTAAGTCGCTGGCCTGATGCTGGTAGGTCAAAGCATCCAGCGGCATAAGGCGCTGAGTTTCACGAAAGAACAATCTCAGGATGTGCAGTGGTTCGAGACTGGTTTGCAATTGCAGGCCCAGTTGCTGGCGAAGTTGCGCAAGGCTGACGGGACGCTGCAGGAGGGGGGACTGCTGACCAAAGCCCAGGCGTTGCAATTTGGCGCTATCGAAGTCAATTGCGTTGGTCTGGGTAGGTGATTTCATATGATGTGAGCCCCTAAGCACGTAATGCTGTCTTACAGGCTGGGTGAGAGCGGCTTCGGGCTGCGCGTCATGCTGATCCATCAGTCCCGTAGGACAAGTGGCCAGAGTTTAGTCTGCCTTACCGACCGGTATAAGCCCCGGCTCAGGCGAGTCCCGTTTCGCTAACACTCTGCGTGTCTGAGCAGTGTTAGAGCGAAATTCGTGCCATTCGGTTCAGTTAAATAAAAATCGTTTGAATTCAAGTCGTTGATTAACACTGGCGCACAGGTCTATGGGCGTTTCGGCATTTTTATGACAGCAAAGCTGGCCATATGACTTTATTGCATTCGCCGCGGCGGTATTCCGTCGCGGCGCTGGGGAGGGGGTTACTGTGCGTCGAAAGCCTGGCCGTTGATGCCGGTGCTGTCCGGGCCCATCAGGTACAGATAGACCGGCATGATTTCTTCAGGCGCTGGATTGATGTTCGGGTTTTCTCCCGGGTATGCCTGTGCGCGCATGCTGGTGCGGGTGGCACCAGGGTTGATGCTGTTGGCACGTACCGGGGCGACAGTGTCCAGTTCATCGGCCAGGGTTTGCATCAGGCCTTCGGTGGCAAATTTCGACACCCCGTAGGCGCCCCAATAGGCGCGGCCTTTGCGTCCGACACTGCTCGAAGTGAACACCACGGAGGCATCTTGCGACAGCTTGAGTAGCGGTAGCAGGGTGCTGGTCAGCATGAACATGGCGTTGACGTTGACGTGCATCACGCGCATGAAGTTCTCGCCGGACAGCTGCTCAATGGGTGTGCGCGGGCCAATGATTGAAGCGTTGTGCAGCAAACCATCGAGGTGCCCGAATTCGCTTTCGACCATCGCCGCCAGCTCGTCGTACTGATGGGGCAGCGCGGTTTCCAGGTTGAATGGAATGACCACTGGCTGTGGGTGGCCGGCCGCTTCTATTTCGTCGTAGACCTGGGTCAGATTGGCTTCGGTCTTGCCCAGCAGCAGCACGGTGGCGCCATGGGCGGCAAAGGTCTTCGCGGCAACAGCACCAATGCCGCGACCGGCACCGGTGACCAGGATGACCCGGTCTTTGAGCAATTCAGGGCGAGCGGAGTAATCAAACATAAAAAACCTCAACAGAATTCACAGAAGCCCCTTTGTGGGAGCGAGCTTGCTCGCGATGGACTTGAAGCTGACGCGTTTCGTCAGGATTCACGCGTTATCGTTAACGACCATCGCGAGCAGGCTCGCTCCCACAGGAAAGGCGATCAGCAACCACACAACGCGCTATCCAGAACCTTGCG
Organism: Pseudomonas fluorescens; assembly: GCF_902497875.1. Taxonomy (GTDB): domain Bacteria; phylum Pseudomonadota; class Gammaproteobacteria; order Pseudomonadales; family Pseudomonadaceae; genus Aquipseudomonas; species Aquipseudomonas fluorescens_BR. The sequence continues at coordinate 9,376 of NZ_CABVHY010000035.1, forward strand.
CAACTCCAGCGGATGATCGACCACCACATCCGCCCCCCAATGCCTCGGGTTGTCGTCCGGATGAATATAGCCATAGGTCACGGCGGCGGTTTTGGTGCCGGCATCGCGGCCCGATTCGATATCCCGCAGGTCATCGCCGACGAACAGCACGCTGGCCGGATCGAGGTCGAGCATCTTGCAAGCGAGGATCAGCGGCTCGGGATCAGGCTTGCTGTTCTTCACATGATCCGGGCAAATCAGCAAGGCTGAGCGCTCGGCCAGCCCCAGTTGTTGCATGATCGGTTCAGCGAAACGCAGTGGCTTGTTGGTCACGACGCCCCAGATCAGGTTGGCCTTTTCGATGTCAGCCAGCAGCTCGGCCATGCCGTCGAACAGTTTGCTGTGGACGGCGCAGTCTTTCAGGTAGCGCTCCAGAAACTCCAGGCGCAGTTCTTCGAAGCCCGGTGATTCCGGGTCCATCGAGAAGGTCACTGCCACCATGGCCCGGGCGCCGCCGGAGATCTCGTCGCGGATATGCTTGTCGGCAATCGGCGCCAGGCCGCGATCGGCACGCATGCTCTGGCAGATGGCGATAAAGTCCGGTGCGGTGTCGAGCAGAGTGCCATCCATGTCAAAAAGAACCGCTCTGATGCGCATGGGCTTATTCCTCTCGCAGGGTCTGGATCATGTAGTTGACGTCGACGTCGGACGCCAGTTTGTAGTGCTTGGTCAGCGGGTTGTAGGTCAGGCCAATGATGTCCTTGACCGTCAGCCCGGCAGAGCGGCTCCAGGCACCGAGCTCGGAAGGGCGGATGAATTTCTTGAAATCGTGAGTGCCGCGGGGCAGCAGTTTCATGATGTATTCGGCGCCGACGATGGCGAACAGGAACGCCTTCGGATTGCGGTTGATGGTGGAGAAGAACACCTGGCCGCCGGGCTTGACCATACGGAAGCAGGCGCGGATTACCGAAGACGGGTCTGGCACGTGCTCGAGCATTTCCAGGCAGGTGATCACGTCGAATTGCTCAGGCATTTCCTCGGCCAGGCCTTCGGCGGTGATCTGCCGGTACTCGACGCTGACGCCGGATTCCAGTTGATGCAACTGCGCCACGGCCAGCGGCGCTTCACCCATGTCGATGCCCATGACGGTTGCGCCGCGCTGAGCCATGGCTTCGCTGAGGATGCCGCCGCCGCAACCGACGTCGAGAACCTTCTTGCCGGCCAGTTTTACCCGCTCGTCAATCCAGTTGACCCGTAGCGGGTTGATGTCGTGCAGCGGTTTGAATTCGCTTTCACGGTCCCACCAGCGATGGGCGAGGGCTTCGAATTTGGCGATTTCAGCGTGGTCGACGTTGCTCATGGGGTCATCCTCTAAAGCTGATAAATTCTGTGGTCAGCCTTGAGCCGTGGCTCAAGGTTTTCTGTCTATTGGCAGTGGCCGCTGATGCGTTCGCCCCAGGCTGTCGCGGTGGCGCAGAGCTGTTGTTCGTCCAGGCGGGTCAGGCGTCGGTCGTCGAGCAATTGCTTGCCGGCGACCCACAGGTGCTTCACGCAGTCGCGACCGCTGGCATAGATAAGCTGCGAGACCGGGTCGTACACCGGCTGTTGCGCCAGGCCGGAGAGATCAAAGGCCACCAGGTCGGCGGCCTTGCCGACTTCCAGTGAGCCAGTTTCGCTGTCCAGACCCAGCGCCCGGGCGCCATTGAGCGTTGCCATGCGCAAGGCGCGGTGGGCATCCAGGGCCGTTGCCGAGCCAGCGACGGCCTTGGCCAGCAGTGCCGCGGTGCGGGTTTCGCCGAGCAGGTCGAGGTCATTGTTACTGGCCGCCCCGTCGGTGCCGACCGCCACGTTGACCCCGGCCTGCCACAAACGCTCGACCGGGCAGAAGCCGCTGGCCAGTTTCAGGTTCGATTCCGGGCAATGAATCACGCTGCTGTTACTTTCTACCAGTAAAGCCAGGTCCTCATCGCAGATTTGCGTCATGTGCACGGCCTGGAAGCGCGGCCCGAGCAAGCCCAGGCGTCCCAGGCGGGCCATTGGCCGCTCGCCGCGCTGCTCGACGGATTGCTGCACTTCAAAGGCGGTTTCGTGAACGTGCATATGAATCGAGACGTCCAGTTCCTCGGCAAGCACCCGGATTTTCTCGAGGTTCTCGTCGCCGACGGTGTAGGGGGCATGGGGCCCCAGTGCGATCTTGATGCGCGGATGGTGCTTGAGATCGCTGAACAACGCGACTGCCTGGCGGATGGCTTCATCGGCATCGCTGGCGCCGGGAATCGGAAAGTCGAGAATCGGAATGGCAATTTGCGCGCGAATACCGCTGTTATGTACCCGTTCACTGGCAACTTTCGGGAAGAAATACATGTCCGAGAAGCAGGTGATGCCGCCTTTAAGCTGTTCGGCGATGGCCAGATCGGTGCCGTCGCGGACAAAGTCCTCATTAACCCACTTGGCCTCGGCCGGCCAGATATGCTGTTCCAGCCAGGTCATCAGCGGCAAGTCATCGGCGAGGCCGCGAAACAGCGTCATCGCCGCGTGCCCGTGAGCATTGATCAGGCCAGGGCTGAGCAGCATGCCCGGCAGTTCGCGGACTTCGCTGGCCTTGAGTTTCAAGGCCTCGGCGCGGGGGCCGATAAAGGCAATGCGCCCATCGCGGATGCCCAGGCCATGTTCTTTAAGGACCACACCGGCGGGTTCGACAGGCACCAACCAGGTCGGCAGCAATAATAAGTCGAGCGGGGCGGCGGTGTTCGGCATCTCGGGCGGTTTCCGGTGCTGTTATAAAGGATGGCGAAGTATACCCGAGCGTCTTCGCGGGGGGACCGCTATAATCGGCGGCTTTTGTTAGTGAGTATGGGGTGAGGCATGCGCGATCGACTGTTGGCTGCGGAGAAGGTGAAGGCCATCGATTGGCGGGACGGCGCCCTGTACCTGCTTGATCAGCGCATTTTGCCGTTCGAAGAAAGCTGGATTGCCTATACCACCGCCGCCGGCGTGGCCGAGGCCATTCGTTCGATGGTGGTGCGCGGTGCCCCGGCCATTGGCATCAGTGCGGCCTATGCGGTGGTGCTGGCGGCGCGCGCGCGCTTTGCCGCGGGCGGTGACTGGCAGGCCGCGCTGGAAGAGGACTTTGCCTTGCTCGCGGACTCGCGGCCGACGGCAGTCAATCTGTTCTGGGCGCTGAACCGCATGCGCGAGCGTCTTGAGCGCCTGAAAAATCACGCTCATCCGTTGGCGGTGCTTGAGGCCGAGGCCGTGGCGATTCATGAAAGTGATCGCGAAGCCAATCTGACCATGGCGCAGCTGGGTGTCGACCTGATCCGCAAGCATCAGGGCAATGCCCAGGCGATCCTCACCCATTGCAATACCGGCGCCCTGGCTACCGGCGGCTTCGGAACCGCGCTGGGGGTGATTCGTGGCGCCTGGCTGGAAGGTATGGTGGAGCGCGTCTACGCCGACGAAACCCGACCCTGGTTGCAGGGTTCTCGGCTGACCGCCTGGGAGCTGGCCAACGAAGGCATTCCCGTCACCCTGAACGCCGACTCCGCGGCCGCGCACATCATGAAAACCAAGGGTGTCACCTGGGTAATCGTTGGCGCCGACCGGATCACCGCCAATGGCGATGTGGCGAACAAGATCGGCACCTATCAGCTGGCGGTCTGCGCGATGCACCATGGCGTGCGTTTCATGGTGGTGGCGCCGAGTTCGACCATCGACATGAGCCTGGCCAGCGGTGACGACATTCCCATCGAAGAGCGGGCTGGCAGTGAACTGCTGGAAGTCGGCGGCAAGCGGGTAGGGGCTGATGTCGATGCATTCAACCCGGTGTTCGACGTCACCCCGGCAGACCTGATCGACGCAATCATTACTGAAAAAGGCATAGTCGAGCGGCCGGATACCGCGAAAATGGCGCAGTTGATGTGTCGTAAGCGCCTGCATTGATGGGCGGTGGCGGCTGTTAGATAGCTTTCGCGAGCAGGCTCGCTCCCACATGGGATTTGTGTGATGCCGCCTATTGCAGGCACGCCCCGATCAAATGTGGGAGCGGGCTTGCTCGCGATTGGCCCTGACAGTCAGCAAATATCCTTCTCCCTTACCAAAATCTTCACTGGATCGAGGGTGTGCCATAATTTACGGCACCCCACAGATCAAATAAATGTGGGAGCGAGCCTGCTCGCGATTGGCCCTCACAGGCAACAAACAACCCTCATCCTTGCCCCAAATCTTCATTCACTACGGCTCTAAGCTTCTCTCGTCCCCTATCAGGCTGTCACCGGTCAACTAACTATGCTCCATGCGCGTCTGGGGGATAGGTGCGTGGCGGCGATTGTGATAACATCCGGCGGTTTCCAGGGTTGCCCGATGTGGCTGCCTTTACTGCGCAGATCCATGGCATAACTCGTTGATTTGTCGTAAGTCGATGCACGGCACCCAGCCTGCAGCGACGAGCTTCGTTCGTCCCATATGGATGTGACGAGGTTTCACCAGAAAAAGGAATCAGGCTTCTCATGGGCGAACTGGCCAAAGAAATCATCCCGGTCAATATCGAAGACGAGATGAGGCAGTCCTACCTCGATTACGCAATGAGCGTAATTGTCGGGCGGGCACTGCCTGATGCGCGCGATGGCTTGAAGCCCGTGCACCGGCGCGTACTGTTCGCGATGAGCGAGCTGAGTAACGACTGGAACAAGCCGTATAAGAAATCCGCCCGTGTTGTCGGTGACGTGATCGGTAAGTATCACCCCCACGGTGATACAGCGGTCTACGACACCATCGTTCGTATGGCCCAGCCTTTTTCCCTGCGCTACCTGCTGGTAGACGGCCAGGGCAACTTCGGTTCGGTCGACGGCGACAACGCCGCGGCCATGCGATACACCGAAGTGCGCATGAGCAAGCTGGCGCACGAGCTGCTGGCCGACCTGCACAAAGAAACCGTGGACTGGGTGCCGAACTACGACGGCACCGAAATGATCCCGGCGGTCATGCCGACCCGGATCCCCAACCTGCTGGTCAACGGTTCCAGCGGTATTGCCGTGGGCATGGCGACCAACATTCCGCCACACAACCTCGGTGAAGTCATCGACGGTTGCCTGGCACTCATCGAAAATCCCGAGCTGACCATCGATGAGCTGATGCAATTCATCCCCGGTCCGGACTTCCCGACGGCGGCGATCATCAACGGTCGCGCCGGTATCATCGAAGCCTACCGCACCGGTCGCGGGCGCATTTACATGCGTGCCCGCTCGATCATCGAAGACATCGACAAGGTCGGTGGTCGTCAGCAGATCGTCATCACCGAACTGCCTTACCAGCTGAACAAGGCGCGGCTGATCGAGAAGATCGCCGAGCTGGTCAAAGAGAAGAAGCTCGAAGGCATCACCGAACTGCGCGACGAGTCTGACAAAGACGGTATGCGGGTAGTGATCGAGCTGCGTCGTGGCGAGGTGCCGGAGGTGATCCTCAACAACCTCTACGCCCAGACCCAGCTGCAAGCGGTATTCGGCATCAACATCGTCGCGCTGATCGACGGTCGTCCGCGGATCCTCAACCTCAAGGACCTGCTGGAAGCCTTCGTGCGTCACCGTCGCGAAGTCGTGACCCGGCGTACCGTGTTCGAACTGCGCAAAGCCCGCGAGCGTGGTCACATCCTCGAAGGTCAGGCCGTTGCACTGTCGAACATCGACCCGGTCATCGCCCTGATCAAGGCCTCGCCAACGCCGTCGGAAGCCAAGGAAGCGCTGATCAGCACACCTTGGGAGTCCAGCGCGGTAGTAGCGATGGTCGAACGCGCCGGTGCCGATTCCTGCCGTCCGGACAACCTCGACCCGCAGTACGGACTGCGTGAGGGCAAGTACTTCCTCTCGCCAGAACAGGCGCAAGCCATTCTGGAGCTGCGTCTGCATCGTCTGACCGGCCTGGAACACGAAAAGCTGCTGGCCGAATACCAGGAAATCCTCAACCAGATCGGTGAGCTGATCCGCATCCTCAACAGCGCTACGCGCCTGATGGAAGTGATTCGCGAGGAACTGGAAGTCATTCGTGCCGAATACGGCGATGTGCGTCGCACCGAGATCCTCGATGCCCGTCTCGACCTGACCCTGGGTGACATGATCCCGGAAGAAGAGCGCGTCGTGACCATCTCCCACAGTGGCTACGCCAAGACCCAGCCATTGGCTGCGTACCAGGCTCAACGTCGTGGCGGTAAAGGCAAATCGGCTACCGGCGTCAAGGATGAGGACTACATCGCTCACCTGCTGGTCGCCAACAGTCACACCACGCTGTTGCTGTTCTCCAGCAAGGGCAAGGTCTACTGGCTGAAAACCTACGAAATTCCGGAAGCGTCCCGCGCTGCCCGTGGTCGTCCGTTGGTCAACCTGCTGCCGCTGGGTGAGGGTGAATACATCACCACCATGTTGCCGGTCGACGAGTACACCGAAGGTCACTACATCTTCATGGCCACCGCTGACGGTACCGTGAAGAAAACGCCACTGGAGCAATTCAGTCGTCAACGCAGCGTCGGTCTGATCGCGCTGGAGCTGGACGAAGGCGACGTGCTGATTTCCGCGGCCATCACCGATGGCGAGCGTGAAGTCATGCTGTTCTCCGACGGCGGTAAGGTCACCCGCTTCAAAGAGTCCGACGTTCGCGCCATGGGGCGTACCGCTCGCGGTGTGCGTGGCATGCGTCTGCCGGAAGGCCAGAAGCTGATTTCCATGCTGATCCCGGAAGAAGGCAGCCAGATCCTCACCGCTTCGGCGCGTGGTTACGGCAAGCGCACGGCGATCACTGAGTTCCCTGAGTACAAACGTGGCGGTCAGGGCGTTATCGCCATGGTCAGCAACGATCGCAACGGCCGTCTGGTCGGTGCGGTCCAGGTGCTCGACGGCGAGGAAATCATGCTGATTTCCGACCAGGGCACACTGGTTCGTACCCGTGTCGACGAAGTATCGAGCCTGGGCCGCAACACTCAGGGCGTGACCCTGATCAAGCTGGCCAGCGACGAAACATTGGTCGGCCTGGAGCGGGTTCAGGAGCCGTCCGAAGTCGAAGGCGAAGAGCTGGAAGGCGAGGAAGGTGAAGAAGGCGCTGAGTTTGAAGGCGGTGTAGTCATCGATGATGTTGTTGAAGACCAGCAACTCGATGCTGCGGCCGACGACGCCGAACCGCAGGAGTAAACGGATACGCAAGGGGGGCGGATGAAAATTCTCCCCCTTGTTATTTGTCCGGTATGTTTGCCCGGTATGAATGTAGGAGCTGCGGAGCGAAGCGAGGCTGCGATCTCTTGATCTTGCTCTTTGCTTTGTCAGGGGCTGAACGAAAAGATCGCAGCCTCGCTTCGCTCGGCAGCTCCTACGGATTTATTGCGTGATCCCACCAAATCAGAGCGAGATTGGATGTGAGCAAGAGAGCCTATAACTTCTGTGCCGGTCCCGCGGCGCTTCCTGAATCTGTCCTGCAGCGCGCGCAGGGTGAACTCCTCGATTGGCATGGCAAGGGCCTGTCGGTCATGGAAATGAGCCATCGCAGTGATGAGTTCGTGTCCATCGCGACCAAGGCCGAGCAGGACCTGCGTGATCTGCTGGATATCCCCTCGAACTATAAAGTGCTGTTTCTGCAAGGCGGCGCTAGCCAGCAATTTGCCCAGATTCCTCTGAACCTGTTGCCGGAAACCGGCAAAGCCGACTATATCGACACCGGTATCTGGTCGCAGAAAGCCATTGAAGAAGCTTCGCGCTTCGGCACCGTCAATGTGGCCGCGACGGCCAAGCCTTACGACTATTTCGCGATTCCCGGCCAGAACGAATGGAAGCTGTCGCAAGACGCGGCCTACGTGCACTACGCGCCGAACGAAACGATCGGCGGCCTGGAATTCAGCTGGGTCCCGGAAACTGGCGATGTGCCACTGGTTGCCGACATGTCTTCGGACATCCTGTCGCGCCCGGTGGATGTCTCGCGCTTCGGCATGATCTACGCCGGCGCCCAGAAGAACATCGGTCCGAGCGGTATCGTCGTCACCATCATTCGTGAAGACCTGCTGGGTCGCGCCCGTTCGATCTGCCCGACCATGCTCGACTACAAGGTCGCGGCCGACAACGGCTCCATGTACAACACCCCGCCAACGCTGGCCTGGTACCTGTCCGGGCTGGTGTTCGAGTGGCTGAAAGAGCAAGGTGGTGTAGAAGCCATCGGCAAGCTCAATGACGTCAAACAGCGCACGCTGTATGACTTCATCGACGCCAGTGGGCTGTACAGCAACCCGATCAACAAGTCCGACCGCTCGTGGATGAACGTGCCGTTCCGCCTGGCTGACGATCGCCTGGACAAGCCGTTCCTGGTGGGCGCCGAGGCGCGCGGCCTGTTGAACCTCAAGGGTCACCGTTCGGTAGGCGGCATGCGTGCCTCTATCTACAACGCCGTAGACATCGTCGCGGTCAACGCGCTGGTGGCCTACATGGCAGAGTTCGAGAAGGAACACGGTTAATGTCCGAGCAAGAACTCAAGGCACTGCGCCTGCGTATCGACAGCCTGGACGAAAAGGTCCTCGAGCTGATCAGTGAGCGCGCGCGCTGCGCCCAGGAAGTCGCACGAGTCAAGATGGCTTCGCTGGCTGAAGGCGAAGTGCCGGTGTTCTATCGTCCCGAGCGTGAAGCCCAGGTGCTCAAGCGTGTCATGGAGCGCAACCAGGGGCCGTTGGGCAACGAAGAGATGGCGCGGCTGTTCCGTGAAATCATGTCTTCGTGCCTGGCCCTGGAGCAGCCGCTGAAAGTGGCTTATCTCGGCCCGGAAGGCACCTTCACCCAGGCAGCGGCCTTGAAGCATTTCGGCCATGCCGTGATCTCCAAGCCCATGGCGGCGATTGATGAAGTGTTCCGTGAAGTGGCTGCCGGTGCGGTGAACTTTGGCGTGGTCCCGGTGGAAAACTCCACCGAGGGCGCGGTCAACCACACCCTCGACAGCTTCCTCGAGCACGATATGGTGATCTGTGGCGAAGTCGAGTTGCGGATCCACCATCACCTGCTGGTCGGTGAAAACACCAAGACCGACAGCATCAGCCGCATCTATTCCCACGCTCAGTCACTGGCCCAGTGTCGCAAGTGGCTGGACGCCCATTACCCGAATGTCGAGCGCGTGGCGGTTTCCAGCAACGCCGAAGCGGCCAAGCGGGTCAAGGGCGAGTGGAACTCGGCGGCGATTGCCGGCGACATGGCGGCCGAGCTCTACGGCTTGACCCGTCTGGCCGAGAAAATCGAGGACCGCCCGGACAACTCCACGCGATTCTTGATGATCGGCAGCCAGGAAGTGCCGCCGACCGGCGACGACAAGACTTCGATCATCGTCTCCATGAGCAACAAGCCCGGCGCCCTTCACGAGCTGTTGGTGCCGTTCCACGACAATGGCATCGACCTGACGCGGATCGAAACCCGGCCTTCGCGTAGCGGCAAATGGACCTATGTGTTCTTCATCGACTTCGTCGGCCATCACCGCGACCCGCTGGTCAAGAGTGTGCTGGAGAAGATCAGTCAGGAAGCAGTGGCACTCAAGGTGCTGGGTTCCTACCCGAAAGCGGTTCTCTGAGGCTTAGACAATGAGTGGCGACTTCCTCGCTCTGGCACAGCCAGGCGTACAACAACTCTCGCCTTACGTCCCGGGAAAACCCGTGGACGAACTGGCACGCGAGCTGGACCTGGATCCAGCCAAAATCGTCAAGCTGGCGAGCAACGAAAACCCGCTGGGAGCCAGTCCAAAAGCCCTGGCGGCGATTCATGAGGCGCTGGTCGAACTGACCCGTTATCCGGATGGCAACGGCTTTGCCCTCAAGAGTCTGTTGGCCGAGCAGTGCCGCGTGCAGCTCGACCAAGTGACCCTGGGCAACGGTTCCAACGACATTCTCGAACTGGTGGCCCGTGCCTATCTGGCGCCGGGGCTGAATGCGGTGTTCAGCGAGCATGCGTTTGCGGTCTATCCGATCGTCACCCAGGCCGTGGGTGCCGAGGCGCGTGTCATTCCAGCCAAAGACTGGGGGCACGATCTGCCGGCGATGCTCGACGCCATCGACAGCAATACCCGCGTGGTCTTCATCGCCAATCCGAACAATCCGACCGGAACCTGGTTCGATGCCGAGGCGCTGGACGAATTCCTCCAGGATGTACCTGAGCGTGTGCTGGTGGTGCTCGACGAAGCCTATATCGAGTATGCCGAGGGCGGCGATCTGCCGGATGGCCTGGACTTCCTCGCGGCGTACCCGAACCTGCTGGTCTCGCGGACCTTCTCCAAGGCTTATGGCCTGGCTGCGCTGCGTGTCGGCTATGGCTTATCCACAGCAGTGGTCGCCGATGTGCTGAACCGGGTTCGTCAGCCATTCAACGTCAACAGCCTGGCCCTGGCCGCGGCCTGTGCCGCGCTGCAGGACGCCGAGTACCTGGCTGAAAGCCGGCGCTTGAACGAATCCGGCATGCAGCAGCTGGAAGCGGGCTTTCGCGAGTTGGGTCTGGGCTGGATCCCCTCCAAAGGCAACTTCATTGCAGTCGATCTGGGGCGCATTGCCGCGCCGGTGTACCAGGGATTGCTGCGTGAGGGCGTGATCGTGCGTCCGGTGGCTAACTACGGCATGCCGAATCACCTGCGCGTGACCATCGGTCTGCCAGCGGAAAACAGTCGCTTCCTCGAGGCGTTGGCCAAGGTTCTGGCTCGTGGTTGATGTCATTGCAACGCAACCTGCTGTGCCCATGATCGGTCGCCTGGTGGTGGTCGGTCTGGGTCTGATCGGCGGCTCCTTTGCCAAAGGCTTGCGCGAAAGTGGCCTGTGCCGCGAAGTGGTGGGTGTCGATCTTGATCCGCAATCGCGCAAGCTGGCGGTCGAGCTGGGCGTGGTCGATCGTTGCGAAGAGGACCTGGCGGTTGCTTGCCAGGGGGCTGAGGTGATTCAGCTGGCCGTGCCGATCCTGGCCATGGAGAAAATGCTCGCACGCTTGGCCGGCATGGATCTGGGGCAAGCGATTCTGACCGATGTCGGCAGCGCCAAAGGCAATGTGGTGCGCGCGGCAACCGAGGCGTTCGGCGGTATGCCGGCGCGTTTCGTGCCGGGGCATCCGATTGCCGGTTCCGAGCAGAGCGGGGTGGAAGCCTCCAATGCCGAGTTGTTCCGTCGCCATAAAGTGATTCTGACTCCGCTGGATCAGACCGATCCGGCCGCCCTGGCAGTGGTCGACCGGTTGTGGCGCGAATTGGGCGCCGATGTCGAGCACATGCAGGTCGAGCGTCACGACGAAGTATTAGCGGCGACCAGCCATTTGCCTCACTTGCTGGCCTTCGGTTTGGTCGACTCATTGGCCAAACGCAATGAAAATCTTGAGATCTTCCGTTACGCTGCGGGCGGTTTCCGCGATTTCACAAGAATCGCCGGTAGCGACCCGGTCATGTGGCACGACATCTTCCTCGCCAATCGCGAAGCTGTCCTGCGCACACTCGATACATTTCGCAGCGACCTCGACGCCTTGCGCGACGCGGTCGATGCAGGGGATGGGCACCAATTGTTGGGCGTGTTCACTCGCGCCCGGGTTGCCCGCGAGCATTTCAGTAAAATCCTGGCCCGCCGGGCCTATGTGGACGCTATGAACTCCAACGACCTGATTTTCCTGGCACAACCTGGTGGCCGCCTGACTGGGCGGATTCGTGTACCGGGCGATAAATCGATTTCCCACCGTTCGATCATGCTCGGCTCTCTCGCTGAGGGCGTCACTGAAGTGGAAGGTTTCCTCGAGGGCGAAGACGCCCTGGCGACCTTGCAGGCTTTCCGTGACATGGGCGTAGTGATCGAAGGTCCGCACCACGGTCGCGTGACCATTCACGGCGTCGGCCTGCACGGCCTGAAACCCGCGCCAGGTCCGATCTATCTGGGCAATTCCGGTACCTCGATGCGTCTGCTGTCTGGCCTTTTGGCTGCGCAGAGCTTCGATAGCACCCTGACCGGTGACGCTTCGCTGTCCAAGCGCCCGATGAACCGCGTGGCCAATCCGCTGCGCGAAATGGGTGCGGTCATCGAAACGGCGGCAGAGGGTCGTCCTCCGATGACCATTCGCGGTGGCAACACGCTCAAAGGCCTGACCTACACCATGCCGATGGCCAGCGCCCAGGTTAAATCCTGCCTGCTGTTGGCTGGCCTGTATGCCGAAGGCAAGACCACCGTGACCGAGCCGGCACCGACCCGCGACCATACCGAGCGTATGTTGCGTGGTTTCGGCTACCCGGTAACCGTTGAAGGCGCTACGGCTTCGGTCGAGTCCGGACACACACTGACGGCGACCCACATTGAAGTCCCGGGGGATATTTCTTCCTCGGCGTTCTTCCTGGTCGCGGCGTCGATCGCCGAAGGCTCCGAGCTGGTGCTCGAGCACGTCGGCATCAACCCGACCCGTACCGGCGTCATCGACATCCTGCGTCTGATGGGCGCTGATATCACCCTGGAAAACCAGCGTGAAGTCGGCGGCGAGCCAGTGGCCGACCTGCGTGTGCGGGCGGCTAAACTGAAAGGGATCGAGATCCCGGAAGAGCTGGTCCCGCTGGCCATCGACGAATTCCCGGTACTGTTCGTGGCTGCCGCCTGTGCTGAAGGGCGCACGGTGCTGCGTGGCGCCGAAGAGCTGCGAGTCAAAGAGTCGGATCGTATCCAGGTCATGGCCGATGGCTTGCTGGCGCTGGGCGTCAAATGCGAACCGACCCCGGACGGCATCATCATCGACGGTGGCCAGATCGGCGGCGGTGAAGTGCATGGTCACGGCGATCACCGGATTGCCATGGCCTTCAGCGTTGCTTCGCTGCGCGCCAATGCGCCGATCCGCATCCATGACTGCGCCAACGTCGCGACTTCCTTCCCGAACTTCCTCGCGCTGTGCGCGCAGGTTGGCATCCGCGTTGTGCAAGAGGCCCAGTCGTGATGATCAAGGCACCCGTCATTACCATCGATGGGCCGAGCGGTTCAGGCAAAGGCACCATCGCCGGTATCCTGGCCAAGCGCCTGGGCTGGTGCTTGCTGGATTCCGGCGCGTTGTACCGCTTGCTGGCCTTTGCTGCGCGTAATCACGGGGTCGACCTGACCAATGAAGAATCACTGAAGTTGCTCGCCGCTCATCTCGACGTGCAGTTCGTCGCGGCGACCGACGGTCATCCGCAGCGAATCATCCTCGAAGGCGACGATGTCACCGACGACCTGCGCAACGAGCAAGTCGGCGCCTGGGCTTCCCAGGTCGCCGCGCTGCCGGCGGTACGGGACGCCTTGCTGCAGCGCCAGCGGGCGTTTCAGGAACTTCCGGGGCTGGTGGCGGATGGTCGGGACATGGGTACGGTGGTGTTCCCCGACGCACCGCTGAAGATCTTTCTGACCGCCAGTGCCGAGGAGCGTGCTCGTCGTCGTTACTTGCAGTTGAAGGCTATGGGCGATGATGTTAGTCTGTCGAGTCTGCTAGATGAGATACGTGCACGCGATGAGCGTGACACCCAGCGAGCGGTAGCCCCGCTCAAGCCGGCGGCTGACGCCATACAGCTGGATTCCACGGAATTGTCCATCGAGCAGGTGTTGCAACGCATCATGAGCGAGATCGCCATTCGCGATATCGCCGGATGACCCAGAAATTCCGCAGGGGACTCCAGGCATAGTCCTGCGGCTTTTCTTTTATATGAACGTAACCCACATCGTCTGGGATGTGGCAGATGGGCGTATTCTTCGCCCTTATCAACAGGAATTAAAATGAGCGAAAGCTTTGCAGAACTCTTTGAAGAAAGCCTAAAAACCCTGAACCTTCAGGCTGGCTCCATCATCACCGCAGTCATCGTTGATATCGATTACCAAGCTGGTTGGGTAACCGTTCACGCTGGTTTGAAGTCTGAAGGCCTCATCCCGCTGGAACAGTTCCACAACGACGCTGGCGAACTGAACATCAACATTGGTGATGAAGTTCACGTTGCGCTGGACGCGGTCGAAGACGGCTTTGGCGAAACCAAACTGTCCCGTGAAAAAGCCAAGCGCGCTGAATGCTGGATTGTTCTGGAAGCAGCCTTCGCAGCCGAAGAAGTGGTCAAGGGCGTTATCAACGGTAAGGTTAAAGGCGGCTTCACTGTCGACGTTAACGGCATCCGTGCGTTCCTGCCAGGTTCTCTGGTTGACGTCCGTCCAGTGCGCGACACCACGCACCTGGAAGGCAAAGAGCTCGAGTTCAAGGTCATCAAGCTCGACCAGAAACGCAACAACGTTGTCGTTTCCCGTCGCAGCGTCCTCGAAGCCGAGAACTCCGCCGAGCGTGAAGCTCTGCTGGAATCCTTGCAGGAAGGTCAGCAAGTCAAAGGTATCGTCAAAAACCTCACCGATTACGGCGCATTCGTCGATCTGGGTGGCGTCGATGGCCTGCTGCACATTACCGACATGGCTTGGAAGCGTATCAAGCATCCTTCCGAAATCGTCAACGTTGGCGACGAGATCGATGTCAAGGTTCTGAAGTACGATCGCGAGCGCAATCGTGTTTCCCTGGGCTTGAAGCAGCTGGGCGAAGATCCATGGGTCGCTATCAAAGCTCGTTACCCGGAAAGCACTCGCGTTACCGCGCGTGTAACCAACCTGACCGACTACGGCTGCTTCGCTGAGCTGGAAGAAGGCGTGGAAGGCCTGGTACACGTTTCCGAAATGGACTGGACCAACAAGAACATCCACCCTTCGAAAGTCGTACAAGTCGGCGACGAAGTGGAAGTTATGGTTCTGGACATCGACGAAGAGCGTCGTCGTATCTCCCTCGGCATCAAGCAGTGCAAATCTAACCCATGGGAAGATTTCTCTGGCCAGTTCAACAAGGGCGATAAAATCTCCGGCACCATCAAGTCGATCACCGATTTCGGTATCTTCATTGGTCTGGACGGCGGCATCGACGGCCTGGTTCACCTGTCCGACATCTCCTGGAACGAAGTGGGCGAAGAAGCCGTTCGCCGCTTCAAGAAGGGCGACGAGCTGGACACCGTTATCCTGTCGGTTGACCCAGAGCGCGAGCGCATCTCCCTGGGTATCAAGCAACTGGAAAGCGATCCGTTCTCCGAGTACGTTCAAGAGAACGACAAAGGCGCAATCGTTAAAGGCATCGTGAAGGAAGTTGACGCTAAAGGCGCCATCATCACTCTGGCCGACGATATCGAAGCGACTCTGAAAGCCTCCGAAATCAGCCGTGACCGCGTTGAAGACGCGCGCAACGTTCTGAAAGAAGGCCAGGAAGTAGAAGCCAAGATCATCAGCGTTGACCGCAAGAGCCGCGTAATCCAGCTCTCGATCAAGTCGAAAGACGATGCTGAAGAGAAAGAAGCAATCCAGAGCCTGCGCGACAAGCCAGCGACTTCGGAAATTGCTGCTGGTCCTACCACTCTGGGCGACCTGTTGCGTGCACAAATGGAAAAACAGAACTAAGTTCTGTCAGACCATAGAAAAAGGGCGACTTCGGTCGCCCTTTTTTGTGCCTGGGATTTGAGCAATCACAGGTCTACACAAGACCCGTAGCTGCCGCAGGTTCGACCGCCGATCTTTTGATCTTTCGAGGTCTCGCCCAATGCGCCTGCAAACTGATCAATCGCCTATTCGGGGTTTAGGCTAGGCTTTGGCTTGGTATGCATTGAAGTAGGGTTCGCACCCTGCCTAAGGAGCGGAATGAACAAGCTCATTTTCATAATGGCAGTGCTGGTTCTGACGGGCTGTACAACGAACACCAAAGCCCACGTGGTACGTGGGGTTAGCGGTATAGAGATCGACTGCTCAGGGCTCGGCTCGGGCTGGGAGAAATGCTACAAGCGAGCGGATCGTGAGTGTAAATTGCAGGGTTACAAAGTTATCACCAGGTCCAGCGATGTCAAAGAGAGCGCCGAGGACTACCCCTTTGGCTGGAATCCAGCCGGCTATCTCACACGCAACATGCTGGTTGTCTGCAGATGAGCGGCGAACATTCCGTGCTGCCTGAATCCAGTGCCAAAAACTTTTTGCTTCGAAAAATGTCACTACTCCTTGCCTGCGCGTGGTATCTCAAGCGCTGTGTAGATAAGTCAATACACGGGCTGTTCAAAATCCTTCGGGCATGCTAAAACCTTTGAAGCGCTGATCTAGCTGCTTGAAAAAGAAGGGAAAAATATGACGAAGTCGGAGTTGATCGAACGAATTGTCACCCATCAAGGGCTGCTCTCATCCAAGGATGTGGAGCTGGCCATCAAGACCATGCTCGAGCAAATGTCCCAGTGCCTGGCTACCGGTGATCGCATCGAGATCCGTGGCTTTGGCAGCTTCTCCCTGCATTACCGCGCACCTCGCGTAGGTCGTAACCCAAAGACTGGTCAGTCTGTCAGTCTGGATGGGAAATTCGTTCCTCATTTCAAGCCGGGTAAAGAGCTTAGGGATCGGGTGAATGAAGACGAGGAGGAGGGGATTTGATAGCGCCAGTTCAAGGAGCAATTGATGCGTAGTCTGAAGCGCGTTCTCCTCGTGGTAGCAGTTCTGTTGCTAGTGCTGGCGATTCTGGCTTTTGTGCTCGAGAACCAGCAATCGGTATCCTTGCTGTTCCTGGGCTTGGCCGGGCCTCAATTGCCGGTATCGGTTGTGGTCGTCGTTGCGTTGCTGACAGGCATGCTGATCGGGCCCTTGATTGGCTGGTTAGTCAGTCGTACCGTAAGAGCGCGGCGCAGACACTCGGTCTGATTCCAGTAAGGGCCGGGTTCAGATCAGATTTTCACGCGTTGCTTGTCTATATCCGTTAGTAAATCCGTCTTTAAACTGTAAAATGTTGCGCCCGTCCGAGAGCTCGGAGATGCCATGGAGTGTTTTGACTTGGCACGGACTGGAGATAGGCTACGGTTGATGCAGTAGCCTTTGCATTCATGGATTAGACGGCGCTCGATACAGAGCACTTTCAGCAACTCAAGGGTATGGTCCTCGCGTGAAAATTCTAGTTACCGGCGGTGCCGGATTTATTGGTTCTGCAGTCATTCGCCACATCATCTCCAATACCGCAGATTCTGTAGTAAATCTGGATAAGCTTACCTACGCCGGTAATCTTGAGTCTGTAGCAGAAGCGGCTCAGAGTGAGCGTTATGTGTTCGAGCGCGTGGATATCTGCGATCGCGAACAAGTGGATCGCGTCCTGCGTGAACACCAGCCCGATACGATCATGCACCTGGCGGCTGAGTCCCACGTAGATCGCTCGATCTCCGGCCCTTCCGAGTTCATCCAGACCAACATCATCGGCACTTATACCTTGCTGGAAGCCGCTCGCCACTACTGGAGTGCTCTGGAAGACGAGCATAAAGCCGGCTTCCGCTTCCACCATATTTCTACCGACGAAGTGTACGGTGACCTTGAGGGGCCGGAAGACCTCTTCACTGAAACCACACCCTACCAGCCAAGCTCGCCGTACTCTGCCAGCAAGGCCAGTTCCGATCACCTGGTTCGTGCCTGGAGCCGCACATACGGCTTGCCGACCCTGGTCACCAATTGCTCGAACAACTACGGCCCATGCCATTTCCCTGAGAAGTTGATCCCGTTGATCATTCTCAATGCGCTGGAAGGCAAGCCACTGCCGGTCTACGGTAAAGGCAATCAGGTTCGTGATTGGCTCTACGTTGAAGACCACGCCCGCGCTTTGTACAAAGTTATGACCGAAGGTGTTATCGGCGAGACGTACAACATCGGTGGCCATAACGAAAAGCAAAACATCGAAGTGGTGCAGGCCCTTTGTGCGCTGCTCGACGAACTGTGTCCAGACTCCGCTCATCGTCCACATGCCAGCCTGATCACCTACGTTCCGGACCGTCCTGGTCACGACCAGCGTTACGCTATCGACGCCAGCAAAATTCAAAGCGAGCTGGGTTGGGTGCCGGAAGAAACCTTTGAGACGGGTATCCGCAAAACCGTCGAGTGGTACCTCGAAAATACCGAGTGGGTTGCCCGTGTGAAGAGCGGCAGCTACCAGCAGTGGATCGACCAGAACTACGTGGGTCGTTCGGGCAAGGCATGAAAATCCTTCTGCTGGGAAAGAGCAGTCAGTTGGGTTGGGAACCGCAGCGCTCCCTGGCTCAGTTTGGCGAATTGATTGCCGTGGATCGCCACGTAGGCGATGGCTTTTGTGTTGATCTTGCAGGTTCATAATGTTTTCTATTTCAAGGGCTTTAGGATATGCAGGTTGATTCCAATAATTCTGTAATTGTTGATGGGCTCGATGTGCATGCGCTCATTTCTACGCTTTGGCGGCAGAAAATTATAATTTTATGTATGGCTCTGTTGGGGACCGTTGTTGCGGCCACTTATGCTTTTCTTGCTGAGCCTGTTTATGAAGCGAAAGCTTTTGTTATTCCACCTTCGCAGAATGATATAGAAAACCTGAACTACGGTCGGACCGTAGAGAAAAGATTGCCTATCTTGATGATTGAGGATGTTTATACGGTCTTTCTCAAGAATTTAAAGGCTGAGTCGCTTCGTCGGGAGTTTTTCAAAAATACATACCTTCCGGCATTAGGTAGGAGTGAAGATTCTCAAGGGTTGTTATATAAGAAGTTATCAAAGATTTTATTGGTTTCTGTAGTGGGTAAAGATGAAGCAGATCGATACTCCGTTGTCATCCAGCATGGTGATTCTGAGTTGGCCGCGAAGTGGGTGGACCAGTATGTAGGGCGAGCACAAGAGTTGGCGCTACAAGAAATAAACAAAAATATTTCCAGCGAGTTCGGAGTTGAAGCTCGAAACCTCTATCAGGAAATGCTCTCGTTGCGTGAAGTGGGAGATAAGGCGCGAGAAGATTCCCTCGTCAAACTCCGTGAAGCGCTAGTTGTGGCCAAAGCAATTGGTCTGGAAATGCCGCCTAACTTGGGTGGTAACTCGAAATCCTCGCTCAGTATTGCCGGTGACATGGACGGTGATCTTACTTATATGCGTGGAACGAAAGCGCTGGAAGCTGAAATAGAGAATTTGAAAACCAGGAAATCCGACGATCCTTTCATCAATAGATTGCGTGATGTTGAAACCAAGTACAATTTTTACAAACAGTTGTCGGAAAGCTTCCAAGAGGCGAAGGTTTTCAGGATGGATGGTGCTGTAGAGGCATCGGGTTCACCCGTCAAACCAAAAATCGTACTCATCATATTGGCCGGTTTGGTTTTGGGGTTGATGTTGGGTGTAGTCATTGCGCTTATTCAAAACTCTCTTTTAATCAGTGCAAAGAAAATCAAAGAGAGCTAAGTGTTAGCGCGTGTTCTTGAGACGCTTCGGCGACTGTACTTGTGCGTCGATAACTGAAATGCTCAAGTTCAACAGTTGAATCCGCCCGTAGAGCATGTCAATGTGAATAGTTGCTGTGCAGGCGGTAAGAGATAAAAAATCGATAGATCGTATTTATCGATTTTTTTCATTTGATGCGCAGGCTCTATTGGTTGTGCTTTGGCTCTATGAGGGTGGGTTTGTATAGACGATCTTGTGCAGCTGAATGTCCAGCTAAGGAAACTGCTCCACATCGGGTTGCCGGGCAAAAAAACAATTGTAAACAGATGTACAATTGTGTCTGGTCAGTCGATTGTATGTATTAATGTTGCTGAGAAGCCTAGGATCAGGCGTGAGGGTAGAATATGAAAGGCATCATTCTGGCGGGCGGTTCGGGAACTCGTTTGTATCCGCTGACAAAAGGGGTATCCAAGCAACTGCTTCCGATCTACGACAAACCGATGATTTTTTATCCACTTTCCGTACTCATGCTCGCCGGCATTCGAGATATTCTCATTATCACGACTTCTGAAGATCTTGCGGGATTCCAGCGTTTGCTTGCCGATGGTAATCAGTTCGGTGTGAGGCTGAGCTACGCAGTTCAAGAGAATCCTGATGGTCTGGCGCAGGCATTTCTTATTGGTGAAGAGTTTATTGGAAAGGACCCCGTATGTTTGGTGCTTGGCGATAATATTTTCTATGGCCAAGGGTTTACGCCGATGCTTCAAGACGTTGTGAAGCGCAAAAGCGGTGCGACAGTATTCGGTTATCAAGTTAAGGATCCGGAGCGATTTGGCGTGGTTCAGTTCAATGAGGACCGCAAAGCGATATCTATTGAAGAGAAACCGCTCAAGCCTAAATCGAATTTTGCTGTAACCGGGTTATATTTTTATGACAATGATGTGGTTGAAATAGCAAAAAAAGTCAAACCGTCCTCGCGCGGTGAGTTAGAAATAACATGCATCAACCAAGCTTATCTGGATCGCGGTGATTTGCATGTGGAGCTTCTGGGACGAGGGTTTGCGTGGTTGGATACCGGTACTCACGAAAGCTTGCTCGAAGCTTCCCATTTCGTTGAGACAATAGAAAAGCGCCAGGGTTATAAAATCGCCTGCCTGGAAGAAATCGCTTTTAATAGTGGCTGGCTGAGCGCTGCGGAACTTTCCAAAACAGGCAATGAGTTGAAAAAGAATAGTTATGGGCAGTATCTATTGAGTCTCATAAGCTAGTGAGCTTGGAATAGTTGATTGGTTTGGTATTTTTATAGGTTTTAGTTCGGTTGAAGAGGCGAGAAGGTAATGGCTTATCTCACACTGCAACAGCTTGAAGAGCTAGGTTTTAAACAGTTGGGACTGAATGTAAAGATCAGTGACAAGGCTAGTATATATAATGCCGATCAGATCGAAATCGGTGATAACTCCAGAATTGATGATTTCTGCGTTATTTCTGGGAAAGTAAAAATAGGGCGATTTGTTCATCTGGCACCTATGTGTCTAGTCGCGGGGGGAGCGCCCGGAATCACGTTTGAGGATTTTAGTGGGTTAGCTTATGGCGTTAAAGTTTTTACTCAATCGGATGACTATAGTGGCGCAAGTTTAACTAATCCTACTGTGCCAGCCAAATTCAAAAAAGAGAAATTTTCAAGCGTAAGTTTTGGGCGGCATGTCATTGTCGGGACAAATTCCGTCATATTTCCAGGCGTGCAGTTAGCTGAGGGATGTTCGGTCGGGGCTATGGCGCTGGTGAATAAAAGTACCCAGCCATGGGGGATTTACGTGGGTAATCCGGCAAAACGGTTTAAGGAACGAAAAAAGGATCTTATCGAACTTGAGAAAAAACTTAATGAAGAGTTTAAATATGATTCCATTTAACAAGCCTCCTTATACTGGCAACGAAGACCAGTTTGTCATGGCCGCAATGCGCAGCTCGAAAATGTCAGGTGACGGTGATTTCACAACTCGCTGTCAAACTTGGTTTGAGGATAAGTTGGCTTGTAGAAAGGCTTTGTTGACGCCGTCCTGTACCCAGGCTCTGGAAATGGCCGCTTTGCTTGTAGATATCAAACCCGGCGACGAAGTGATCATGCCGAGTTATACATTCGTCAGCACTGCAAATGCTTTCGTCTTGCGGGGAGCAAAGATAGTATTTGTTGATGTTCGGCCCGATACGATGAATGTTGATGAAACGCTTATTGAAGCTGCAATTACAAAAAAAACCAAGGTGATCGTTCCGGTCCATTACGCAGGCGTTGCATGCGAAATGGATGTGATTATGGATATAGCTGCCCGGCATAAACTCTATGTTGTTGAGGATGCAGCGCAGGGGATGATGTCGACCTATAAAGGACGTCCGTTAGGCACAATAGGGCATTTTGGTGCGTATAGTTTTCATGAAACAAAAAACTATACGAGTGGTGGTGAAGGTGGGTTGCTACTCATCAATGACGAGCAGTTTATAGTTCGAGCAGAGATCATTCGCGAAAAAGGGACCAATCGCAGTCTTTTTTTCAGAGGGATGATAGATAAATATACGTGGGTCGATGTGGGTAGCAGCTACCTTCCAGGCGAGTTGCAGGCTGCCTATCTTTTTGGGCAGCTGGAAAAAGCTGATCAGATCAATAGTGCGCGCCGCGGTGTATGGGATTATTATTATCTCGCTCTGCAGGAACTGTTTAGGGCGGGCCGTATAGAGTTGCCGGTGATTCCTGCTGGTTGTATCGGCAATGCCCACATGTTTTATATTAAAGTGAAAGATATCGAGGTTCGCAGCAAGGTATTGGGCATTCTGAAAGAACTTGGCGTAAGTGCAGTGTTTCATTATATACCGTTGCATTCCGCACCTGCCGGACTGCGGTTGGGTCGCTTTCATGGGAAGGATGTACATACTACTGTTGAAAGTGAACGCCTCATTCGCCTCCCAATCTGGTATGGGATGAGTAAGGCAGAAATGGAACAGGTGGTAAATGCTGTGGTCGGTGCGGTTAATGCATCCTGCCAGTAAGGTGACGGTCAACTCCGGGGATAGAAAGCGTGCGCTGATCGGCGCCGCTTTGACTACGATCGCTCAGATTTCCAAGATTGGTGTTGGCTTCGTGTTTATCAAACTCGTTGCGGTTTATCTAGGCGCTGGAGGGATGGGGCAATTAGGTCATTTTATGAGTGTTGTCACCATACTGTCGTTGTTGGCAGGTGGTGGTATTGTAAACGGACTTATAAAATATGTAGCCCAGTACAAAGGAAAGCCGAAGCAATTGGTCAGCATGATTGCGGTATCAAAGGCTTATTCTTTGATATTTTGCATTATGGTCTGTGTGTTAGGCTGTATCTTTTCAAGCTATCTTTCTGAATATATCTTCAAGACGCCGGAATATTATTGGATTGTGGTGTTTCTGTCTGTTGCTCAGTTTGGATTTGCGTTTACCAATCTCGTGACTGGAGTCAGCAACGGGCTAAGGGATACCAAGACCTATGCAATAATTCAGGTCGTTGGGAATATACTTGTATTGCCAGTTAGTTGGATCTTGATTCAAAGCTTTCAATTTGTCGGTGCTGCATTGTCGATGGTGTTTTTCTTTTCGCTCTACTCGATACCGGCGATGTACTTCTATCGAAAATCTATATTTTCGAAGTGGCCCATAGGTTTTCGATATGAAGTGGCAGGGTTCAAGCGCCTGCTTGCATTTACCTTGATGGCTGCGGTAGGGGCAATAAGTGCCCCTCTGGTAGAGATAATTATCCGTGAGCAACTCATTGAGCATGTGGGCTTTGTAGCAGCGGGTATTTGGCAAGCCTCCATAAAATTATCCAGTGCTTACATGGGCTTTTTCACCATTTTTCTCGCTGTATATTTTATGCCCATGGTGTCAGAAAAAACAAAAGTTGCAGAGATAACGCCATTGGTTTTTAAGTTTATGAAAATGGTAATGGCCATTTTTGTACTCGGAGCGGGCGTCTTTTTCCTTCTTAGACATTATCTGATCCCGTTATTGCTCTCTGCTGAATTTATCGATCTTGAAGGGCTTATAAAATATCAGTTGTTGGCGGACTTGTTTCGAGTGACGACGTATGTTGTGGGTTTTGTTGTGATCGCCAAGGCGGCGCTAAAAATCTATTTGGTGGGCGAGTTGACTCAGGGGGTGGTTTTTTGCGGCTTGGGTCTTGCTTTCTTAAATAGTGGATTAGGTATAGAGGGGGTTTTCATAGCTAATCTACTGATGAATATATTGTATTTTTTTGTTTCGATTGTTGGTTTTATGATTTATAGAAAAAGGAGCGCGTAATGTTGTCCGGGAGTGTAGTGGTGTCCTGTTATAATCAGGAACAGTATGTCGAAGAGTGTCTGGATAGCATACTGTCTCAGGAGATCGACTTCGAGTGTGAAATTATCGTTTCTGACGATTGCTCCACTGATCGAACTCAAGAAGTGCTTCGTGCATATTCCGGGAGGCATCCCGGTAGAATTAAGCTCCTTCTTCGAGAGAAAAATGTCGGCCCCGCTTTAAATTACCATGGTGTGCATAAAATGGCGGCTGGGGACGTTGTTTACCATTTTGACGGTGACGACGTCATGCTACCAGGCAAGCTCCAGCGTCAGCATGATGTCTTTAAGAACGATGAAAGTGTTAACGTTGTTTTTCATAAAGCAATTTATTTTTCGGATGACGGATCATATCTGTCAGAAACGCAATATCCAGACGCTGATCAGAGCGTAGTATCCCTTCTCTCTCTGGAGGAACTGGCGCGGTGGGGGCCGATTGCCGTTCATAGCTCTTATGCCTATCGAAGGGGTTCCAGAAAGATTGTGACTGATCGCGAATCCATGGAATGGTTTTTCGCAATGGACTCCCTGTTGCCGAAGGGCAGGGCAGCATACATAAATGCCCCTTTGGTCAAGTACAGATGTAATGCTTCGGCAGGGTCTTATTTGTCGACGACAAAAGGCAAGCTAAAGTCATATACGATCTATTTGAATGACGTGTACGAGTATTTTGACTCTCTGCCAACCTTACGGACGGATCTGTATTCTAATTTTCTTGTTACATTCCTGGCGATGGCAAAGTCTACCCATAAATGCACTGCTAAGAGTCTGATGTTTTTGATGCGAAATCTGCATTGCTTTCGTTTGCAAAAATTTATCGAGACGGTAAATGTTCGAAAGTGTATAGGTCCTGAGAGCAAGGTACGTTGATGGCTAGGCAGTGTAGTTCGAGATTGATCGAGGCGATAGGATGGTAAGTTTAGCTCTGTATAGTGCGGCGCTGTATGCAATCACTGCTTTTTTGTTTTTATTTGCTGCAGTAAGAACGCTGGTGCCAGATCGTAGGGCAGCACACGTCTATGGCGCCATAGAGGTGTTTGTTGTTTTTCTAGCGATTACCATCGTTTCGTACGACATAGCTAATCGACCATTTGACATGGAGGGTGATACTGCAGTTTATATTAATTTTTTCAATGATTTAAGCTTCGGTCTGGAAAACCCCTTTCAAACGTTTGAACCGGGATTTGTCGGTGTGGTGCAATTGTTTGGTTATTTTGGGCTTGATTATCAAAGCTTCTTTTATGTTATTACGTTTATGTTTTTGTGGTCGTATTACCTTTTGATCAAGGCGGTGTTTGGTCGCCAATCCACTTGGCCGTTGTTTGTATTTGGGCTGGTTCTGTTTTATCCGTTTTTCTTTTCTTTGACGGCTAATATTATTCGTCAAGGTTTTGCTTTGTGTTTTATTAACGTTGCTCTGATGTGTAGTGTTAAGGGGCATTGGCGACGAGGCGGTTTTTTTAGCCTGGTGGCAATACTGTTTCATAAATCTTCGATTGTCTATTTTCCATTTTTTCTCTTTAGGCGGGTGGTCTTGAGAGTTAGCGTCTATAGTGTGGTTGGCTTGTGGGGTGCCGTATCGTTAGCCTCCTATTTTAAATTGTTTGGTTTGTTAGTTGCATCGCTGTTTGACGTTTTGTCCGGTTATGGCTTGGTCATAAACTATAGTGATGTTGATAACGTCGACTATGTGACTGGATTTAGATGGGATTTTTGGGCATTTTCTTCGCTTTCTGTGTTTTTATTGATCGCTCTGAAATGGGTGGGGGGGCTCGATAAACGAGAGACTTATGTCTTCTATATCTGTGCTTTTCTTTCCTGTCTTCATATTGCGATGTTCGATGTGGCCTATAATGACAGGTTTGGTATCTATTCCTGGATTTTCTATCCATTGGAGTTGGCGTATCTCATACGTGCTGTTAGCGCCAACATCGCTAATGGAAAGCAACGTAGAGACGCGCAAAACAAAGCCATCGCGGTATAAAGGGGTTTGAGATGTTGGTATTGCTGACAGGGGCTAAAGGATTTATTGGAAGCCAGTTGCTTTTACGCCTTTGTGCCTCAGGTCATAAAGTTAGAGTGGTGACTCGCACCTCCTTCGAAAGTAATTTGAATGGTGTAGAGGTTGTACATGCCGATCTGACGAGTGCTGGAATCAATTACGATTCCCTGGTGTCGGGGTGTGATGTTGTTTTTAATTGTGCAGGTGAAATCCGCGACGAGGAGTTGATGCAGTCTCTTCATGTGGATGCCACGGAACGTTTGGTTGCGGCTGCCAATCGGTTGGCATGTAAAGAACGCCCCGTACATTTTGTTCAATTAAGCAGTGTGGGGGCTTATGGGCCAGCCAGAGGTGCGGTTCGCGTCGTCAATGAGCAAACCGAAGAGAATCCTCAAGGGACCTATGAAG
Source organism: Pseudomonas fluorescens (assembly GCF_902497875.1). Classification (GTDB taxonomy): domain Bacteria; phylum Pseudomonadota; class Gammaproteobacteria; order Pseudomonadales; family Pseudomonadaceae; genus Aquipseudomonas; species Aquipseudomonas fluorescens_BR. The sequence continues at coordinate 35,343 of NZ_CABVHY010000035.1, forward strand.
AAACCAAAACGATTGGGGATTCGCTGGTAGTCAAAAACAGGGATAATGCATTTTTTAGTTACGCTATTTTGAGACCGTCCAACGTGTTTGGCCAATGCATGACAAATAACTCACTTCGACAACTGGGTAGAATTGTTGATAAAGGATTATTTTTCTACATAGGAACCGCCAAGAAAGACGCCGTGGCTACCTATATACACGTTGATGATGTTGTCACTGCGTTAATGCTTTGCGGGTTCAACCCCCGAGCTAAAGGAGAGGTATTCAATCTTTCGAATGACTGTGCATTGTCTGATCTGATAAATGGGATGGCCGATGCGCAGCACGTGGCACGACCTAAGGCGAGCCTTCCTGAAGCCCCCTTGCGTATGATGGTCCGCATAGCCAATCGGTTTTTGCGTTTGCCTGTAACTCAAGCCCGTGTTGATGCGCTGGTATCTAGAACCACTTATCCATCCACCAAAATGCGTGAGACCTTTGGTTTTGTCCCCGAAAGAGAAGTGCCCGTTGCTATTGGTGAGCTTTTTGTAGATAAATCAGTAGTCCGATAAGTGCCACACCAATTGTGTTCTGGTGCTAGGTGCTCCAAAATATCAGCCGTATTTTTGGCGTGTCTGGTCGGTTTGAGCCGTTGGATTTGCTGGTTCGGCATAGGGTGATGGTCGCCGCCGAGGCATGAGAGGGAGATTTACAGTGCAGGCTAATAAATTAAAAATTGCTCGGGTTTCGACTGTTCCGTTTTTTGTACTGACCCAGTTAAGAGCTCAGATCGATGCATTGAATGCTTCTGGTATGGCGGTTACTGTGATTACCAGTAATGACGAGATGAGTGATGAGCTTGCGGCTAATAGAAACTTTACTTATGTGCCGGTAAACATCGAGCGTGAGATAAACCCGGTCAAGGATTTCTTAAGTCTGATTGCCTTGGTCGGTATTTTTAAAAAAAACAAATTTGATGTTGTTCACTCAACCACGCCAAAAGCCGGATTGCTTTGTGCGATTGCAGGCTTCTTTTCAGGTGCGACAATTCGGCTGCATACGTTCACCGGCCAACCTTGGGTAACCATGAGTGGTCTCAAGCGGTCAATACTAAAGCTGTGTGACAAGGTTATCGGTGTTCTTAATACTCATTGTTATGCCGATAGTGTCAGTCAGAAAGACTTTCTTGTTTCCAATGGAATTATCAAAGCTGAGAAAATATCGGTCCTGGGTGCTGGCTCTCTGGCAGGTATCGATCTTGATCGTTTTGATACTTTTCGTTATACGCCGGAAAAGTTGAGTGCTCTGCGAGAAAGCCTGAATATTACTGAGGCCGGGAAGGTTCTGCTGTTTGTCGGAAGAATTACTCCTGACAAAGGTATTGAAGAGCTTATGTCAGCATTCAGCGAGATTGTGCAGAAGGACAATGATGTATTTCTTGTGCTTGTTGGACCATTCGAGTCGGCGGGAGAGAATGTAGTCGGTCAGGTCACCGATGTTAAGGTTCGAAATAACATAAAAGTTGTTGGCTATTCCAATGAGCCGGAAAAGTATATGGCGCTCGCGGATTTGTTATGCCTGCCCAGCTATCGTGAAGGATTTGGTACCGTCGTTATCGAGGCGGCAGCAATGGGAACTCCCACCGTCGGCACCAATATTTATGGGTTGTCTGATGCAATAGTAGAGGGTGAAACCGGAGTTTTGGTTCCTGTCAGAGATTCTGGGGCGCTTAAGACCGCTATTGTTTCTATGTTGAGCAATCCTTCACTATTGTCGGCAATGGGCGTTGCTGCCCGGAATCGTGCTATTGCCGATTTTGGCTCGAAAACCTGTTCTGATCTGTTGATCAAAGAGTATAAGAGGTTTTTCAATTGACTATTGAGACAGATCAGGTGCCTCGGCGTGTCTTGATTACCGGGGCAACGGGGTTCGTAGGATCCGCATTGGTCAGCGCTCTGGATAATCATCAGGGTTATTTGCCAATTTCCGTAGTGCGCTCAAAAAAACATAGCAATGTACCCACTGCACAGTTGTTCTCTATCCCGGACATGTCCTCCACTACCGATTGGAGTGAAGGTTTAAAGGGTGCCGCTATTGTCATTCATGCTGCTGCACGGGTGCATGTGATGAAAGAGGTTGCCGCGGATGCGTTAGCCGAATTCAGGAAGGTGAATGTCGAGGGCACTGTCAATCTTGCGCGGCAAGCCGCGGCAGCTGGGGTTAAACGGTTCGTCTTCATCAGTTCCATCAAGGTGAATGGCGAGGGGACGAACATCGGTCAGCCTTTTACTGCTGATGATATACCGGCTCCATCCGATCCCTACGGTCTCTCCAAGAAAGAAGCGGAAGAAGCGTTGCACGCTATTTCGGCAGAGACGGAGATGGAAGTTGTCATCATTCGTCCTACCTTGATTTATGGTCCAGGCGTAAAGGCTAATTTTCGAAACATGATGGGCTGGCTTCAAAAGGGCATTCCTCTGCCTTTTGGTGCTATTCATAACAAGCGCAGCCTGGTGTCACTCGAGAATCTTGTCAGTTTGATTATGGTTTGCCTGGAGCATCCCAACGCCGCCGGTCAAATATTTTTGGTCAGTGACGGTGTTGATCTGTCGACGACCGAATTGCTGGAGCGTACCGCTACAGCGCTAGGTGTCAAGAGTCGGTTGGTTCCGGTGCCTGAGCGATTGCTGACATTCTGCGCAGTTGCGTTAGGTCGCCGATCATTATCACAACGATTGTGTGGATCACTGCAAGTTGATATTCAAAAGACCGAGTCTCTTCTTGGTTGGTACCCTCCTGTATCGATAGAAGATTCTTTGAATAGAACCGCTAAAGAATTTTTGGAACATCGTTGATGACAAGTTTATATTGGATTTTACCGTTGGCGTTAATTGGGGCGCTCATAGGCACTGCTGTATTGCGTCGATATGCACTGTCCAATAGTCTTATAGATGTTCCTAATGCTCGAAGTTCTCACGTGCTGCCCACCCCCAGGGGAGGAGGTGTGGCGATCGTGGTCTCATTTGTTTTAAGTGCGATTTTTCTTGCTTTGACGGAGCAAGTCCAATGGTCCCTGACCTGGGCTGTCGTGGTGCCCGGGGGGGGCGTCGCGATCATCGGCTTTCTCGACGATCATGGCCATATTCCGGCACGTTGGCGGTTGTTGGGCCACTTTTCCGCCGCGATCATCGGGGTGGCTTTTCTCAACGGGTTGCCTGCGATTGACCTTTTCGGCATGGCCCTTGATTTAGGTTGGGCGGGCTACCTGTTTGGAAGCTTCTATCTTGTCTGGTTGTTGAATCTGTATAACTTCATGGACGGGATCGATGGACTGGCAAGTATGGAGGCTATATTTGTGTGCTTGGGCGGGGCGCTTCTTTACACCGTTTCCGGCAATATCAGTTTTGTGTGGGGGCCAATAGCACTGGCGCTAGCTGTAGCAGGTTTCTTGTATTGGAATTTCCCCCCCGCGCGTATTTTCATGGGGGACGCGGGCAGCGGCTTCCTGGGCATAACGCTGGGTTTTCTGTCGCTGCAAGCTGCGTGGGTCAATCCTGCGTTGTTGTGGGGGTGGTTGATTCTTCTGGGCGTATTCATCGTCGACGCGACCTGCACCCTGTTTGTCCGACTGGTGAGAGGTGACAAGGTTTACGAGGCTCATCGCAGTCACGCTTATCAGTTTGCTTCGCGACAGTTTGGTGGCCATCTGCCTATCACTCTGTCAGTAACCGGTATAAATGTGATTTGGCTGTTGCCGATTGCCACTCTGGTGGCATTATGCAAAATCGATGGTTTTGTCGGTTTGTTGATAGCTTACGCACCGTTGGTTCTCTTGGCCTTGCAGTTCAAGGCCGGTCAGTGCGAAGGGTGAGCAAGCACTTCATTCCTGCGCATTTTTCATGTCGCGTTGGGGAGGAAGACCTCTTGAAGTTGTTTGAGATAAACCCGCTTGAGCTTTAAGCTTGTCGCTTGCTTCATTTGAAAAGGATAGTGAAATGCTTCGCCAATGGTTACTCCAGCTTCCTCGGCGGCAGAAAAGGCTGATGCAAGTTGCAACCGATGTATTGCTGGTCTGGGCTGCGCTTTGGTTGGCATTTGTCGTTCGCCTAGGGATTGATTCGATCGTAAATCCGCTCATAGATCACACTTGGTTATTCCTGTGTGCACCTGTTGTCGCGATTCCGCTGTTCATTCGTTTCGGATTGTACCGCGCGGTTTTACGCTACTTTGGCAACGACGCGCTGATCGAAATCGTGAAGGCCGTGAGCCTCTCGGCGCTCATCCTCGGCCTTGTGGTCTATTGGTATAGCAATCATCAGAATGTCGTTCCCCGCTCAATCATTTTCAATTACTGGTGGCTCAGCCTGCTGATGATCGGCGGGCTGCGTCTGGCGATGCGTCAATATTTCCTTGGAGACTGGTTTACCGCTGCTCAGCACGTCCCGTTCACAAACAGAAACAATGGATTGCCAAAGGTTGCCATTTATGGTGCCGGGGCGGCGGGCAACCAGCTTGTTGCTGCGCTGCGCATGGGGCGCGTAATGCGGCCGGTTGCGTTTATCGATGACGACAGCAGTATTGCCAACAGGGTTATTTCAGGATTGCAGGTCTACAAGCCCAAGCATATTCAGCAGATGATCGATGCCACGGGTGCTCAGGAAATCCTCCTGGCCATTCCCTCGGCCAATCGTGGAAGACGCCGTGAAATTCTGGGATACCTGGAAGGTTTCCCTCTGCATGTCCGTAGTGTGCCCGGGTTTATGGACCTGGCGAGCGGTCGCGTAAAAGTAGACGATATTCAAGAAGTGGACATCGCTGACCTGCTTGGCCGTGATGCGGTGCCTGCACAGGGTGAACTGCTTGAACACTGTATCAAGGCCCAAGTTGTTCTGGTGACGGGGGCCGGTGGTTCGATAGGTTCTGAACTTTGCCGGCAGATCCTCGCGCTGCGTCCCACCACGCTTTTGCTGTTTGAGCATAGTGAGTTCAACCTTTACAGCATTATGTCCGAGTTAGAGCAACGGATTGCACGCGAAGCGTTGCCTGTAAAATTGCTGCCGATCCTGGGGTCCGTGCGTAATCAAGAAAAACTGTTGGATGTGATGAAGACCTGGCGCGTCGATACGGTTTATCACGCCGCGGCTTATAAGCATGTCCCGATGGTTGAGCACAACATCGCCGAAGGAGTACTCAACAACGTCATCGGTACTCTGAACACTGCACAAGCAGCATTGCAGGCGGGCGTTGCCAACTTTGTACTCATCTCCACGGACAAGGCTGTCAGGCCAACCAACGTGATGGGCAGCACAAAGCGTTTGGCAGAAATGACGCTCCAGGCTCTGAGCCGGGAGCTGGCACCTGTTATGTTTGGTGATGCTTTGAATGTTTCGCGAGTCAATAAAACCCGTTTCACGATGGTGCGTTTCGGGAACGTGTTGGGGTCTTCGGGATCGGTCATACCGCTGTTTCATAAGCAGATTCAGTTAGGTGGACCTCTCACGGTTACTCATCCGAAGATTACTCGGTATTTCATGACCATCCCCGAGGCGGCCCAACTTGTGATTCAGGCAGGTTCGATGGGGCAGGGAGGGGATGTTTTCGTTCTGGACATGGGCGAACCGGTGAAGATTGTAGAGCTGGCAGAAAAGATGATTCACCTGTCTGGTCTGAGTGTGCGCTCGGATAGGAATCCGCATGGTGACATCGCCATCGAATTCACGGGTCTTCGTCCTGGTGAAAAGCTTTACGAAGAGTTACTGATTGGCGATAACGTTGCGGCGACTCAGCATCCGATGATTATGACCGCTAACGAGGACTACCTTTCCTGGGATGTCCTCAAAGCAAGGTTGGTTGAATTATTGTCGGCGGTTGAGCAGGATGATTACTCAAGGGTTCGTCAGCTCTTGCGCGAGACCGTCAGTGGCTACACACCCGACGGCGATATTGTTGACTGGATCTACCAGCAGCGTCGCCTCGAACCCTGATTGTTTCACATCCTGTAACGGACGCATTTTTGACAGGCTCCAGTCATCTGCCTAAGTTTGGAAGGCAGCTTAGGAAAGCTGCTTCTCCCTTATCGATGTCATGGAGTGTCTCTTATGCGTACAGCTTACTTCTCGTCCCTGGTCTTTGCTCTCCTGGCCAGTATCTCTCTTGCCGTAAACGCTGCACCTGCCAAATCTGAGACGGCTGCGCCTGTCTCGCTGCAAGGAGCGTCTGCCGAGCAGGCCACCAGGATCAATCTCAATACCGCCGATGCTGCCACCTTACAGCGTGAACTCTCCGGGATCGGCGAGGCCAAGGCGAAGGCGATTGTCGCTTACCGTGAAAGCAACGGGTCATATACTTCGGTGGATGAGTTGCTGGAGGTCAAAGGGATCGGCAAGGCAATTCTGGACAAGAACCGCGACATGCTTGAAATAAAATAAACACGATTTGTTCATAGCTGCGAGGGCCGGTCGTTGATCGGCTTTTTCTTTTCTTATTGCATCGAGTAGTTGTCCGTAAGTAAGCGATCCACCGTGTACACATTCAAAGCTGCCAGTTGAAGCCTGATGCTGTGCTCCCGATTCCCATCAGGAGCCCGCAGTCATGATGCGTCCCGACGCCAAAGTCGAAAAAGTGTACCTCTATCCCAAGCCTGTCGACTTCCGAAAATCCATCGACGGCCTCGCCGCCCTGGTGGAGTTGGATATCAAGGTTGCCGTGTTCGACCCCGTGCTTTTCGTTTTTCTGAATCGCCCCCGTAATCGAGTGAAAATTCTTTATTGGGAGCGCAACGGCTTTTGCCTTTGGCTCAAACGCCTCGAATCCGAGCGCTTCAAAACATCGCCCGATCTCACCGACGAAGCCATTGTGCTGACGGTTCAAGAATTGAATTGGCTGCTGGATGGTTTTGACCTGTGGAGGAACCGTCCGCATCAAGTTTTAACCCCTCGATTCGTCGCCTGATTGGTATAATCCGGGGCATGAATTTGATGCCCGACAACCTTCCTGATGACCCTGTACGACTCAAGCAACTGCTGCTTGAGTCGCTCGCTCAGCAGGCCAAAACAGCTGAAGCGCTTCTGGCTCAACAAGGTCAGATTGTTGATCTGAAAGAACAGATCAAGTTGCTACGTCAGCGCTTGTTCGGGCGTAAATCAGAACAAACCGTCGATCCGCAGACGCCGCAACTCGCGCTCTTTAATGAGCCCGAAAGTCTCGCGGTTCCGGTCACTGATGCGTCTGACGAAGAAGTCGTTGCCCCGACCCAGCGCCGTGGTAAACGCAAACCGTTGTTCGCCGACCTGCCGCGCATTGAAGTCATCCACGAACTGCCCGAACACGAACTGACTTGCCTTTGCGGTTGCCGCAAACACACCATCGGCGAAGAGGTCAGCGAGCAGCTGTAAATCGTGCCGATGCAGATCCGCGTCATCAAACACATCCGCAAGGTCTACGCCTGTCGTGGCTGTGAAACGGCACCGGTAACCGCTGACAAACCGGCTCATCTGATCGAAAAGAGCATGGCCAGTCCCAGCGTGCTGGCGATGCTGCTGACCACCAAATACGTCGATGGTCTCCCGCTGTATCGGTTCGAAAAAGTACTTGGCCGACACGGCGTTGATATCCCCCGGCAAACCTTGGCGCGCTGGGTGATCCAGTGCGGCGAACACTTGCAACCGTTGTTGAATTTGATGCGCGACCGATTGCTGGAAAGCCCGGTGATCCACTGCGATGAAACCCGGGTACAAGTGCTGAAGGAACCGGATCGAGACCCGACCAGTCAGTCCTGGATGTGGGCACAAGCCAGTGGTCCGCCGGAGCGCCCGGTTATCCTGTTTGACTACACCACCAGCCGCGCGCAGGAGGTGCCGTTGCGCCTGCTCGCCGATTATCGCGGCTACCTGATGACCGACGATTACGCTGGCTATAACGCCTTGGGCGCGCAGCCAGGTGTCGAGCGTTTGGGTTGCTGGGCGCATGCGCGACGTAAGTTCGTCGATGCGCAAAAAGTGCAGCCCAAAGGAAAAACGGGGCGTGCCGATATCGCGCTGACCATGATCAATAAGCTGTATGGCATCGAGCGCGAGTTCAAAGAAGCCAGCGATGACCAGCGCTTTAGCGCTCGACAGGAAAAAGGCCTGCCGGTACTCGCAGAACTGAAAAGCTGGCTGGAGAAAACGCAGCCACAGGTTACTTCGCAAAGTGCCTTGGGCAAGGCCGTCGGTTATCTGGCCAGCAACTGGAGCAAACTTGAGCGTTACAATGAGACCGGCTTCCTGCCCATCGATAACAACAGGGCCGAGCGAGCAGTAAAACCCTTTGTGATTGGTCGTAAAAACTGGATGTTCAGTGACACGCCCAACGGCGCGACGGCCAGCGCGCAGATCTACAGCCTGGTCGAAACCGCCAAGGCCAACGGCCAGGAGCCCTATACGTGGCTGCGCCACGTACTGGAGCGGTTACCGCAGGCCAACTCGGTAGAAGACATCGAAGCCTTGCTGCCGTGGAACTGCTGCCCGACTATCTCGCGCTAAATACACACACCGTTTTTTTGCCAGGTGTGGTTTATGGGGCGCTTACGATCCATACACAACACATGGCAAAAAAAGATGCGTGTATTTAGCGCGGGATAGTCGGCGGGCAGTTTCACGGCAATAATACTTCAACGCGCTCTACCGACGTAGCCAGGGAATATGTTCAAATGCGTAGGGCAGCCACGCATAGAGCTCTTGGCCGTTGGCCTTGACTGTGTCAACCAGACTGTAAAGTTGAGCACTGGATATGCCCGCTTTCAACTGCGCGAGTACCGGCAAACTTTGCTGGCGGCCCCGCCCGTGAGGTCGTGTTCGATCCTACAGCTTGTTGATCAAGTTCAGTGTAGTTCGGCAATTTTTGCCGCTTCGTTGAGTGGCACTAGTTGCTGCGTCGACGGGTCAGCTGTTGATTCTGACTTACGTCCGAAAAGATACTAACGATGCAGATGCATCTTCTTCCACCGCTACAACCGCAGGCGACGTCGAGCCCAATACCTGTGTACGCCGCACAAGAACAAAGTGACGAATCAGCGCCAGGATCACACCAAGCATTCCACCAAGCACCAAGGCGAGCACAAGGATCAGGGCTTTTTTCGGCTTGATTGCGCCCAGCGGCGCCAAGGCTTGCTGGTCGATAGTGACCAGTTTCAGCCGGCTCATATCAATGTTCAAGTTACGTAAGCGTGCTACCTCTGCCCGCAACGGCTGAACATCGCTCAGGAAAAGGTCTTCTTGTTCTCGTTGCTGCAGTATTTCGATCTGGCGATTGGTTTGAAGGAGCAACAGCTCTTTTGCGATCTCAGCAATACGTTTTTCAGTAAAGTCATCCGTTTTACGTTGTTGTAATGCTTTTCGCTCTGCTTCAAGCGCTTCCGCCCCCATGAAGTAGAGCGGAATCTGCTGATTATTGACTTCTGTGTGCATCACGCTGGTTGAAGCCCCGCGTTCTGAGTCCGACAACGCAGAGGGGGTTGTTGGCTTCAGGATACCCAAGGACGTGGCGATACTGATGGCCTCGCTCAACTGAGACATCCGGTCACCACGTTGGGTTTTCAGTTGCAAGCGCAGTCCTTTGAGTTCGTCTTGCAATTGAGCGCGTTTGAGGTTGTCCGCTTCGAGCAGGGATGCAATGGCCGCCTCTTTTTCCGTCTGATAGCTTGAGCGGGCGGCGTCAATTTTGCCTTCCAACTCGTTTAAACGGTTAGTGGCAATCACTTTGAGATCCGCAGCGATCTGTTCGCGCTCCACTGCAATTGCGTAATCAACAAGACCGTTGAGGATGGCCACGCCATCAACACCCTTCGGGTAGTTCAGTTTTAATCCAATGTAAGCGCTGAGAGAAGCCGCTTTTTTCGGGTCCGGCAAAATCAGCTTGACCGAGTTGCGGTTGAATTCTTCAAAGCTCTGCTCCAGCGTACGCCCAGGCTGGTTGAATCTTTGGAAGAGCGCTTCATTGGCTCGAAAAAAGCCAAGACGCGTTTCATAGGACTCAAGGGATGCGCCCACCTTTGCCAGCGCGTCACTTGGAGGAAGCTTGTAGACCTCTGAGCGATTCAAGGCATCAAGCTCATTCAGTGCGGCAGGGCGCAGAACGCTACTGACCTGATACTCCGGAGTGGCCATAAACGCGTAAGTCAATGCCGCCATTCCAGCTATAAAGGTGGATAAGGCAATCAGTTTTTTTTGCTGCCAAATGGCTTGGAATATCGCGAATAGATCAATTTCATCCGAAGTATCAATCGCCGGAGTACGGGAAATAAGGGTCACAACCAATACCTAATTGTAAAGCCACAAAACGGCTACGCAGAAATCTTCTGATAGTTGTTTGGCTAGATAAGTTATCCATCGGTAGGTATCTAAATCGATACCAGAGAGCACGTTTGTTTTTGTTCGGAATTACTAATCCCTGACTATAACAAATATAGATACCACGTTATCCCAGTACAATTCCGGAATTGATGACTGAAATCGCGATAGTTAGTGTAGGAAAATTCCTGCTGGTGGGTAGCCCCGTAAGTTTTGAAATCAGGATGCGCGATTCACAAATGCCAATGTCGTGAGGAATTGGCGTGCCCACGCCTGAAGATATCGACAAGACTATTCAGTCGTTCATTACCAGTTAAATGCCTTGATCGAATGATCGGCATTGAAAGGCGGGATGGGGACGATGACTCGCAGATAGCAATGCGGGATCCGTTGGCACCGCAGGCTCCGCGCGCATTGCGCAGGTACCACGAAGTGAAAGGTATGAAGCGCCCACATCGAAACCCTTACGACGGGCTGCTCCCCCATGCGGACTACGCGTTGTCGCTTTGGGCACTGCATCCGCGCTTCAGCGCTATATTTGAACCGTCGTAAACGCACGCAAAATCACCAGGAGCCGAGCCATGACGATTTTTCGAGCCATTAAATTACGGATATCATATTAATCTAAAATTATGCCTATAATAAAATCTCCCTCGCCTGCGCTGTCCCCTACCGGACACTCAGGCCCCCAACCTTTCCCAGGAGTACAGCTATGAACCCTGTCCAATCCCAAGGTACGGCCCTCATCACCGGTGCTTCATCCGGCATCGGTGCAATCTACGCTGAGCGCCTGGCAACACGTGGTTATGACCTGTTGTTGGTGGCTCGCGACGAGCAGCGGCTGGAAGCGGCCGCGACCCGGTTGCGGGCTGAGCACGGTGTGCAGGTTGAGGTGTTGAAGGCGGATTTGACGCTTCGAGCGGATCTGTCCAGGGTCGAACAGCGCTTGCGCAGCGATTCAAACATCAGTCTGTTGTTGAACAATGCCGGTATCGCTGCCGATGGTCCGTTGGCCAATGCCGACATGGATCAGATGGAGCGGATGATTCAGCTCAATGTGGTGGCGGTCACGCGTTTAGCTTCGGCTGCCGCGCAGAGTTTTTCGGCTGCCGGGCGAGGTGCGATTATCAATGTGGGGTCGGTGGTGGCGTTGATTCCGGAGCGTTTCAACGCGACGTATGCGGCGACCAAGGCTTATGTGTTGAGTCTGACCCAGTCGTTGAACGCCGAGCTGGATGGCTCGGGTGTGCAGGTGCAGGCGGTGTTGCCGGGTGTGACTCGCACTGAGATCTGGGAGCGTTCGGGTATCGATGCCGGTGCGATCCCGGCGGAGATGGTGATGGAGGCTGATGAGATGGTCGGTGCGGCATTGGCCGGTTTCGATCAGGGTGAGTTGATCACTATTCCGTCACTGCCGGATGCTGCGGATTGGGAGGCGATATCGGCTGCGCGGCATGCCCTGGGACCTAATTTGTCGAAGAGTAGTGCGGCGGCCCGCTATAAGTAATGGGCAGGATCCATGAATCGATTTGAGGTGGTGAGGTTATGAGTGGACGTCGAGTGGTAGTGACCGGCATGGGGTTGGTGTCGCCGTTGGGTTGTGGTGTCGAGCCGGTCTGGGCGCGTTTGCTCGCCGGTCGTTCCGGGCTGCGGCAGTTGCCGGAGGCGGTGGTGGCTGATTTGGCGGCGCGGGTAGGCGGTGTGGTACCTACGCTGGCGGAGGATAGCGAGGCGGGTTTTGATCCGGATCGGGCGACGTCCCCCAAAGACCAGAAGAAGATGGACCGCTTCATTATGTTCGCCATGGCGGCTGCTCAGCAGGCGTTGGAGCAGGCGGGCTGGGTGGCGGGCGATGCTCGGGCGCAGGAGCGCACGGCGACGATCATTGGTTCGGGGGTTGGTGGATTCGGCTCGATTGCCGATGCGGTAAGAACCACCGACAGCAAGGGCCCGCGACGTTTGTCGCCGTTCACCATTCCGTCGTTTCTGGTCAATCTGGCGGCCGGTCATGTGTCGATCCAGCACGGTTTCAAAGGCCCGTTGGGTGCGCCGGTAACCGCTTGCGCCGCAGGCGTTCAGGCGATTGGCGATGCCGCTCGGTTGATTCGGTGTGGCGAAGCGGATATTGCAGTCTGTGGCGGCGCGGAAGCGGCCATCGATCGAGTCAGTCTTGCGGGGTTCGCGGCAGCCCGGGCTTTGTCCAGTGGCTATAACGAGACCCCGGAGCGCGCTTCCCGGCCGTTCGACAGTGGCCGCGATGGTTTTGTCATGGGCGAAGGGGCGGGGATTCTGGTGATTGAGGAGCTGGAGCACGCATTGGCCCGCGGCGCTCAACCGTTGGCGGAGCTGGTCGGCTATGGCACCAGTGCCGATGCCTATCATCTGACCGCCGGCCCGGAAGATGGCAGCGGTGCGCGGCGTTCCATGGCGCAAGCCTTGGTCCAGGCCGGGATCAGTGCGGCGCAGGTGCAGCACTTGAACGCTCACGCTACCTCTACGCCGATAGGTGATCTGGGCGAAATCGCCGCTATCAAGTCGTTGTTCGGTGAGCACCCGCAGGTCGCGGTCACTGCGACAAAATCCGCCACCGGGCACCTGTTGGGCGCTGCCGGCGGGATTGAGGCGATTTTCACGATACTGGCGATTCGTGATCAAGTCGCTCCGGCCACGCTGAATCTGGATAACCCGGATGCGGCAGCCGAAGGTCTGGACATTGTCCATGGCCAGGCGCGGCCAATGCCGATCGAGTATGCATTGTCCAATGGCTTCGGCTTTGGCGGGGTCAACGCCAGCGTGTTGTTCAAGCGTTGGCAGGGTTGAGGTTTAGTCGGCCTGCTGTTTCAGAAAGTCGCGAGTGATATCGAGAATCCGCCTGGCCAGTTCCGCGCTTTCGACACTGCGCGACAGCATCAACGCCCCCACCAGGGTCGACATCACGATGATGCTCTGATCGGCGGCATTCGGGCCGCCGAGGGCTGTTTCCACTTGCTTGAGTCTGGAGTCGAGAATGACATCGCTGCTCGGGCTGGGTTGCCCGCGCTGGCCGAGTTCCGAAGACATGGTAGGCAGCGGGCAGCCCTGATCGGGTGATGTCTGGTGCCATTCGGAAAGGTAGGCGTCGATGAACGCTTCCAGCGGGTGTTCCTGGGCGAAGAGTTCGGCGCAACGAACATCGACTTCTTCGCCGGCGGCCTGGAGGGCTTTTTCCACCAGTTCGTCTTTGGATTTGAAGTGGGAATAAAAGCCGCCGTGGGTCAGGCCCAACGCCTTCATCAGGGGTTGTAGACCGGTAGCGCCAATACCGTCTCGGCGAAAGCGCACCGAAGCTTCCTTGATGATGCGCTGATGGGTTTGGGCTTTATGGTCTTGCGAGTAGCGCATCTAAGAGTCTCCACAACAATGTCCCCATATTAACCAAGGTTAATTAGATGGTGACTGTACTTCTACGCCTGCAAGGCGCCGTTTTCTGGATTTCGGCAGTTCACCATCGATTAATTGGCACGAATAGTGGTTTATTGATAGCTGACGATTGTTGAACAATCCTGAGGCGATCACCATGAGCAGCGGACTTTCCCTGGCCGATCAGATCACACTGGAAATGCGCACCGACATTATCGGCGGGCTTTGGTTACCCGGGATGGCCTTGATTGAAAGCGATCTGGTGACTGGCTACAACGCTTCTCGAAACACTATTCGCGAAGCCTTGCACCGCTTGAGCCAAGAGGGTCTGACCCGCTATGTGCGCAACAAAGGGGTGATGGTGCGCCGCCTGGGGGTCGATGAGGTGCGCGATCTGTTCCAGGTTCGCCGCACCCTGGAGTTGCAGGCTATTGCCGGCAGCAAACCGCTGCGCGAGTACCAGTCCGATCGCATGCTCGAGGCCATCGAAGCCACGGAACTTGCCCGTGAACGCGAGGACTGGCGGGCAGTCGGTACCCATAGCCTGGGTTTTCACCAGCATATCGTCGGGTTGATGCGCAGCCCGTTGTTCGATGAGTTCTTCACCAACATCGTTGCCCAGTTGCGTCTGGTGTTTTCCACCGCGCCGGATGAGCAGCGCTTTCAAGCGCCCTGGCTTGCGCGCGACCGGGAGATTTACGACTTGCTGTCCGCGGGTAAAAAATCTGTAGCGCAGGAGGCGATGAGTCTATATCTCGACGACTCCGAACAGCTGTTACTCGACATGCTCAGCCATTCCCACCCCCACTGATCGAGGATGTTCATCATGTACAAAGACTATCCCGCGGCTTATCAGGTCAGCAAAGGTTCGGCCCTGCAGGTAGACAAAGCCTTTTATGAGCGGATCCGCGAGGCGAAGGATCAGCGCACGCTGATCGAGCAATTTGAAGTGCCGATCCGTACGGGCCGCGCGTGGAAGGTTGCGGCCGGGCAGGTGTTCCGGGTGACCACTCCGGTCGGCCCGCAGGTGGGGGATTTCAATGTCTGGAACGCCAATGATCCGCGCGAACGGTTGTGGGCTGCGCGCACCCGTCAACTGCAGGGCGCCCATGTCAGCACCCATGATCGGCTCTGGTCGAACCTACCGTTTTTGCGGCCCTTGGTGACCATCACCGATGACAGCCTGGCGAGTTACGGTATCGATGAACATGGTGGCCGGCTGCACGATCTGCTGGGTACCCGCTGCGATCCCTACGTGAACAAAATGCTCACTGGTGAAGACTTCCACCATCACTGCCACTCGAACCTGACCCGCGCGGTGTTGCCCCATGGCCTGACCGAGTTCGACGTGCACGATGTGCTGAACATTTTTCAGTGCACCGGTCTCAACCACGACGATATGTACTTCATGAAAGCCTGCCCGGCGCAGAAGGGCGACTACCTGGAGTTTTTTGCCGAAATCGATGTGCTCTGCGCCTTGTCGACCTGCCCTGGAGGTGATTTGTCACTGGCGATGTGGGGGCCGGATGCGCAGGATCCGTTGAGTGTTTGCCGGCCGTTGGGAGTGGAGGTCTATCGACTTGAGGCGTCGTTGCTCGAGGGCTGGAGCCAGCCAGAGCGTGCGACCTACAAGGGGCTGCATGGGTTGCAGATTGCCAAGGCAGAATGGGAGAAGTAGAGCTGGGAAACCTTCAATATGCCGAGTGGGCCTTTGTGGCGAGGGAGCTTGCTCCCGCTCGGGCGCGCAGCGGCCGCAAAACCTGTGTCCGCGGTCTATCTGAATGATTGCGGTGTCTGGTTTTTGGGCCTGCTTCGCAGTCCAGCGCGAGCAAGCTCGCTCGCCACAGGGTTCTGCGCCAGGCCACATAGATAAACCCTGTCATTGGTTCTCAATGACAGGGTTGGGGATCAACGATCCTGCGCATCCTTGGCGTCCGCTTGCGCATTGCGTTCAGCCACGCGTTTACGTTGTTCTTCGGTCAGCTCTACCTTGTTGGCGGTGTCGCGCAGCAACATCAAGCCGCCGACGATCGAGCCGATTGCAACTATCAGAATCAACCAGGCATACCAGGGCATAGGGCTCTCCTTCAAGGCAGGCCACTGGGCGAAGGGTTTCGCCCGATGGTCGTGCATATACCACTTTGAGTCACAGCGTTTCTCAGTGGTTCCATTGTAGGCCTGTTACTCCTCGTAGGAGCTGCCGAAGGCTGCGATCTTTTGATCTTTGGCGATGCGACTGACGTCTAAAATCAAAGGATCGCAGCCTTCGGCAGCTCCTACACAGGTGTTGCCTTGCCACCCGGTCCGCATTTGATCGTTCTGGTATTTCCCCACTCTTTACACATTCTTTATCCCGCGCCTCACCCCTCGACCTCGTTTCTTTACAGCCTCCCTGCCGACAATGAATGCACACGCGGCAATCGCCGTACGACGGAGAAATTCCATGAGCGTTCTGGACGGAGTGTCACTGCTGCTGGCAGTGGGGCTGTTCATTTATCTACTGGTTGCGCTGTTGCGCGCGGATCGGAACTAGGAGCGGTTATGCACAGTTATGACTATTGGCTGATCCTCGCCTTCTTCGCCCTGGTGCTGATACCGGCACCGTTTCTGGGGCGCTTCTACTACAAGGTGATGGAAGGCCAGCGCACCTGGCTGACGCCGGTCCTCGGACCGCTGGAACGCGGCTGTTATCGGCTGGCCGGGGTCGATCCGCAGTCCGAACAGAGCTGGCAGAAATACACCCTGGCTTTGCTCGCCTTCAACCTCGCGGGTTTTTTGCTGTTGTTCGCGATCCTGCTGTTTCAGGGCTACTTGCCACTCAACCCGCAAAACCTGCCGGGTCAGGAGTGGACGCAGGCGTTCAATACCGCTGTCAGCTTCATGACCAACACCAACTGGCAGTCCTACAGCGGTGAAGCCACGCTGAGCTACCTCAGTCAGATGGTCGGCCTGACCGTGCAGAACTTCGTCAGCGCCGCCACTGGCCTTGCGGTGTTGGTAGCACTGTGTCGCGGCATCGGTCGGCGTTCGGCGCTAACCCTGGGTAACTTCTGGGTCGACATGACTCGCGCCACCCTCTACGGCCTGTTGCCGTTGTGCCTGCTGCTGGCGCTGTTCCTGGTCTGGCAGGGCGTACCGCAAACTTTCGCCCATTACGTGAATGCGCTGACGATGCAGGGCGTGGATCAGGTAATCCCCTTGGGGCCTGCAGCCAGCCAGATCGCTATCAAGCAACTGGGCACTAACGGTGGTGGCTTCTTTGGCGTCAACTCGGCCCATCCGTTCGAGAACCCGACGGCCTGGAGCAACCTGTTCGAAGTCTCGTCGATTATCCTGATCCCGGTGGCGCTGGTGTTCACCTTCGGTCATTACGTCAAGGACCTGCGTCAGAGCCGGGCGATCATCGCCTGCATGCTGGCGCTGTTCCTGATCGGCGGCGCCACTTCGCTGTGGGCCGAGTACCAGCCGAACCCGACCCTGGACCACATTGCGGTCGAGCAAACCGCGCCGCTGGAAGGCAAGGAAGCGCGCTTTGGCACCACCGCCACGGTGCTGTGGTCGGTGACCACCACCGCCGCGTCCAACGGTTCGGTCAACGGCATGCACGACAGCCTCAACCCGTTGAGCGGGATGGTAGCGCTGGTCAACATGATGGTCGGCGAGGTGATCTTCGGCGGCGTCGGTGCCGGGCTCTACGGCATGCTGCTGAACGTGCTGATCGCGGTGTTCCTCGCCGGCTTGATGATCGGTCGTACTCCGGAATACCTCGGCAAGAAACTCCAGGCCAGGGAAGTCCAGCTGCTGGTGGTGACCCTGTTGGTGATGCCGGTGGGCGTGTTGGTGCTCAGTGCGATCGCCGCCAGCTTGCCAGGCCCGGCGTCGGCCATCAGTAACCCCGGCCCCCACGGTTTCAGCCAGTTGCTCTATGCCTACACCTCGGCCAGTGCCAACAACGGTTCGGCCTTCGCCGGGCTGGGCGCTAACACGCCGTTCCATAACCTGATGCTGGGCCTGGGCATGTTGATCGGTCGCTTCGGTTACATCCTCCCGGTACTGGCCCTGGCCGGCAGCCTGGCCATGAAGAAAACCGCGCCGATCGGTCAGAACAGTTTCCCGACCCATGGTCCGCTGTTCGTGACCTTGCTGGCCGTGACCATTTTGCTGGTGGGCGGCCTGACCTTCCTGCCGACCCTGGCACTGGGTCCTGTCGCTGAACACTTGAGCCTAGGCTTCTGAAGGATCTGATGATGAATATGCCCGCAACCAAAACCGCCGTCGTCAAGGCCCCGGAACACCCGAAAACCGCGATCTCGGCCCTCTGGCGGCCGGCGCTGGTGCAAGCCTTCGTCAAGCTCGACCCGCGCCAGCTCAAGCGCGCACCGGTGATGTTGGTGGTCGAACTGACGGCGATCCTCACCACCGTCCTGTGCTTTGTGCCGGACCCGGCGGTGCCGACCTTCGTCGCCGCGCA
Source organism: Pseudomonas fluorescens (assembly GCF_902497875.1). Taxonomy (GTDB): domain Bacteria; phylum Pseudomonadota; class Gammaproteobacteria; order Pseudomonadales; family Pseudomonadaceae; genus Aquipseudomonas; species Aquipseudomonas fluorescens_BR. Next base: position 53,520 of record NZ_CABVHY010000035.1, read on the forward strand.
AATCGCCCTGTGGCTGTGGTTCACCGTGTTGTTCGCCAACTTTGCCGAAGCCCTGGCCGAAGGGCGCGGCAAAGCCCGCGCCGACAGTCTCAAGGCCGGCAGCGAAGGCATGAGTGCCCGGCGCAAGGGCGCTGATGGAAGCTATCAGGTGGTGCCCGCTGCCAGCCTGCGTAAAGGCGATATCGTCCGGGTTGAAGCCGGGGAGATGATCCCCGGTGACGGCGAAGTGATCGAAGGCATCGCGGCGGTCAACGAGGCGGCGATTACCGGCGAGTCCGCACCGGTGATCCGCGAGTCCGGCGGCGACCGCTCGGCTGTCACCGGTAATACCCGGCTGGTCTCCGACTGGCTGCAGGTACGGATCACCGTCAACCCTGGCGAGTCGACCCTCGACCGGATGATTGCGCTGGTGGAAGGTGCCAAGCGGCAGAAAACCCCCAACGAAGTGGCGCTGGATATCCTGCTGATTGGTCTGACCCTGATCTTCCTGCTGGTGGTCGTGACGCTCCAGCCGTTTGCCCATTTCGCTAACGGCAGCCTGCCGCTGGTGTTTCTGGTGGCGTTATTGGTGACCCTGATTCCGACCACCATCGGCGGCCTGTTGTCGGCCATCGGCATCGCCGGGATGGACCGTCTGGTGCGGCTCAACGTCATCGCCAAATCCGGGCGCGCCGTGGAGGCGGCAGGTGACGTGCATGTGTTGCTGCTCGATAAGACCGGCACTATCACCTTCGGTAACCGCCGCTGCACGGCGATTCACCCGGCACCCGGGGTCAATGCCAAAGCGTTGGCCGAAGGCGCGTTACTCGCCTCGCTGGCTGACGACACCGCGGAAGGTAAATCCATCGTTGAGTACCTGCGCGGACTTTATCCACAGCCTGAACCGGCCAACGAGGTGCTGACCGCGGTGCCGTTCAGTGCCGAGACCCGCTTGTCCGGAGTCGACTACCAGGGGCGGGTTTACCGCAAGGGAGCGGTGGATTCGCTGCTGAGTTTTGTCGGCCTGCAACGCCGCGATCTGCCGCCCGCGCTGGCTCGGGAAATCGACACGATCGCCCAGAGCGGCGGCACCCCCTTGCTGGTCTGTGCCGAGGGCAAGCTGCTCGGCGCGATCCATCTCAAGGACGTGGTCAAACCCGGCATTCGCGAGCGTTTCGCCGAACTGCGCAAGCTGGGTATTCGCACCGTCATGGTGACCGGCGACAACCCGCTGACCGCCGCGGCGATTGCCGCTGAGGCCGGTGTGGATGACGTGCTGGCCGAAGCGACTCCCGAGAAGAAGCTGGCGCGTATTCGTCATGAGCAGAATGACGGGCGACTGGTGGCGATGTGTGGCGACGGTGCCAATGATGCGCCGGCGCTGGCCCAGGCCGACGTCGGCATGGCGATGAACGATGGCACTCAGGCGGCCCGCGAAGCGGCGAACATGGTCGACCTCGACAGCGATCCGACCAAGCTGCTGGACGTGGTGCAGATCGGCAAAGAGTTGCTGGTGACCCGTGGCGCGCTGACCACCTTTTCCATCGCCAACGACGTGGCCAAGTACTTCGCGATCCTGCCGGCGCTGTTCGCCTCGATTTATCCACAGCTTGGTGTGCTCAACATCATGCACCTGAGCAGCCCGCAGAGCGCGATTCTCTCGGCGATTGTTTTCAATGCTTTGATCATCGTGGTGCTGATCCCGCTGGCCCTGCGCGGCGTGCGAGTCCAGGCGGCAAGCGCGGCGGCATTGCTGCGGCGCAATCTGCTGATCTATGGCGTCGGCGGGATTGTGGTGCCGTTTGTGGGGATCAAGGTGATCGACATGTTGTTGACGGCGTTGCATTTGGTTTGACGCGAGGAGCGCGTTTTTTGTGGCGAGGGAGCTTGCTGTGGCGAGGGGGCAAGCCCCCTCGCCACAGGGTTATGTATCTACTTAAGACACTACGTATGTTCTATGAATCGAGGGATCTGAAATGTCCACTATGTTACGTCCGGCCCTGAGCCTGATTGTTCTGATGACCCTGATCACCGGCGTCGCCTACCCATTGGTCGTCACCGGTGTCGCCCAAGTGGTATTCCCGGATCAGGCCAATGGCAGCCTGGTGCGCGATGCCGACGGCAAGGTTCGCGGCTCGGCGCTGATCGCCCAGGATTTCAGCGGTGATGCCTGGTTCCACCCGCGGCCATCGGCGGGTGCCTTTGCCACGGTATCGAGCAGCGCCAGCAACCTGGCGCCGAGCAATCCGGCGCTGGCCACGCGGGTGATCGACCAGGCCAACAAGCTGTTGGTGCCGGGGCAGGGGGCAGTTCCATTGGCGTTGCTCACTACCTCCGGCAGCGGCCTTGATCCCCACTTGCCACCGACGGCGATTGCCTATCAACTGGCGCGGGTCGCGGCCGCCCGCAACCTGCCGGTTGCCACCGTGCAGCAGTTGGTCGATGCGCATGTCGAGCAACCTCTGGTGGGGCCGCCGGTGGTGAATGTGCTGGCCTTGAATATCGCGCTGCAACAGCTGTAGATCAAAAGATCGTCTGAACGCGGCCCGAGCCTGCGGCAGCTCCTACAATGACCGCGTACACCCAGGGCGACGCGGATCCTGTAGGAGCTGCCGCAGGCTGCGATCTTTTCGGGCATAAACCAATCTCAAGACGTACAAGGCGAAACCAGCATGAGTGACTCCGGCCGCGCCGACGCGCTGTTAGCAGACTTGCCCCGCGACGGTCGTGGTCGGCTCAAGGTCTTCCTCGGCGCCGCCCCCGGCGTCGGCAAAACCTACGCCATGTTGCAAGCAGCCCACACCCAATTGCGCCAAGGGGTGAAAGTGCTGGTCGGCGTGGTGGAAACCCATGGCCGCGCGGAAACCGAAGCGCTGCTCGGAGGTTTGCCGCAGCAGCCATTGCTGCGCTCGGAATACCGCGGGGTAATGCTCGAAGAGATGGACCTCGATGGACTGCTCAAGGCCAGGCCAAAGTTGGTCCTGGTCGACGAACTGGCGCATACCAATGCGCCCGGCAGCCGCCACACCAAGCGCTGGCAGGACATCCAGGAACTGTTGGCCGCCGGTATCGACGTGTTCACCACGGTCAACGTTCAGCACCTGGAAAGCCTCAACGATCAGGTGCGCGGCATCACGGGTGTGCAGGTCCGCGAAACCTTGCCCGACTGGGTACTCCAGGAAGCCTACGAACTGCTGTTGATCGACCTGCCACCCCGTGAACTGCTGGAGCGGCTGCGCGACGGCAAGGTCTACGTGCCGGAACAGGCGCGGGCGGCGATCGATGCGTTCTTCACCCAGACTAACCTCACCGCCTTGCGTGAACTGGCGATGCAGACCGCCGCCGCCCAGGTCGATAATGATTTGACCCAAGGCTACCGACAGCTGGGCCAGGCGGCGCCGGCGGTGCGCGGACGCCTGTTGGTGGGAATCGATGGCGATGCCCAGGCCGAACGCCTGGTGCGCCATGCCAGTCGGGTCGCCCAGCGCCGGCATTTGCCCTGGAGCCTGGTGCATGTGGATAACGGCAGCGTGCGCGACGAGCAGTCGCGTTTACGCCTGCAAAGTGCCCAGCAACTGGCCGAACGTCTGGGTGGTGAAGTGGTGTTGTTGCGGGCCGGCGAGGTGGCGAAAACCTTGATCCAGCACGCTGCCGAACGCCGTGCCAGCCTGGTGCTGGTCGGGCAGTCGAGGCAGCGTTTGCGCCGTCGGCTGTTCGGTGGCGGCTTGGCCTCACGGTTGCTGCGTAATGCGCGAGGGCTGGAAATCAACGTCCTCGACAGCGACGCCGACCAACCGGCACCGCGCATGCGGGCGGCGCATTCAGTGGTCTGGTTCGACTATGCGCTGGCCGTGCTGGCGACGGTACTGGCCAGTGCCCTGGCCTGGGCGGTGGCCAGTGTGTTGCCGCTGCCGAACATCTCGCTGGTGTTCCTCGCCGCCGTGCTGCTGGTGGCGGTGCGCAGCAGTCTCGGCCCGGCCCTGGCCTGTGCGGCGATGTCGTTCCTGACCTATGACTTTCTGTTCATTCCGCCCAATTTTTCCTTCAGCATCCAGCGCGAAGAAGACGTCCTGACCTTGCTGTTTTTTCTGCTGATGGCGGCCCTCACCGGCAACCTCGCGGCGCGCCAGCGTCGGCAGTTGCAGGCGCTGCGCGATACCCAGGAAGAGACCAGTGAACTGCTCGACCTGTCGCGCAAACTGACCGCGGCCACCGACCGCCAGGCAGTAGTCAGCGCCGCCGCCCAGCACCTCGATGGCTGGAGCGATCTGCAGCTGTGCCTGCTCAATCGTGATGGGCCGAACAGCTGGAAGGTCGAAACCGGTGGCCCGCAACAGTTTTCCGAAGCCGAACGCGCCGCCGCCGACTGGGCCTGGCAACACGATCAACCGGCGGGCATGGGCACCGGTACCTGGCCGTTCGGGCGCTGGTGGTGGTGGCCGTTGTCGGTGGAGGACGGGCCGCTGGGATTGCTTGGTGTGAGCAGCAAAGACGGCCAGCCACTCAGCGGCCAGCGCCGCCGTTTATTGATCGCGTTGAGCCAGCCATTGGCCCAGGCGCTGGCCCGGGCGCAATTGGCTGAGGATCTGGAAGCGGCTCGCCTGCATGGTGAAACCGAGCAATTGCGCAGCGCTTTGCTGGCTTCGGTGTCCCACGATTTGCGCACTCCGTTGACCTCCATGCGCGGCAGCATCGACAGCTTGCTGGCGCTGGGCGAAGCGATCCCGCTGGAGGACCGTCGTGAACTGCTCGAAGGCACCCGCGATGAAGCCGAGCGGCTGGATCGCTATATCCAGAATCTGTTGGACATGACCCGACTGGGCCATGGTGCCTTGAAGCTAGCGCGGGACTGGGTGTCGCCGGCGGATATCGTCGGCAGTGCACGGAACCGGTTGCGCGCGGTGCTGGCGCCGTTGCAGGTCAGCATCGAGGTGCCGGGTGAATTGCCGCTGCTCTACGTGCATGCCGCGCTGATCGAACAAGCCTTGGTCAATGTGCTGGAGAACGCCGCGCGCTTTTCACCGCCCCAGGGACGCCTGCAACTGAGTGCCGGTTCGACTGACAGCGAGCTGTTTTTTGCGGTGAGCGACGAAGGCCCCGGCATTCCCGAAGCGGAGCGGGCGAAGATTTTCGACATGTTCTACACCGCCGCTCGCGGTGATCGTGGCGGGCAGGGCACCGGTCTGGGGCTGGCCATCTGTCAGGGCATGGTCGGCGCCCATGGCGGGCAGATCAGCGTCGCCGACGGCATCGACGGTCGCGGTACCTGCATCACCCTGCACTTGCCGTTGCAGGAACAACCGGGTTTTGAAAGTGAAGCCTGATACCCTTTGGATCTTTCCTTGCCGCGATCAGAATTCATGAGCCAGACCGCGACCATTTTGGTCATCGACGACGAACCGCAGATCCGCAAATTCCTGCGCATCAGCCTGGTTTCCCAAGGCTATAAAGTCCTCGAGGCCGGCACCGGCCGTGAAGGCCTGGCCCAGGCTGCGCTGAACAAACCGGACTTGCTGGTGCTCGACCTCGGCTTGCCGGACATGGACGGTCAACAGGTACTGCGCGAGTTTCGCGAATGGTCGACGGTGCCGGTGCTGGTGTTGTCGGTGCGCGCTGGCGAAGGGCAGAAAGTCGAAGCACTCGATGGCGGCGCCAACGACTACGTGACCAAGCCGTTCGGTATTCAGGAATTCCTTGCCCGGGTGCGCGCCTTGCTGCGTCAGGCACCGACGGGTGAAGCCCGGGAAGCGGCGCTCAACTTTGGCCCGCTGACTGTCGACCTGGCCTATCGCCGGGTACTGCTGGACGGCCACGAAGTGGCCCTGACCCGTAAGGAGTACGCGGTACTGGCGCAACTGGCGCGGTATCCGGGACGGGTCATCACCCAGCAGCAACTGCTCAAGGATATCTGGGGCCCGACCCACACCGAAGACAGCCATTATCTGCGGATTGTGGTCGGGCACCTGCGGCAGAAACTGGCGGACGACCCGACCCAACCGAGGTTTATCGTGACTGAGGCGGGGGTGGGGTATCGGTTATTGGATGTTTTGAGTTAGGTGTCGATCCTGAAAAGATCGCAGCCTGCGGCAGCTCCAACGGTTTTGTGTTCGCCTCGAAATCTGCGGTATGCGCGGTCGGCGTAGGAGCTGCCGAAGGCTGCGATCTTTTGATCTTCAATTCTTCTCATTCTCATACCGTTCCAGCGTATCTCGAGCGATCTCGCGACCGAGGGCGATCAGTTCCGGGGCTTTGTAGAATTCGAAAAACCGGCACACCCGCTTCGGTACGTTGATCAGGATATCCGGCGGATAACCGGCGATCTTGTATTGTGCTAGGGAGGTCTGCATCACCTCGAAACTCTGGTTGATCAGATCCAGCAGCGACGCCGGACCGACGTTGTCGATGATGAACGAACCGGTGGCTGACTTTGGCGCTCCTGCTCCTTCGATCTCCGGGGCGGCAGCCGGTTGCTGGGCTTCCGGTTCGGCGGACTCGATCCACGGGTTGCTCAGGTTGGCAGCCTCGCTACGCATGGCTTCCTGTTCGAGCAGCAACAACTGCTCGGCTGGCTTGCGCCGAAATGGCAAATGCGAACCGAGGGAGTTGATCAGATTGTCGAACCGACTCTTGAACGCGGCAGGGCGCTGAATCACCGGCAACTGATAGTGGCGCTGATTGGTCGAGTTCAGGTTGACGGCGATGATCAGGTCGCAGTGGCTGGAGACTACCGGGACAATCGGCAGCGGGTTGAGCAGGCCGCCGTCCACCAGCATCCGACCGTTCTGCATCACCGGGGTGAACAGGCTGGGAATCGCCGCCGAGGCGCGCATGGCCTGATGCAGGCAGCCTTCCTGGAACCAGATTTCCTGCTGGTTGGTCAGGTCCGTGCAGACTGCCGTGTAAGGGATACGCAGGTCTTCGATATTGATTTCGCCGACAATCTTGCGGATCTGGCCGAAGACTTTCTCCCCGCGGATTGCCCCGAGACGGAAGCTGACATCCACCAGGCGCAACACGTCGAGGTAGTCCAGGCTTTCAATCCAGTCCCGATAGTCGTTGAGTTTGCCTGCGGCATAGATTCCGCCGACCACTGCGCCCATGGAACATCCGGCGATGCAGGCGATGTCATAACCACGTCTTTCGATCTCTTCGATCACCCCGATATGGGCATACCCCCTGGCCCCACCCGAGCCCAGTACCAATGCGACGCGCTTTTTCATGACTGGCCCCTTCTCGAATATGCGTCAACAATGCGCCCATCAAGCGTCACGCTTCAATCATTGTGGCTGGCTGATGGCGGCCCAGGATGGTTTTTTCGACAATCAATGACGGCAGACGAGTATTCTCGCGCCAGCTTCATTCTTCGGGGGCAGCGAAGGCACTTTTTGCGCAGCCCACCGTCTTACGTGCACGATTGTTTTTCTATGTTGAGGTGTCATCGATGAAAGCCTGGATTTGTCTGCCTTTGATTGTGCTGGCTCTGGCCGGTTGTGCAGGTAAAACGGCGTACCGTGACAGTTGCGGTAGCCAGCTTGACGCGGCCTGGCGTGAGCTGGACCTGGCCAAGGTCGAGGGTTTCGCGGGCACCGTCAGTTACTCCAAGGCGCTGTCATTGCTGACCGGGGCCAAGACTCAACAACAGTTCGAGGCGTACGAAGGCTGTACCAAAAAAGCCGAGAAAGCCCGCTTCTACATTCGCGAATCCCGCGCGGGACGCTGAGAAGCAGTTGCAAGCTACAGGCCGAAAGCCGCAAGCTTGATAGGCACTGACTTGTCGGTTGAAGCTTGCAACTTGCCGCTGCCTCTATGGAGTAAACCCCATGTCTACCTTGGTTGACCGGTTGGTGGCTCGGTTGTTGGGCCTGGAAGTTCGCTTGCGGGCCTGCCAGGCCCGCTTGGAGGCGGCAACCGACGGTGAAGCGCTGCACGACCTGCGCACTACGGTTCGCCGTTTGCGCAGCCTGTTGCGCCCCCTGCGCGGTTTGCCCGGTGTCGAGCAATTGGAGACCGCTGCGGCTGCGGTTGGCGACTTGACCACCCCCTTGCGCGACCGGGAAGTCCTGGCCGCGTACCTGAGCAGCCACGGTCAACCTGAAGCGGCCGAGCGCCGTATGCTGCAAATGGCCAAAGCCTGTCCTGCCGTGGCGAACGGCCCGGAACTGGCGCAACTGTTCCTTATTCTCGATGCCTTTCCGCGCTTTCTGCGCGCTTCCCAGCGTCAGGGCTTGCTCAAGGGTTTGCGTCAGCGCATCGAAAAGCGTCTGGCCAAGCAGTGGAAGTCTCTGGATAAGGCATTGCACGATCCGGCCCATGACCGGCATCGCTTGCGCCTGCTGATCAAACGCGTACGTTACGCCATCGAAGCCTATCCCGAACTGGATCGCCTGCCCAAACAGGCCATGCCTCGTCTCAAGTCTGCGCAGGGCGCGCTGGGCGACTGGCATGATTGCTGGCAATGGCTGGCCAGGGCCGAGCAAGAGCCCGATTTGCTGCCCTGTGTGGCGGTTTGGCAAACCACCATGGCCCAGGCCGAAGAGCGTGCCGATCGCGTGTTGGACAAGCTGAGCGCGGCTTGCTTCAAATCCTGAACCCCCACCGGTCGTTCCTCCGTAGCAGCCTTCGGCAGCTGCCACGGGAGAGTGCGTAGTCAGTTGCGTACGGCTTATCTGTCAGCCTTTTTGGCCGGAATAAGTGCTGTGCAGTGATCAACGGGTGGTTAAGATCCTTGAGTCTTTTTCCTGGCTTGAGGTTTTCATGCGCTTTTCCGATTTGGTCGATGCTGTCCGTAGCTATCCGCTCGAGCTGTCTATCCCGGCGCAATGGGCCCAGGGGCGTGCCAGCTTTGGTGGGTTGGTGGTTGCCTTGCAGTACGAAGCCATGCGCGCCAAAGTCCCTGCCGATCGCCCGGTGCGCTCGTTGGCGATTACCTTTGTCGGCCCGGCCGAGCCCGATGTACCCATCAGCTTTGAAGTGGAGGTTCTACGCGAAGGCAAGGCCGTCAGCCAGGTGCTGGGCCGAGCCATGCAGAAAGGGCAGGTGGTGACCCTGGTCCAGGGCAGCTTTGGCGCTTCTCGTGCTTCCGACATCGACGTCGCGGCCGAACCGGCACCGGTCATGAAACACTGGGACGAGTGTCAGGAACTGCCTTACATCAAAGGCGTAACCCCGGAATTCATGCGCCACCTGGCAATGCGCTGGAGCGTTGGCGGTTTGCCGTTCACCGGCAACAAGTCGCGGGAAATGGGCGGTTGGGTGCGCTTGCGCGGGGATGTGAAGGACGAGCCATTGACCGAGGCGCATATTCTGGCGCTGGTGGATGCCTGGCCTCCGGCGCTGTTTCCGCACCTGAACAAACCGGCGGCCGGCAGCAGCCTGACCTGGACCATTGAATTCGTCCAGCCCTTGCTGAAGTTGAGCACCCTGGACTGGTGCAAATACCAGGTGGTGATCGAGCACGCCCGCGACGGTTATGGTCACACGGCCGCAGCATTGTGGAGCGCAGAAGGACAGTTGATCGCGCTGAGCCGGCAGACGGTCACCGTCTTTGGTTAAACCCGTTCAGGGAACTGCCCGCAGGCTTATGCCTCGAGGCGGTGACCATGGCGTTGCAGGCCAAGCGCGGCGAGCAGGCTAACAATGCCGATGGCAACGCTCGAAAAGCTCATCCCGAACACCCCCGTAGCGATCAACAGGAACCCCAGGATAAACAGTTGCAGGGCAATCAGCTGCAGAACCCGATTGGTCGGATAGCGATGGTTTTCCGGGTTGGAGCGCCATTGCCAGGCGGGAAAATTGGGGTGACGTTTGCCCATGTTGGCAGTCCTCGATCCGTTGCAACCTATAGATAAAGAATAGGCCGGACAAAGGGCTTGGGCGAATCAAGGCTGGCTATGGGGGTGATAGGCGCCCCTGTAATCCTTAGCCTTGAGCGCATCTGTGGCGAGGGAGCTTGCTCCCGCTGGGCTGCGCAGCAGCCCCAAAACCTGCGAACTCATTCCATCAGATACACCGCATGTGCCGATTTTACGACTGCTGCGCCCGAGCGCGGACCAGTCGGCGGGAGCAAGCTCCCTCGCCACGGGTGTGATCAGACCGACAATTTATTCGTTACAACTTGAGCTGACCTATCGCCTTGCTCAACTCTCCGGCCAAAGTCGCCAGCTCATGACTGGTGGTGGCCGAATCGACGGTTTGTTGCACGGTGTTCTCGGTCACGTCGCGAATGCTCACCACCGCGCGATTCATTTCTTCGGCAACCTGACTTTGTTGCTCGGCCGCCACGGCGATTTGCGTATTGCTTTCGCGCATCTGCGCCACCGCGCTGGTTATTTCGGCGAGGGCCACACCGGCTTCCTGCGCTTGCTGCACACAATCGTCGGCCTTGAACGAGCTTTCCTGCATGAAGTCCACGGCATCCCGGGTCCCGGCTTGCAGGGCGGAGACCATCAAGGTGATTTCGTCGGTGGAGGCCTGGACCCGTTTGGCCAGGTTGCGCACTTCATCGGCGACCACCGCAAAACCACGGCCCATTTCCCCGGCCCGCGCGGCCTCGATCGCGGCGTTGAGCGCCAGCAAGTTGGTCTGTTCGGCGATGCTGTGAATCACCCCGACCACGCCATTGATTTTCTGGCTGTCCTCGGCCAGGCGCTGAATCATCTCGGCGGTTTGCTGGACGCCGCTGGACAGTCCGGCAATCGATTTCTGCACGCGGCTGACCACTTCCTGTCCGCTGCCGGCCAGAGTGTCGGCGGTCTGCGACAAGTCACGGGTCGCACCAGCGTGCTGGGCAATGTGATAGACCGTGGCCGACATCTGGTTGATTGCGGTGGCGGCCTGGTCGGTCTCGCTTTGCTGGCCGAGCATGCCTTGGCGTACTTCGCTCATGCTCGACGCCAGGCGCGCGGCACCAACATCCAGTTGTTTGGCGGTGTTCGCCACGGTGTTGACCACCCGTTGATAGCCGGCCTGCATCGCATTGAAGGCGCTGGCCATCTGTCCGACTTCATCGGTGCACGCCAGGGGCACGCGGGCCGACAGGTCACCGGTCTTCTCCACATGCAGCATCACATCTTTCAAGGTGTTGAGCTGGCTGAGCAAAAACCGGATCAGCAACTGCGAGGCACCGAGCATCGCCAGCATCAGAATGAACACCGCCACCGCGTAATTGGGCAGACGCTCGCCGAACACCTGGCTCAGGCTCGGGCCGTAGGCGATTACGGCAACCTGCTGGCCGTCCGCTCGGGACACGACCTCGGCGCCCATCAACGGGTTGTCGCCGAACAGCGGCATAACATTGAACTCGACCCAGCCGCTGGCGCTTTTCAACTCGGCCAAGGGTTCTCCGTTCAGGGCGGGCGTCTGACCACGGCTGAAGCTCAACAGGTGACCGGCCTTGGGCAAGGCTTGTCCGTCGGGCCAGGCGGTGAGCAAGCGCGCCTGAGCCTGGGCCGAAGCTTGCGAAGCCTGGCTGCGGGCTTGTTGCTCGAGCTGTACGGCATACAGCACCAACAGCAGGGTGGTGATAAACGCGACCGCGTTGACGGCCCAGAATTTGTACTTCAGTGAGATATTGCTAAGCCAGGCACCCATGGAAGGTCTTCTCTGATAGCGGAAACAGTTTTGGCAAGGTGCCATTATTGTGCCGCTACACAGGGGAGGAGGTGTTGATGTGGGTCAATGATGGTTGTCGAAGTCTGCGTGTGCCGGAAAAGATCGCAGCCTGCGGCAGCTCCTACGGATTTGCGCTCGCCTGGATATCTGCAGGGTGTACTCGGTCGGCATAGGAGCTGCCGCAGGCTGCGATCTTTTCGGCTTCACATCACCTCTGGCAGCCCGAAAAACGCCCGCGCACACGCGGTGCTGTTCGCCGCCACGTCCTCCAGACTCTCCCCCCGATGCAACGCCACTTCGCGCAACACTTCGGTCAGGTACGCCGGTTCGTTGCGGCCGTTTTTCGGTTTCGGCCGCAGGCTGCGCGGCAGCAAATACGGCGCATCGCTTTCCAGCATCAAGCGGCTGGCGGAAATCTCGCGAACCAGCGGGTGCAGGTGAGTGCCGCGGCGCTCGTCGCAGATCCAGCCGGTAATGCCGATATGCAAATCGAGGTCGAGGTAGCTGAACAGCGCGCGCTTCTCGCCGGTAAAACAATGCACCACGGCGGCGGGCAAGCGATCACGGAAGTCACGCAGGATTTCCAGCAGTCGCTGACTGGCGTCGCGCTCGTGGAGGAACACCGGCAGTTGCAGTTCGACGGCCATCGCCAGATGTTCTTCGAGGACCTTTTCCTGTTGCGGACGTGGCGAAAAATCGCGGTTGAAATCCAGCCCGCATTCACCTACGGCACGGACGCTCGACTCTTTGAGCAACCCGCGCAAGCGTTGCGCGCTGTCGGCGTTCCAGTCACTGGCAGAGTGAGGGTGAATCCCTGCGGTGGAGAACAACCGCTGTCCGCTTTCGTCCAGTTGTTGGCACAGTTCGAATGCCTGCTCACTGCCCTCGACACTGGTGCCGGTAAGGACCAGTTGGCAGATCCCGGCGGCATAGGCGCGGTCGAGTACTGCCTGGTGTTTGTCGGCGAAACTGGGGTTGGTCAGGTTGACGCCGATATCGATGAGTTGCATGGTGCTACCTCAGGCCAAGGCCGCAAAGCATATCAGAGCCGTAGATTTATAAGAAAAACCCAGAACTACAATGAGTTAAAGCTGTCTCTTGATGCCAGAAGACAGTTCCGGCTGGAAATTCAGCCGTTGCGGAGCCGGTCTTTCGCACCAATGTCTGCGCTCAGGCGCTCTGTTTCTGTCGCCCAACTTCCCGAAAATTGCTGAGGTTGGACAGTATTCTTCCCGGAGAGCGGATGACGCGACCCTCGGTTTTGCTTTTGCTTTTGCTGTGCTTGTCGATGCTGCTGCCCTTGCCGGCGGTTGCACGTCTGGCCGGCCCGCTGGTGGCCGCTCAGGCGAGCAAGGTTCGCGACCTGGCGGAAATCCGCGGCAGCCGCGTCCTGAGGGTGCTGGTCAACCAGAGTCGCAACAGTTCCGGCGAAGTCCAGGGTCAGGCCATCGGCGTCGAATACCATCGCCTCCGAGCGTTCGAGCAATACCTCAACGGCCACGCTCGCGACGGTCAGGAGGTCAGTCTCAAGATCATTCCTAAAGCCAAGGACCAACTGCTCGGCGCCCTGCGGCGCGGCGAGGGTGATCTGGTGGCGCCCGGTGAATTGCTCGACCTGCAGTCCACTAAAGGGGTCAGCGCCAGTGACCCGATCGTCAGTAACGTGCCGCTGTTATTGGTCGGGATCAAGGGCGAGCGGCGCTTCACCCGCCTTGAGCAACTGTCCGGGCGTACGGTGGCGCTGACCACCGGCAGCGCGGCGGGTGATGCAATCAATCAGATCAATCAGAAGCTGGCATTGCACAAATTGCCGCCGGTCAAGATCGAGTGGGTCGATCCGAGCCTGGCCGTCGAAGATGTACTGGAGATGGTCCAGGGTGGGATTTTTCACCTGACCATCGTCGAGCAACCGATCGCCGAGCGCTGGGGCAAGATTCTGCCCAAGCTGCGCTTCGACCGGCAGGTGATCATCAGTGAGCCGGGCGAACAACATTGGTTTGTACGGCGCGATGCGTCAATGCTGCGGGCGAGCATCGACCGTTTCCTGAAAACCTATAAAGCCCCGTCGGATCAGGACGTCGCGTTGCAGCGCACCTACCGTCGCCTTTACAAGGTCCACTATCCCTTGGCCCGCGCCGATCGCCAACGCCTGGAAAAGCTGCGCCCGGTGCTGCAAAAGCATGCGCGCGAACAGGGCATGGACTGGCTCAACCTGGCCGCGCTGGCGTTCAAGGAATCCTCGCTGCAACCCAATGCCAGGAGCGGCAGCGGGCCGACCGGCCTGATGCAAATTACCCCGTCCGCAGCGCAGCGGGTGGGGGTCAACAACATTCAGTCGCTCGACAGTAATGTGCAGGCCGGGGCCAAGTACCTGGCGCTGATCCGCCGCAAGTTCTTCTCCAGTCCCAAGCTCAACGAGCGCGAACGCATGGCCTTTGTCCTCGCTGCCTACAACATGGGGCCGGAGCGGGTGCAGGGCATGCGCACCGAGGCCAAGCGTCGTGGGTTGAATCCCAACCAGTGGTTCTTCCAGGTGGAACGGATTGCCATGGAACAGGTGGGCATGGGTGCCGTCAGCTATGTGAACAGTGTCAACAAGTACTACCTGGCGTTCGATCGGGAGCGGGAGTCGCTGGAGCCGGAGGCGCAAAAGATCGTTTCGCGCAAATGATCGATAAACTTGATTGATATCTTGGGTTTTTTGCGCTTTTAACCAGATAAATACTGATTAATATGGCGGCCAATCAACTCCACATCATCAAGGACTCCACCCCATGAGCACGCTGATCAAAACTGTACTGACTACCCGCGCTGGCTATGGCCTGACTGTGCTGCGGATCCTGGTCGGCATCATCTTCGCCGCCCACGGTGCGCAAAAGCTCTTCGGCCTGTTTGGCGGTTACGGTCTGGCCGGCACCGCGCAATGGATGGAAAGCATCGGTCTGGCGCCGGGTCAGTTGATGGCCCTGCTGGCGGGCGGTACCGAGTTCTTCGGCGGCCTGGCGCTGATCATCGGCCTGCTGACGCGGCCTGCGGCACTGGGTCTGACATTCACGCTGCTGGTGGCGATCTTCTCGGTGCATGCGAGCAATGGCTTGTTCATGAGCAACAACGGCTATGAGTTCGCCTTGGCCCTGCTCGGTGGCACCCTCGCGGTTCTGTTCGAAGGTGCCGGCAAGCTGGCGGTGGATCGGGTCATCGCCAGGTAATACCGATTAGCTCACCTGCATCAGCTCTTGCCGCGAATCAATGTGCGCAAGGCAAAACGATTCGGGTGACAGGCCTCGGCCACGCTTCTGGGCAGCGGCAGCGGTTCGTTTTCCAGCCAGGCGGCGAGCAGTTCGCCGGACAGCGGGGCGGTGATCAGGCCGCGAGAACCATGGCCGCTGTTGACGTATAAACCGTCCAGCCACGGGCAGCGGATGTCTGGCACCTGCCGGGCGTCCTTGGCCAGCGCGGCGTAGGTTTGGGCGAAAGCCTGGTGATCGGCCAAGGGGCCGACGATGGGCAGGTAATCGGGGCTGGTACAGCGGAAGGCGGCGCGGCCTTGAAGTTGCTCGGGGTCCAGTTGCCCGGCATGCAGGCGCTTGACCAGGTCGCTGGAGATTTCTTCCAGCAACTCCAGGTTGCCAGCGTGCTCGGCGGCAGTCGGGGTCAGGTCGTCGCTCTTGAAGTCGAAGCTGGCGCCCAGGGTGTGTTCGCCCAGCCGCGCCGGGGCGACATAACCTTCGGCGCAGACCACAGTAGCCAAACTTGCGCTTTCCGGGGTTTGTGCCAGGCGGGTGATCTGCCCGCGAATCCGTTTCAGTGGCAGCTGGCTGCTGGCCGGGAAACGCTTGATCTCGGCGGCACCGGCGAGAATCACCACCGGCGCGCACGCCAGCAACCTTGAGCCATCCCAGGCTTGCCATTGCTCATCGACCTTGCGCAACTCCAGCGCATCGTGATGGGCCAGCACTTCAATCGCCGGATGCGCTGCTTGCCACCGACACAAGGCGGGCGGGTGTACCCAGCCACCTTCGGGGAAGAACAAGCCGCCATGGGCCAGTGCGATACCGGCCTGAGCCTGCGCTTGCGACTGATCCAGCAACCGCAGCAGGTCCGGGGCAAAGGCTGTCGCAAGCTGCGCCTGACGCTCGGCTTCCTTGGCGTTGAAGGCCAGTTGCAGCACCCCGCAACTGTCCCAGTCGACACCGGGTTGCAGCTGTTCGAGCAGGCGTCGGGTATGCCCGAAACCACTGACAATCAACTGCGACAGCGCGGTGCCGTGAGCCGACAGTTTGAGGTACAGCACGCCTTGCGGATTACCCGAAGCTTCCTGTGCCAGGGCGCCGTGGCGTTCCAGCAGACTCACCCGCCAACCGCGTGCCGCAAGGCTCGCGGCACTCGCACAACCGGCCAGCCCGCCACCGATTACCAGGGCTCGGCGTTCGCTGATCAGCTGGTCAGGACGGGCGAACCACGGCTTGCTCGCGACCGGCGCAGGCAGGTCTTCGGGCCAGCCCAGGAACTCGCCACGGAGAATTTCCCATTTATGGCCGATGCCTGGCGTACGACGCATTTTGAAACCCGCCGCATTCAGCAGGCGCCGGACCCAGCCGGTACTGGTAAACGTGCTGATGGTGGAGCCAGGGGCTGCCAGGCGGGCCAGTTCGGCAAACAGTTCGGCGGTCCACATCTCCGGGTTTTTCGCCGGGGCGAAGCCGTCGAGAAACCAGGCATCGATCTGTGCGTCGAGCTGCGGCAATTGCTCCAGCACGTCGCCGATCAACAGGGTCAGGGTTACCCGTCCGCCATCGAGTACCAAGCGCTGGAAACCCTGGTGGATGGCCACGTATTGCGCCAGCAGCTGATCGGCAAATGGCTTCAGATCAGGCCAAAGAGCGAGGGCGCGGTGCAGGTCGGGAGGGCTCAGCGGGTATTTCTCCACGCTGACAAAATGCAGCCGCGCACCGGCCACGGCTTGCTGTTCGAACAACTGCCAGGCGCAGAGAAAATTCAGCCCTGTGCCGAAACCGGTTTCGCCGATGACCAGCCGCCCATTTGAAGGTAACGCGGCAAAGCGCTCGCTCAAGCGGTTCTGCTCGATGAACACGTAGCGGGTTTCTTCAAGGCCCGACCGGTCGGAGAAATACACATCGTCAAACACCCGCGAACGCGGGCGGCCTTGGTCGTCCCAGTCGAGCTGGGCGTGGGGCAATTCAGTGGTCATGTTCGGCTCGGCAGGCGGCAAGGCGGCCATTCTAGCCGATCGCTGGCAGGGGGATTGATCTGTGGCAAGGTTGGGTGCTGATAGGGCGGGCAAAATCTCTGGCTGTCGAAACGGTGGAGTATGCAGCGTCCCCCAAAGATCGCAGCCTGCGGCAGTTCCTACGCCGACCCGGTACACCCGAGATTCATCAGGTGTACGCAACACCTGTAGGAGCTGCCGCAGGCTGCGATCTTTTGGGCGCACCGAATGCCTCGCTGACTGGCACCCAAGGGATTTGTTCCCCCACACCATTACCCAATCCGCTAGTCTTGCTCAATCTTGGAAGGGAGCCGCTCATGTTCGAATCCGCTGAAATCGGTCACGCCATCGACAAAGAAACCTTTGAGGCCGAGGAGCCGGCCTTGCGTGAGGCCTTGCTTGAGGCTCAGTTCGAATTGCGCGAACAAGGCCGTTTTCCGGTCATCGTGCTGATCAATGGAGTTGAAGGCGCCGGCAAGGGCGAGACGGTCAAATTGCTCAACGAATGGATGGACCCGCGGCTGATCGAGGTCCGCACCTTTGATCAGCAGACCGATGAAGAGCTCGCTCGACCACCGGCCTGGCGCTACTGGCGGATGCTGCCGGCCAAGGGCCGGACCGGGATTTTTTTCGGCAACTGGTACAGCCAGATGTTGCAGGGCCGGGTTCATGGGCTGTTCAAGGACGCAGTGCTGGATCAGGCCATCAGTGGTGCCGAGCGCCTGGAAAAAATGCTCAGCGATGAAGGTGCACTGATCTTCAAGTTCTGGTTTCATCTGTCCAAGAAGCAGATGAAAAACCGCCTCAAGGTGTTGGCCGATGATCCGCTGCACAGCTGGCGCATCAGCCCGCTGGACTGGCAGCAATCGCAAACCTACGACAGGTTCGTCAAATACGGCGAGCGGGTGCTGCGCCGCACCAGCCGCGACTATGCACCCTGGCATGTGATCGAAGGCGTTGACCCGCATTACCGTAGCCTGACGGTGGGCAAGATTTTGCTCGACGGGCTGCAAGCCGCCCTGAACCGACCCAAGATCAAACCCGACTCAGTGTCTGCCGCACCGCTGCCCTCAAGTTACGATCAACCGAGTCTGATCAGCAGCCTGGACTTGAGCCGGCGCCTGGATAAAAACGACTACGAAGAGCAACTGATTACCGAGCAGGCGCGCTTATCCGGCTTGATGCGCGACAAACGCATGCGCAAGCACGCCCTGGTGGCGGTGTTCGAAGGCAATGACGCGGCTGGCAAAGGCGGGGCGATCCGCCGAATGGCGGCGGCCCTCGATCCGCGGCAATACAGCATCGTGCCGATTGCCGCGCCGACTGAAGAAGAACGCGCCCACCCGTACCTGTGGCGGTTCTGGCGGCATATTCCAATGCGCGGCAAATTCACCGTGTTCGACCGCTCCTGGTATGGCCGGGTGCTGGTGGAGCGGGTCGAAGGCTTTTGCAGTCGGGCCGACTGGATGCGCGCTTATGCCGAGATCAACGACTTCGAGGAGCAGATCAGCGATGCCGGGGTGATCGTCGTCAAGTTCTGGCTGGCCATCGACAAGCAAACCCAGATGGAACGTTTCCAGTCCCGTGAAGCGATTCCCTTCAAGCGCTTCAAGATCACCGAGGATGACTGGCGCAACCGTGAGAAGTGGGATGACTATCAAACCGCCGTCTGCGACATGGTCGACCGCACCAGCACCGAGATTTCACTCTGGACCCTGGTGGAAGCCAACGACAAACGCTGGGCCCGGATCAAGGTGTTGCGCACCATCAATCAGGCACTGGAGGAGGCTTTCGAGAAGTCCGACAAGCGCGACAAGAAGACAAAGAACAACACGTAGCAAGGCGATGGGTGCGCATACGCAGGGTGAATGATTGTCGCGGTCGGTTATAGGGGGGATTTATGCTCCGTCCACTTCTAACCGACAACAACAATGAGGTATGCCATGCGTGAAGTGGTGATCGTCGATAGTGTGCGCACAGGTCTGGCCAAATCCTTTCGTGGCAAGTTCAACCGGACCCGTCCGGATGACATGGCTGCCCATTGCGTCAATGCGCTGCTGACCCGCAACGGCATCGACCCGGCCAGCGTCGAGGATTGCATCGTCGGCGCCGGTTCCAACGAAGCCGCCCAGGGTTACAACATCGGCCGCAACGTCGCAGTGTTATCGAAACTGGGCACCGGCACTGCCGGCATGACCCTCAACCGTTTCTGCTCTTCGGGTTTGCAGGCGATTGCCATTGCCGCCAACCAGATCGCTTCCGGTTGCAGCGACATCATCATTGCCGGTGGCGTCGAGTCCATCAGCCTGACCATGAAAAGCGTCAACACCGACAACCTGATCAACCCGTTGCTCAAGGAACAGGTGCCGGGCATCTACTTTCCCATGCTCCAGACCGCCGAAATAGTCGCCCGTCGTTATGGCGTCAGCCGCGAAGAGCAGGACGTGTACGCCTTGCAAAGCCAGCAGCGCACGGCCAAGGCCCAGGCTGGCGGGTTGTTCGACGATGAAATCGTGCCAATGGCGGTGAAGTACGCAGTCGAAGACAAAACTACTGGCCAGGTGCAGATCCTCGATGGCGTCGTCGACCGTGATGATTGCAATCGCCCGGACACCACCCTGCAAAGCCTGGCCGGGTTGAAGCCAGTGTTTGCTGAAGACGGTTCGGTCACCGCGGGCAACTCCTCGCAGCTGTCCGATGGCGCGTCGATGACCCTGGTGATGAGCCTGGAAAAAGCCCTGGAGCTGGGTCTCAAGCCTCGCGCGTTTTTCCGCGGTTTTGTCGTCGCCGGATGCGAACCGGACGAGATGGGCATCGGCCCGGTGTTCTCAGTGCCAAAGCTGCTCAAGGCCAAGGGTTTGCAGGTGGCCGATATCGATCTCTGGGAACTCAATGAGGCCTTCGCCTCGCAGTGCCTGTACAGCCGAAATCGGCTGGAAATCGACAACGAGAAATATAACGTCAGCGGCGGCTCGATCTCCATCGGCCACCCATTCGGCATGACCGGCTCGCGCCAGGTCGGGCACCTGGTGCGTGAGCTGCAGCGGCGCAACCTGCGTTATGGCGTGGTGACCATGTGCGTGGGCGGTGGGATGGGGGCTACGGGGTTGTTTGAAGCGGTGCGTTAAACTGCGTCAGACCGCTAGTCGCTAGTGTTGTATCGCGGCCGTAAAGATCGCAGCCTGCGGCAGCTCCTACGGGCTGCGGAACGGCATGACACTCCCGCCGTCTGTAGGAGCTGCCGAAGGCTGCGATCTTTTAAGTCACCGCGGTCATTCGCCGGCACGCGCCGCCTGCACCCGCTCGATATAAGCCCGTATCTCCTGTTCGGCATGATCCTGATTGCTGAACGGGCCTTCCAGGGTCCTTTCCCGAGTGGTGAAATACAAATGCCCATTGACGCGACAAACCCGACCACAACGAAAGTGAACGGTTGGGGCGGGGTCTTGTGTGCGCATGCTGAACATGGCGGGATCTCCTGAAAGGGTTCGGGTACCTCAATCACCACAGCCTATGTCTGAATTATCGAATGCGCCTGGTGATCCGATCAGTGGCACATCGCCAATATTCCCTTGCGACCAGCACAGTCTCGTTAGCGGCTGGTGTCAAACTGTAACTGTGTAGCGGGACCGTCCAGGCCTAGAATGGTTGTCTCGTTGTCTGGCTTTGGGGTTGGCATGCATATTTCGTCCGGTCGCTGGGTTTATGGTTTATTCCTGGCCTTGCTGACCGCGCTGCTGTGGGGGATTTTGCCGATCAAACTCAAGCAGGTGCTGCTGGTGATGGACCCGGTCACGGTGACCTGGTATCGACTGATAGTGTCCGGCGGCTTGCTGTTTAGTTACCTTGCGCTGGTCAAACGCTTGCCGAGCTGGCGAGTGCTCGGCCCCAAGGGTGGCTGGCTGGTGTTGATGGCGGTCCTCGGACTGGTGGGCAACTACGTACTGTACCTGATGGGCCTGAACCTGCTCAGCGCTGGTACCGCGCAGTTGGTGGTGCAGGTGGGACCGATCCTGCTATTGATCGCCAGTGTGTTTGTGTTCAAGGAGCGCTTCAGCCTGGGCCAGGGGATCGGCTTGCTGGTGCTGCTGATCGGTTTCGGGTTGTTTTTCAATCAGCGTTTGACTGAACTGCTGACCTCTCTGAGCGATTACACCGCTGGCGTCTTGCTGGTTCTGACAGCGTCGACGGTCTGGACCTTTTATGCCCTGGGTCAGAAGCAGTTGCTCACGGTGTGGAATTCATTTCAGGTAATGATGGTGATCTACCTGTTTTGCGCACTGCTGCTGACGCCCTGGGTGCATCCGCTGGAGGCGTTGCAATTGAGCCCGCTGCAAGGCTGGCTGCTGTTCGGTTGCTGTTTGAATACCCTGATCGCTTACGGCGCCTTTGCTGAAGCCCTCGCCCATTGGGAGGCCTCGCGGGTCAGCGCGACCCTGGCAATCACGCCGCTGGTGACCTTCGGCGCGGTGGCGCTGGCCGCCTGGCTTTGGCCTGAGTACGTGGACGCCGAGCAGATCAATGGCCTGGGTTATGGCGGCGCGGTACTGGTGGTGCTTGGCTCGGCACTGGTCGCCCTGGGGCCATCGCTGATGGCCGGGTTGAAGGCCCGGCGGGTGCGGGTAGCGGCGGGCTGATGGAAATATTGAAGTTATCCACAGCCTTGTTGCGTGGCTGATATTGCCAAAAGATCGCAGCCTGCGGCAGCTCCTACAGGTTTTGCGTACACCCATCAATAACGGATGTATGCGATTGGCGTAGGAGCTGCCGCAGGCTGCGATCTTTTGAAGGCCTACCGGGCAGTCACCTTCGACACCGTCGCCACCGTCGCCACCGTCGCTACCGTCGGTTTGAGCACCAACCACAACGCCCCGGCGATCAACACTGAGCCATACACATGGGCCATCGACAAGGGTTCATCGAGGAACAGCGCACCCCAGAGCACGCCGAAAGGCGGGATCATGAAGGTCACGGTCATTGATTTGACCGGGCCGATCGAGCTGAGCAAACGGAAGTACAAGATGTACGCAAAGGCGGTGCAGACCAGGCCCAATCCCAACAGCGATAACCAGACATTCCAGCCACCCCAACTGGCCGGTGGCTGGCTGATGGCGTTGTAACCGAACAATGGCAATAGAAACAGCGTCGCACCGAGCATGCTGCCCAGCGCCGACAGGCGACTGTCGAGCCCGCCTTGCTGATCGAGCCAGCGGCGGGCGAGGAAACCGGCGAAGCCGTAACAGGTCGTCGCGAGCAGGCAGGCGAGGGCGCCCATCAGCAATTCCAGGTCGAAGGCCACTGGACCGGCGCGGGTCAGAATGCCGACCCCGAATAATCCAAGGCACACCCCGGCGATCTTCGCCGGGGTGAGTTTTTCACTGAAGAACACTCCGCCAATCA
Organism: Pseudomonas fluorescens; assembly: GCF_902497875.1. GTDB lineage: Bacteria > Pseudomonadota > Gammaproteobacteria > Pseudomonadales > Pseudomonadaceae > Aquipseudomonas > Aquipseudomonas fluorescens_BR. Next base: position 75,739 of record NZ_CABVHY010000035.1, read on the forward strand.
ACACGCCCATCAGTGGTGTCGTCGCGTTGAAGATAGCCGAGTAGCCGGCGGGCAACACTTGGGCGGCCACCGAATACATAGTCGCCGGAATTCCCGAGTTGATCACCCCAAGCAGCAGCACCGTCTTGAACTTGCCGCGAAAATCCCAGCTGATACGCATCAGCGCCAGGATCACCAGCAACCCGCCGGCGGCAATCGATACGCGAAAGAAGGCGGTGGGAATAGTGCCAATCTCTGGGGCGATGATGCGCATGAACAGAAAACTCGCGCCCCAGATGGCGGAAAGCGCCAGCATGCGTAGTATATCGACGGGGTTCACGGTCTGTTCCTTACTTGATCGGGCCGCAAGTGTCCTCGCAGGTGTAACGCATGGCAATGGTTGCATTGCCTGACACTAGCCACACAGGCCACTACGCCTCTAAGCTCAGCCCCTTAATGCCAAGAATCATCCTCCAGAGGTTTATCTATGCCGCAGCAATGGCCAGCCGCCGATATCGCCCGAATGATCCTCGATGGCTTCGACGATTACCGCGAGCATTTCCGCCAGATCACCGACGGCGCCCGGGCGCGGTTCGAGCAGGCGCAGTGGCAGGAGGCGCAGGTCGCCTCGGCGGCACGGATCAACCTCTACGAAGAAAAAGTCAGTGAAGTGGTCGCTCGACTGCACCAGACCTTTGACGGCGAGGCCATGCTGGACGTTACTTACTGGCCCCTGGTGAAAAGCGCCTATATCAGTCTGATCGACCTGCGTTTCGACGATGAGCTGTCCGAGACCTGGTACAACTCGGCGTTCTGCGGGCTGTTCAGCCACGACCTGATCAGCGACGGCTGCATGTTCATCCACACCACCCGGCCGAGCCTGCGTCGGGCCCGTGCGGCGCAAACCCGCATCTATAAGCCCGAAGGCGAACTGTCGGGCATGCTCGAGCAGATCTTCGTCGACTACAGCTTCAGCGAGCCTTATGCCGATTTGCCGGGTGACCTGCGCCGGCTCGAAGCGCAGTTGCGCGAGAACCTGCCGGACTGGGTCTGCAAGGACCCGGAGCTGAACGTCGAGTTGTTTTCCTCGGTGCTCTACCGCAACAAGGGTGCCTACCTGGTGGGGCGCATTTACACCCACGACGAGCAATGGCCGTTGGTGATTCCATTTCTGCACCGCGAAGGCCGCGGGATTCAGATCGATGCGTTGATCACCGATGAAGCGGATGTGTCGATCATCTTCTCGTTCACCCGTTCGTATTTCATGGTCGACGTGCCGGTGCCGGCCGAGTTTATCGGTTTTCTCAAGCGTATCCTGCCGGGCAAGCACATTGCCGAGCTGTACACCTCGATCGGTTTCTACAAGCACGGCAAGTCCGAATTCTATCGCTCACTGATTAACCACCTGGCCAACACCGACGACCAGTTCATCATGGCTCCGGGTGTGCGCGGGATGGTCATGAGTGTGTTTACCCTGCCGGGCTTCAACACCGTATTCAAAATTATCAAGGACCGTTTCTCGCCGTCGAAGAACGTCGACCGCGCGACAGTGATTGAAAAGTATCGCCTGGTAAAAAGCGTCGACCGGGTCGGGCGCATGGCCGATACCCAGGAATTTGCCGACTTCCGTTTCCCTCTGAGCAAGTTCGAACCGGCGTGCCTGGCTGAGCTGCTGGAAGTGGCGGCGAAAACGGTGGAGGTCGATGGCGACACGGTGCTGATCCGCCACTGCTGGACCGAACGCCGGATGACGCCGTTGAACATGTACCTGGAAAACGCCAACGACGCGCAGGTTCGCGAGGCACTGGAGGATTACGGCCTGGCGATCAAGCAATTGGCGGCGGCGAACATCTTCCCCGGCGACATGCTGCTGAAGAACTTCGGCGTTACCCGTCACGGTCGTGTGGTGTTCTATGACTACGACGAAATCTGCTTCCTGACTGAAGCCAACTTCCGCCACATCCCGGCCCCGCGCACCCCGGAAGACGAGATGTCTTCGGAGCCGTGGTATTCGATCGGGCCGCTGGATGTTTTCCCCGAGGAGTTTCCGCCATTCCTGTTCGCCGACGCCGGACAGCGACGGTTGTTCAATGAACTGCACGGCGAACTGTACAACGCCGATTACTGGAAAGGCCTGCAAGCGGCGATTCGCGCCGGCAAGGTGATCGATGTGTTCCCGTATCGGCGCAAGGGTTTGGATAACGAGTAGCCCGGTACACACCGACATTGTGGCGAGGGAGCTTGCTCCCGCTCGGCTGCGAAGCAGTCGTAAAACCGGTGAACGCATTCTATCTGAAAGATCGCGATGGCCGGTTTTGGGGCCGCTTCGCGACCCAGCGGGAGCAAGCCCCCTCGCCACAAAAGCAGGTTCCATTCGTCGCCAGGTGCGCAAATCTGCGACAATCCGCCCCCTGCACCACTAGACGACTTTTGCGTACCTGATGACTGACCAATCGCCTGCTATCGATCAACTGCTGAAAAACCTCGATCACGCCATGCTCGCCGACCGCCACCGGCTGCGGCGGCAGTTGCTTGAGCTGCGCAAAAAACCCGACGAGGCCAAGCTGGCGCAGTGGGTCGAGCGGGCGCAGGCGTCCTGTGATCGGGTGGTGGCGCGACGTGCCAGCCTGCCGCTGATTCGCTATGACGACAGCCTGCCGATCGCCGCCAAGCGCGACGAAATCAAAGCAGCACTGCTCAAGCATCAGGTGCTGATCATTGCCGGTGAAACCGGGTCGGGTAAAACCACCCAGTTGCCGAAAATCTGCCTGGAAATCGGTCGCGGCCAGTACGGCCTGATCGGTCACACCCAGCCGCGGCGGATTGCCGCTCGCAGCGTTGCGAGCCGGGTCGCGGAAGAGCTGGCGACGCCACTGGGCGCGCTGGTCGGCTATCAGGTGCGTTTCGAGGATCAGAGCGATGCCAACACCCTGATCAAGCTGATGACTGACGGCATTCTGCTGGCGGAAACCCAGAACGACCGCTACCTCGAGCGCTACGACACGATCATCGTCGACGAAGCCCACGAACGCAGCCTCAACATCGACTTCCTGCTCGGTTACCTGAAAACCCTGCTGCCGCGTCGCCCGGACCTGAAGGTCATCATTACCTCGGCAACCATCGATCTGGAGCGCTTCTCCAAGCACTTCAACGACGCGCCGATTGTCGAAGTCTCGGGTCGGACCTTCCCGGTGGACACCTGGTATCGCCCGCTGACCCTGGAGCAGGACGAAGAGGGCAACCGCGTCGAAGAAGACTTGACGGTGGATCAAGCGATCCTCGCCACCCTCGACGAAATTGCCGCCTATGAGCGCAGCGAACGTCGCAGCCCCGGTGATGTGCTGGTGTTCCTGCCCGGCGAGCGAGAAATTCGCGACGCCGCCGACATGCTGCGCAAAGCCCAGCTCAAGCACACCGAAATCCTGCCACTGTACGCACGGCTATCGCCGGCCGAGCAGCAGCGGATCTTCCAGTCCCACCCGGGGCGGCGCGTAGTGCTGGCGACCAATGTGGCGGAAACCTCGCTGACGGTGCCGGGCATCCGCTACGTGATCGACAGCGGCACTGCGCGGATCAGCCGCTACAGCTACCGCGCCAAGGTTCAGCGCCTGCCGATCGAGGCCGTTTCCCAGGCCAGCGCCAACCAGCGTAAAGGCCGCTGCGGACGGGTCGAGCCGGGCATCTGCATTCGCTTGTACGCCGAAGAGGACTTTCTCGGCCGGCCGGAATTTACCGATCCGGAAATTCTGCGCACCAACCTGGCGGCGGTGATCCTGCAGATGCTCCATCTGCGCCTCGGCGAGATCACCGATTTCCCGTTTATCGAGCCGCCCGATGGCAAGGCCATCAGCGACGGTTTCAACCTGCTGCAAGAACTGTCGGCGGTGGATCGCGAGAGTCAGTTGACCCCGCTCGGTCGACAACTGGCACGGCTGCCGGTGGACCCGCGCATGGGCCGCATGTTGCTCGAAGCCGCGAAACTGGGCAGCTTGCAGGAAGTCTTGATCGTCGCCAGCGCCATGTCGATCCAGGATCCGCGCGAGCGTCCGCCGGAGCGCCAGCAAGCCGCTGATCAGGCCCACGCCCAATGGAAGGACGTCGACTCGGATTTCGCCGCGCTGGTCAATCTGTGGCGCGGCTTTGAAGAGCAGCGCCAGGCCCTGACCGCTAGCCCGCTGCGCAATTGGTGCCGGAAGAATTTCCTCAACTACCTGCGCTTGCGCGAATGGCGCGATTCCCATCGACAGTTGAGCCTGATCTGCCGCGACATGCAGCTGAGCCTCAATAAAGAGCCGGCGGATTACCCGAAACTGCACAAAGCCGTGCTCTCCGGTTTGCTCAGCCAGATCGGCCAGAAGACCGAAGAAGGCGACTACCTCGGCGCCCGTCAACGACGCTTCTGGATTCATCCGTCATCGGGGCTGGGTAAAAAACGCCCGCAATGGCTGATGGCCGCCGAGCTGGTGGAAACCACCAAGCTTTATGCGCGGATGGTGGCGAAGATCGAGCCGGACTGGATCGAACCGCTGGCCGGGCATCTGATCAAGAAAAACCACTTCGAACCCCATTGGGAGAAGAAGCGCGGCCAGGTCGTGGCCTTCGAGCAGATCACCTTGTTCGGGTTGATCGTGGTCGGTCGGCGGCCGGTGCATTACGGGCCGATCGACCCGGTGCTGTCCCGCGAGCTGTTTATCCGTGAAGGCTTGGTGCGCGGGGAAATCCAGTCCCGGGCCAAGTGCCTGACCGCCAACCAGCAACTGCTGGAACAGCTCGACGAACTGGAAGCCAAGGCCCGCCGCCGTGACATCCTCGCTGATGAAGAAACCCTGTTCGCCTTCTACGATGCGCGGTTGCCGGCCGATATCCACCAGACCGCGACCTTCGACAGCTGGTATCGCATCCACAGCCAGAAAGACCCGCAGTTGCTGGTGATGCGCGAAGAAGACGTACTCGCTCGCGAAGCCAGTGAAGTCACTGCCGCGCATTACCCGGATACCTTGCACCTGGGCGATCTGGCGTTGGCCTTGAGTTATCACTTCGAGCCCAATCACCCACGCGATGGCGTGACCTTGCGGGTGCCGGCGCCGTTGCTGCCGGCACTGCCGTCCGAGCGTCTGGAATGGCTGGTGCCGGGGGTAATCGAGGCCAAATGCATCGCCCTGGTACGCAACCTGCCCAAGGCCTTGCGCAAGAACTTCGTGCCGGTGCCGGATTTCATCAAGGCCGCGTTGCAACGCATGACCTTTGCCGAGGGCTCGTTGCCTCAGGCGTTGGGCCGCGAATTGCTGCGCATGACCGGTGCGCGGGTCAGCGACGAAGCCTGGGCCGAAGCGGCACAGCAGGTCGATGGGCATTTGCGGATGAACCTGGAAATCGTCGACGGCCAAGGCAAGTTCCTCGGTGAAGGCCGCGACCTCGCCGAACTGACCGCGCGTTTTGCCGAAGCCAGCCAGGCCGCGTTGGCCGTGCCGCAAACCGCGAAAAGCCAGCAACCGGTGGAGGCCAAAGTCTTCGCCGCGGTGGCTGAGAAGACTCAGCAGAAGATCGCCGGGCTGTCGATGACGGTTTATCCGGCACTGGTGGAAGAGAACGGCACGGTCAAGGAAGGTCGGTTTTCTACCGCCGCCGAGGCCGAGTTTCAGCATCGTCGGGCCTTGCAACGTTTGTTGATGCAGCAACTGGCCGAGCCGGCGAAGTTCCTCCGTGGCAAGTTACCCGGGCTGACCGATCTGGGGTTGATGTACCGCGAGCTGGGGCGCATCGACAGCCTGGTGGAAGACATTCTGCTGGCCAGCCTCGACAGCTGCATTCTCGACGGCGAGGCGAGTTTGCCGCGCGATGGCGTCGGTCTGGCTTCGCTGGCCGAGCGCAAACGAGGTGGCTGGACCGAGCACGCCGAGCGTCTGGCGAAACTGACGCTGGAGACGCTCAAGCTTTGGCATGGCCTGCAAAAGCGCTTCAAGGGCAAGATCGACCTGGCGCAGGCGGTGGCCCTCAATGACATCAAGCAACAATTGAGTCAGCTGGTGTATCCGGGTTTTGTCCGCGAGACTCCGGCGATCTGGCTCAAGGAACTGCCTCGCTTCCTCAAGGCCATCGAGTTGCGTCTCGAGAAACTGCCGAGCCAGGTCCAGAAAGACCGGGTCTGGAGCACCGAACTGGCCGGGTTATGGGCGCAATACCAGGCGCGGGCCAGCAAACACGCCCAGGAAGGCAAACGCGATCCGCAGCTGGAACTGTATCGCTGGTGGCTCGAGGAGTACCGGGTTTCTCTGTTTGCCCAGCAACTGGGAACGAAGGTACCCATCTCCGACAAGCGTTTGAGCAAACAATGGAGTCAGGTTGAACCCTAACCCCGCGTAGGAGCTGCCGCAGGCTGCGATCTTTTGATCTTCGTTCTTTTAAAGTCAAAAGATCGCAGCCTGCGGCAGCTCCTACAGTTTGTGGCAGGGGCTGCATCCTGCAAAAGGCGCCAAAACTCAACGTTTATGGCAAACTTCGCGCCTATAAACGCCGGCCCCGCGGTTTTGAGCCTCTACAGGTTCGGGCGGATCGGAATAAAGCGACGCAAGGTTTCATTCCATTGAGTGGGATCAGACCCTTTGTGTATTGGTACGTCGGTACCAATACTTTCTGCCTGAACAGATTAGAGAAACGACCATGCATAACGTCGTCATCAGCGGAACCGGCCTGTACACCCCGGCCAACAGCATCTCCAACGAAGAGCTGGTGCAGTCTTTCAATGCCTATGTGCAGCAGTTCAATGCGGATAACGCCCAAGCCATCGAGCGCGGCGAAGTTCAGGCACTCACCGAATCCAGTGCCGCGTTCATTGAAAAGGCCTCGGGGATCAAAAGTCGTTTTGTCATGGACAAAGAAGGCATCCTTGATCCGCAGCGCATGACTCCGCGTCTGCCCGAGCGCTCCAACGATGAATGGTCGGTGCTTTGCCAAATGGCCATCGGCGCTGCCGAGCAAGCCTTGCAGCGCGCCGGCAAGACCGCCGCCGACATTGACGGGGTCATCGTCGCCTGCTCCAACCTGCAGCGGGCTTACCCGGCGATTGCTATCGAAGTCCAGGAAGCACTGGGCATTGAAGGTTTCGGCTTTGACATGAACGTCGCCTGCTCCTCGGCGACCTTCGGTATCCAGGCGGCTACCAATAGCGTCCAGCTCGGCCAGGCCCGGGCGATTCTGATGGTCAACCCGGAAGTCTGCACCGGTCACCTGAACTTCCGCGACCGCGACAGCCACTTCATCTTTGGCGACGCGGCGACCGCAGTGATCATCGAGCGCGCCGATCTGGCCACTTCGAAGTACCAGTTCGATATCGTCAGTACCAAGCTGCTGACCAAGTTTTCCAACAACATCCGCAACAACTTCGGCTTCCTCAACCGCGCCGCCGAAGAGGGTGTCGGTGCACCGGACAAACTGTTCGTGCAGGAAGGTCGCAAGGTCTTCCGTGACGTCTGCCCGATGGTGGCTGAATTGATCGCCACCCACCTGGAAGAGAACACGCTCAACATCAGCGACGTGAAGCGCTTCTGGCTACACCAGGCCAACCTCAGCATGAACCACCTGATCGTCAAAAAACTCCTCGGCCGCGAAGCCACGGAAGAAGAAGCGCCGGTGATTCTCGACACCTATGCCAACACCAGTTCGGCCGGTTCGGTGATTGCCTTTCATAAAAACCAGGACGATCTGCCGAGCGGCTCGCTGGCGGTGCTCAGCTCCTTCGGTGCCGGTTATTCGATTGGTAGCGTGATTCTGCGCAAGCGCTGAGTTCACAGCGGGGAGAGGGTGGCTCCCAAAAGATCGCAGCCTGTCGGCAGC
>NZ_CABVHY010000036.1 GCF_902497875.1 Pseudomonas fluorescens
TTGATCCTGGCGCCCGTCCGGCCAACGTATTGTCCGCCTCAAAGATCGCAGGCTTCGCCAGCTCGCCGACCGCAGGCATCTGAAATATCGTGGGGCCCGCAATTCTCCCTACAAGGAGCAGTCGGTCGACGCTCCTACAGTTTTGCGGTGGCGTGCCGTTATAGCTTTAACCACGCCAATCAAGAGTGAACGCCATGCGCCTGAGCCTGAAGGCCAAAGTTTTATCCCTCGCGGTACTCCCGGTTTTACTGTTTGCGCTGGTGATCAGTCTGACCACGGTGTTCATTCTGCAGAATCAGGCCCGCAGCGAAGTCGAAATAACCCGTCAGCGTCTGCTGAGCGATGCCAAGGCGACCCTGCAAAGTTATGTAGCGGTGGCGATGAGTGCGATCAAGCCGCTGTACGACGCGGCGGCACCGGGTGATGACGCGGCGCGGGCGCAGGTGGTCAAGCTGCTGTCGAGCATCAGCTACGGCAAGGATGGCTACTTCTTCGGTTACGACTCGCAAATCGTGCGCCTGTTCAAGGGCAACAGCCCGGAAGGTGTGGGTCAGAACTTCAACGACAAACGCGATCCGAATGGCGTGTACTTCAACCGTGAGTTGGTGCAAGTCGCCAAGGACGGTACCCACTATCTGCAATACAGCTCGTCGCTGCCGGGTAACAACAAAGTCCTGGTGCCCAAACTCGGCTACTCCGAATACCTGCCCAAGTGGGACATGGTCATCGGCACTGCGGTCAACCTCGACGGTATCGAAGCGCAGGTCGCGTTGGTCGAAGCCAAGGTTCATGAGCGCATGGAAGGGGTGGTGCTGAGTATCGTCGGCATCGCCGTGGTGGTGCTGCTGGTGATTGGCGCGGTCGGCATGCTGCTGGCGAACACTATGCTGCGTCCGCTGCATCTGATGAAAGCCAACCTTGACGATATCGCCGCCGGCGAGGGCGATCTGACCCGGCGTCTGGCAATTACCAGTCAGGATGAGCTGGGTGAACTGGCTGGTTCGTTCAACCGCTTCGTCGACAAGATTCATGGCCTGGTGCGGCAAATCACCGAAATGACCTCGCAATTGACCGGGCTTGTCACTCAAGTCACCGATCAGGCTCATCGTTCGGAGCATGCCATGGAGCGTCAGCGCCATGAAACCGATCAGGTCGCGACGGCGATCAACGAGATGTCCTCGGCGGCTCAGGAAGTTGCGAGAAGCGCCCAGGGCGCCGCAGTCGCTGCGCAGCAGACCGACGAAGAAGGCCAGGCTGCCAAGCGCGTGGTGGATGGCAGCATCAAGCAGATCCATGCATTGGTCAGCGACATCCGCAACAGCGGTACGTCCCTGGATAGCCTGCAAAAGGATGTGTTGTCGATTGTCAGCGTGCTGAGTGTTATTCGCTCGATTGCCGACCAGACCAACCTGCTGGCACTCAACGCCGCCATCGAAGCGGCCCGTGCCGGTGAGGCCGGACGCGGTTTTGCGGTGGTGGCCGATGAGGTGCGGGCGCTGGCCAGCCGCACCCAACAAAGCACCCAGGAAATCCAGGGGATGATTGACCGCCTGCAGAAAGGCACTCAATCGGCGGTTGAAGCCATGCGCCGCTCCAGCGATGCCGGTGACGGTACCTCGGCCCAGGCCAACGAGGCCGGCGCTTCGCTGGATACCATGGCCCAACTGATCGGCACCATCAACTCGATGAACGCACAGATCGCCAGCGCCGCCGAAGAACAAACGGCGGTGGCTGAAGAGATCAACCGCAGCGTGCATCAGATCGCCGTGGCCGTGGACAACGTCGCCGCCGAAACCCAACTCGGCGCCCAGACCTCCCGCAGCCTGGCCGAGTTGGGTCAGCGGCTGGGCAAGCTGGTGGGGCAGTTCCGCATCTGATCCGGGGGATTTGGTGTCTGACAAACCGTTGTGGCGAGGGGGCTTGCCCCCGCTGGAGCGCGAAGCGGTCCTAAAATCAGGCAGCGAGTTCTCTTGGTTAGAACCCATGTGCCGATTTTACGACTGCTTCGCAGCCGAGCGGGGGCAAGCCCCCTCGCCACAGGTTCTGCGTCCGGAGCCTAAACCGTACTAACCCGCACATCCCGCATCAACAACCCAAAACGCAAATCCACCTCGTCCGGTATCGGCAAATACACCGTGTGCCCATCCCCCGGCGCCACTTCGATGGCTTCGGCCTTGGCGTTGTGCAGTTGATGCAGGTCGAAGTGGAAATTGCCTTGGGGGGTCATCAACTCCAGATGATCGCCGAGCTGGAAGCGATTCTTCACCCGGACTTCGGCCAGTCGATCACGCCGTTCGCCGGTCAACTCGCCAACGAATTGTTGGCGCTCTGAGACTGAGCTGCCTTGCTGGTAATTCTGATACTCGTCATGCACATGCCGGCGCAGAAAGCCTTCGGTGTACCCGCGTTGGGCCAGAGATTCGAGATCGGTCATCAGGCTGCGGTCGAATTCGCGACCGGCCACGGCATCATCGATCGCCTTGCGATAGACCTGAGTAGTCCTCGCACAATAGAAGTGGGACTTGGTCCGACCCTCTATTTTCAATGAATGCACACCCATTTGGGTCAGGCGTTCGACGTGCTGCACCGCGCGCAGGTCCTTGGAGTTCATGATGTAAGTGCCGTGTTCGTCCTCGAACGCCGGCATCAGCTCTTCAGGACGATTGGCTTCTTGCAGCAAAAATACCTGATCGGTCGGTGCGCCCAGGCCCAGGGTCGGCTCGGGCTGGAACGGCTGAACGATATCGCCGAGCTGGTTTTCCACGGCCGGCTGCGCCTGGTACTTCCAGCGGCAGGCGTTGGTGCAACTGCCCTGGTTGGCGTCGCGCTTGTTCATGTAGCCGGAGAGCAGGCAACGACCGGAATAGGCCATGCACAGCGCGCCATGGACGAAAACTTCCAGCTCCATGGCGGGAACCTGCTGGCGAATCTCGGCGATTTCTTCGAGGGACAGTTCGCGGGAAAGGATGATCCGGCTCAGGCCTTGTTGCTGCCAGAACTCGACGCTGGCCCAGTTCACCGTATTGGCCTGCACTGACAGATGAATCGGCATCTGTGGGAAATGCCTGCGCACCAACATGATCAACCCGGGATCGGACATGATCAGCGCGTCTGGCGCCATCTCGATCACTGGCTCCAGGTCCTTGAGAAAGGTGCGCAATTTGGCGTTATGCGGGGCGATATTTACCACCACATAGAAGCGCTTGCCTTGAGCCTGGGCTTCAGCGATGCCGAGGGCCAGGTTGGCGTGATCGAATTCGTTGTTGCGCACTCGCAGGCTGTAGCGTGGCTGCCCGGCGTAGACCGCGTCGGCACCGTAGGCGAAGGCATAGCGCATGTTTTTCAGGGTGCCCGCTGGGGCGAGAAGTTCGGGGCTGGCGAGGGGCATGGTGGTTTCGATCACAAAAGGCCAGGAGGGTAAGCCAGTCGTGTCCGGACTTAATTGATCTGGATCTATGCTCCATGAATAAAGATGGCACTCAGGCGCGCCCTGGCTGACTAAACATCAGGACGCCGTCAGTCCCGCGCCTTACTTACATGGATCGGACATGAACGAAACCACGCTGGAAAACAAATCGCTGTTGGTGCTGCTGGTCCTGGTGACCATCGCCTTTATCTGGATTCTGTTGCCGTTTTACGGCGCGGTGTTCTGGGCGGTGATACTCGGGATCCTCTTTGCGCCGTTACAGCGACGGATGCAATTGAAGTTTGGCTGGCAACGCAACCTGACCTCGTTGGTTACCCTGAGCATCTGCCTGGTGATTGCGATTCTGCCGGTGATCATTATCAGCGCCTTGCTGGTTCAGGAAGGGGCGACCCTGTACAAGAGCATCGAAAGCGGAGAGCTGGACATCGCCGTATATGTGTCGCAGTTCAAACATAGCCTGCCGCCGTATTTTCAGAATCTGCTCGATCGTTTCGGGATGGGTAATCTGAGCAACTTGCGGGAAACAATCATCAAAGGCGCGGTGCAGGGCAGTCAGTTCTTCGCCACCCAGGCCTTCAGCTTCGGCCAGGGTACCTTCGAGTTCCTGGTGAGCTTTTTCATCATGTTGTACTTATTGTTCTTCTTTTTGCGCGACGGTGCCGAGCTGGCGCGCAAAATCCGCGCGGCGATACCGCTGGACGACCAGCAGAAACGCCGCTTGCAACTGAAATTCAACCGGGTGGTGCGCGCCACGGTGAAGGGCAACCTGCTGGTGGCGGTCACTCAGGGGGCATTGGGCGGGGTGATTTTCTGGTTTCTCGACATTCCCAGTGCCTTGCTCTGGGCGGTGTTGATGGCGTTTCTGTCGCTGCTGCCCGCGGTTGGGGCGGGGATCGTCTGGGCTCCGGCAGCTGCATTCTTTCTGCTCAGCGGGGCGATCTGGCAGGGTGTGGTGCTGGCATTGTACGGAGTACTGGTCATCGGACTGGTCGACAACGTGCTGCGGCCGATCCTGGTGGGCAAGGACACAAAAATGCCGGACTACCTGATTCTGATTTCCACCCTGGGCGGCCTGGCGATCTTTGGTCTGAACGGATTTGTCATCGGACCCTTGATCGCCGCGCTGTTCATCTCAAGCTGGGCGCTGTTCGTCGAAACCAAGCCTCGGGTGCAATTACCCTAGGCGCACAAGCTATGAACATCCATGCTTTGCGATAATGCCTGAGCGGCGAGAAGTGAAGTGAACGGGCCGCTGATCGCCACGCCGTCCTGCATCAGATACCAACAAGCGAGCAATCCCAGCTCTCTGAGCGGTGTGGGAACTGCGCTGCCAACTACGGACATGATTTGAACCTGGGTCATAAGTACCTCCATCAGATGGGACTACCTTATGGACCAAAGGGTTCAACTTGAAATCATCGCGCTCGATAGTGGACATCGACGCGGACGAAATAGAAGGTGAAAAGCGCTGTCAGTCGACCACCAGGTCGAGCATGTTCACCACTTCCTGCTCATTCAACAGGCCTTTGCGCACCAGATTCTCCGCCAGTAACGAGAGAAACTTGGCGTTGCGGTGACCTTCCAGGTGCTTGAGTTCGGTCAGCGCGCTATAGACCTTGCTCGAGGTGCAGAGACCGGCGTCGCGGTGGGGGTGCTGAGTGGGCATTGTGGCTGTCCTTGTTTTTATTAGCCGGTTTTTTCGGACAAGTCCGATCTTGCGGACCTGTCACGACATAAATATGACAGCTGCCGCATCGAGATGCCAAGGAGACAGCCGGGTCAATCATGTCAAATTCAGCCGCAGGCACTGTCTCGGCAGCGACCTTGGCGAGATCTATTCAGACATTGTTCAGGGTTTGCAACGCGTCAGGCCCCGTTCAAGTTGGGGCCCGAGAGTGCTGCAGCGTGATGATTACCAGCGTGGCCGACCGTAATAACCGCGTGGGGGGCCATAGTAGTAACCCGGTGGCGGACCGTAATAGACCGGTGCCCGCCGGTAGTAGACCGGTTGCTCGATGTAAATCGGTTGCGGCTGGTAATAGACCGGTGGTTGTTGCACGTAGACCGGCTGCGGCTGGACATACACCGGCTGCTGCACATAGACCGGCCGATCGCGACTGATGATTGCCGAGCCGACGATGGCTGCGCCGACCACCGCGCCGAACACCGCTGGCCCCCTCCAATCACCACCATGACCGTGACCGTGACCACCGGCGGATGCCTGACCTGTGACAGCGAGTGCGCCGATGAGCAAGGCTACTGTGGGGAGATGACGAATCATGGCTACACCTCATTTTCAACTCCCGACGCTTGTGGTCTGCAATAGACCCAAGGATTGTCGCGGGGATACTTCTCAGACAGCAATTTTTGAAAAAACTACCGAGCCATTGAGTAAATATTGTGTAAGGTCTGTAGCGGTTTCTTTACCTTGATATGCAGCGAAACCAGGCATCTGAGCCTCACTGAATAATGATCGAACAGAACCGGTGGGCTGGCTAATCCCGTCCATCTGAAAGTGCTTTTTGAAGGAGAAAAACATGCAGATGAACCCGAATAAAGACACCCAACTGTGTATGTCGCTGTCTGGGCGCCCGGGGAATTTCGGCCTGCGTTTTCATAACCATCTGTATGAGCAACTGGGGCTGAATTTTTACTACAAGGCGTTTAGCAGCAATGACCTGCCGGGTGCGGTGGGTGGCATCCGTGCATTGGGCATTCGCGGCTGCGGGGTCTCCATGCCTTTCAAAGAAGCCTGCATTGCCTTGGTCGATGAGCTGGATGACTCGGCCAAGGCCATCCAGTCGATCAATACCATCGTCAACACTCATGGCCATCTCAAGGCTTACAACACCGATTACATTGCCATCGCGCAACTGCTCAAGACTCATGACGTGCCGCAGAATTTGACCTTTGCCCTGCGCGGCAGTGGGGGAATGGCCAAGGCGGTGGCCAGCGCGCTACGTGATGGCGGTTATCGGAACGGTTTGATCGTGGCTCGCAATGAAACGGCTGGCCGCGCCCTGGCGAGTTCCCTGGGTTACCAATGGCTGCCAGAGCTGGGTGCCGAGCGGCCACAGATGCTGATCAACGTCACACCGATCGGTATGACTGGCGCAGACGAAGCCGATCAGCTGGCTTTTGACGCGAACGCCATTGACTCTGCGCAAATAATCTTCGATGTGGTGGCGATTCCCGCGGAAACACCGTTGATCCTGCGCGGCCGTGCCCAAGGCAAACGCGTGATCACCGGTCTGGAAGTGATCGCCATTCAGGCGCTTGAGCAATTCGTGTTGTACACCGGCGTGCGTCCGACCCAAGAGCAGTTCCAGAAAGCGGTGGCTTTCGCGCGAGGTTGAGCAACGGTCTTGGTGCGGCGCGTTTCTGTAGCAGCTGCCTCGCAGGCTCGGCAGCTGCTACGGGGGTCACTCCAGCCGTGCCAAACGCTCTTCCAGCGCCGCAATCCGCGCTTCCAGTTCTTCGATGCGCTCCACCGACACGCCGCTGCCGCTACCGCGTTCCGCTGGACTCTGCCGTGCGGCCATAATCACGTCGATATCGGCCGGGTCGCCCAGGGCATGCATGTAGCGGTCTTCGCGTTGCCCGGACTGACGTGGCAACAGCAATGCCAGGCCGCGGGCAATCAGCCGTTCCAACTGGTGCACGACCTGTTCGGTGTCTTCAAAATCATGCATGCGGCCGCTGCGGGTCAGCAGTTCATTGACAGTCTGCGGGCCGCGCAGAAACAGCAGCCCCGCCAGGATCACCTGGGCTGGCACCAGCTCCAGCGCCTTGTCCACCCGATGCTCCCAGCGATCGGCGCGGCTGCCCATGACCAGGCGGGTGAAACCCCGGCCTTCAAGGGCCCGAAGGCTCTGACCGACCTGGCCCTGCGTCAGGTTCATCACCGGTTCGCGGCTGGTTTTCTGATTGCAGGCGATGACCAGTGCATTGAGGGTCAGCGGATAGGTTTCCGGGCTGGTGACCTGTTTCTCGATCAAGGAGCCGAGAATGCGGATTTCCGTACTGCTGAGCCGCGGTTCATCGCTGGCGGTGTCGTGCTCGTTGCTCATCGCGCTTTCCCTATGCTGTCGAAGCCAACTAGCCTAATCCTTGCAGAATAAAAGACAAGCACGGCTATAATCGCGCCACGTTCAACTCCCGCCACAACCTGCGAGACTGTCATGACTATTTCTCTGTATGCCGCATCCGTCCCGGTTTTCAAGCAAATGCTCACCGCCTTGAGCGGCGTCCTGAACAAGGCTGAAGCCCACGCCACGGCAAAAAACATTGCACCAGAAGTCTTCCTGCAAGCGCGTCTGTCCCCGGATATGTTCCCGCTGGTGCGTCAGGTGCAGATCGCCGTGGATTTCGCCAAAGGCGTTTCCGCGCGTCTGGCCGAGGTTGAGCTGCCGAAATACGACGACACTGAAACGACCTTCGCCGAACTGCAAGCGCTGATCAGCAAAGTCCTGGCCTTCATCGAAGACATCAAGCCTGAGCAGATCGACGGCAAGGAAGGGATCGAGATCATCACCCGCCAGGGCACGCCGAAAGAAAAACGCTTCACTGGCCAGGCTTACCTGCTGACTTACGGCTTGCCGCAGTTCTTCTTCCACGTCACCACCGCTTACGCGATCCTGCGTCACAACGGTGTGGAAGTCGGCAAGCGCGATTACATGGGCGCGTTCTAAACCCAGGATACAAAAAAGCCCGGCAAGGTTCGCAGTGAACCTTGCCGGGCTTTTTCTTGGGCTACCCCTGAATCAAGCCTTCTGCGCGATACGCTCGGCCTGTTCTTCCTGGGCCAGGCAGGCCGCGGCGGTGAACAGTACGTCGGTGGAGGAGTTCAGCGCGGTTTCCGCCGAGTCCTGCAGCACGCCAATGATGAAACCGACGGCGACCACTTGCATGGCGATTTCGCTGGGAATACCGAACAGGCTGCACGCCAGCGGAATCAGCAGCAACGAACCACCGGCCACGCCGGATGCCCCGCAGGCGCAAATCGCCGCGACCACACTCAGCAACACCGCCGTCGGAATGTCCACGGCAATTCCGAGGGTGTGCACGGCCGCCAGCGTCAACACGGTAATGGTGATCGCCGCGCCCGCCATGTTGATGGTGGCACCCAGCGGGATCGATATCGAGTAGGTGTCTTCATGCAGGCCCAGGCGCTTGCTCAACTCCAGGTTGACCGGAATGTTCGCCGCCGAACTGCGGGTGAAAAACGCGGTAATGCCGCTCTCGCGCAGGCAAGTGAAGACCAGTGGGTAGGGATTGCGGCGCAGTTTCCAGAACACGATGGCCGGGTTGATCACCAGGGCGACAAACAGCATGCAGCCGATCAGCACCGCCAGCAGATGCATATAGCCGAGCAGAGCGCCGAAACCGGAGGTGGCTAGGGTCGAAGCCACCAGGCCGAAGATCCCCAGCGGTGCGAAGCGGATCACCATGCGCACGATCAGTGTCACGCCATTGGACAGATCGTCCAGCACGGTACGGGTGGTTTCCCCGGCATGGCGAATGGCAATGCCCATGCCGATCGCCCAAGCCAGGATGCCGATGAAATTGGCGTTCATCAGGGCGCTGATCGGATTGTCGACCACGCTCAGCAGCAGGCTTTGCAGCACTTCACTGATCCCGCCTGGAGCGCTCACCGCCACATCCTGGGTGGCCAGCACCAGGTTGGACGGAAACAGCGTGCTGGCGACCACGGCAACGGCCGCCGCCGCAAAGGTGCCCAGCAGGTACAAAAACAGAATTGGCCGGATATGGGTTTCCTGACCCAGCTTGTGGTTGGCGATGGAAGCCATCACCAGCACAAACACCAGAATCGGCGCGACGGCTTTGAGGGCCGAGACAAAGACTTTGCCGATAAAGGTTGTCGATCGCGCCACTTCGGGCAAGAACAACGCCAGCAGAATACCGGCGATCAGGCCGATAACGATCTGGGTCACCAGGCTGGTGCGTTTGAGTCTTTGCAATGGAGAAAGGGGGGCAGCAGTCATAGCGGTATCTCGGATTTTTTATAGAGTGTTGTGGTTCAACGAAGGGGCAGCAGTAAAACCCGTGGCCGTGAACGGTCGATGAACGGAGGGTGTCTCTGGAAGGGGCCGGACTTTATCACACCGCAGGCCGATTCCTGCGGCCTGTGACGATCTGCCGCCAGAGAGTGCAGCGTGGTTAAACCGCTGGCGGATTCTCTCTGTTAAGATTCGCGATCCTCTTTTTATCTCCAGTCAGTGGGCCCTCGGGCTATCGCTGGTGTCGTTGTTTGCGGAGTTATGCATGTTGTTGCCCATTTTGCTGTTGTCGGCCGCCGGTTTTACCGTGCTGACCACAGAGTTCATCATCGTCGGCCTTTTGCCATCCATCGCCCGCGATCTGGATGTCAGTGTTTCCCAAGCCGGTTTGTTGGTGACCTTGTTCGCTTTTACCGTGGCCGCCTTCGGGCCATTTCTGACCGCCTGGTGTGCTCGATTCGAGCGTAAACGGCTGTTTATCACGGTCTTGGTGATGTTCGGGCTGGCCAACACCTTGGCGATGCTTGCGCCCAACATCGGTGTCATGGCGGTTGCCCGGTTGATTCCCGCCCTCGGTTTGCCAGTGTTCTGGGCTTTGGCCAGTGAGACGGCGGTGGGGATCGTCGGGCCGGATTACGCCGGACGGGCGATTGCGAAAATCGGTTTCGGGATAGTCTGCGCCACCGTATTCGGGATTCCCGTGGGTACGCTGATCTGCGATGCCTTCGGCTGGCGCAGTGTGTTTGGCATTCTGGCGGTGATCGCTTTCGCCAAGGCGTTGCTGCTGTTCGTCTATTTACCGCAAACCGACTTGCACAAACAGCAGGTGAGTTTCCGTTCGCAGTTGAAGATTCTGCGCAGTCCGTTGATGCAGGGGCATGTCCTGTTGTCGATCCTGGTGTTCAGCGGCATGTTCACCGCTTACACCTATCTGGCCGACATCCTCGAGCGGCTGGCCGGTTTCAACGGCAACCTGGTTGGCTGGTGCCTGATGGGCTTCGGTGCGATGGGGCTGATCGGCAACTCGCTGGGCGGACGCATGGTCGATCGCCATCCGCTGATCGCCTCGATGGTGTTCTGTGCCTTCATGATCGGCGGCATGGTGGCGCTGGTGCCGGCCATTCATTCGACGCTGGGGCTGGTGGCGGCTATGGGCATCTGGGGTGTCACCCAGGCGGCGCTGTTCCTGGTCAGTCATGTGCGCTTGATAAAGGTCGCACCCCAGGCGCCGGCCTTCGCCGCTTCACTGAATATCGCCGGCGCCAATCTGGGGATCGGCTTGGGCGCGATGGTCGGTGGTCGGGTGATCGATACCCTGGGGCTGGGCAGTCTCGGCTTTGCGGCAGCGGGCTTTATCTTGCTGTCGATCCTGCTGGCGTTGTTGCTGATGGCCGCCAAACCCCGGGCGGCCTGCGCCTGAACTTTCAGATAGTGATCGCGGTAAACAGTTCGCGTCGGGCACCTTCGGTAATGGCGACGATGCCGGGGTGCTTGACCTTGCGCTCCACCGAAATGGCGTAGAAGGATTCGCTGACGGCATCGGTCTGGCCAATCAACTCCACGCCGTACTGACGCTTCACTTCATCGGTAATCACGCTCGGGGCGATGAATATCCCGCTGCCGGATTGACCGAAGGCCTGCATCAGCGCGCTGTCATCGAACTCGCCGACGATCCGCGGCTGGATCTGCTGTTCGGCAAACCAGCGCAGCAAACGACTGCGGACCACGGTTTCTTGCCCTGGAATCAACAGTGGAGCGCCGTGCAGACCCCGTGGGAAGTCTTTTCCGTAACGTGCAGCCAGCGCCGCGGTGGCAAAAAAACTGATGCCGCATTCGCCGAGTTTCTGGCTGTAGCCCTTGATGTCCAGATGCGACGGCATCGGGCTGTCGGAGATCACCAGGTCCAGGCGCTGAATCGCCAGGTCGGCCAGTAGCCGTTCAAGCTTGTCTTCACGGCAGGTAATGCGCAGAGGTTCGCTCAATTCCATGGTCGGCGCGATCAGCCGATAGACGATCGACTTGGGCACCACGTCGGCCACCCCGACCCGGAACAGGAGCTGCTGCTCGTTGGGCTGGGCCCTGAGCATGGCCTCCAGCTCGCCACCGAGCTGGAACATCTGTTCGGCGTACGGCAGGGTCTGGCGTCCGGCTTCCGTCAGCTCGAGCTGGCGCCCGACCCGGCGAAACAACTCGATCCCGTAGGTCTGTTCGAGCAGGCTGATTTGCCCGCTGATGGTCTGGGGTGTCAGGTTCAGCTGCTCGCAGGCCCGAACGATGCTGCCCGTCTTGGCCACCACCCAGAAGTAATGCAGTTGCCGATAATTAAGCATAAATAGAATTCAGTTCGTAAAAACCGAAGTATAGCTGCTAAAAATACGAATTTTCCTGAAGTGTTTTGCTGCTTAGAATGCAGCGCTATCGACGGGCCATCACTTTGGGGCCGTGCGTTATATCGAGGAAGACATGATGAAACTCACATCCATAGGCGCCGCTTCGCTGCTGGCGCTTTCCGTGTTGGCACTCAGTGGCTGCGACCAGGTCGAGAAAAGCACTCAGCAAGTGATGGACAAAGCGGCCGAGACGGCGAAACAGGCCATTGACGATACCCGGATAGCCGCGGAGCAAGCATTACGCGACACGACTCAAGACATTCTTGGCAACAAGGAAAAGCCCGCTGACGAGCGCCAACAGCGCGAAGACTCGTCGCAGGAAATCTAACCCGTCATACACCGAGTCAGGACTGACCCATGGATTACCTAGTACAACTCGCCGCCAGCCCCACCGCTTGGGTTGCCTTGGCCACCTTGATCGTCATGGAAATCGTGCTTGGCATCGACAACCTGATTTTTATCTCGATCCTGACCAACAAGCTACCTGAACAGCACCGGGCCAAAGCGCGGCGCATCGGCATCAGCATGGCGCTGATTCTGCGTCTGGGTCTGCTCAGCACTATTGCGTTCATCGTGCAGTTGACCGAACCGGTCATCGATGTGTTCGGCCAGGTATTCTCCTGGAAAGACATGATCCTGATTGCCGGCGGTCTGTTCCTGCTGTGGAAAGCCACGACGGAGATCCATCACAGCATGGACCCGGAGTCGCAGGATACGACCTCCGCGACCTCAGGCGTGTCCATTGGGTTTGCGGCAGCGATCGGTCAGATCCTGATGCTCGATATGGTGTTCTCGATCGACAGCATCATTACCGCTGTTGGCATGACCGAGCACTTGCCGATCATGATCATCGCGGTGGTGGTCTCGGTACTGGTGATGTTGCTCGCGGCCGAACCGCTGGCGAAGTTCATCAACGACAACCCGACGGTGGTGATGCTGGCCCTGGGCTTCCTGATCATGATCGGCATGACCCTGATCGCTGAAGGCTTCGGCGCCCATGTGCCGAAAGGCTACGTCTACGCGGCCATGGCCTTCTCGGCAGCGATTGAAAGCTTGAACATGCTCTCGCGTCGCGCTCGGCAAAAGCGCCAGGCTGTTGAAGCTTAATCAGAGGCCACACTAAACGGTCGTCTGTGCTCGAAAGGGCGCAGACGACCGTTTTTTTATGGGGGATTCAAATGCCAATCAGTGCACGCCAGCGGCGCGCCGGTCGGGTTTTGCATTTTTGCCCGGTGCTGCGGGTTGGTGCGGGTGGTGATGTCTGCGAGTAATGCGCAGTACGCCCCACAGCATCGCGGCGGCAACGGCCAGCCAGCCACAGATCAGCATGAAGATTGTCGTTGCCAGGCTCATACGTGCCTCCTTGTGTCCGGCTGCGGACACACACTCCTGCAAGGGACAGTCTAGCCGCACCCTGTGTTTCAAGCTATCGACCAACAGTCGAGACCTATCAACCAGTTCGCTCTATCGATCGTTGCCAACTGCCGGTTAAGGCTATACCGACGCTCAAGACCGTCCTATGATCGAGACCCAAGCCGGGAGTGTGTTTGCCTGGCGTCTGAACAAGAGAGTGATGATGTTGCGGGTATTTTCTCGATTTCGATTGGCGCTGTTGGCCAGTGCCTGTGTTCTGAGTCTGGCCGGTTGCGCCGGCAGCGTGCAGCCCGAGATCCAGCGCTTGCCGGAGCGTGTCGAGCTCAGCGGCGTGCCGTTCTTTCGTAGCGAGCTTTATCAGAGTGGGCCCGCAACCCTGGCCAGCATGCTGTCCCAGCAGGGCATCGTGATTACCCCGGGGCTATTGGACAAGCCACTGCATCTACCAGGCGCTGAAGACCGGTTGCAGCAGAACATGCAGAACCTGGCCCGCGAGTACGGCCTGGTGGTTTATCCACTCGATAGCACGCTTCCTGCGCTGTTAACCCAGGTCGCGGCCGGTTATCCGGTGCTGGTGCGCTTCACTGAAGGCTCGGCATTCTGGTCCGGGCCAAGGTATGCGGTACTCGCCGGCTACAACCGGCATAAGCAGACCGTCCTGCTGCGGGCGGGGATGAACCGTCGCCTGCTGATGGACTTCAAATCGTTTGAGTCTGCCTGGGAAAACGCTGGCAGTTGGGCCGTGCTCATCCAGGGGCCGACACAGATTCCTGCCGCAGTCGACTCCCGGCGCTGGCTTAAAGCAGCCGATGAGCTGGCTCAGGCCGGTCAGGAACAGGCCGCGGCGAGAGCGACTAAAGCCTTGAGTGCGCACTGACTCAAAGCATGAAAAACGGCGCTGTCGATTGCCGTTGATGGTGAAGACCCTGACATGACAGTCAGGGCTTTTTGCGTTTATCCAGCGCTATTCAGCCGTCTGGACCACCTCGCCTTGGCGGCTCTTGAGATTCTTGGCGGCCTTGTATTGCAAGGCCGCCCCAGGTACCGAACCGCTTTTCCCGGTTTCGAGCCACTTGCGGATACGGCTGGCATCGGCGAAATGGGTATATTTGCCAAAGGCGTCAAGGATCACCAGGGCGACCTGACGATTGGCCATGCGGGTCACCAGGACCAGGCAGTGACCCGCCTGGTTGGTAAAACCGGTCTTGGTCAGCTCGATGTCCCAGTTGTCCTTTCTGACCAAGTGATCGGTATTGCGAAAGCCCAGGCTATAAGTGGGCTTGCGGAAGGTCACGGTCTTTTCCTTGGTGGTACTTAGCTCGCTCAGCATCGGGTACTTGTGGGCGGCCCGTACCAGCTTGCTCAAATCGCGGGCAGTGGAAACGTTACGAGTCGACAGACCGGTAGGCTCCACGTAATGGGTGCTGGTCATGCCCAGTGCCTTGGCCTTGGCGTTCATCGCGGCGATAAACGCGACGTAACCGCCAGGGTAGTGATGGGCCAGGCTGGCGGCTGCACGGTTCTCCGAGGACATCAGGGTGATCAGCAGCATGTCCTTGCGGCTCAATTCGCTGTTGAGTTTGACGCGGGAGAACACGCCTTTCATTTCCGGGGTGTCGCTGATCGACACGGAAATGTACTCGTCCATCGACTGTTTGGCTTCGAGAATGATCAAGCCGGTCATCAGTTTGGTAACCGATGCGATAGGAACGACGACGTCCGGGTTGCTCGCATAGATGATCTTGTTGGTCTGCAAGTCGATCAGCATCGCGCTGCCGGAGGCAATGTGCAGTTGGGAGGTATCTCGAGGGGCTTCGATGGTTTCACGAGCATAGAGGCTCGGCGTGGTGAAAGTGCCTGTAAATGCAAAAAATAGGCTGAGGATAGAAATACGGATTTTCACGCGGGCGGACTCGTTAAAGGTGGATATGCCGTCGTGCAACGGGCTTTACTCGAAGAAACGTTACATTTTATGAGTATGTGCCAGGAAAGCGCTACACGCCTGCGATACAGGGGCTTTGGATGAACTAAATTTAACGGTGTAACAGTTACTTATCAGTCTGGATGGCCTTTGGTTCGGACCGTCCTGTGTCGCGCCAAAACAAAGAACCCCGCCAGATGGGCGCAATGCATCGAGCGTTTGCACCCGCAGTCGGCCTGGAAGCTGCACGCTGTTTTTGCCCAATGTACGAAAGCCACTCATCAAGTTGATGTTGCTGAAAGCGGTGCGCTCCACCACAATAACAACGTAGCTCCAATGTAGCTACAAAATAACGACGAGGTATTACCATGGGTGCATTGCTGAAAACGACCGATGTGCGTTGCCGCATCGACGAGGATTTGAAGAAGCAAGCCACTGAGGTCTTGAGTGCTTGCGGGCTTAGCCTCAGTGACGCGATGCGGCTTTTTCTTCGCCAGGTTGTGTCAACGCAGGGCTTGCCTTTTGAAGTACGCGTCCCTTCGGAGAAAACCGCTCGTGCCATGGTACAGGCGCGGGAAATTCGCCGTCAGTTCGACTCGGTAGACGACATGCTAAGGGATGCAGATGGCGAAGCCGGAGAAAAAGCAGAAACGCGCTGAGCTTCCAAAACAGTGCGCGCAAACGTCGGAATTCAAAAAATCCTGGGAGCGTTATAAGCGGGCTGGCCGCCGTGACATGAATGAGGTCCGTGAGGTGATGGTTATGCTGTTTCTTGGAGAGCAGCTACCGGCCGAGTATCTCGATCATGCCTTGACTGGGGATTGGGAGGGCTTTCGGGAATGTCATATAGGCGGCGACTTCCTGATGATCTATGAACACTCAAGGGCCGATCTGATTACCTTCGTCGATCTCGGGAGTCATTCCGAGCTGTTCAGATAGCGATGTCGACTTCACTGAATTTATTAGCAAAGCGCCGCTTACTCGTTTAGAGATAAGCGGCGTTTTTTATTGAGTGAAGCAGTGGCCAAATGATCAGCCGTGCAACGTTTCCGCGGCGTACAACGTGTTTTCCAGCAGGCAGGCACGCGTCATCGGGCCGACCCCGCCTGGAACCGGAGTAATCCAGCCGGCGCGGGGCAGGGCGGTTTCATACACCACATCGCCGACCAGCTTGCCGTCTTCCTGGCGGTTGATGCCAACGTCGATGACGATTGCGCCTTCCTTGATCCACTCGCCTTTGACCAGGCCCGGCTTGCCGGCGGCCACCACCACCAGATCGGCGCGGCCAACGTGGCCAGCCAGATCCTTGGTGAAGCGGTGAGTGACGGTGACGGTGCAGCCAGCCAGGAGCAACTCCATCGCCATCGGACGGCCGACGATGTTGGAAGCACCCACCACGACCGCATCCATTCCATAAAGGTCGGCACCGGTACTTTCCAGCAGGGTGATGATGCCTTTTGGCGTGCAGGGACGAAGCAATGGGATGCGTTGTGCCAGGCGGCCGACGTTATAAGGATGGAAACCATCCACGTCCTTGTCCGGGCGAATGCGTTCCAGCAGTCTGGAAGCTTCCAGTTGTCCGGGAAGCGGCAGCTGAAGCAGGATGCCGTCGATGTTCGGGTCATCGTTGAGGCGATCGATCAGATCGGTCAAAGCTTGCTGGGTGGTGTCGGAGGGCAAGTCATAGGCCTGCGAAAGGAAGCCGACTTCTTCGCAGTCTTTACGCTTGTGCGAGACATAAACTTGAGAGGCGGGGTCGCTGCCGACCAGGATCACCGCGAGGCCGGGAGTGCGCAAGCCTTGCTGGCGACGCTCGGCGACACGTTTGGCGATCTGCTGGCGCAGGCGAGCGGCGATCGCTTTGCCGTCGATTAGTTGTGCAGTCATGACGCGTGATTAACCATCGAGAGGGGGAAGAAAAGAGAACGCATTCTCGCATGTCGTGACGTGAGGGCAAAGGCGCTTGGTCTGCAAATTCCCCTAACCCCTTTAATTAAATGAATTTTTTTCAAAAAAGAGTTGACGACCTACCGGACCACCTATAACATTCGTCGCACTTGTCGGGCACAGCCTAGCACTGGTTAAGAAGGTTGAGCAGAGTTGATGTTAACTCGGTAAGACTGAAAGCACTTAGTTTGTAATCGTCCAAGAATACAGATTAACAAGGCGCCCGTAGCTCAGCTGGATAGAGCATCCGCCTTCTAAGCGGATGGTCGCAGGTTCGAGTCCTGCCGGGTGCGCCATTAGGCAGCTTTGGCACAAGTAACGCAACATGGCAATATGGTGGGCGTAGCTCAGTTGGTAGAGCACGGGATTGTGACTCCCGTTGTCGAGGGTTCGATCCCCTTCGTCCACCCCATATTTAGAAAGGCGCCAGATTAATAATCTGGCGCCTTTGCTTTAAAAGCTTGATACGCGGACGTGGTGGAATTGGTAGACACACTGGATTTAGGTTCCAGCGCCGCAAGGTGTAAGAGTTCGAGTCTCTTCGTCCGCACCAATTAAGTGGCTATTTAATAGCAGATAACGGCGCAGCACCTGAAAAGGGCTGCGCCGTTTTCGTTTCAGAAGTCGGCGCGGCCGCAGGTGCCGGGCTGACAGGATGACGGTTCGTCGTCATTATGTTGCTGAATGATGCCTGGCTTGTCTGTCGGAGCCCGTGGGTTTCGGTCGTCAGGGTGAGGATTGCTCCTTCCTATATATAGAAGGGTTGGTCCAGGGCCCTGGCTTGATTCGCTGTATTTGCTCTCAGGGCGGGGCGCAACCGTTTGTCCCCCGCCTATAAATTGCCTGCTGCTTTTTTACCCGTTTTCAGTAGGGTGACTTCTTGAGTTTGACCCACTAGAATGCATGCCCTTGATTCTGGGGTCGGAAACGGCCGGCTAACGTCTGTGCAACGAGGAATATCCATGCAAGTTTCTGTTGAAAATACTTCTGCTCTTGAACGCCGCATGAGCATCACCGTGCCAGCTGAGCGCATCGAGACTCAGGTCAACAAGCGTCTGCAGCAGACTGCCCAAAAGGCCAAGATCGCTGGCTTCCGTCCAGGCAAAGTGCCAATGAGCGAAATCAAGCGTCGTTTCGGTGCTGATGCGCGTCAGGAAGCTGTAGGCGACGTGATCCAGTCTTCTTTCTACGAAGCTGTTGTCGAGCAGAAGCTGAACCCGGCTGGCGCGCCTTCGATCGAGCCTAAGTCGATCGAAGCTGGCAAGGATCTGGAATACGTCGCAGTTTTCGAAGTGTTCCCGGAGTTCACCGTTGCCGGCTTCGAAGGTATCAATGTCGAGCGCCTGAGCGCTGACGTGGCGGATGCCGATCTCGACAAGATGCTGGAAGTCCTGCGCAAGCAGAACATCCGTTATGAGCAAGCTGATCGCGCTGCCCAGAACGAAGACCAGCTGAACATCGATTTCGTTGGCAAGGTCGACGGCGAAGTGTTCGCGGGCGGTTCTGCCAAGGGTACTCAGCTGGTTCTGGGTTCCGGTCGCATGATCCCTGGCTTCGAAGACGGTCTGGTTGGCGCTAAAGCCGGTGAAGAACGTGTTCTGAACCTGACCTTCCCGGAAAACTATCAGAACCTGGACCTGGCTAACAAGGCAGCAGAGTTCACCGTTACCGTGAACACTGTATCCGAGCCGAAATTGCCGGAGCTGACCGAAGAATTCTTCGCTCAGTTCGGTATCAAGGAAACAGGTATTGAAGGTTTCCGCACCGAAGTTCGCAAGAACATGGAGCGCGAGCTGCGTCAGGCGATCAAATCCAAGGTCAAGAATCAGGTAATGGACGGTCTGCTGGCCTCCAACCCGATCGAAGTCCCGAAATCCCTGCTGGAAAACGAAGTCAACCGTCTGCGCGTGCAGGCTGTTCAGCAGTTCGGTGGCAACATCAAGCCTGATCAACTGCCGGCCGAGCTGTTCGAAGAGCAAGCCCGCCGTCGTGTAGTGCTGGGCCTGATCGTGGCTGAAGTGGTCAAGCAATTCGACCTCAAGCCTGACGAAGCCCGCGTTCGCGAAATGATCCAGGAAATGGCTTCGGCGTATCAAGAGCCTGAGCAGGTTGTGTCCTGGTACTACAAGAACGACCAGCAGCTGAACGAAGTCCGTTCGGTTGTGCTGGAAGAGCAAGTTGTGGATACTGTTCTGCAGAAAGCTAGCGTGACCGACAAATCGGTCTCTTACGAAGAAGCGGTCAAGCCGGTGGAAGCACCACAAGCCGACTGATTTTTCTTTGTTTGAAATACACACATAAGCCAGCCTTTGCGCTGGCTTATGCGTATTCAAGACATAACTATTTGGGAGTGACTGCCGGACATGTCCCGCAATTCTTATTATCAGCAGAGCTCTGACATCCAGGCCGCAGGCGGCCTGGTCCCGATGGTTATCGAGCAGTCCGCCCGTGGCGAACGTGCCTATGACATCTACTCGCGCCTCCTCAAGGAGCGAGTGATCTTCCTGATTGGCCCGGTAGAAGACTACATGGCCAACCTGGTCGCGGCGCAACTGCTGTTCCTTGAAGCGGAAAATCCGGACAAGGACATCCATCTTTACATCAACTCACCAGGTGGTTCGGTGACTGCGGGGATGTCGATCTACGACACCATGCAATTCATCAAGCCTGACGTGTCGACCATCTGCATCGGCCAGGCCTGCAGCATGGGCGCGTTCCTGCTCGCCGGTGGCGCTGCGGGCAAGCGTCACTGCCTGCCTAACTCGCGCATGATGATTCACCAGCCGTTGGGCGGTTTCCAGGGGCAGGCGTCGGATATCGACATTCATGCCAGGGAAATCCTCGCCATTCGTCTTCGCCTGAACTCGTTGCTGGCCCATCACACCGGGCAAAGCCTTGAAGTCATCGAACGCGATACCGAGCGTGATAACTTCATGAGCGCAGAACGTGCGGCTGAATACGGCCTGATCGACACCGTGATCGACAAGCGTAAAATGCCAACCTAAGCAGCCCAAATGTAGGTGGTTGGTTAACCGACCGCCTGCGGGCTTGAAAAAGCCCGCAATTGCCTTCATCTTGTGTTGCAAGCCTATCGGATTTGGATCGATCGAATGACTGACACCCGCAACGGCGAGGACAACGGCAAATTGCTCTATTGCTCCTTCTGTGGCAAAAGCCAGCATGAAGTGCGCAAATTGATTGCCGGCCCCTCGGTCTTTATCTGCGACGAGTGCGTCGACCTGTGCAATGACATCATCCGTGAGGAGGTGCAGGAAGCACAGGCAGAAAGCAGCGCGCATAAATTGCCTTCGCCTAAAGAAATCAGCGGCATCCTTGATCAGTATGTGATTGGTCAAGAACGTGCGAAAAAGGTTTTGGCCGTAGCGGTATACAACCACTACAAACGCCTCAACCAGCGTGACAAAAAGAATGACGACGTCGAGCTCGGCAAAAGCAACATCTTGCTGATCGGCCCGACAGGCTCGGGTAAAACCCTGCTTGCCGAAACACTGGCTCGCCTGCTGAATGTACCCTTCACCATCGCTGACGCCACCACCCTCACCGAGGCTGGTTATGTCGGTGAAGATGTGGAGAACATCATTCAGAAACTGCTGCAGAAATGCGATTACGACGTAGAAAAAGCTCAAATGGGCATTGTCTACATCGATGAGATCGACAAGATCTCGCGCAAATCCGACAACCCTTCGATTACCCGGGATGTCTCCGGTGAAGGCGTGCAGCAGGCGTTGCTCAAGTTGATCGAAGGCACTGTGGCTTCTGTACCGCCTCAAGGTGGTCGCAAGCATCCACAGCAGGAATTCCTTCAGGTCGACACGCGTAACATCCTGTTTATTTGCGGTGGTGCGTTCTCCGGGCTGGAAAAGGTCATTCAAAGCCGTTCCACCCGTGGCGGCATTGGCTTCAACGCCGAAGTGCGCAGCAAGGAAGAGGGCAAGAAGGTCGGTGAATCCCTGCGTGAAGTCGAACCTGACGATCTGGTCAAGTTCGGTCTGATCCCGGAATTCGTTGGTCGTCTGCCGGTTCTGGCCACCCTGGACGAGCTCGACGAAGCTGCTTTGATGCAGATTCTCACCGAGCCGAAAAATGCCCTGACCAAGCAATACGCGAAGCTGTTCGAGATGGAAGGCGTCGATCTGGAGTTCCGTGCCGACGCACTCAAGTCGGTGGCCAAGCGTGCGCTTGAGCGCAAGACCGGTGCTCGTGGATTGCGTTCGATCCTCGAAGGCGTGTTGCTCGACACTATGTACGAGATCCCCTCGCAGTCCGAGGTGAGTAAAGTAGTGATCGACGAAAGCGTTATAGAAGGCAAGTCCAAGCCACTGTATATCTACGAAAACAGTGAGCCGACGGCCAAGGCAGCGCCAGACGCTTAAGCGTCATACTGCTGGATTCAAGAGGGGGCCTTCGGGCCCCTTTGCTTTTGCAGGAACTTTCAAAGGTTCGGGCCACCTTTGGACGATCTTTTAAGCTTGTTTTTTTCGAAGGTAGCCCCCATCTTGGTTTCAAGCTTAATTCCATCTGTTTCCGGCCTTATGGCCGCCGTAGAGGCGAAATCATGAAGACAACCATAGAATTGCCTCTCCTGCCATTGCGTGATGTTGTGGTTTATCCGCACATGGTTATCCCGCTGTTCGTGGGGCGCGAGAAATCCATCGAAGCCCTCGAGGCCGCGATGACGGGCGACAAGCAGATTCTCCTGCTGGCCCAGAGAAACCCTGCCGACGACGATCCGGGAGAAGAAGCACTTTATCGCGTGGGTACCATCGCGACAGTTCTACAGCTGCTCAAGCTGCCTGACGGCACGGTCAAGGTGCTGGTCGAGGGTGAGCAGCGCGGTGCGGTCGAACGTTTCATCGAAGTGGACGGCCACTGCCGTGCCGAAGTCTCGCTGATCGACGAAGTCGATGCGCCCGAGCGTGAGTCGGAAGTCTTTGTCCGCAGCCTGCTGGCTCAGTTCGAGCAGTATGTGCAACTGGGCAAGAAAGTCCCTGCCGAGGTGCTGTCGTCGCTTAACAGCATCGATGAGCCAAGTCGCCTGGTTGATACCATGGCGGCGCACATGGCGCTGAAGATCGAGCAGAAGCAGGAAATCCTCGAAATCATCGATTTGTCGGCCCGGGTCGAGCACGTTCTGGCGTTGCTGGATGCCGAGATCGACCTGCTGCAAGTTGAAAAACGCATTCGTGGTCGCGTCAAAAAGCAAATGGAGCGCAGCCAGCGCGAGTACTACCTGAATGAGCAGATGAAGGCCATTCAGAAAGAGCTGGGTGATAGCGACGAAGGCCATAACGAAATCGAAGAGCTGAAAAAGCGCATCGATGCCGCCGGCTTGCCGAAAGACGCTTTGGCCAAGGCTCAAGCCGAGCTGAACAAACTCAAACAAATGTCGCCGATGTCTGCTGAAGCGACAGTGGTGCGTACCTATATAGACTGGCTGGTTCAGGTGCCGTGGAAGGCCCAGAGCAAGGTGCGTCTGGACCTGGCGCGGGCTGAAGATATCCTCGACGCCGACCATTACGGTCTGGATGAAGTCAAGGAACGCATCCTCGAATACCTCGCCGTGCAAAAGCGCGTGAAGAAAATTCGTGGTCCGGTGTTGTGCCTGGTCGGTCCTCCCGGGGTCGGTAAAACGTCCCTGGCGGAGTCGATTGCCCATGCGACCAACCGCAAATTCGTGCGCATGGCCCTCGGTGGCGTGCGTGATGAAGCGGAAATTCGTGGTCATCGGCGCACTTACATCGGTTCGATGCCGGGAAGATTGATTCAAAAGATGACAAAGGTGGGTGTGCGCAACCCGCTATTCCTGCTCGATGAAATCGACAAGATGGGTAGCGACATGCGTGGCGATCCGGCGTCGGCGTTGCTGGAAGTGCTCGATCCGGAGCAGAACCACAACTTCAACGACCATTACCTGGAAGTCGACTACGACCTTTCCGATGTGATGTTCCTCTGCACCGCCAACTCGATGAATATCCCGGCGGCGCTGCTCGACCGGATGGAAGTGATTCGTCTGCCGGGTTACACCGAAGACGAGAAGATCAACATCGCCGTCAAATACCTCTCGCCCAAGCAGATTCAGGCCAACGGCTTGAAGAAAGGCGAAGTGGAGTTCGACGCCGAGGCGATCCGCGACATCATTCGCTATTACACTCGCGAAGCAGGTGTGCGTGGGCTTGAGCGACAGATCGCCAAGGTTTGCCGCAAGGCGGTCAAAGAGCATTCACTGGAAAAACGCTTCTCGGTAAAAGTGACAGCCGAGATGCTTGAACACTTCCTTGGAGTGCGCAAATTCCGCTACGGCCTGGCTGAACAGCAGGATCAGATCGGACAGGTAACAGGCCTGGCCTGGACTCAGGTCGGTGGTGAGTTGCTGACCATCGAAGCAGCCGTGGTACCGGGCAAGGGTCAGTTGATCAAGACCGGTTCCCTGGGTGACGTAATGGTCGAATCGATCACTGCGGCGCTGACGGTTGTGCGTAGTCGTGCGAAGAGCCTGGGGATCCCTTTGGACTTCCACGAGAAGCGTGACACCCATATCCACATGCCGGAAGGGGCTACGCCTAAAGACGGTCCGAGCGCCGGTGTAGGTATGTGTACGGCCCTGGTATCGGCACTGACCGGGATTCCGGTACGTGCGGATGTTGCCATGACCGGTGAAATCACCTTGCGTGGCCAGGTTCTGGCAATTGGCGGTCTGAAGGAAAAACTGTTGGCGGCACACCGTGGCGGGATCAAAACCGTGATCATTCCTGAAGAGAATGTCCGCGACTTGAAGGAAATTCCCGACAATATCAAGCAAGATCTTCAGATTAAACCAGTTAAATGGATTGACGAGGTCCTGCAAATTGCGCTGCAATACGCGCCGGAGCCCTTGCCGGATGTGGCTCCGGAGATAGTTGCAAAGGATGAAAAACGCGAGTCTGATTCTAAGGAAAGAATTAGCACGCATTAGTACGAATTTGCCTGGGGGGCTTCCTTGACAGCTTTTTAGAGCCCTTGTTATAAAGCGGCTCTTAAGTGTCTGTAGGCCATTCAGCACTCGCTTTTGCTTTCACCAAAAAACTTAGAATCATACTCAAATAGATATAAGGGGACTTAGAGTGAACAAGTCGGAACTGATTGATGCTATCGCTGCATCCGCTGATATCCCGAAAGCTGCTGCTGGCCGTGCGCTGGACGCTGTAATCGAATCCGTCACTGGCGCTCTCAAGGCTGGCGACTCTGTTGTACTGGTTGGTTTCGGCACCTTCTCCGTAACCGATCGTCCAGCTCGCATTGGTCGTAACCCACAGACCGGTAAGACGCTGGAAATCGCAGCAGCCAAAAAACCAGGTTTCAAAGCCGGTAAAGCACTGAAAGAAGCTGTCAACTAAGCGTCTTTTCAAGTCTTTACCCATCCGGGTCGGGGTCATTCCTGACTTGGCAGCGGAGCGGTAGTTCAGTCGGTTAGAATACCGGCCTGTCACGCCGGGGGTCGCGGGTTCGAGTCCCGTCCGCTCCGCCAGTTACGAGAAGGCGCATCCTCGGATGCGCCTTTCTTCTATCCGGATTCTACCCACGCTCCACGGTTGCTTAATTTGAAGTACAACCGTTTCTGGGGGACGCATGCTGCAGAATATCAGGGACAATTCACAAGGCTGGATTGCCAAGACCATTATCGGGATCATCGTCGTATTGATGGCTTTTACCGGTATCGAGGCCATTTTCCAGGCCACTACCAACAGCCAGGACGCCGCCAAGGTCAATGGTGAAGAGATTAGTCAGAACGAGCTGAGCCAGGCGGTCGACATGCAACGCCGTCAGCTGATGCAACAGCTGGGCAAGGACTTCGATGCTTCCTTGCTCGACGAAAAAATGTTGCGTGAATCCGCTCTGAAAGGGCTGATCGACCGCAAGCTGTTGCTGCAAGGCGCAGACAAATCGAAGTTCGCTTTCTCCGAAGCGGCTTTGGATCAGGTGATCCTGCAAACACCTGAATTTCAGGTCGACGGCAAATTCAGCGCCGAGCGTTTCGATCAGGTGATCCGTCAGCTGGGCTACGGCCGTATGCAATTCCGCCAGATGCTGGCGCAGGAAATGCTGATCGGTCAATTGCGTGCAGGCCTGGCAGGTAGCGGTTTTGTCACCGATGCTCAGGTTCTGGCGTTTGCCCGTCTGGAAAAACAGACCCGCGATTTTGCCTCCTTGAACATCAAGGCCGATCCATCGGCAGTCAAAGTGACTGATGAAGAGATCAAGGCTCATTACGACGAACATGCCAAGGAGTTCATGACTCCCGACCAGGTGGTGATCGATTACCTCGAGTTGAAGAAAGCTTCTTTCTTTGACCAGGTCAGCGTCAAGGACGAAGACCTGCAGGCCCAGTATCAGAAGGAAACCGCCAATATCTCCGAGCAACGTCGGGGCGCGCACATTCTGATCGAAGTCAATGACAAGGTGAACGAGGCGCAAGCCAAGACCAAAATCGACGAAGTTCAGGCGCGCCTGGCCAAAGGTGAAAGCTTCGAGGCCCTGGCCAAAGAGTTCTCCCAGGATCCAGGTTCGGCGGCGAACGGTGGTGACCTGGGTTACGCCGGTCCGGGTGTCTATGACCCAACCTTCGAAAAGGCCTTGTACGCCTTGAACAAGGATGAAGTTTCGCCACCGGTTCGTACCGACTTCGGTTGGCACCTGATCAAGTTGTTGGGCGTCGAGGCTCCTGAAGTGCCGAGTTTCGCCAGCTTGAAAGACAAGCTGACTCGCGAGCTCAAGGCCCAACAGGTCGAGCAGCGCTTTGTCGAAGCGACCAAGCAACTGGAAGACTCTTCTTTCGAAGCGTCCGACCTGGCCCAGCCGGCTCAAGAGCTGAAACTGACCGTTCACACCTCTGCACCGTTTGGTCGTGAAGGCGGTGAGGGGGTGGCAGCCAACCGTGCTGTAGTGACGGCGGCGTTCAGCCCTGAAGTCCTGGATGAAGGTGCCAACAGCACCGCCATCGAACTGGATCCGGAAACCGTTGTGGTCCTGCGTGCCAAAGAGCATCGCAAGCCTGAGCAACTGCCACTGGAAAGCGTCGCTGCGAACATCCGCGTGCAATTGGCCAAGGAGCATGCAAGTGCTGCGGCCAAGACCAAGGCCCTGGAGCTGATCACCAGCCTGCGCGACGGCAAGACGCCGTTGGACAAAGCGCTGGATGGCCAGAACTGGAAAGTGCTCGAAGCCGTCACGCGTGGCCAGGAAGGGATTGACCCGGCCGTGCTGCAGGCGCTGTTCCGCATGCCGAAGCCTGAAGCCAAGGACAAGCCGACCTTCACCAGCGTGACCCTGGCCGATGGTAGCCTGGTGATCGTGCGCCTGAACGGCGTCAACGAAGCGGCAGCGCCTACCGAGGAAGAGAAGGTTCAATACCGTCGCTTCCTGGCCTCGCGCGTGGGTCAGCAAGACTTTGCTGCCTATCGCAAGCAGCTGGAAAGCCAGGCGGACATCGAGAAGTTCTGATGCCTGACTGAGTCACTACGCAGTTAACAAAGACCCCGGCCGCAAGGCTGGGGTTTTTTGTTTATGGGGCTATCAAATGCTCCAGTCGGCTCACAGCGACCAAGTGGCGAGTGTTCATTGATCATTTATCTGCGTGACTTTCCCCCGTAAACTGGGCTCATCAAGCTTGTAATACTTTTAAGACACTAAACGGTACGCCCACGAGGGTCGATCTGTTGCACAATACGTCCCGAACCGTTTTGCCCAGGATGTTCAATGTTTAAATCACTCCACATGCGTTTCGCGGTAATGGCGCTTGTGATGGTCGGCGCTGCAGGTTGCTCGGAAAAGAAAGCCGCCATTTATGAGCATGAAGATTTTGCCGACTCCGGCACTTTCTCGCGCAATTATCCGGTCAGCGATGCCGCCACCTGCGAAGCTGCGCGCCGCGCCCTGCTGAGCCAGGGTTACATCATTACCAGCAGCGATCCGAAGTTGATCAGCGGTCACAAGAGCTTTCAGCAGACCGGCGATTCGCATATGGAGATCAGCTTCAACGTGGTCTGTGCCGAAGACGGCAGTGCCGGTCACCATGCGACGATGTTCGCCAATGCCTTGCAGGACCGCTATGCGCTGAAGAAGACCAACAATTCTGCCAGCCTCGGGGTCGGTGTATTGGGTTCGGTGTCGATGCCGATCGGTTCCTCCGACGATTCGATGGTCAAGGTCGCCAGCGAAACCGTGTCTTCAGCCAAGTTTTATGAGCGGTTCTTTGCGCTGGTCGAGTTGTTCTTGCCGCCAGAAGCCAAGAAAATCGCGCATATCACCGAGAAACCGAAGACTGTTCTGGGGGTGCCCGAAGCCCAGGCGGCACCAGCGCCGGCCCCCGAGCCCGAGCCTGCACCTACCGTACCAGAGCCTGGCGCCGCGCCCGCCGCACCCCCCACAGAACCGGCCAATATGATGCCCGCCGAAAATGCCCCTGCCTCTGAGCCAGTGGCACCTCCAGCTGACAACGCGCCGATTGCCCCTGAGGAGTCCGCGGAGCCGGCCTCGTCGAACGAATCCACTGCGCCACCCGCCAATCCGGATTCGCTGCCGCCGCCCACAGAACCCATTTCTTCGATGCCGGTTTCGGCTCAGTAAGCCGGGCTCAGACCGCTGCGGGATAATTGATCCCGTAACGGACCATCGCTCGCGGCACACCACGATGGGCGTTCAGCCCATCATCGGTTTACGCATTCAGCGCAGCCGGCACACTCCTGAAAATCGTTACAAAGCACGGCGGTAAATTCGTCGGGATCTGCTACGTTTAATTTTTAAGTGCCTTGACGTCATGACGACGTATTTTTTTCGTCACAAAGGCACTTTATGCTGAGGTCTGAGGTCATTTAATCAATCGGTTTCCACCGCACCCAAAAGGATTTCGCAATGGACGAATACCAAGAAGAGCTTCTGGAATATCAAGCATTCGAACTGGATCCGCTGGAGCCTGCAGAAGACGCTACCGAGCTGTAATGGCGGGAGAGTACTTCAGGCGGATTGCCGATGACTGCGGCGAAACTCGCCGGGGGTCTGGCCGTTCCAGCGTTTGAAGGCCCGTTGAAAGGCCTCGGCTGAGGCAAAACCCAGCAAGTAGGCGATCTCCCCGAACGCCAGTTCGGTATCGCGGATATAGGTCATGGCCAGATCACGGCGAGTGTCGTTGAGAATCGCGCGAAACTGCGTGCCTTCTTCGGTGAGCTTGCGACGCAAGGTCCAGGTTGGCAGTTTCAGGCGTGCCGCCACTTCTTCCAGGTCGGGTTCCCGACCGCCGTTGAGCAATGGCCCGAGCAGCTGAATGATGCGTTCACGCAGACTCCGGGTTCGGGTCAACAGCTCCAGTTCCCGTTCGCAGAGTTTGAGCAGCAGGCGCCAGGTGCTCGGGCAATGTTCGGGGTTGCGCAGCGCCAGGCTGGTCTGGCTCAGACGCAGCTGATTGTGCTCGGCGCCAAAATGGATCGGGCAATCACCCAGCACCTCATAACGTTCGCGGTAATCCGGTTCGGCGAACTCGATGTCGATCTGCTCGGCATGCAGCGCCTGGCCCAGGCTGGATAACTGCTGTAGCCAGCCGGCAATGATCGAGTCCACGACAAAACGGTTGTAGGCGTTGTAGGGACTG
Source organism: Pseudomonas fluorescens (assembly GCF_902497875.1). Lineage (GTDB taxonomy): Bacteria > Pseudomonadota > Gammaproteobacteria > Pseudomonadales > Pseudomonadaceae > Aquipseudomonas > Aquipseudomonas fluorescens_BR. The sequence continues at coordinate 28,721 of NZ_CABVHY010000036.1, forward strand.
ATGGAATAGAACCTCAGCCAGGCGCCTTGGGTATCTTCATGGAAACTCGATTGGCCGCGATAGTTCGAGCCGTACAGGGCTTCGAAGCGGATCAGGCAGCGCGCCGCTTCCCGCACCGTCGGTGCCTGGGCGGCCGTGACTCCGGCCAGGCCGGCCTGGCTGAGGCGGCTGAGCTGGCCCATGCGCAATCCCAAGGCGGGGTCGCCAGTCAGTTGAATGGCCGCATGACCGAGGCGCATGTAGCGCGGAATCGACAGCCGGGCGCCGGCCTCGGCCAGACGCGCCGGGTCAAGACCGTATTGGTCGAGCAGCTCCTGCGGGTCCAGGCCATGGCTGCGCACGGCGTCGGCGAGGCTATGGACAAAGCCGACCGACAGATCCCCGAGGCGCATCGGCAGCGGTTTCATCGGCTACAACCAGATGTTCAACAGGCGGGCGCCACGGGCATTGCCGTCGGCGATGGTTTGACCGTTGCTGCTGATAAAGCTCTGGCCGTCGCTGCCTTGATCCCAGAACTGACCGCGCAAGAACACACTCATACCCGCCAGGGCCTGACTGCTGGGAAGTTGGCTGATCAATGTCAGGCGATGCCAGGCCGCACCTTCACTGAGTTCGCCGGGCTTGAGACTGATTTCGCCGGGCGTCGACAGGCTTTTATAGCCGCGCCAGGGTTTATCCCAGGCGCCGCGGCCGATGACAGAGGCCGGAACCGCGATCAACTGCGCGCCCTGGTCGTTGAGTTTGCGGTAGTTGTCGGGGTACCAGCTGTCGCTGCCGATCAGCACCCCCAGGCGTCCGGCCGGGGTCTCGATGACGTTGATCGTCTGGTCGCTACTGGGCTGGATCGAACCCTGCTCATCGAAGTTTGGATACAGCTGGCGCTGCGGCTGGCCGATCGGCGCGCCATCGCTGCCGAACACCAGGGTGCTGTTGTACAGCACACCAGGCCCGACACTCAGCAGCCCGTCACTGACGCTGGGTTCTGGCAGCACGATCGAACCCGCTACCAGCGTCACGCCGAATTCCCTGGCCAGCCCGCCAAATAGCGCCTGGTAGTCCCTGGCCATGGTTTTGGCTTTCATGCGCAGGTGCGCATCGTCCAGGCGATTGTCACCTTTGGCGCTGAGCAGTGCCTTGGCAAATGCCAGCGGGTTGCTGACCGCCAGCCAGTTCATCGCTTCATCAAGGCTGGTGGCCTGATACACCTCGTTTTTCTCGCCACTGAGCATCAGCCAGGTGCCGATATGTTCTGGCAGCACAACGATGGTCTTGGCATTCAGCAAGTCTTGATCCCGGGCTTGCTGCAGATACGCGGCGAGCTTGCGATGCAGACGCTGGGGGCTTTGATAGTCGCTGGGGAACAGCTCGGGCTGGATGCCCAGCAGGTTGCCGCGGTCGGCACGAATGCCTTGGTCCACGGCGAGATTGATCCGCAAGTCCGAGAGGTAATGGCCGACGGGGCGTTCGGCGGTCCACATCGCATAGGTGGTGATGACGGCGATCAAGGCCATGGTAAAGGTGAAGCAGAGAAGTTTGCGCATGGGGAAACAATAAACGGCTGTGTGCAGGGTTCGCGACTAGGGTAGGGCCCATGCACGGGATTGCCAAGGGGCGCTGTGCATTTGGATCAATAAGTTGTCAGTTACGGTCATTGAGTGGCGGGGGGCGTGCTCTTAGTCTGTCGACATGACTGATGGGAGCCGCAGAGCTCCCGCACTTTTCCGTGATTACTTGTTGTGGAGTTACCGATGGCCGCCGCTCATTACCCGCACCTGTTGGCCCCGCTGGATCTGGGTTTTACCACCTTGCGCAACCGCACCCTGATGGGCTCGATGCACACTGGCCTGGAAGAAAAGCCCGGTGGTTTCGAGCGCATGGCGGCTTATTTCGCCGAGCGCGCCCTGGGCGGCGTCGGCCTGATGGTTACCGGCGGTATTGGTCCGAACGACGAGGGGGGGGTGTACTCGGGCGCGGCCAAGCTGACCACCGAGGAAGAGGCGCTGAAACACCGGATCGTGACCCGTGCGGTTCACGAAGCGGGCGGCAAGATCTGCATGCAGATCCTCCACGCCGGGCGTTATGCCTACAGCCCCAGGCAAGTAGCGCCAAGTGCCATCCAGGCGCCGATCAACCCGTTCAAGCCCAAAGAGCTGGATGAGGAAGGCATCGAGAAGCAGATCAGCGACTTCGTCACCTGTTCGACGCTGGCGCAACACGCCGAGTACGACGGCGTCGAAATCATGGGCTCCGAAGGTTATTTCATTAACCAGTTCCTCGCGGCGCATACCAACCATCGCACCGACCGCTGGGGTGGCAGCTACGAGAACCGTATGCGCCTGCCCGTGGAAATCGTCCGCCGTGTGCGTGAAGCGGTAGGGCCGAACTTCATCATCATTTATCGCTTGTCGATGCTCGATCTGGTGGAAGGCGGCAGTACCTGGGAAGAAATCGTCCAGCTGGCCAAGGCCATCGAGCAGGCCGGCGCGACCCTGATCAACACCGGAATCGGCTGGCATGAGGCGCGGATCCCGACCATCGCCACCAAAGTCCCGCGCGCTGCCTTCAGTAAGGTCACCGCGAAATTGCGTGGTTCGGTGAGCATTCCGCTGATCACCACCAACCGCATCAACACCCCGGAAGTCGCCGAGCAGATCCTCGCTGAAGGCGACGCCGACATGGTGTCGATGGCGCGGCCGTTCCTCGCCGACCCGGACTTCGTCAATAAGGCCGCGGCCGGACGTGGCGACGAAATCAACACCTGCATCGGTTGCAACCAGGCCTGCCTGGATCACACCTTCGGCGGCAAGTTGACCAGCTGCCTGGTGAACCCGCGGGCCTGCCATGAAACCGAACTGAATTACCTGCCGGTGCAGCAGATCAAGAAAATCGCCGTGGTCGGTGCCGGGCCTGCGGGGTTGTCGGCCGCTACCGTCGCCGCCGAGCGTGGGCATCAGGTGACTTTGTTCGATTCCGCCAGTGAGATCGGTGGCCAGTTCAACGTCGCCAAGCGTGTACCGGGCAAGGAAGAGTTTTTCGAAACCCTGCGTTACTTCAAACGCAAATTGCAGACCAGCCATGTCGAGTTGTGCCTGAACACTCGGGTCGATGTCGCGCAATTGTTGGCGGGCGGTTATGACGAGATTATCCTTGCGACCGGCATCGCCCCACGGCTGCCGGCTATTCCAGGGGTGGAACACGCCAAGGTCCTGAGCTACCTCGACGTGATCCTCGAGCGCAAGCCTGTGGGTAAAAGCGTGGCGGTGATCGGTGCGGGCGGTATCGGTTTCGACGTCTCGGAATTCCTGGTCCATCAAGGCGTATCCACCAGCCAGGACCGCGAGGCGTTCTGGAAGGAGTGGGGCATCGATACGCACCTTGAAGCGCGCGGCGGTGTTGCTGGTATCAAGGCTGAACCTCATGCGCCGGCGCGTGAGGTGTTCCTGCTGCAACGCAAGAAATCCAAGGTCGGCGACGGGTTGGGTAAAACCACCGGCTGGATTCATCGCACCGGTCTGAAAAACAAGCAGGTGCAGATGCTCAACAGCGTCGAATACCTGAAAATCGACGATGACGGTTTGCATATCCGCATGGGCGAAGCCGGCGAGCCGCAGGTGCTGGCGGTAGACAACATTGTGATCTGCGCCGGGCAAGACCCGCTGCGTGAATTGCATGAAGGCCTGGTGGCTGCCGGGCAGAACGTGCATCTGATTGGTGGAGCGGACGTGGCCGCTGAACTGGATGCCAAGCGGGCGATCAACCAGGGTTCGCGGTTAGCTGCCGAGCTGTAATCAACGCAATATTGCGACAACCACAAAACCCTGTGGCGAGGGGGCTTGCCCCCGCTCGGCTGCGAAGCAGTCGTAAAATCGGTGAATGCGGTGCCCCTGATACAACGCCTTTGCAGTTTTTATGGCCGCTGCGCGCCCCAGCGGGGGCAAGCCCCCTCGCCACAAGTATTCGCCAGACTTAACATCTACGCTAACTGACAGGCTTTGGGGCTTGCCCGCGAAGGCGTCCGATCAGTTGCTAGAATGCTGGCACTATTCTCGAAGCGCGCGGCACTGATGTCCTTCTTTCCCTCTACTGCCAAAGGTCGATCATGGGCTTGAATCCCTTTGACTGGCAGCCCCATGCCCCCCTCGAATCCCTTCATCTGGACTGGCTAACCCAAGCCAATATCCAGGTCGCCGTGCTGCGTCTGGACCGTATCGACCCACTGATCTCCGGCAACAAGTGGTTCAAGCTGATCGAGCATCTGGCTGCCGCCGATCTTGCCGGGGCCCGGGGCATCATCAGTCTGGGCGGCGCTCACTCCAATCATCTGCACGCGCTGGCAGCGGCGGGCAAGCGCTTCGGTTTTCCTGTCGTCGGCCTGTTGCGCGGTCATCCACAAGCAACCCCAACCCCGACTGTTCTGGATTTGCAGGCGTTCGGCATGCAGTTGCATTGGCTGGGGTATGGCGGCTATCGCGCGCGGCATGAACCCGGCTTCTGGCTGCCGTGGCAGGCGCAATACCCGCATTTGCATCCAGTGCCCGAAGGCGGTGGCGGTCTACCGGGTGCGCGCGGCTGCGCAGGATTGCTGGCCATGGCACGGGATCAACTGGGTGCACTGGGCTGGAACGGCTATGACGGCTGGTGGCTGGCCGCCGGGACCGGGACCACGCTGGCCGGGCTGGTGCTGGCCGAGGAAGGGGCGCATCCGGTCTATGGTGCCTTGGCGGTACCGGATGATCATGGAGTCGCTCGGCAGGTCGAGGCGATTATCCAGGAGGCGGGCTTGTGCCATCGCGCCTATGAGCTCTTCGATGGCAGTCGCGGCGGTTTCGCCAAAGTCGATCCGCAGTTACTTGAGTTCATCGAGCTAACTGAGCGGGTCGGCGGTGTGCCGCTTGAACCGCTGTACACCGGCAAGGCGCTGTTGGCGTTGAAACAGCAGATTGAAGCGGGACGCTTCGCTGCGGGCACTCGATTGATTTTCGTGCACACCGGCGGCTTACAGGGCCGCCGGGGTTTTGCAGAGACGGACCGGCACTAGCCGCGTTTGGGCAGCATCCGCACCAGCGTGTTATCGCCCATGAAGTAATGGTGGTACAGGCCGGCCAGCGCATGCAGGCCGATCAACCAGTAACCGATGGTGCCACCCAGTACGTGCCAGCCTTCGAGCTGCTTGGCAAAGTCCTTGTCCTGGTCGATCAGCAGCGGCAGGTCCACGCCGTAAAACATCACCTGGTGACCTTCGGCGCTGGTAATCAACCAACCGAGGATCGGCATGCTGATCATGAATATATACAGCGCCCAGTGCATCAAGGTCGCCAGCAGGGTTTGCCAGGTGGGCGGGGATGGCAGAATCTTTGGCGCAACGCTCAGGGACCGGGCGAGCAGCCGCAGCCAGACCAGTACGAAGACGGTCAGGCCGAGCATGAAGTGCGCTTCCTTGATCAGGGTCCGGCCGCCACTGCCCTTGGGAAAGATCCCGCGCAATTCGATACAGGCATACACCACCGCCAACAACACCAGCATCAGCCAATGCAAGGCAATCGACACCGTGCTGTAGCGCGAGTCGGAGTTTTTCCAGGGCATGTTTTTCTTCCTCATTGATCAGGTCTGGAGTCTCCATTCTTGTGCGACGGAGTCCCTTCACTGTAATCCCGTTCGTCCGGGTTTGCTTGAGGTAGATCAAGATTTTGTCGGGCCTGGAATGCTCTGGACCGGCCTTCCCGGACAAAAAAAGCGGCAGCCCCGTTCAAGGGCTGCCGCTTTTTTATAGCGTGATGGGCATCAGGCGCTTTGTGGCATCTCACCGTTGGCCAGGCGCTTGTTGATATCGGCGATGACTTCCGGCAGATCGGTGATGGTGTCGATCATGTAATGCGGGCGGGAGCCTGCGAACATGGCATGGATGCGTTTGCGTTCGCTGGCCAGTTCCTCGCTGCCCAAGGCGCGGTAGCCCTCATAGGTCAGACCCAGGGCGTTGCCCGAGCAAATCAGCGCCACGGTCCACATACCGGCGCGGCGACCTTCAAGAATCCCCGGGACGGTGTCGTCGATCTTGACGCAGGCGCCGACGTCGTCGATGCCCAGGGCGATCACGTTGGCCAGCGCCTGGGCTGGCCATGGGCGACCGTTCGGGACTTCATCGGTGGCGACCACATGATCGGCGACGTAGCCGTTGGTGGCGGCCAGTTCGACCACCTTGTCCATGACCTGCTTCGGATAACCGGAGCAGGAGCCGATCTTGATCCCTTGCTCGCGCAGCTTGGCGATGGTCTCCAGAGCGCCGGGGATCAGCGCCGAGTGCTCGGCGATTTTCTCGATCTGCAGGGGCATGAAGCGTTTGTAGATGGCGGTGACGTCATCGTCGGTCGGTGCACGGCCGAACACCTTGCGATAACGCTCGGCGACTTGCGGTTGGTCGCAGAGGGTGCGGATATGGTCCCACTTGCCCATGCCCATCGGGCCACGAGCCTCTTCAATGGACACCTGTACGTCGAACTCGGCGAAGGCTTCGACGAAAATCTGGGTCGGCGCGAATGAACCGAAATCGACCACGGTGCCGGCCCAGTCGAGGATGGCGGCTTGAAGTTGGGTTGGGTTGTTGTAGTTCATGTCTCTAATCCTGTGTCTGGGGAATGATGAATTACATGCCCGTAGCAGCTGGCGAGCAGCGCGAGCCTGCGTTCGGCTGCGAAGCAGTCGTAAATCAGCCGCCGCGGTGTTTCAGGTGGAACGAGCCGTATGGTTTTGCGGCCGCTTCGCAGCCGAACGCAGCCGAACGCAGCCTCGCAGGCTCGGCAGCTGCTACGGGGGGCGATCAGATCTCTAACACTTCCATCTCGCGCAGCACTTCAGCCACCGCAGCCACTGCCGCTTGCATCTCGGCTTCATTGACGTGGCCAATGCAGCCGACCCGGAAAGTTTCGACCTGGGTCAGCTTGCCGGGATACAGAATGAAACCCTTGGCCTTGACCCGTTCGTAGAACTCCTTGAACTGGTAACGCGGATCTTTCGGTGCATGGAAGGTGATGATGATCGGCGCCTGGATCGCCTCCGGCAGGAAGCTGCGCAAGCCGAGTTTGGCCATTCCATCGATCAGGACTTTGCAGTTGTCGGCGTAACGCTGATGCCGCGCCGGCAAACCGCCTTCTTCGCTGTATTGCAGCAGGGCTTCGTGCAGCGCCGCGACCACGTGGGTCGGCGGAGTGAAGCGCCACTGGCCGGTCTTGGCCATATAGGTGTGTTGATCAAACAGGTCCATCGCCAGCGAGTGGGAGTTGCCGGCCGACTCGGCCAACGCTTCTTTCCGAGCGAAGACGAAGCCCATCCCGGGTACGCCCTCCAGGCATTTGCCGGAGGCGGCGATCAGCGCATCGAACGGCACTTGCCGGGCATCGATCGGCAGTGCGCCGAAGGAGCTCATGGCGTCGATGATCAGGCGTTTACCGTGTTGGGCAATGACATGGGCGATTTCCGGCAGCGGATTGAGGATCCCGGTGCTGGTTTCGCAGTGGATCAGCGCAACGTGGGTAATGCTGGTATCGGCCCGCAGCAGGCGATCGACGTCGGCGGCGGTGGTCGGTTCGTCTTCGGCGGTTTCAAAGGTGCTGAACGAGCGACCGAGCACTTCGCAGATTTTCGCCAGGCGCTTGCCGTAGGCGCCGTTGATCAGCACCAGCACTTTACCGTCGCGGGGCACCAGAGTGCCGATGGCCGCTTCCACCGAGAAGGTGCCGCTGCCCTGCAAGGGCACGCAGTGGTGACTGTCGGCACCGTTGATGATCGTCAGCAGCTGCTCGCAAAGGCTGGCGGTCAATTGATTGAAGCGGTCATCCCATGACCCCCAGTCGACCATCATCGCCTGACGGGTGCGGGCCGACGTGGTCAATGGGCCGGGGGTGAGCAGGATGGGTTCGGCAGTACTCATTCTCGTGTCCTCGCAAGCAGTGGGATGAAGCTACTGGACATAAATTGCAGTTTGGCTTGTCATCAATCAAATTGTTTGTTGTTATGCCAGCCATCAGTGAGGCCGATAGATATGAACCTGTTCCAGCTCAGAGCGTTTGATGCCGTGGCCCGTGAAGGCAGCTTCACCCGGGCTGCCGAGCGGTTGTTCATCAGCCAGCCGGCGGTTACCGGGCATATCAAGGCGCTGGAGGAGCGCTACCAGATCACCTTGCTGCGGCGCACCGCGCGACGGGTGGAGCTGACGGAGGAGGGGACCAAGCTGGCAGCGATCACCCGGGCCATGTTCGGTCTGGCCGAAGAGGCCCAGGCAATGCTCGAGGCCAATCGGCAGTTGCTCACCGGGCGTCTGGAAGTCGCGGCGGATGGTCCGCACATGGTCATGCCGATGCTCGCCAACCTGCGGGCGAAGTACCCGGGAATTACCGTGAACCTGCGCCTGGGCAATGCCCAGGAGACCCTCGCGGCGTTGCTCTCGGAGCACGCGGATGTGGCGGTGCTGACGGAAGTGCAGCCGCGCAAAGGCCTGCATTTGCAACGGATGAGCGAGTCGAGGATCTGCGCCCTGGTGCCGGCCAATCATCCCTGGCTGGTAACGCCAGAGGGAATCGGCATCGAACAGTTGGACCAGGTGATCATGGTGCTGCGTGAGCCGGGTTCGATTACCCGCCGAACCTTTGACGAGGCTTGCAACCTGGTCAAGGTCAGCCCACGTGTGCTGCTGGAACTGGATAGCCGCGAGGCGGTGACCGAAGCGGTGGCGGCCGAGTTGGGCGTGGGCGTGGTCTCGTCGGTAGAAGTCAGCCACGATCCGCGGGTGGCCGCGGTGCCGATCATTGGCGAAGGGCTGGTCAACCGGCACATGATCGGCTGCATGGAACGACGCCGGGATTTGCGCCTGATTCAGGCATTTTTCGGGTTGGCGCCGGGGGGCGAGTCCGCCAGATAGACCGAGGTGTGGCCATCGTCGGAACGCCGCCCGGAGCAAGGCCGCACACACTGGATTTGCGTTGGACGAAAATTTTTGGCTGACAGAGATCTACTGTGGGAGCTTGCTGGGATAGCGGACTGTCAGATGCATCAATGTTGAATACCAAGCCCTCATCGCGAGCAAGCTCGCTCCCACATTTGGCCTTTGTCGTGCAGAAGATTTGTATAGGCAGGAGATCTACTGTGGGAGCGAGCTTGCTCGCGATGGGGCCAGTGAAACCTACACCAGACTCTCGCGAACCATCTCCAGAAAGGTCGCCACCACCCGCCTTGAACTCTGTTCACGCAAACACACCAGGGTCTCGGTCAACCGCCGTTTGCAATCGGTAATCGGCAGCGCACAGACTCGCGAGTCGGCGCCGAACTCGGCGGCCGAGACCACGCCCACACCAATCCCCACCACCACCGCCTCGCGCGCCGCTTCACGTCCTTCGACCTGAATCGCCGGTCGGATACGAAATCCGGCCTGGTGCATTTCTTCCTCCAGCGTCTGCCGGGTCACCGAGCCGACTTCCCGCAATACCAAGGGCGTGTCATCCAGGTCCGCCAGGCAGATTGATGTGCGGTTGGCCCATGGATGATTGCGTGAAACGAAGGCAACCATCGGGTCATTGCGCAGCGGCAGCGACAGCAACCGCTCGTCGTTGACTTCACGGCCGAGCAGGGCCAGGTCGGCCTGGTAGTTGAACAGCCGAAACAGCGATTCATCGGTGTTGCCGGTCTCGATCTTCACGCTGATGCCGGGGTAGTGCTCACAGAAACGGGCGATCTGCGGCAGCACATGAACCGGGGCATCCACGGCGAGGATCAGGCTGCCGGTCTGCAGGGCTTGAGAGTACTGCAGCAACTCCTGCGCCTCGGCTTCGACGACGAACAGACGCTGGGTGATGCTCAGTAAGCGTTCGCCCAGATCGGTCAGGCGCACCGAGCGTTTATTGCGATGGAACAGCAAAACCTCGAAGCGCTCCTCAAGCTTGCGCACCTGGTCGGAAATCGCTGGCTGAGTCAGGAACAAGCGTTCGGCGGCGCGGGTGAAGCTGCCATGGACGGCGACCGCGTGGAAGGCCTTGAGCTGGGCGTGAGATACCGACATCGGGGTTCCTCGTACAAGCTGAGCTTATATTTAAAATACGATAAATCGATTTCACTTATTAGTCAGTAATTGTTTTTATCCGCTTCAACCCCTGGGGACTGGCCGTTCGACAGTTCCCGGTGGCCATGAGCCTATGCGTGCATGGACAATCCCGACTACAGGGAACGGCAGGACTCATCTGACCGGTATCGCTCCTTCCGAGGAGTGATATCGCGGTGCTCAACAATAAAAATACAGGCGTTTTTTTCTAATTCTGCCGGCACACCCTGAGGTCAGAATCACAATGAACAAGCACATCGGCACCATCAAGCGTTGGCGCGTGCAGATTTTCGCCATCACCTGGCTGGCCTACGCGGCCTTCTATTTCACCCGCAAAGCTTTTTCCGTGGCCAAACTGGGGATCGGTGAAGACCCCAATTTTCATCTCGACAAAATGATGATGGCCAACCTCGACGGCGTCTACCTGGCGGCTTACGCGGTCGGTCAGTTCACCTGGGGGATTTTCGCCGACCGTTTCGGCCCGCGGGTCGTGGTGTTGGGCGGCTTGCTGATTTCTGCCGTGGCGGCGCTGGTCATGGGCAGTTTCGCGACGCTACCGATCTTCTTCACCTGTATGTTGATCCAGGGCTTGGCTCAGTCCACAGGCTGGTCGGGATTGTGCAAAAACGTCGGCAGCTTCTTTCCCGCCGAGCAGCGCGGGCGGGTTCTGGGCTTATGGAGTTCCAGCTACGCCTTTGGCGGACTGGTTGCATCGCCATTTGCTGGCTGGTGGGCCTACACGCTGATTGGTACCTGGCACGCCGCATTCATCTCCAGTGCGGCGGTGGTCGCGGTCGTTGCGGTTTTGTTCTTTGTTTTTCAGCGCAACAAGCCTGAAGACGTTGGTTTGCCCGCCGTGGAGCCCGAGCCGGAACTGACGGCTGAAGAGGCCGAGGCCCAGAGCAAAATCAGCGTCTGGGAGCCGTTGCGCGAGATTCTGCGTAACCGCACGGTGCTGACGCTTGGCCTGGCTTACTTTATGTTGAAACCGGCGCGCTACGCGATTCTGCTATGGGGGCCGGTGATTGTCTTCGAGCAAATGCCCTCGGTGGGCAAGGTCGGTGCGGCGATCATCCCGACTGCCTTTGAACTGGCGGGCTTGCTCGGGCCGATCATGATTGGCCTGGCATCGGACAAGTTGTTCGGTGCGCGACGAATGCCGGCCTGCGTGTTGAGCTTATTGGCACTGACCGTATCGCTGGTATTTTTCATGGGTGCCTTGCATACCGGCAGTGTATTGCTGGTAGTGGCCCTGCTGTTTTTCATGGGGCTGACCCTGTACGGACCCGACTCGATGATCAGCGGCGCGGCAGCGATCGACTTCGGTACCGCCAAGGCCGGCGCGACGGCCGCCGGCTTCGTCAATGGCTGCGGTTCGGTCGGAGCGATTCTCGGCGGGCTGCTGCCAGGTTACTTCGACACGGTCACGGTATTTATCGTCTTCGCCGGTTGCGCGATGTTCTCCGCACTGGTCCTGATTCCCCACTGGAACAGCCGCCCGGCGGGTCTCAAGCCCTATTGCGCCTTTGTCCCCAATCAGCCGATGGCGATCAAATCGCTGCGCACCTGAGCCCCTTTTCCAAACCTGTCCTGCCTGCCGTCGTGTCATGACGGCAGGTCAGGCTGTGGCCAATTGATCTGGAGATTTACCCCCCATGAGACCTTTCTGGCTGGAACAAGCCCTGAAGTATGATCCGTCAGCGTCTTGCGAGCCTTTGCAGGCTGATACCAGCACTGACGTCTGTATCGTCGGCGGTGGTTATACCGGGCTGTGGGCCGCGATCCGGCGCAAGGAACGCGCCGAAGATCACGGGCACCGTCCGCGGCACCTGGACGTGCGTCTGGCCCGGTTCGCCGCAGCGGCGGGCAAGGCCGACAAAGGCTGATTGCGGTTTCAGCGCCAACGGTCCTTGCCATTCACCAGCCAGTCGAAAAACAGACTCGATTCGATGCCGGCAGTGTGCGCCATGGACACCGTACCGGTGCTCATGAACGCCTGTCGTTGCTCGGTGGTCCAGTGGTGCTGAAGGTACTCGGCCAGCGCTACGCATTGTCCCGGGTACAGCAGGCAGAGCTGGTTCGGGGTTCGAATAAACTCCAGGGCCAATTGGCGCTTTTGTTCCGGGTTCAGGTCGAGGCTGCCCAAGTGCTGGCTTTTGCCTTCCATGAGGATGTCGTCGCGGCTCAGGCTGGCCAGGTCCTGCAGTCCTGGACGAGGCATGCGCACGATGTACCACTGGGTCTCGGGCAGGCGCTGGTCCGAAGCTGGCGGACGCTCGTACAAGTAGATATCAGCGTTCCACAGTTCGGGCTCGGCGGGTGTCGGTTCAGGCGCCGGTGGTAAATCCTGACCCGGTCCCTTTAAGTCGAACAGGGTTCCAGACAACGTGATATTGCTCGGGCTGAGGTGCAGCCGGTTACCGTTGGCGGTCAAGGTCAGCGCCTGGCTGTGCTGCACCTGCAGCGTTTGCCCAGGCTCGACCTGCACGCGGCGAGTCTGCTCTGCGAGTCGCTGCCCGTTGAGGTAAATACCGGGCAAGGCTGCCGCCGGGTCCGCCGCGGGCGCTGACAATGCAAGATTGCCAGCGCAGGGCCAGACGATTGGTTGGTCCGGGTCGCTGTCGATGAAGCTGACTAGCACTTCGCTGCCGGCCATGGGCAGTCTGCTCTGATCAGCGTGGCCACTGAACGGGTGATAAGCGAGCGGCATCCAGAGGCCGCTGTGCGGGTCATGGCTGTCCTGTCGCGCCCATGCCAGACGCACCTTGATCCGCCCTTGAGCATCTTGCGCTGCGGGCTGCCCATGGGAGCCGGCCACCCAGCCACGCTCATAGCCGGGCATGCAGGGTTTAGGGTGCTTGAGCGCCGGTCGGAAGGCCACGCACCAGGGAATAGCCTTGAACTGATTGCGATAACCCTCGGGCAGCGGCGCTGTCGCGGGGTTCGCCAGGTGTTCATCGCGCGACCCCTCGGCCACCTGCCACCCACACGGCTGCGAGGTCTCGGGTTTGAGTGCCGGCTGTTGCCACTGGTGGTGCACTTCGCTGAGCAACCATTGATCGTTGAACTGCGACATCGGATGGCCCAGTACCTGAAGGATCTGGCCGCTGTGCAGCCGCGGCTGATCGCTGTGACCGACGATGTGGCGGTGCTGGCTGCGCAGGCGCTCCAATGCGCGCCGACCTCGCTGGCTTGTATGCATTTGATCGGGTGCGAGTCGGTTGGCGGGGCCGTACATCTGGCCATGGGCTAGATGGGTTGCGCTCTGGTCGGCGACAGGGGTGTCGAACGACAGGATCGGACTGTGAAAACGCGTCGGTTGCGCCACCTCGGCAACATGCCATTCGGACAGCTGACTGATGGTCGGTTGGCCAGGTTGCTGTTCTGCGGGAGGACGATAAGGGGTGGCTACCGGCAGTTGTACAAATCCTTCGCTGTCATCGGCGAACACCAGCACATGCCGGTCGGTCTCGTGCTCGAAGTGGTAGTGGATACCTTCTTCTTCGCACAAACGTTGCAGGAAATACAGATCGCTTTCGTCGAACTGGATGCAAAAAGGCCGCAGCGGGTATTGGCCATAGGGCAGTTCGAAGCGATAGCTGCCGACTGGCAACCGATGTTCTTCGAGTAGCTGACGCAGAATCAGCGGCACGCTCAGGTCGTGGAACACCCGCCGGCAGGTGCGTTGTTCGAGCACTTGGAGATAGGGCGCCAAGGTGAGGCTGTAGCCGGTCTGGAGTGACCCGAGATGGTGTCTGCCGGCACGCTGGATGATGCCGTGGATGCCGCTGTCGTCTCCCAGGCGCAGGAATGCCGACTGTTGCAGCAAGGGTTCAAGGTCGGTTCCGGGGTTGCGGTCGACCAGCTCCATATCGAAACGAAAAGGCTCATTGAGTGCTTCGCGACCGGTGAAACGGGTCACCTGCAGGCTCCAGGAGCCTTCGCAGCTCGTCAGGGTAATGGGGGGTTGCAGGTCCTTGTGCATCTCATACGCTCTTGCCTTCGATCAGGAGGCAGAGGTTACGAAACGACAGCGGCGAATGGGTGGCCCAAGCGGCTTTTAGGAAAGCCCCTACGACATGAGGCGCAGAAGTCGATCAGTCACTCTACTTTTTGGTCGATTGGTAACTTTATGCCGTATAAACTTGCACAAAGCGTCGGCCAATAGATGTTTCGGCGCCACAGATCAAGAGAGTGAGTAATGGGCGCACAGTGGAAGGTTAAACACAAAGAAGCGGCATCCAATGCCAAGGGCAAGATCTTCGGCAAACTGGTGAAAGAGATCACCATTGCCGCGCGCAACGGCGCGGATACGGCGACTAACGCGCACCTGCGTCTGGTGGTGGAACAGGCGAAAAAAGCCTCGATGCCCCGCGAAACCCTGGAACGCGCGATCAAGAAAGGCTCGGGCCAACTGGGCGAAACCGTTCAGTACCATCGTGTCACATATGAAGGTTTCGCGCCGCATCAGGTCCCGCTCATCGTCGAGTGCGTCACCGACAATATCAACCGCACCGTCGCGGAAATTCGCGTGGCGTTCCGTAAGGGCCAGTTGGGTGCTTCGGGTTCGGTTGCCTGGGATTTCAACCATGTCGGCATGATCGAAGCGTCCCCTGACAGCCCTGATGCAGATCCGGAGATGGCGGCTATCGAGGCCGGCGCTCAGGACTTCGAAGCGGGCGAAGAAGAGGGTACGACGCTGTTCATTACCGAACCAGCCGACCTCGACGCGGTACAAAAGGCATTGCCGGAGCAGGGTTTTACCGTGCTGTCAGCCAAGCTGGGCTACCAGCCGAAAAACCCGGTCAGCGGTTTGAGCGACGCGCAAATGGAAGAAGTCGAAGCCTTCCTCGAAGGCCTCGACAACCACGATGACGTGCAGGACATGTTTGTCGGTCTGGCGGGTTAAGGGGCTTTCTGCAAGAGCTGCGTTGGCTGATAAAGATCGCAGCCTGCGGCAGCTCCTACGGGATTTTCGTTCATCCGATATCGCGGATGGACTCGATCCCTGTAGGAGCTGCCGCAGGCTGCGATCTTTTCAAGACACCGCCGATTCCCGCGCAACCTGCAACTCTTCGCCAATTTCTACAAACCCCGGTCGCGCCAGCACCTCTGGCTGACAGCAGTGCCTCTGCAAGGCTTCCAGCTGTTCACGGCTCTCGGCGCTCAATCCCGGCTCGATCCGCTCCAGCAATTCCCCCAGCAGAATCCCGAACGCCCGGACTTCTATGCGTTGCAGGGCGCGGCTCTCGACACTGTCTGATGCAGGGTGAAACGACGCTGCGCCGAAATCCCCCAATAGGCAGTCACCTTCTGTGTTCCACAGAATGTTGTGAGCGTAAAGATCGCCGTGGGTGATGCCCTGCTGGTGCAAGTGCGCGGCGACCGAGGCGATGCCGCAGGCGATTCGCAGCGCCACCGCAACGCTGAACCGGGTGCCGTCTTCATAGACGTCCCGGGTGCAGGAAGCAAGGCTCGGCAGCCCGGCCAGATTGCGGTAGCCGGGATCGATCAGTTGCATCACCAGCCCGGCCCGGGCCTGCGGATGCTCGACGACCCTGCCTTCGACCTTGATCAGATTGGCATGCTGGCCCGCGGTAATGCAGGCATTCATTTCATGCAGGGGTGAACCGTCACTGGTCATGCTGCCCTTGTAGAGCTTCACTGCAACCGTTCGCACAGGTGGCGACGGTTGTTCCCACAGTGCTTGATGAATGACCCCGGACGCGCCTTCACCCAGTGACTGTTGCAGTTGCAGCTGCGACCAGGGAATGTTCGGGGTGGCGTCCAGCGCTGCCAGGTCAATCGCGGATTCCATAGGATTGCCGGCATATGCCAGCCACGTCAGCCGTGGCAGCGACAACAGCCACTGTGGCAGCTCGGTCAGGCGGTTGGCGGCGATCCTGATCAGCTCAAGCTGATGGCACTGGCTCAGGCTTGCCGGCAGTTGCTGCAAGTGGTTGCCCGCGAGCATGAGCTTTTGCAAATGCACTCTTTCGCCCAGCTCGGCAGGTAGCTCATCGATGCAGTTATCGGTCAGGATCAGCCAGCGCAGCAACGGCGGCAACGCGCTGGCGTGGACGTGCTCGATGCGGTTGGCCTTGAAGCCGACCATGCTCAGTTGCGCGCATTGGCCGAGACAGCCCGGCAGCTCGGTGAATTGATTGTCCGAGCAGAACAGCACCCGTAACTGCGTCAACCGATGCAGGTCGTCCGGCAGTGTACTCAAGGCATTGCCACTGAGGTTCAGCACCTCGAGGGAGTCCGCCAGTTCGAAGATCTCGGCTGGAAACTCCGTCAGCCCACAGGCCAGATCCAGGCGTTTGGCTCCGGCAAGGTGGCCGGCCCGCAGTCGCGCAAGGGTATCCATAAACAGTTTCATCGCCTGGAAAGAGGAGGGCGCGTCATGATAGCGACAATGGGGTCCGGGCTCGATGGTTTATGCCGTCGGGCCAATCTCGATCAGCTGCCCCAGGCGACTGCGGGTTCGCGCAAGGTCGATGGCTTCAAAGCCCAGGTGCTCGCGCAGAGGCCTTTCTCCCAGCAACAGCAGGCGTTTATCCTGGTCATACAGCACGTCGATCAGATTGATAAAGCGTTGCTGGGTGGCCGTCGAGCAGTGCGCAAGATCGGGCAGCCCATCGATGATCCAGGTGTCAAAGCGCCGGCACAGTTCCAGGTAGTCCATGACGGCAGTGGGTTGCTCGCAAAGGTTTAACCAAAGGAGCGCTGGCTCGGCCAATGATCTTCAACGGACAGCCTGTTGAAAGCAGGCGCAAAGCGACTGGCCTCTGAATCGGTTGATCAGAGGCTGATGCAGATTTAAGTATTTTTAGCGCAGAGCTGATTCGCTGTCAGAGCAGGGCGCTCTGTTGAGTGTTGCCGGCGAATCAGTGCAGGAAGATGGCTCCACGACCTGGACTCGAATAGAAAAATAAGCATTTGTTCTACAATGAAATTATTCTGTTTTTTAGTATATATATCCCTACGATTATCCTAATCCAGCCCGTATTTTATTGGAGTTCTTTCGATATCCCTGGATCAGGAAAAAACATTCGAGTTTCCGCTCTTTTTGAGACAACGCGAGCATCTGAGTCATCTCGCTGCCAACCGTCGCCCAATGCTTTGAACGTGGCCACTGCAGCGCGAGCCGATTCAGTTTGTGCCTGGGCTCTGCCATCAGATGCCGCTAGGAGATGTTCATCGGCATCCAGCACTTCGATCAAGCTGACCACGCCTTTTTCATAGGCGGCAAACGATGTCGCTCTGGCTTTCGCATACGCCGACTCGCCCTGGGCGAGCTGGGTCGATTGTTGCTCGCGGTTGATCCGTGCCGAAACAGCGCTTTCCACATCTTCGCAGGCCCGCAGAACGGACTGGCGGTAAGCGGCCAAGACTTCGGCTTCCTGGCCCTTTGCCAAATCAATCTGGGCGTTGATGCGGCCAAAATCGAACAGCCGCCAGCGTAATCCCAGTGCCGCCGAAGCCTGACTGGCGCCGTTGCTGAATAGGTTTGCGCTGGATACCGATGTAGCACTGCCGAGCAGCGCAGCCACAGACAGTTTGGGGTAGTACTCGGACATGGCTTCGCCGATGCGCGCGCTGGATGCCGCAAGACGGCGCTCCGCGACGATCAAGTCTGGACGCCGACGCAGCAGGTCGGCTGGAGCGCCCATGTCCGAGAGGCCTGGCACCTCAGGGATGGGCGCCAGCTTAGTCAACTGCGCGCTGTAAGTGCCGGGCGCCTTGCCCAACATGACATCCAGCGCATTCATTGCCGTGTCAATGCCTGCTTGCAGTACCGGCACGGTGGCCTGCGCTTGGTTCAGCGCGCCTTGGGTCTGGTTCAACTGCAGTTCAGCCGCCAGGCCTTTTGCGTAGAGATGTTCGATGGTGGTGAGCAGTTGTTGTCGTGTGTCTACTTGCTGCCGGGCAATTTCCAGGCGTGCTTGCAGGCCACGGATGCTGATGTAAAGGTCGGCTGTTTGCGCGACCACTGCCAGGCGTGTGGCAATCGCTCCGGCTTGCGAGGCCTGATAATCGGCGAAGGCCGCTTCTTTACCTCGGCGCAGCCCGCCAAACACATCCAGCTCCCAGCCGGTATTCAAGTTCGCCTCATAGGCACTGCCGTAGCGATTATAGGAAGGGTCTGAATTCAGCACTTGGCCCAACGGCGTCTCCAATGACTGACGGGCTCGGGCCGCTTGACCATTGACGGTAGCCGACGGCAGGAGGGCTGCGTTAGCTGCGCCCAAACCGGCGCGAGCCTGCTCGATCCTTGCGTTTGCCTGGGCTAAATCGAGGTTCTGTTCAAGTGCTCGATTTATCAGCTGACTGAGTATTGGGTCATTAAATGCGTTCCACCAAGCGGCGAGATCGTCATTTGCGGCGCCCAGTTGTCGTGCCTTGGACGTTTGCGCGGAGAAATGCTCGGGCAATTCCACACGGGGTTTTGAGTAGTCGGGGCCCACTGCGCAACCTGCAACCATACCCAAACACAGCAAAACGGCGAAACGAGGAGGAGGGTGCATGTGATACCTGCGAAAGGGTCGGTTTGTGACGATATTACAATTTGGTCACAAGTTGTCAACCACCTTTGGGATGAGTAAGCTGCTCGCATGAATCAGCCATCAGTTTCTTCGCCCAGCGCCCGTGGCCCAGCCGATCACGACATTCGAGACCAGATTGTCGCGGCGGCCAACGAACATTTCAGTCAATACGGTTATGGCAAAACAACGGTTTCTGACCTAGCCAAGGCCATCGGCTTTTCCAAGGCTTACATCTACAAATTCTTTGAATCCAAGCAGGCGATTGGTGAAGCAATCTGTACAAATTGCCTGACTGAAATCGTTGCGGCAGTGGAGCAAGCCATCAATGTAGACGGCATCTCGCCGACTGAACGTTTTCGGCGCCTGGTCAAAACCCTAATCGCTACAGGTGTGAGCCTGTTCTTTAACGACCGTAAACTCTACGACATCGCAGCGTTCGCCGCGTCGGAGCGATGGCCCAGCTCACAAGTCTATGACGCTCAGATCAAGAGCTTCGTGTTGCAAATCGTGCGTGAGGGGCGAGAGCTCGGTGAGTTTGAACGCAAGACTCCGCTGGACGAGACGGTAGAGGCGATTCATCTCGCTCTGCGGCCCTTCATCAATCCTCTGCTATTGCAGTACAACCTCGATTTTGTTGAAGAAGCCCCTTCTCTCATCTCCAATCTTGTTCTGCGCAGCCTGATGCCTTAAACCTCTGCTGACGGATGCGCTGCGCATCCGTATTAGCGTGTGCGCCTGAAAAAACTAGATATCGAGCCTCTTTGCTCTGCTCTGATCAAGTGGGCGATGTTCATTCGTCTCGGTAGTGACTATTGACATAAATGGTCACTTGAATAAGCATGGTGCATCCGCTACCGAGAGGTCTTTATGATCCGCCGCCACCGCATGTCAGCCATTTTCATTGTCTTGTTGCCGTTTGCCCTAGCGGCCTGCAACGAGGCCACGCCTGCCGATCCTCGCCTTCAAGTGCCCTTGGTGCGCATCGGCGTGGTTCAACCCTCCGCGCCTGCGGCACGGGTATTCACCGGTATCGTCGCGGCCCGAGTTCAGAGCGATCTCGGTTTTCGGGTGCCTGGGAAGGTCTTGGAGCGTTTGGTGGATGCTGGACAGAGTGTCAAGCGCGGGCAGCCACTTATGCGAATCGATGCCAACGACCTGACGCTGACCGCGCGGGCACAGCAGGAAGCGGTACTGGCCGCCATGGCCCGAGCTCGGCAGGCCTCCGATGACGAGCTTCGCTACCGTGATCTGGTGTCCGTCGGAGCGGTATCTGCTTCAGCTTACGCAGGGTTCAAAGCAGCTGCCGATTCGGCGAAAGCCCAACTCAACGCTGCCCAGGCCCAGGCTGATGTGGCGAAAAACGCGACCGGTTATTCGACGTTGCTGGCGGATGCTGACGGGGTGGTAGTGGATACCTTGGCGGAGCCGGGGCAGGTAGTTGGCGCAGGGCAGGTGGTGGTACGCGTTGCCCATTCAGGGCAGCGCGAGGCCGTGATCCAGTTACCCGAGACGCTACGTCCTGCGCTGGGCTCGGCGGCGACGGTTGAGCTATACGGTCAGCACCAGACTGCAGGTAAAGCGCGTTTACGCCAGTTGTCCGACTCTGCCGACCGACAGACCCGAACGTTTGAAGCGCGTTATGTGCTGGAGGGGGCACTCTCCAACGCCACCCTGGGTTCGACGATATCAGTGGTTATCGCTGACACGGATGTTGCTGATGCCAAGGAATTACAGGTGCCCATGGGGGCACTCTACGACGCCGGTAAAGGCCCGGGGGTCTGGGTGGTGGGCGGGGAAGCTGAGCAGGTGGCATGGCGCCCGATCAAGGTTCGCGGCCTGAATAATGAGGCCAGCGTGCGCGTGACGGGGGATCTGCAGGTGGGTGATCGAGTTGTCGCATTGGGTGCTCACTTGCTGAGCGAGGGAGAGAAGGTCAGGACTGAACTCGCCGATGCTCCGCAAAATGCAGTGGTTGAGGTAAGTCGATGAGCGGCTTCAATCTTTCGGCGCTGGCCGTACGCGAGCGCTCAATCACCCTGTTTTTGATCCTGCTGATTTCTGTGGGTGGGTTGTACGCCTTCTTCAAACTGGGGCGTGCGGAAGATCCCGCATTCACCATTAAACAAATGACGGTGGTCACCGCCTGGCCTGGGGCGACAGCCCAGGAGATGCAAGACCAGGTGGTAGAAAAGCTGGAAAAACGCATGCAGGAACTGCGTTGGTACGATCGGACCGAGACCTTCACCCGGCCCGGCTTGGCATTCACTACGGTGTACCTGCTCGACAGCACGCCGCCCTCAGCCGTCCAGGAGGAGTTTTACCAGGCGCGCAAGAAAATCCTGGATGAGCAGAAGGGGTTGCCGTCTGGGGTGATCGGCCCGATGGTCAATGATGAGTATTCCGATGTCACCTTCGCGCTCTATGCGCTCAAGGCCAAGGGCGAGCCCCAACGTCTGTTGGTGCGCGAAGCCGAGAGCTTGCGCCAGCGTCTGCTGCATGTGGCGGGTGTGAAGAAGGTCAACATCATCGGTGAACAGGCCGAGCGCATTTTTGTCGAGCTGTCCTACGAGCGTTTGGCGACACTGGGCATTTCCGCACGAGACATCTTCAGTGCGTTGAACACGCAAAACATGATAACCCCGGCAGGTTCGGTAGAAGCGAAGGGCCCACAGGTTTTCATCCGCCTGGATGGCGCGTTTGATGACCTGCAGAAGATTCGTAATACCCCACTGACGGTGCAAGGCAGAACCCTCAAGTTGTCCGATGTGGCTGAGGTCAAGCGTGGTTATGAGGACCCCGCGACGTTCCTGGTACGCAACAACGGCGAGCCGGCACTGTTGCTCGGCGTGGTCATGCGCGACGGCTGGAACGGCCTGGATTTGGGGAAGTCGCTTGACGCTGAGGCCACAGCGATCAACGAGCAGATGCCTTTGGGCATGAGCCTGACCAAGGTCACGGATCAGGCAGTGAATATTGGCGCCTCCGTCAACGAGTTCATGGTGAAGTTTTTTGCTGCCTTGGGCGTGGTGCTGCTGGTGTGTTTTCTCAGCATGGGCTGGCGTGTCGGCGTTGTGGTTGCCGCGGCGGTGCCGCTGACCCTGGCGGCCGTGTTCATTGTCATGGCGGCCACGGGCAAAGACTTTGATCGAATTACCCTGGGCTCGTTGATTCTGGCGCTGGGACTGCTGGTGGACGATGCAATCATTGCCATTGAAATGATGGTGGTGAAGATGGAGGAGGGCTACGACCGAATCAAGGCCTCCGCTTATGCCTGGAGCCACACGGCCGCGCCGATGTTGTCGGGAACGTTGGTGACGGCGATCGGCTTTATGCCCAACGGTTTTGCCAAGTCGACCGCTGGTGAGTACACCGCGAACATGTTCTGGATCGTTGGCATCGCGCTGATCACTTCCTGGGTGGTGGCCGTGGTGTTTACACCTTACCTGGGCGTCAAACTGCTGCCGCAGATCAAGGTGCCTGAAGGCGGGCATACGGCGATTTACGGTACACCGAACTACCAGCGTTTCAGGCGCCTGCTGGGCAGTGTGATCCGCCGCAAAGGCCTGGTGGCGACATCCGTCGTGGGCTTGTTTGTTGTTGCGATTTTGGGCATGGGCGTGGTCAACAAGCAGTTCTTCCCCACGTCCGACCGACCTGAGGTGCTGGTTGAGGTGCAGATGCCTTACGGCACCTCTATCGAACAGACTGATGTGGCGGCGGCCAAGGTCGAGGCGTGGTTGGCTCAGCAGCCGGAGGCCAAGATCGTCACTGCTTACATTGGCCAGGGCGCGCCGCGCTTCTACTTGGCGATGGCCCCTGAACTACCCGATCCATCCTTCGCAAAAATCGTCGTCCTGACCGCGAATCAGCAAGAGCGTGAGGCGCTCAAACTCCGCCTCAGACAAGCGGCGGCCGATGGCTTGGCGCCTGAAGCTCGGGTGCGGGTGACGCAGTTGGTATTTGGTCCTTATTCACCGTATCCGGTGGCCTTTCGGGTGATGGGCGCCGACCCCGCGGTGTTACGAGATATCGCCGCGCAGGTGCGTGCGGTCATGAGCGTCAGCCCCCTGATGAGGACCGTCAACACCGACTTAGGCGAGCGCGCACCGGCACTTCATCTCACGCTGGATCAGGATCGCCTGCAAGCATTCGGCTTGACCTCGACCGATGTCGCGCAACAGCTGCAATTCCTGCTTACGGGGGTGCCTGTCACCGAGGTGCGTGAGGACATTCGTTCGGTTCAGGTGGTGGCTCGCTCGGCGGGTGAAACGCGTCTGGATCCGTCGAAAATTGCCGCCTTCACGCTGACCGGCGTCCAAGGCCAGCGCGTGTCGCTGTCCCAGGTAGGGGCGGTGGATGTGCGCATGGAGGAGCCCATCCTGCGGCGTCGTGATCGGACGCCGACCATCACCGTGCGCGGTGACGTGGCTGAAGGTCGTCAGCCTCCCGATGTATCCAACGCCTTGATAACGCAGTTGCAACCCATCATCGAAAAGCTGCCGGCGGGCTACCGCATTGAGTTTGCCGGCGCGATCGAGGAGTCGGGTAAAGCAAACAAGGCATTGCTGCCGTTGTTCCCGATCATGATCGCGCTGATGTTGCTGACCATCATCATTCAGGTGCGCTCGATGTCGGCAATGATGATGGTGTTCGCCACCGCGCCTTTGGGCCTGATTGGTGTGGTGCCAATTCTGCTGCTGTTCCAGC
The DNA here is from genome assembly GCF_902497875.1 of Pseudomonas fluorescens. GTDB lineage: Bacteria > Pseudomonadota > Gammaproteobacteria > Pseudomonadales > Pseudomonadaceae > Aquipseudomonas > Aquipseudomonas fluorescens_BR. Next base: position 52,061 of record NZ_CABVHY010000036.1, read on the forward strand.
AGCCGTTCGGGATCAACGCCTTGGTGGGATTGATTGCCTTGTCAGGGATTCTGATGCGCAACACGCTGATCCTCATTGGCCAGATTCACTCTAATAAGCAAGCCGGTCTGTCGCCTTATGACGCAGTGGTCGAAGCCACTGTGCAGCGTGCACGGCCAGTGATTCTCACGGCGTTGGCGGCGATGCTGGCGTTCATTCCGCTGACCCATTCGGTGTTCTGGGGAACGCTGGCGTACACCCTGATTGGCGGTACGTTTGCCGGCACAGTACTGACCCTGGTGTTCCTGCCAGCGATGTACGCCCTCTGGTTCAAGATCAAGCCTGAGCCCGCGCATGAGCTTGCAGCGAACACTCATGTTGCTTGATACCTGCGTGCCTGGATCGTCTCAAAAAGGAAAATCGATATGAGCTCGTTGGCCCGGATTACTCAGCAGTTTGATCCCGCTGCGCCCTTCGAGGCTCCGGCCAACTGGCTCCAGGGAAGAACGGTGTTTGGCGGGCTATCTGCAGCCCTGTCATTGCAGACGGTGTTGCTTGAGGCATGGCCGTATTTACCGGCATTCAAGTCCGCGCAGGTCTCATTTATAGGCCGATTCCAGTGGGTGGTTCATAGGTGCGCAACCTGAACGCTGTCTTATGAAGAAGTACTAATTTATGATGCCGCATTGATAAATTTGGAAACGGCATCATGAGTACACGTTCCGACCTCCTGAGCAGCGCTGAGATTCTGTTGCGTACCAAGGGTTACGCAGCCTTCAGCTATGCCGATCTGGCGGAAGACATCGGTATCAAGAAGGCGAGTATTCACCACCACTTTCCCACCAAAGAAAGTCTGGCGATTGCCATCGTTGAGAGTTATCTGTTCCGGTTCAAGAATCAGCTGGAATGCATCAATGATGAAAATACCGGCATTATCGATCGGCTCAATGCCTTCGCCTTGATGTTCGCGCAAAGCAGTAAAAACGCGATGCTTCCGCTCTGCGGCGCCTTGGCGGCGGAGTTGCTGGCTTTGCCTGAAAGCCTAAAGGAAATGACGCGGGACTTTTTCGAAATCCATCTCAATTGGCTTCAGGCCAATATCGCACTGGGCCAAGCGGCAGGGGAACTCAAAGCTGAGCTGGACGGCGTGAAGGTTGCCAGGTTCATCTTGAATACGTTGGAAGGTGGCAGCTTTGTATCTTGGGCGCTGAACGACAATTACGAACAGTCTTCTGGATTTGATTTCATTTTAGATGGACTTCGGGTTACCGAAACGCATCACTGAGGTTCGATCAGCTTTTTTCTGCGTCATAAAACGACCGATTCTGCCACTGCTGGCTCGGTCCGTTTTCCCGCCTCGTAAGTGGTTTCAGCCGCTTAGCTCACACTCTCTGAATTCTTTTTGCGCGCACTCAATCTGACGAGCGTACGTCTAGTCTCGCGTTTGGGTTGCGGATACCTACCCATGCCTTTCGGTGTGTGACCAAAAGTACAAGATTAAGTAGCAATCACGGTATTGTTATCGCAGTTATCCCTATTCAGGAAAAAAACGCTGTTTAAGCTGTTTTTTTTCGGTGGTTGGTTATAAGAAGAATAACTTCTTGATCGACAACCTACTAGTTGGTAGGCTTGTTTATCTTCCGGGCCAAACTCCCGGTCCATCCAAAGAGGAACGAACACATGAGCAACAACCTGAATGGTATCGATGTCGCCGCACTCCAGCAGTTTGCCCAAGGCGTTGCTGAGGATGCGACCAAGCGCCACGCGAGCTTCAACGTCAAGACTCAGTGGAAAGGCCAGACTCGCTCTGTGGCCAAAGTCAATCGCTACAGTCTGGCCGGTGAAACCTACTCGCGGGATTTCGAAATCGTCGCCGATGAGCCTAATGAATTGCTGGGCCAAAACACTGCGCCTAACCCTCAAGAGCTGCTGATGGCCGCTCTCAACGCCTGCATGTCGGTCGGTTATGCTGCCAATGCCGCGATGATGGGGATCAAGATTCACAGCCTGGAAATCGAGACTGACGGCACCCTCGACCTGCGTGGCTTCCTGGGCATCGACGAAAGCGTCAACCCGGGCTACGACGAAGTGAGTGTAGTGATTCGCCTGCATACCGACGCCTCCCGTGAGCGTGTTGAAGAGCTGCACAACGTGGTGCTCAAAACCTCTGTCAACTACGCCAACTTTTCGAAAGCTATCCGTATGGTGCCGACCCTCGAAGTGCGTGAGGGCTGATTCGCCTGTTTCAAACAGATTCAAACCTAGCGTGCACCAGTAGGCGGCTAGCTGCCCTGGTGCCGACCCTTACGAAATCTGGATAACCGGAGTCTGCAATGTACGATTTTTTTAAAGGCAAAAAACTGTTGGTCGTCGGCGGTACCAGTGGCATGGGCCTGGAAACGGCACGCATGGTGCTCAAGGCAGGCGGCAGCGTAGTGCTCACCGGCAGCAAGCAAGACAAGGCCGATGCGGTGCGTAACGAGCTGAGCCCGCTGGGCTGTGTCGGTGATCGTCGCCAACCTGATGACTGAAGAAGGCATGAATTTCGTTCGCAAGGAAATCAATGCCAACCATAGCGATATCAGTCTGATGGTGAACTCCGCCGGGATCTTTATTCCGAAGCCGTTCACCGAGCACGATGAGACCGAGTACGACATGTACCTGTCTCTCAATCGTGCGACCTTCTTCATCACTCAGGCCGTGGTCAAGAACATGCTGGCCGCCAAGCTTGAAGGGGCAATTGTCAACGTCGGCTCCATCGGTGCACAGGCCGCATTGGCAGGTTCGCCGGCCTCTGCCTACTCCATGGCAAAGGCAGGTTTGCATGCGCTGACACGCAACTTGGCAATTGAGTTGGCTCACTCGGGTATTCGGGTCAACGCTGTCTCGCCAGGGATCGTTCACACCTCGATCTATGAAGGGTTCATGGACAAAGAGTCGATCCCGGAAGCGATGAAGTCGCTGAACGATTTCCACCCGTTGGGACGAGTCGGCGTTCCCGAAGACGTCGCCAACACCATCCTGTTCCTGCTGTCGGACAAGACGTCCTGGGTGACCGGCGCAATCTGGGACGTGGATGCTGGAGTTATGGCTGTTCGGGCCTGACCACAGTGGCGAGCGCGGTCTGATGAGAGCTCCCATCGCGGGAGCTTTCACGCCTTCACTCAGTTCAAGTGAAAGAAGGCTGAATGCTGGCCGCAGGAGTCTTCAATGGCGATCACGACAAAAGCAGCGCTGTTGAGAGTCGCGGAAACCCAAATGCGCTCCAAGGGCTATTCCGCGTTCAGTTATGCCGATCTTGCGGCGCAGATCGGTATTAGAAAAGCCAGTATTCACCATCACTTCCCGACCAAGGAAAGTCTGGGCGCGGAGCTGATCAAGGACTACATCAAACGCTTCGATGCGACCCTCAGTTCGATCGAAGAAATGAATACCGATCCGTTGCTGCGGCTTCGTGGTTTTGCCCGGCTTTTCATCATCAGCGCCAACGAGGGGCTGCTGCCCTTGTGTGGCGCCCTGGCGGCAGAAATGGCGGCACTGCCGCTGTCGCTGCAAGGGCTCACTCGGGTGTTCTTTGAGAGCCAGCTCGATTGGCTTCAGGCCACCCTCAATGACGGGGTCCGGCAGCGCAACTGGTCGCTGGACAAACCCGTTGAGACCTACGCGTTCATGCTGCTGAGCAGCCTGGAGGGCGCGAGCCTTATCGATTGGACATTGGGCCGATCAACCGACACGTTGGCAGGCTTCGATTATTTGCTTGAAACGCTGGTAACGCGGTCTTAATTTCTTTGAGTACAGGACGAGTCATGCAAACCTCTTCGAAAAAATATGCAGTGGATATCTGGTCTGATTTTGTTTGCCCTTGGTGCTGGGTAGCCAAGCGCCGATTCGAGCAGGCGCTCGATAAATTTGCTGAAAAAGACAATGTACAAGTCAACGTCAAGGCCTATCGTCTGGCGGCAAATCACGCGCCAGAGCCTATGATCGCTGCCCTTAAACGCAAGCTCGGCAATCCGGATTCCGCTGTCGCAATGATGAACACCGTCAGTAAATATGGCCAGGCCGATGGGCTTGATTACCGCTTTGACAGCATGCTGTTTGGCGATACTGCCGATGCCCATGTACTGGTCAAGGCGGTTGCGGACGAAGCCGTTAAAAAACGCCTGGTCGAGGCGCTATATGAGCAAAGCACCTCCCATGGTCAGTCGCTGTTTGATCGCGGCAGCCTGGAGGCCATAGCCAGGGCCGCAGGTGTTTCGGACGCGTTAATCCAACGGGCGTGGTCATCCGTTGAATTGCGCGTAGAGATGGAGGAAGACGAACATATCGCCGCGCAACTAGGTTCGGGCGTGCCTTTGTTTGTATTTGATAATGCCTTCTCATTGTCCGGTGCTCAGCCCGAGGCTGCTTTTCTTGAAGCGCTGAACAAGATGCAGGAGAAGTCGAAAGTCGAAGATGACGCATTCAGCAGCCAAGTCTGCGGCATAGATGGCTGCAAAATTTGATCAGCAGAAGCGGTGCGGCACTGGGTTGTGCCGCCCTTCATCCATATTGAGAGCGAGATCCAAATGAGCCGTATCGTTGAGTTGAGTGCTCAGCAGTTCGCCCGCTTTGTGGCCAAAGGCAGCAGCGTCGTGCTGTTTTCAGCGTCCTGGTGCAAGCCTTGTCAGGAGATGAAGCCGGTCTTTCATGCTTTGGAAGAAAAGCTTCACTCCCTGGCGGCTTTTGCAAAGATTGATGTGGCGGTGTCTCCGACGATCGCGCAAATGTACGGTATCCGGGCGGTGCCATCCTTGGCGGTGTTCCATGAGGGGCGGCTGCTGCGGGTCATGCCCGGATCCCGTTCAGTTGGAACAATGAAAAAAGCCATTCTTGCGGAGTTGGAAGAGGCGATTTAACCGAACCTCCTCCATCAGCGGTCAGGCTGATCAGCCTGGCGTTCTTTTTCATCCTTCGGGTGTGGATTTACCCCGGACCAGTTATCGATGGGATGAGCGCGGTCTTCGTTGAAGATTTCCGTTAACAGCGCGTTGGCCCGTTTGTAGGCGTCATACTTGAACTCGGTATCATCCACCGGCTGTGCGGCCATTTCTTCCAGCATCTCCAGGTTCAGACGACGGAATCGATCCGCTCGTTCGCGGGCTTCGTAACGACCAATGCTCAGTTGCTCCAATGCCCTGCGGCCCAAAGACAATGCGAAAGCAGGGTCGAGGGTCAGCGTTGAAAGCACCGTGGACAGCCACAGGCGTCAGCCAGCGCATCTGGCAGTAGGTCGCGGTCGCATGCAGGGGTTGGGCAAGCACCGAAAACCCGGGGGGGGCACCCATGTCGAACTGGTCGTGCTCGCCGCCGGTGGTCACGGCCCACAACAAGCTCTTACCTTTGAGTGCGGTGGCGCCTTTGCCATAGGCCCACCCTTGGGTGAAGACTTTATCGATCCACAATTTCAGCAGCGGCGGGCAGCTGTACCAGTACAGCGGATGTTGCAGGACCAGAAGCTTTGCCTGTTCTAGGGCTTGCTGCTCGGCTTGGACATCGATGTTGAAGTCCGGGTACAGGTCATAAAGGGAGCGTATGACCACATCCGGGTTATTGGAGGCTTGCCTGAGCATCACCTCGTTAACCTTGGATTTGTCGGGGTAAGGGTGAGCGTAATGATCAGAATCATTGGGAGCATTCCACGACAAATCGCGAGTTCATTCAGAACGAAAAAACTCTCTGGTCGTTGGGCATGAAGATGCTCACCGACCAGAGAGTCGCTTTTTGGGGATGGAACCCTTTATTTACCTACTTGCAGTTTCAATACGTCCTGCGCAGTCACGGGTTCGCCAGCGATTCCCCAATCTCCGCTTTTGACCTCTTCGAAGATGACCCAGGTGAGGGCGCGCATGTTTTCACCTTCCACAGACACCATGGCGTCCGTCACTTTCTGGATGACTTCGGCTTTCTGCTTGTCGGTAAAAACGCCTTCAATGCCTTTGATGGTAACGAGAGGCATGGTGTGCTCCTTAATGTCTGAAGTGGACGGTGATGAAACAGCGAATGATCAGGCTTTGGCTGCAACGTATTCCGGGTAGTCGGTGTAACCCTTGGCAATGCGATCGCTGACACCGTAGTAAGTCGCGCGATCACCCTCTGCCAGTGGCCAGCCGTTCTGCATGCGCTCCACCAAATCGGGGTTGGCGATGTAGGCCGTACCGAAGGCGATCAAGTCGAGTTCACCTTTAACCAGTTCCGACTCAGCGAGGGCTTGGTTAAACCCACCGGCGGCCATCAAGGTGCCCTTGTAGGCTTCACGGAACGCGGCGCCGAACCCCGGCGGCGTTTCAGCGGCGACGATGGTCGGTTGGTAGTTCAGGTGGACGTAGGCCAGTTCGCGTTCATTAAGCGCTGCCGCCATGCTCATCCAGGTTTCTGCTTCACCTTCGTACACACCAAAGTCATACAGGCGGCCAAACGGCGAGAACCGTACGCCAATCTTCGAGCCGCCGATTTCGGCAGAAATCGCGTCAATGGTTTCCAGCAGAAAGCGCTGGCGATTGGCGATAGAGCCACCGTACTGGTCGGTACGGGTGTTCAAGGCGCTGCTGAGGAACTGATCGAACAGGAACCCGTTGGCAGCCATGATTTCGATACCGTCAAAACCGGCCTCCATCGCCATACGCGCAGACTTCACAAAGTCAGCGATGACACGTTTCACTTCATCCGTTTCCAGCGCACGAGGCACGCTGGGTTGCACAGGACCGGATTCGCCAGGCTCGATCCAGGCATATACCGTGGTATCGACCGCCGGCTGAGTACCCGAAGAAACCGGAATCATGCCATGCACCGAAATATGGGACATACGGCCAACGTGCCATAACTGCGCGAAGATCTTCCCGCCCTTGGCATGCACCGCGTCGGTGACCTGACGCCAGCCTGGCAAGTGTTCGTCGGCATAAATACCTGGGGTGTACAGGTAGCCACGGGCTTCGTCGGAAATCGGCAGGCCTTCGGTGATCAGCAGACCAGCAGAAGCACGCTGTGCGTAATACAGCGTGGTGAACTCGTTAGGGATGTTGTCTAGGGTCCGGGTGCGGGTCATGGGGGCCATGACGACCCGGTTTTTTAGCGCAGTACCGGACAGATCGTAAGGGGTGAGCAGCTTATTCATGATTAGTCTCGAAGTCGTTAACAGGTTGAAAGTCAGCGTTTGATTTACGACTTATCGAATGCGTCCAGCACATGTGTGCTGTACACCAACGCTGCACCGGCGTTCATGTTGATTGCCACCCCCAGTGCTTCGGCGACTTCTTCACTGGTAACGCCAAGTTTCTTGGCTTCGGCGGCGTGGAAGGCGATGCAACCGTCGCAGCGGGTGGTCACGGCTACGGCGAGGGAGATCAGTTCCCGGGTCTTCGCGTTCAGGTGATTGGTCTTGCCGCCGGCGGCGCCGAGCGACGCCATGCCCTTCATTGTTTCCGGAGACAGGCCGTTTAGTTCTACCAAGCGAGTATTGATGTCTTTGCGGGTTTGCTTCCAATCTTGCATGGGATTCTCACAGGGATGGTGTTGATTACAGTTATCTAAAAACTTGCTAATAAACTACCATCCAGTTGGTAGGCAAACAATGTGCTCGTGCTGATTTTCACTATCGACGCAATCGAAGGTATTGATAATTTGGTCCTGAACAATAGGGAAATCGCTTCATGGGGATGACGATTACTGGACTGTTGATTGTCAGCACCGCTTGCTGTCAGGCATCGTCGAGACACTCACATACTGATCGCCGCGAAGCGCCGTCATAGTCCGATTCACACTGGGCAACCGGTTTTTCGCGGTGGCGATGCCGATAGCGCACTTGTTCAACTTGCTGACGCAGATGCCCGGCCTAGTTCAGCAAGGTCTGCCGATCAATTTGTCGCGCATCGTTAACCCCGGCCCATCCTCTGAGTGGCACCAACGTACAAATGCCTGCCATCGATCACTGTGCGCTTTGACCGTGCCGTAATGCCCGCCGCCAAACAGATCTCGCAATGCTTGCGGCCCGGCATAGCTGAGTTGCCGGCCATAGCCAAAATTGCGCCATCCCGTTTACCTACCAGTGCCATGATTGAACTCCTCTCGAAGTCAAAACTTTTAAAACCTTCCCCACGTCATCCCGCCAAGAATGTTGAGTGTTATCAGGGATCAAGGCCCCTGCGACCGGTGAGGGTTGTCCTCTAACGCGGGACTGACGGCTCTTTACGACCGGGAGCTTGGGCATCTCATGATCTGGCCTCCTGAACACCTCCGAAGAATCGGGCGGGTGGAGGCTGCGCTGGCTGACGAGACCGGTGCTGCGAGATCCTGAGTCGGGTGAAGGCAGTGAAGCGACGACCGGGGCATACCTGACTGTCAGTCAGGTGCAGTCCATTCCGTGGGCTGCGGCACCATCATCGGCATCGCTGTTGCTGGTGACATCGGTGTTTGTCGCGCCGATTGTCACGAGGGGGAATGCCGCAAAGCCTGGTACGAGGTGGGCTGCAGCAGTGGTAGGAGCGCCCGTCTCTTTCCGGGAGAAAGAGACGGGCGCAGGTTGGCGCAATGAAATGGCCACGCGGATAAGTTGCTGCAGGGCAGATATGAAGGGGTATGAGTTGCCGCAGTGGGCACACTAGTAAAAGTAGGCATCCATCACATCGCTGTGACCGTGCGAGCCGCCGGACGCTAATCGCACTTTGGGAGAACCACCACGGTGTGGCGTAGCCTTAAAGGTTCTGGCTACCTGGGTTGCTGTCAACGACAGCGCTTTGCCCGACCTTTTCTACGCCTGTGGAGAATTCGGGTCAAGGCTCGAATTGTTGGGAGTTCTGCGGCTGCGGATGAAATTATCCACCGATGGAAATCAATGGTTTTCCACAGACAATTGCGTGGGCTTTAGATTTTTTAAGTGAGGTCCATCCAGACAGGGCGGCTTTGCAGCCCTGTCTGGATGGACCCGCGTGGACAAACGGATCACTGAGATATGAGGACCGAGCGCTTACTCAGTTGCGCCACGTTTTGCTTTTAGGCGAGTGACATTCGCACCCGTCTGATTGGCGAATTCGCGTGGGCTGACATGCTTCTGCTGATTAGCCTCAAGGTAGCGACTCCACCAGTTCATGATCAGCCTGCGCTCCTCGATAAACTCGGCCTTGTGGATGTAAGCGGCGCGGACATTGTTGCGTTCCTTGTGGCTCATCTGCCGCTCGATGGCTGTGTCCGTCCACAAACTCGACTCGATCAGTGCGCTGCAGGCCATCGAGCGAAAGCCATGGCCGCAGATCTCGGTTGTGGTGTCGTACCCCATCTTCCGAAGCGCGCTGTTCACAGTGTTTTCGGACATTGGTTTCCAAGACTTGGTATCGCCTGCGAACACCAAGTCAAATTTGCCTGTGATTGTGTGGATCTGCTCAAGCAGGGCGACCGCTTGCGGCGATAAGGGTACAAGATGGATATCGCCGGCCATCTTCGTACCCCTTGTAGAAAAGGGTACGCCTTCCAACGCTGGTCGCGTGTCGGGTATTTCCCAGACGCCACGCTTGAGGTCGAACTCGCTCCAGCGGGCGAAGCGCAGCTCGCTGGAGCGTACAAACACGTGCAGCGACAGCAAGACCGTCAGCCGGGTAAGTGCGCGGCCTTTATAGGTGTCGATCCGTTCCTGCAATTCAGGCAAGCGCGATAAGGATAAAGCGGGGCGGTGGACGACCCGCGAGGCTTTGATCGAGCCTTCGAGATCGTAAGCAGGGTTTACGGTGATAAGCCGGAGGCGCTTTGCCTCGCGCATGATGCTCTGCAGGTAGTTTTGTACCCTTAAAGCAATGTCTATCGTTCCGCGCTTCTTGATCGCTTCCAGGGGCCGCATAAGGTCGTGGGTGTCCAGGTCGACAATGGCGCGGGCGCCGATCAGCGGGAAGAGGTGGTTTTTGAGGCGACTCATCACTGTCTTGGAATAGTCCGGTGCCCTCTTGGCTGACATTTCCGTGTGCCAGTCCAGCGCAACGCTTTCAAAGGTGCGGCCTTTGATCAGAGCGTCCGTCTTGGCTTGGTTCTTGGCTCCTATGGGGTCAATGCCATCCGCCAGCATTCGCTTGACCTCCAAGCGCTTGCGGCGCGTATCGGCGAGGCTAACGATGGGGTAGTTGCCGAAAGAGGTCAGTCCTTCCCGGCCATTGGGTAGGACGAGAAGGTAAAGGCCGTCGCCGTCGAAAAGCTTGTAGGCGCGGTCTGCGGGCTTGGCAGAACGGCAAGCGGAATCGGAGAGTGGAGCAGTGGTGCGCGACATAAGGGTACTCCCTTTAATCGAACTGACCTTTATCCCAAACTCCACCCTTAAAATGGCTGGTACCTACCGGAATCCAACAGAACACCAAAACGAAAAAACCCGCCAGAAGGCGGGTTTTTTTTGGTTCAGAGATTTTTAAAGCCTTCTCTGGAACCTTGTCTGGCTCCACGACCTGGACTCGAACCAGGGACCCAGTGATTAACAGTCACTTGCTCTACCAACTGAGCTATCGCGGAATGCCGTCTATGTTACTGATTGAAAAGGAGAAGTCAAGCTTCGAATAGACTTGGCGGGATTTTATCGGACGACTGCCACGCAACAATCCGGGCAATGCGCGGTTTATCGATGACCGCCGGTTACCAGAACCTCGGTACAGGTCTACCATGGTCCCCCGGAAGTGGTTTCACGCGCTGCCGGCCCTCAGCCGCAAAGGTAGTGTCATGACCACGCTCGTGTATTCAACCGTACAAGCCCTCGCCACCCCACGACAATCCGCGGTGGCCCGATGAGCATTGAACAGATCAGCCTGCCAAAAGGCGTAGGTCCACATGCTTCCAAGCTGTGGGATGCGATCACCCAGGCCGGTTCGGCCGATGAGCTGAACCGGGCAGGCGGCAAGGCCGAAGGCTTTGTGCTGGGGCTTGAAAGCGCCAAAGCGATCAAAAGCCAGGTGGCCGAATCCTTGTATGTGGCATTCGACAACGCCGCCAGCCAGCGTTCGACCGAACTGGCTGGCTAACGGCTTCAGCCAATCGTCAGTGTGCCGAGCATGAACTTGGCGGCCAGCGAGGTGGCGACAAGCTGCACCAGCCACAGCGCCATGCCGCCGAGGAACACCCCCAGGGCTATCTGCCAGACCAGCCCGCTGCTGCGTTTGTTTTGAGTGCGGGGGGTGTAGATGTCCAGCTCGTCGCGGTCAGCGCGCAAATTATCGTTTTTCATGGAGTCTCTCGAAAGGGCAGGGCGCCTGGCGTTCTGAATTCACCGCTGCGTACCAATCCCACCGGCAGCGGTCTTTTCACAGAGCGGGATTGTCTCACCGACTAAAACAAAAAGGGGAAGCCGACCGGCTTCCCCTTTGTTTTTTCTCGCTTGTGGCTTAGATCACCTGAACGATGGCCTTGGTCACTACCTCGATGTTGTTCTGGTTCAATGCGGCAACGCAGATACGCCCGGTGTCCAGGGCGTAGATGCCGAACTCGGTGCGCAGGCGGGTGACTTGCTCAACGGTCAGGCCGGAGTAGGAGAACATCCCGCATTGGCGACCGACGAAGCTGAAGTCGCGTTTGGCGCCATGCTGGGCCAGCAGATCGACCATCTGCATGCGCATGCCGCGAATGCGCAAGCGCATTTCGGCCAATTCCTCTTCCCACTGGGCGCGCAAATGCGGGCTGTTCAGCACGGCGGCAACGATGCTTGCACCGTGGGTCGGCGGGTTGGAGTAGTTGGTGCGGATCACACGTTTGACTTGCGACAGCACGCGCGCGCTTTCTTCTTTCGATTCGCTGACGATCGACAGGGCACCAACGCGCTCGCCGTACAGGGAGAAAGATTTGGAGAACGAGCTGGAGACGAAGAAGGTCAGGCCCGATTCGGCGAACAGGCGTACAGCGGCAGCGTCTTCGTCGATGCCATCGCCAAAGCCCTGATAGGCCATGTCGAGGAATGGCACGAGGTTTTTCGCCTTGACCACGTCCAGGACGTTCTGCCAGTCGGCCGGATTCATGTCGACGCCTGTCGGGTTGTGGCAGCAGGCGTGCAGCACCACGATCGAGCCAGCAGGCAGGGCGTTCAGGTCTTCAAGCAGGCCTGCACGGGTTACATCGTTGGTGGCGGCATCGTAGTAGCGGTAGTTCTGTACCGGGAAGCCGGCGGTTTCGAACAGCGCGCGGTGGTTTTCCCAGCTTGGGTCGCTGATGGCGACGACGGCGTCAGGCAGCAATTGCTTGAGAAAGTCGGCACCGATTTTCAGTGCGCCGGTACCGCCAACGGCCTGGGTGGTGATGACCCGGCCGGAGGTGATCAGTGCTGAGTCAGCTCCGAACAGCAGCTTTTGCACCGCCTGGTCGTAGGCGGCAATGCCGTCGATCGGCAGGTAGCCACGGGAAGCGTGTTGAGCCACGCGAATCGTCTCGGCTTCGACAACCGCACGCAAGAGTGGAATTTTCCCCTCCTCGTTGCAGTAGACACCGACCCCCAGATTGACCTTGTCGGTACGGGGATCGGCGTTGAATGCTTCGTTGAGGCCCAGGATTGGATCGCGTGGTGCCATTTCGACAGCGGAGAACAGGCTCATTTTTGCGGCGGCTCTGAATGGGGTGTGGAGGGACGTGTAGCGCTCCAGCCGAATGCACTAGAGCGGTGCACAAACGGGGAGCTAGTATAGAGAGCATCACAGAGCGCGGCGACAGCCAATTGGGCTTTTCAGGCAGCTTTTTCGGTTTATTTTTCGACCGTTAGTCATATCGCAACGTCAAAGGTACGAGGCGTTGCAGGACGTTCGGCTTGAAACCCGTGGCATTTGCCACCACATCCAGCACAATCAAGTTTTTTCCGACGACATTGGTCGTTTTCGCTCGTTCTCGTTCCTGTTCGGTGTGGCCGTGCAGGAGCGAACCAGAGGTACGTTATGTCTGACTTCCAGCTAGTCACCCGCTTCGAGCCCGCTGGCGATCAGCCGGAAGCCATCCGCCTGATGGTCGAGGGCATCGAAGCAGGGCTGGCGCACCAGACGTTGCTCGGTGTGACCGGTTCGGGCAAGACCTTCAGCATCGCCAACGTGATCGCCCAGATCAACCGCCCGACCCTGGTGCTGGCGCCGAACAAGACCCTGGCGGCGCAGTTGTACGGGGAGTTCAAGGCGTTCTTCCCGAATAACGCGGTGGAGTACTTCGTTTCCTACTACGACTACTACCAGCCTGAAGCCTACGTGCCGTCTTCCGACACCTTTATCGAGAAAGACGCCTCGATCAACGACCACATCGAACAGATGCGGTTGTCCGCGACCAAGGCGCTGCTGGAGCGCAAGGACGCGATCATCGTTACCACGGTCTCGTGCATTTATGGCCTGGGCAGTCCGGAAACCTATTTGAAGATGGTGCTGCACGTGGATCGTGGCGACAAGCTCGACCAGCGTGCCTTGCTGCGCCGGCTCGCCGACCTGCAATACACCCGAAACGACATGGACTTCGCCCGTGCGACCTTCCGGGTACGCGGCGATGTGATTGATATCCACCCGGCGGAATCCGATTTTGAAGCGATCCGCATCGAACTCTTCGATGATGAAGTGGAGAAGATTTCCGCCTTCGATCCGTTGACCGGCGAAGTGACTCGCCAGCTGCCGCGTTTCACTTTCTATCCGAAAAGCCACTACGTGACGCCACGGGACACCCTGCTGGGTGCTATCGAAGGAATCAAGATCGAGCTTCAGGAACGCCTGGAGTACCTGCGTTCCAACAATAAACTGGTGGAAGCGCAGCGCCTTGAGCAACGCACCCGTTTTGATCTGGAGATGATTCTCGAGCTGGGTTACTGCAACGGTATCGAAAACTACTCGCGCTACCTGTCGGGTCGTGAATCCGGCGAGGCACCACCGACCTTGTTTGACTACTTGCCGGCCGATGCCTTGTTGGTGATCGACGAGTCCCACGTCAGCGTGCCGCAGGTCGGCGCCATGTACAAAGGCGACCGTTCGCGCAAGGAAACCCTGGTCGAATACGGCTTCCGCCTGCCATCAGCGCTGGACAACCGGCCGATGCGTTTCGACGAGTTTGAAAATATCAGTCCGCAGACCATTTTCGTTTCGGCAACCCCCGGTAACTATGAGTCCGAGCACGCCGGTCGAGTGGTCGAGCAACTGGTCCGCCCGACCGGCCTGGTCGACCCGCAGATCGAGATCCGCCCGGCGCTGACTCAGGTCGATGATTTGCTTTCGGAAATCGGCAAGCGGGTGGCGCTGGGCGAGCGCGTGCTGGTCACGACCCTGACCAAACGCATGTCCGAAGACTTGACCGACTACCTGGCTGACCACGGTGTGCGGGTGCGCTATCTGCACTCGGACATCGACACGGTGGAGCGGGTCGAAATCATCCGCGACCTGCGCCTGGGCACTTTTGATGTGCTGGTGGGGATCAACCTGCTGCGCGAAGGCCTGGACATGCCGGAAGTGTCGCTGGTGGCGATTCTCGACGCGGACAAGGAAGGCTTCCTGCGCTCCGAGCGTTCACTGATCCAGACCATTGGCCGGGCGGCACGTAACCTCAATGGTCGGGCGATTCTCTATGCGGACCGCATCACCGGCTCCATGGAACGGGCGATGGGCGAGACGGAACGCCGTCGCGACAAACAGATCGCCTTCAACCTGGCCAACGGCATTATCCCAAAAGGTGTGTTCAAGGACGTCGCGGACATCATGGAAGGCGCCACCGTGCCGGGTTCGCGCAGCAAAAAGCGCAAAGGTATGGCCAAGGCCGCCGAGGAAAACGCCCGCTACGAAAACGAACTGCGTTCACCAGGCGAGATCTCCAAACGCATCAAGCTACTGGAGGAGAAGATGTACCAGCTGGCGCGCGATCTGGAATTCGAAGCCGCCGCGCAGATGCGCGACGAAATCGGCAAGCTGCGCGAGCGGTTGATGGTGGTGTGATTTTTCTGAAATTTGCAGTGGCTGTGATGGCCTCATCGCGAGCAGGCTCGCTCCCGCAGTTGACCGAGTTGACCGAGTTGTCCAGACGGACGCGGTCTAATAATGTGGGAGCGAGCTTGCTCGCGATAGGGCACCTCGGTATCAATGCATCTCTCTCAGCCTTGAACCCCACTGGCAATGCCTTGGCTTAAATGCCCTGCTCACTGGAGCCGGGCGGCTATCGCCTGTTACCATTCGCCCCCTGTTTCATCTCCGCTTTTCATATTCTTTTCGAGACATGCCATGACCACCGTCCGCACTCGCATCGCGCCATCGCCTACCGGCGATCCCCATGTCGGCACCGCTTACATCGCTTTGTTCAACTACTGCTTTGCCAAGCAGCATGGCGGTGAGTTCATCCTGCGGATCGAAGACACCGATCAATTGCGTTCGACCCGCGAATCCGAGCAGCAGATTTTCGATGCTTTGCGCTGGTTGGGCATCAACTGGAGCGAAGGCCCGGACGTCGGCGGCCCCCACGGCCCGTATCGGCAGAGCGAGCGCGGCGACATCTATCAGAAGTACTGTCAGCAGCTGGTCGAGCTGGGTTATGCCTTCCCGTGCTTCTGCACCGCGGAAGAACTGGACCAGATGCGCGCCGAACAAATGGCCCGCGGCGAAACCCCGCGCTACGATGGCCGTGCGCTGTTGCTCTCCAAGGAAGAAGTGGCGCGCCGTCTGGCCGCTGGCGAGCCCCATGTGATCCGCATGAAAGTGCCGTCCGAAGGCGTTTGCGTGGTGCCGGACATGCTGCGTGGCGACGTCGAGATCCCGTGGGATCGCATGGACATGCAGGTGCTGATGAAGACCGACGGCTTGCCGACCTACTTCCTAGCCAACGTGGTCGACGACCACCTGATGGGCATCACCCACGTGCTGCGCGGCGAAGAATGGCTACCATCGGCGCCGAAACTGATCCTGCTCTACGAATACTTCGGCTGGGAACAACCGCAGCTGTGCTACATGCCACTGCTGCGTAACCCGGACAAGAGCAAACTGTCCAAGCGCAAGAACCCGACCTCGGTAACCTTCTACGAGCGCATGGGCTTCATGCCGGAAGCCATGCTCAATTACCTGGGCCGCATGGGCTGGTCGATGCCAGACGAGCGCGAGAAGTTCTCGCTGCAGGAAATGGTCGATAACTTCGATCTGTCGCGGGTTTCCCTGGGCGGACCGATTTTCGATGTCGAGAAGCTGTCCTGGCTCAACGGCCAGTGGTTGCGCGACCTGCCGCTGGAAGAGTTCGCCAGCCGAGTGCAGGAGTGGGCGCTGAACCCTGAATACCTGATGAAGATTGCCCCGCATGTGCAGGGCCGGGTTGAAACCTTCAGCCAGATCGCCCCGCTGGCCGGCTTCTTCTTTGCCGGTGGCGTGAACCCGGACGTCAAGCTGTTCGAGTCCAAGAAGCTCTCGGGCGACCAGGTGCGTCAATTGATGCAGTTGATCCTGTGGAAGCTGGAAAGCCTGCGCCAGTGGGAGAAGGACAACATCACCGCGACCATTCAGGCAGTGGTCGAGTCGCTGGAGCTGAAGCTGCGTGACGCCATGCCGCTGATGTTCGCATCGATCACCGGCCAGGCCAGTTCGGTGTCGGTGCTCGACGCCATGGAAATCCTCGGTCCGGACCTGACCCGCTTCCGCCTGCGCCAGGCCATCGATCTGCTGGGTGGCGTGTCGAAGAAGGAAAACAAGGAGTGGGAAAAACTCCTGGGCGCTATCGCCTGAAGCAACTGATTCAACCCATCCTCGCGTAGGAGCTGCCGGAGGCTGCGATCTTTTGATCCTGATCTTCGGCGGCCGGAAATGGGGAAACGACCCCGTTTTCCGGGGAGGGGGTGGTAAGTGATTGTAATGCCGACAAAAAATATTGAAATTTGTTGAAAATAAGTTTGACAGCCTTGCGATACACCCTTAAGATTCGCCCCGTCCTCACCGACGAGGGGCTATAGCTCAGCTGGGAGAGCGCTTGCATGGCATGCAAGAGGTCAACGGTTCGATCCCGTTTAGCTCCACCAAATTGTACAATTCAAGGTATGGCCACACCGGCCTTGAATCGATCAGACTCAGCCTGATCATGTTGTATAGAAGGGTTTTGCGTCCCCTTCGTCTAGTGGCCTAGGACACCGCCCTTTCACGGCGGTAACAGGGGTTCGAGTCCCCTAGGGGACGCCAGTTTTACAGAAGCAGTGTTGCAAGATGCTGTTCCGCCGCGAGGCGAAAAATCCGGGGCTATAGCTCAGCTGGGAGAGCGCCTGCATGGCATGCAGGAGGTCAGCGGTTCGATCCCGCTTAGCTCCACCAATTTTACAGTTCAAGGTCTGGCCACACCGGCCTTGAATCGATCAGCTCTCAGCACTGATCAGTTGTATAGAAGGTTTTGCGTCCCCTTCGTCTAGTGGCCTAGGACACCGCCCTTTCACGGCGGTAACAGGGGTTCGAGTCCCCTAGGGGACGCCACGATTACCCGCTCTGCGGGATTTATAGGGGTCATTCAATTATTGAATGGCCCTTTTGTTTGTCTGGCATTCGCCGATTCTCTCTTTCCCCAGCTCTCTGTTCAAAAAAAGGTTCTTCTGACCAGCGGTCATATTTATGACTTGCGAAAATTTATTATGAGAATAATATTTCAATCGTAATATTCGGAGGCAACGATGAACGACAAAAAAGCTCAAACCCGCGAACGCATCCTCAAGGCCGCCAGCGCAGCGCTGATTCAGCGCGGTCCGGCCGAACCGAGCGTGGGAGAGGTGATGGGCGCCGCCGGGCTGACGGTGGGTGGGTTCTATGCGCACTTCGAAAGCAAGGATGCGCTGATGCTGGAAGCGTTCAAGCAACTGCTCGCTCAGCGCCGTGGCTTGATCGAGGAAATGGACGCCGAGTTGACGGGCGAAGAGCGTCGCGCGCTGGTCGCGGCTTTCTACCTGTCACGCAAGCACCGTGATTCAACTGAACAAGCCTGCCCGATCCCGGCCTCGATCGGGGAGTTGGGTCGCCTGCCGGACGATTTCCGTCAGGCGTTGAATGAGCATGTGGAGTTGATGGTCGCGCAACTGGCGAGCAGCCCGGAAGAGGCCGACAAAGTCCTGGCCGATATCGCCCTGATGGTCGGCGGCCTGGCACTGGCGCGGGCCTTGGGCGCGGGAGAGTTATCCGATCGATTGCTGCGCGCCGCCAAGTCGGCGGTGCTATGACCTGAAGCGTAATCCCGAGGAGATGAGCGATGAGCACTTTAAGCTGGGTTCGTGGCGTTAATGGCACCTTGGGTTGGTTTGCCCCGCGATTGGTCGCGAGCCGGATGCGCTTGGCATTCATGACGCCGCGTGAGCTGCCGCCACGGGATTGGGAATTGCCGCTGCTGGCGAGCTCCGAGCGGATTACCCTGCGTTTCGGCCTTTCGGCCTTGCGCTGGGGACAGGGACCGGCGGTGCTGTTGATGCACGGCTGGGAAGGCCGGCCGACGCAATTCGCCAGTCTGATCACTGCGCTGGTAGACGCCGGCTATATGGTGATTGCGTTGGACGGTCCGGCCCATGGCCGTTCTCCCGGGCATGAAGCGAATGTAGTGTTGTTCGCCCGGGCCATGCTTGAGGCCGCTGCGGAATTGCCGCCCTTGCAAGCGGTCATCGGTCATTCCATGGGCGGCGCCAGTGCCATGCTGGCAGTCCAGTTGGGCTTGCGCACCGAAACCCTGGTCAGTATCGCCGCTCCAGCGCGGATATTGGCGGTGCTGCGCGGTTTTGCCCGCTATGTACGCCTGCCGCCAAAAGCCCGTTCGGCGTTTATCCGGCAAATCGAACAGGATGTCGGCATGCGCGCCGCGTGTCTCGACGTGGCGCACTATCAGCTGGATATGCCCGGGCTGATCGTGCATGCCGAGGATGATAACTTTGTCCCGGTCAAGGAATCGCAACTGATTCACGAGGCCTGGTTCGACAGCCGCTTGTTGCGTCTGCCCCAAGGTGGTCATCAGCGGGTACTGTCCGATCCGCGACTGATCGAGGGCGTGCTGGCCTTGCTCTCCGGTCGTAGCGTGCGAGCGCGCCAATCCGCCTGAGCATCCGTTACACTGCCCCGGTCGACATTAGCTGACCGGGGGAGTGGGGCATGGGCTGGGATCTGGCAACGCCATTTATCATTGATCTGCAGGTGGGTGCCGAAGACATCGACGGGCTTGGACATGCCAATAACGCGGTGTATGTCACCTGGCTCGAGCGCTGCGCCTGGCGCCATTCGCAGCGCCTGGGCCTGGACCTGAGCGAATATCGGCGGCTGGACCGGGCGATGGCCGTGGTCCGCCACGAGATCGATTACCTGGCTGCCGCCTATGAAGGCGATGAGTTGCAGTTAGCGACCTGGATCGTCGATTGGGATCAGCGCTTGAAAATGAGCCGACGTTTTCAGTTGGTCCGCCCAAGTGACAACACCACCTTACTCCGGGCCCAGACCACTTTTGTCTGCATCGAGCTGTCCAGCGGCAAGCCCAAGCGCATGCCAGCGGAATTTATCGAGGGTTATGGGCCGGCGTTGCAGGGCACGGTCTGACACCGACCTGTGGGAAGGAAGTCCTTCAGCGCGGCCAATATCGCCAAGATCGCAGCCTACGGCAGCTCCTACAGGGGGCGCGGTCGGCGTAGGAGCTGCCGCAGGCTGCGATCTTTTGGGGGCACCTCGTACCTCTTTCACCTGTAAACCCAGTAAACTGCCGCACGTTTTTCGTTGAGTGTTACCCATGCAAATTGCTTTGGCGCCCATGGAGGGCTTGGTCGACAACATCCTGCGGGACGTGCTGACCCAGGTTGGTGGTATCGATTGGTGTGTGACCGAGTTCATCCGCGTCAATGATCGTCTACTGACCCCGGCTTATTTCCACAAGCTGGCTCCTGAATTGCTCCACGGCGCGAAAACCGCTGCCGGGGTGC
Source organism: Pseudomonas fluorescens (assembly GCF_902497875.1). Taxonomy (GTDB): domain Bacteria; phylum Pseudomonadota; class Gammaproteobacteria; order Pseudomonadales; family Pseudomonadaceae; genus Aquipseudomonas; species Aquipseudomonas fluorescens_BR. The sequence goes on from NZ_CABVHY010000036.1 coordinate 71,928, forward strand.
CGTTGCGCGTGCAATTGCTCGGCTCCGACCCTGTGTGCCTGGCGGAAAACGCCGCGTTGGCCTGCGAGCTGGGTTCCGAGGTGATCGACTTGAACTTCGGCTGCCCGGCCAAAACCGTCAACAAATCACGCGGTGGCGCAGTGCTGCTCAAAGAGCCGGAACTGCTCAACGCGATAGTCGCCGAAGTGCGTCGCGCGGTACCCGCGCATATCCCGGTGACGGCCAAGATGCGCCTGGGCTTCGACAGCCCGGACGTCGCGCTGGTATGTGCCACGGCCTTGGCCGAAGGCGGCGCGGCGCACATCGTGGTGCATGCCCGGACCAAGACCGACGGCTACAAGCCACCGGCCCATTGGGAGTGGATTCCACGGGTCCAGGAAGTGGTCAAGGTGCCAGTGTTTGCCAATGGCGATATCTGGAGCGTCGAAGACTGGCGCCGTTGCCGCGAAATCAGCGGCGTCGAAGACATCATGCTCGGTCGTGGCCTGGTCTCGCGTCCGGATCTGGCCCGGCAAATCGCTGCGGCGCGGGCTGGCGAAGAGGTGGTGGAAATGTCCTGGGCCGATCTGCAGCCGCTGCTCCAGGACTTCTGGGCGCAAGCCGTCGTACAACTGACACCACGCGCGGCACCTGGCCGGTTGAAGCAGTGGCTGGCGATGTTGACCCGCAATTACCCTGAGGCCGTGGAGCTGTTTACGGCAATGCGTCGGGAAACCGATCTGGAGCAGGTCGGGCGTTTGCTGGGTGTTCAGCGCACTGAAGCGGCCTGAAATTTTTTCAAAAAAAGCTCTTGAAATGCGTAAGTCGGTCCCTATCTTTTTTATACGCGATGCCGAATTCGGGTCGCGGAGATAACCACTTGCTGAATTTCAGGAGACTGACATGAGCACTGCATTTTCCATGGCTCCACTGTTCCGCTCTTCGGTGGGCTTCGATCGTTTCAACGATCTGTTCGAGTCGGCGCTGCGTAACGAACCAGGCAGCACCTATCCACCTTACAACGTGGAAAAGCACGGTGACGACCAATACCGCATCGTGATTGCGGCCGCCGGTTTCCAGGAAGAAGACCTGGAGCTGCAAGTCGAAAAAGGCGTATTGACCATCAGTGGCGGCAAACGTGACGCCGACGAAGACGTCACTTATCTGTACCAAGGCATCGCTCAGCGTGCCTTCAAACTGTCCTTCCGTCTGGCGGACCACATTCAGATCAAAACCGCCGACCTGAGCAACGGTTTGTTGAGCATCGACCTGTTGCGTGTCATACCGGAAGAAGCGAAAGCCAAACGCATCCCGATCAATGGGACAGATAAACCGGCTCTGCAGCACTGATGGCTGCGAGGTTAACCACTGCATTGAAAAGGGCGCCATCGGCGCCCTTTTTTTCTGCTTCAGACATGGTGCTTTGCCTTGAGCACGGAGGCGATGCGCTGAGGGATATTGGACAGGTTGGCAATGGGGTTGTTGCCGAAGCCAATGGTGCGTAGGTCATCAAGGCGCCGGGTCAAGGCTTCACCCATGGTGTGGCAAGTTGCAGCTTGATGAGGTAGCGCTCTTCTGTGGGACGCCTGTCGTCCCTGAAACGATTAACCACCAGCATCACTTGATACTGGTTACCCGCTTGCCAGTAAGTTTTGCCGCCTTTGTTCACGTCCCGCAATCGGGCACGCCATTGGGGGGTGTCGGCGAACGATGGAAAGTCCGCCCGGGTTGGCGTCCAGCCGCCTATGCGCCATTGCTCCTGCAAATCCAGCACGAGCTTGAGCGTATCGTCGAGCAATAGCGGCTCAATCTGCGGGGACATTCGGACACTTCTGACAAACTCATCACTATCGAAACTGACCGTGAAAAAGCGAGCCTGTGGGGTCACGAACCCGTATTTGGGGTCTATAAAACGAAGGCGAGCATCCGACCTCGGTAATCTCCCCCAAAAATGTCCCGCAATGGCTGGATCAATGGTGGCGCTAGAGCGCTGGCGCATGGCTTCCCATGGCTCGCCAATCACCAGCGCGATTTCCGGTTCACTGGCGCCAAAGCGCACCGCCGCCAACACCAGGAGTGCGACAACGGCCAGACCGATCCCGCCACGTCGCCAGCCGAGATGCGCAAGCCCACTCATCGCACCCCCCGGCCTGCGGCGATATCCAGAATCGCCTGTTCGATCCGGTGGCGATTGCCGTCACGCAGCAGCTCATCAAACCGCGCCGCTGCATTGAGCACGAAGGGCATCCGCTGATGGAGATCGGACAGATCGGCCATGAGGTTATTGCCGAAGCCAACGGTGCGTCCATCATCAACGCGGGTCAAGACCCACCCCATGGGCTGGCAAGTGCCAGCGTGATGAGGTAGCGCTCCTCGTCGGGGCGCTTGTCATCCTCGAAGCGCCCGACTATTAGCATCACTTGATACTTGTCATCTGCTTTCCAGTAAGCAACACCGCCTTTGTTCTCGTCTTGCAATCGGGCACGCCATTGGGGGGTGTCGGCGAACGATGGAAAGTCCGCCCGGGTTGGCGTCCAGCCGCCTATGCGCCATTGCTCCTGCAAATCCAGCACGAGCTTGAGCGTATCGTCGAGCAATAGCGGCTCAATCTGCGGGGACATTCGGACACTTCTGACAAACTCATCACTATCGAAACTGACCGTGAAAAAGCGAGCCTGTGGGGTCACGAACCCGTATTTGGGGTCTATAAAACGAAGGCGAGCATCCGACCTCGGTAATCTCCCCCAAAAATGTCCCGCAATGGCTGGATCAATGGTGGCGCTAGAGCGCTGGCGCATGGCTTCCCATGGCTCGCCAATCACCAGCGCGATTTCCGGTTCACTGGCGCCAAAGCGCACCGCCGCCAACACCAGGAGTGCGACAACGGCCAGACCGATCCCGCCACGTCGCCAGCCGAGATGCGCAAGCCCACTCATCGCACCCCCCGGCCTGCGGCGATATCCAGAATCGCCTGTTCGATCCGGTGGCGATTGCCGTCACGCAGCAGCTCATCAAATCGCGCCGCTGCATTGAGCACGAAGGGCATCCGCTGTTGGAGATCGGCCAGGTTGGCCATGAGGTTGTTGCCGAAGCCAATGGTGCGTCCATCATCGACGCGGTGGCACTGGCTGGCCAGTGTCAGCTCGATGGCTTGAGCGGCGCCGGACGGGAAGCCGGTGACGTAGGAGACATGGTTGCTGCGTAGCAGAGTTACCAGTTTCGTGTCGCTGTACATCGCCGGTTGCAGGATATTCTGCTGTTCGTGCCAAGCCAGATGCTCAACGCTTTCGGCAATATTGCCAGCCTCAATGGCCTCAAAGGCTTGCAGGATTTCCTTGTGGTCAGTACCGAACTCCAGCACTTCCTGCGCGACCGGCCACAGTACCGGGTGCTGGTTATGTCCATAAATGTTGCTACGTGAAGGCAGACAGGTTTCCAGCGCATCCAACCCACGTTCTTGGTAAAAAACATGCAGCGGAAATATATCCAGAAACAGCGTGGTATTGCCCATGGCCAGCATTTCGTACACGTGCTGGTACAGCTGCTGCACATACGACAGTGATTCGTCATCGCGCCCGAAGTCGATGCTCGGCACCGGATTGTTACGGAGGGCTTGCTCGTAGTCGCGTTGCGTTTGCTCAAAGTCCCGTAGCTTCGCCTGCCTGTCACGCTCACTGCGGCTGAGCAAGCCAAAGAATCCTTTCCTGGCGCTATTCTTCAGAACCTGACCCGCCTCATATTCAGCCTGAATCTTCTCGATCGAATCGGCGGCGTGCAGCAGGCCGCAACCGACCTGCTTGGAGGCGAAAGCCGCGAGGCCCGCCCACTGGAAGCGCTGATCGTGCAGCCATAACTGGGCGTAGGCGGCATTGATGGCACGGTTGCGCGCCTTGGGGTCGGCGATCAGCCTGCCGCCCGGTGCCACGACGGACTCGGCTCGTTGCTGGTACCCCAGCCAGAGGTTCTCGCAGACCCGTCCCGGCAATTCAGCGAAGGTCGGAGTGGGACGGCTCGCTGCAGGCGCGAAACCGGAGGGGCGCGGCTCGGTGACCGATTGGCGGGCGGCGGCCGGCGCGGCGGGTTGAGCGGCTGCCCGGGGACGCGGCGCGACGGCACCACCATCGATCTCCTGACACCTGAGGGTCTGGTTGGCA